>OY762943.1:0-1539614 GCA_963667145.1 Candidatus Cloacimonadota bacterium
TTTGTCAAGGACGAAACGAGTAATAATTTAACAAAAATTTTGAAAACAGCTGTAAATCAACTGTTTCAAGCAGAATTAGAGTCATATTTGAATGCTAAAAAATATGAGCGAAATGAGGAGCGAACAACTTATAGAAGTGGATTTAGAACTAGAAAACTTGCCACTAGTTTAGGCGAGTTAGAAATTGATTTTCCCAAAATAAGAAAGGGTACTTTCACATCTTCCGTAATAGGAGAAATACCAACGAATCGATAGGTCGCTGATTAGCATAGTTCAGCAGGCTTACATCAATGGAGTTTCTACTCGGAAAATGAAAAAATTGTTCGGCAGACTTGGGATAAAAAATTTGGCCAAAAGCACTGTTAGCAGGTATATTCAGCCGATTCAACAAGAGGTTAACAAGTGGAAATCTCGCAAATTGGCTTCAAAATATGAATACATCTGGATTGATGCCATTTACACTAAAGTGCGAGAAAATGGTCAGGTTAGACCGCAAGCAATTATGATTGCTCTTGGCTTAACAGAAGATGGAAAGCGAGAAATTTTGGGATTTGAGATGCACCTGAAAGAAGCTGAAAGTTCTTGGGAAGAGTTATTTTTGAGCCTAAAACATAGAGGTTTAAGAGAAACAAATATGTGGATAAGGGATGATCATGATGGTCTGAAAGCCGCTTTAACTAAGTGTTTCCCGTGACAAATTCAGCAGCGATGTATTGTGCATTGGCAAAGAAATTTGTTGGATAAAGTTCCGAAGAAAGATTTGGACTGGCTAACTCCTCTGAGTAGCAATTTTGTGAAATCAGCAAACTTGGAAGAGTTTAAGTATCACAAGGATAAATTGTTGTCAAATGTTGAAGATAAAGGGAGTGAACGACTTTTTGACTGGCTTGAAGAGACCCTGCTTGAAGTCAGCAATTTTATTGCCTTACCAGAACAACATTGGGCGAAAACTAAAAGCACTAATCTGGTAGAACGACTGAATGAAGAGATTAGACGACGAGAAAAAAGCATCAGAATTTTTCTTAATTGTGAGAGTTGTAATCTTCTAATTGGAGCAATTTTGGTTCAACAAAATGAGGATTGGATTGAGGGCCGAACCTATATGAGTATAATAAAAACAGAAAGAGCCAACTTACAGAAAAAACTTAAGTTAGCAGAAAATTTTTAGAAATTATTAAAACATGAGAGAATTTACACCACAAATGAGACTTGACTAAAAATGATAAAGCTCTTGGTTATCGACGAGTAGAGATAATACTGAGGAAACAAGGAATAAAAATCAATCACAAAACTGTACTTAAATTGATGAAAAATATGGGAATAAAAGGTAAAGCAATTAAGAAAAAATACAACTCTTTTAGAGGAGGCACAGGGGAAGTTGCTCCTGATATAATAAACAGAAACTTTGTTGCTACAAATCCTTATGAAAAGTTGACCACGGATGTAACTCAATTCAACATTTTAGGTCAAAAAGTTTATTTGTCTTCAATTCTTGATATGTATAGTCGGGAAATAATTTCATATGATATTTCTAAATCGCCTAATTTTAAGCAAATAATTTCTATGCTAAAAAAAATGTTTGTAAAATTGCCTACAAATGTTACTCCAATTTTACATTCAGACCAAGGTTGGCAATATTCAATGGATAATTATCAAAAAATATTGAAATCCCATAACATCACACAAAGTATGTCACGCAAAGGAAATTGCTTGAATAACAGCATAATGGAGAGTTTTTTCGGAAGATTGAAAGTTGAAATGTTTTATGGCGAAAAATTTGCTTCAGTTAATGATTTTATTGATAAATTAAAAAAGTTTCTTGATTATTACAATTCTAATCGAGTTTCTGTCAAGTTAGACGGATTGTCACCGATTGAATATCGAGAACAATATTTTAGTAAACTTAATTAAAAAGTCCAAAAAAATGGGTGCATATCACAATGGTATTCTTTTATAAACAAAAAGAATTAAACATATTGAAATCTATAGAATTTACATATTTTCTGGGATGTTTTTTTTCATTAACTATTCCTTGGCACATAACAGTATCTCCAAGCATTTCTAATTCTTATTATTATGGCTTTTCAAATAGAGCTGGTTTGATAATTTTATTTTTTACAATAGTAATTTGTTTTTTTAGGTTGCATAAAAACAATAATTTAAATCATTTTAATGCTATCAAATTTTGCTTAAATATTGAGAATAAAGAAGTTAAACTAAAGTCAAAATTTTTCTATTTTGTAGCGGGACTAATTTTTGTTTTGTTTTTATTTCTTCTCAATAGAACAGGTGAAATTTTATCATTTGGAGAAGCTCCTTATTTTATCCAAAGATTATATTTAATGCAAGATGGATTAAAGCCATATAATAATTTTGAGTTTGCCTATGGAGCCTTTTTACTCTATTTTCCTTTTTGTCTTGTTAAAATTTTTAATTTAAGTGTACCTATTGCTTATCAAATTTCTTTATTTTTTGAATCTTTATTTGGTTATTATGCATTATGGAATCTTTGTGGGGAAATTGCTAATCCTAAATTAAAAAATAAAGTCTTTTTTCTTTTGTTTGTTCCTTCGTTTTTCCCTTTGTTTATGGGGGGAGCCAATTATACTTTATTTAGATTTGTTGTCCCTTTAGCTCTTTCTTGCAAATTTTATAAATATATCCATAAAGAATCTTCAATTCTAAAAATTACTTTTTGTTTTCTCTGCAATTTCATTATAGTATTTATTATTTCGCCTGAAATTGCAATAACTTCTACACTAACTTTATTGAGTTATTTTGTTTTTTATAGATTATTTTCTTTGAAAAGTATCTTAATTTGTTTTCCTACCGCAATCATTTTGGGAATTCTTTTTATTTTTTTTGATCTACTTAAAAACTCAATTATTACATTATACATATTTTCTCAAGGCGGAAATAATTTCCCTTGGTTTTTTTCTCCAACAATCATTTTCTTTTTCTTTATTATCTATTTTTCTATATTTATTGTTTCTAAAAATTTGAAAAGCAAAAAGTTAAATAATTCTTTAATGATAGTTTTTACAATTTCAGTTTTAAACTTGCCAGGATCCATGGGACGCTGTGATGGCTTTCATTTATTTTTTTATGGATTTGGATTTTTTCTTATAACTTTATCTAATATTCTTTGTGCTAAATCAAAAAAATTGAGATTGATTCTTGTTGGCTTTTATATAATTTTATATTTTGTTTTTTTAAATATAGGTTTAGTTTATTTTTTTAAAGGATATGGAATAGCTTATATAAAAAGTATTATTAAAAATCATAAGTTACCAGCTGAAGTACATAAAGAAATTATCACTAATGAAAATAGTGACTATAATGATTGCAACAAATTTGATTCTATAATATTTAAATTTAAAAGCAAACCTTTGGTTTTGATCAGTATTCCAACCTTTTTTGAAAATTCTAATTATAGGGAAAAAATAGATTTCCCTTATTTTATTGATGGGACAAATAAATTTTCAATTTATTCCAATGAAATTTTAGTTAAAGAAATTTTAGACCATGATGTTATTATAATAAGCCAGAATAAAAATAAACCATTCTATTTCCGTTCAGAACCTAAAATAGTTATTTTCTTTTTGTTCGGTTTGCCACATTTTGTGAGTGGAGAAAATAATCCAAATATTATTAATGAAAAAATTTATTTGGCAATAAAAAGCAATTTTATAATTGATACTTCTTCATGTTCAAAAAATTTTTTGATTTATAAAAGGTTATGATTAAATAGCAAAAAGTTTTAAAAGATGAACTGAAATTTTTCAGTCGGATTCTACTCATAGGGGCATAACTCCGCATTCCTTCAAATTGACACCTATAATTTTCTCAAAAACCTCTTTAAGTGTCTTATAATTTGAGAAACCTTGAAAACTCCACACAAAGAAAGAGACCTTTGCATTTTGCGGGAGTCAAGTCTCATTTGTGGTGTAAATTCTCTCATGTTTTAATTATTCCTAAAAATTTTCTGCTAACTTAAGTTTTTTCTGTAAGTTAGCTCTTTCTGTTTTTATTATACTCATATAGGTTCGTCCCTCGACCCAATCCTCGTTTTGCTGAACCAAAATTGCTCCAATTAGAAGATTACAACTTTCACAATTAGGAAAAATCCTGATGCTTTTTTCTCGTCGTCTAATCTCTTCATTCAGTCGTTCTATCGGATTAGTGCTTTTAATTTTCGCCCAATGTTGTTCTGGTAAGGCAATAAAATTGCTGACTTTAGGCAGGGTCTCCTCAAGCCAATCAAAAAGTCGTTCACTCCCTTTATTTTCAACATTTGACAACAACTTATTTTTGTGATATTTAAACTCTTCCAAGTTTGCTGATTTCACAAAATTGCTACTCAGAGGAGCTAGCCAGCCCAAATCTTTCTTCGGAACTTTATCCAACAAATTTCTTTGCCAATGCACAATACATCGCTGCTGAATTTGGCACGGAAAGCACTTAGTTAAAGCGGCTTTCAGCCCATCATGATCATCCCTTATCCACATATTTGTTTCTCTTAAGCCTCTGTGTTTTAAGCTCAAAAAGAACTCTTCCCAAGAACTTTCGGCTTCTTTCAAGTGCATCTCAAATCCCAAAATTTCTCGCTTTCCATCTTCCGTTAAGCCAAGTGCAATCATAATTGCTTTCGGTCTGACTTGCCCATTTTCTCGCACTTTAGTGTAAATGGCATCAATCCAAATGTATTCATATTTTGAAGCCAATTTGCGAGATTTCCATTTATTAACCTCTTGTTGAATCGGCTGAACATACCTGCTAACAGTGCTTTTATCCAAATTTTTTATCCCAAGTCTGTCGAACAATTTTTTCATTTTCCGAGTAGAAACTCCATTGATGTAAGCCTGCTGAACTATGCTAATCAGCGACCTATCGATTCGCTGGTATTTCTCCATTACGGAAGATGTGAAAGAGCCCTTCCTTATTTTGGGGAAATCAATTTCTAATTCGCCTAAACTAGTGGCAAGTTTAACAAAATTAATCACTTTTCCCAACTAATTTTCCTCTGATTTCTCCAAAATTTCTCTTCTATTTTCTCTTTTTCTTGTTATTTGCTGGCCAAATGTGCCAAATTTTCCGCATTGAATACAGCAACCCTATATCAATTGTGCCTCACACAGTTTTACGGCTCGCTTTAAATTGAACGCTAATGCTCCCAATTGTAAAAAGAAATGAGTTTTCTCCAAGCCGAAGTAACGACTGCGTCCATATCCATACGATTTATGTAGCGTGCCAAAAGTCCGCTCCACAATATATCGCGTTTTGGAGACCATTTTGTTATACCGCTTTTTTAGGTTTCGAATTTCTTCACTGTCATTTTTCTTGTTTTTGAACATAATTGCACTCTTCAGCTCTTTCTCTTTCAAAATCTCGCGATTCTTCCTGCTACAATAACCTTTGTCCGCATAGACAGGCTTATTCAGTGGTAAATTCATCTTCTGCAACAAATCGGGGAAAACTGTTGTGTCATGCTGATTTGCTGGGGTTGTGATAATTTCCTGCACCAAACCATACTGGGGGTCAACTGAAATATTGCCTTTGTATCCATACACAAAGAGACCTCGCTTGCTCACCCACTTGGCATCGGGGTCTTTGCTCTCCTGAATATTGACTTCGGTCGAAACAAATTCTTGCTCTTCGCTCTCAGCATCTGCCACTGGCTCTGTTTCTATTGTCACTTGCTTTTTGGGGCGTGCCACAGAACTCACAAGTGTCGCATCCACTACGGCACCAGTTTTTAAGTTAATTCCCAACTTCGCGAATTGGTAATTCACCTCGTTCAGCAACTTTTCCAACAGATTTCGCTGAATAAGTAAATTCTTAAACCTGCTAATCGTGGAATGGTCAGGAGTATCGTCGTCCATACTGAATCCACAAAACTTCATAAACAAAAAATCGTACATCAATCGCTCGGCACACTTCACTTCGCTGAGATTATACCACATCATCAGCAAGTAAACCTTGAACATCGTAGATCTTCTGTAGGGAATGCAACCTGCCACGTTGTCGCGTTTTCGAGGAATTCTGTTTAAAATTTTGCCAATCCTTTTCCAATCAAGTAGTTTCTCCACTTTGAAAAGAAAATGATTTTCCATCTTCTTCAGTTTCGTCTTCATTGCCAAATCCCCAAAAGATATTCCAGTATGCATTTAAATCCTCCAATGCTCAATAATTTTTAAACAAAGAAGGTTAGCCTTAAAATATTGTAAATAAATGATAACGTCTCAAAGTTGGTGTAAATTTAAAAAGTAAAAAATGGTCACTTTTGTTCTCATGTTACAAAAAGTTAACACGAGGAGGCAAAAATGACCAACAACCATGACAAAAAACTTGAAAAATTTACAAATTTTGTCAAGGACGAAACGAGTAATAATTTAGCAAAAATTTTGAAAACGGCTGTAAATCAACTGTTTCAGGCAGAATTAGAGTCATATTTGAATGCTAAAAAATATGAACGGAATGAAGAGCGAACAACTTATAGAAGTGGATTTAGAACTAGAAAACTTGCCACTAGTTTAGGCGAGTTAGAAATTGATTTTCCCAAAATAAGAAAGGGCTCTTTCACATCTTCCGTAATGGAGAAATACCAACGAATCGATAGGTCGCTGATTAGCATAGTTCAGCAGGCTTATATCAATGGAGTTTCTACTCGGAAAATGAAAAAAATTGTTCGACAGACTTGGGATAAAAAATTTGGACAAAAGCACAGTTAGCAGGTATATTCAGCCGATTCAACAAGAGGTTGACAAATGGAAATCTCGCAAATTGGCTTCAAGATATGAATACATCTGGATTGATGCCATTTACACTAAAGTGCGAGAAAATGGGCAAGTTAGACCGCAAGCAATTATGATTGCGATTGGCTTAACGGAAGATGGAAAGCGAGAAATTTTGGGATTTGAGATGCACATGAAAGAAGCTGAAAGTTCTTGGGAAGAGTTCTTTTTGAGCCTAAAACACAGAGGCTTAAGAGAAACAAATATGTGGATAAGGGATGATCATGATGGGCTGAAAGCCGCTTTAACTAAGTGCTTTCCGTGCCAAATTCAGCAGCGATGTATTGTGCATTGGCAAAGAAATTTGTTGGATAAAGTTCCGAAGAAAGATTTGGGATGGCTAACTCCTCTGAGTAGCAATTTTGTGAAATCAGCAAACTTGGAAGAGTTTAAATATCACAAGGATAAATTGTTGTCAAATGTTGAAGATAAAGGGAGTGAACGACTTTTTGACTGGCTTGAGGAGACCCTGCCTGAAGTTAGCAATTTTATTGCCTTGCCAGAACAACATTGGGCGAAAATTAAAAGTACTAATCCGATAGAACGACTGAATGAAGAGATTAGACGACGAGAAAAAAGCATCAGGATTTTTCATAGTTGTGAAAGCTGTAATCTTCTGATTGGAGCAATTTTGGTTCAACAAAATGAGGATTGGATTGAGGGACGAACTTATATGAGTATAATAAAAACAGAAAGAGCCAACTTACAGAAAAAACTTAAGTTAGCAGAAAATTTTTAAGAATAATTAAAACATGAGAGAATTTACACCACAAATGAGACTTGACTTTTGCTTCTTTGTAGAAGATTTTTTTAAAAAAATAATTTATTGTATAAGATAGCACAAAATAGCTTGACTTCGTTTCTGAGGTTTGCACTTTCGGTGCAGTGTAATAATTTGAACAAGGTGAAATTTTGAAAGTAAGAAACTATTTTAATTCTCGTAAAATTCTGATTGAAGATTTTATCAAAGAGAGGATGAGTGGCTACGAGTGTCCTGATTTCCTCAAAGATGGAATGACGGAAGTGATGCTCCGAGGAGATGACAAAGAGCGTGGAATTTTTCTGTTTGCTGTGTATGAATTGCTGAAAGGCAAGAACAACGCGGGTGTTATAAAAAAAATAATCCCAGTGGCGGTTGCTATTGAGTATATTTATTCTGGGCTTTTTCTGCATGAACATTTGCCTATTATGAATACCTATGGGAGCGATAAATGGCATAAGAAGTGCCAAGAGAAATTTGGATTTGCTAATTCTGTGTTGATTGGTGACGCTTTGTTGACGGAAGGTTTTGCGATTTTGTCGGAATTGCCAAAGCCAAAGATGGCGACTTATTGTGTTAAGGCTCTCTCGGACGCTTTTTCGAGCAAAGGTTCTATTGCTGGGTATGTTGTTGAATCCAGTTCTATCGGAAAGAAGATTAAAGAGAACGTTTTGAAATACATCCATACGAAGAAGACTGCCAGTATTTACAGGGCTATTGTGGATATCGCTTGCGAATTTCATGGAGAAGCTGATCAAGAAAATGTTTTTGACTTGAAAGAGTATGCTTTGAATTATGCTGTTGCCAAAGAAATTTTGAAAGAGACGGTGCTTTTTGTGGAGATGAAAGAGGGAAGCACACAGACGAAGCGGATTGAGGAGAAGTTGCTTTATCCGGATATTGAGGGTTTGGACAAGTCGATTAAAGCGATAAGAAAATTATTGAAAAGTGCTCAGGATGTCATCGAGGGGTTTGGCAATAATTTGATTTTGATGGAGTTTTTGAACAAGCTAAGGTATGATATTCCTTAGCACCGAGAAAATGTAAAAATTTTGATATTAATGTTTAGAATTTGTTACTATGCTGCTTATCGTTTCAGATGGGCGGCATTTTTTTTACTAATGCTTTCCTTTAGTGGGTTGCATGGGTTTTATGTGAAAAATCAGACACCTTTTTTTAAGATTTTTGGTGTTCCCAAGGCTGAATCAGCACAGATTTTTGATGGACAAGAATTTAGCGTTGTCTCAGATGTCACATATAATAGGGTGCTTAGGACTACGGAAAAAAATGTTTTGTTTCTAAAAGGTGAGACTTTTACATTCAATTTTGTGTATTCGCGAAAGTTTAGAGATAATTGGTCTTTTGGAGTTGAGATTCCCTATGTTTTGGTGCGAGCAACTAACATGGGTAATTTCATAAACAATTATCATTCTTTGCTGGGTCTCACCGATAAGGACATTAGCGGAATGGATGCTCCAAGTTATTATATATTTCTGCCTGACGGGGAGTTTCTGTGCAGTGGCGAAGATGAGGCTTTTGGCGATATGCTTCTTCGGGTGAAGAACAATTTTTATCAGTCAGACAATTTTTTTGCTAGCTGGTTGGCTTATATTAAGTTGCCTACGGGTAAAAAAGACGTTCTCACGGGAAGTGGAAATGGTGATTTTTCCGTGGCGTTGAGTTGTTCTCATTTATTGGGAAAGTTTGTGTTCGATTATTTTTGTAGTGGTTCTTATCTTGGGGAGTTTTGTCCATTGAAGGAATATCAACGTAAATTTGTCTATACAGCGGATCTTGGAGTGGATTATTTGGTCACGGAAAAAATTTCTGCAAGAGTGCAATTCAACGGAAGTACGGCTTACTATAAAAACACAGGATTCGACTCTTTTGATGAGGGTTCTTTGCAGATCCTTGCGGGAGCTAAGTATCTCATGGAGCGTTGGGAATTTCGCTTTTTTGTGGGGGAAGACCTCATTGTGTCGCACTCTCCCGACGTTAGTTTTAGTTTTAGCACTATTTATAGATTTTGAGCGATTTGAAGCTGAAAAAAAACTTTGACAGATATTCTTGCAAAGAGAGAGAGTGGCTAATGGAGGAATTTTGGATTGTAAAGAGCAAGCGATTGATATTTCGGGCTATAGTGAGCAAGATCTCACAAAGTTAGCCGAAGAGTTGCGAGAGCAAATTATTAGTGTTTGTGCTAGCAATGGTGGGCATATTGCACCATCATTGGGGACTGTTGAGCTTACTTTGGCGTTGCTAAAGGTGTTTAATCCTGCGGAAGTTCCCATGGTGTGGGATGTTGGGCATCAGAGCTATGCATACAAGATTTTGACAGGGCGAAAAGATAGATTCCATACCTTGCGTAAACTTGGTGGAATTAGTGGGTTCAACAATATTTTTGAGAGCGATTATGACGCTTTTTCCGTTGGGCATTCTTCCACATCTATTTCCGCTGCTTTGGGTTTGGCTGTGGCTCATCCTGAACACAAAACTATCGCTATTATCGGAGACGGTGCACTCACGGGTGGAATGGCTTTTGAGGGGATTAACCACATCGGCGATTTGAAGCCGTCCAATTTGATAGTAATTCTGAACGATAACCAGATGTCCATCTCTCCCAACGTTGGAGGTATGCATCGAGCTTTGACCGATTTTTTGGTTTCCAAGAGTTACAATTTTCTGAAGAAAGAGATTTACGATTTGTCCAAATTCTTACCGGGAAATATTCGTAGCACTTTGTTGCAGTGTTCTCGGAAGATGGAAGAGAGCCTCTTGAATATGTTTTCGAAAAACATTTTTTTTGAAGATTTTGGATTTAATTATGTTGGACCTGTCAATGGGCACAATTTGCCACATTTGATTAAAATTCTTTCCAAAATTGATGCAAATGTCACAGGACCAGTTTTGCTACATGTGATTACGAAGAAGGGCAAGGGCTATAGCTTTGCGGAGAAAGACCCCGAGAGTTTTCATGGGATTGCCCCATTCAATCAGGAGACTGGAGAAATTTTGCAGGCATCCAAGCGTAGCTTTGGCAATGTGCTGGGAGATGAACTGGAGAAGATAGCTTCCGAGAAAGAGAATGTTTGTGCTGTGGTTGCCGCGATGTCCAAGGGTGTTGGCTTGGACAGATTTGCCAAGAAATTTCCAGAGCGGTTTTACGATGTGGGAATTGCGGAACAGCATGCGGTAACTTTCGCGGCTGGATTAGCCAGAGGAGGCAAAAAGCCTTTTGTGGCAATATATTCCACATTTTTGCAGAGAGCTTTTGACCAATTGGTTCACGATGTTGCTATGCAAAAATTGCCCGTAGTTGTTTGCTTGGATAGAGCTGGCTTGGTTGGTGCAGACGGAGCTACTCATCACGGAGTGTTCGATTTGGCTTATTTGAAAATGATTCCCAATTTTGTGGTGCTAACGCCTTTCTGTGAGAAAGAGTTTGTGGAGATGCTGGATTGGGCTGCCGATTATTGTGATGGACCTGTTGCTATTCGCTATTCACGAGGCGATGTGCCGACCGACAAATTTGAAAAATTTGCTTTGGGAAAAGCTGTTGTGGAGACAGAAGGAACTGAAGTTGCGATTTGTTCTGTGGGAAATAGCTTGACTGATGCCAGAGCTTTGGCGGAATTTATGACCAAAGATGGCATCAAGCCAAAGATTTTGCATTACAACTGCATTAAGCCGTTCGATTATAAAATCTTAGACGAAACGCTTTCGGAAGGCATCAGAGAGTTTATTACTATCGAAGATGGTGTGTTAGCGGGTGGATTTGGCGAAACTGTAAGCGACTATCTTTGTGGTAAAGATGCTAAGGTTTTCAAATTTGGCTATGCAGATGAGTTTGTGCCTCACGGAACGGTGAGAGAATTAAAAGATAAACTTGGTTTAATGCCAAGACAAATTTATAAGAAATTTCTTCAAGGGAGGAAGATGTGATCAAATTTAATCTTAATGGAAAAGATGTATCTGTTGATGCGGACCCTTTGAAATCTTTGGTTAGAGTTTTGAGAGAGGATTTGGAATTGACTGGAACAAAAATCGGTTGTGCCGAGGGCGAGTGTGGAGCTTGCACTATTCTTTTTGAGGGGAAACCAGTGACCAGTTGCACGATGAATCTCATTCATGCCGAGGGTAAAGATGTTAAGACTGTGGAATGGATTGCCGAGAGTAAATTGGGCGAAGTAATTAAACAGGCTTTTTACGAGGAAAACGCTGTGCAATGCGGATTTTGTTTTCCGGGATTTATGGTGACGACTTACCATTACATTTCCAATGGCGGTAGCGATGACAGAGAAAGCATTAAGCGAGCTTTGTCGGGCAATGTTTGTCGTTGTACTGGTTATGAAAAGGTAATCACAGCTGTGCAAAGAGCTTGCAAAGATGCAAAAGGAGTGAAATGATGAACGGGAACAAATTGATTAGAGTTGAGAGTTTGTCCGACCTTTTTGCAAAAAGTGCGTCTTGTAAGGAAGATTTTTACTATTTGGCAGGTGGAACGGACATTAACGTGCAAATCAGCAAGCAGATGATAAAAGACAGCGTCCTTTATTTTATTTCCAATTTGGACGAACTCAAAGGGATTACTGTGTGTGGCGACGAGTTGGTTATCGGCTCAGGAGAGACTTTTGGCAACATTATAAATTCTAAATTGATTAAATCCAAAGTTCCTTTTTTGAGCGAATCTTTGATGAATTTTGCTTCTCCGCTTTTGCAAAACGTTGCTACTATTGGGGGAAATATTGCTAATGGTTCTCCCACTGCCGATGCTACTCCATTGCTTTTGGCTCTTGATGCCGAAGTGGCTCTGGTTTCTGTGGAAGGCGAGCGTCGAGTTAAACTTTGCGACTATTTCACTGGATACAAGAAATCTGTGTTGAAAAATGGTGAGCTGATCGAAGCTGTTGTTATCAAGGTAGAAGATGGCAAAAGTTATTTTTACAAGAAGGTTAGTTCGCGGAAATCCCTGACCATTGCCAAGGTTTCTTTGGCAGCTGTTTACAGCAAAGATGGTGATAAATTTAGCAGTTTGAGGATTGCCGTGGGAAGCCTGAACGAATATGCCAGAAGATTGCCCAAGGCGGAGAAAGTGCTTTTGGATGGTGGAAGCGATGACGAGCTGATGAAAGCTCTAAAAGAAGAAATTACTCCGATTACAGATTTGAGGTCGGATGCGGAATACCGTTTTGATGTCGCCTACAATTTGATTAACTCATTGAGAAATTAATGCAATATACCGTTTTAGCCAGAAAATATAGACCGCAAACTTTTGAGCAGATTTATGCTCAAGACCATGTGACCAAGATTTTGGCGAGTTCTGTGGAAAAAGACAGAATTGCTGGAGCGTATTTGTTTACAGGGCCAAGAGGAGTTGGGAAAACTTCCTTGGCTCGTATTTTTGCCAAAAGTCTGAATTGCCAGAGCGGTCCGACTGTGAATCCATGTGGCGAGTGTAGCAATTGCAAGGAGATAGAGAAAGCTATCTCTTACGACGTTGTGGAGATAGATGGTGCTTCCAACACGGGTGTGGACGACATCAGGGAATTGCAGAAAGATTTGATGTTCTCCACGACTTCCTCCAGATACAAAATCTACATCATCGACGAGGTTCATATGCTCTCCACCAGTGCGTTTAATGCACTTCTGAAGACACTTGAAGAGCCTCCTGAGAGAGTGATTTTCTTGTTTGCTACCACAGAACCACACAAAATTTTGCCCACTATTTTATCTCGTTGCCAGCGATTTGACCTCAAGAGAATTCCGTATGGAGCGATTTTGGAAAATTTGCGGGAGATTTGCAAAAAAGAGGAGATTGAGTTTGAAGAGCCAGCGTTGTCAATCATTGCTCGCAAAGCTGATGGCGGGATGCGAGATGCGTTGTCTTTGTTAGACCAGATGATTTCTTATTCAGCCAAGCTCATTCGCTTAGAAGATGTTTTGTTTATGTTCGGAGTGATTTCTTGGCAGGTGTATTTGCAGATTTTGCAAAAAATTTCTGAGCAGGACACGACGGGAGTTTTGGCAGAGTTCACCAGAATTGTTGACGAGGGCAACAGCGTTTCGGAATTTATGACTGGATTTTTGGAATTTTTGAGCACACTTCTCACGCTTTTCTACAACGGCAAAAGCGAGAACATTCCTGATATGATAGCCAATGATGCTTTGGATGTTGCCAAAAAATTTGGGGAAAGAACTTTGATTTTGCTCATAGATATTTTGGCGGAGGCTGTTAACAAGATAAAATATTCGGGAAATCAGATTTTTATTGCGGAGTTGATGCTGATTAGGTTGTCCAAAGTGGAAAATCTGAAGTCAGTGGACAAGATAATCTCCTACTTGACAACTGGTGCGAAAGTGGAAAAATCTCAGCCAGAAACTTCTGGTAATATTGCTGAACCGAAGCAAAAAGTTTCTGTGAATAAAACAGTGGAAAGTGTAAAAACTACTGTTTCCGCTAATCCTCCCAAAACGGCATCTGTGATTGAGGAAAGTGATGAAAATCGTGATGAGGTAGCTTCGGAGAAAGTGAATAAAGTTTTAACACAGGCGGAGTTCGATGCGGCTTTGCCAGAGATTGTCAATCTTCTGAAAGAAAACGATTTTAATGTTTATGTGAACAATTTTTTTGCTACGTATCCCAAGAAAGTTTTGCAGGACAATTTGTTACAAATCGAGTTGCCAAACGCTTTTGAGTTGTCTTCTTTTGAGAGTGACAAAGAGAAGCTCACGAAGTTTCTGTCGCGATATTTTGGTGCTAAATTGCAATTATCACTAAAGGTAAACGAGTCTCTCAATTCGGATGTTCCTCAGAGCAAGAAAGCTGATTTGCCAGAATCTTCCGACGAGAGAATTGCAAAAATTGAGAAAAAGTATCCCAAAGTCGCAGAATTTATCAAAGAGATTGATGGCGAGATTGTCCGATAGCGACTGGATTTATCTTTAGGGCGAATTAGAAAAACATTTACAATCAGGCTTCTATATTTTTTTTTGCACTAGAAAATGTTCATGAAAATTAAATTATAAAAATACATTAAGGGAATCTAATGAGGACTAAACACATTTTTGTTTTGGGTGGCGTTTTATCTTCGCTTGGCAAAGGAGTTGCGGCTTCCAGCATTGGTTTGCTACTGAAGAAAATGAATTATCGGGTTAATATGCAGAAGCTTGATCCGTATTTGAATGTTGACCCAGGGACGATGAGTCCATATCAGCATGGCGAGGTTTTTGTTACTGATGACGGAGCTGAGACGGATTTGGATTTGGGGCATTATGAGAGATTTATCGATGAATCTCTCAGCCAAAACTCGAACGCCACTTCGGGGAAAATTTACGAAACTGTAATTTCCAAGGAGAGAAAGGGCGAATATCTGGGGAAGACCGTTCAGGTCATTCCGCACATCACGGACGAGATAAAACGCATTATTCACGCTGCGAAAGAGGGTTATGATGTGGTTATCACGGAGATTGGTGGTACAGTAGGCGATATTGAATCTTACCAATTTTTGGAGGCTATCAGGCAGTTTACTTTGCAGGAAGATTACGAAGATTGCATGGTTATTTTGCTTACTTATGTCCCTTTTATCAAGGCAGCGGGCGAGTTGAAAACCAAGCCTACACAACATGCGGCGGTGAAGCTCAGAGAAATTGGATTGCACCCCGATATGTTGTTCTGTCGCAGTGAGTTGCCTTTTTCAGAAGAGATAAAAGAGAAGATTGCTTTGTTTACCAATGTGCGACCAAATAACGTTGTGAACGCTATAGACGTGAATTCGATTTATAAGTGTCCAGGTAGTTTTATGAAGCAAAATGTTCACAGCTTGGTGTGTAATAGGTTGGGACTTGCGGAGAAGAAAATCGATTTTGGTGATTGGGAAGCGATGATAGAGGCTATTGACAATCCGCAAGACGAGGTGGAGATAGCTGTTTGTGGCAAGTATGTGGAGCATCAGGATGCGTACAAGAGCATCGTTGAGGCGTTCATTCATTCGGGAGCTTATAATAAGGTCAAGGTGAAAATCAAGTGGGTTGACACGAGGGCAGTGACAGAGGCTGACGATGTTGCGGAAGCGTTGAGAGATGTTGATGGCATTTTGATTCCAGGTGGATTTGACACGAGTGGAACCAGTGGCAAGATTTCGGCAGCTCAATATGCCCGCGAAAACAATATTCCGTTTTTTGGAATTTGCCTTGGGATGCAAATCGCCTGCATAGAAGTTGCCAGAAACGTTTGCAATTTGGCGGATGCTAACTCTGGTGAATTTGATGCAAAAACCACCAATCCCGTCATTCACATTATGGAAGACAAAAAATATTTGGAAAACTACGGAGGCACTTTGCGTTTGGGATCTTATGAATGCGATTTGTCCGAAGGTAGTTTGGTGAAAAAGATTTATAATAAATCAAAAATAAAGGCACGTCATCGTCATCGCTATGAGTTCAATAATGCTTATCGCGAGACTTTGGAAGATGCAGGTCTCAAAATTTCAGGGTTGTCGCCCGACGGACTGTTGGTGGAGATAGTGGAAATTCCTAAGCATCCGTTCTTTGTGGGAGTGCAGTATCATCCAGAATTTTTGTCGAGACCAACTAAACCTGAGCCTATTTTCCGAGATTTCGTCAAAGCGTGCATAGAGTATAAGGCTCAAAAAAGAGATAAGGGGTTATTATGTCAGAATTTAGTGATTTAAATTTCGATAAATTCAAAAATAATAGCAATAAACAAGGGTTGCCAAACATGCCGAAGTTACCGAATTTTTCGGGGAAAAAGGCTGTTTTGGGGCTAATTGCTATTTTTGTATTGGTGTTTGTTTATTCTGGATTTTACACAATCGAGCCAGATGAAGCAGGTGTTGTGTTGCGATTTGGAGAGTATCAGGCTACCACAGAACCGGGGCTTCACTTCAAGTTGCCACTGGGTATCGATAATGTAACGAAGGTGAAGATTACGCGAGTGCATAAGGTTGAATTCGGATTTCGCACGGTTTCTGCGGGAGTGGTTTCCAAATTTGCCAACAGCGGTTATTCGGACGAATCTCTGATGTTAACAGGCGATTTGAATATCGCCGATGTGCAGTGGATTGTGCAATATCAAATCAAAGAGCCGTACAAATTTTTGTTCAACATAAGGGATGTGGAAAGAACAATCCGCAACTTGTCCGAAGCTGTGATGCGGGAGTTGGTTGGTGACCGTTCTGTTGACGAGGTAATCGTGATGGACAGGCAACAAATTGCTGAGAAAGCTAAGGAAAAACTACAAAAAAATTTGGATGAGTACGAAGCTGGAGTGAAGGTAAATATCGTTAAGTTGCAAAATGTAAACCCTCCAAAAACTGTGCAAGACGCTTTTAACGAGGTGAACTCGGCTAAGCAAGAGCAAGAGAAGATAGTGAATCAGGCATGGCAAAATTATAACAAAGTGATTCCTGAGGCGAAAGGTAAGGCTAAGCAAATTTTGGAGCAGGCAGAAGGTTACGCTATAAATAAAATTAACAGAGCCAAAGGTGATGCTGATAGATTTAATCAGATTTATGAGAGATACAAATTTGTTAAAAAGGTAACGAGAACGAGAATGTATATTGAGGCTTTGCAAGTGGCGTTGCCTCAGGTAAATAAGATTTATATAGTGGACAAGGATCAGAAATCTATTTTGCCTCTGTTGGATTTGACTAAGGGAGGTGTAAAATGAAATCTTGGAAATTTGGTGTGCTCATTGTTGTTGTGGTTATGGTTGCTTTTAATAGTTTTTACACCTTGCAAGAGGGTCAACAAGCTATAGTTACACAGTTTGGAGAGCCTGTAGGTGGAGCAATTAAAGAGGCAGGTTTAAAATTCAAAATTCCGTTCATTCAAAAATTGCATTTTTTTGACGAGAGAATATTGGAATGGGATGGTGACCCTCAGCAGATACCCACGGCTGACAAAAGATATATTTGGATAGATATGTTTTCGCGTTGGCAAATCGAAGACCCGCTGAAATTTTACCAAACGGTGCAAATGGAGAAGTTGGCTCACGGCAGATTGGACGACATTATTTCTGGTTCGGCACGCGATATTATTTCTTCCAATAAGTTGATTAGCATAGTTCGTTCTACCAACAGAAAAATGTTTTATTCGGAAGATACGGAATCGGAAGTCGGTGTGGATGCTGTTAAGATTGATGTGGGAAGAGCGGAGCTGGAACATATGATTTTTGAATTGTCCAAGCACGAAGTTGCAAAATATGGTATTAAACTTATTGATGTGAAGGTGAAGCGGATAAATTACGTGAAAGACGTGCAGGAAAAAGTTTACGAGCGAATGATTTCCGAGCGTCAAAGAATTGCTGAAAAATACCGTTCATTGGGCAAAGGTAAAAGAGCTGAGATAGAAGGTATGAAGAGCAGGGAACTGGACAATATAGAGTCCGCTGCTTATCAGAAAGCTCAAGCCATAAAGGGTAAAGCGGACGCTATGGCAATTGCTATCTATGCTAAAGCTTACAACAAAGACCCTGAATTTTATCATTTCACAAAATCTCTTGAGGCTTATAGGGAAACTTTGTCCGACAAAGCCGAGCTAATTTTGACAACCGATTCGGAATTGTTTAAGTATTTGAATGGCAGTATGTTGAAAAGTGGAAAGTAGTTTAGACGAAAAATTTATGAAAATAGCCCTTGAGCAGGCCAAAAAATCGGCTGAACTCGGGGGAATTCCTATCGGTGCGGTGCTGGTGAAAGACTCAGAGGTGTGTGCCAAGGCTTACAACGGAGATAAGCCCAACAGAATAGCACATGCCGAGAAGTTGGTGATAGAGGAGATGATAAGCCGAGGGGAAATATATTTTTACGATTACACTCTGTATGTTACTCTGGAGCCGTGTGTTATGTGTGCAGGAATGATACAATGGGCGAGAGTTGGCAGAGTGGTGTATGGAGCCAGTGATCCGAAATCCGGTGCAATGGGCTCGCTCTACGACATTGCCGGAGATAAGCGATTAAATTTTAACCCTAAGGTAATTAAAGGCGTACTTTCCGATGAATGTGGAGAAATTCTAAAAAAATTTTTCAAAATCAAAAGGGGGTTAAAATGAATGGTATTGTTATTTATTTTGAATTTGGTGGGACTGCTGAAAGATTTGCAAAAAAAATAGCTGATAAGTGCTGTTTTTATACTCAATCGGTTAGAATGAAAAGGTCTGAGGGGAACATTTCTGGTAAGTTTAATGCTGAATTTGAAGATTTCGAAGTCAATTATGACAATTACGATATTATAGTTTTTGGATTTCCTGTAGAATTGAACAGTTTTATGCCTGCACTTAAAAGATTTTATGGCAAGTATCCTCTTCGCAATAAAAAAATAGCTGCTTTTTCTGTTAATACCAGTGGGAAAAAAGAGAATTTCTTGCGTCAAGCTGTCATTTTTTTTAGAAAAAACAAAATTCTTAAAGCTCAAAGATTTCATGTGGAAAAATTGAGCGAAGAGAGTGTAAATCATTTGGTAAGTATTTTTTGTAGAGGACTATATTGAGTATATTTGAGGTTACCATGCTTCTATGTTTTGGAGCGAGTTGGCCAGTGAGTATCGCCAAGGCGTTGCGAACCAAAAAAGTTGATGGTAAGAGTCCTCTTTTTATGACGTTGTTGCTTTTGGGTTACGCTTGCGGGATTTTGCACAAGGTTTTTTACGATATGGATGTTGTGGTGTGGCTCTACGCTTTTAATTCTTGCTTGGTAGGTGTTGATTTGTTTTTGTATCACAAATTTAGAACAAATTAGAAATTACTTTTATGAATTCTGGAACTTTAACTGTTTTGCTGTTAGTATTTTCTAATATCTTCATGACAATCGCTTGGTATGGTCATTTGAGGATGAAAGAGTTTAGTTGGTTTGGCTCTTTGAGCATATTCGTGATTATTCTCATTAGTTGGGGAATAGCTTTTTTTGAGTATATTTTCCAAGTGCCAGCCAACAAGATTGGCTATGCTGAGAATGGTGGACCTTTCAATTTATGGCAGTTGAGGGTTATCCAAGAAGCACTTTCTTTGATTGTCTTCACAATTTTCACGTTGGTAGTTTTCAGGACTGAAACATTGCGACTAAATCACATAATTGGGTTTGCTTTTCTGATTTTGGCAGTTTACTTTCTTTTTAAAAAATAGACTATTTCCAAATTTAAGATTGCAATTTGTTCTTGTTTTCCCAAACGATTTCCGCTTGAGATTTGCGGAGATACATCGGTTCCAAGTTGCTAAGGAAGTCGAAATCGAACTTCAACTCAGGCTTTGCCATAGTCAATAGATAAGACGCCAAAGGCAGATTTTGGGCTGAATTGGCAAAGGTTAGTTCCAGTTGAGTTACGTGTTCTTTTATTATCTCATAGTTGTCGCCAGTGATGATAAACTCTCCCGACAGCTTTGAGAGGAAATTTTCGATTTTGTAGCAACCTGCTTGCACAAGCACATTCAAATTCTCATCGTAAACGGCAGCGTAGATTTCTTTGGTTTTGGCATCGGAAAAGCTGATGATGTTTTTCCCCATATTGGCAAAAGTGGCTGCACGCATCTGCAGTGAGCAAATCGGCATAATCGGTATTTGGTGTGGGAACGCCAAACCCTTGGCTGTCGCAAGTCCAATCCTGATGCCTGTGAAAGAGCCAGGTCCTATGCTCAGCACGATTTGTTGCAAATCTTTCACTTGCAAATCGCAATTTTGCAAGGCTTGGTCTATCATTTTCATCAGTTTGGAGCTGTGTGTTCCTTGGATATTCAGATAGGAGAGAAATTTGATTTTTCTGTCTTGGCTGATGGCTACGCTACCTGATGGCGAATGTGAGTCGATGGCGAGAATGTTCATTGGTCTAAACTGTGAATTTAGCAGGCTTTCCACTGAGAACAGCGAAGCAATCGTTGAAAGACATTTGTGCCATTTTGGTGCGAGTTCCCAGAGTTGCCGAGCCGATGTGTGGAGCGATGACAACCTTATCGTTATTGAGCAATCCGGAGTTTACGATTGGCTCGTCCTCGAAAACATCCAAGCCTGCACCAGCGATTTCTCCAGTGGCGATGGCGTCTACCAAATCTTGCTCCTTGATGACAGCACCTCTGGCTGTGTTGACGATGATGGCGGAATTTTTCATCATGGCGAACTCTTTTTTGGTGAACATGTGCTTGGTGGAGTCGTTTAGTGGACAGTGCAGAGAGATGTAGTCGGATTTTTTGATGAGCGTGTCCATGTCCACCATTTTGGCACCAAGGGCGTCCAATTCAGGATTCGGTTTGCGTGTGTAAAGAATTGGCATTCTGAAGCCTTGCGACATCTTTCCCATGGCTGTGCCGATGCGACCTGTGCCGATGATTCCCAGAGTTTTGCCGACGATGTCTTGTCCCAACATCAAATCGGGGAGCCAAGCTTTGAATTTGCCAGCTTGCATAAAGCGGTCGGATTCCACGATTTTTCTGGCAGTTGCCATCAGCAGAGCCCAAGCCAATTCAGCGGTGGTGTCCGTGAGCACATCAGGGGTGTTGCAGACGACGATGTTTTTGCTTTTGGCGTAGTTGAAGTCGATGTTGTTGTAGCCCACAGCGTAGTTGCAGATGACTATGAGATTGGGAGCAGAATCGATGATTTCTTGGTCGATTTTGTCAGCGAGCATACTCACGATGGCATTAGCGTCTTTGACTTGCTCTTTGATTTGGTCGTAGGTCATCAAGCCTTCTGATTTGTTGATGTAAACTTCGTAGCCGAGCGAGGCGAAGTCGGGCATATATGGTAATTCTTTGGTTATTAGTATTTTCATTTTTGCTCCTTATGAGTTAACAAATTTAATTTAGATTGTGGAGAATGGGTGGAATGTCAAGGGAAAATCTTTGTTACTTTTTCCTTTGAGTGACCAAAGGTAAAAGTAACACAAAAAGGAAAGTCAAAATCCGAAGCCTCTCCTCTAAAATATTTAACTCCTTCGTTATTATTGTAAGCTCAACTTGTAAAGTCAGATTAGCAATTAAGTAAGAGACAACAGGTCTCGCACAATAATTGACTTCAGTCGTTTTCTATTTTTACGAGTTTCGGCTTAATGGATTTGTAGCCATCCGAACCTGTATCGTCCTCATTCTCGCTGATGTGGGAAATATAAGTGTTATTTACTTGGTTTGTTATAGTTTCTACTATAATTTATTAGTTTTATAAATTTTTGTTTTTATTTTTAGAAAGCTATAAATTTGTTCAGCTCTTTTCATTAGTTTTTTGTCTAATGTAACAAAAATATCTGAACAGGAAGCATATTTAAGATGTTCTACATCATATAATGAACTTCTTATTTTTTTTTCGTCTTGGTCTTTTTTGTAACCCAAATTATCGAGAACATTATATAATGAATGGATAATATTTCCTAATTCAGAAAAGGAGGCACTATTTAGTTTAAAATCAGAAAAAGTTTTTAGATATCCCGAATTAAGTAATAAAGAATTTAGTTGAGATTCTGTTATTTCGTTAAAAATATTTTTACTATTTCCAGTTTTGATACCAAAATTTCCTCCTGAAATATTGTCCCAAAATATCTTCTGATCTTTTTTTTGAAGAATGCGACGTTCTTCAAGGAAATAGTTAACTTTGGTATTAGATTTAGCAATTCTAAAGGATTCAATTGGGTCTTCAATATAAAAACCAAGTTTATCATTAACATTCAGTATTAAATTGTTTTTTGTTATTTCTTTAATTGTTTCAATTCTTTTTTTCATTTTATCGTTATGTTTCATTCTATAAGTTTCTTCCAGGTGAATTGGAGAATAAAAATGGAAAATTTCTTTTTCAGATTCTATTTTAGGAATTTGTTTGCCTCGTTCTACTATGTCAAAAACATTAAAATCACAATAGATAATTAAGCTTTTATCTCTACTGAACGGATTAAATAGGGGAATTTTAGTTCTTTCTATAGTAGTGCTGTTCAAGATATTATCGGCATTGCAATTTTTTTCCCATGAATGTAAATTCTCAGACAATCCTTTTTTTTTGCCATTATCTTCAACAATTTTAGAAAGTAAATTGGTATAATATGTAAAATTTAAGCAATCTGCACATTTTCCACATTGTTTTGGAAGAGTATTACAAAATTTATTTAGTATAATGGATAGTTTTTGTTTTAAGTCAGAAAAAGTTATTTTATTGCTATCAAAATCATATAAAATTGTTTTAAATTTACCAGCGATTTTACCTGATGACAGACAATCATCCTTTTGTTTCATAATTATAACCCCAAATTTTTAATTTATCTTGTTTTGCTATTCTTCAAATCTAATTAATCTACAAAATCAATCCTAATTTTTTCGTCAAAGCATATTTTGTGCATTAAAAATAGAATTTCAACTGAGGAAAAGAAACCTTGACAGAATGTAGCTCCCGCAAGATTTACTTTGAAAATTCAAAATCTAAAAAGGAGGAGGATTCAAATGTATAAGACTATTGATCCCAAGAAAAAAAGTGCTGAGATAGAAGCACAAATCGCTAAAAAATGGGAGCAAATTGATATTTTGAGCAAGAGTAGCGACAAGGGAGATGAAGATTTTATCTTTTTTGAAGGTCCTCCTACAGCCAACGGAAAGCCGGGAATCCACCATGTGATGGCTCGTTCCATCAAAGACACTGTGTGCCGATACAAGACGATGCGAGGCTATCGAGTCAAGCGGAAAGCGGGTTGGGATACTCACGGGTTGCCTGTGGAGATAGAGGTGCAAAAGCAATTGGGCTTGGACGACAGAAAAAAGATTTTGGATTACGGCATTGAGGAGTTCAATCAAAAATGTCGCGAATCGGTTTTTAGCTACGAAAAGCTTTGGCGGAAAATGACCGAGCAGATGGGCTATGAGATTGATTTGGACAATCCTTACATCACGCTGGACAATAACTACATTGAGTCTGTGTGGTGGTTGCTCGACCAAATGTGGAAGAAGGAACTTTTGTATCAGGGGCACAAGGTTGTGCCGTTTTGCCCGAAATGTGGCACTCCACTATCTTCGCACGAGGTGGCACTTGGCTATCAGGAAGTTACCGAGCCGTCTGTGTTCATCAAGTTTCGCAAAATAGGCGAAGACAAAACTTACTTCTTGGCTTGGACGACAACGCCGTGGACTCTCGCTGGCAATGTGGCTCTCGTGGTTGGTGCTGATTTGGATTACGTGAAGGTTGAGTACGAAGGCGAAAATCTCATTCTTGCCAAAAATTTGTTGAAAATCCTCGAAGGTGAATACAAAATTTTGGAAGAGTTCAAAGGCGAAGCTATTTTGGGACAGGAATATGAGCCGTTGTTCGATTTGCCTGAGCTCCAGAACGAAAATTCCCATAAGGTTTACGCCGGAGATTTTGTTACCACAGAAGATGGAACTGGCATCGTGCACACAGCAGGAATGTATGGCGAGGACGATTACCAAATTTGCAAAAAGCACGGAATCCCATTGGTGCACACAGTGGGCGAAGATGGAAAATACAACAGCAATTTTCCCATGCTTGAGGGGTATTTTGTAAAAGATAAAGAGGTGGAAAAGCAAATCGTTATCAGCCTCAAAGAGCGTGGACTTTTCTTCCGCAAAGAGAATTTCAAGCACACCTATCCGTTCTGTTGGAGATGCAATAGTCCGCTTCTTTATTATGCCCGCAACAGTTGGTACATCAAGACGACCGACTACAAGGACAAGATGATTGAGGAGAACAACAAGATTAACTGGGTGCCGAATTTTGTGGGTGAAGGTCGCTTTGGCTCTTGGCTGGAGAACAACACCGATTGGGCGATTTCGCGTGACCGTTTTTGGGGAACTCCGCTGAATGTGTGGGTTTGTGACGATTGCCAATCCAAGACCAGCGTTGGCTCGCGAGAGGAGTTGATAAGTCGTGGGAAGATGACTGACGGACAACCTGTTGCACCAAATCCCGAGTTGCACAAGCCTTATGTGGACGATATTGTCCTCACGTGTCCCGACTGCGGAGGCGTGATGCACAGAGTTCCGCAAGTGATTGACTGTTGGTTTGATAGCGGTGCGATGCCTTTCGCACAGCATCATTATCCTTTTGAGAATAAAGAAAACTTTGACGAGCTTTTCCCTGCTGATTTTATCTGTGAGGGAATTGACCAGACGCGAGGTTGGTTCTATTCGCTGTTGGCGATTTCCACGATTATCAAAGGGCAAACCCCTTATAAAAATGTTTTGGTGAACGATTTGATTTTGGACAAGGCTGGTAAAAAAATGAGCAAGTCCAAGGGCAACACAGTTGACCCATTTCAAATCATGAACGAATACGGTGCGGATGCGGTTCGCTGGTATCTGCTTGCGGGCAGTCCTCCGTGGATTCCCACTAAGTTTGACCCGAATGGCGTGAAAGAGGTTGCCGGCAAGTTCTTCGGTACGTTGAAAAACACTTGCTCGTTTTTCGCTACCTACTCTAACATAGACGGTTATAAAGTTGAGGGCAAACGCGAGGTTACTTCGCAAATCGACCGTTGGATTATGTCCAAATTGCACGGACTTATCGCTTACGTTCAGGAGAGAATGGACGCTTACGATTTGACCAAATCGGTGCGAGCAATCCAAAATTTCACTTGTGAAGAGCTTTCCAATTGGTATGTGCGTCGCTCTCGCGAGAGATTTTGGTCGTTCGAGTTGACGGAGGACAAAAAGGACGCTTACTACACTTTGCACACAGCTTTGGTGGAATTGTCCAAGCTCATCGCTCCAGTTTCTCCATTCTTGGCAGATTGCATTTTTGGTTCGCTGACAGGGAACGAATCGGTTCATTTGGCTGATTTTCCTGTGAGTGATTCTGCAAAAATCGACTTGGAATTGGAAAAGAAGATGGACACCGTCATTCAGATTGTGTCGCTTGGGCGTTTTGCACGGAATAACGCTTCGCTCAAGGTTCGTCAGCCACTTGCCGAAATTAAACTTCCTCTGGATTTGCAACCGATTGTGCATGGGATGGAAGAGCTGATTTTGGAAGAGATTAACATCAAAAAAATTGGTTTTGTTGACAAAGATTTTGTTTCCTACGTTGCCAAGCCCAACTTCAAAAGCGTTGGAAAGAAAGTAGGCAAAGAGATGAAGGCTTTGCAAGAGTTTTTGCTCACTGCCGATGTTGATGCTATTCAGAAAAATTTTGCCAATGGCGAAAGCTATACGGTCGCTCTCTCAGGTAGCGATTACGAATTGGACAAAGAGGACTTGATTTTGGAGCTGAAAGCGATGGACGGCTACCAAGTGGAATCGGGGCAAAATTTCTTCGTGGCCTTGGATACGGAGTTGTCCGAAGAGTTGATTTTGGAAGGCTACACCCGAGAGCTTATCAACAAAATTCAGTTCACTCGTAAAAATTCTGGTCTTGAAGTGATGGACAGAATAAATGTCAGCTACTACTATGAGGAAGATTTGAGCAAGAAGCTGGCGAAATATTTGGAAGAGCTAAAGAAAGAGACTTTGGCGGACAACTTTGCACGTGCTACAGCAAGCGACGGCATGGACAAGTGGGACGTGAACGGCTTGGAAATTTATCTGAAAGTGGAGAAGGTTTAAGTTACCCTTGATAAATATTTATGGGGGAGATGGATTTCTCCTCTTGTTTAGTTGAAAAGGGAAGAAGATGAGTGTTTTTACAATAATTAAGAAGAGTTTTCGTTGCTACATTGAAAATTTCAAGAAAATAGCCAGTTATTCATTGGTTTATACAACGATTTACTCTTTATTTCAATTATTTTTTTACAACGATTTCGATAAAAAAATACAAGCTGGAAATTTTCACGAGAATGCATTAGCTAACTTTCTTATAAGTCATTTTTTATCTTTTTTTATTTTAGTATTTTTTGTAGTTGCTTTCATCTTCATTTTTAAAATTGGCTACAATAGGTTTATTTTATCTATAATTGATGGTAAAGAAACTTCCATATTTGATATTTTTTATGGCTACAAACAGAAGTTTTTTCGCAACTATTTAACTTTGCTTTTTATATTATTCTTATTTATGAGTTTAGGATTTTTGCTCGTGATACCAGGTTTATGCTTCATGTTGCTTGCATTTTATAGTTTATTTATCTGTGCAGATGAAGAAGGACTTTCTCCATACTATGTAGTAAAACGCAGTATTGATTTAGTGTTAGGTAATTTAACCCTAAATTTTTCTTTCTATGCTTTAATGTTTGTTGCTGTTATAATTTATTTTTTGGTTACTATCCCTATATTGATTTGTTTCAATCTCTTCGATAATTTGGTAGGATTGAGGATTTTAAATTTTGTTTTTAGTCTAATTTATGGTGTGATTATTTTACCATTGTTTACGATGATAGAGGGGCATATGTACAGAGAGTGCGTGAGTAATTTGGAGGGCTAAGCAGGAAGTCTTGAGTTTAGAAGCAAGTCAAAGTGAAAGTGAAACTACAGAGGAATTGATATAGGGAGAAGGAGATGGCGAAATTCAAAATTTCTAACGAAAAAATTATAAGCAGAGCTTTTGATAGCACAAAAAAGTATTTTGGAAGTTGGTGTTTGGTTTTGATTCTAATCGCCCTTGTTCTATTTGCATATATATTACTTTTAGGTGTGTTGGTTAGCAATTTTAGCTTAAGTTATACAGAAATGCTTTTATTGAGTTTTCCATTTTATTCAATTATCACTGTATTTTCTTTTGGATGTGCGAAAATATCTTATGATTGTATCAAAAAAGGCTATTTTAAATTTGATAATCTGGGATTTGGATTAGAAAACTTTAAGAAAACTTATTTGTTTTTATTTGTGAGTATATTTCTAAATTTTTTACTTAATAACATATCTTTTCTTAAATTATTTTCAGGAATTTGCTATTTAGTTTTGAATTTATTACTACTAATCTGTATGGATAGAGAACAATGGTCTATTATTAAATCTTTGTTTGAATTGTGGAAATTATTAAAAGGAAATATTTGGAAGAGTATTTCTCTTATTTTAATGCAATTTGTCATTTTTATTATAGTTGGAATTGTTTTTGTTCCGATAGGAATTTTAATTATGCTTATAACAGAGGGTGACATAATTGAAAAAATAGCTATGAAAATTTTTGGTATTATTGTGATGTTTGGTGCTATTCCTTATTCTAATTATTTATTTTGCGAATACTATTTTGCACTAAAACGGAAATATTACGGAGAAGAAGACGCAATAGAGTAAATCTGTAAACTTAGTGTTGACAATAACACGGCAGATAAAATATTTACCAAGAATATGAATTTGTTTAAAACAGGAGACTGAGTGATGTACGCAATTGTTGATTTTAAAGGCATGCAATTTAAGGCTGAGAAGGATAAGGTCGTTAAAGTTCCTTTTCTGAAGGACGCCGAAGTTGGCTCTAGCATTAGCTTAGATAGCGTGATTTTTTATAAGGATGATAAGGATGTTCTTTTGGGAATGCCGAACGTTGAGAATGCTAAGGTTGAGATTGAGATTTTGGCTCACAAAAAGGACAAGAAGATAATTGTTTTCAAGAAGAAGAGAAGAAAAGGTTATCAAAGAAAACAAGGTCACAGACAAAATTTTACTGAGATTAAAGTTAAAGATATTGTAAGGAGCTAACCAATGGCACATAAGAAAGGTGGCGGGTCGTCCAAGAACGGTAGAGATAGTAATCCTAATTATCTCGGTGTGAAAAAATATGGTGGTGAGAGCGTGATTGCTGGAAATATTATTGTTCGTCAAAGAGGCACTAAGCTCAAACCTGGTCGTAACGTTGGCTTGGGGAAAGACCACACTATTTTTAGTTTAGTAGATGGAAATGTCTTGTTCACTACTGGCAAAAACGGACGTAAGTTTGTTAATGTAGTGTAAAAGAATTAAAAAATTTTGAAGGCAAACTTGGTGCTTCTGAGTTTGCTTTTTTATTTGGAGATTGAATATGACGAGAAAAATAGAGGTTAAGCTTCTGAAGATTTATAGTCGGGTTTTGACTTTTTTGATTGACGACCCTGTTTTGCAGTTTGTGAATATTAACGATGTGAAGATTGCCAAAGATTTGTCTTTGGCGAACGTTTTTGTTTCGTGTTTTGACCCAAATAGCAACAGGGGTAAAGTGCTTGCTCATTTGGGGAAAAGTTCTGGAGTTTTCAAGTCGGAGTTGGCGAGACTGAAAACAATTCGTAGAATCCCCGAGATGAAGTTTCATTACGATGACACTGTGGAAAAGGCTGTAGAGCTAAGTGGGAAGATAGAGAAGCTGACGAGGGATTGATGGCAAATAGGGAAGTTAAAGCAAAAATTTAGATAATCGCCTTATCCATTATCAATTGAAATCACCATCTTTTGTGCATCCAAAACCACTGTTCGGGATATTGTAGGATGTATTTTTCTAAGGAGTTGTTTATTTTTTCAGTTAATTCTGGAATTTGTTCTTTGGTGTAGTCACGTCCGTCAAACGGTTTTTCGGCGATGATTTTGAAGCCTTTTTCGGTGCGGACACAGATGGTTGGTTGAAGCATCGCCCCTGATTTGATGGCGAATTTAGCAGGTCCTTGGAATACGGAAGCTGGATGTCCAAGCCAATTTTGTTGCAGTCCAACTTTGCGAGCATTTTGGTCAACCATGATGCCGATGTCTTCGTTGTTTTTAATAGCTCTCAACACATCTTTGAACGCAGTTTTCAGAAAGATACTGGGAACCCCGTTGGCAAGCCTGATGTTTTCGATGTATTTATCCAAATATGGATTTCGCATTCTTTTGGCTAAGCCGTTCACCTTGTAGCCCATCACTTTTGTCATATATCGCATCCCAATTTCCCAGTTGCCGATGTGCATATTGGGGTAGAGGACGCCTCTGTGTTGACTTTGGGAATATTGCAGATTTTCCAGTCCGTCGATTTCAAAATTTTCGAGTAATTTATCGGGATTAGCGAAAAAAACTTCGTAAGCCAAAAGCCCGAGATTGTGGTATATCTTGTTGCAAAGTGAGTTAATTTCAGCATCAGTTTTATCGGGGAAAACCATTTTCAGTTGTTTGACAACAATTTTTTTTCTTATCTTGGCAAGAATCATTATTCGTGTCAGAAAAAATTTTTGAGCGAAATTTGGGAAAGGGAGAAAAATTGCTTTGAAAAGTTTGAATCCCGCAAATTCCAGTATGTTTTTAAGATTTTTATTCATAGTAGGTGTCGATTCTTTTGTACCAGCCAGAGAGCCATCGTTGCTCATGTGGCGACATTTTCACTCTGCGTTTGAGGACATATTTGGCGGCGTCCGCAAAGTTGTGAGCGGGTGAGTTGTTCAGATTTTCCATTTTTTCCAACACTTGCAACAGTCCCCAGTGAAAGCCGTTGTAGGATTCCATCGGATTAAGACCTTCGCCTTTGAAGTTCACATAATCCAGCAGTGCGTAAATTCCGTTGGTTGTCGAAGCGAGCTTTTTGATATTTTCGCTTACTTTTTCCCTTTGACTGCTTGCATCGATAATTTTGGGCAGAGCTTCTTGCAGACGAAGTACTAAAAATTTAGTTTGCTCTTCTTGTGAGTCTTGCAGGAATTTGTACAGTTCTGCACGTCTAAAATTGTTGAAGTTGGAATTGAATTGCTCTTCCGAGTGCCACGGGCAAGCTGTGGAGCTGGTTAGCCAGACTGGAAGGTCATAGTTAGTGCTTTCCAAATATGAGATGAATTTGGGGAAACTCTCCACGAACTCCTTTTTCACACCGCTTGGATACCAAATGAAGTGAGCAATTCCCAGTGACAAAAAATTTTCATTTTCGTTCCATTGTAGCAGTTTGGAATAGTGAAGGTTGGTCTCGTTTTTAAAGATTTTGTGTGCCAAAGTTTCTGCTTGAGAATCGGGAATATCTATCTCAATTGAATTTAACAAACTAAAAAAAGAGGTAAATAGGAAAATTATAAGGAAATTGATTTTTTTATTTTTTTTCATATTATTATTTGATTTATAAGCTGTTAGCTTTATTTAATATTCAACAAACAAAATTATTTGCCTGTTGTGAGCAAGTAATTTTTGTTTTTTTTTTGACATTTGGTTCAAATACAAGAAATTGGCTATAGTTTATTATGAAAAACTGAAAGTAGGTATGAGGTGATTAGAGTTGTAGAATCGAGTTTTGTTAAGAGTGCTGTCAAGGCGGTTGATTATCCAGTCACCACTTGCAAAGAGGTCGCTTTCGTGGGCAAATCCAACGTTGGAAAATCTTCGATGATTAATGCTGTGTTGGGAAGGAAATTGTTGGCGAAAACTTCGGGCAGACCAGGGAAGACTCAGCTGATAAATTTTTTTAATGTTACCACCAAAGACGATGAGCAGGATTTGAAGGGTGAGTTGAGTTTTGTGGATTTGCCTGGATATGGCTTTGCCAAAGTTCCGCTGAAGGAAAAAGATAATTGGCGAAAGATGGTGCAAGCTTACTTGACCAGTCGTCAGCAGTTGTTGGGGGTTTTGTTGCTTGTGGATATTCGGCACAAGTTCGACTACAAAGACCAGCTGATGCAGGAGATGCTGGAATCTAATGGCATCACCTACACAGTGGTGGCGACGAAGAGTGACAAAATTCCCAATAATAAGGTCAAATCTGTTGCTAATAAAAATTTCCCGTTTTCGGTTCTTCCTTTTTCCGCCAAGAGCAAGAAAGGGATTGGTGAGGTCTTGCAATGGATAAACGAGTTGTAGTCGTAGTTTTTGCTTTCCTTTTTTCTTTTTGCTTTGCAGGAGAAGAGGAAAAATTGGATGTCTTGGTGAAGAAGATTGAGGCTCGCAAGCGTGAGATTAACGAAATTAAATCCGAGCAAACGGAATATTCCCACAAAATAACTGACTACAGCAAACGGCTGAAAAACGCCAAATCTCGGCTTACAACTTTGGAGAGGAAATTTTCTGGCAAAAGCAAAGAGAAAGAGAAGTTGAAAAAGCAGATTGCAGAGGTAAAAAAAGAGATTGAGGATATTCATGCTATGTACACGTTGGCTTTCATCAGGTTGTATGAGGCGGAGTTCATAGACGAAGAGCCAGTAAATTCTCAGGTGCTTAGCTATTTCGTTCAGTCGTCATCTCGCAAGGCGGAGATATATAGCGAGAGGAACATCAAACTGCAAAACAGCACCGTTAGTATTAACAGGCAAATTCGGGAGTTGGAGAAGAAGAAAGACAAGGAAGTCAAGAATATAAAATTTTCGCAATATGTCACTTCTGCCGCCAATAAATCCCTCGTTGATAGCAAGAAGAAGGAGAAGAAAATTAGCAAGGAGCTGGCTTTTTTGCAGGAAGAGCGGGAAAAACTGGAGAGAATAATTGCTAATCTCAAATTGGATAAGATGCGAACGGGATATTCGTACAAATTCAGCCAATCACACATTTTGTGGCCTGTGAGGGGCGAAATTGTTGAGAACGATTTGCGGAAGAGCGGCCTTGATATAAGCACGAAGGACAAATATTGCAAAGCTGTGGACAATGGCATTGTGGCTGATTACGACAAAATTGGTAATAAGAAGTGCCTGATAGTTGACCACAGAAACGGCTACATCAGTGTTTATATTTATAAGGGTAGCACGTTGGCTGAGATGCGGAGTGAAGTGAAGCGGGGGCAAAATTTGGCGTTGTTGCAGTCCGATTTGGTACATTTTGAGCTTAGGAAAGACCGCAAAAATTCAGTTGATCCGCGTGGTTTTTTCGTAAAATAATTTTTTGAATGTCAAAGATAAATTTACATTTCACTGGTTTGATGTTTGGAGTTGGAGCATCGGTTGACGATAAGGTTTCTCTTGCTAAAATCAATCAACTCAAACAGCGTCCCGAGAGCAAATCTTTCATTGTGCTTTTGGAAAGTTTGGCAAAGTTGAGCAAATACGTAGTGGTTGATAGCAAGTTGAACGAGTTCTTGGGGAAATTTTGGCCAGCACCTCTGACTGTGATTTTGCCCTGCGAAAGTTTATCACATTTGAGTCAAAATGGCTGTGTTGCTTTCCGTGTTCCAGTTGATGGGTATTTGCGAGACAAGTTGAAAGATGGCGAGATTGTTAGCACGAGTGTGAACTGTTCTGGAGAGGAACCACTGGTTGAGTTGGACGGAATTTTGAGCAAATACGGTCATTGGTTCGATTGCAATTGGGTTCCGAGTGGCGTAACTTCTGCTAAGGGGACGCCATCGACTATTGTGAAAATCGAAGGAGATAAATTGATTTGTTTGAGGGAAGGAGCTTTGGATTTTGAGGCGGTGAAAAGGGAATGGAAAAATGCTAAATAGTTTGTTGAGATACAAAAAAATAGGGATTTTGACGCATACCAATCCTGACCCTGATGCTCTTGGGTCTTGCTTTGCCATGCAGATGATTTTGGGCAAAGGGCGAAGTGACGTGGTTTTGGAGTTCAGCCTCACTAGGCAACTTTTCGCGGAGTTCGGCTCAGTTGTGCTGGCGAGCGACGATTTGCAATACGATGCTCTTTTGGTGTTGGATGCACATCAGGCAAAGCGTTTGGGTTCGTTGGATAAGTATGTTGAAAATTTTGCAGGAGATATTTTTGTAATAGACCATCATCGTGTGGGGGAGAATAAAATTTCTACAGTTGCGGAAATTATTGATCCGACTGTTGCGAGTACTGGAATTTTGGTTTTTGAGCTATGTTCCGCTTTTCTAAAGCATTGGGATAGCGAGACTAAGGAGAGATTTGCAAGGGCGATTTATTACACGATTTTGGGAGATACGGACGGTTTTCAAAATCGCAATATCGATTTCAGATGTTTTTCTGCGTGTGCGGAGTTGGTGAACTTTGGATTGAAGCCTGGTTTGGCGTTCGAGGAATTTTATTGTCAGCGGAGTTCCAACGATTTCAAATATATGGCGGAAATTTTCGAATCTATTCAGGAGTACGAGCAGGGGAAAATAATTTTTGCTTTCAGCAGTTTGGATTTGCAAACCAGACTTGGTTATGCTTATAATGGGCTTCCGCAGATGATGGGGGAGTTGAAAAAATCCGCTAACTATGAAATAATTGTCATCTTCAAAGAAAAAGAGAAAAATTTGTACAAGCTCAGCTTTCGCTCCAAGTCGATAGATGTTCAGTCAATTTGCAAGGAGTACGGTGGTGGCGGGCATTTGTTGGCGTCGGGATGTGAGATAGCTGGAGATTTGGACGAAATAAGAAATAAGATTTTGAGAATATGCAAGAGCCTTGTATGAACGGAGTTCTTTTGGTGGATAAGCCTGCAGGAATTAGTTCTTTCGGGGTGATAGCAAGATTACGGAAGATTTTGGGAATCAAAAAAATCGGGCATTGTGGCACTTTGGACAATTTTGCTACGGGTGTTTTGATTGTGCTACTTGGCAAGGCAACTCGTTTGGCGAGATTTGTGTCAGTTCAGGATAAGGTTTACGATGCAACTATTTTGTTTGGCAAAAAAACCAACACTGCCGATATTACTGGAGAGGCGATAGAAACTGGAGATTTGCCAGCGAGTTTGCCTAAAGATTTGGAAAAGAAAGTTTTGGCGATTTCTTCCCAAGTTCCGCCTGTGTTTTCTGCGATTAAAATCGAGGGGAAGCGAGCCTATGCTCTTGCCCGCAGTGGCGAGAAAGTTGAAATGAAGCCTCGGGAGATTAAAATTCTCGACTTCAAGGTGAAAGATTTTAGTGAGGATAGGTTAAGCTATACGGCGAGAGTTTCCAAAGGGACTTACATCAGGACGCTGAGTGAAGATATTGCTAAGATGATGGGAACTGTGGGCACAACGGAAAAATTGCGACGAATAGAAAGTGCTGGATTCGGAATAGATAGTTGTGTAACTATTGATGGTACTACAAGTTATGAAGTTTTGAAAGACAGGATTTTGTCTGCAGATGTTTTATTGCAAGATTTTCCTGAGATAGATTTCACTGACGAAGAGTACGGATTTTTCAAAAATGGCAATTCTATCGAAAAAAAAAGTGTGAAAAATGGTTTTACACGAATGTATTATAAGCAATTGTTTGTTGGAGTGGCTTATGTTGAACAGGAGGTTGTGAAACCTCGGATAGTATTTTAAGATGGTAAATTTATGAAAAAATTGATACGAATTTTATTAATAGCTGTTTTTTTGCTCGGGTGTTTGTGGGGAGCAGGTGCAGAGAGAGATGTGAGCGAGGCTTTTAATTCTGAGGCGAAGAGGACAAAATGGTGGAATGGGCTTGAGTATCAGTGGAAGCTGGCCTATAATAAATTGCTGGGTTATGGAAAAAGCGTTAAAAAGCCAGAAGACGTGCGATTAGAAGGCTTGCTATGTCGGAAAACACTTTTGCTATATGAATCGAATCTTACCAATTTATCTGGAGTGAAAGATCTCAAACATCTTGAAAACCTTAGCTGTTCATACAATAGAATTACAGACATTCAAGGGCTAAAAAATCTTACCAATCTGAAAATTTTGAAGCTCAGTGATAATCGTATTAAATCTATAAAAGTTTTGAAAAATCTGATAAACTTGGAGTATATAAGATTTGATTTTAACGACTTGTACGACTTGCAAGGTTTGGAAAATTTAACGAAGCTGAATAGAGTTTATGTTAACAATAATTTTGTTTCTTCGATAGTTCCTTTGGCAGATAAACCTGAATTGGAGGAGCTTTATATTAATGACAACAATATTTCTTCTCTTCTTCCTCTGGAAAATAATAAGAAATTGAAAATTTTGCAAGCAAGCAACAATTTACTTCAAAATATCGATGGTTTGTCTTCTTTGGAGAGGTTGGAAAAGGTTTATATTTTCAATAATGACTTGGTTAGTTTAGAGGGTGTTCAAAATCTAAAAAAATTAGATATATTTGGCTATTCAGAAGATAGTAAAATTTTGCCTGAAAAAGAAAAAGATAAGGTTAGAAAACTATTTTCCAGAAAGAAAAAAATTAAAATCAGTGTTGTAAGTGCTTTAATTTTTATTTCGTTATCAGTTTTTTTTATTGTATTTTTTGTCAAATCAACGTTAAAAATAAGATATCGCAGGCTCAAAAAGAAAGAGTTTTTGCGATTGCGGAAACTATTTCTCACGAAGACTGCGGGATATTTTGATAATGATGTACGGTTGTATCAATGGTGGGACAATCTCAGCATTCAGTGGCGAAGATTGTTTAATGTGGAGCTGGATAACGGAGCTTCTTTGTTTGTCCCCAAGCCTTCTGATTTGCGGAAAATTTTAACTATTTCTTTTCTTGAGATTAATGCAGAAAACTTGAAAGATTTGTCAGGCTTAACTAATTGTACTGAATTGAGATATTTAAGATTTTATAATGAATCTCAAAAATTTTTGGATTTGTTTTCAAATATTGAATTTTTTAAAAGATTTCCTAAATTAAAAAAACTTAGATTTTCTACAGGTAAAGTTAGAAAAATTAAAAATTTTGCAAAATTAGATGAACAGTTTAAAATTGTAATTCCTGAGAAAGAGTCGGATTTTGTAAAAAAAGGTAGTATCATTGATTTGCCTTGTGAGAAAAAATTACGATATAAATATCCAATAGTGGCTATAGGTAATTTTGAGGGTTTACATCTAGGACATGCCAAAATCTTGAATAGATTATATTCTCGGTCTCAAGACACTGGAGGAGAGGCTTTGGTTCTTACCTACAAAGTGCATACTCGGGAACATTTTTTAAAAATTGCAAATAAGCCCGTAGATCCGTATATGATTTTGGACAAAAGAAACAAAGAAAATTTGCTTTTCCATAAATTTGGGATGCATTCGATTTTATATTTGGATTTTGGGCAAGGTCTCTCGGAATTACCAGCTGAGGAATTTTTTAAAAAAATTTTGGTTGATAAATTACACATAAGAGAAATAATTTGTGGATACGATACGAGGTTTGGTAAAGGACGAGAGGGTGACTACATATTACTTTTGAAGTTATCAGAACCGTATAAAATTAGAGTTAGACTTGTCGAACCTTTGTTGGTTGGCGGACAGGTTGTGCGGAGTGAATTGATAAGGAATATGATTAAAAATGGGGAAATTGCTGGAATTAAAAATTTCCTCTCACGTCCGTATTCCATATCAGGAACTGTAATGGAAGGAAAAAAAATAGGAGGTGTTTTGGGTTTCCCGACGCTGAATGTGAACCCTACGGAAAAATATAAACTTTACCCGCCCAAAGGCGTCTATATCACGCGTACATTTGTTGGAGGCGTAGGTTACTATGGGCTTACGAATATTGGGTTTGCACCAACGATTAGGGAGAACGAAAAAATTAAGACGATTGAAAATTATCTTCACAAATTTAAGGGGAAAGTTTATGGTCAAGAGGTTAACGTGATGTTCCTGAAATTTTTGAGAGACGAGAAAAAATTTGCTTCTCGCAAAGAATTGGTGGAGCAGATTAAAGTGGATTTGGGGAAATTGAAGCAATATATAAGGGTTAATTAATATGAAAATTAAAAAGTTATTGGAAATACTTGATGGGAAATTGCTTAGCGAAGAAAAACATTTGGAATATGAGGTTGAACACGGGTTGGCTTCTGACCTTATTAGTGACCTTTTGCTATGTGCCAAATACCCTGCTGCTCTTTTCACTGGACTTGTTAATCATCAAATAATAAGAGTGGCGGAGATGATAGAGTTGCAGGCTATTATTTTCGTGCGAGGCAAGGAACCTTCCGAGGAACTTTTGCGAATTGCAGCGAAAAACGATATGCCAATTTTGATTACGAAAATGTCACTTTTTAAAACATGTGCTTTGGCTTATCAAGGAGGATTGGAACCTTCTCCTATAAAAGTGAGCTTCAATGAATAGTTTTGTTTATAGCAAAGATAAAAATTTAGATCCTGATACGTTTATAAATGAGCTTGCTCAGCCGTTGATGAGTTACGAATTTGATATTAAACCCAAAGATTTTATCTCTTCTGGTGAGGCAACTACCAAAATAAAAAAGCAACTAAAAGAATTGGAAATTGATGTTGCATCTCTCAGGCGATTTGCGGTGACGAGCTATGAAGCGGAGATAAATGTTGTGGCTCATTCGATAGGTGGCAAGATGGAAGTGGGGATTTATTCCGATTTTGTTTACTTGAAGTTTATAGATCAAGGACCTGGGATAGAAGATATAGAAAAAGCTATGAAACCTGGGTATTCCACTGCAGATGAATTGGCACGCTCTATGGGATTTGGTGCGGGAATGGGATTGTCTAATATTAAAGATAATGTAGATATTATGAGGTTATTTTCCAACGGTTATACGAAGTTGGAACTTGTGGTTTTTTACTAGTTAGAAGGTGATTTATTATGAAAGGTAAAGAGGCTGTTCACGAAATCAAGGAAAAATGCATAGGGTGTACCAGATGCGTCAGAGCTTGTCCCGTCTCAGCTATCCGGCTAATAAATGATAAGATAGAGAGAGATAGCGATAAATGTATCAGCTGTGGTCAGTGCATAAAAATTTGTATTGTTGGTGCTATTGAGAGTATTTATGATGAGTTTGGAGAGATTTTTGATAATTCTAAGTTCAAGTATCGAGTTGCTCTTTTGTCCAATGTTTTTATAGGACAGTTTCCTCGGAAAATCAGCTATAAAATGGCGGTAGATGCTCTATTAAAACTGGGCTTTGACGAAGTGATAGATGAGAATATGATTACAGGAATTATGGCACCTATCTTTGCTCAGAAGTTGAAAAAGAATAAACTAAGACCTTTGATTTCTTCCAATTGCCCTGCCATCGTTCGTCTTATTCAGACAAATTATCCGTCGCTAATTCCACATATTTTGCCATTGGAGTCTTCAGCTAATATTTTGAGTGCCTATTATAGAGAATATTTGGTAGAAAATAAGAAATTGTCTCCTGATGAGATAGGCATATTTTTTGTGGCACCGTGTTCTGCTCAGATAAATTCTCACAAAAATCCTCTGGGTCATGATGAGTCTTTGCTTGATGGAGCTCTTGCGATGAGGGATGTTTATAATAAAATTATGAATATTTGTTTCTATCAGGAACAGGAAGATTTAGAGAAGAAGAAGGGGAAAGAGAATTTACCAAAACATGAAAATTGGGGGATATACGTCTCAGAAGGCAATCAGATAAAAAAAAGTAATTTTAGAACTTTGGCTGTTAGTGGATTGAAAGGTGTGAAAGATATTTTGTCCAAGATAGAAGGCGGTCAATTAGAATATTTTGATTATGTGGTGTTGCGTAGTTGCACTAATGGTTGTGTCGGTGGAGACTTGAATGTTGAGAATCCTTTTCTTGCATCCAATAGAATAGGGTCTTCCGATATTGAGTTTAAGCAGATTGACAGAGACCTTTTTTACAAACTATTTAACGATAGAGTATTTAGTTTTAAAAGTAAAATAAAACCTTTGGAAATTAATGCGGACAACATTTCCATAAAGGAGAAAATTATCAAAATGAAAAAAAATAATAACCTTCAAAAACTTTTGCCTGGGAAAAACTGTGGTATATGTGGATGTCCGACTTGTGCCGATTTGGCAAGGGAGATAGTGGAAGGTAAGGCAAAATTGTCCGATTGTGTTTTTAATATCAGAGAGAATAAAAAAATCTCTCTTTTGGAGATTGTGGAATACATTGAGGGTCAAGTTTTTACCAAAAAGCAAAATTTGTCTGAAATCTATGTAGAAGAAGTGTATGTGGGCGATTTATTGTCCGATGTAATGGCTTCCGCTGGAGGATGTCAGGTTTGGATTACCATTATGCAACATCAAAATTCCATAGCTGTGGCTTCTCTTTTGGATATTAAGGCTATTATTTTTGCCAAAGATAAAAAGCCAGACGAAAAAGCTGTTGAAAAAGCGAACGAAGAGGGAATAGTAATGATTGGCAGTTCTTACAATTCGTTCAAAATTTCGGGTGTTTTGCACAATTTGATAACGGTGAAGTAGATGTTGTGTAAGATAGATTTGCATACGCATTCCGTGTTGTCTCCCTGTGGAGACTATTCCATGTCACCTTCGCTTCTGTTTAAGCGTGCTAAAGAGCTTGGTTTTAAGGCGTTAGCTATTACGGAGCATAACTCCCTGTCCAATGCATTGGCTTATTCCAAAATTGCTGAAAAGTTTGGAATCCATTATTTTTTTGGTGTGGAGATACAGATTGATTTGGAGGCTCATGTTCTTGCTTATTTCCCCAACTGGAGTGCTGCAGAACTGTTTAACGAGGAACTTTACGCAGTGCTTCCCAATGTAAAAAATAATCCTGATTTTTTTGGGGAGCAGGTATTGATAGACGAAAACGAGATGGTTGTTGGATTTGAAGAAAAATTGCTTTTAAATTCCGTTTTTTGGGATTTGCAGACAGCGTATGATAAAGTGAAGAAGTATGACGGATTGATTATTGCAGCTCATGTTGATTCGGATAGTTATAGCATAACTTCGCAATTGGGCTTTTTGCCAAAAGAAATTTTGTTTGACGGATTGGAGGTGATGGGAGAGTGTGGCGGATGGAAGCAATACAATCTTCCTGTTATCAAAAATTCGGATGCTCATTATTTGGAAAATTTTGGACGCAAATACACAGAGTATGATATGAATGAGTTGAATTTTGAGAGTTTAAAAGAATCGTTATTACATAGAAGTTTTAAAATATAAAGTTAGTTAGGGGGATGTTATGGATGCTTGTGATAGTCCTTTGTATGCCGATCTAAAGAAAATCATTGAATCCAAAATGAAATTGCGGGATCCTTTGATTGAAATTTTGAGAGAGGCTCAGTTGTTGTTTGGGTATTTGCCCAAAGAAGTCTTGGTGTTTATTTCTCGGGAAATGAAATTGCCCATCAATAAAATTTACGCTGTGGTTACTTTTTATAATTTCTTTTCGCTCAAGCCACGAGGCAAGCACATCATCAATGTTTGCACAGGAACTGCGTGCTATGTGAAGGGTGCTGATCGTGTGGTGGAGATGTTTGAGGAAGCTTTGGGAATTAAATTGGGCGAGACCACATCGGACAAAAAATTCACTCTTTCGTCCGTTAGATGCGTTGGTGCGTGTTCTTTGGCTCCTGTGGTGGTAATCGGAGATGAAACTCATGGTCGCGTTTCCACCAAAGAGCAAATAAAGAAAATATTGGAAAATTATTAAATATTTGGTTGAGAGATGGAAGACATTTCTTTACATTTATTGGATATTTTGCAAAACTCCGTTAGTGCTGGAGCAACTCTGATAACGTGTCGCTTTGTGAAAATTGCGGATAGGTTGCAGTTGTCGATAGTGGATAATGGCAAAGGAATGGACGAAGAGACACGAAAAGCTGCTCAAGACCCTTTTTACACCAGCAAAAATTTCCGCAAAAAGAAGATTGGCTTGGGTATTCCGCTATTTGCACAGAGTGCCAAGATGTCTGGTGGTGATTTCAGTTTGGAATCAGAAGTAGGTGAGGGTACTCGCATAAAAGTTGAATTTGTGGTTTCCAATATTGATGCTCTTCCTCTTGGGGATGTTGCTTTGACTTTGGTAAATTGCATCGTAGCTCATCAGTCGATTGATTTTGTGTTGGAGATTATTTGTGAAGGGGAAGAAAAGTTTGTTTTGGACACACGAGTTATCAAAAAAGAGATGGATGGTATTTCTTTGGAGTTACCTGAAGTTAGAAAGTATTTGGTAGATGCTATTAGTCATCAAGTTTCGAAATTGGAGGTATAAATGAAATCTTTGGCAGATTTAAGAAAATTAAAAGAAGAAGTGAAGAAGAAAATGAATTTAAGAAGTTCCGATTGCAAATTCAAAATTGTGGTTGGAATGGGAACATCGGGCATTGCTATGGGTGCTAGAGAGGTGATGAAAACTTTTTTGGATGAGATAAGCAAAAGGGAAATTAGTGGGGTTATTGTTACTCAGAGCGGGGAGAAAGGGGCTTCCAGTATGGAGCCTGTGGTGGATGTGGTGGAGACTGATGGAAAAGCTGTTACCTATTGCCAAATGAATGCTGAAAAAGCACGAAAAGTAATAACTGAGCACATTGTGAATGGTAAAATAGTTAGTGAATATTTAATCTAAAGGGAATGTAAATGTATAAAAGAGTTGATGTTTTATTGTGTTTTGGTTCTGGATGTGTGTCAGCTGGAGCCCGAGGAATAAAAGAGGAACTCCAAAGATTAGTTCGGGAAAACGGCATAGATAATGAAGTCAATATTATAGAAACTGGATGTATGGGTCCCTGCGATTATGGTCCATTAATGCTAATATATCCTGAGGGTGTTTTTTACAAAAAACTTACTCCGGAAGATATGAAAGAGGTTGTTGAGGAGCATCTGCTTAAAGGCAGGGTTGTTGAGCGACTTTTGATGCATGACGATTCCGTGGCGGACAGGTCGATTAGAAAAGTTGATGATGTGCCTTTTTACAAGAGCCAGACGAAAGTTGCTCTGAAGCATTGTGGTTATCTTGACCCAGAATCTTTGGAAGAGTATGTGGCTGTGGATGGCTATGCTGCTTTGGGAAAAGTTTTGGAAGAGATGAAGCCAGAGGACGTTATCAACGAGATTAAGATTTCTGGTCTTCGTGGTCGTGGAGGAGGTGGATTTCCCACTCATCTCAAATGGACACTTTCTCGTTCTGCCAAAAGCGACGATGGAGTTAAGTATCTGATTTGCAACGGTGACGAAGGCGACCCAGGTGCTTTTATGGATAGGTCATTGCTGGAAGGTGACCCGCATAAGGTCTTGGAAGGTATGATGATAGGGGCTTATGCCATGGGTGCCAGCAAAGGCTATTTCTACATCAGAGCCGAATATCCGTTGGCGATTGAGCGGATTAAACTTGCCATCAGCAAAGCCAAAGAATATGGACTGTTGGGCGAGAATATTTTGGGCAGTGATTTCTGTTTTGATGCCGAAGTTCGCACAGGAGCAGGAGCTTTTGTTTGCGGAGAAGAAACAGCACTGATGTCTTCTATCGAGGGCAAAAGAGGTCATCCAAAGCCTAAACCGCCTTATCCATCGGACAAAGGATTGTGGGGGAAACCGAGCAGTGTAAACAACGTTGAGACTTTTGCCAATGTTCCATCGATAATCTTGAACGGTGGGCAGTGGTTCGCCTCAATGGGAACTGAGAAGAGCAAAGGAACTAAGGTGTTCGCCCTTACTGGAGATGTGAAAAATACTGGTTTGGTGGAAGTTCCCATGGGAATTACCATTGGCGAGTTGATAGACAACGTTGGTGGCGGAATTAGCAAAGGCAACTTCAAAGCTGTGCAATTGGGAGGTCCATCTGGTGGATGCTTGACCAAGGAGCACTGGGATGTGCCGATAGATTACGATTCGCTCACAGCCAAAGGTGCCATGATGGGTTCTGGCGGTGTGATTGTGATGGACGATTCTCAATGTATGGTGAACGTCGCTAAGTTTTTCTTGGAATTTTCGTTGGAGGAATCTTGTGGCAAGTGCTCTCCGTGTAGGGTTGGGCTGAAGCATATGCACAACATTTTGGAAAATATTACCAACGGAACTGGTAGCATGAAAGATTTGGAAGAATTGGAAAATGTAGGGAAGTTGATTAAAGCGACTTCGCTCTGTGGGCTGGGACAAACTGCTCCAAATCCTGTTCTTTCCACGATGAATTATTTCCGAAACGAATACGAATCTCACATCAAAAATAAGCGTTGCGAAGCGTTGGTTTGCACAGAGTTGTTGCATTTTGATATTGATAAAGATAAATGTGTGGGATGTTCGCTGTGTGCCAAAAGATGTCCTGTTAATTGCATAAACGGTTCACGGGAAGAAAAATTTACTATTGTCCAGAGCGAATGTATCAAATGTGGAAATTGTAAAGATGTTTGTCCAGTAAACGCTGTGGATAAATTGGCTGGCAGAGTGGAGTGTGAGGAAGAATAGCCTAATTGTTTACAGAAAAAGGAGATTATTTTGAGTATAATGAATAAATTTTTGCCCAATAAGGAAAATCTTTTGGAAATTTTGCATTCTGTTCAAGATGCAAATCCCCAAAATTTTTTGAGTAAAGAGGATTTAGCTGAGGTTGCCGATTATTTGCATTTACCTTACAATCAAGTTTATTCGGTGGCGAGTTTTTATTCGATGTTTGCACTGAAGCCGAGAGGAAAATTCGTTATCAAGGTTTGTCAGTCTCCGCATTGTGTGGTAAATGGTTCCGATAATCTTTTGGTTTTCTTGAAGAAAAGGGTTAAGAAGATTGCTGAAATTTCTCTGGAGGAATGCCAATGTTTGGGTGTTTGTGGCAATTCTCCCGTGGTTTTGGTTAATGACAAAATCTATGGCGATATGGATAAAGAGAAGTTGGAGACTTTAGTGAAAAATTTAGAAGGTGGGAAAAATGTTTTATAGAACACATCTTCTGTTTGTTAAGGACGATAACTCTATTGATAAGGGTTTGCAAGAAGTTTTGAGAGTTCTCAAGGAAGAGTTGGCGAAATATGGCTTGGAGAATGAGATTGGTGTTTTGCAGACAGGTTCTCTCGGATATATCTCCAAGGGTGTTCACTTCGTTGTCTATCCAGACAATTTGCTGTACGCCAACATCACTCCCGAAGATATTCCTTTGATTGTGCAGGAACATTTTTTGAAGGGACGTCCTGTCAAGGATTTGAGCGAGAGTGCAAAAAGAGTGGTGGAATTTGCTTATTCGCAAAGAATTGTCCTGAAAAATTCAGGCAAGATTGACCCCGAGTCTATTGATGAATATATCGCAGTTGATGGCTATCAGGCTTTGGGCAAAGCTTTTAATATTGGCAGAGATGCTACTTTGCAAGAGATAAAGAAGTCCAATCTTCGTGGTCGTGGTGGAGCTGGGTTTCCCACGGGTGCCAAGTTGGAGATAGTGGGGAAGCAAAGCGAAAAGCAAAAGTACATCGTGGTGAACGCTGATGAGGGTGAGTCGGGGACTTTCAAAGATAGGCTTATCATGGAGGGTGACCCGCATAAACTCTTGGAAGGTATGATGATAGCTGGATTTGTGGTGGGCTCTGACACGGGCTACATCTACATTCGCGGAGAGTATAGCCTTTGTGTGCAACGGTTGAAAATAGCTATCCAGCAGGCACGCGATTACGGATTGTTGGGTAAAAATATTTTGGGCAGTGGCTTCGATTTTGACGTCATTATCAAATTGGGAGCAGGTTCGTATGTGTGTGGCGAAGAGACCGCATTGCTAAATTCGCTGGAAGGAGGCAGAGGCAATCCTCGCTTCAAGCCACCTTATCCAGGCGAGAAAGGTCTTTGGGAAAAACCGACTGCGGTAAATAATGTGGAAACTCTCACGAATTTGCCAGCTATAGTGGAGAATGGTGGAGAGTGGTTTGCAGGAATTGGAACTCCCGAATCTTGTGGAACAAAGGTTTACACTATCTTGGGCGAAGTGAACAATCCAGGCTTGATAGAAGTTCCCATGGGCACGACCCTGAAAGAGATAATCTCCAAATACGGAGGCGGACTAAAAGCGGATAAAAAGTTCAAAGCAGCTTTGGTAGGTGGTGCAGCGGGAATGTTTTTGCCAGAGCAACTTTTGGACATCAAAATGGATTTTAAAAATTTGTCCAAAGAATCTGCCGTTTTGGGTTCCGGAGCTATTTTGATATTGAGCGAAGAGGCTGATATACTCAGAATTTTGAGTTCGATTTTAAAGTTTTTCTTGCATGAATCTTGTGGAAAGTGCAGTGCATGTAGGATTGGTTACAAGATGTTGGTTACACTATTGGACAAGATAATATCTGGCGATGGCAAGGCGGAAGATGTGGAGGAAATGAGTGAGATTGCTCAGGTAATGCTTAGTACGTCTTTTTGTGCATTGGGGCAGTCGGCTATTATGCCCATTGGCAGTATTATCAAATATTTTAAGAAAGATTTTGAAAGGTTTACAGGAGAGTAAAAATGCAAATAACAATTAATGGCAAAAAAATAGAAGCTAAATCGGGGCAAACTATTATTGAGGTTGCCAGAGAGAACGATATATTTATTCCGAGTTTGTGTTATCACAAAGATTTGGTGCCTACGGGCAATTGTGGAGTTTGCGTTGTCAAGATAGAAGGTATTGGACCTCTGAAAAGAGCTTGTGTGACGCCTGTGGAAGACGGAATGAGCATTCTCACGGATTCTGTGGAACTCCGAAAAATCAGGAAAGATTTGCTGTCGCTTATCTTGTTGTCGCATGATGTTAAGTGTCCCACGTGTGACCAAAACGGGAAATGTGAATTGCAAGAGCTTGTCAACTATATGGACATTCCCGAGTCGAAGTACGAACCGATTTTCGAGAGGGCTCCAGTTGACGACTTGAGTCCGTCCATCGTGAAAGATACCAACAAGTGCATCCATTGTGGCAGGTGCATCGCTGTTTGCAACGATGTTCAGAAAGTTCACGCTCTCTGTTTGGAAGGCAGAGGTTTTGAGAGCAAGGTTACCACAGCTTTTGGTGAGTCGCTTGCCGATAGCCCATGTGTGAATTGCGGACAATGCACGGTTTATTGCCCTGTGGGTGCGTTGAAAGAGAAGTCGCAAATCGAAGAGGTGCAAAATGCTCTATTCGACCCGAAAAAGATTGTAGTGGTGCAAGAGGCTCCCGCTGTGAGATCTGCTCTTGGCGAAGAGTTTGGCATGAATCCCAACGAAGTAACAGTGGGCAAGATGTATGCAGCTTTGCGTCGATTGGGTTTTGACAAAGTTTTTGACACCAATTTCGCTGCTGATCTGACGATAATGGAGGAAGGCTCGGAGCTTATCAAGAGAGTGAAAGAGGGTGGAACTCTGCCCATGATAACCTCGTGTTCTCCGGGTTGGGTGAAATTTGTGGAGACTTATTTCCCCGAATTTCTTTCTAATGTCTCTTCCTGCAAATCTCCTCAACAGATGTTCGGTGCGATGGTTAAGACCTATTTTGCCAAGCAGGAAAATCTCGACCCAAAAGATATTGTCAGTGTGTCCATCATGCCTTGCACAGCCAAAAAATTTGAATCGCAACGTCCTGAGATGAACTCTTCTGGGTATCGTGATGTCGATCATGTCCTCACGGTGCGAGAGTTTATCAGGATGATAAAGGGTGCGAAAATCGATTTTAATAATCTGCCAGAAGAGAAAGCCGACCAGTTGATGGGGCAATACACTGGAGCGGGAACAATCTTCGGAGCTACTGGCGGAGTGATGGAAGCAGCAATTCGTACAGCTTATGCGTTGCTCTCAGGCAAAGAACTGGAAAATTTGGACGTTGCTCCCGTGCGTGGAATGTCGGGAATCAAAGAGGCGAGCTTGGACGTTCCGCTGAAAGACAGCTCCGATGTGCTGACGGTGAATGTGGCAGTGGCTCACGGACTTGGGAACGCCAAGAAATTGCTGGAAGATGTTCGTGATGGCAAAAAAAGTTATCACTTCATCGAGATAATGGCTTGCCCAGGTGGATGCGTGGGTGGTGGCGGTCAGCCCTATGGTTCGGATTTGGCAGACAGAGCTCGTCGTGGAGAATCTCTGTATAAAGACGACAAAAATTGTGAGTTCAGGACTTCGCACACCAATCCGATGATTAAGAAAATCTATGCTGAATTTTTGGGAGAACCACTCTCGCATATGTCTCACAAGTATTTGCACACCGATTACAAAGAAAGAGACCATTTGACCGGAAAGCAAAACTAAAAATGAATAATGACAAAGCACTTCTACTATAATAGTGGGAGTGCTTTTGTTTAGAGTTATAAAGAGAGGCTTAAATATAATATGAGTATGACTATTAAGGAATCTATTTTAAAAGTTTTGGAAAGTGAGAAACGACCACTTACATATAACGAAGTTTGGGATAGGGTTAAAGAAAACAATTTTAGAGATTGGAGAAATGCTAAAACTCCTGCAGATACCATCTCAGCACAATTGGGAAATTTTATAAGACAAAATGATACTAGAGTTAAAAGAGTTGAAGGTGAAAGAGGTTTTGAGTATTATTTATCAAAATATGAAAAGGAATTAAATCTTTCAGAAATTACCGAAAAAGAAGTAATATCTAAAAATATTTTAAAAGCTAATACTTTTCAAGAGCGAGACTTACATAAATTACTAAGTAGTTATTTGAAAAATCAAAATACTTTTTCAAAAACTATATTTCATGAAAAATCTGCAAATAGTAAAGATAATTATCAGAAGTGGATACATCCTGACATGATAGGAATCAACTTTCTTAATCTTAAGAATAGAGCTAGTAATTCTTTGATGAAAATTATTAATAAAGCAGATTCATTTGACTTAGTTTCTTATGAACTAAAAAGAGAAGTGAAAACTGATTATGAACTTAAACAATCATTCTTTCAAGCAGTTTCAAATTCTAGTTGGTCTAACTATGGTTATTTGGTTGTTTTTGATATAGGGGATGACCTTTTAGATGAAATTGAAAGGTTGAATCAATCTTTTGGTATTGGAGTTATTGAATTAAAATCAAATCCTTATGAAAGTAAGGTTTTGTTTCCTTCTAAGTATAGAGAATTGGATTTTAGAACTATTGATAAACTTTGTGGAGTTAATAGAGATTTTGCAAAATTTATAGAAAAAACTGAAATGATTTTAGGTGCAGATGATAGATATTTAGAAGAAACTATAAATGGCTTTAGCAATTTCTGTGATAAATTTTTTGAAAATGACTCTGAAATTGAAAAGTATTGCAAAGAAAAGAATATTCCTATGGAAGAATTTTTCATAACAGAGATTTAAGGCAATAAAATGAAAAAAATATGTGTGTTTTTATTTGATGGATATTCTGATTGGGAAATTTCCTATTTGGCACCAGAGATATACAAGAGCGAGAAGTTTGAATTGGTTTATTTTTCAGAAGATGGCAAAATGGTCACATCTATGGGAGGATTGCAAGTTCAACCAGAGACCTCGCTGGACAAATTGAAAATTGATGAAATCGACTTTTTGATACTCCCTGGTGGCACAGCTTGGGAGCAAGGCGTGAGCAAAGCGATAGAAGTTCTTACCAAAAAAGTGCTGGAGGCAGGCAAACCAATAGCTGCTATCTGTGCTGCGACCGCTTATCTTGGGCAGTTGGGATTGTTGGACTCTGTGAAGCACACCAGCAACGATTTGTATTATCTAAAAGCTGTTGCACCGCAATACCGTGGCGATGAGAATTATCAAAATGAATTGGCTGTAACTGACAGAAAAATCATCACTGCCAAAGGGATTGCACCGATTGAGTTTGCCAGAGAGATTTTCAGGGCGATTGGACTGTATGATGAAGATGCTTTGGAAAAATGGTTTCAATTGTTCAAAAATGGAATTTGGAGCGAATAAAATTGCAGTGTGAGGCAAAACTGGAGGCAAGATGAGAATTTGTGTTTATTGTGCGTCGGCACAGCAGATAGACGATAGTTACAAAAAAGCGGCGAGAGATTTGGGCAAAATGATGACGGAGCGAGGTCATAGCTTGGTGTATGGCGGAGGAAATGTCGGTCTCATGGGGGAACTCGCTCGCACGATTATGGAGAACAACGGCTACACTTTGGGCGTTATTCCGCACAAGTTGGAAGGTTTGGAGCTTGCGTATCGTGGTGCCAGCCAGATGATTTTCACGGAGAATATGCGGATTCGCAAATCCGTGATGCAAGATAACGCCGATGGCTTCATCGCTTTGGCAGGTGGCTATGGTACGCTTGAGGAACTGCTGGAAATGATTACGCTGAAGAAACTTGGCTATCACGACAAGCCGATTATCATCTTGAACACCGATGGATTTTACGACAAATTCATCGAATTCATAAATGAAACCATCGAAAAAGGATTTTCCACTCCCGATAAGTTGTTCGATATAGTTGAAAATCCTCTTGATGCTTTGAAATTATTGGAAAGTTCTAACTGATACTATCTACCCAAGATTTTCCCATTTCGATAGTTTGCTTCACAGCCTCAGGAGCAGGACTTCCAGGCAAATTTCGCTTATTCACACAAGTTTCCAAGGAGATAGCTTCGTAAATATCGTCTTCAAAAAGAGGAGAGAACTTCTTAAATTCTTCCAAGCTAAGTTCTTCAATCGCAATTTTTTCGTTCAAGCAATGGTAAACAATTTGCCCGACAACGTGGTGAGCTTCACGGAACGGGAGATTTTTCTTAGCCAAATAATCGGCGACATCGGTTGCATTTGTGAATCCCTTTTTTGCCCCGTTCTTCATAGTTTCGCTGTTGATTTTCATGGTTGCCAGCATCGGAGTTAGTGTTAAAAGGCAGCCTTTCAGCGTATCCACAGTGTCGAAAAATCCTTCCTTATCTTCTTGCATATCTTTGTTATACGCAAGTGGTAGAGACTTTAGAGTTGCAAGAATGCCAATCAGATTTCCGTAAACTCGCCCAGTTTTCCCCCGTATCAATTCGGCAACATCGGGATTTTTTTTCTGAGGCATAATGCTTGAGCCAGTGGAATAGGCATCGTCAAGCGTGACGAAAGAGAACTCATCGCTAGACCACAGAATGATTTCCTCGCACAATCTCGAAAAGTGCATCATCAAAATGGAAGCTGTGGCGTGAAATTCCACGATGTGGTCTCTGTCGCTCACTCCGTCCAGCGAATTGTGCGTAATGTCGGCAAAATTCAGCTCATCAGCGACCATGTGTCTATTCAAGGGGAAAGTGGTGGTAGCCAGTGCTCCCGATCCAAGAGGAGAGGAATCAGTTCGTTTGATGCAGTCGGAAAATCTCTCGAAGTCGCGTTTGAACATGAAAAAATATGCCATTATGTGGTGAGCAAAAGTTATTGGTTGAGCTTTTTGCAGATGCGTGTATCCTGGCATGATGGTATTCAAATTGTTCTCAGCAAGTAACAAAATTGTCTTTTGCAGGTCAATAAGCAGATTTTGGATGACATTGACTTCTCTTTTCAGGTACAGCTTTATATCCAGAGCAATTTGGTCGTTGCGAGATCTTCCTGTATGGAGCTTTTTGCCGACTTCGCCAACTTTCTTCGTGAGCAAAGTCTCGATATTCATATGGATGTCTTCCGCTGCTGGGTCGAATTCGATTTGTCCGCTTTCGATTTCTGATTTCAGCTCTTCCAATCCCTTGACAAGCGTGTCAGCCTCTTCAGTGGTGATGATGTTTTGCGAGCCAAGCATCCGAGCATGAGCAATAGAGCCTTGTATATCTTCGCGAAAAAGTCTCTGGTCGAAGCTGATAGAAGAATGAAAATCCTCGACCAATTTATCCGTATTTTTTTGAAATCTGCCACCCCAAAGTTTACTCATTTTTACCTCGTTCTAATTGATAATTTTAATGATAAGTCACTGAAAATAGCCAGGAGTGTCAAGCAAGAAATAAATAGTAGGGGAAATTACTTGTCAAAAATAGAAAGATTTTATGTCTAATGGTGAAAGGAAAATCTATGGGTAAAAAAATTCTTATTACAGGTATTACTGGTTTTGTGGGGAGGCATACTGCAAGAGCCATTTTGAGGGCAGGATTGTATGATGTAACTGCTATAGTACGACCAAACACTGATTCTGAGAGATTGGAAGAGTTTGTGGGGAAAATTGAAATTGTTGAGATTGACTTGTGTGATTTGATTAAGTTGCAAAGCTATTTGGGAACAGTTAAGTTTGACGTTATTTTGCATATTGGGGCACTTTTAAGGCAAAGAAAATTTTTTAAACAACAATATATTGATGCTAATGTAAATGCAACAGAACTATTGGCTAAAAATGCTTTGAAAAATAATTCAAAATTTATTTTCTGTTCAACAGTAAGTATTTATGGGACTGTTCCCAAAAATGTTCCTGCTGACAGGAAAAGTGAAATGGTAGAAGATACCATTTATAGCATGACAAAAATTGAAGCTGAAAAGCGATTGAAATTGCTTATTGGGCAAGGTTTGAATTGTAATATAGTTAGACCGAGCATAATCTATGGCAAGGGAGATGAAAATGGGTTCCCAAATATTTTAGTCAAACTTGTTTCTAAGCGAATATTATTTTTCCCTCGAAAACCAGTTAGGTTTCATTTAACGAATATAAATCTATTGGTAGAGGTATTCCTGAAAATTCTTGAAGAAAGCTTTTGGGATTGTTTTGACGACATAGTAGTAGATGACGAACCTGTTTTGTTAGATGATTTAGCAAATTTTATTAGTATGAATTTGGGCAAAGGGAAATATGGTAAATGGCATAAATTACCGAATTTTGTTTTTGATTTAGTTTTATTTGTTTTGAAAATTTTTGGTCTAAATGAAATGGAATCAAAAATCAGTTTTCTGAGTAAAGACTGGTATTATAAAAGTGATGTCAAAATGAATTTAGGAATTGAAACGCAATTTTGTACTATTCCACAAATTTTACCAGTAGTGAAAGAGTCTTGCAATAGTTGGGGTGTGAATGGATAGAGTTATTGAATTACCTTTGGATAAAAAGTATGAGTGCGAAATTTTTGGTTTGGGTGAAATCTTTGAGATTGTTTCTATAGAGAATTTGCGTAAAAAATTGAAAAAACAGTACAGAGTAGGTGTGCTTTTTTTACATTCTAACAAAGACCATTCTGGCAGAGGCTTGAGTCTTGAGGAGTTGTGCGAAGAAGCAAAAAAGAGAGATTACACAGTTGTACAATCGGGCTTCGCCGATGCTCCACCTTGGAAGTCTAGCCCTGCCAGTGAAGTGACTGATAAGAAAAAAATACCGTTTTCTGTTCCGATTTCCTATTTTTTATTTAGTATTTGGATTCCGCTTATGGAGAGGTTTTATAGAAAAAAAGACATTGCTCATGTTGTTTATTGTTTTGGGCAGAAGAAGTAGCTTATAATTGGCTATTGAGTAATTTCCACTATTCCCACTTGATTTCTAATCTTTACTATATTTTGATTTTCTAATCTCGACAATGGATAAAGCACATAGCCAGCCCCATTTGTTTTTAGGCATCTTTTGATAGTTGAAAACACATCTTCCTGATTGCATTCTATTTCGAATCGTGCAATTTGTTTGCCTTTGTCTTTTGGCATTTTGCCTGAATTTTGGGGATAGAAAGGTGGATTGCAGATTACGAGGTCAAATTTTTCGATGTAAGTTCTCAAATCTTCATGAAAAAAATCGACTTCCAATCCACAGATTTTTGAGTTGTAGTTTGCGAGTTGCACGAGATTTTCTTGGATGTCTATTCCTATTATCTGCCAGTTTGGTCTGGAGAGTTTTAGCATAAAGCTCAATACTCCACAACCACAGCCAATGTCCAAAACCTTCAAGCAATCTTGAGGATGATTTTCCAGCACCGTTTCTACTAAAAAATTTCCATCACTGGAGATAGCTTGTTCGGACGGAGATTGGTAGATGATTTTTTTGTTCGGCAGAGAGATTTTTTTTAAATTAGCAGAATTTATAAAATTGTTGTTTTCCAATTGAGTTACAAATTTATCCAATTTCTTAATAGTTGCAATCCCATTTCTCCGCTTTTTTCGGGATGAAATTGGGTTCCAAACACATTCCCTCGTTGCAAGATAGCACCAAAATTTACATCGTATGTGCAGGTCGCCAAGATGTCTTTTTCGGTTTTTGCATTTGGGTAGAAGCTGTGAACGAAGTAGAAATCGCTGTCATTTGGAATACTTGCAAATAATGGATGCTTCTTTTCATAGTGGACTTGATTCCAGCCCATTTGGGGAACACGCTGACAGGTAAATTTTTCGCAATTTCCTTGGAAAAACCCAAATCCTTCCGATGATGGTGCTTCGGAGCTACTTTCCATAAGGAGTTGAAGTCCGACGCATATTCCCAAGAAAGGTTTATCTTGTTTAATCCATTCCAGAAGCTCGGAGTAGCAGCCTGAGTTTTGCAGTTTGGTGGACGCTTGTCCGAAATGTCCGACGCCAGGCAAGATAATTTTGTCGGCTTTTTTTAGTTCGTTTGGCGAATTGGTTATCACATATTTTGCATCGAGATAACTAAGAGCGTTCTTTACCGAATGCAGATTTCCGGCTCCGTAGTCGATGATGGCTATCATAAGCTCTCCTTGTCGTTTTTCATCAGGATGTACGAGCCAATGTCCAATCCGATGTGATTTGCGATGACTTGGCACTTTGCTTTGAGGAAGAAATAAATCGGCAAATTTGTGTCGGAGAGCGCTTCATAATTGCCTTGCCCTTTGCTGATGATGAGGTCGGCATTTTCCAAATTTTCTCTAAATTCTGTTGAACACATTTTTGGAACAGTTCCAGGAATTTTAGCACCTGAGCTGACGACAGTAGCAACTTCATCAATTCCGATTTTTTTTGCCCAATCCACTGTGATGTCGTTGATAACAGGAATTTCTCGAGTGGCGTAAGTCACTGGTTTGTCTATTTGTTCGATAAATATTTTGTCAAAAACACCTTCGGCTGTGTTGTCTCCGAGATAGATGATAGATTTAGCTTTTTGAATATCTTGTTTGAAATTTTTGAAGTCGTCTATGGCGAATTTGGCGGAGATTACGTTTTTGATTTCGCTTTCCAAATCGAATTCCAAGCAAGCTCCCAAATCTATCACATTTCCTGCGATTGCCAGCCTTGTAGCTGTGAAAAGTTTGTCGTTTGAGTTGTCTAAAATCTCGTGTATTTTGGGCAACAAACTCTGAGCTTTGGCAACGTTTGCTTGTTTGATTTCGGCATAAGGGTCTTCGTTTTTCAAGTAATCTTTCAGATTGGAATGGATGAAGTGAGCGATTTCTGGCGAAGTGGAATCCATGTCGATTTTTGCAAAAAGAGAGCCAGTGAAATCGACAATCTTTTTCTGTGTCTGTTCGTCCAAGTTCGACAATCTGGCAAGGTGCAGAGTTTGTTTCAAAAAGCAAGGAAAACAGTCCAAATAGGCTTTCATATGCTTCCTTTTGTGGAAGGAATTTTATCGGTGGCTCTGGGCAGATAGTTGCAGGCAAAACGGAGAGATTTTGCTAAGGCTTTGAAACACGCTTCCAATTTGTGATGGTCGCTACGACCGTAAGGCATTCTGATTACAAGATTTGCAGGAATATTTTGTGCAAAACTCTCAAAAAAGTCAGGCATCAAGTCCAAATCGAGTTCTCCGCAGAATTGTCGCTCAAATTTGCAATCGTATTGTAAATAGGCTCGTCCGCCCAAATCCACAGCGACCACGGCGAGAGCTTCATCCATGGGATATACGAAATATCCGCTTCTTTCGATGCCTTTTTTGTCGCCGAGAGCTTGGCAAAACGCTTGTCCCAAAACGATTCCCAAATCTTCCACAAGGTGATGTTGGTCAACGTGCAGGTCGCCTTTAGCCTTGATTTCCAAGTCGAAGAGACCGTGCTTTGCAAGACCTTCCAACATGTGGTCGAGAAATCCGATTCCAGTGCCGATTTGTGCGGTTCCTTCGCCGTCAATGTTCAAGATTATTTCGATTTCGGTCTCGTTGGTCTTTCGTGAGATAGTGGATGTTCTTGCCATTTTCGTGCCTCTATCCTAAGATTAAATCTGTTATTTCAGTAATGTCGCTAATGTAGTAGTCGGTTTTTGGATGCTCCATCAGGCTGATATTTGTGCAGTTAGCGTCAAGCGAAGAGAGAACATCGTCGATGGTGTCGCCGACATAAACTACCAGTTCTGCACCGCTTTTTTCTTTGATAAGGTTTATTCCGTATCCGCTTGGTTTGGATTTTTCGCCTGTGTCTTCTTGACCGATTGTCCACGAGAAAAGGTCTTTCACACCGAAAAAATCGAGGGCGTATTCTATGTCTTTGTTCGGTCTGCCAGAGAAAATAGCCAGTGGAACAGTTTCTTTTATTTTCTGCAAATCGCCAATCGGAAGAAGCCATTTTTCCGATTTCTTGTTGTCGCTATAGTATGCCTCGAATTTGTCTATAAGCTCTTGCTTGTCGATAGTGATGTTTCGTTTTTGCAGGGCGTATTCGGTCAAATCCCAATCACAATTGTAGCCACCCAACTTGCGAATTTCGTTGATTTCGTCCGTGGTGATTTCTTCGCCTGAGTAGTGAGCGACCGTGTCTTTGATGGACTTTATATAGGACAAATCGACGTCGATGAGTGTCCCATCCATGTCAAAAACAAGCAGTTTGTTCTCCCAGAGTTTTTTGAATTCGGTGCGGAATATTGCATTTTCTTCGGGAGTTCCCATAGAAATTCGCAAGTAGTTTTTCAGCATTGGGTTGCTTCCCTGATGACGCACCATTATCCCTTTTGAGTACAGCGAAGAAAAAACTTCTTTGCTCCAAATTCCTGTTTTTACAAGGATAAAATTGGTTTCGCTTGGCAAATATTTTATATTTAAAGAATCAAAAAAATGTTCGAGTTTGCGTTTTTCCTCTTTGACGGTAGCCAAAATGTGTTGGAAGTGGTTTTGGTCGAGCAAAGCTATTTGAGCCGCTTTTAGCGAAAAATGGTTAACTCGGAAGGGCAGTGTAACTTTTCTCAATTGGTTCATAGTTTTTGGGTTAGCCGTGGCAAAGCCAATTCGATGTCCAGCGAGAGCGTAAGCTTTGGAAAAAGTTCTTAGGACGATAATATTTTCGTGAGTCAAAACTAAGTCCCAAAGTTCCTCGCGGGAAAAATGTACATACGCTTCATCCAGCACCAATAGTGTGTCGGGGGCATTGGTCAAAATTTTCTCGACTGTTTCCCTGCCAAGCATATCTCCAGTTGGATTGTTTGGATTTACGAGGATAATCATTTTAGGATTGGTTTTAGCTTTTTCCAAAAATTCCTCTGTGGGGAAATTCAAATCTTTGTCGTAGCAGACTTTGTCCGCAATTGCTCCTTTGATTTGTAGCAATAGGTAATAGACGGAAAAGGTCGGGAAAGGAATGAGCACTCTGTCGCCCTCTGAGATAAAGGCCTCCAAGATTAGTGTGATTGCTTCGTTGGAACCGTTGCAAACCAAAAAATATTCGGGGTCAATTTTGTAATAATCAGCTAAACTCTCGATTAAAGAATCTTCCTGAGGGTAAATGCAGGACAAGGTCGAGTCGAATTTGAGGTCTTTGAGCTTCGGTGTAGGAGGCAGATTGACTTCGTTGAAGTCTAAGCGAATTTTGTCAATTCTATCCGAAGGTGGAGCTTGATATTGTGCGACTTTGTCCAAAATCGGTTTCGCTTTTATCATAAGATTACCTTGCTCAAATTATATTCCAAGATGTCGCAAGCTCCCCATTTTTTCAGCTTTGGCAATAAATCGGGGACGTCTTTGGTGTCCAAAGTGATTTTTACGGCATAGCCAGCGTCTCTTGCCAGTGGCATCACTGTAGGCGATTTGAGGCACGGAAGTCTATCGATAATCTCTTTTTTGTCGTTGGGAATGTTCATCTCTATCATCGATTTGTTTCTTCCCAAAAGAATTGCCTCAAAAAGCATTTTCATCTCCATAATCTTTTCGTGCTTCCATGGGTCGTCCAAAGCTGAATTTGATGCCACGAAGTTGGTGGCTGATTGTACCAGAGTGCCGACTATTTTTAAGTTGTTGTCTCTTAGGGTGTTACCTGTAGAGGTGTTGTCGATAATCATATCTGCGTCTTCGGGCGGATACACTTCTGTTGCTCCGTGCACCGTCAGAAATTTGTAGTTGAAGCCTTGTTTATCCAGCCAATCGGTGGCAATCTTTTTGTATTCGGAAACTACGATGATTTCTCTATTTTTTAGCTCCTCAAGCGAATAGTTTTCTGGAATGGCAGCCACTATTTTCACGGGGTTAAGTCCCAAAGGCAAAATGGTGGTGATTTGGTCGGAAACTTCCGATTCCATTATCCAGTCTTCGCCACTAAATCCGATGTCGTGTCTGCCAAAAGCCAAAAGGTTGGCGATATTGCGAGGTTTCATGATTTTCACGATGAGGTCGTCTTTATTTGTTGCCGGACGCAAACCTCTGCCACTGAGGGTCAGGCTAATTCCTGCTTCAGCCAGCAAATCTTTTACTTGATCAAAAATTCTTCCTTTCGGCAAAACTAAGTTTATTTTTTTCATTTTCTTCCTTCTATTTGGCTAAAATTTCTTCTATTTCTTTGATGGTCTTTAGAATATTTTTTTTTAATGTAGCTCGCTCAAAATCGATTTTAACTTCATCTCTTTTGTCTTGGCTATTCAACACTTTTTTTGCTCCCTTGATGGTATAACCTTGGGTGTGAAGCATATACTTGATTTTTTCAAGCAGTTTTATCTCTTTTTTGCTGTATTGACGCTTTCTTCCCGAGAGTTTACTTGGAGAGAGTTGCTTGAATTCGTTTTCCCAATATCGAACGGTGTAATCTGGCAATTTCAAAAGATTACAGACTTCTCCAATCGAATAATATGTCTTTTCCATACTACGGTGAACGAAACAGGGAGGTACTATGTTGTAAAGTGTAAATTCCAAAATTTTTGGTTGACAGCACACGAAGACAAATGAGATTAAAATTGTTTTTTATGGATTGTTTTGTTTGTCTGAAAGATTGGCGATAGAGGTTGTTTTATGAAGAAAATAAGTTTTTTAATTTTTATTTTAACTTTGTGTGTTGGCTCACTTTGGAGTTTTGAGTTCGTGAGGGTAAAAGGTACTACTTTTACTAGAGGAGACAGTGAAGGAGATGATGATATAGTACCAAAGCACGAAGTTTTTGTTAGGAGTTTTTATATTTCAAAATATGAAGTTACTCAAAAAGAATGGAATAGAGTTATGAAATATAATAATTCTCCAATCAAGGGCGATAATTATCCTGTTTGCAATGTTTCTTGGTGGGATGCTGTTACATTCTGTAATAAATTGAGTATTAAAGAGGGCTTGAAACCCTGTTATGATTTATATAAAGGTGAAATGATTAAATGTAATTATGAAGCTTCTGGTTATAGATTGCCTTCAGAGGCTGAGTGGGAGTTGGCAGCTATCGGAGGAAGTGATAAAAACCGTAAAAATTTTTCTGGAAGTGATGATATAGAAAAGGTGGCTTGGACGAATGATTCATTACCTCATCCTGTGGGAACAAAAAAAGCGAATGAACTTGGTATTTTTGATATGAGTGGTAATGTTTCTGAGTGGTGCAACGATTGGTATGATAAGAGTTATTATAAACTTGCGGTTCTCAAAAATGAAAATCCCACGGGTTCTAATTATGGGTATTATAGAGTAATTAGAGGTGGAAGCTATAAGGAATTACAGAGTTATGCAAGTCCTTCTTTTAGGAGTTTTAACAGACCTAAGAAACGTCTTGAAGCAAAAGGCTTTAGAGTTGTTAGGTCTTTTTTATAGTTGATGAAAATATTAGAAAGATATTTGCTTAGAGAATCTCTCAAACCATTTATTGGTGCTTTGGGAGTTTTTACGTCGTTGTTTTTGATAGATATGATTATCAGCAAGCTGAGTCTTATCATTCAAAAGAAGCTCTCTTTCATGACAGTGGTTAGTCTGTTCGGATATAGTTTGCCTGCTATGGTGGCACTCACTATTCCCATGGCGATACTATTCGCTTCTATTATGACTTTCGGGAAGTTGTCGATTGACAACGAATTAACAGCGATAAAATCTTGTGGTGTCAGCATATATCGGTTGATGAGACCGTTGTATCTTTTGGTTATTTTGTTTTCGTGTTTTATGTTGTATTTCAATCACATTGTTTTGCCCGATAGCAACTATCTTTCCAGAGATTTGCTTCTGCATATAGCGTATCGAAATCCTATCAGCAATATCAAAACGGGTGTGTTCAATAAAAATCAAAACATTTCCGATTTGGTGATTTTCGCTGGAGGCAAAGAAGACAAATATTTGTTGGATGTGCTTATTTATAACAAGGGTCAACGGGAGACTTTTCAGATAGTTAGTGCGAAATACGGTGAGATTGATTTGGCTAATAACGGAAACGATATGGTTGCCAGACTTTATGATGGAGAAATCCACGAGAAGAGCATCAAAAATCCTGGCGATTATCGAGTTGTTAAGTTCAAAAAATTCAATTTCAATATTTTCGGTGGAGCCAATCAGGGTGACTTGCGACATACACTTGGCGATAGAGAAATGAACACCAAGATTATGTTGAACAGAATTAAGGAGAACGAAAAAATCATTCATGTGGCGGATTCTTTGCGACAAATCCATGACGACAGATTGCAGACGATGGAGAAGGGCGAAAAGTACAATTCCGTGACCAGCCTGATGCTTCAGGAATCTAACAAAATGAAGCGTTACCAAGAGTACAACTATGCCTATTGGGTAGAAATCCACAAGAAAAACGCTTTGGCTTTTGCTTGCATCATTTTTCTCTTTTTGGGAGTTCCAGTTGGACTGATGGCCAAAACTAGCGGAGTTGGAGCGGCTTTCGGATTTAGCATGGTAGTTTTTGTGTCTTATCATTCTATGTTGCTGGGTGGAGAAGAGTTAGCCGACAGAGGGTTTATAGCTCCTTGGCTTGCTATGTGGCTCGCTAATATTGTGCTTGTGATATTGGGGACGTTCCTTACTTGGAAGTCTCGCCACGACACCAACGCTTTCGATTCGGTTAGATTTAAGGTGCGGATGTATTTCAAAAAGGTATTTAAAGCTAAAAAGGAATTGAGTTGATTAAGATTTTAGACCGCTATATATTGGGTTCTTACATCAAAAATTTTGTGTTGATTAGTTTGTCGTTTTCCGTGCTTTTTGTGGTAATCAGCATTTTTGACAGGCTTACCAGATTTCTAAAATATGGTGCTTCACTATCAGATTCTCTGGCGTATTTTATGTACAATATGCCCTATCTTTTTGTTCTTACCTCTCCAGTTGCCGTTTTGCTGTCCAGTTTGTTCCTGATGAATAAACTTTCCAAATACAACGAATCTATAGCTGTTAGAGCTTCGGGAAGAAGCATCGTTCGGATGGTGATGCCTATTTTTATTTTCGGAATTTTTTACAGTTTTTTTGTGATGTGGATCGGAGAGTATGTTCTGCCAAAAGCTATTCAACTGCGAGAGCATACCTACATCGTCAAAATCCGTGGTGAGAAGATGGAAGACATCAAGCGGAGAGCCAACATAAATTACAAAGGCAATAACAATCTTTTTTTCAACATCGGGTTTTTCGATGGATATAGCAAGAAGTTGTATAATATTGACATTGTGCAGTTTGACCCCGAGACGGGCGGTTTGGTGCAGACTATTGCGTCACATTCTGCCAGATGGGATGGCGAAAAGTGGCTTTTTGACCATTGCTATGTTCGGGAATTTGAAGATGGGATGCCCACGGAAATTGAATTGTTCGAGAAAGATAAGGTCATTCCGATAGTAGATGTGAAGCCGATAGATTTTGTCAAATCTTCCAAAGATCCTTTGGCGATGAGCTATTTTGAGCTTAAGGAGTACATTGCTCGTCAGGAAAAGGTGGGAGAGAAGTGTCTGAAGGAGCGAGTTGATTTGGCCACGAAATTGGCTTTTCCTTTTGCAAATTTGATTATTCTGTTCTTCAGCGTGCCGATGGCTTCAGCTTCTGTTCGCAGTAGGACTCGAAGTGTTGTTTTTTTGGTTGGATTGGTAGTCTGTTTTGTTTTCCTTGCGGCGTTGCGTGTCAGCCAGAATTTGGGATATTCTGGAATTTTGTCGCCGTTTTTCGCTGCGTGGTCACCCAATATTCTTTTTACTATTTTGGGACTTGTATTTTCCTCCAGAGCAGAGGTTTAGACTAAATAAATAGATTTTCCAGAATAGAATAGATTTCTTGCAGGTCTGTGCTGAGATTGATTTTTTCTCGTGCTTCCGCACTTTTTTTGATGCCCTTGGTGTATTTTGCTATGTGAGACCGCATCATGACAATGCCTTTGGTTTCGCCGTAGTGTTCGATAGATAACGTATAATGACGCTTTATAGTGTCGATTTTCTCTTGATTTGTGGGAGTTTCTGTGGAGAAAATCCAAGGATTGCCGATAGCCCCTCTTCCAATCATAACACTGTCACAAGCAGTTGCCTTTTTCATTTTTTCTATGTCATCTTTTTCAAAAATGTCACCGTTCCCGATAACTGGAATTGTGGCTTTATTTTTCAAGATTTTGATGTGCTCCCAATTGCTCATTCCAGAAAACATTTGGTTTCTCGTGCGTGGGTGCAAGATTAGAGCGTCCGCTCCAGATTTTTGCATAAGTATGCCAAAATCCAAGTAGTTGATAGTGGAGAAGCCCGAGCGGAATTTGACAATTAGAGGAACATCTTCGGGCAAGGCGAGTTTGCAGGCTTCAACGATTTTAGAAGCCAATTCTGGTGTATCCATCAGGGCTGAGCCAGCACCAGTTTTTATCACTTTTTTAACGGGGCAACCCATATTTAGGCAGAGGAAATCCATTTTTGGCAAGATGGAAATAGCTTTTTGGAAATGGGCAGGAACACTGCCGAAGAGTTGGATTCCGATTGGCGATTCGACCTCAGAGGTTTGAGCATAGGGCAAACTGGTTTTCGGATTGTAGGTTAATCCCGCAGCACTTACCATCTCGGTGGTGAGTACATTCACACCGTTTTCTTTGGCGACAATTCTGTATGGGTAGTCCGTAAATCCCGCCAACGGAGCCAACCAAGTGGTGTTCTTACAAAGTTCGTCAATATGCATTTTTGTAGAGATGAAGTCGTTATTTTTTTTGAGATATCTTGAATGTTATAAAGAGGTATAACTCATAGATATACAAAGAGATTAGAGGCAAAATCAAGCCAACACCGAAAATCAGTATTTCTATTTTAATGTATTTGGCGACGAAATAGCAATAGAGCACCAATATCAAAAATCTGCCTCCGAATCCCAAGACAATGCTTTTTTTTATGTTTGTTGCTGGAGACAGGGCAAGCATTGTGCTGATAGCCATCGAAATTAGAAAAAATAAGCCACCGATTAAGCCCAAAAATAAGCTTAATCTAGATGGCAAAACAAGACTTGGGCAAGCGAGAACAACGCTCAGCAAACAAACTTTTCCCAGATACAGCAGATGTTTTTTATTTGATGGCATTCTGTCCCATGGTGCAGTTGCCGTTGAGGATTGCTCCCGGCTCTACTATCAGGGTTACAGCTTTTATATCTCCAGTGATTTTGGCACTTTTTTTGACTTCGATAGTGTTCTTGGCGGTGATTCCACCGTTGATGATGCCAGCGATGATGCAATTGCTACAGTCCAAATTTCCGTCAATTTTCCCACTGGTGGTCACGGAGATTAGAGATTTGCAGGTGATATTTCCCACAAGGTCACCATCGACTTTTATGCCGTTTTCGCAACTTACGTCTCCAGTGATTTTCAAATCTTTTCCGATGATAGAGGACACTTCCACTTCTCTATTTTTTTCTTTAATCATGTGCTTACTCTCCTTTAAAATTCTTTATAAAATCTTTTGGATTTTGGTTAATGTCGCTTTGTTGGATTTCGTAGTGCAGGTGTGGATTGGTGCTATATCCCGAATTTCCCACCGAGCCTATGGTTTGCCCTTTCTTCACAAAAGTTTCCACGTTTACGCAGATAGAGTCCAAATGAGCATAGACTGTTTTGAAGCCGTTGAGATGGTTGATAATAATGGTTTTCCCGAAATATGTATCCGCTTCAGCTTTTTCCACAACTCCCGATGCTCCCGCAAAAACGGAAGTTCCGAGTTTGCCCGCAAAATCAAGAGCTTTATGTTTCTCGTTGAAATCTCTGCTTGTTTTATAAGGTTTGGCAACAGGCAAAAAATCGGGATAAAAATTTTCTGGTGCACTCAGTTTACTACCATTTTTTTTGTTAGCATGAGGCTCTTCGGCTATATATTTTTCTAGCGAAAGTCGCAACTTTTCTAACTTTAGATTGTTGTTTAATTTGTTGTCCTGAAGTAGATTTTGACGATAAGAGTCTAATTGTTTGGTCAAAATCTCGATTTGGGCTTTGCTCTCATCCAATTTATTCAGAAGGAGGTAGCAAGAAATCAGGCTTCCCAAGAAAAAAATGGAAAGCAAGGAAAACAGTAAGATGCTAAAGTGCTTATTTCTCATTGCTTAACAGTTTTAGAAGTTCTTCCTTTTGTGATTTTGACTGATAAGAGAAAATTATTTTGCCTCTGCTTCCGGTTCCTTTGATTTTCACCTGAGCGTTGTAGATGCTTTTCAGAGATTCCTCAGCAACGGAAAAATCCAATTGAGCGTTCTTATTTTTTACGACAGTGGCGGAAGATTTCACCAAAGTTTCACTGGCTCTAACTGAGAGTTCTTTTTGAGCGATGGTGGCAGCCAGAGCTTCTCTTTGTTCAGGTTCGGCTTGCATTATCACCTTTGCGTGTCCCGTGCTGATTTTTCCTTGAAGCAACAATTTTTTGATGGAATCTTGCAACGAGAGCAATCTCAAGAAGTTGGAAATGGTTGTGCGGTCTTTGCCCATTGCAGTGGCGATTTCGCCGTGTGTATAGTTGAACTCCTCTTGGAGCCTTTTGTAGCTGGCGGCTTCTTCTATCGGGTTCAGATTTTCTCTTTGAACGTTTTCGATAATAGCCAGTTGGAGCATCTGCTGATTGGTGGCTTGCCTTACCACCACTGGCACTGTTTTGAGGTTAGCCAATTTAGCTGCTTGAAGCCTTCTTTCTCCAGCGATTAGCTCATAATGCCCACCATCTTGCTCGGTGACGATAAGAGGCTGAATAATGCCATTTTCGATAATGGAGTCACGCAACTCTTCCAATTTATCTTGGTCAAAATGCCTTCTGGGTTGATAGCGATTTGGGAAAACTAAATTGATGTTTGCTTCGTTTACTGTTGCGTCTTCCGAAGCGGATGAACTTTCTCTGTCTGCAGATTTGAAATCTACGGGCTTAATCAGAGCTTCTAAGCCTCTTCCCAGTTTCTTTTTGCTCATCTCTCGACCACCTCTTTCACCAAGCTTAAGTAATCTTGAGCACCTTTGGAAGTGATGGCATAGTCAAAAATGGTTTGTCCAAAACTTGGGGATTCGCTGAGTTTCACATTTCTAGCAATATAGGTTTTGAAGACTATGTCTCCAAAGAAACTTTTTACATCCTCTTCAACTTGTTGGCAGAGGTTCAGTCTTTTGTCGTACATGGTGAGCAAAACGCCCAATATTTCCAAATCTTTGTTCAGATTATTTTTTATCAGATTAACCGTGTTCAGCAGTTGGCTTACACCTTCCAAAGCATAGTATTCACACTGGATTGGCAAAAGGACGTGCGTGCTGGCTGTCAGAGCGTTGATGGTGAGCAAACCCAAGGACGGAGGACAATCGATGATGATGTATTCGTAATTGTCCAAGATGGGAGCCAAAGCGTTTTTCAGCTTCTGTTCGCGTGCATACTCTTTCACCAACTCAATCTCTGCACCTGTGAGGTTAATGTCAGCCGGTATCACATCGAGCTTTTTGTAGTTCGACTTCACGATGCAAGACTTAATGTTTTTCTCACCGATGAGCATCTTGTAAACTTGGCTGTTAACTTTGTTTTTGTTTATTCCTATTCCAGAAGTGGAGTTCCCTTGCGGGTCTAAATCTATAAGCAAAGTTTTCTTTTCGTAAACGCCCAAAGCTGCAGACAAATTCACAGAGGTTGTTGTTTTGCCTACGCCACCTTTTTGATTGACGACCGATACTACTTTCATAACAGTCCTTTATTCATTTTTTGGTTAATATTTTGTCGGTTGACGCAGTAGTCAAGTTGTTTTTTAGGCTCTATTATCCCATCAGCCAATTTTGTTCCTTTCATTTTTTTATGGTGTAAAAAAATTGACATAATTTTTGCTTGATTATGAATTTGTATGTTGGATAAAAAAATTTATAAGGAGATTTGGAGGATGGAAAAAGAAAATTTGGATTTGGTTTTTAGGTTAGAAGACAAGCCTAAACCAGCGACTGCTTTATTGGCAGCTATTCAACACCTTTTGGCAATTTTTGTGGGAATTATTACACCCACGATTGTGATTGGTGGAGTACTTGGATTGGGTGCGGAGATTCCCTATTTAATAGGAATGTCTTTGATAATTTCAGGAGTTGCAACATTTATTCAAGTGAGAAAATTCGGTCCAGTTGGTTCAGGATTGCTGAGTATTCAGGGAACAAGCTTTGCTTTCTTGGGTCCGATTTTGGGCATTGGATTTGCCGTAAAAGGAGGTGGTGGAAGTGTGGAAATGATTTTGGCAACGGTTTTTACTGCTTGTTTTTTCGGTTCTTTTATCGAGATGATAGCCAGCAGATATATCCACAGATTGAAAAAAATCATTACGCCTTTGGTTTCGGGAATTGTGGTGATGCTTATTGGTCTTAGCTTGATTAAGGTTGGTCTTACCGATATGGGCGGAGGTCAGTATGTTAAAACCAATTTCCCAGACAAGTTCGGTTCTTGGGAAAATCTCGGTTTGGCATTTTTGACTCTTGCTGTTGTGATTTTTTTCAATAGAAGCAAAAAGCCTATACTCAGAATGTCCTCAATATGCATCGGTTTGGCAGTTGGTTATATTGTTGCTGTTTTCACAGTAGGAGTAAATTTTGCTCCTATCGCGAAATTGCCTCTTATTAACGTGCCAATTCCTTTCAAGTATGGATTTAATTTTGACTTTTCAGCTTTATTGACTGTCGCTTTCCTGTTTGTTATCACTATGATAGAGTCAACGGGCGACCTCACCGCTACCAGCATGGTTTCGGGTGAGCCAGTGGAAGGAGAGGTCTATTTCAAAAGGATTGAAGGTGGAGTTCTCGGAGATGGGGTCAACTCAGCTTTGGCTGCTGTTTTCAACACTTTTCCCAACACGACTTTCAGCCAAAATAACGGTGTTATTCAAATGACGGGAATGGCTTCCCGCCACGTGGGAAAATATCTTGCGGTAATCTTGGTTTTCTTGGGACTATTCCCTGTTATTGGCGGAATTTTGCAAGTGATGCCAAAGCCTGTTCTTGGTGGTGCTACCATTACTATGTTCGGAACAGTTGCCGCTTCTGGTGTGAAGATTATCACCAATCATAAATTGGACAGAAGGGGAATAACCATTTTGGCTCTTTCTCTCGGACTTGGCTTGGGTGTACAATTTGTACCTGAAATTGTTTCGCATTTTTCTATGATACCCAAGAGCATTTTTGGTTCGCCTATTACAACTGGTGGTTTGACAGCTATTGTTTTGAATATTATTTTGCCACGCATTGACACTAATAAAGATGAATGTGGATGTGATTAGTTTTAGATAATTTGAAAGGCAATCGATTTTCGGTTGCCTTTTGTTTTTGGGGAAATAATGGTGGGTGATACTGGATTTGAACCAGTGACCTCTACGATGTCAACGTAGCACTCTAACCAACTGAGCTAATCACCCATCGATTTGCAATTTGTTGGATGTGCGTAGTGGTTGTCAATGTTATTGTTACCTTTCTTTTTTTTGTGATAAAAAAAAGAAAGAGTAACGCCAAAGAAAAAAAATCAAAATCCTAAGCCTCGCCTCTAAAATATTTAACTCCTTCGTATTATTGTAGGCTCAACCTGTGAAGTCAGATTAGAAATTCTGCAAGAGACGACAGGTATCGCACAATAATTGACTTCAGTCGTTTTCTATTTTCACGAGGCTCGACTTGATGGATTTGTAGCCACCTCGCCCCGAGCGAAGCACTCTTTGGGTTGAGTTGGGTTTGACTTTTGGCATAATTTAGCTAAACAACAAAGTATTATTAGAGAAGTGCAAAACAAATTTTAGATTAGCAGGTAATAGTCGTTCACTCGGAGATGTCTCTACTCAGAGTTAGCAAAACTGCATCTCACGACCCTGTTTTAGCGATTTTATGACAAAAGGAGGTTTTTTGGTTCGTTTTTTTTCGGCAAAAAAATGAACATCGAAAATAGATACCCGTTTTTCAAGCACAAGAGTACTAAGAAACTGATTAACGTTGTGCTTGATAGACTACGGGCATGAGGATTAGAGGTGCAGGAATCCCAAGCATACCTCATTCTCGTTTTCTTTCTTTTCTCATTCCCGCAAAAGCGGGAATCCATGGGAATAGGATAAAGATAATTGCATAATTCTAAGATGAACAAACAAATATCTTGACCTCTCTTCCACATAAATTCTTATGACATAAATTAAATTTCAGCAGAAAAGTGGGGTGATGATACTTATGCCTTTGGTTGTTGCAAAAAACAAAGAGCCATTTGAAGTTTTACTTCGTAAGTTTAAGAAGAAGTGCGAAATAGCTGGTGTTTTGTCGGACATCAAAAAAAACCAACGCTACGAAAAGCCTTCTGCCAAAAAACGTCGCGAAGTTAACGCAGTGAAAAGGAAACTTTTCAACAAGCAACGCAAGTTGACGCGTTTGAGAGGTTATTAGATTTAGTTTTAAATTGGTGGGCAGTGTCGTTTTTTGTTTCGTTGTGAGCAATTCGGCATTGCCTTTTTTGTATGAATATTCTTGATACTATATTTTTGATATTGTCTTTTGCTTTGGCGGTGTACGGCTTCATCAAAGGGTTTCTTTGCTTTCTTACCAAAATTGCTGCCATCGTCATCACGTTTGCGTTGTGCTATATTTTTGGTGATTATTCCACCAATCTGATTATCGTGCAGTTGGGTTTGTCCGCCACTGTCGCCAAAATTCTTTCGTATGTTATTTTTTTTCTGATAGTTGTGATTTTGCTCAAGGTCTTCAGCGTTTACATTCACAAGATGATTAACTTTTTGGAAATCGGAGTTTACAATCGGTTTCTCGGTTCTATTTTTATGATTTTGCTGTTTTTGATAGTTGTCGTTATGGGATTTGTGGCTTTGAGGATATTTTTTGACTACAACCTTCTGCTAAATCCGACTGTCGCATCTTCCAAGATTATTCAGTTTCTGTTTGGGATTGTGCAACGGGTTTATCCTGGAATTATGTAAAATGAAAAAGCTGATATACGCTTTGGACGATGAAGCCGATATTTTGGCTTTGATAGAAGCGAGTTTGCAAGACCAAAATCTGCAAGTTCAGACTTTTACTAATTGTAGCGATTTTGAAGACGCTGTCATTCAGCAACTTCCCGATTTGGTGATTTTGGATTTGATGTTGCCTGGGAAAGATGGATTTGAGATTTGCAAAGATTTGAAGAAGGCGTATTCCAAAATTCCTGTGTTGATGCTCACCGCCAGAGGAGACATAACTGACAAGGTGTTGGGCTTGGAACTCGGAGCAGACGACTATTTGACGAAGCCTTTTCATCCCAAGGAACTTTTGGCTCGAGTTCGTGCGGCTTTGCGTCGTTCGTCGTTTGAGGCAGAATTGATTGAGAGGGAAGTTGACAAAGTTGAGCGGAGAGTTGGCAGTTCGCTTGTCATCAAATTCGACACGCATCAGGTCTTGGAATTTGGCAAAGAAATCAGTTTGACTTTTGCTGAGTTTTCTATTTTGGATTTGCTCTCCGAAAAGCCGAATATTGTCTTTTCCCGAGAAAAAATTTTGGATTTCGTTTGGGGACAAGATAAGATAGTGACTGACCGCAGTGTTGATGTGCATGTCACCAAGTTGCGAAATAAGTTAAAATCGGTGAAAATTAGTAGTGTGCGTTCGGTTGGCTACAAACTGGAGATATTGTGATTTGGATTTTGTCGATTGGTGCATTGGTTTTGTTGGGGTGTTGTTTCTATTTCAAGCAGAGTTATTTGGCGTTGTTTGAGGAAGTTAGACGCTTGGCTTTGCATGGTAAGGTGAGCGAAAAAGCTGTTGGCAAAGAGTGGTCGGTTTATTTGCAGGACTTGAAGGAGCAAAAGAACCAGAATAAACGTCTGGCAATTCAAGAAAAAGACGAGCTGAAGGGGATGATGCAGTTTTTGCAAACTCCTGTGTGGATGCAAGATAACGATGGAATGATTATTCGAGGAAATCAGGCGTTTCAGGAAATATTGAAGAAGAAATTCGAGCCAGATTTTTATTGGAACTTGATAGATTTCCCAGAGTTGTTCAGCTTTGTGGACGGCTTTGATGGGAAAAAGAACAATACTTCCAATTTGCATCTGGGCGATTCGTATTACATTGCCAGTGGTTCGTTGCTTCCATCGGGTGGCAAAGTGTTTATTTTGCAAGATATTACGGAATTGTCTGAATTGCAGACGCTCAAAAAAGATCTCTTGATAAATATTTCTCACGAGCTTAAAACTCCGTTGACGACGATTAGCGGATTTTTGGAGCTTTTGCCTGCCGAAAACGACAAGGTGCTAACAATTCTGAAGCGAAACGCAGAGCGATTGCGGTTGCTTGTGGACGATATTTTGCAACTATCCACCATAGAATCTTTGAGTTCGTTTGAGTTGGAGAAAATCGATTTGGTGCAAGTGGTGGAAGAGAGCAAATTGCTTTTTTCTGAGAAAAAGGTGCCGATTGAAACCAGCTTTTTTGCTGACAAAGTGGAGGTTTTTGCTGACCCATTCAGACTTCAGCAGGTTGTGGTTAACCTCCTGAGTAACGCTGTGAAGTACACATCCGACGGCAAAATAACCGTGAAGATTGAGAAGATTGAAAACGGTTGTGAATTGAAGATAGTCGATACGGGAATTGGGATTTCCAAGGAGAACTTGCCGAAGATTTTTCAGAGATTTTTTGTTGGAGACAGCTCACGTTCCAAGTCTTTGGACAACACGGGTTTGGGCTTGGCGATTGTGAAGAACATAGTGGAAAAGCACGGATGGAAAATTGCTGTGGAGAGTGAGTTGGGAGTTGGCACGGAAGTGAAAATCAGGATTGCGGATAAATCTAACTGAGATGAAAATTGAAGATTATTTGCCACTAATTTTAAAGGTGATTAAGCCTTATTCAAACAACGATAAGCACTTGGAAGAGGACTTGATACAAGAGGGTTTTTTGGGGATTATTGAGGCGAAAAATCACTACGATGCACAAAAAGGGACGAAGTTCAGCTCGTATGCGTATTATTGGATACGAAAGAGGATTTTGGCTTATCTCGGCAAGGAGATTGAGCAAGGTGTTGGCGAAAATAATTTTCCCTTTTTGGAAGACGTCGCGGATGTAGAATGCAATTTTGATGAGGAAAAAATGCAACTTAATTTGCCTGAAAATATGCCAGATGAGGAGAGAAAAATTTTGGATTTGGTGTTTGTGGGGAATAAGTCTCTGCACGAAGTGGCGGAAGTTTTGGGCTATTCACGGGAAAGAGTTAGGCGATTGAAATCGAAAGCCCTCAGGAGACTGCGAGTTATCAACAAATGAAGCTGATTGCGATAAAAATAAATTGACAAGCTGTAGCTTCAAAATTTTCTGAAAAAGCAAAGTTAATTTCATGTACTTTGGGGCATTAGCTCAGTTGGTAGAGCACTACACTGGCAGTGTAGGGGTCAGCGGTTCAAGTCCGCTATGCTCCACCATTTTTTTATAAAGCGTTTATCTACATAAGATGAACGCTTTTTTTCTTGACTTCATTGTCTTTATCTCTTTTATGCCTATTAGGTATGTTATTTTGATTTAGGAGAACTTAGATGTTGAAAACGGTTTTTTCCAGTGATAACGCTTCTGGTGTTGATTTGCGAATTATCAGAGAGTTGAAGAAATGTAGTAGCAAATATCATGTGCCGTATGGTCATGAGGAATCGGTTACCGATGAGTTGTTTAGCGAATTTTTGGAACAAGATGTCAAGGCGTATTTTGTGTACAATGGCACGGCAGCAAATGTCTTGGGAATTACTTATGGTTTGCGTAGTCATCAGGCGGTAGTTTGTGCGGATACTGGACACATAAATGTGGACGAGTGTGGTGCTTTGGAGAAGATTTCGGGAAGCAAAATTTTGTATGTGCCTTCCGATGATGGCAAAATTTGTCCGCAGGATGTGGAAGCTTTTTTGTGGCAAGTGGGGAGTTATCATCGAGTTCAGCCGAAGGTGATTTACATAACTCAATCCACAGAACTTGGTGGGCTTTATTCACTGGAGGAGATTAGGGAATTAGCCGATTTCGCTCATGCTCACGAGATGTATTTGTATTTGGACGGAGCGAGAATTGCCAACGCTTTGGTCGCTTTGGATTGCTCTGCCAAGGAGCTTTTGGTGGATACTGGAGTGGATATATGCAGTTTCGGTGGCACTAAAAACGGTTTGATGTTTGGGGAAGCTGTGATTTTCCTGAACACATATTTGGCGAAAGATTTCGATTTCTATCGCAAGCAAAATATGCAGTTGCATTCCAAACACGAGTATATCTATCGTCAGTATGAGGCGTACGTCAATGATGGTATTTACTTGGAGAATGCGAAAAAGGCCAACGAGATGGCTACTTATTTGGAGAAGGAACTGCGTGGATGGGTGGAACTGGAGCGTCCCGTGGAGACGAATATGCTTTTTCTTAGATTGAATGAAGCTCAGATTGATGCTTTTTGCAAGGAGTACGACAGCAGGGTATTTGGGCTGAAAAATGGTGTGTTGCGTTTAGTGACTTCTTTTATGACGGACAAGCGTGAGATTTTTGAGTTGGCAGATGTTATTAAGAGGGCGAAGTAGATGATTAAAATTATTGGAAGCAGGGAGTTACCCGCTAATTTTTTTGCTCCTTTGGATTATAGCGGAGAGGATGCAGTTTTAGAGATTTTGGACGATGTCAAATCCTATGGCGATAGAGCTATCAGGAAATATTCCCAGAAATTTGACGGAGTTGATTTAGATAAGTTTTTAATATCAAGTTCGGAGATAAGCAACGCTTATTCGTTTTTGTCGAGCGAGCAGATAGAGGCGATTGAGTATTCTAAAAATAATTTGGAGAAATTTGCCAAGGCTCAGCTTGAGCAGTCCAAAAATTTTGAACTGGAGACGGATAAAGGAGTTTGGTGTGGGCAGAGAGTTGTCCCTATTGAGAATGTGTGTGTGTACGCTCCTGGTGGCAATTTTCCTTTGCCATCTTCCGTGTTGATGGGCGTTGTTCCTGCCAAGGTGGCTGGTTGCAAGCGAATTGTGGTTTCTTCGCCTCCGTGTTTCCGAGGCTCTGTGCATCCTGCTGTGTTGGTTGCTGCGGACATTGCAGGGGCTGACGAGGTTTACGCTGTGGGAGGTGTGCAGGCGATAGGTGGATTTGCTTTTGGTTCGGAGAGTTTGCCTCGGGTCGATTTGATAGTTGGTCCTGGGAATAAATATGTTACGTTAGCCAAAAAAGCTGTGTATGGTGTAGTCGGCATCGACTTCATTGCAGGTCCATCGGAAGTGATGATTATTGCTGACAAGGTTGCCAATCCTGAGTATATAGCGGCGGATATGTTGGCACAGGCTGAGCACGATGTCAACGCCAGTGCCTATTTGCTGACGGATGACGATTATCTTGCGAAGAGTGTGAGTGTGGAGTTGGAAAAGCAGTTGAACAATTTGACAACACGAGATATAGCCAACCAATCTATTGAGAACAACAGTTATATCGTTGTTTGCGAAGATTTGCAAGAGGCTGTGTCTATTTCCAATCGCAAAGCTCCAGAGCATTTGGAGTTGCAGACTGTTTGCAATAACGTCTTGTTGCCTCAGCTGACCAATTATGGATCGCTGTTCATCGGAGAGCAGTCTGTGGAGGCTTTGGGCGATTATTCTGCGGGAGTAAATCACACTTTGCCGACAGGTTTGTCTGCACGTTACACAGCCGGTTTGTCGGTGAACAATTTCATCAAAAAACAAACGACTTTGAGAGTGGAGGGAGCGAAAAAGGTTACGGAAGTTGCGGGAGTTTTTGCCAAGATGGAAGGCTTGGATGCTCATAGCAAATCTGCATTGAAGAGACTAGAATAGTTTTGAATATAGAAGATTAACGAAAAAGGAGGAGTGATATGACTACTTTAATAGTAATTATTAGTCTGTTGCTTTACGTGTTGCTGTACAAGTCGTACGGCGGTAAACTGACAAAGATGGTGCAAGCGAACGATGATAACGAAACTCCAGCTGTTCGTTTGCGGGACGATGTGGATTATGTGCCTGCCAGACCAACTGTGCTCTTTGGACACCATTTTGCTTCCATAGCGGGAGCTGCCCCGATTATTGGCCCAGTACTTGCTTTAGCTTGGGGTTGGGTACCTGCAATTTTATGGATTTGGTTTGGGAATATTCTCATTGGAGCTGTGCATGATTATCTATCGGTGATGGCTTCTGTGCGTTATGATGGGAAGTCTGTCCAGTTTGTGGCTGCTGACGTGATCGGAGTAAGAACCAGTAAGATTTTTTATTGGTTGGTTCTTTTCATGATTATTTTGGTGATTTCCGCTTTCGGAGCTGTGGTTGGCGGAATGTATGTGGGGCAGCCTGCTGTGGCTTCTTCATATGTGCTCAAATTGGTTGCTGCTCTCATTTTGGGATATTTGATGTATAGCGTCAAAATGGATTTTCGCCTTGCAACTGCGATTGGTATTGTGCTTCTAATTTTTGCCATTATCGGTGGAACTTGGATGCCAATCAAACTTGGTTGGGGAACTTGGATGATAATTATTGGCGTGTATATTGTGGTGGCGTCTTCCGTGCCAGTGAATATCTTGCTGCAACCTCGAGATTATCTCAATTCTTGGCTTCTGTATTTTGGATTGGCGATAGGTCTTATCGCTGCTGTATTCAGTTTCCACGGATTTACCGCTCCTGCTTTTACTTCGTTTGCTCCTATTATTTCTGGTGGTAAGCCAACTCCATTTTGGCCAGCTATTGTGTTGATAATTGCTTGTGGTTCTTTGTCTGGATTTCATGCATTGGTTGGCTCGGGAACTACTTCTAAGCAAGTGAGCAAAGAAAGCGATGTCAAGATTATCGGCTATGGTTCTATGCTCACTGAAGGATTCTTGTCCACAATAGTGCTGATTTCGATTGCCGGATTCTCTTTTGGGATTTTGCAAGATGCAGGTACAGGGCTTACTCTGGATAATTGGGGAATGAAATACACAGGGGCTATGATGAGCAATTTTCCCAAAGCGGCTATGTTCGTTGAGTCTTATGCGAAAATGGTTGGAAGCACTTTCCTCAGCTTCATCCCTGTGAAATTCGTAAAAGTGATTGCAGGAATGTGGGTGGCTTCTTTCGCCATGACCACGCTTGATACTACTAACCGTTTGGGAAGATACGCTATTTGCGAAGTTTGTGCACCGCTCAAAGGCAAATCTGACAATTTGCATGCTTTCCTCACCAACAAATGGGTTGCTTCTACGATTCCTGCTTTGGTAGGTATGCTTTTGGCTTATACCAAGAGTTTCACGATTTTGTGGCCTTCGTTCAGCACGGCAAATCAGCTTTTGGCTTCTATCGTTATGTTTACCAGTGCAGCTTGGTTGTCCAAAAGGCTTAAAGTTAAGAATTTAAATATGGTTTTGATACCTGCTTATCTTCTGTGGATTACAGTGACCGCCGCAATTTTGTGGTTCAGTTTCGTGGTACTCCCTGGAACTATTGCCACTAAACCTGTGACAGGTTACACGGTGATGTGTATCGAAATCACAATGATAATCCTTAACTTTATCTTCATCTACGATTTCCTCAAAACCAGGAAAGAAGCGTAATTTTAAAAATTAATGTCATTTTTGAAGCTTGATTTTTGGAAAAGGGCATGGGAGACCTTTGAGGCTATTCATCGAGGTAGAGCAGTGGAATCACTGCAAAATGAGTTGAATGAATTGGAAAACGTGTTTTGTCTGCTATCGATGAGTTGCTTGGTGGGGTTTCCTATGCCCATGTTTTATCATAGTTTGGAGTACTTACCCGATTTGCAAAAAGAGTTGGAAATGTTTTATCTAAAAGCGGAGCGTTCGGACGATATGTTGGCGACTATCGCTGCTATGAGTGAATTGTGAGACTGGCGTTCTTTTTGGGAAAAGGCGGAGTAGGGAAATCCACATGTTCTTCGGCTTTGGCTTATCAGTTGGCTACAAAAGGAGAAAAAACTTTATTAGCCTCTTTTGACCCTGCACATAATTTGGGAGACATTTTCGGTTTGAGATTGTCTGGCAAGATAAAGGGATTTTGTCCTCATCTGGATTTGTTGGAAATAGATTTGCAGAAAGCGACCGAGAATTACATAGCCAAAACCAAAGAACTGATTAAGCAGGTTTATTCGTACAACACGGCTTATAATGCGGATGGATATTTCAATCTTTTTCGCTATTTGCCCGGCATTCAAGAATATGCGTCCATCACGGCTTTGCTTGATTTGGTGCAGGAGCAGAAGGGGAATTACGACAACATAATTTTTGATACTCCTCCCACAGGTCTTACTTTGCGGGTGTTAGCGTTGCCGATGATTTCGATAAAGTGGCTAATGCAACTGAAGAGTTTGCGGGAGAAGATTTTGGACAAAAGGCATACGATAGCATCTATCAATGACCGCGAAAACAAATTACGTTGTCAGCAAGCGATGAAGACCGACAAAGTGTTGTCCAAAATTTGTCGAATGCTCAGATGCTATCAAGAGTTTGACGACTTGTTGAAAAGCAATGAAGCTAAGTGTGGAATTGTTGTGAACCCCGACTTTTTGTCGTTACGCGAATCAGTACGAATAAAAGATGGATTGAGAGAGATTGGAATTAAGAGCAAGTTTTTGGTAATCAACAAGGTTACAGATGAAGTTCGTGATGCCGTGAAGGAAGCAAAAAAATCTTTGAACGATGATAACACAATTGATATTGAGATTTGCTGTAATTCATATTCGTACAAATTGAGCGACGATTTAACCAAAATTTTTTGAGGAGAAAAGAGATTATTATGGAGCAAAACCCTTATTTTTATTTGTTCACAGCTTTGACGATAGCGTTGGCTTTCAGCTATTTTGTGGGTGCAAGGCGAAACAAAAAAATTTCCAGAGTTATTTTTAGAAATTTAGAAGATATTCTCAAGCCGAGCAAAAAAACTTACACCAACATTGGTGGTTTGATTGGCTATAATTTCGATTACGCCAAGATGAAGGCGAAGAAGATTTCCCGTGTAAATGGTGTTTTGACTTTGATTCCCAGACAGTCGCCTCTATATTTGCCGATTGCCAAACTTCTTGGAAGAAAAGACAAGCTGTACATAACCATTTTTGTAACGAATGTGGGCTTGAAACATACGTGGCACATCGTACACAACAAATGCAAAGAGCGTATTGACGTGGCAAATTTGCAGTGTGATAAGCTCAATTCAGGTGGTCAATCTGTGAATTTATTTCATCAAGAAGGCGACGAATGTGTAGCTATCAAAAAATTCATTGCAAATAACAGTTTGAAGCATTTGCGTCATTTGGCATATCATCCCGAGGACAAGTGCTTTTCTATGTTGTTGAAGCCAGGGAATATTTCCGAGGAGTTTGAGAAAATTTACGGCTTCATCAACTCGCTGATTAGTTAGATTTTTAGTCTATTTGATAGATTATTCGTTTTTAGTGCAAATTCTGCATTATTTGGAAAAAGATTTTGACAAACAACCACACAAAAAAAGTATCGCAAAAATTGTAAAGGACTGTTTATGAGCAAATTGATGGTGAGCGTGTCGGGGATGCGTGGAATCTATGGTAAAGATCTTTTACCGGAAAATGTTGTTAAAGTTGCTGCTAAATTCGGACTGAACCAAGGTGGTGGCAGAATTGTGGTGGGGAGAGACAGTCGAACTACTGGAATGGCGATGCTACACAGTGTCAAAGCTGGACTTTTGAGCGTTGGTTGCACGGTGGTGGATATTGGTGTTGTTCCCACTCCAACGGCTCTACTCAAGGTGGAACATTCTGACGCCAACGGTGGAATAGTTATCACAGCCAGTCACAATCCGTCGCAGTGGAACGCTATGAAATTCGTGGATAGCAACGGCTTGTTTTTGTATCCTGATAAAGCCCAAAAATTCATCGCTTCCTTGGACGAACCTTTGGAGTATTCCGCGTGGAATAAAATGGGTTCGGAAGAGGTTGACGAGAACGCTGTGGAAGAGCATTTGGAGAAAATCTTAAACCTTTCGTTTCTCAATGTAGATTTGATTCGAGAGAAAAGATTTAGAGTGGCTTTGGACGCGGTGAACGGTGCAGGTGGAGAGATTTGCTTGGAGCTGTTGAGCAGACTTGGCTGTGTGGTGGAGAGTATCAATACCGAAGCTACTGGAGTGTTTGCTCACGAGCCAGAGCCTCTCAATAAAAATCTCAAGCAGTTGTGTGAGTTGGTGAAAGCCACTGGCGTTGATGTCGGCTTTGCCACTGACCCTGATGTGGATAGATTGGCTATCGTGGATGAAACTGGCGAATGCATTGGCGAAGAGAAGAGCTTGTTGCTGAGTGAAGATTTCATTTTGTCTCAAACCTCTGGAGATATTGTTACCAATTTGTCGTCTTCTATGGGCAGTGACGATTTGGCTGCAAAATATGGTGTTAATATTCATCGCGAGAAAGTCGGAGAAATCAACGTTGGGAGCAAGATGAAAGAGATTGGGGCTGTGGTTGGTGGTGAAGGCAACGGCGGTGTTATTTGCTCGGAGCTACACTACACCCGTGATGCTATTGTGGGAATTGCCATCGTCCTCAATTATATGGCTTCTTCTGGCAAGAAAATGTCGGAACTGAGTGCTGAGTTGCCAACATACTATTTTGCCAAAAAGAAAGTTGAGACCGAGTTTGAGAAATTGGACAAGGTGATGGAATTAGCGGAAAATTTAGGCAAAGATGATAATTTTTGGGAAGGCGAAACCAAAGAGTTGGACACACGCGACGGAATAAAAATTTGTGGTGATAAAAAGTGGGTTCATATTCGCAAGAGTGGCACAGAGCCGATAGTCAGAGTTTATGTTGAGGCGGAGACCGAGGCAAAAGCCAAAAAGATTTGCAACGAAGTTTGCACGACAATAACAAAGTTTTAGAAAAATTTATCTTAAGAGTAGGAAATGGATTTTTTATTTGAAATAGGAACCGAAGAGATACCGGCAGGCTATATAGCCAGTGCTGTTGACCAGTTTGTGAAGTTTTTTCAAAAAGGGCTGAATGAAGCTGAATTGTCTTTTGACGAGTTGGAAGTTTTTGATACTCCAAGAAGAATGGCGATTTTGCTCAGAGGCTTGCCCGAAGGTCAGCAAGACAAAGTGGTGGAGAAAATCGGTCCTAAAGTCGAGATTGCCTATGCGGAAGATGGCAAAAGTTTGTCCAACGCAGGTATGGGATTTTTGCGTAGTAGCGGATGCGACGAATCGCAGATTTTCATAGTTGAGGGGAAAAAGGGCAAAAACGTTGCCGTGAAGTTTGAGCAGAAAGGGAAAAAGACGAGCGAGATTTTGTCTCAACTTTGCACCGATTGTGTTTCTGGCTTCAACTATCCCAAGTCGATGAAGTGGGGAAGTGAGAGTTTTATGTTTGCCAGACCCGTTCGTTGGTTGGTGGCTTTGCTGGACAAAAAGGTTGTGGACGTAGAAATTGCAGGTGTCAAATCTGGCAAAATCACATTTTCTCATCGGGAATTTGGGGGAAAGCACGAGTTGAGTACTCCCAGCGATTATGAAGCTACTTTGTTGAGTGGGAGAGTTATTGCCGATAGAAAAAAGAGATTTGAGAATATTTTGCAACAGTTTGCAGAGTTGGATTTGGAAGTGGTTGAGGACAACAAGCTGATGAATTTGGTTTGCGACATCGTTGAATATCCTGTGGTTATGGTGGGCGAGTTTGACGAAAAGTTTTTGGAGTTGCCAGAGAAGATTATCATCACCACACTGTGCGAGCATCAAAAGTGCTTTGCAACTCGCAAGAGCGGGAAGCTGACGAACAGATTTGTGTTTGTTTCCAATGGCAAAAAAGAGAATAGTGAGCTTATCATTGTGGGCAATCAGAAAGTGGCTAAAGCTCGACTTTCCGATGCGAAGTTCTTTTACACGGAAGACACCAAAAAGCCGTTGTTGGACTATTATCAAGATTTGGAGCAGGTCACTTTTCAGCAAGATTTGGGGTCGCTTTTGTCCAAAGTGCAACGAGTAGAAAAGATTTGTTCGTATTTAGCGGGAAAATTGAATTTCAAAAATGCGAAAGATTTGCATTTGGCAGCACAACTATCCAAGTGTGATTTGGTGACGACCATGTTGGGCGAGAAGGAGTTCACTAAGTTGCAAGGCTATATGGGGCATCAATACGCTTTGGCTACGGGAGTTGATGCGGAAGTGGCTTTGGCGATAGAGGAGCATTATTTGCCTAAAGGCTTAGGTGGAAATTTGCCAACCACGGATTTGGGAGCTATTTTGGCGATAGCCGACAAGATAGACACGATTTGCGGAATTGTGGGAATTGGAATGTTGCCCACTGGTTCTGCTGACCCATTTGCCCTAAGGAGAGCAGCAACGGGGATTTGCAGGATTGTTTTGGACAGGGAATTTGATTTTGATTTGGCTATGTTGGTTGCGGAGAGTTTTGCTCTTCAGCCCGATTGTGTGGATAAGAAGCATATCGATTTTGTGGTGGACTATTTGATGCAAAGAGTGAAGTATGTTTTTGGGCAAAGCGATGTGAAGGACGATTTGCTTTCGGCGTTGCTTGGCGACCAATCGGCTTTGAATTTGACTGCTATTAGCAATAAAATTGCCGTGTTGCAACCGATGTTGAGCAGGGACGATTTCTTGCAATTGGTTTTGAGTTGCAAGAGAATCGACAACATTTTGGTGTCTGCTAAGCCAGATGGCGAAGTGAACGAAGCTCTTTTGGTGGAAGAGATGGAAAAGGAATTGTACAACTCTTTTAAAAATCTGAAGTTGAATGAGATTGACGATTTTGAACAAAAGATAGCTGAACTGATTAAATTTAGCAGTGTGATAAATAAATTCTTTGATAAAATCATGGTGAATGCCGAGGACGAGAATATTAAGAAGAATAGATGGAATTTGCTGGCGATGATAAGAGCGGAGATTAAGGGTGTGATGGATTTTGGCAAAATTGAAACGGGAGAGTTGAAATAACTGAAGAATATGACTAAAGTATCAAAAAATTTACATTTGAGGTTGTTCGAGCTTTTTGGTAATCCGAATAAGAAATCGAAAAATAGTTACAGGATAATGAGTAGCGGTGAGCGGGAATTTTTTACTGGCTCAGCTCAGTCCTACTTGTTGGATTTGCTTTACAGCTCTTTTATCGATTCTGGCACTTTCGAGACTATCATGGAAGTTTCAGGTGGATTTTACCGATTTTACAAAGAGAAAATAGAGGTTGAAAATCTGAAAAAGATTGTTGAGTCTGTGGTTTTTTCGGGCGAAGAGAGTAGCACGGATGCGAATATCAGTCTTATGGACAAAATTTATCCCGAAGAAGACGAGGTTAATTAGATGGCGAAAAATCTTTTGATAGTAGAGTCACCGGCTAAGAGCAAAACAATTTCCAAATTTTTGGGGAGTAGTTTTCGGATTGAATCTTCCATGGGGCACATTCGTGATTTGCCCAAGAGCAAGCTGGGTGTGGATGTGGAGAACGATTTTGAGGTCAAATACACCAACGATAGGGGAAAAGCTAAGATTACCAAAAACCTCAGGGAAGCGGCGAAAGAGGCTAAAGAGATTTATTTGGCTGCCGACCCCGATAGAGAGGGAGAGGCGATTGCTTGGCATCTGACGGAGCTTCTGAAAAAAGAGATTAAGGATAAGCCTGTTTATCGGGTGATTTTCAACGAGATAACTCACAGTGCTGTGCAGAAAGCTGTGCAAAATCCAATGGATATAAATATGCATATGGTGAACTCTCAGCAGGCACGACGAGTTTTGGATAGATTGGTTGGGTATGGGATTTCGCCATTAATTTGGCGTGTTATTTATTATGGACTGTCTGCTGGCAGGGTGCAGTCGGTTGCTTTGCGGATTATTTGCGAACGAGAGGAACTGATTAACGCTTTTGTTTCGGAAGAGTATTGGGAAATTTTCGGCTTCTTTGGCAAGGGCAAGTTTTCGCCATTCAAAGCTAAATTGGTGCAAGTTGCAGGAGAAAAAGCGGATTTTGCCAACGAAAGTCAGGTTGAAGATTTATTGAGCAAAATTTCCGACAAGAGCGTAAAAATTTCCAACATTGTGGAGAGCGAGAGGCGGAATAATCCTTTTCCTCCGTTCATCACGTCCACTTTGCAGAGGGCAGCGTCCACTTATTTGGGATTTTCCGCCAAACGCACGATGGCTATCGCTCAGAGGCTCTACGAAGGTGTGGACTTGAAGGCACAGAGCGTCGGTTTGATTACGTATATGCGTACCGATTCCGTTAGAATGTCCGAGCAGGCTGTGCAGTCGGCGAGAGAGTTCATTGTGGAGAAATTTGGGAAAAATTCACTTGAGGCGAAACCACGCCACTTCAAAGCAAAAAAGGGAGCACAAGATGCTCACGAGGCTATCAGACCGACGGACGTTACCAAAACTCCCGAGAGTATCAAAGATTTTTTAACTTCCGAGCAGTTCAAACTTTATGAGCTCATTTGGCAGAGGTTTGTGGCAACACAGATGAAACCTGCTGTACTGAAATCTAAGAAGGTTGAAATCGAAAAGGGCGATGCTTTGTTTGAGGCTCAGGGCAGCCATGTCGTTGACCCCGGATTTACTGTTTGCTATAGATTTACCAAATTGTCGCTGGGAGAGAATATCGATTCTGGCTATGCTGTCGGCGATGTAATGGATGTTGAGGAGATTGTGCCTGAGCAGAAGTTCACCAATCCGCCTGCACGCTACACGGAGAGTTCGCTCATCAAGGAGTTGGAAAGCAATGGCATCGGCAGACCTTCCACGTATGCAAGTATTTTGTCCACCATTCAGGACAGAGGCTATGTGGAGCTACAGGAGAAGAAATTTTACGCTTTGGAGCTGGGACTTGCAGTGAATAACTTTTTGGTAGGCAGTTTCGATTCTTTTTTCAACACGGAGTTCACTTCTGCTATGGAGAACGATTTGGACGAGATAAGCAATGGCAAGTTGGACTGGAAAAAATTCTTGCGGACTTATTATGATGCCATGTGTGCCTTGATGAAGAAGGTGAATGTCACGAAAGCCAAAGCAAATTTGGTGAAGCCAACGAAAACTAAATGTCCCGAATGTGGCAAGAAGTTGGTTATCAAGTGGGGACGTAACGGACAATTTTTGACGTGTAGCAACTATCCTTCCTGCAAATTCTCGGCTAATTTCAGCAAAGATTCCAAAGGGGAAATTGTCATTGAGAAAGAGAAAGTGTTGGACGATGCTTGTCCTGAATGTGGGAGTAAATTGACTATCAAGAAAGGACGTTTTGGAGAATTTGTGGCTTGTACGGGTTATCCTAAGTGTAAATTTTCCAAGCCGTTGACTTTGGGCGTGAAGTGCCCCGAATGTGGCGTTGGAGAGATTGCCCAGAAGATGAGCAAAAAGGGCATTTTTTATGCGTGTACCCAATATCCCAAGTGCAAATTTGCCACGAGCTACAAGCCTGTTCCAGTTAATTGTCCTGAATGTGGGAATCACTACATGGAGATAAAAACGAAAAAAGGTAAAGAAATAAAAATCTGTCCCAAGTGCGGACAAGAAATAATGTAAAAAAATTTGTACAAGGAGAGCCACTTATGTCTAGTAAATCGAGTTTGGAATTTTACGGTTCAATTAGTGAAATTTCGCCAGTAAGAGCAGTAGTTGAGACCCTATTGCACTCTAAAAGGGTAAGAAAAGTAACCGCTGCTGAAGCCTATGAGTTAGCTCGCAAACAATCCAGTGTAGATGAAACGGATTTGGAAATTTATGAAGGAACAGCCAAGCGGTTGGGACTTCCCAAAGGAGCAAAAGTTTTGGTGGACAACCACGGGAAAATCATCGGGAGAACTGCCAAAGCGAGAAGATTTTACGGTACTAGCTCTGCTACTGACAAAAAAAAGTTGGACGGAGACTTGAGAGAAGCCGTCTATCAGATGCAAAAGCAACCTCTGATAAAAGCAGATGCCATCATCGGGCTCGATAGCGATTTGATGATTAAAGCGACCTACATCACTACCGAATCTGATGCCAACAACGTTTTCAACTGGCTTTGCAATTTCACGCCGTTTGAGTCTATGGCTAAGGAATACGCCGCCAGCAAAAAGTTGCCAATTCAGGATATTATCATTTTGGCTTTCAACGAGTGGTCAAACAGCGATCCGTTCTACGAAAACACAGGTGCTCCTCAGTTGGCTTTGGTTGACCAAAATCACAACGTGATTGTGAACTTGGGTATGCGTTATTTTGGTGAGCGGAAAAAAGGCACTTTGACATTGGCTTGGACAAGCGGTATGCGTCTTGGAATGGCTGCCAGTCACGGTGGCATCAAGGAAATAGATTTCTCAGAATGCGGTGAGGATTACAAAAAATTGGGTAAAAGGGCGATAGCTTTTTACGGATTGTCTGGCACAGGAAAATCTTCGCACACCAACTCTGCCGACAACGGTGGCACAATGCCCAAAGGCTTCAAAAAAGTTGTGTTGCATGATGATGCTTTCCAAATCGACGTTGAAAACAAAGTTTGTCGTGTTTGGGAGCCAAGTTTATTTGACAAAACCGATGCCAGAGATTTGGACAATTCAGAATGGAAATATCTGACCGCTGTGATGAACCACGCTATGATTACCTACAAGGGGAAAGTCGTTCCTCTTGGCTTGGATGCTCGTCAGCAAAACGGACGTGCTTTGTTCGATCGCGATTTGCTTGGTAAGTGGGTGAATAGATGCGAATTTCCGAACTCCCTTGTTTGGCTGATGAAAGATACGATTTTGCCTCCAGTAATCAAAGTCACCGACAAATATCTCGGAGTTGCCATGGGTGCTGCCCTTATGACCGAGAGAAACGCAGCCGAGAACGTGAAAGCCGAAGATTTGGGCAAATTGGTCTTCGTGCCTTATGCCAATCCTTTCAGAGTTTACGAGCTTCACAAAGATGTGGAGGCTTTCAAGAGAGTGATAGATAACGGTGCGGATTGCTTCGTTTTCAATTCGGCAGGATTTTGGAAAAGCTCAGCGGAAGATTTGGAGGACATTAAACTTCAAACCTCTTTGTCGTTGCAGACCGCTATTCTCACCGACGCTTTGGAATGGGAAGAGTGGGATGTGCTTCCTGGAGCGATGATACCGACTAAGGCTTCTATCGATAAGATTTTGCCAGGTTATTATGAGAAATATAACCCTGATACACGCGAGAATATGAAAGAGTATCATACTGTTATCAGGAGCAGATTCCGTCAGAGAATCGATTTCTTGGAAAGTTCTGATGTAGCCGATAAACCTGAGCTTTTGGATGAACTTATTGCGTCACTTAAGGTGAATTGTTAATTAATAGTTGATTTAGTGAAAGGCGACTTTTTTTAAAGTCGCCTTTTTATATTTAGATGATAAAATGGATAACCATTTATACGGACAGATGGTGGAATTGTGTAGGTTAGCCCAAGTATTTTTCATCTTTGCAAACGTGAAAATCCACGTGGTAATAGGCATTATTTAGGTTCAAAAAAATAATCAAAAATTATTTCTTGTCAAAATTTGGCTCGATCCCAAGAATGACAAACACAGTGTCCTGTGGTTTTTAATAAGAAAATAATCAAACAATAATGTAAATCTACTTTGTTATACGAGTAGTAACAAGGTGGCTTTTTATTTTTTAGGAGGTAGAAAATGGATAAATTAGTGTATTCATTCGGCGATTCGCACGCTGATGGTGATGCCGGAATGAAAAATCTTTTGGGAGGCAAAGGTGCTAACGTTGCACAAATGTGCAAACTTGGTATTCCTGTACCACCGGGATTTACGATTACTACAGAGGTATGTAATTATTATACAAAAAATGACAATCAATATCCGCAAAACTTGGATAAAGAAGTCAAAGATGCTGTAGCCAAAATGGAAAACGAGATGAACTTGAAGTTTGGTGATGCTGCCAATCCTTTGCTTGTTTCCGTGCGTTCAGGAGCCAGAGTTTCCATGCCTGGTATGATGGACACGGTGCTTAATCTTGGCTTGAACGATGAGATTGTGCAAGGCTTGATAGCTAAGTCTGGCAACGAAAAATTTGCTTGGGACACCTATCGTCGCTTTATTCAAATGTATGCAGGTGTAGTGATGAGTGTGGAAGCTGCCAGCTGGGACGAGCACGACCCGTTTGAAGTGGAAATCGACAAGATAAAAGCAGAAAACGGTGTTCAAGACGATGTGGATTTGGATGCTTCGGCTTTGCAAAAACTTGTGGAGAAGTTCAAGCAAGTGGTGAAAGATAAAGCAGGCAGAGAGTTTCCGCAAGACCCATATGAGCAACTTTGGGGTGCTATCAATGCTGTGTTTGGTTCTTGGAACAATCAAAGAGCCATCACTTATCGTAAATTGAACAAAATTCCTGAAGATTGGGGAACAGCTGTAAACGTGATGGCGATGGTTTACGGAAATATGGGCGAAGATTGTGCAACTGGTGTTGCTTTCACCCGTGACCCTGCTACTGGAGAAAAGCACTTCTTTGGAGAATTTTTGATAAACGCTCAGGGCGAAGATGTGGTTGCCGGAGTGAGAACTCCAGGACAAGTTACTCAAAAAGATTCTCAATCTTGGGCAAAAGAGCATGGAGTTAGCGAGGAAGAAAGACAAGCCAAGTATTTGTCGCTGGAAGAAAAAATGCCTAAGGCTTATGCTCATTTGGTGAAGGTGTACAAGAATTTGGAAAATCACTATAAAGATATGCAGGATATCGAATTCACTATCCAGCAAAATAAACTTTTTATGTTGCAAACTCGTAATGGCAAAAGAACTGCGGCTGCGGCTCTGAAGATTGCCGTGGATATGGTTGACGAAGGTTTGATTGATGAAAAAACAGCTCTTTTGCGTGTAGATGCTGGTTCTCTCGACCAATTGTTGCATCCTAATTTTGATACCTCTGCCAAGAATAAGCCAATCGCTAAAGGTTTGGCTGCCTCTCCAGGAGCTGCTGTGGGAATGGCTGTGTTCAGTGCAGATGAAGCCGAAAAAAGAGCTAACGATGGTCAACAAGTTATTCTTGTCAGAGTGGAAACTTCTCCTGAGGACATCAACGGAATGGCTGCTGCTCAAGGGATTTTGACTTCTCGTGGTGGCAAAACTTCTCACGCTGCTGTGGTTGCTCGTGGTATGGGAAAATGCTGTGTGGCAGGTTGCGGAGAGTTGGCTATTGATTACAAAAAAAGGCTTTTTAGCGTAGGCGATGTTACCGTGAAAGAGGGCGAATGGCTTTCTTTGGACGGTTCTACGGGTGAGATTTTTGTTGGTCAGTTATCATTGGTTGAGCCGGAATTGAAGAGCGATTTCCACAAATTGATGGAGTGGGCAAGCAAGGTAAGCAAAATGCAGGTTCGCACCAATGCCGATACTCCTGCCGATGCTCAAAAAGCCAGAGAGTTTGGTGCAGTGGGAATTGGTTTGTGCAGAACGGAGCATATGTTTTTTGACCCACAAAGAATTAAGTCTATGCGTAAGATGATTTTGGCGAACAACACTGCCGAGCGTGAAGTTGCTTTGGCTGAGCTTTTGCCCTATCAAAGAGACGACTTCTACGGAATTTTGAAAGCTATGCAAGGGCTTCCTGTGACGATTAGACTTTTAGACCCACCTTTGCACGAGTTTTTGCCGATGGACGACGAAAATCAAGGCGAACTTGCAAAGGAGCTTGGAATTAGTTTGGAGCAAATCAAAACTAAGGTGAACGCTTTGCACGAGGTTAACCCAATGCTTGGGCACAGAGGCTGTCGTTTGGGCATCACTTATCCCGAAATCACCAAAATGCAGGTGCGAGCCATTATGGAAGCTGCTTGCCAGTTGACCAAGGAAGGCGTGGATGTTCATCCTGAGATTATGATACCGCTGATTGGCAAGAGTGAGGAGTTTATCGACCAAAAGCAAGTTGCCATGGAAGTGGTGGAGAAGGTTTTGCAGGAGACAGGACAATCTCCGAAATACGAAATTGGGACGATGATAGAGATTCCGAGAGCTGCTCTTACCGCTGATTTGATTGCTAAAGATGCTGAGTTCTTCTCATTCGGAACAAACGACTTGACTCAAATGTGTTTCGGCTATTCCAGAGACGACATCGGAACTTTCTTGCCGGAATATTTGGACAAGAAAATCTTGAAAGTTGACCCATTCCAAAGCATTGACCAAGAAGGTGTTGGGCAACTCGTGAAGTATGGTGTGGAGAGAGGACGATCAGTAAAGCCTAATTTGTCTGTGGGAATTTGTGGTGAGCATGGTGGAGACCCTGATTCCGTGAAATTCTGCTACAAAGTTGGAATGAACTATGTGAGTTGTTCTCCATATAGAGTGCCGATTGCTCGTTTGGCGGCTGCACAAGCGTCGCTTGAGGATTAGTAAAAAAGTATAATAAAAGAAAGTGAGCCTGAAAAGGCTCACTTTTTTGTTTAGTAAGGATTTTTTACAATTTTCATTAGTAATTAGAATATTCTCTTACAGAGAGCCTCAATTTTACTTTTTTTATGTTCTTTCCCTTTGAGTGACCAAAGCGAAAGAACCAAAGGTAAATTCAAAATCCTAAGCCTCGCCTCTAAAATATTCAACTCCTTCGCATTATTGTAAACTCAACCTGTGAAGTCCGAGAAGCAATTTGTTAGAGAGACGACAGGTATCGCACAATAATTGACTTCAGTCGTTTTCTATTTTCACGAGGCTCAACTTGAAGGATTTGTAGCCACCCCGAGCGAAGCACTTTTTGTGCTGTGGATTCCCGCTTCCGCGAGAATGAGGAGTGCTTAAACTTCTTGCTATTCTAATCCTCATGCCCGTGAAAGTGTGAATCCATTCTTTCTTCCTTTCCCCAAAATTATCACTTATCCATTTTCAATTATCAATTGCCTCTTGTTTTATTTCCTTGCCAAATTTTTAAGAATTACGATTTTGACTGTAACGAATTTAGTTCAACAGAAAGAAGTATAATTGTATATAGGAGAGAGAAATGGGGCTTAGTATTGCACAGAAAATCATCAAAAATCATATTTTGCATGGAGAGGAAAAAATCGGGAATGAAGTCAGCTTGAGAATCGACCAAACGCTTACTCAGGATGCCACTGGCACGGTTGCGTATTTGCAGTTTGAGGCAATGGGAGTGAAGCGTGTAAAGACCGAATTGTCCGTTAGTTACGTTGACCACAACACCATTCAATCCGATTTCCGCAATGCTGATGATCATCGCTATTTGCAATCCATCGCCGCGAAATACGGTTTGCATTTTTCTCGTCCTGGCAACGGAATTTGTCATCAGGTGCATTTGGAAAGATTTGCTGTCCCTGGCAAAACTCTCATCGGTTCGGACTCGCACACGCCCACAGCTGGAGGAGTTGGTTCACTGGCTATGGGAGCAGGTGGATTGGACGTCGCCATGGCTATGGCTGGTGAAGGTTTCAACATCAAATATCCAAAAATCTTGGGAATCGAGCTTACAGGGAAATTGCCTGATTGGGTCAGTGCCAAAGACGTTATTTTGGAGGTACTTCGCAGGATTGACGTGAAAGGTGGAGTTGGCTACATCATCGAATATTTCGGCGATGGAGTGAAAACCCTGAGTGTCCCTGATAGAGCGACTATCACCAACATGGGCACGGAAACTGGTTGCACCACTTCGATATTCCCGTCGGATGAAGAGACCAAGAATTTTTTGATCGCACAAGGTAGAGGCAATCAGTGGGTGGAATTGTTGCCTGACGCTGATGTTAGCTACGACAAGATAATCAAAATTGATTTGAGCGAGTTGGAGCCGTTGGCGGCTTGTCCGCATAGTCCGGGATTGGTTAAGCCTGTGTCGGAATTGGCAGGAATGCAGGTGCAACAGGTTGGCATTGGTTCGTGCACGAACTCGTCTCTTCGCGATATGTCGGTTGTGGCTGACGTGCTGAATGGCAAGAGCGTCAGTGATAAGTTGCATTTGATATTGAATCCTGGCAGTCGTCAGGTGCTTGACCATTTGATAGAGGACGGAAAATTCGCTTCGCTGGTGCGTAGTGGAGCGAGGATTATGGAAAACGCTTGTGGTGCGTGCATCGGCATGGGTGCTGCTCCGTCCAGTGGAGCTGTGAGCGTGCGGACTTACAACCGCAATTTTTTTGGCAGAAGCGGTACGAAAGACGCCGATGTTTATCTTGTTTCTCCTGAGACAGCTGTTGCCACGGCAATCAAAGGCGAATTTACCGACCCACGAACTCTGGAGATGCCTTGTCCGCAATTCATTTTGCCCGAGAAGTTTATGATAAACGACAATATGATTATTCCGCCTCAGTCGGGGGAGAATGTGGAAATTTTGCGAGGTCCGAATATTGTGAAGCTACCCGAATTTGCTCCGTTGGATAGTGAACTAACTGGCAAGGTGCTTCTGAAGTTGGAAGATAATATCACCACCGACCACATCATGCCTGCTGGAGCAAAGATTTTGCCCTTGCGTTCCAATATTCCTGAAATTTCCAAGCATGTGTTTGAAGTGGTGGACGAAACTTTCTCCGCAAGAGCGTTGGCTGAAAACGGAGGATTTGTATTGGCAGGGGAAAATTATGGTCAAGGTTCCAGTCGTGAACATGCGGCTCTTGCACCTAAATATCTTGGAATAAAAGCTGTTATAACCAAGAGCTTTGCCAGAATCCATCTTGCAAATCTGATAAATTTCGGCATTGTTCCGCTCACTTTTGCCAATCCTGAAGACTATGATAAAGTCTCTTTAAACCAAGAAATTTCCGTGTTGATTGGCGACTTGAAAGACGAAAAAATTTATATGAAGGTCGGTGACAAGAAAATTGAGCTTCGTCACACATTGTCGGATTTGGACGCCGAGATATTAAAAGCTGGAGGCAAATTGGCGTGGGTGAAAGCGAAAAAATAGCAAGAGAAGAGAGTCAATTAGCGGAAGTTCGCTTGCTAAATAAAATCCTGAGCGACCCAGAAGCCAGCAAAATTTACAAGATTTTGAAGGCGGATTTTCAGGTTATTTATTCGCATTCACAGAGTTTGATGGGTTTGACCACAATTTGCCTAACCATCACAGGATTTTCTGGACCAAGGATTGCATCTTCTGGAGATTTCTCTCGTTATAGCATTGTTCTGGGTTTGTTTTTCGTGATTTTGTCCGTAATAATTTTGCTCATGGGACCGATTTATCCCAAGTGGATGAGTAGCCTCAAGGAGTTTGACCTCAACAAAGCTTTCACGATTTATTTCAAGCGTCGTGACTCCCGAACTCGCAAATATCGCTTGGCTTTGATTAGCTTGGTTTTGGGCTTAAGTTTTTACATGGCAAGTTTATTGGGCTATTTGTTGTCGCTATAATTTTTAAGATTTTTAATTATTTTATAAAAGTAGGTTAAGGATGAAAGATTTGATTTTGAGTCTTCTTAGGCAAGAGGTGAAGCCTGCTGTGGGTTGCACCGAACCAGTGGCGATAGCTTTGGCATCAGCGAAAGCGAGGGAATTTTGCAAATCGGGCGATTTTGAGCAGATAGAATTGATTTTGAGTGCTAATATCTTCAAAAATGGCTTGGCTGTGGGGATTCCCAAAACGACATTGCGGGGTTTGGAAGTTGCTGCTTTGGTAGGATTTTGGCATGGTGACGCCAGTGCGGGTTTGGAAGTGCTGCACAGTGTTGACGAGAGCAAGTTGACTAAGATTGACGACTATTTAGCGAAAGTGAAGGTTGCTATCGCCGATACGGACAAAAAGGTGTTCGTTCGAGTTCGGGTAAAAAGTAGCGACGGGATATTTCAAGCGACAATAGCTGATTTGCATGACAAATTTATCGATTATGGTGATGTCAAAAACCTGACTGTGTTGGAGGAAGAAACAGCGATAAATGACGGAGAGTGTGATAAGTTCGCCAAAATTTTTGAGTTGGATGTTTACGATTTAATTCAAGAGGTGGAGAAAATTCCTGCTTCGGAGATTTTGTTCATGTTGGACGGAGCGAAGATGAACGAAGCTGTGGCGAAAATTGGTTTGTCGCGTCGCTATGGAATGGGCGTTGGATACACGATTAAGAAGTTGGTGGAAGAGGGCAGGATTGGCAATCACTTGCCGATGATGGCGTCTGAGCTTACCGCTGCGGCTGCTGATGTGCGAATGTCGGGTGCGGATATTCCTGTGATGAGTTCCAACGGCAGTGGCAACAACGGTCTCACGGCAATTCTTCCGCTTGTGGCTTATGCCAAGATTTACAATCCTGACCCTGAGAAGTTGGCGAAAGCCGTGGCGATTTCGCATTTGGTCAATTTCTACATCAAAAACAGCATTGGCAGATTGTCGCCGATTTGCTCGTGCGGAGTCTCTGCTGGAGCGTCCAGTTCTGCTGGATTGGTGTGGCTTATGGGAGGAAACCGAGAGCAGATAGAAGGTGCGGTGAAAAATGTTTTTGGGAATGTAGCCGGAATGCTCTGCGATGGTGCGAAGAATGGCTGTTCACTCAAGCTATCCACTGCTGCCTATTTCTCCGTTGCCAGTGCTTTGTTCGCTTCCAAGGGAACTATCATCAAAGCAGGAGACGGAATAATAGCTGAATCACTTAGGCAAACCATTCACAATCTCGGCAAAGTGAGTAATCGCGGTTTGTTCGCAGCCGACAGAGCTATGATAGATGTGATGCAAGAGAATTAATTTTAAATTTAGGGAGGAAGAATGAAAAATAAATTTCTAACGGTTTTGTTTTTAATTTGTGTTTTTTCTCTTTTTGCTGCTAAATCACCAAGTACTGGAGAGCTTTTGGAAAAAGGTGTTGATGCTTTAAATAATAAAAATTATGCAAAGGCTCGCCGTATGTTTGAGAAATCTGAGAAGATGGACGAAACAACCAAATCGACAGCTTGTTTGGCTCTGACACACTATTGGGAAGGCAATTATAGCAAGGCTTTGGAATTGCTTGGCAAAATTGGAGATGAGCGAAAGGGCTATCCCTCTGTAGTTTTGCTTGAGGCGAAGTGCAATTACTATCTTGGAGAATATCGTCAGAGTTTTCGTTTGCTCAAATCTCTGCGGGAGCAGGACAGTTGTGATGTGGACGTGAACATTTATCTGGGTTCGCTGTATGAGAAGTCAGGTAGTTTGTCCAATGCTGTTAAAGAGTATAAAATTGCTGAAAAGAAGAAGGACGACCCTTTCCAAATCTATTATCGATTGGCAGTTTGTTATAGCACTCTGAGTGCATTTAGCAGTTCGTTGGAATACTACAAAAAAGCTATTAAGTTGGAACCAGATTTTTTCCCTAGTTATTATGACTTGGGAATAACTTATTACAGAATGGGTGATTATGACAAATCTATTTCTACGGGAAAAAAGTCGTTGGCATTTGCCAAAAATGGGACGGACAGTCTGAACGCATATTATGTTATGTGCTTGTCTGCCACAGAGTCAAAAGATACTGTTTCCACAGATAAATATTTAAAATTGGCAACTCAAGTAAAAACTCTTAGCACCACTCCTGATTACGGTTTTAGTCTTTTTGCTGAACAAATGGGCAAGGACGATATTGCGTTGCACTTTTTCAATAAACTCTTGCAGAGCGAAAATAAGAAGATACTAAAATACACTTATGAAGGCTTGGGATATTTGTACATGCGGAGGAAAAAGTATAAAGAAGCTTTGAGATATTATAAAATTTTGGTTAATAATTTTGAGATAGAGGATAAGTCTTTGAAGCAAATTTATGTTAATATGGGTGCTTGCTATAAGCGAGATGAAGAGATGGAAGATGGGGTGAAATATACCAAGAAAGCCTTGAAGATTGACCCGGAATATTGTGAGGCTTTGTATAATCTTGCTTGTTATTACTCTCTGAAAAAAGAGAAATCCAAGATGCTGAAATATCTGAAGAAAGCTATAAAAGTGAACGCGGAATTTGTTAAAGATTATGCAAAGTCGGACGAGGATTTTTATGAATACAGAGCAGACAAAGATTTTTTGAAGTTGATTAGGTAGAAATAGAAAAAATTATGATGAAACCTTTGAGAATATTATTTTTTTGTTCATGTTGTTTGTTTTTTTTCGGTTGTAAATATTCACTTTCCGCAGAAAATGAGGAATACACTTTTACAGCTAAAATTTATTTTATCAATAAATCTAGTAGGACAGGCTATTTCTTTTTAAATAGTGATTATTTTTTATTATCGAGTGAAGCTGATGATATGAAGCGTGTAAAAGTTAGCAGTGGCGATTCTTTATTGACTATATTTACTTGGAGTAGTGAAATCGAAGGAGATTATTATCGGAATTTATATGTTTATTGCAAGTATATGAGTTGGGATAAATTGGACGATAAAGTTTGGATAAAAGCAGATGCTATTACAAAAATTTACGTAACAGACGTTATTTCCGCTGAAGGCTATGCAACACCTAAATATTTTGATGAATAAGATTGTAATTCTAATTTTTCTTTTTGTCTTTTCTCTGCTATTTGCTTCAGAGGTTGATTCTTTGGAATTTTTTCAAGAAATCAGTGATAGTTTGCATATTGAGAAAATTGGGGAAGAAGAGGATTTATTTACTAGCAAAAGAATCTATGTTAATTATTCTGGTTATGTATCTGTGCTACATGTCGCAGGTTGGGATGGTTTTTCAGGTTGGGATGTATTAGAGGATAATTTAACAGATCAGAGATCACGATTTGAGTTTGGCTATAATTTTGGACCTGAATGGTGGAAACATTTTTCTATTTCTTATAGTCCTAATGAAGATTTATTTTCTGATTTTATGGGAGGTGGAAAGAGTTCATCTATAGAAGTTTATTCATTGGAAATGATTTTTGGAAAAAGTATAAAATATTTGCCTGAAATTGTATATTGTGAAGAGAATTTTAAGGCTACAGGAGTTGTAACAGAAGCAAATAGGTTGTATAAAAGAGGAAATCTTTTAGCGGTTGGAGAGACTTTTGATGCAGGATTAAAATTTTCTTATTTGGCCGCAGTTTGGAGTTTTTGGAAGTTTTTCTATGTTGGTATTGGAGAATCCCTTTTTGAATTTACTGGTAATAGACTTATTAATGTTGATGTTTTTTATATGACAAAACATTACTCGGTAGCAGAAAATTTTGATTACGAAGGAGGGGTAGTTTTATGTGGGTTTCGAAACGATTTTCATGTTACAAAATATTTAACTTTTCCTGTAAACCTTGGTTTCATTGCTTCTACTGGCGTAGGCATTTATTACAAAACAGGGTATGAAGTAGGGGTACAGTGTAATTTTTACAAAGATTGCTATGTTAAGTATTGGATAGGATCTTATACATGGGAAATAAGTTCTTTTGATTTTGATAGTGAAATTGTTGATACAGATAAGGGTACTACAACAGGTTTGGAGTTTTCAATAGGAATATATTGACAATGAGTGATTTCCCAAGATTGTATTGATAAATTGATTTTAAGGAGCAAAGATAGATGAACAAGATAATTATGGCAAATCCGATAGTGGAGATGGATGGTGACGAGATGACTCGTGTGGTTTGGCCTATGATAAAGGACATTCTGATTAAGCCGTATGTGGAGCTGAACACGGAGTATTACGATTTGCACATCAAAAATAGGGACAACACGGATGACGAGGTGACTTTTGCGTCTGCTGAGGCTGTGAAAAAGCACAAGGTTGGGGTGAAGAATGCGACGATTACGCCGAATGCCGCCAGAGTGAAAGAGTACGATTTGAAAAAAATGTGGAAGAGTCCGAACGGAACTATTCGGGCGATTTTGGATGGCACAGTTTTCCGCAAGCCGATAATCGTGGGCAATGTGCGTCCGTCTGTTCGTAGCTGGAAAAAGCCGATAATCATTGGGCGTCACGCTTATGGCGACGTTTATAAGAACGCTGAGATTTTCGTGAACAAGCCTGGTAAGGCTGAGGTTGTTTTCACGGATGATAAAGGTGTGGAGACTCGGGAACTGATTGTAGAGTTCGATGGCAAATCCACTGGCGTTTTGCAAGGAATGCACAATCTGACCGCTTCCATCACTTCTTTCGCTATCAGCTGTTTTGAGTATGCAATAGACCAAAAAGTCGATTTGTGGTTTTCGGCAAAAGATACGATTTCCAAGACCTACGATCATCACTTTATGGATGTGTTCCAAGAGTTGTATGACGAAAAATATCGCGAGAAATTTTCTGCTTTGGGCATAGAATATCGCTACTCTTTGATAGACGGTGCGGTTGCCAAAGTGATGCAGTCCGAGGGCGGAGTGCTCTGGGCTTGCAAAAATTACGATGGCGATGTGATGAGCGATATGTTGGCGTCCGCCTACGGCTCTTTGGCGATGATGAGTTCGGTGTTGGTGTCGCCTCACGGATATTTCCTTTATGACGCTGCTCACGGCACGGTGCAAGATTTGTACTATTTGTACCTGAAAGGTGCGGAGGTCTCCATCAATTCCACGGCACTCATCTATGCGTGGAGTGGTGCTTTGGGCAAGCGTGGTCAGTTGGATGGCAACGATGAGTTGGTTGATTTTGCTCGGAAGCTGGAACAAGCTGTCGTGCAGACTATAGAAGAAGGTGTGATGACTGGCGAATTAGCTCCGTTTGCAGAATCTGATAATCTCAAAGTCGTGAATGGCAAAGAGTTTTTGGAAGAAATAGGGAAGAGATTGGCGAGTTTGATGAATGTCTGATAAATTGTTCGAGTGCGTCCCCAATATTTCTGAGGGACGAGACGCTTCTGTGGTTGAGGCAATTGCCAAGGCGATAGCTGATGCAGGAGCAAATTTGTTGGACTATTCCGCGGATATTGACCACAATCGCTCTGTTTTCACGATATCAGGTACAGAGCAAACCATAAAGAACGCAGTTCGCAGGATGATGGCTTTGGCTATAGATTTGGTGGATATGCGAACTCACGAGGGTGTGCATCCGTGCGTGGGTGCGTTGGACGTGTTGCCGATAGTTCCATTGCAAGGTGCGTCAATGTTGGATGCTATTCGATTGATTAGGGAACTTGGCGAGATTTTGTGGCGAGAGTTTGCGGTGCCTTCTGTGGTTTACGATTATTCTGAAAACAGAAATAGACTGGCGAGTTTCCGCAAAAGTGGTTTCTGTGGTTTGCAAGATGGTAGCTACGATTTTGGTGATAAAAAACATTTCACAGCTGGAGCAACTGCGATTTCCGCACGTGACTTTCTGATAGCCTACAATGTCAATTTGCTTGGTGGAGATTTGGTTTTAGCCAAAAAAATTGTCAAAGCTCTGCGAGAGAGCAGTGGGGGATTGGTTGGAGTTAAAGCGTTGGGAATCTATTTGCCTCGGCAGGACATTGTGCAGGTTTCTATGAATTTGACCGACTACAAACAGACCTCGATGCGACAAGTTTACGATGCGATTTGTGAGATGATTGCAGGAAAAAATATCGTTCCTCAATCTGAAGTGATTGGCTTAATCCCAGAAGATGCTGTAACAAAAGAGGATGTTGAAGTGTTGGGATTGCAGGGAGTTAAGAAGTTGAGTTTGACAGGGGAATTAGTTTAAATTATTTTCCAATGCCCTGTTTTGTCGCTTCCTACTCGCTCAATTTTTCCGTCTTCCTTTAGTTTTCTTAATCTTCTTTTTGCTGTGCTTAAGCTTATTTGTAAATTTTCGCTTATTTCGGTTGCTGTTATTTTGTTGTTTAATGTTATTAACTGAAGTACAGTGTCATTTGCAGTATTTATTTTTGAATATACAGTGTCGGATTTTGGTTTTATAGTTTCATTTTGTGTGTTTACAGTGTCAAATTTGACATGCATTTTCCTGTTTTTAAGCAAATTATTTTCACCAAGCAATAAGTTTGAGAGAAATTCAATCAGAAATTTTTCAGTTTTGTGAATTTTTTTGGATAAATCCTCATAGTTAGCTCTCACAAGTGCATTGCGGAAATACCATGAATGTTTTTCAAACAAATCATTGTCTACATTTTTAAAACCGAGTTTACGAAGATATTTAATAAGAAAAATTGCTGTTGTTCGTGTGTTTCCTTCTCCAAAAATATGAATTTGCCACAAATTGCTGACGAAATACGCAATGTGTTCGATAATCTCTTTTTGATTTAATCCTTTGTAGCTGAATTTTTTTTCTTGTTCAAAGTCGAATTCTAAAGTTGCTTTTAAACTTTCGGCACTTGCATATAGAACGGTTTCCCCGTTCAATATCCATTCTTTTTTTGTAATATTGTAATCGCGAATTTTACCCGCGTAGCTGTAGATATCTTGGAATAGTCGTCTATGAATAGTTAGATATTCGATTGGAGAAAATGTGAAAGTCTGTTCACTCAAAATTTCAACAATTCGTGCAGAGACCTTGTCAGCTTCTTCTGTCCTATCTTTGCCTTCTCTTACAAAACTTTTCTTGTAATAATTGTTTATCAGGTTTTTTACTTCATAAATGGTTATATTTCCTTCGATATTTTGCTTAGCTTTTTCTAGCAAATAAACTGAAGGTGTTAGCCCATCTACTTTTTGCAATCCGATAGCAGTTTTCCAAATCTTTGCTTTTTCCGCTTTGGTCGGCTCGCTTTGTCTGATATATTCGTCGAAATTATACATTTAATCTATCTCTGTTCCGCCCCACTCAACGACAACAAATCCTTCTCTTTTGAAATTTGTCAGTTTTTGTGGTTTAATTTTCATCGGCTTTTCTAATGGCTTGTACACCATAAAAACGCGTAGGATGTTGTCAGGTTTTGGTTTTATCGATAGCTTGGCAAGATTTTCGTATTCTTCTCCTGCAAAATGGATTAAGTTGTATTCATTTTCTTGCATGAGGGGTAGCCAATACACTATAAACTCGTTGTATTCTTTGGGTTGCAATCCCAATTCGGTTAGCGATTTTTCCAAGAATTCCACCGTTTCACTGCCCTTCACCACAAATCCTTCTTCGATGTTCCATTCGTGGTCGGAGATGCTTTCCCAAAATAGATACGAGTACTCCTTGCCGTCAGAGGTGTGGAGAGTGCCATCTGGCTCGGCGGTAACTTCCCAGCCATCATTGTATTCGGGATATGTGCAAAACAATTCTCCGTCGCAATTCAATTGAACCTTGATTTTTGTTTGAGCTTCTGGATAGAGATAAATGACTGGTTTTGCTACTCGTTGATCTCCTCTCATGCGAGGGCGGTTGCTATCGTGATTTGTGTCAATTTCACTGAATGTTAGTAGAATTGTTGTAAGAATAACCAAAATAACGAGAACTAAAATTTTATTGGATTTCAAATTTTTTTTCCTACAAATTATCTTTAATTGAGTTTAAAAGTATCTCAACACCTTTTGAGACAGAGTATTCAATTAATTTAGTTGAACTTGAAGTCATAATATTTTTTAAGGTTTGAAAACTATATTTTCTAATTTTAGCCCAAATTTGGCATATTTTGTGGAATGTTTCAGCTTTAGTTAGTTTTCCTATGTTATCTTTTAAATTGCTTGAATCTTTTAGAATTTCAACAGTTTCATCAGATTGTTTTTCATTTTCTATAGTAGCTATGATTGAATTTATATGTTTCTCTATTGCTAGTTGTTGTTTGAAGTTATAAGGTTTAATATCTGCATCATTATCTAGAAGTTTAAGATTTTCGAAAAATTCATTTTGATATCCTTTAAGTATTGGGTCTTCATCGAAATAATCAGGTACTTTATCGTAATCTTCAATAATTTTTAACCAACTATCAAATTGTAGTTTTAAGTTTTCTATTGGAGCACTGAGAGTAGTATTTTCATTATTGAATGGGCTCATTGGTTTTTTAGATGCAATGTATGTTATTTTTGAAGCTTTGTATTCATATTTTGTTACTTCGAAATAGAAATCAGAATCAATATCTTTATCAACAAAACTTAAGATGCAATCCTTTTTTTTACGAAATTTTATGAAATTAGATTTATTTTTGAGAAAAGGCTCTAATTCTATCAATACTTGTAATGGAATATTTTTTTTCATGTAACTCTTCTTTTAAAGCTTTTACTTTATCAGAATTTTATACCTCATCTTGTCAACCAATTTTAACTTCCCACAACGCCAAACTCTAAATTTCTTGACTAACTGTCAAATTTACTTGTTTTTGACTGAAAATCAGGTTAAGAGGGTAGCGTAATTTATGAACAAGAAAAGTGTTAGACGAAAAAAACTGTTGGATTGTCTCATTTGGGAGTATTACATCTGTCGTACTCCGTTGGCTTCCGGCACGATTTGTAGCAAATATTTCCCTGACATGAGTCCTGCCACCATTCGTAGCGACTTGGTGCATTTGGAGGATAAAGGCTATATTTATCAGCCACATACGTCCGCAGGTCGCATTCCCACGATTGCCGGTTATCGCGAATATGTTCGCCAAAACGAATTTTCCGATTTGTCTTTTGAGAAAGTGGACACGCTCAAGCGAATTGTGTGCGAGAATTTCCGAGATGCCACCACGATGTTGGACTACATTTTGCAGATTTTGGCAAGTTCTGTGGGGCAGTTGTGCTTCGTTGCCGAGCCTGAGATTAGCTACGAATATCTTCGCAATCTGAGTGTTTTCAAGATTTCTCCAGTCAAGCTCCTGTTCGTTGTCAGCCTCAGTTCTGGCTTGGACAAAACCATTTTCGTGAAGTGCGACTATCAAATAACCACTCAGCAGTTGAACGCTCTGACTCGCTATGTAAATCAAAAATTCTCAGGGCTTCGGATTTACGACATTCAGACCAAGTATCTGCTGGATTCTGCCAACAATCAGGAGAATTCCCTGCTCAATCTTTTTTTGCGGGAATTGTACAACGCTCTGAGTAAAATGGGTGGATATTTCTTGAATTTCGACGGAAATATCTCTTTCTTGGAACAGCCCGAGTTCGACAGCAAAAACAACATTCTCAATTTTTTTGGAATGATGCGTCGTCAGGAGATTTTGGTCAAACTTATGCAGGAGAACGACCCGAATGATAAAGCGGGAATTATTCTCGGGGATAGTTTGCCAGACAGTTCTTGGCGTGAGTTCGTTTTGATTTATGCCAAATACGATTTGTTTGGGATTCCGGGTTACCTCGGCACTCTCAGTCCGCTCCGCACCGACTATGCCAAAAATATTTCGTCGCTTGTGGGGATAGCTCGCACCATCACAGCCACCACTCGCGATATGGGGATTGTTCGCTATTAGTTTTCTGTTAGCCTTGTAATATTTCCGCTTTCGTCAATTTGCAATCCACAGTTGGGTGCGTCTTCTTTGAGGAGCTTTTGCATATTTCGTATCGCTCTTTTTTTGGCATCTATCCGTGGAACTCCCCTTCCGTATTGCTTTATGGGAACAATTTTCCCGCTGGCAAACTCTCCTTGTGAGGTCAGTCGAAGCGAGAGTATGGGAGCGATTCCGTTTGCACCTCGCAGGTTGAATCGCCCAAACGTGCAGAAGTTCCCAAGGCTGTAGATGATGAAGCGGTTTTTGTAGAGGTCGATGGTTCGGGGAACGTGCGGTCCATGCCCGAGAACGATGTCAGCTCCAGCATCAATAGCTTTGCGAGCGAACTCCCTCACATATCCTCTGTTTTCTCCGAGGAATATTTCCGTGCTGTCAGGCGTGCGTTGGTAGTCTTTGCCTTCCGCTCCTCCGTGGAACGACACGATGACAATATCAGATTGCTTTTTCAAATTCTTTACGACTTTTTCCAAAGTCTCGTAATCGTTGATGTAGAGTGTTCCTTTGTTGGGGGAGAATGCACAGAAGCCATATCTGACGCTATCTCTGACGATAGTTGCAGTTGGATAATTTTCGGTTCCTGCCACCGCAATTCCCAATGAATCCATCAAGAATTTGGTGGTCTCCACACCTTCGTTTCCGAAATCTTGTGAATGGTTGTTGGCGATGCTCATCAGGTCAAAACCCGCTTTTTGCAGCTCCACAGCGTAGAGGCACGGCATACGGAACAGATACGCTTTGCTACTGTCTCTCACGATTTTCACAGGAGAAGCCGTGTCGCTGAAGCATCCTTCCAGATTTCCGAAAGTAACGTCTGCATTCTGCAAAATTGGGTGCAACGGTTGGAGAAGCTCCTCAACATTCTCAGGCAAATATTTTGCTTCTGGGAAAGAAGTTCCGAGCATTATATCTCCCACAGCAACGATGTTCATGATTTTTTCGTTTGCGTAGAGGGAAGCTGAGATGAGTAGGCAACAGAGGATTATTTTTTTCATGCTCAATCCAAACCAAAAAAAAAGACTATCTGTCAATCGATTTGTGTTTGGCACAAAATTGACGATAGCCTTTAAAGGATCTATATGCAATTAATTGATCATTTCTAATATTTCGGAACTCATTTTTACAAACTCTTGCAACTTCTTTGGTGAATAGTTGTTCTGCTTGATGAGAGCCAAATCGTTGATGTATCTGCAAAGAAGCGAAATCTTGTCTTTGTCTGTCTTGGCGTTCATATTGCCCAACTTCTTTATCAGCTCGTTGTTGGAATTTATCACCAACTCATAGCCAGTAATAGACATCTTGTCTTCCTCTTGGTTCATCATGGAGTTCATCTCCATAAAGCGACGCATTTGCTCATCAAACACAATCATCGCTGGAATATCTTTCATTTTCAGAGCTTGCACTTTCACGGTGATTTTTTTGTCGTCAAGTTGCTTTTCAAAAAGCTCTTTCAATTTGTCGGAAGCCCCTTTGCCTTTGTCGTCAATTTCCTCCACGGTGTCTTTGTCCACCATACTTTCAGCGACTTGTGCGTCCACTCTGGTAAAGCTCAAATTGTTGTCCGCCATTTCGTATTTTTGGTAGAGGTGATTGTCCAAAAGTTCGTCCGCCAAAACGACTTTGTTGCCTTCTTTGGTTAGAATTTCTATATACGGAGAGTTGGCGTCGGTTGTGTAATGCACCTTCTTTTTTTCTTCGGTTTGCTCGGCAATTAGTTCCGAAAGCGAAAGCCACTTTTTGTCAGTCGTTTGAAACAAAATAATCTCTTTGCAATTCTCAAAGAATTTCTCCTGAGTAAGCACACCGTATTTCACATATTTTTGAATGTCTTCCCAAATTTTTTCGTACTTCTTGCGGTCATCGTTAAAAAGTCGCTTCAGTTCATCACCGATTTTTTTGATGATATATCCAGTAATCTTTTGCACTTCTTTGTCGTGTTGCAAAAAGCTTCTGGAGACGTTCAGCGGAATATCAGGAATGTCGATGCCACCTTTGAGCAAGAGGAGAAATTCTGGTAAAAGCTCCTTCACGTTGTCGGCAACGAACACTCTATTGCAGAACAGTTTAACCATCCCCGTGTTACGCATGGCGTGAATATCCAGCTTGGGAAAGTACAAAATTCCTTTCAAATTGAACGGATAATCGATGTTCAAATGTATCCAAAACAGAGGCTCTTGCCAATCGTGAAAGTACTCTTTATAAAACTCTTTGTACTCTTTTTCTTTCACTTCTTTTGGGTCTTTTTCCCACAGAGGCTCTTTTTGATTGATGACTTTGTCCTCAAACTCAATCGGATAAGGCATAAATGTGCAGTATTTGTCCAAAATATCTTTGATTTTGTAGCTCTCGATGTAATCTTTGCTGTCGTTGTTCAGGTAGATGCTCACGGTAGTCCCAACGGTGGTACGGCTACCTTTGATCATTTTATATTCGGTTTCGCCTTCGCATTCCCAAGCGGCAGCTTCTGCACCCTCTTGGTAGGAAAGAGAATCAATGGTCACTTTGTCGGAAACCATGAAACTGGAATAAAATCCCAATCCGAAATGCCCAATGATGTCTTTGTTTTTGTATTTTTCCACAAAATCTTCTGCACCAGAAAAAGCTATTTGGTTGATGTATCTTTTTATCTCGTCAGCTGTCATTCCGATGCCAGTGTCTATCACCTTGATGCACTTATTGTCTTTGTCGATTTCTATTTTGACTTTCAGTTCCTTCTTACCAACTTTTTTGTCCATCGCCTCGCGTTTGGATAGGGCGTCAATCGCGTTGGCTATGATTTCTCTCAAAAAAATATCATGCTCGGAGTAGAGCCACTTTTTGATAATAGGAAAGATGTTTTCGGTATGAATAGATAATTTACCTTTTGCCATAATGTTTACTCCTTATTTAAAATTATTAGTAATCTTGAGACAAGATTTGGTAAGAGAAATTTTTGTCAAATTGTTTTTAGCAGTCCAATTTGTAGAGTGCCAAAAAGGGAAAATAGAAACAAAAAAGCCACTCAAAAGTTCTTCAGAAAAAGAGTGGCTTTTAACTCAACTATAAGGTTAAAGTTTTGCTTTTTGTTCCTTGGTCAACACGTTATAGCAATCTTGCATCATGTCGATTTTTAGTGCTTCTTTTTTGCCTCTTAGTTCGCTAATTTTTTTAACGTTACTTTTTGCTTTGGCAAAATCGTGCTTTTTCATGTTAACTCTTTTGTCGATTTTAACTTTTTGAATATCTGTATCAATCTCGAAAACTTGGTCACGATTTTTTTTGCGAATAGCTTTCATCTTGTCTTTTTGTTCTTGGCTCAGATCTACATCGTCGAACATTGAGTATCCAGAACACATACCAGATTTTTTGTCCATCATTTGGTGACCATCACGATTTCTACCATTGTTTTTATGTTTATTTCCATCTCCATCAGGTCCAAATGCGAAAGCAGAAGTTGCTATGCACAGAGCCATGAGTATAAATCCAAACTTTTTCATATCTTTATTTCCTTTATTTTATTGTATACGCTTCTTTCTACTAGTAGTTTTATTGTTATGAATAAGTAATTCAATTTCTAAATTACTTGGTCTCACTTTTGTACTCTGGGCAATTCTCAAATCCGTTGTCTGTGCATGAGTAAGCACAACAAGATGAATTTCTTTTGCCATTTCTGTCGCAACTCCTCGTTCCACAATTTGATCCAAAAGCAAATGCAGAAACAAAGACAATGAGCATTAAAGCAGCAATTATAATACTTTTCATTTTTCCTCCTTTCAAGGTAGCAATTTCCTCTTTACTTTTTTTTATTTTGATAGTCTATCAAACATCTTACAAAGTTTTTTTCTCGTTTAACGGTTATTTTTATTAGTGAATCGCCTAAGATTATCATCTCTTCTATTTTGGTATTATTGTCGAACATTCTGTCGGCAAGTTGCTCTCTAATCTTTCGATACTCTTTCATATCCCTGAGCAATTCCTCTCTGTTTTGCTCAAAAAATTCACGCATGACATCTTTTTTTGGAGGCTTCATTCTATGTGGAGGCTGCATAGGCATTCTTCCTCGACATTTGTAAGCTCCGATGATAAAAATAGCGTTAAAAATTAAGGAACAAACCAACAGCCCGTAAATCAGCCACTTTTTCATAAGTTTTCCTCCAGATATGAGTACATGGAATTGTTGTCCAAATTCAGCTCATTAGCGTAATCGTTGGAGAAGTAATGACCACCAAAGCTACCGACAATAGCGAACAAGATAAAGCAAGCTGCAATGGCGAATTTTTGCCATAGGAGATAGCCGAAATCGTGCAACGAAGAAATGCGGGACAAGAAAGCTGTTTGTTCAAAAACAGGAGGTTCTGCGATGTTATATATACCGATGTTTTTTATGTCATTGAGAAATTTCAGATTAGTTTGACATTCGGGACAGTTATTCAGATGAGTTGCGAATTTCTCACGCTGCTCTATGCTTAACTCATTGTCATAATATTTATTTAGGTTATCACAAATCTTTTTCATCTTGCTTACCTCCTTATTCGTTTTCCGTATCGATTTGTTCGTCGTTACATTCAGTAAGAGAACGCAAATAGCCGAATTCCCTCAAATTTTTTAGTTCTTCTCGCAAAAAGTTCCGCACTCTCGTCAAAACACTCTCCACAGCTTTTGAGGTTAATCCAGTGATGTCGGAAATTTGTTTATAAGAAAACCCTTGGAAAGTTTTCAGCTCGAAAATGTCTCTGTCTTTTTGTTTGAGCTTGTCCAAAGCTTTATCGATTTGCATTCTCAGATAGAGATTTCTGTCGCTGTGGTTGGGCTGAAATTGCAGTGTTTCTTTCAAATTTTGCTCTTTCTTATTCCGATTGCTATTGTCAATTATCATATGATAAGCAACTTTATAAAGGTAGCTTTTGGGAAATTCGAGCTTTTCAAATTCGGGATAAGTTTTGAGATAGGCGTTTTGCATAATGTCCAAACTTTTCTCGTTATCGCGTACTCTTTTCAGGATGTAGTTGTACAGCAGACCAGAAGTCTGAGTGTAAAACTTCTCAAACTTCATTTCGGTTCTTTTACTTACTTTATCTGCTGACAATTCTTTCTCCTTATATGTGTAGAATAATTTGATTTATCAAAAGTTGTGTTGGAAATTCTGACAAACTAACTACGTCGAATTTATCAAAAATATTCTTACTTGTAAAGCTAAAGAGTACAAAAATTGCAAATACCCTCACATTTTTCAAAATTAAGAGCGAAAGAAAATTGACAGTCAGGTATGAGGTATAAAAATTTGCCAACTTTGTGGATGAAAAATAGTGCACTAAATTGATGGAGGTAATAATGAGTCGTTTTTGTGGTAACATTGTTGACCCTATAAAAAAGAAAGTTTTCCCTGGTGTTATTGAAGTTGAGAACGGTAGAATTGCTTCCATTATCGAAGAGGATGGCAAAGATTATGACAATTTTTTGCTACCTGGATTTGTAGATTCTCACATTCATGTCGAATCTTCCATGCTGACTCCAGCTGAATTTGGCAGACTTTTGGTGCGATTTGGCACGGTTGCCACGGTTTCCGATTGTCACGAAATTGCCAATGTAGCGGGGATTGACGGAGTAAAGTATATGTTGAGAGAAAGCCAAAAAACGCCTTTGAAGATTTTTTTTGGCATTCCTTCTTGTGTACCTGCCACGGATTTCGATTCTTCGGGAGCCAATCTCGATGCGAACACATTGGAAGAGTTGATGAAGATGGATGAGCTTAAATATTTGGGCGAATTTATGGATTTCCCTGGCGTTATCAACATGACTCCCAAGGTGAAGGCTAAGTTGGATATGGCGAAGAAATATGGGAAATTGGTGGATGGGCATGCTCCCGAGCTTCGCGGAGACGACGCCAAAAAATACATCGATGCTGGCATCTCCACCGACCACGAATGTGTGACGATTGAGGAAGCTCTGGAGAAGATAGAGTATGGGATGAAGATTCAGATGCGACAAGGCGTTGCGGTCAAAAATTTTGACGATTTAATTCCTATCGGTCATGACAATTTTGAGAATTGTATGTTTTGTTCCGACGATGTCCATCCTGATGTGTTGCTTCGCGGTCATATGAACTTGCTGGTGCAGAAAGCTGTGCGAAGAGGAATTGGGATTTTCAAGGTGTTGCAAATGGTGAGCGTTAACCCCGTGAAGCACTACGGAATGGATGTTGGACTATTGCAGGTTGGTGATTCAGCGGACTTCATTGAGATGGAAGATTTGCAGTATTTCGATGTTCTGCGAACAGTGATAAACGGCGAAGTTGTTTTTGAAAAAGGGCAAGAAATTTTGCAGTACAGAGAGCCTGAAATCATCAATAATTTTGTAGCTAAATGTCCAACGAATTTGGATGTGCCTTGCCAAGTGGGCAAAATTAACGTGATAGAATTGGTGGAAAATCAGGTTTTGACCAAGCGGATAGAAGTTGAGCCGAAAGTGGAAAGCGGGAAGGTGGTTTGTGATGTGGATAGAGATTTGCTGAAGATTGTCAATCTGAATCGCTATCAGGATAATGCGAAACCGGCGATAGCTTTTGTAAAGGGCTTTGGCTTGCAAAAAGGTGCTATTGCCAGTAGCGTGGCACACGATAGCCACAATATTTTGGCAGTTGGGACTAACGATGCCGATATTTTACGAGCGATGGAGATGATAACTGAAAACAAGGGTGGCATCGTTTTTGTGGATGGAGACACGGAGTTCATTTTGCCGTTGCCTGTGGGTGGCATCATGAGTAATTTGCCGTATTCGGAAGTTGCCAAAAGTTACAGAAAATTGGAAGAGCTTAGTCGAAATGCAGGTTCGCCTCTTTTTTCTTCGTATATGAGTTTGTCTTTCCTCACATTATTGGTCATTCCCGAAATAAAAATTAGCGATAAAGGATTGTTTGATTCGGTCAATTTCCGATTCATAGATTTGTATGCAAATTAAATATAGTTGGTATAAGAATTTCGTCGCTAAGGTGCGACTTTTTTTCAAGGAACCGCAATGGCGATATTTCAACTTATTTCCTTTGGCATTAAGGGGTTATGTTTATAATAATTGCCAATTTCACGCCTCGGCTCTTACTCTATACACCATTTTTGGATTTGTTCCGATTTTGGCTCTGGCTTTCGGAGTAGCGAAAGGTTTTGGAGTGGAAAATTTTTTGCGTGAACAAATAATCGCTCAAGTGCCACAACAAGAGATTATCTTGCAAAAGTTTTTTGGTTTTGCCCAAAATCTCTTGGAAAGAACAAAAGGTGGCGTAATGATTGGTATCGGTTTGGGGCTTTTGTTTTGGAGTTTGCTCTCCATACTTTGGCAAATCGAGAGCATTTTCAATCGGATTTGGGACGTGAAAAAATTTCGGAATCTATCCAAAATGATAGCCGATTATTTTTCCGTGGTAGTCATCTTGCCAATTCTGCTTGCGACTTCCGCCAGTGCAACCATTTTTGTTAGTTCGCAACTGAGAAAAGTATCTGCTACTGGCTATCTTGGGGAAATTTTGGATTCTGCTCTTAGCGTACCCGTCAAGATTTTGCCGTATTTCATCATCTGGATTTTGTTTACATTTTTGTATCTATATATGCCAAATCGGAAGGTGAAATTCAAATACGCCGTGATTGCTGGAGTGATGGCTGGTTCGCTCTACCAAATTACGCAGTACATCTATTTGTGGCTGCAAATCGGGATTTCTTCCTACAACGCTATCTATGGTAGCTTTGCGGCGATACCTCTGTTTTTGATTTGGATTCGCACCAGTTGGATGATTATTTTGTACGGAGCGGAGTTTTCTTTTGTGCTGGAAAATTACAACATCTACTACGGTGTCACCATTCAAACGAATATGAGCTTCAAGCAGACATTCAATCTGTCTTCCAAGATTGTCAGGCTAATCGGCAAAAATTTTAATTCGCTGGATTGTCATGTGGAATTGGGAGAGTTGTCCAAAAAATTGCGTTTGCAGAAAGCTCTTGTTTTGTCAGTATTGGAAAAGCTGATTTCTTTGGGAATCTTGGTCAAAATTGATTCCGACAAAAGTGGCGAATATCTATACACCTTGGCGATGCCTATGGAGAAAATTACCAATGGGCTACTTTTGGAGAGACTTGCTTTATTCGGAGAAAACAAACAAATTACCGTTTAACGGTTAATTTTCTTTACAAAAAAGTATCATTTTTGGATATTGGCACTCCTAATCTGAGAGGATTGTGTTCAAAATTCTAATTCAAAAAATTGAGGAATAAATGGAAATTTACTCTAAGTATGTCAAAAAAATTGTTGCTCGTTGCAAAAGATATAAAGAAAGCTATATCACCTATAAGGACCTTTACGAAATTTTGCCCAATACACCTTTGTTTATTGATGCGGTCGATGATATTGTTGAGGAATTGGCTGGCAGAGGAATTAAGACTGTTGATGAGACTCAAACGAAGGAAGCTGGTGAACAGGTTAAAGTAAAGGAAACTCAGAAGAAACGCAGGATTGAGCGATTTGATGATGCTGTGAAGATGTATCTGAAGGAGATTGGGAAGATACCTCTTTTGGATAAGCAAGGCGAAGTGGAGTTGTCCAAGAAAATCGAAGAAGGGCAAATCAAAATCAACAAGTTTATTTTTATTTCTGGTAGCACTCTCAAGGAGTTTCAGAATTTCAAAATTCGCTACACCGAAGGCAGAATTAAGTTGGAACAGATTTTGAAGTTGGATTTTGAGAGTTGGATGGACAAGGAGCGTACCGAGGAAACTTTTGAGGAATTTTCCAAGAATTTGGATAAGATTGAAAAGAAATTCAAGGCTATCGGCGAGATGCTGGACAAGTACAAAAATGTTGAAGAGAAAGAGCAAAAGAAGATAGACAAGGAAATCGACAAGTTGCGTGTTCAAATTGTTGAAATTTATGAGACTATGAAGTTCAACAAAAAGATGATTTCCAGAGCAATTTATCGGATTAACTCTTTGGCAGAGAGGATTATCGAGAGCAAGCAAACTATCAAAGAAATTGCCAAAGTTAAGACTTATACTGTAAACGAAATTTGTTCATACGGGCGTCAAGCTCAGAAATCTGAAGAAGACCTCAAAGCAGTTGGCGAAGAAACTGGTGTTGATCCAGAAGTTTTTGTGGAAGTTTTGCGGAAGATAAAAAACGCTCGTCGCAAGATGAGACGTGTGGAGTTGGAAACGAAGCTCAAATCTTCCGAGATGTTGGATATTTTGGAAAAAATCAACAAGGGCGAGCATGTGAAGGAAATTTCCAAAAATAAGATGATTGAGGCGAACGTTAAGTTGGTGATTAGTATTGCCAAACGTTATAACAACAAGGGTTTGGATTTTTTGGATTTGATACAAGAGGGAAATCACGGATTGATGAACGCTGTGGAGAAGTACGATTATCGCAAGGGTTACAAGTTTTCCACTTATGCCACTTGGTGGATTAGGCAGTCCATCAGCCGAGCGATTGCCGACCAAGCGAAGACGATTAGGATTCCAGTGCATATGATTGAGTTGATTAACAAGCTCAATCGGACGGAAAGGCGATTGGAGCAGAAGTTGGGTCGCAAGCCGTACATCAAGGAGATAGCCGAGGAGCTTGATTTGACGCCAGATAAGGTCAAGACGATAATGTCTTTCACTCCAGATACGGTTTCGTTGGATAAGCCTGTGGGGAACGACAGTAGCGAAGAGACGGTGTTGAGCGACTTTATTGAGGATATTAGCACGATAGCTCCCGAGAGAGTGGCTGAGCGGACGTTGCTGAAAAAGCAGATTGATGAGGTACTCAGAACTCTCACTCCAAGAGAGGAAAAAATTTTACGCTTGCGTTTTGGGATAGATGATGGTTATCATCGGACATTGGAAGAGGTTGGTAGCATCTTTAACGTTACCCGAGAGAGAATTCGTCAGATAGAGAACAAGGCTCTCATCAAATTGCGTCATCCCACACGAATACACCATTTGCAGAAGTTTATAGATAATTACAACATTAAATAGAATACATTTAAACCGCCGATAAGGCGGTTTTTTTATGCACTGAAATGGCAAGGAATTTATATTTTGGACGACTATAACAAAAACACCTTGACCTTTTTTTAACGGAAACTAAGTTTCGGACAAATCAAGTTAGGATGCCGTCTGAATGTGAGCATTCTACGGAAGGAGTGAAACTAAAAATGAAAGAAACTCGCAACTTTTTTTTGGTAGGAGCCCAAGGGTCGGGTAAAACGACATTTTGTGAACAAGTGCTTGCAGATGCAGGCGTTATAGGTAGAGCTGGCAAGGTGGAAGACGGCAATACGGTGATGGATTTTACTGCTCAGGAGATTGAGCAAAAGAGTTCTATAAATTTGTCTTTAGCTCAGTTCGAGTGGAAAGGGACAAAGATAAATTTGATAGATACGCCCGGAAATCCCGATTTCGTTGGGGAGCAAATGGTTTCGACCAAAGCTGCGGAATCTGCGATTATTTTTGCTAACGCTACTGCTGGATTTCAGGCTGGATTGGAGCTTGCTATTGGGAAGCTCGAGGTTAAGCCAGAGATTTGCAAAGCGATAGTTATCAACAAGATGGATCAGAAAGATGCGAATTTTGACCACGTTTTGCAGGAAATTCGTGAGCATTCTAATCTTTCGCCTGCTCCAATTTGCATTCCCATCGGTCAAGGTGGAGATTTCCAAGGCGTGGTTCATCTGATTAAGCAGAAGGCTTATATTGATGGGAAAGAGGTGGAGATTCCCGCCGAGATGAAAGACAATGTTGCCACTGCGTTTGATGTTCTCAGCGAAGCTGTTGCACAGACTTCCGAAGAGATGTTGGATATTTATTTGGAAAAGGGCGAGTTAGACCAAAATCAGCTTTTGGAAGGCTTGAAATCGGGAATCCGAGAAGGTCTCATCACTCCTGTATTTGCGTGTTCTTCGGTGGAAGACAAAGCTGTGCGAGTTACGATGGATTGCTTGATTAGGGAGCTTCCGTCTCCGCTGGACGACAACAAGATTAAGGTGTACAAAAACGGTGAGGAAACCGAAGTGGAAGCCAGTGAGACTGTACCTACTTTGGCTTATATCTTCAAGTCAGTTTCCGAGGGTTCCGTGGGAACTGTTTGCTACGTTAGAGTGATGTGTGGCACTTTGAAATCGGGCGACACTTTGTATGTCCCAGAGATAGGTAGTAAGGTGAAAATCGGCTCTATGTTTGTGACTGTGGGCAAAAAGCGGAAAGATGTTCAGGAGCTTGCAGCGGGGCAAGTGGGAGTTTTGGTGAAGTTGAAAGATTGCCAAAGTCTGAACACGCTCACTGCGGACAACAGCTTGATGGTTGTTCCTCCGAATTTGCCATCTCCGTATGTGTGGCGGACTATCCTTCCCGAATCTCAAGAGGATGAGAATAAACTCGGAGAAGTTTTGGAAAAGGTGCTTCAGGAAGACAAAACCGTGCATTTGGACTATAACGAAATGACAAGGCAGTCCGTTTTGTCTGGCATCAGCTTGACGCAACTAAACCTTATCAAAAAGAGGTTGGAAAGTTCGTATAACGTCAAATGTGATTTGCTCGAGCCTCGAGTTCCGTACATGGAGACGATTAGCAAAAAATCTGAGAGCCACTATCGTCACAAAAAGCAGTCTGGTGGCAGAGGTCAGTTTGCCGAGGTGTATTTTAGGGTTTCGCCTATGCAGCGTGGAGAAGGCTTCAAGTTTATTTCGTCGATTGTTGGAGGGGTTATTCCCAAGGGATTTATTCCGGCTATCGAGAAAGGGCTGAAAGAGACCATCGCCAAGGGAATTGTAGCTGGCTATCCTGTTACGGACATCAGTGTGGAGGTTTACGACGGATCATATCACACAGTGGATTCGAGTGAGGCTGCCTTCAAGACAGCAGCATCGATGGCTCTCAAGGAGGGGTTTGTAGCTGCCAATCCAGTGATTTTGGAGCCTATTCACAATGTGGAAATCAATATTCCGAGCCAATATATGGGCGATGTGATTAGCGATTTGTCTTCTCGCAGAGGTGTGGTGAACGGGATGAACCAGAAAGGGAAAAATCAGGTGATAGAGGCTTTGTTGCCACTATCTGAACTTTTCAGTTATTTCCCAACTCTCAAATCACTTACGCAGGGTAGAGGCAGATTTATCCAAAAGTTTTCTCATTATCAGATTTTGCAACCCGATTTGGCTCAAAAGCTAATGGAAGAGAAAGACAAAGAGTAATATTTGAGCTGATTAAGTTTTAATTTTAGAGCCTCTTGAAGGTCGGTAGCTTTGTTATAAAAAGTATTTGACATCAAGGGGCTTTCTTAAATTGTGGGGTTAATTTGATTGCTATGTGGCGTTGCTTGTATAGATAGCGAGAGTGGTGAAATTGGTAAACGCACTGGACTTAGAATCCAGCGAGCTACGCTCTTGAGGGTTCGAGTCCCTCCTCTCGCACCATTTTCATTTCTCTTTGTTTTCTTGAGATGGAGAAATGATTTTTTTTATGATTTTAGACTACAGGAGTAGGAGTTTTGATGAATATTGAACTTAAAGAAATTAGTCAATGTAAGAGGGAAGTGACGGTTATTTTTCCGTCTGATTTGGTGAATGCGGAGTATCAAAAATCTTTGAAAAAATATTCCAAGATGGTGAATATCAAAGGTTTCAGAAAGGGTAAAGCACCTTTATCGATGATTAAGGAAAAATACGGCGAGTCGATTGCCATGCAATTTAAGGAAGATTTTGCTTCCGATCAATATAAAAATGTTGTGGATGAATTGGAGATTAAGCCTTTGACACCTGGGAACATTGTGGATATTAGTGGCGAGGTTGATGCGGAATTGACAGTGAAATATTCGTATGAGGTCGCACCGAAAATCGAGAAAGTTGACTACGAAGGCGTGGAAATGGTTTTCGAGGAGAAAAAAGTTGGAGCCACAGAAGTGAACAGCGAACTGGAAAACCTAAGATACAAATTGGCTCAATCTGTTGATATTGATGCTAATCCCAAAAAGGGCGACACCATTTATGCGGACATGAAGTTTGTGGAGAGCGGAAAAGAGTTCAAGAGGAATTTCATTTACGGTAGCACTCCTTATGGCAAGAAATTTGAAGAAGATTTGAAAGGTGTGAAAGTTGGTGATGAGCTTGCTTCGCAAATGGACTATAGCAAAGAGAAAGATGGCTCTGACATGAAAGATGTGGAGCTGAAGATTACCGCTATCAAGAGATTGGAATTGCCAAAAATTGATGACGAGTTCGCTAAGGATGCTGGATTTGAAGATTTGAAATCTATGAAAGCTGACATCAAAAATGATATGAAAGCAAGAATGGATGTGGAAAATATGGCTCTGAAGAAGCAAGCGATGGTGGCTGGTTTGGCCAAAGTCAATGACTTGGAAGTTCCTCAAGAGTTGGTGCATCAGTATGCTCAGCAAATGTCACAACCTTATGCTAAGGCGTATAAATCTCAATTGAGTAGCATTATGCCGATGTTCGTTGGTATGGCAGAGGCTCAACTCAAAGAGATGTATGTGATGGAATTTTTTAGAGAAAGTCTTGGCGTGAAGCTCACAGATGCGGAAAAAGAAAAGTTCATTACTTTTAATGCTGGTGGCATGAAGATGGAATTGGCTGATTACAAAGAAAAATATAAAGCCAGTATCGCTGATGAAGAAAAATATTTTGCTCCTGCACTGGATAACAAAATTGTGGATAAAATTATCAAAAAAATGGTTGTTGTTACTCCTGAAGATAAGCAAAAAGAGACCGAAGTTCCCAAAGAAGAAGCAAAAAAAGAGGATAAATAATGTCTTTTGTACCCATGGTGGTGGAGCAATCTGGACGCACGGAGAGAGCGTACGATATTTTTTCGCGTCTTCTCAAAGATAGAATTATTTTCATTGGCTCGCAGATTGATGACAACGTTGCGAACTTGGTGTGTGCTCAGCTGTTGCATTTGGAGAGCGAAGACCACAATAAGGACATTTATCTCTACATCAATTCGCCTGGTGGTGTTGTTACTGCTGGATTGGCGATTTATGACACGATGCAATTTATTGCTCCCAAGGTTTCCACTATTTGCATAGGTCAGGCTTGTTCCATGGCTGCGGTTTTGCTCGCAGGAGGAGCAGCTGGCAAGAGGTTTGCACTGCGAAATTCCCGCGTGATGATTCATCAGCCTTTGGGTGGTATGCAAGGTCAAGCGAGCGACATTGAGATACACACTGCGGAAATTTTGAAGGTTCGCGATAAGCTCAACGGAATTTTGAAAGAGCATACTGGCAAATCGCTAAAGCAAATTGAGAAAGATACAAATCGTGATTTTTTTATGTCGGCGGACGAGAGCAAGGCGTACGGCATCATCGACAAAGTGATGGTAAATAGGAGTCAAAATTAATATGGCTGAATTTGATTCGAAAAGATGTTCTTTTTGCGGTGAACGCGAATCTGAAGACAGACGGCTGATTAGGGTTGCCGATGTTGCTATCTGCAACGAGTGTGTTTCCCACTGTGCCAACATCTTTGCCGAGGAAGAAAAAGTGACTGAGAATGTTGGTGAGAACACTGAGAAATTGCCAACTCCCGGAGAGATAAAAAAGCATTTGGACGAATATGTCATTGGGCAAGATGGTCCTAAAAAGACTATCGCCGTGGCTGTTTACAATCACTACAAGCGAGTGTGGAAAGCTGAGCAAGACGGAGATGTGAAGATAGAAAAGAGCAATATTTTGATGCTTGGTCCTACTGGCTCGGGAAAAACTTACATCGCTCAAACTTTGGCAAAATTACTCAAAGTGCCTTTTGCTATAGCCGATGCAACTACCCTGACGGAAGCTGGTTATGTCGGTGAGGACGTCGAAAATATTTTGGTTAGGCTTTTGCAAAACGCTGAGTACGATGTAGCCAAGGCTGAAAAGGGCATCATCTATGTTGATGAGATAGATAAAATTGCTCGCAAGTCTGAGAGTACTAGCATTACCAGAGACGTTTCGGGAGAAGGTGTGCAACAAGCAATTTTGAAGATTTTGGAAGGGACTATAGTGAACGTTCCGCCAAAAGGTGGTCGCAAGCATCCTAATCAAGAGTTTATTCAGATTGATACCACGAATATTTTGTTCATTGTGGGCGGAGCTTTTGCGGGTATCGAGAAGATTATCAAAAACAGAGTAAACAAAAAAAATATCGGTTTCGATTCCACGATAATTTCCACCGAGCAGAAAGAAGAGCTTATGCATCAAGTCAACTATGAGGACATTTTGCGTTATGGGATTATCCCCGAGATGATAGGCAGATTGCCCGTGGTGACGACTTTTGACAGGCTGGACAAGGAAGCTTTGGTGAGCATTTTGACGGAGCCAAAAAACTCTTTGGTCAAGCAATATCAGGCTTTGTTTGCTTTGGAAGGCGTGGATTTGGTGCTGACGGAAGAAGCTGTGGAGAAGGTTGCTGAATTGGCACTGATGCAGAAGCTGGGTGCACGCAGTTTGCGGTCTATCATGGAAAAAAGTATGTTGGACATCATGTATCACGTGCCTGATATTGACGGTGTGCAAAAGTGTGTCGTTGGGCAAGATGTGATAACCAAAGGTGAAAAGCCAGATTATGAATTTTAACTAAAACTATTTTATAGAAACGTCTCGAAATTTTGATTTTGAGGCGTTTTTTTATGTTTAACCAAATCTTAACAAAACTCTTATAAAATTTTAACATTTCGAACGTATAATAGTTATAGAAAGTTGAAATCAATTTTCGACTAATGTATGTAAAATTAAGGAGAAAACGAAATGAAAAAAATTATGATTTTGTTAATCGTGAGTTTAATGGGAATTTTTGGTTGTGGCAAGAATGTGGAGAAAGTTACGATAGCAGGCTCTACAACCGTATTGCCAATAGCTCAATCCACAGCAGAAGCGTTCATGGGAGAAAACGACAACGCAGATGTGAGCGTTCGTGGTGGAGGCTCTTCCGTGGGTATAGTCAGCGTTTTGGAAGGAACTGTTGATATTGGCAATGCTTCACGTTTGGCTAAAGACAAGGAAATAAAAAAAGCTAAGGAAGCTAATATAGACTTAGTTCAGCACATAGTGGCGTTTGATGGGATTGCAGTTATCACAGATAGAGGCAACAGTGTTGCTGAGATTAGCTTGGACGACCTCAGGAAAATATATAGCGGAGAATATACCAACTGGAAACAGCTTGGTGGTAGCGACCAGACGATTGTTGTTATCAGCAGAGATGCCTCTTCTGGTACATTTGAGACTTTTGAGAAGAGAGTGATGCATGAGGAAGAAATTATCGCTTCCGCTTTGAACTTGGGCTCAAACAACGCAGTGGTTACGAGTGTAAAATCTACTGAAGGTGCCATAGGTTACATTGGTTACGGCTACATCATTCCTGAAGTGAACGTCCTGAATGTTGATGGAGTGAAGATTAGCAAAGAAGCTATCAAGTCTGGCGAATATGCCATTTCCAGATCTCTGCAAATGTACACCAATGGGCAACCTGAGGGCATGGCTAAGAAATATTTGGATTTTGTGAAATCTGCAAAAGGTCAAAAAATCGTGGCTAAACAAGGGTTTGTTGAGATTAACTAATTTGAATTGTATAACGTTAAGGATATTTTAAAACCGTGAAAAAAAAAGAAAAATTGTTTGATTTTGTAGTCTATTTGTCGGCTGTGAGTGTTGTGTTGGCTCTTTTGGGAATAGTATTCAGCGTGTTCGGAGAGGGAGTTAGGGTGTTCAATGCGGTGTCTTTCGGAGATTTTATTTTCAATACCGAATGGAGACCGACAGCGAGTGAGCCGATATTTGGAATAGGTGCGATTATAGTTGGTTCTCTCGTGGTAACGGTGGGAGCGATGGTTGTTGCAATCCCCTTGGGACTTGGCTCGGGCATCTATTTGGCTGAGTTTGCAGGGAACAAGTTTCGTGAAATCATTAAGCCGACCATCGAATTGTTAGCTGGAATACCGTCTGTAGTTTACGGATTGTTCGGTATGGTTGTTCTGTCACCGTTTGTGCAAAACTATTTGGGAGCTGACATCGGGCTGAATCTATTCACAACTTCGATAGTGCTGGGAATAATGGTTGTGCCGATTATCTGTTCCGTAACCGAAGATGCCCTTTCCGTAGTGCCAAACTCTTTGCGAGAAGCCTCATTGGGTTTGGGAGCAAACAAGTGGGAAACAACCGTGAAAGTGGTTGTCCCTGCTGCCAAAAGCGGAATTTTGAAGTCGTTGGTACTTGGTCTCGGTAGAGCTGTGGGAGAGACGATGGTAGTGGTGATGTTGGCAGGAGGCTCGGCGATAATTCCCAAAAGCATCTTCAGTCCTGTGCGTCCGATGCCCGCTACAGTCGCCGCTGAGATGGGCGAAACTGTGATAGGTTCCAGCCATTATCATGCTTTGTTCGCTATCAGTATGATTTTGTTCGTAGTATGTTTCGGATTGGTTTTGCTGGCGAACTACTTATCCAATAGAGGGGTGGAAGCATGATGAATAGAGACAGCAAAGGCAAATTGGGGCAAGCCCTTTTGATAGTGTGTATTGCAGTCACCTGTGTGTTTTTGCTTATATTTTTGGCTGATGTTCTTTTTCGCGGAGCTTCCGTATTGTCTTGGGAGTTTTTGTTTTCCAAACCTCGCAACGAGATGACGGAAGGCGGAGTTTTCCCTGCAATCTTCGGAACATTTCTTTTGACTCTGGCTTCGATAGTCATCGCCACGCCTTTGGCGATTTTGAGTGCGACTTATCTCACTTATTATGCTAAGGAAGGTGTGTTCAAACGTACGGTGCAGATAGCTTTGGATACTTTGGCAGGTGTGCCTTCCATCGTTTACGGACTGTTTGGACTAACGATATTTGTGAAGATGCTGAGCATGGGCGTGAGTTTGTTGGCAGGAGCTTGCACATTGGCTGTGTTGGTGTTGCCAGTGATAGTTTCCAACGCTCACGAGGCTTTCAACAAAGTTCCGCAGGACTTCATCGAGGCTTCTTACGGATTGGGTGCAAACAAGATGCAGACTATTCTGAAGGTTTCTTTGCCAGTTGCGTTGCCCAATATTTTGACTGGAGTGATAATCAGCATCGGGAGAGTTGCAGGCGAAACAGCTCCGATTATGTTCACGGCTGTGACTTTTTATTCCAGATTTTTGCCAACGGGCTTGCTCTCAGAAGTGATGGCTTTGCCTTATCACATTTACGCCTTGGTTAGCGAGGGTGTGCATCCCGAGAGCCAAATACCGATTGCTTATGGTTCAGCTTTCATTCTGATAATTCTTGTTGTTGGAGTGAGTTCGCTGGCTGTGGTGATGCGGTATAGAATTAGAAAAAATAGATAAGAAAGGGAAACTGATGAGTATAATAAAAACAGAAAACTTGAATTTGTGGTTCGCTGATAACCACGTCCTGAAAAATATAAATATGGAAGTGCAGACGAACAAAATTACTGCTCTAATTGGACCTTCTGGCTGTGGAAAATCGACTTTGCTTAGGACTTTTAACCGAATGAACGATTTGTCGCCTGTGCTAAAGATTGACGGAAAAGTATTTTTGGAAGGCAGAAATATTTTCGACAAGAGTTGCAATGTGAACGAACTGAGAACTCAAGTCGGAATGGTGTTCCAAAGACCAAATCCGTTCCCAAAATCTATTTACGAAAATATTTGCTATGGTCCAAAACTGCGTGGAATTCCCAAAAAAGATTTGGAAGAGAAAGTTGTGACTTCGCTGAAATCTGCTTGGATATGGGACGAAGTGAAAGACCGACTGCACAAGAGTGCGACCAAACTCTCTGGTGGTCAGCAACAGCGACTATGTATCGCCAGAGCCATTGCCAACGATTCCAAGGTGCTTTTGCTGGACGAACCCACGTCTGCTCTTGACCCGAAATCCACACTCAAGATAGAGGAACTTTGCTTGAAGTTGAAAAAGAAGATGACAATTTTGATTGTGACTCACAACATTGGGCAGGCTGGCAGGATTTCGGACAACACAGCGTTTATGTATTTGGGCGACTTGGTAGAGTTTGGCAAGACCAGACATATGTTCACCAATCCGAAAGAAAAGATGACCGAAGATTATTTGCAAGGCAATTTCGGTTAATAGCGGGAATTTAAGGAGAGACAGAATTTATGATTCAAAAGAAAATAGACGAGTTGAAAAAAGTGCTAAAGGAGCAAACTTTGCGAATCCAAGAGATGTTGGATATTTGCGAGATTGCTTATAGAACTGAGAAAACAGAAGATTTGCCCAATATAAAAGAGTTGGAAAAAAAAGTTGATAGAACTGATTTGGAGTTGGAAAAGCGTGCTTTGTATATTTTGGCGTTGCAAACTCCACATGCCAAAACTTTGCGTGAAGTGTTGATGATTCGCAAGATTAATACCGATTTGGAGAGAATAGGAGATTTGTGCGATAACAATAGAGTGATAATAGCTAAGTTACTGAAAATTGACTCCACTAACCTTAAAGATGAGCTTGTTCAGATGCTGGAGAAAACTAAGAAGATGTACACAGATGCTACGAAAAGTTTTTTTGAGAAAGATAGTACTTTGGCTAAAAAAGTCTGCAAAGAGGACGATGCTGTGGACGAGCTTAAGGACGAGATATTGCGGAAGTTAATAGAAAATCAGGTGGAAGTGAGCCGAGCTCTTCTTATCAATAACTTTTCCAAAAACATTGAGAGAATCGCCGATTTGTCCACAAATATAGCTGAGAGCAGTATTTTTGTGGAAGAAGGCAAAGAAGTAAGACATTGGTTTGAGTAAATTTAGAGACATAAAAAAGAGCCTTTTTTCCTGAAAAAAGGCTCTTTTATATTTGGAAATTATTTCAAGTTTCCTTTGATGTTGTCCACCAACCAGTCAATTCTAAGCAACTCTTCTGCTGTCATTACTCGATCTTCTTCCACCATCAGTTTTCCATTTTGGTCATAGAGAGGTCCAACAAAAGGTTCGTAGCCATCGTTGATAATTTCGTCTTTCATCTCTTCCACTTCTTCGATAACGTCTTCAGGAAGTTTTTTGGAATAAGGAGCTAAGGCAACAACTTCTTCTTTCAGCCCTGGCCAGTATTCAGTAGGACCTTTGGCTTCCCATGTACCGTTGTAAACTTGTTCGGTGATTTCCCTGTACATTTTTCCCCAGTTCCAAACTACGGAAGTGAGGCTGTAGTTGGGAGCGTATTCTGACATGTCGGTGTCATGACCTATGCACCATACGCCTGCTGCTTCGGCGGCTTTTTGAGGACCAGGAGAGTCTCCGCCTTGAGTGATGACATCGCAACCTTGTTCTATCATAGCTTTAGCCGCATCCATTTCTTTCGGAGCGTTATACCATTCGCCAATCCAAATTATGTTGACAATGGCATCTTCGTTCACGGATTTCACACCGAGAGCAAAAGCGTTGACCATTCTGTAAACTTCAGGAATAGGAATAGGCACAACGTAGCCGATTTTGTTGGTCTTGGTCATCATTCCAGCAATGATTCCTGCCAAATACTTGGTTTGATACATTCTGCCGAAGTAATTTCCCATATTCGGATTCACCTTGTAACCAGCACACTGCATAAAAGTTACTTCTGGGAATTGTTTGGCAACCTTCAGCGTTTGATCCATAAATCCGAAAGAGATTGAATAGATAAGGTTACATTTGCTCAACTTTACCATTTGAGTCAAAATCTTGGCAGCGTCGGATGTTGCAGGGACATCTTCCTTTTTCACGATTTTCTTCACGTACGGTAGAGAGCGAATTTCCTCTATTCCGTGGTCGTGAGCCTCAGCCCATCCAGCATCGGTCACAGTACCACTGTAGATGATACCCACATTTAATTCCTTTTTTTCTGAGTTTTCCTTACCACTCAGAAAGGTGACTGATAGAATAAATACCAATAATATCAGTTTTTTCATTTCTTTCCTCCTTTATTATGCCTCGTTACGGGCAGTTTTGAAAATTTTGCATATGTAAAAATATGTCAAGGTCTTTTGCTGTTGTGGAATCAGTTGGGCATACTGCAAATGGAGAGAAGCAGAGGGAGATTGAACCAATTAATTCTTGACAAAATTACTGGGAATTGGAGTGTGAGGAAAACCAAGAGAGGTTATATGAATTTTTCTACTAAAAGTAGGTATGGACTCAGAGCTTTAGCCTACATAGCGAAGTCGAAAAAGCCAGTGTCGTTGCAGTTGATAGCTGGCGAAAAGGAGATGTCGCTGAGCTATTTGGAGCAGTTGGCATCCAAGCTGAAGAACGCAAAAATTTTGGAGAGCAAACGTGGGAAGTATGGAGGATATATTTTGGCTCGTCCTGCGGATAAAATATATCTTGGCGAGATTTTGCGTGTGTTGGAGAACGATATTTTGCCAGTTGATTGCTTGAGTGAGCATCAGAAGTGTATCAACGAGACGGATTGCATTTCCAATAAGGTTTTTAAGAAGATTTACGACAGCATCAAAGAAGTGGTTGATAAGACTACACTACAAGATGTGCTGTGATTTTCGGGAGGAATTATGATTTATATGGACAATTCGGCTACCACCAAGGTTCGCCCTGAGGTTGTGCAGGCGATGTTGCCTTGTTTCACGGAACAATTTGGCAATCCTTCCAGCATTTATCACACATCTGGTGCGGATGCAGGCAAGTTGATAGAAACATCCCGTGAGACGATAGCAAGGTGCATCGGTGCGAAATCCAACGAAATCTATTTTACTGCTGGTGGCACAGAGAGTGACAACTGGGCGGTTAGAAGCGTTGCTTATGCTCTGAAAAATAAGGGCAAGCGTCTGATTACGTCCAAGATAGAACATCACGCTGTTTTGCACTCTTTTGAGATTTTGGAAGCTGAGGGATTTGATGTTGTTTATTTGGATGTGAATGAATATGGACAGGTCGATTTGGAGCAACTGCGTGCAGAGATAAACGACGAGACGACCTTGGTGTCGATTATGATGGTGAACAACGAGGTTGGCACAGTGCAGCCTGTGGAGGAGATAGCTAAGATTGCTCATGAGAGTGGTGCTTTGTTTCACACGGACGCAGTGCAAGGTTTGGGCAGTTTTGAGATTGACGTCCACAAGATAGGGGCAGATTTGGCGAGCTTTTCCGCACATAAGATTTATGGTCCGAAAGGAGTTGGAGCTCTCTATGTGAACAGCAAAGTGAATATTCAGCCGCTTATCGTGGGAGGAGCACAGGAGCGTAAAAAGAGGGCTGGCACGGAAAATGTTCCGGGAATTGTGGGTTTTGCCAAAGCGTTGGAGTTGCTCGACGGCGATTTGCAGTCTCATCAAAAGCATTTGCGAGAGATGAGCAGTTTGCTTATTAAGCGAATTACTAACGAAATAGATAATGCTATTCTTACAGGACATCCGAGCGAGCGACATCCAGGAATCGCCAGTTTTTGTTTTGAATTTGCAGAAGGAGAGGCGATAATTTTGGATTTGAATTTCGCGGGAATTTCCGCTTCCACAGGTTCAGCATGCACAACTGGCAAAGCAGGAGCGTCCCATGTGTTACAGGCTATGGGCATCTCCGATATGATTTCGCACGGCTCACTTCGTTTGTCTGTGGGCTATTTCAACACGCTGGAAGAGGTTGACACGGTGGTTGAAGTTTTGAAGAAAAGTATAAAAAGGTTAAGAAAAATGTCTCCTTTGTGTGATTAGCGGGAGAAAAGATAAATTTTTAGGAGAGTAATATGTATTCAGAAAAGGTGTTGGATCATTTCCAAAATCCACGAAATGTGGGGAAGATAGATGATGCCGATGGCATTGGAGAGATTGGTAGTGCTCAGTGTGGCGACATCATGAAGATTTACATCAAGGTGGACGAGAACGAGGTGATAACTGACTTGAAATTCCAGACTTACGGTTGTGGAGCGGCTGTTGCTTCGTCTTCTGTGGCTTCCACCATGTTGATTGGCAAAAGCATTGATGAAGCTCTGAAATTCAAAAACAGAGATGCGTTGGTGGCTCTTGGCGGTTTGCCGACGGAGAAGGTGCATTGTTCCGTGTTGGCAGAGGACGCCATCAGAGCGGCGATTTGGGATTATAGTCAGAAGACAGGGAAAAAATTTGAGGGGTTGAAAAATTATGAGCCAGATACAAGCCACTAATTTATTGGAATGCATAGGCAATACGCCTTTGGTACGACTGAGAAATATCGAGAAAAACACTGGAGTGAAGATTTTTGCCAAATTGGAGTTTATGAACCCTGGTGGTTCTATCAAAGACCGACCTGCAATGATGATGATAAAGGACGGGATAGAAAGCGGTAAGCTCACCAAGGACAAGACGATTATTGAGGCGACTTCGGGAAATACGGGTGTTGGCTTGGCGATGATAGCCGCTCACCTTGGATATAAATGCAAGATTGTGATGAGCAGTTCTGTCAGTCAGGAACGTATTCAGATTTTGGAAGGATTTGGAGTGGAAGTTGTGCTGTCCGATGCGGAAAAAGGCACTGACGGAGCGATTTGCAAACTGAGAGAGATAGTGGCTAATGAGCCAGGCAAATATTTTTATCCCGACCAGTTTAGCAATCCTGCAAATCCTTTGTCGCACTACGTGGGAACAGCACCAGAAATTTATGAGCAACTGGATGGGAAGTTGGACTATTTTGTCGCTGGCATGGGTTCCACGGGTACACTGATGGGGTGTGGAGACTACTTCCGAGAGAAAAACAAGAATATCAAAATAATCGGGTTAGAACCACACCTGAAGCATAATCTGCAAGGTTTGAAGAATATGGTTGAGTCTGTGAAGCCCAAAATATATCAGGTGCATAAATTAGACCAAGTCAGGAGTATTTTCTGCAAAGAATCTTATGACATGACCAGAAGATTAGCTGCGGAGGAAGGTCTCTTTGTTGGCATGAGTTCAGGAGCTAATGTATTAGGTTCGTTGCAATTAGCAAAAGAGCTGAACGAAGGTGTGATAGTCACTGTTTTGACGGACAGAGGCGATAGATATTTGTCAACAGACCTGTTTAGGTACTGATTTTGCTATCTTTTAGGTGATTAAAATTTTCCAAATACAAAAATCTTGACATCGGATGTGTGAAATTTTGACTTGTTTCGTTTGAAGATTTTTGGACCTATAGCTCAGTTGGTAGAGCTTCCGGCTCATAACCGGACGGTCAGTGGTTCGAATCCACTTGGGTCCACCATTTTATTTATAAATAAGGAGTTCAAAATTGTGTTAAATTTTGTTGATTGCAAAAATAGTTTAACAGATTTTGACCCTTTTTTTCATTGGAAAAGAATGAGGAATGTCAGTGCGTGTAGGTGAATTGTTGTCAGAGTACAGAAGCTCTATCGGTAAGAGTTTGGAAGAGGTCTCTCTTTCCACGAGAATTCCTGTGGATACTTTGGCTCTGATAGAGGCGAACGACAAAGATTATTATGAAAATAGTTCGCTCGCTAGGAATTTTATTTATACCTATGCCCGATTGATTGGAGCTGACACACAAAAGATTTTGGACGCGTTCGATTCAGAATATATGGGCAAGAAGAAGGTTAAAGAGAGCCTTGGGAATTTCACGGACAAAAAGAGCATCTGGAGTAGTAAGTGGTGTTTGTATGGGTTGCCCATTTTGGTTGCGTGTGTGATTATGATTTCCGTTACGGGCTACATCTATGATAATTTTGAAATGAAGATTTTTGTTAATGACAAGAGCGAAAAAGAGCTTCAGATGAGTGCGGACAAAGAAAAAGAGATGGAGCTTATGCAGACGAGGATTTTGCTCGCCGATAGCACCGACTATGTTGGCACGCTCGTTATGAGCAAGGACAATCCGATGAATGTGGATATGAACCCTTAGTTTCTTGAGAGTACAAAAAAATGATAAATGTAGATGAAGTAAAAAAGATTGCTGAACTTTGCAAACTCGATTTCGCTAATCCCGAGAAGTTCACTAAGGGGTTTGATGAAATTTTGGAGTATGTGAAAGCTATTGGAGACGTAGAGTCTTCTGCCGAAATTTCTACCAAAGGTTGCTTGCAATATGACGATTTGCGTGATGATGTTTTGGAGGGATCTTTCGACAGGCAACAGGCACTGCTCAATAAGCAATCTGAGGATTCTGAGGTCTATTTTAGCGTTCCGAAGACAGTGGAACGTTAGTCTTTTATGAAGTACATTTTTGGTCCTATCTCGTCTAGAAGATTGGGGCTTTCCTTGGGCGTTGACATCGTTCCCTACAAGCATTGCAGTTTCGATTGCGTATATTGTGAAGCGGGGAAAACCACATGCTTGGCTACTAAGCGTTCGGAACTTGTGCCAACTGAAGAAGTTATAGCTGAGATGGACGAGTACCTTTCCAGTTATCCCAAACTGGATTTTGTCACTTTTTCTGGGAACGGCGAACCTGCTTTATCCACGAGTTTGGAAAAAATCACCGACTTCATGAAGCAAAAATTTCCGCAGTATAAACTTTGTTTGATTACCAATTCTTCTTCTTATTTGGAGCCACGTGTGGACGTTTTGGTGCCTTCTTTGGATGCGGTTAGTCAGGAAATTTTTGAGAAAGTTAATCGTCCTGCCAAAGGAGTTTTGGCGGAAGATATTGTGCGGAAATTGGCTGATTTCCAAAAGGCTTTTTCAGGCGAGATGTGGTTGGAAATATTTTTTGTTTCAGGAGTTAACGACACTTGTGATGAATTGGACAAACTCGTTGAAGCTGTGCAAAAGATTAAGCCGAACCGTGTGCAGTTGAATACGCTTGACCGCCCAGGGAGTGAGACTTGGGTGCAACCAGTGGCGTATGAGAAATTGCAGGAAGTAGCCGAGCTTGATTGGGGAGTTCCTGTGGATATTCCAACGAGGTCTAAAAAGGTTGAGATTGAAAAAAATCTCGATAAAAATCTTCTTCAGCAAATCGGAGAAATCGTGAAAAGGCGACCTTGCACTGTTGTGGAATTGTCGCAGATTTTGGGAATGAATTTGCATGTTGTGAGCAAAGAAGTGGCGAAGTTAGTTGCCGAGGGCAGTTTGAAGCACAGCACAGTTGGGGGTTTGACCTTTATAAAAGCTAATTAGCCCGTTAGTTACAGTGTTTTGTTCAAATTAATAATGTTCTTTAAATTTATTGGCAATCCGATAAATCTGAAAATACAAAAATTTGGTAACATTTTTTAGTTTCCCTGAACTTTAAAAAAGAGAAAAAATCCTTGACTTTACTTCGTTTAGCTTGAGGTTACGATAAAAATTTGGAATTTGTGTATGTTAAAATCGATGATAGAAAAGGCTTTTGGAAACAGGTCTTCAAAGAAGCTGAAAACTCTTTATTCTGCTGTAGATAAGATAAACGAAGTTTTTGAAAATTTGCACCTTTTGTCCGAAGAGGAATTTAAAGGCAATCTTCAGAAATTTAAGGTTGAAATTCAGGAGAAACTTAAGAAAGAAAAAGATATTTTGGCTGAATTGGAAAAAGAGTATCAGGCTGATAAGAATGACGCTACTCATGATGCTCTCAATAAGCAACAGCAGAGGTTGAAGAAATTTACCAAAGAGACTTTGGATGAGTATTTGCCAGAAGTTTTTGCCTACTTGAAAGAGACTTGTCGTCGGCTTGTTGGCTCACGCTACACGGTGGTTGACCAAGAGCAAGTTTGGAATATGGTTCCTTTTGATGTTCAGCTAATGGGTGGAATCGCTCTGCATGACGGAGAAATTGCGGAAATGGCTACTGGTGAGGGAAAAACTTTGGTGGCTGTGTTGCCACTTTTCCTGAATGCACTTACGGGCGATGGGGCTCATCTTGTCACGGTGAACGACTATTTGGCTAAACGCGACTCGCAGTGGATGGCTCCTGTTTTTGAATATCACGGGTTGTCTGTTGGATGTTTGCAAAATATGATGGAGTTTGAAGAGAAGCAAAAAGTTTATTCTTCGGACATCGTTTATGGAACTAACAGCGAGTTTGGTTTCGATTATCTGCGGGACAATATGGCTGTGGACAAGAGCCAGTTGGTGCAGAAGAAATTGAATTACGCAATCATCGATGAGGTCGATAGTGTCTTGATAGATGAGGCGAGAACTCCGCTTATCATCAGTGGTCCCGTGCCAGAGAGCAAAAACTATTTTCCCGAATTTAAACCTGCGATTTCCAGACTTTTTAAGTTGCAAAGAGATTTGGTGGGCGAATTTTTGAGAGACATTGATGAGCTTGATGTGGAGAAAAGTAGCTTTGAAGTCGGTGGAATTTTGCTGAAGATAAAGAGAGCTTTGCCCAAGAGAAAGGCTTTTTTGAAATTGATGAAAGACGCTCGCTACAAGCAGGCTCTGGTGGATGCAGAGAATGTGGCTATCCGTGACAAAAAGATGCACGAAGTTGATGACAATCTGTACTTTGTGGTCGATGAGCGAGGGCATTCGTGTCATTTGTGTGAAAAAGGTCAGGCTGAAATCGGGAAGTTGGAAGAAGATTTGTTCCTAATGGGTTCGTTGGACGAGGTTTTGGATGAAATCGATAACGATGCCGATTTGTCTCAGGAAGAAAAATTTGCGAAAAAGGAAGAAATTTCCGAGAAATTTTTGGATAAGAACGAGAAACTTCACAATATCGACCAACTTTTGAAGGCTTACGCTTTGTTCAACAAGGACGAGGAGTATGTGGTGCAAGACGGCAAGGTGATGATTGTGGATGAATTTACTGGGCGTTTGATGCCTGGACGTAGATTTTCCGAGGGGTTGCATCAGGCGATAGAGGCGAAAGAGGGCGTGAAGATAGAAAAGGCATCGCAAACATTTGCCACTGTGACCATTCAAAATTATTTCCGACTTTACAACAAGATTGCAGGTATGACGGGAACTGCCGTGACGGAAGCCAAGGAGTTTGCCGAGATTTACAACTTGCCTGTGTTGGAAGTGCCAACAAATGTGCCGATTACACGTGTCGATTATGACGATATGATTTATCTGACCAAAAATGAGAAATATCAGGCTGTCATCGATGAGATAGTTTATTGGCACAAGCTGAACAAGCCCGTGTTGGTAGGAACTGTGTCTGTTGATGTGTCTGAGCTTTTGTCCAAAATGCTCACACGTAGGAAGATTTCCCACAACGTGCTTAATGCTAAGAAAAACCAGAAAGAAGCGGAAGTTGTAGCACAAGCTGGTCAGCCTGGAGCGGTGACCATTGCCACAAATATGGCAGGACGTGGAACTGACATCAAGCTCGGAGACGGAGTTATTTCCCAAGCGAAAGAGAACTATTTGCAGGGTTATGGCAAAAAGATAAGCGACGAATTTCCCTATGGCAAAATGATGGACGGTTTGCACGTGATAGGAACTGAGCGTCACGAATCACGCCGTATCGATAGGCAGTTGCGAGGTCGTGCAGGACGACAAGGCGACCCAGGGACTTCCAGATTTTATCTTTCGTTGGAAGACAATCTTATGCGGCTGTTCGGTTCAGATAGAATTGCTCCAATGATGAAAAAGTTGGGACTTCGAGATGGAGAAGCCATCTATCATCCGTGGATGAACAAGTCCGTGGAGAAGGCACAGAAGCGTGTGGAATCTTACAACTTCCAAATCCGAAAAAATCTGTTGGAGTACGACCAAGTTGGCAGTAGTCAGCGGGAAATTATCTATTCTTATCGAAAAAAGGTGTTGGAAGGGTTGAGTGTGCGGGGTGAAATTTTGGATTTTATCGAAGATTTTGTTTATAATCGGATTGAGGAATTTTCTGCTATCGATACCAGCCAAGGAACTGACGTTGTAGGCTTGATAACCAAAATCAACAGAATGTTGGATTTGCAGTTGGAGTCAGCTGATTATGAATCCACCGAGCTGGAGAAGAAATTGGTGGAAGACGTGTTGGCTGCTTATCACAGCAAAGTGGACAAAATGGGCAGTGAGTTGGTGGAGCAAATCGAGAGGTATGTGCTTTTGGAGACTGTTGACGATTTATATCGTGAGCATCTGCATGAAATGGACTCGCTCAAAGAAGGCATAGGACTGCGTTCTTATGGTCAGCGAGACCCACTTATCGAGTATAAGAAAGAGAGCTTTAAGCTGTTTGAAGAGTTGCTGACAAACATCGCGGAGACTGTTGCCACGAAGGTTTTCATTTTTAGGATAGCCTTGCAACCGAATAAGATGCAAAGTGATGACAAATTGAATTTGTCGCACTCTAATACTTCCGCTTATGACCCGAACAACTCGGGAGAATCCGCTCCTGTTCGGCAGAGAGTGGTGGAACAGAAAGTTGGCAGAAATGACCCTTGTCCGTGTGGAAGTGGGAAAAAATATAAAAAGTGCTGTGGAAAAAACGAAAACCAATGAAAAACGAAATTTGTCGCAAGTTAATTCATCTGTCTTCGTTGGGTATCCCGTTCGGCTATAAATATTGGATCGGATACGATAAGCCGCTAGCATTGTTTTGGATATTCCTTGTTTTCTTTTTGTTTTTTGCTTATGAATATCTGAGAAAATTGGACAATAAATTTGGCTTATTTCTCAATAAATATTGTGGATTTATTTTGCGGGAACACGAAAAAAAAGGGAAGTTGGCAGGTTCGTTTTATCTTCTAATTTCAAGTATTGTGTGTGTTATTTTTTTTCGTGGCGAGATAGCCTTTTTGGCGTTGAGTTTTTTGGGAATAGGAGACACTTTTGCGGCTTTGATAGGGAAGAAATTCGGAAAAGTTAAAATTGGGAAAAAGAGTTTGGAAGGCTCTTTGGCTTGCTTTATTGGGTGTATGGCTTGTGTATATTTTTTTGGAGATAGAGGTATAGCATTTTCCACTACTTTTTTTTGGATGATTTGTTGCCTTGGGGCTTTGGTTGCTACTGTCGTTGAGTTAGTTTCTGGAAAATTGGACGATAATTTGAAAATGCCTTTGGCAACCGCAATCGTGTTGGCGATTGGTTTTAACATCGGAGGATAAGATATTGAAATTGCTTTCGTTTGTAATATCCGTGCTTAACGAAGAAGCTACAATTGAGACGCTGTGTCGTGAAATAAAGGAAAACATTCCTGCTGGATACGACTACCAAATTGTTTTGGTGGATGATGGCTCTGGAGACGGTAGCTTCGATGTGATGAAAAATCTCGCTGAGGCAGACAAAAATATCCAAGTTGTCAAATTTCAACGTAATTTTGGGAAATCTGCGGCTATTCAAAAGGGATTTGAGTTGGCTAATGGGGAAATCGTTTTCACTTTGGATGCCGATTTGCAAGATAATCCCAAGGAACTCCCTAAATTTTTGGCTAAGTTGGATGAGGGGTATGATATGGTGAGCGGATGGAAAAAAAGACGATTTGACCCTCTCGGCAAGACTTTGCCATCCAAACTATTTAATTTCGTGGTTTCCAAATTTTTTAAGATGAAGTTACACGATTATAATTGTGGTTTCAAGGCTTATAAGAAAAAAGTTGTCGATAGCTTGAATATTTACGGTGAGTTGCACAGATATATTCCTGTGTTGGCTAAGGCTAACGGTTTCAGTTGCGGAGAAGTGATAGTTGAACATCGCAAGCGTGAGCATGGCAAATCCAAATACGGAATGGAGCGTTATCTGAGAGGTTTTTTGGATTTCCTCACTATTAGGGTGATAACGAAATACAAAAAAAGTCCTATTTATTTCTTCGGAGGAATGGGTTCTTTAATGGCGTTAGTCGGCTTTGGTCTTTGTATGTATCTTGCTTATATAAAATATTTTTTGGTTGAGGGAATTTCTGGCAGACCACTTTTGATGTTGGCTGTTCTTTTGTCTGTGATAGGGGTACAATTTATTTCCATCGGTCTTATTTGCGAGTTGATGGTTCATCTGAAAGGTCGCAAATCGGATGGTGTGATTATTGATAAGACGATTAATTTTCAGTAAAAAATAAGGAGATAATGTAATGTATAAAGGTAAATTAGCTGTTTGCATAATGGGGATTCAGGGCTGTGGCAAAGGTACTCAGTCCAAGAGAATTAAGGAGCTTTTTGATTTGGCTCACATTAGTACTGGAGATCTTTTCAGAGCTCATATTGCCGAGCAGACGGAGTTGGGAAAAGAGCTGAAAGGCTATTTGGATGAGGGTGCACTTGTTCCCGATGAGTTGGTGATTAGATTGTTGAAAGACGAAATCGATAACCAAGGCAAAGGTTTTATTTTGGACGGATTTCCGCGTAATACTTCACAAGCAGAATTTCTTTTGCAGAAGTTCGATATAGACAAGGTGATTTATATGGATTTGGCGGAAGATTTGGCAATTGATAGAATGTCTGCTCGTCAAAATTGTCCAGCGTGCAAAATTGAGTACAATCTCATTAACAAGCCGAAAGTTGCTGACAAATGTGACAAGTGCGGAGGCGATTTGCACAGAAGAGCTGACGACAATCCGACAGCTATTGCTAAGAGGGTTTCCACTTTCAATGAGCAGACTGCACCTCTTTTGGATTTCTTTGCTTCCAAAAACCTTTTGATAAAGATTAACGCCGATCAAACACCGGAGCAAGTTTTTGAAAAAATCAAAGAGAGCTTACAGTAAAATCGAAAAATTAAGTACTACCTTTCGCGTAGTACTTTATTTTTTTGCTACTCTAAATCTTACTTTCCTGCTTTTGGGAATTAAGATTGCGGATTTTTCGCAAAGTTTTTTTATTCGCTATTATGCTCACATCGTTCTTGGGTGCTATGGGATTAATGTATTTCTTTTTTATTTTAGTTATCTAAAATTTCCTTTAGTTCGGCGAATTTTTATTGTGCTGGAGAGTTTGCTTTTTTTCTATTTCATTTTTAATTTGGAAGGCAGTTTTTTCTTTTTGTTTATCATTTTCCGCCAAATTTCCAGATTTCTCTACACGTTTTCGGTTAGTTCGCAGGACGTTCCGTTTTTGCTGAGATATTACAACAATCCGTTTTATTTGGTGATTATAACTTTCTTGTTGATGATTTTTTTGGGAGCTGTGCTTCTCAAACTGCCGATGTCTGTCGTAGAGGGAGACATCTCTTTGATAGACGCTTTTTTTACCTCGACCTCAGCTGTGTGTGTAACTGGATTGATAGTCAAAGACACTTACACATATTTCACGCTATTCGGGCAGGTTGTGATTTTGATTTTAATCCAAATTGGTGGACTGGGAATAATGACGATCTCCACTTTGTTTGCCTTGATTATTGGGGAAAAAATCAATTCCGCAGGTAAGTCGATGGTGGAGAGCGTTGGTGGATATTTGAAAGGTTTTAGCATAGCTGGAATTATTCGAAGCGTTGTAATTCTTACCTTTGCCATCGAATTTGTGGGAGCGATTTTGTTGTATTTCAGTTTTAGGAATTTGGAATACTCTTCTCTCAAATCTGGTTATTTTGCCGTATTTCACTCCATCTCTTCTTTTTGCAATGCGGGATTTTCGCTCTATTCAGGCAGTTTTGCCGATATAGGATTGAATTGGTCGATAGTTTTTGTTGTGCCTACCTTGATAATTTTGGGAGGATTGGGATTTCCTTGTCTTATCAATTTTTGGGAGTTGATAAAAAGCAAAAATTTGCAGTTTAACCGCTTATCTCTGCACTCGAAAATAGTGGTGAACACGACCGTAATTTTGCTGATTGGTGGAACAATTTTTTACTATTTTTCTGAGGTTAATAGTTCCATGCATCATTTCGATAGCTTGGAGAGGATTGGGCATTCTTTTTTCCAATCTGTTACGACCAGAACTTGCGGATTTAACACAATTGACCAAGCTAAACTCTCCGATTCTTCTTTCATATGGACTTTGCTTTTTATGTTGATAGGGGCTAGTCCCAGTTCCACTGGAGGAGGGATTAAGACTACAACTTTAGCGATTGTTACCGTGGCGGTGATTTCGCTACTGTCAGGAAATAAGCGGATTACCGTTTTCAAAAGAAGCATTCCTTTGGAGAAACTCAATCAGGTGATGGCTTTGCTTGCTATTTCCATGATGGCACTCTTGATTGCCATTTTCTTTCTTTTTGCTTTGGAACCTTTTGGATTTAAGGAGATTATTTTTGAGGCTGTTTCCGCTTTTGGGACGGTGGGATTGAGCATGGGTATAACCTCCAGTTTGTCTTGGGCAGGAAAATTGGTTGTCACCTTTCTGATGTTTTTCGGCAGAATAGGACCGCTTACGATTATTTTTGCTTTGTCTGATACCAAAAAAGGCAAGGCGTTTTTATATCCCGTTGAGAACATTAACATCGGCTAAAATGCATTTATGCGGGGAAAGGAGTTGAATGAATTATGAGTAAATATGCAGTTTTGGGGTTGGGAAAATTTGGGATTACGGTTGCTTCGGAGCTTTTTGAAGCGGGAGCCGAAGTGTGGGCTGTGGATATAAATAAAAAATTGACCGACAAGTTGCAAACTTTGGGTTTGGTGGGTTCAGCGGTGAATGCGGATGCTACGGATGAGAATGTGCTTAATCAACTCGGTTTGCACGAGATGGACGCTGTGATAGTGGCAACTTGCAACAATATCGAAGCTAATATTACTATCAATATGTTGTTGAAAAAGCTGAAGATACCCGTTGTTTATAGCAAAGTGAAAGACCAAATCCACAAAGATATTTTGGACAAAATGGGTGTGTCTAATGTTATTTTCCCCGAAGAGAAAGTTGGAGTTGAACTGGCGAGAACTATTTTGCATAACAATATTTTGGGCTATACGGAAATTTCCAAAACACACTCGTTGATAGAGATAGAGATACCAGAACAGTTTTTTGGCAAGTCTTTGTCCGAGGCGGAGATTTTGGCTAAATATGGATTGAATGTTATCGCTATAAAAAGGCGTAAAAAATATGTAGATGAGTATGGAACAAATCAAATTCACTATGTGATGAATGACAGACCGAAAGCCACCGATATTTTGTCCGATGGTGATTCTTTCTTGCTGATAGGGTTGCAGGAAAATGTCGATCAGTTTATGACTAAATTTAAAAGGAGCTGATAGATGAAGTTAAAGTTGACCTTGAGAGTGTTTGTGATTTTTTTCGTGATATTCGCGATTGCTCAGTTTGTTTATACGTTGCGTTTCACCGATGCATACTCCATCGCGGACGCTCACATTAAGAGTACATTTATCAATAACTTAATGATTTTGGTGGTTCTACAATTTTTTTTGGGTGTGAGTTTGTTTTTGTTTATTCCCAAGTTTATCTCCAGAATGCTTTCGGGGATTTCCAGAATTATTAAAGATATAGCTGTGGGCAAGTTTAACACGGAAATTGTGGTGCCAAATACAGAAAAAGAGATTACCAAAATTTATGAGAACCTCCGAATTATGTACAACGAATTGGAGGAGTACGACGAACTGAAGAGGAGTAAGGTGTTGGAGCAGAAATCGAGATTTGATGCTCTGTACAGCATTGCTTCCGATGCGTTCTTGATAGTGGATTTGCAGGGTGTTGTGATAAGTTTGTCTCATCAAATTCGAGAGCATTTCCCAGAGATTGATGAAGGGACAAATTTGGTTAATGCCACTTTTGGTTCTAGTACGCAAAAGCTAAAAGAGTATGTTACAGGTGTGGTAGAGTGCAAAGAAGCTATTGAGCCTACTTTCTATAACATGAAGAAATTGGAGTTACATTTCGGTTTGAAAAGTGCTGTAATAAGAAGCCAAACCCTTGAAATTCTTGGATATGTGGTTGCTGTCAGTGTTAAAAATAGTGCAAAGAAAAAAGAGAAAAAGGGTGAGCAATAAATTGAGTTTTGAGATTATTGATGATGACGGCTTGCGGTTGGATAAATTTTTGCAGAAAAGTTTTATTTCCAGAGCGAAGGCTGAAAAGTCAATATGTGCAGGTCTTGTGAGGGTAAACGGAGAGGAGCAGCGGAAAAAGAGTTTCAAACTAAGCAGGGGTGATTTGGTAGAGGTCGAAGAGGAAGAAAATTCGGAAGAGATTAGACTGATTCCTGAACAGATTGATTTTGGAGTTGTTTATGAGGACGACTATCTCGCTGTAATAGACAAGCCTGCTGGACTTTGTGTTCATCCTGGGAATGGACAATTTTACGGGACATTGGTTGGTGGATTGTTGGATAGATTTGGTGAGAATTTGGCGAATTTGAACACTGTTCGTCCGGGCATTGTTCACCGCTTAGACCAAGATACTTCGGGGCTGATGCTGATAGCCAAGACTGATGAAACTGCTATGAAGTTGGTCAAGATGTTTTCCGAGAGAGAAGTTGATAAGCATTATCTGGCTTTGGTTTTGGGGAATGTTGACCCCAGTAGCGGTCGGATTGAAAATAGCATCGCTCGCAGCAAAAAAGATTTTCGCAAAATGGGTGTCAATTCGCAAGGGAAACCTGCGATTTCCGAGTACACAACTTTGGAAAGTTACGATTTTTTTTCTTTGGTCAAGGTGAAAATTTTGACTGGTCGCACCCATCAAATTCGAGTTCATTTGGCTCATCTCGGGCATCCCATTTTGGCGGACGAAGTGTATGGCAACAACAAAAGTGCTATCCTCAGAGTGCCACCGTCCTATGGCAAAAAGATGGGTAATTTGCTCAAAAATCACCTAAATAGAATGGCGTTGCATTCTTCCAGTCTTTCTTTTGTGCATCCTGCCAGTGGCGAAAAAGTGGAGTTCACAGCGAAATTGCCTGACGATATGGAATACGCGATAAAGTTCTTCAAGGATAACTTTGATTATCACAAAATTTCGGAAGACACTTCTCATGCATAAGTGGTTGTTAGAGAAGACTTTTGTCTCGTATTTGTTGTATCCTTTTTCGTTAGTGTATCAAGCTATAGTTGATAATCGGAGAGCGAAATCTTTACCTTGGAAACCCCAAAATGTGAAGATAATCGGAGTGGGAAACATCGTTTGTGGTGGTTCTGGGAAAACTCCGTTTGATATTTCTTTGGCGAAATTTCTTCAGTCAAGAGGTTGCAAAATAGCTATTTCCGTGCGAGGTTACAAGAGTGAGCTGGAAAACGAAGTTACACTAATTAGTGACCGCCATAAGTTGTTACCTCCAATTGTAAAAGCTGGAGACGAACCAAAATTGTTAGCCAAGCGATTGCCGAAAGTTCCCGTTATTGTGGGCAAAGATAGGCTCATGGCGGTCAGAATGCTGTTGCATATTTATTCGGACTTGGATTTTATTATTTTGGAAGATTCGTTTCAAAATTTCAAGGTTGCTCACGATTTTGATTTTGTGTTGTTCAAGGCAAAAATCGGTTTAGGCAATGGTTGGTGCTTGCCTGCGGGGTATTTGCGAGAAGGTCATCAAGCACTTAAATATGCCGATTGCATTGTGTTGGATGGCGATAATAAGCAGATAGAGAATTTGGCAAACCAATATGGTAAGCAGTTGACAAAAGGCAAAATAGAAACTACAGGATTTTTTGATGTTGATGGTCAGAAAGTTGATGTAGAAGAGCTTAAAAAATCCGTTTGTTGCTCTTTATCCGCTATAGCTGACCCCAAAATTTTTGAGAAAAGTGTGGAGAGTTTTGGAATAAATTTGGTGAATAAATTCCGATTTCCCGATCATCACGACTTGGAGAAATTACCGTGGTCTCTATTAAGCAAGGTTGATTACATTATCATAACTGACAAAGATTTGATGAAGTTGGAAGATAGCGAAGTGCTGAAAAGCAAGTTGGTTAGCTTGCGGATTGAGTACAATTTTGACTTCGATTCTGTGCAGGGACTATTGTGAAAAAAGTTACTTTTGCCTTGATTTTTCTTTGTTCCAGCTTGTTTGCCAAAAGCGGATACGTCATTTATGATGTTCTTGCCGATTCGGTTGTAGCTCAGCAAGAGCAAAACGCCAAGCTGAATGTCGCTTCCAATCTGAAATTGTTTACTTCTGTGGTTGCATTGGAGGAATTGGGTTCAGATTTCAAATTCACCACTAAGTTTAAGGTTGAGGGTGATACGCTTTTTGTGAAGGCTGGTGGCGACCCCATTTTGGTTATGGAAGAGCTTTACATTATTTGCTTGGAATTGAAAAACTTAGGTGCGGATAGCATTAAATTTGTGGTAATCGATGACATGCTCTATTTCCCAGATGGTTACGAAGATTTGTCTCAGGCTGTGAGCGACAGGGCGTATTACGCTCCGATGAGTGCTTTGGCACTGAATTACAACACGTATCAGTTGGACTTTGTGAATGGCAAGCTCAAGGTGAAAACTCCTGGAGAATATTTTTTAGTTAGAGACAATTCCAAAATGAAGTCTGGATTGGTGAAGACAAAGCCTTCTCACGACAGGCTTTTGGTGGAAGCAAATTTTTCTTCGAGGTACAGGCGTTCGATTTATAAGAGAGTTTACAATTCGACGAGCCATTTTTTTTACACGATGTGTCACTATTTGGATTTGACCGAAATTCCAAAATTGGAACGACGGAATTTGAGCGACAAAATCTTTGCGAAGGGGAATGTGCATGTGCATTATTCCAAACCGCTGAAAGAGATTTTGCGTTTGATGAATGTGTATTCTTCCAACTTCATTGCTGAGTCTATCGGATGCTATTTGGGTAAGCTAAAATATCAAAATCCCAAATTGGGCAAGAAAGTCATCGAAGATTTTATCGAAAAAAATTTGGGTGAAAAGGTGAAATTGGAAGGTTGCAGTGGACTTGGGAAAAATTTCTTGTCAGCAAAAACGATTTTGAATTTGTTGAAATACGTTTGGAACAAGCCTTTTTTGCGAATAGATTTTTTTTCAGGATTGCCAGATTTGGGCAAAGAGGGAACGTTGAAGAGCTTTGGTCGTGGGATGAAAGTCAAGGCGAAAAGCGGTTCGTTGCACAACGTTTGTGCGTTGTCGGGCTTGTATCTGAACGATGACAATCGCTTATTTTTGTTTTCATTTGTAGACAACTCTCCATACGAAAAAGCTGTCAGCAAGAGAGATATTTTTTTGGACGAAGTGTTGAGCAATTTTTAGAATTATTTGAGATAAATCGAGATAGGGGTTTTTTATGAAAAGGTCGTTAACGGGTATTCAAACCAGCGGCATTCCTCATTTGGGGAACTATTTGGGAGCTATCAAACCAGCATTGGAACATTCTAAGCAGTTTGAATCTTACTATTTTATGGCGGACTATCATTCGCTGAATACGATAAAAAACCCTGAAGTGCGGAAAGACAGCACTTACAAGATTGCGGCTACTTGGCTTGCGTGTGGCTTAGACCCTGAGAAAATTCATTTTTATCGCCAATCCGATGTTCCACAAATTTTTGAACTTGCCACAATTTTGGGAACTTTTATGCCTAAAGGATTGCTAAATCGTGCACATTCTTATAAGGACAAAGTTGCCAAAAATCTGGAAGCTGGCAAACCTGCCGATGACGATATTAACATGGGATTGTTCACCTATCCTGTTTTGATGGCGGCTGACATTTTGCTTTTCAATCCTCATATCGTTCCCGTGGGGAAAGATCAGAAACAGCATGTGGAAATGTGTGCTGAGGCTGCTCGTGTTATCAATCACACCTACAGCGAAGAACTTCTCGTTGTTCCCAAAGGTGAATTCACGAAAGACGAGCAGGTCGTTGGCTTGGATGGACGCAAGATGAGTAAGTCGTATGGAAATACCATTCCGCTATTTTTGCCGAGCAAAGAGCTACGGAAAATGATAATGAAAATCAAGACCAATTCGCAGACTGTGGAAGAGCCTAAAGACCCTGAAACTTGCAACGTTTTTGCTTTGTACAAATACTTTTCAACGGTGGAAGAGCAAAAGAAATTAGCCGAATTGTACAGAGCGGGAGGCATGGGTTGGGGCGATGCCAAGCAGAAATTGTTTGAAGCGATAGAGAAAGAGGTGGCGGACAAAAGGGAAATTTATAATCAGTTTATCGCAGATAGAGACCGACTGGACAAAATTTTGTTCGATGGTGCGGAGAAAGTAAAACCGATTGCTCAGGCGAATTTGAACAAGTTACGTCGAGCTATGGGATTCATTGTGAGATGAGTTTGCTCTACATTGGGCTGGGTGGATTTGTTGGAGCGTGCTTCCGCTTTCTGAACGGAGAGTTTCTTACAGGACTTTTCCAGCAAGCCCGAGTTCCTTATCCGACTATGGTTACCAATGTTTTGGCGTGTTTTGTGTTCGGAGTGCTTTTTCCTTTGGCAGAGAGCTGTGGTTGGTTTTCGGAAAATTTACGCAGGTTTGTCTTCGTGGGCTTCTTGGGTGGATTGTCCACTTATTCCAGCTATATGTTTGAGGCGTTCGCTTTGCTGGAGAAGGGCGATTTTTTTGCTGGATTGCTCTATTTGGGATTGCATTTCGCTTTGGGAATTGTAGCTATTTGGTTGGGACTTCAATTGGGGTTGAAGTTTATCTGAAGTTGAAACATCTGTATTTTCATATTCCGTGGTGCAAAAAGAAGTGCAACTATTGCAGTTTCTATTCTAAGCAAATTTTTGATTTTGAGAAATATTTTGAATTAGCGAAAAGAAATCTCAAAAAATTTCCCAATCTTTCTCCCAAAACCGTTTATTTTGGTGGTGGAACACCTTCTTTGCTGTCTTCTGTTCAATTGTCTAACCTTTTGGGTTTGCTCGATTTGAGCAGTGTTTCGGAACTGACTATAGAGTGCAATCCTGCAGATGTCAGTTTGGCTTATGCAAAAGAGTTGAAAAAAATCGGCTTCAATCGTGTCAGTTTGGGTATGCAAACTTTTTTGGAAACTGAGCTGAAACTTTTGGGACGCAGAGCTAGTGTAGAGCAGAATTACAAATCTTTTTCGTACCTCAGAGATGCTGGCTTTGACAATATTTCTTGTGACCTCATTTACGGTTTGCCAAATCAAAGTATGTCGGATTTGCTTTTTTCTCTTGAAAAGATGATTGAGCTTAGACCAGAGCATATTTCCACATATTTGCTTTCGTTGGATGAAAAAGTTCCTTTGCATAGTCAGAAAAAAAATATTCCTTGTGATGAAGAATTGGAAAAATTCTATTTGAAAATCAGGGAAGCTCTTTTGGAAGCTGGTTATCATCAATATGAGTTGTCGAACTTCTGTTTGCCTGCCTGCGAATCTCAGCACAACCTTGCTTATTGGCACGGGAAATATTACCTGGGAATCGGGCAAGGAGCTTGCAGTTTTTATGAGGAGCAGGGGAAATTGATGCGGACAGATGGCTTTGGTGGGTGCGAAAAAATAACTCCCGAGCAAGAAGAGGCTGAATTTATTTTTTTGAGTTTGAGGCTGACAGAAGGATTGAATAAGCGAGCTTATTTCGAAAAATTTGACGCTGATTTTGAAGAAAAATATTCGATAATTTTGAGTAAGTATAGGAATTATTTTGATATTTCCGAGAAGAGAATTGCTCTCAATAGTGAAGCGTACTTTGTGTCGGATGAAATATTTTCTGAGTTTATCACGTACGAATAGGAGCGAATTTTTGTTGGAGAAAAAAAATTGACATATATATTGGGAAAATAATTTTGAAAAAAGTAAAGGTGTAATTTATTAAGGAGAGAAAAATGAAAAAAAGTTATATTTTAGTTTTGAGCTTGATGCTGTTGTTTGGTTGTGCTTCCCGTGAGGTGTCCAGAGTATCTGCGGACAAGCAAACCGACTTGAGCGGAAAGTGGAACGATACTGATTCCAAGCTTACTGCTGAGACAATGGTAGAGCAAAGTTTGTCTGCTCCGTGGCTTGCAGATTACAAGGCTGAGAATGGCGGAAATAAGCCAGTGGTGATAGTTGGTGCTATCGGGTTGAAAAATTCTACCGAGCATATCAATACGATGACTTTCGTTAAAGATATTCAAAAATCTTTGATTAATTCGGGCAAGGTTAAATTCGTGGCAAGTTCTTCGGAGAGAGGTCAGGTGCGTGACGAGAGGATGCAACAGCAAGAGCATGCGTCTATGGAAACCGCCAAGAGATTGGCTGCTGAGACAGGTGCTGATTTTATGCTTACTGGAGAGATTAGCGTGATTTTGGACGAATATGACGGCAAAGAAGCTAAATTTTATCAAATAGATTTGCAACTTATCAACGTTGAGACTAACGAGATTGCTTGGGTTGGTGACAAAAAAATCAAAAAGCTTATCGGCAAAAATTCTCATAAATGGTAAGATTTCTTTTTTATTTTAGTTTTATATTTTTGATTGGTTGTGGTTCTGCTGCAACCAATCTTTCTCATTATACTCCGATAGACAAGGGTGTGATGTCTGGCAATTACGATTTGGCGATTAAAAAGATTGAGAGCCGTGAAGGATATAACGAGAAAGAAAAAGTTCTCTATTATCTGGATTTGGGAATGGTTTATCATTATGCGGGGAAGTACGCTGAAAGTAATGTGGCTCTGGAAAAAGCTGAAGATTACATTGACGAACTATATACCAAGAGCGTTTCCAAAGCGGCTTTGTCCTATATGCTCAACGATAACGCTCTGGAATACAGTGGAGAAGATTACGAGGATATTTACATCAATCTCATCAAGGCTTTTAATTATCTGAAGTTGGATTTGGTGGACAACGCTTTCGTCGAAATCAACAGGCTCAATCATAAATTGTCCGTTTTGGAAGACAAGAACCGAAACCTGGACGCCGCTTATAATCAAAGTAAAGACAGCAAGGTAAAGATTAAGTCTGTGACGAACAAATTTTACAACGATGCTTTGGGTAGATTTGTGAGTATGAAACTTTATGAATCTTTGGGCAAGCTGGACGATGCGAACATCGATTATAACAAGATAGTGAAAGCGTTTGCCGTGCAAAATTCGATTTATGATTTTCCTATTCCGAGTTTGCAGAAACCTTATTCTGCTCCCAAAAACAAAGTGCCTCTGAGTTTGGTGAGTTTTGCAGGATTGGGACAGATAAAGACGGCGAAAACTTTGTACGTGCACACTCAGCAGAATGTTGCTTTTTACGGGACTTCCAAGACGAACTTCGGAGGGAAAACCGAATTGGACAATTTGGAACATTTCTTTTGGCCAGGTTTGCAAGGTGGTTACAATTTCAAATTCCAGTTGCCGATTTTGCAATCCAGACCGTCCGCAGTGAGTAGAGTGGAGGTTTTGGTGAAAGATTCCATCGGAGTTGTCGCCAAGCAGGATTTGCAATTGATGGAAGATTTCGACAAGGTGGTGCAGTCGGTATTCGACCTTGGGTATAACAGATTGGTTATCAAAACGATAACCAGAGCTATAGTGAAAGGGCTTGCTGGAGAGATTGCCAAGAAGAAGGCTAAGGAAGAGTTGGGAGACAACGTTTTTGTGTTTTTGGGTGGACTGGCACTGGATGCTGGGCTGAATGCTACGGAAAATGCAGATTTGAGAGCGGCGAGATATTTGCCGTCCAAAGGATACATTTCCGAAATTTATCTTGAGCCGGGTGAATACGATTTGGTGGTGAATTACTACGATAATAATAATCGTTTGCTCAAGCAGGACGATTTGGGTAAAAGGCGTGTTGGCTTTGGGCTAACCAATTTTTATCAATCTTATTGTTTAAAATAAAAGGAGAGTTTGATTATGAAAAGTGTAAAAATAATTTTGGGGTTGCTTTTATTATTTTTGGTAGGCTGTGCATCGACCAATATCAGTGTTCCTGTGTGGATGACGGACAAAAATCAGGCGTATCCGCAAGACAAATATCTTTCGGCTCTCGGTAGCGGAGACACTTACGAAGATGCTATGAGGGTTGCCAAAGGTAATTTGTCCCAAATATTTCAGTCCAATATTGTTAGCAGTAGCACCACTGTGCAAAAATATACCGAAATTTTGAAGAAAGCGGAAGTCATCCAAACAGAAGACACCAAAAGCGAAAGCTCCGTGCAAGTTTCTTCAATCCAGTCTCTTATAAATATCAAATTTGGAGAAAAATTTGTAGATGATAAAGGCGTGACGCACACTTTGGCATATATAAATCGTCAGGAAACAGCCAAGATTTATGAGGAAAAAATTTCTGCGAACGAAGAGAATATGGAATATTTTTTGGACAAAGCTGATGAAAACAACGACGAAATTTTGAAATATGGTTGTTACAAAGCAGCTACGGCGTTTGCTTTGCAAAATAAAGAATTGGTTGAACAATTGCGGGTGATAAGCCAGAAAGATGCGGAGATGAATATCGAAATTCATTCGTATGCGGAGTTGTCTGCCAAAGTCAAAGAAATAGGAAAGAAAATCACTTATTCCGTGGAAATAGACGGCGATGCTAACGATGCTGTGAAGGGAATGACTGAAACGATTTTTTCCAATTTGGGATTCAACGGTGCAAAAAAGCCTTTGCTCGCTGTGAAGGGCAAAGTGAGTTTGGAAAAGGTCGATTTGAGCAAAAGTACCAAATTTTACAACTGGACGATTAACCTCAAGATTGTTCGCACGGACAACGGCAAAACCATTATCACTATTGACGAAGTTGGCAGAGACGGTGCTCTGAGCTACGAACGAGCAAAGCAGGTTTCTTATTACAAAATGAGAGAGTTTCTTGGCACAGAGATTCAAGCCAAATTGAACGCTTATTTCGATTCTGGTTTATGATGAAATTATGAACCCCAAAAATCGAATTGATTTTTTGGTCGATGAGTTAAAAAAACATAATTCGCTGTATTATCAAGAGACCGCTCCGCAGATTTCCGACCGAGAGTACGATTTGCTCTTGGCGGAGTTGAAGCAACTGGAGGCGGAAAATCCCCAGTATTTGCGAGCGGATTCTCCCACTCAGGCTGTTGGTAGCGACTTGTCTGTCGAGAGCAAAACTATTGACCACATTGAGCCGATGTACTCTTTGGACAATTTGTTTTCTGTGGACGATGTCATCAAATTTTGGAAAAATTTGGGATGTCCTAATCTCAGCATGGAACCGAAATTCGACGGATTTTCCATCAATCTTTTTTATCAGGGCTGTTCTCTTCGCTATGCGACCACCAGAGGCAACGGCAAGCAGGGCGAGAATGTTACCGCCAATTTGGGAATGGTGGAGGCTATTCCCAAAAAAATCGATTATGTGGGAGAGGTGGAGGTGCGTGGGGAAGTCTATATGCCCAAGTCGGAGTTCAATCGCCTCATCTCATCGGGTCACGGGTTTGCCAACCCAAGGAACGCCGCTGTCGGTTCCATCAAACTAAAGGACAAATCTCAGGCTCAGAATCGCAATTTGCAGGCAAGTTTTTATTCCGTCGGATATTTTGACAAATTGCAAATCAATTCCCAAAACGAGATTTTCGGTTTTCTGAAAGAGCAAAATTTTAAGGTTAGCGAGTTAACGCAATTTGCTCAGAATGAACAAGATATAAGAGGCTATTGCGAAAAGCTGGACAAAGTGCGTGCGGAGTTGGACTTTGAGATAGACGGAATAGTTTTCAAGGTTGATGATTTCACCTTGCAAAAAAAGTTAGGCTTCACCAGCAAATATCCACGCTGGGCGATGGCGTACAAATTTCCCGCAGAAGAGAAAGTTTCCACGCTTTTGGATATTGAATACAACGTCGGCAGGACTGGAGCGATAACTCCTGTGGCGATTTTGGAGCCTGTGCAGATTTCTGGTAGCACGGTTTCGCGGGCTACTCTCCACAATTTTGTTTTTTTGCGGTCTTTGGATTTGCACATCGGAGACAAGGTTCGTTTGATAAAATCTGGCGAGATTATTCCCAAAATTATCAGCGGTGAGGAGCGTTCCAAGGAGAGTTCGCCACTCGATTTGCCCCAAAATTGTCCTGTGTGCAACACGGAGTTGCAGTACGGAGATTACATCGCCTTTTGTTCGAACAATTCTTGTCCTGCACGGAGTTTGCGGAAGTTGGAGCATTTTGCGTCCAAGGGTGCTTTGGACATCGTGGGGCTTGGTCCTAAGCAGATTGAGGCGTTAGCGGAGAACGGGTTTTTGGAGAAGATAGAAGATATTTACAGTCTCGATTATGGGAAAATTCTACTCTTGGAGAGGCAGGCGGAACAATCGGTGAACAATCTGAAAAATTCCGTGGAAGCTTCCAAATCCAAGTCTTTTGCCAAGGTGCTGTATGGATTGGGGATTGAGGGAGTTGGTGCTCAAACAGCTGAATTGTTGGCGGACAGATTTAGAAATATAGGCGATTTGCAAACCGCCGAAGTGGAAGACTTGCAGTCTGTGGACGGCATTGGTCCGATATTGGCGGAAAATATTGTTTCTTATTTTGCAAATCCTGATAACCAAAAGACCATTAGCGAATTGCAAAAAGCGGGATTGCAGTTTTCTGTGTCCGAGAGAGCTGTGAAAGAGGGCAAACTTAGTGGGAAAACTTTTTTGATAACAGGCAAGTTTTCCGCATACTCACGCCAAGAATTGAAAGATTTGCTCACGGCTAATGGGGGAAAATATCTTTCCACAGTCTCAGCGAAGCTCGATTATCTGATAGTTGGGGAAGCACCTGGTTCCAAGTTAACCAAAGCCGAGAAACTTGGAACGGTAACAATTGTGCAAGAAGAAGAGTTGTCGAGGTTGTTGGGATTTCACAAATTAATATAGAATTGGTTTTTAAGCAAAGAGGAAAATAGTCATGAATTTATCAGATATACTGAAAGACTCAAATTATAAACTGACACAGTTTACGGAAGAGCAAATTAGAGCTTTTGAGGAAAGTATTTCAACAAAAGAAGTCAGAGGAAAAGAAACTCCGTATGTAAAATGCTTGGTTCGTAATAAAGAAATAAAACTCACACCCGAAGAAACTGTTCGTCAGCTTTATGTGATGGTGCTTACAAAGGACTTTAGCTATCCTGTTTCTCGAATGGAATTGGAATATGCAGTTACTTTTGGGCGAGAGAAAAAGAGAGCTGATATTGTTATCTTTGATAAAGACAAAACAACTACTCCTTACATTATTGTTGAGCTGAAAAAACCAAAATTGAAAGACGGGAAAGAACAACTAAAATCTTATTGCAATGCTACTGGAGCTCCTATTGGAGTGTGGAGTAATGGCGATTCTATTTCTTATTACCATCGAAAAGATCCAAACTATTTTGAAGATTTGTCGGCTATACCTAATGCAAATGAAAAACTTTCTGACATACTTTCTGAAAGATGGACGATAAAGGAACTTGCAGAAAAAGATAAACTGTTTAGTGAGAAGAAATCGTTGAAAGATTTGATTTTGGAAATGGAAGATGAAGTTTTGGCAAATGCTGGCGTGGATGTTTTTGAAGAACTTTTCAAGCTGATTTTCACTAAGCTCTATGATGAAATGGAAAGTGGACGACATCCTGAGCGTCATTTGGTTTTTAGGAATTATGGTGATACCGAAACTGAATTGAAAAATAAAATTCAACATCTATTTGATAAGGCGAAACAAAAATGGCAGGGAGTTTTCAGCGAAGATAGCAAAATAATGCTTACTCCATCGCACTTGTCGGTTTGCATTTCTTCTCTGCAAGATGTGAAACTCTTCAATTCCAACCTTGATGTGGTGGATGAGGCTTTTGAATACCTGATAAACAAGAGTAGCAAAGGAGAAAAAGGACAATACTTTACGCCTCGCTACGTGATAGATATGTGTGTGAAAATGTTAAATCCCAAAGCAGATGAGAAGATGATAGACACAGCTGCAGGTAGCTGTGGCTTTCCTGTTCATTCCATTTTCTATGTATGGGATCAGCAATTAATAGCTCGTGGATTGAGTAAAAGTCATAAGTTTACCACAGAGGAAAAATTCCCAGAGCAAATAGACTATGTTCGTGAGAATGTGTTTGCTATCGACTTTGATGAAAGAGCTGTGCGTGTGGCTCGGACTTTGAACCTAATAGCAGGCGATGGGCAGACCAATGTGATGCATCTAAACACACTCGACTGGGAGCGTTGGGATGAAAAAACAGAAGATGAAGATTGGCAAGACACTTATTATGAAGGTTGGCGAAAGCTGAAGAGACTCAGGAAGGACAGAAACATTAATCGTGATTTTGAGTTTGATATTTTGATGGCAAATCCTCCATTCGCAGGAGATATTAAGGAAAGCAGAATTTTGGCAAGATACGAACTCGGCAAAAAGCCCAACGGTAAATATCAAACGAAGGTCGGTAGAGATATTTTGTTTATTGAGCGAAATCTTGATTTTCTGAAAGCTGGTGGACGAATGGCAATTGTTCTTCCGCAAGGCAGATTTAACAATAGCAGTGATAAGCAGATTAGAGAATTTATTGCAGAACGGTGCAGGATTTTGGCTGTGGTTGGTTTGCATGGAAATGTCTTTAAACCACACACTGGCACCAAAACTTCTGTTCTATTGGTGCAGAAGTGGGATGAGCAACTTTGTCCCAAAAAAGAAGATTATCCGATTTTCTTTGCCACTATGCAAGAGCCAAGCAAAGATAATAGTGGTGAGAAAATATTTGTACGCAAAAGTGATTTTCCAAAATTCCCCTCCTCGGGAGGGGTGGTCGAAGGTCGAGGTGGTAATTGTCGCAATTCCAAAAACTATTTTGCTTTGCCTTTCAATCCTGAGTTGAAGGAAAGAGCTAAAGAACTGAGAAAAGCAGGGAATTTGTCAGAAGTCCTATTTTGGCAACAGGTAAAAAATAAGAAATTTAAGTCTTTAGATTTCGACCGACAAAAAATTATTGGGAACTACATTGTTGATTTTTATTGTGCTAATTGTAATCTCGTGATAGAAATAGATGGCGAGAGTCACAATGAAAAAGCTGAATATGATGCTAAAAGAGATTCTTATTTGGAAAGTTTGGGATTAACTGTAATTCATATTCCTGATATAGATGTTAAGAAGAATTTGAATGGGGTGATGGAGATGCTTTCTAACCACCCCGCCCTAAAGGGCACCCCTCCAGAGGAGGGGAAAGTGTCTGATGTGGTAGAACATTATGATGCTAATGCCAGCGATTTGAATGAATATTTGCTCGACACACACGGACATCTGATTGTGAAGCACGACCTTTTTAACCACGATGGACTAACCCAAGACGGCATTGCAGAAGCTTTTGCCGAGTTTGCCAAAAAGGAAAATTTAAGTTTTTTTTAGTTTCCCCTCCCACTGAGGAGGGGTGTTTGCAAAATGGGACTAAAAATTCCCCTCCTTTGGAGGGGTTGTCGAAGACCGGGGTGGTTGAACCTTTCAACGAAGCGAAATATAAAGCACTGTTGGAAGGGCTGGAAGCAGTTGAATTAGATAAAAGTATAGTTTTTAAAAATAATAAATACTTGAGAATTGATAATGAATTTTTCAATAAAAGATTTATTAAAGAAATAATTAAACTTGAGGAAAAGCCTAATGAAAAATTAATTAATATTTCTAATTTAATAACTGACTTTGGGGCTTTTTCGCAAATGAATTTTGTGAATTATATTGAAAAAGGAGTTCCTTTTATTAGAAATCAAAATGTTAAAGATAATTTAATAGATACTACAGATATTGTTTATGTTGACAAGAAAACATACAATAAACTTTCTCTTAAATTAGAAGAAAATGACATTTTAATACCAAGAGCTGGAACATTGGGGAATGCAGCTGTAGTTTCAAAATCATTACTTCCTGCTACTGCTAATCAGAATTTAGCTCAAATAAAACCAAATTTGAATAAAATAAAACCATATTATTTAACAACTTTTTTATGTTCAAAATTTGGATTAAATCAGATAGAAAGATTTTCTACTGGAAATGTTCAACAATGGTTAAATTTAGAAAATATTAACAATATTAAAATTCATATTCCATCAGAAAATTTTCAAAATTCAATTCATAATAAAATAATTAGTTCAATTGCATTAAAAAACAAATCCAAACTAACCTATTCCCAAGCTGAGAACTTATTACTTGAAACTCTTGGTTTAAAAAATTTTGAACCAAGCTGTGAGCCTGTAAACATTAAAAGTTTTAAAGAGTCTTTTGGCTCTTCGGGGCGATTAGATGCAGAATATTATCAGAAAAAGTATGAGGAAATTGAATTTGCTATAAAAAATTATTCAAATGGTTATAAACATTTTGGAAAATTTATAGAAAATTATTCAACAGGCTATCCATACAAAAGTGAAACTTACATTGAAAAAAAAGGTGTCCCGTTGATTAGAATAAATAATATAAACAAAGGGAATTTAGATATTTCAAACGCAATTCATATTCCTAAACAAGACATAAATTTGAGTGTAAAAGATATTGCAGTTGAAAATGATATTTTAATTTCAATGTCTGGAACAATTGGAAATTCTTGTAAAATCCCAAAAGGAGTAAAAGCAGTAATAAACCAACGAATTATGAGAGTTACTCCGAAAAATTATAACAATGAAGTATTACCATTAATAATAAATTCTCAAATTGGAAATTTACAATTGAATCAAATTGGAACAGGTGGCGTTCAAACAAATATTTCATCAAATGACATTAAAAATATTTTGATACCTGTATTAACAGAAAATTCACAACAACAAATCGCTGATTTGGTTGAAAAAAGTTTCAGCTTAAAGGCTCAATCCGAGCAACTACTCAAAACTGCCAAAAATGCGGTAGAAATCGCCATTGAGGAAAATGAAGAGATTGCTATGGAGTATTTAAAACAAGAAGAGAATAAAAATGCCAAATAATCAAGAAAATATAAAAAGTTGGATAGAGCAGTCTAAAATAGATTATATTGGACATTATATAAAAGCTTGGATTCCTTTTAATGCTTGGTATAATAATGTATTCCCAAGTTTAAATTCTGACAGAGAGAAAATTTCTGCTATAAAAAAAGAAGCTAACACAGTTCGAAATGCTATTAATTCTTATATGGAAACAGAAGCACAAGAGGGCTCATCATTTCGTAGTTATATTTCAGGATTATACTTTCAATTACAGCAAAATGAAATTTATGGTCGTGATGATAGAATTTGGTTTGAAACAATTTTAAAAGAAAAAAATTCTGATAACTTAATCAATAATGAAGCATTTAGGCATAATAAATATTACTTATCTCGAACTGATGGTAGAAATCTTGGAGATGTAACGGAGATTAAAGTTGTTTTAAAAAAGAAATCGAATAATCAAACTGTTTTTACTTATATTCACCCAAATTATGATTTAGAACATTTGCAATCAAATAGTGAATTTAAAAAATTGTCACAAAACCAACAAGAAAATATTAGATTGCTATTTGAAAAACTTACGCCAATAAAAACATATTCAATTATAGAAAATAATATAAAAGAAAATCCTAAAAATTATTATGAATGTGATTCTTATAATTTCAGAAGAGAAGTTTTAGATGAAAATTGCAAATCAATATATGTTTGTAAGGCTCTTATTGAAATATTGTATCAACTGAGAAATGTAGTGTTTCACGGGGAATTAGTTCCCAATGATGGAGCTCAAAATGTATATAAGGAAGCATACCATCTTTTAAGAATGATTCTTGATAAAATCAGATAAATTTAGTTTCCAACAAATCTTTCGATTTAGATTTACATTTTATCAGCACATTTTTCAAAAAGCATCGTTATGAATTCAATATTTAAGCCGAAATTTTTTACAGTCCTGAGAGCAGGAATTGGAAAGAAGCAGATAGTCGTCGACATCTTGTCGGGAATAGTCGTTGGCATTGTCGCTTTGCCTTTGGCGATAGCGTTCGCCGTGGCTTCTGGTGTGTCTCCCGAAAAAGGTCTGATTACAGCCATTGTAGCTGGATTTATCATCTCTTTGCTTGGTGGCAGTCGCGTGCAGATTGGAGGTCCGACTGGTGCCTTCATCGTCATAGTTTATGGAATCGTTGAGACTTATGGGATAGATGGTCTTATCATTTCCACTATTTTGGCGGGAGTGATTTTGATTATTTTTGGACTGCTGAAAATGGGTACTTTGCTCAAATTTTTTCCGCATTCTTTGATAGTTGGCTTCACCAGTGGGATAGCTGTGACGATTTTTTCCACGCAAATCAAGGACGCCTTGGGTCTGTCCATTGCCAAAGTTCCGTCCGAATTTTATCAGAAGTGGCTTGTGTATTTTGCAAATATCTCACAGGTGAACTGGACTGCTATTGCCATCACTGTGTTCACGATTTTGGTAACTTTCCATTCCAAAAAATTCACCTCCAAAATTCCCGGTTCGTTCTTGGCGATTGTCATCGTTACGCCTTTGGTCTATTTTTTGCAGTTGGATGTGGCGACCATCGAGACTTTTTTCGGTGCAATTCCCAGTAGCTTCAGCTTTGCGTTTCCGCGAGTTAGCCTTGGCGATTTGCACAACTACATCGCACCTGCTCTGACCATCGCTTTGCTTGGCGGAATAGAATCTTTGCTCTCGGCTGTGGTTGCGGACGGCATGATTAGTGGCAAGCATCGTTCCAACACGGAATTGATAGCTCAGGGGATAGCGAATATTGTAACGCCATTTTTCGGTGGAATCCCTGCCACAGGTGCTATAGCTCGCACAGCCACGAATGTGAAAAACGGGGGAAGAACTCCGATTTCTGGCATGGTGCATGCTCTCACGTTGCTGTTGATAATGCTCTTCCTCGGTCGCTGGGCAAAGCTGATTCCCATGTCGTGCTTGGCTGGAATTTTGATAGTGGTTTCCTACAATATGAGCGAGTGGCGGTCATTTGTGGCGATTTTGCGTGGCTCTTATTTCGATGTTCTTATTTTGCTCACAACATTTTTGATTACCGTGTTTTTCGATTTGACTTTGGCAATTGAAGTTGGCGTTATGCTCTCAGCAATTCTTTTCATGAAGCGGATGTCCGATATTAGCGAAAAGCGGATTGAGGATGTTGTGGATAACGATATTCTGGACAATTATTCCGACTTGCCCAGAGAGATAAAAATTTATGAGATAAGCGGACCTTTATTTTTTGCGTGTGCCAGAACTTATTCCGAGGCTATTGCCGAGATAGGATTGCGGTGCAAGGTGCTTATCATCAGGATGCGTCACGTTTCTTTTATCGACCAGACAGGCTTGCACAATTTGCACGATGTTTTGTCTATTTTGCGGAAGAAAAATATCTCCGTGATTATCTCTGGTGTTAATGCCGAAGTCAAGGAAGAACTGATAAATCACCGTTTTGACGATTTGATTTCCCCAGAGTTGATAGTGGACAATTTCAAAGTTGCTACCGAAAAAGGCAAAGAGATTTTGCAGGCTAACGAGTCCTAAATTTATTTTTTGGAAAAAGTGATTGACACTGAACTCAATAATTTATCGAGTGAATGAAAGTGATTAAGATTTACGGAGATAAGAGAGTGAGAAACAATATCGGACACGAAGCAGTAGCTAACATGATGATGCGAATGTATGGCATGATGATGAGCATGCCTGTTGCTGTTCGGTGGCGTTTTTTGGTTTGATTTCCAGTTGAGACTGGATAGAAAAGGAGTCATCGGACAAAACGGTGGCTCCTTTTTTAGTAAATAATTAGAGAGGAAATAGAAGATGAAAACGATTGAAGAGATTAAAAAGAAGTTGGCGAGCGGAGATGCGGTAGTCATTACTGCGGAACAAGCAACTCAACTTGCCAAGACAAAATCGGCTTTGGAAATTAGCAAAGAGGTTGATGTGGTGACCACGGCGACTTTTGCTCCAATGTGTTCTACTGGATGTTTTTTGAACTTCGGGAACTTGGATTTGCCTATTCGCATGGAAAAGATTTTCCTCAACGGAGTGCCTGCTCACGGAGGCTTGGCTGCTGCGGACACATATTTGGGTGCTACTGCGGAAAATCCCGCTAACCCTGGCTATGGTGGAGCACATGTTATTTGCGATTTGATTGCGGGCAAAAGCGTTTGCTTGGAAGCTCAGGGCAAAGGTACAGATTGCTACCCACGGAAAGAGGTGAAAACTTATTTCAAGCTGGAGGACATAAATCAAGCCTATTTGTACAATCCGCGTAACGCTTACCAAAACTATCCAGTGGCTGTTAATCCCAGCGATAGAGACATTTACACTTATATGGGCAAACTGCTTTCCAACAGTGGGAACGCCAGTTATTCCAGTGCGGGCGAGCTTAGTCCTCTGCTCAACGACCCTCAGATGCGAACAATCGGTGTTGGCACACGAATTTTCTTGGTTGGTGCCAGAGGCTATGTTAGTTGGCAGGGAACGCAATATGACAATCAGCGTGAGACCAACGAATTTGGTATTCCACTGATTCAATCGGCGGCTTTAGCTTTGATAGGTGACATGAAGAAAATGAATCCAGACTACATTAAACCACTGATTTTACAAAAATATGGCGTAACCATTTTCTTGGGCATCGGTATTCCCATTCCTATTCTGAACGAAGAGATTGCGGCGAATGTCAGCATCTCCAACGAGCATATCCAGACCTACGTTCGCGATTATGCCATCAATGATCACCCCATATTGTGTAAGACTAACTATAAGGAATTGTTCAGCGGTGAGATAGATGTTAATGGCAAAAAAATCAAGACTTTCTCTTTTTCCAATTTGGACAAAGCCAGAGAGATAGCGGATATTTTGGCGGACAATATCAGGTCGGGAATTTTCCAGATAAATCAGCCTGTGGAACTATTTGAAGACAAAATCGTTCAGAAGCCATTGATTTTGCGGGAGAAGGATGAACGATAATTTCCGCGTTTACAGAAGCTTGAGTGCAGGTAGCTGGAACAGGGTGCAGGCGTGCCACAAAGACAGCGACATCGTGGTTCATTATCAGCCTGACGTGAATGGCGAACTTGTCAAGAAAGCACTTTTGGAGAAGATTGTAACGCTAAGAGAGAGTTTGGAGCAGTATCCTCATTTCGATAGCTTGCGTTCGTTGCTCCCTGTGGCAGTTAGGGAGGATGACACGGATGATGTTGTGGAGCTAAAGAAGTGTTCACAGCAGGCTAGTGTTGGGGCTTTAGCTGGAATTGCAGGATTTTTCGCCAAAAAAGTTGGAGAATTTTTGTTGCAAAAATTTAATTTAGGCAAAATATTGGTGGAGAACGGTGGAGATTTGTATTTGTTCGGAGACGATAAGACGAAAGTTTTGTTGCCGAGCGGAGACGAAAACAGTCAGGATTTGTGCATTACGATTGACGAATTTCCGATGGGTGTAGCCACTTCTTCGGGCAAGAACGGACCGAGTTTCAACAAAGGAAAAGCCGACAGCGTGTGTGTTGTGGCGAAGAGTGCCGTTTTGGCAGATTGCTTTGCCACTGCGTATGCAAACCGCCTCAAATCTTCCGAAGATTTACAAGAGGTTTTGAATGGCTTAGACCCTGATGTGCTTGGGTTCATTGCTTGTGTAGATGGTCAATATGCCATAAAGTCCAAATTCGCTGTGGAGTTTTGCTAAAGGTTCAAAAAAAAATAAATTTCGGGAAAGTGTATGAAAGTTGTAGAAGCTGTAAAACAAGGTAAACCAGTTTTATCTTTGGAAGTGTTGCCTCCAGTCAGAGGTTCGGAACTTGGCAAGGTGCTTGCTCCTTTGGAGAGATTGGCGAAATACAATTGTCAGTTTGTTAATGTTACCAATCATCAGCGGGCGTATAAGTTGGTGCAGACTGCCACAGGCGTGGTGAAGGAAGCTACAAATCGCAGAACTGGCACGGTGGGAGTTGCTGCGGCTATTCAGTACAAACTGGGAATTGAAGCTGTTCCGCACCTCATTTGTGGCGGAGTTGACAAATACGAGTTGGAAGATTTGCTCATCAATCTGAACTTTTTGGGCATCAAGAACCTCTATGTAATCAGAGGTGATCCGCAGATGGGAGCCAGAGTTTTTGTTGCTAATGAAGACGGCTTTGACCATGCAGACCAGATGGTGGTTCAGATTAGGAAGATGAACGAGGGGCAATATCTTTTCCCCATAGACAATGCAGGCAAAAGTGATTTTTGCATTGGAATTGCCGCTTATCCCGAAAAGCATTTTGAAGCTCTGAATATGGAAAGAGATTTGTTCTATCTAAAGCAAAAAGTCGCTTCAGGAGCGGATTACATTATCACTCAGATGTTTTATGATGTGCAAAAATTCAAGGAGTTCGTGAATTTGGTTCGAGCGGAAGGTATAGATATTCCGATAATACCAGGGATAAAGCCGATAGGTTCGCAAAAGATTTTGGCAACACTCCCCAGAGCTTTCTATTTTGACGTTCCCAAAGATTTGGTGCAAGGCTTGTCTGACGCTAATAGCCGAGAAGAGGAACGAAAGTTTGGGGTGGACTATGTAACTAAGATGATAGAAGAATTATTAGATTTTGGCGTTCCAGGAATACACCTATTCACCATGGGTAGCAGCCGATTGACCGAGCAATTGTTAGAAAGGTTCAAAGGCGTTTTTTAGAATAACCTCTTATTTTTCAATATTTTCTCTCTGCAACAAAAAAGCAGAGGGAAAATTCTTGACGATTATTTGCGGGTTAATTTAAGTTAATCGAAACATAAATTAAGTGAGGAGGTAAGATGTCAAAAATAGTTAAATTGCTATTTTTAGTTGCTCTGGTTTTTTCTTTTTGGGGATGTAAAGAAGAAAAAGCAGAATCAAATGTTATTAAAATAGGTGTTTTTGAGCCTTTGACTGGAGCTAATGCTGCTGGTGGAGAGTTGGAGGTTGAAGGGATCAAAATGGCTAACGAAATGTATCCAGAAGTCTTGGGTAAGAAAATTGAGTTGGTAATTGTTGATAACAAATCTGACAAAGTAGAGGCTGCTAATGCTGCTGTTCGCTTGACTGACAAAGAAAAAGTATCTGCTATTTTGGGTAGCTGGGGTTCCTCTTTTTCTATGGCTGCTGGACCTATCGTGGCTAAGGCAAAAGTTCCTGCTATCGGTGTTTCTTGTACTAATCCTTTGGTTACTAGAGGTAATGATTATTATTTCAGAGTTTGTTTTATAGATCCATTCCAAGGTTCGGTTATGGCAAACTATGCTTATTCAAATCTTAATGCCCGTAAAGTTGCGATTGTACGTGAAATTTCCAACGATTATTCTGTAGCTTTAGCTAAGTTCTTTACTGACGATTTTATCAAACTTACAGGCGATAATGATGCAATTGTTACAGTTTTGGATTATAATACAGGAGACCAAGACTTTACTTCTCAATTAACCTCTCTGAAAGGAAAGAAAATAGATGCTATTTTTGCTCCAGGAAATTACACCGAGTCTGCTTTGGTAATGAAACAACTCAAAGAAATCGGACTTGATATCCCCATGCTTGGTGGAGACACTTGGGAAACTCCTGAGCTGATAGAAATTGCTGGATCGGCTGGAGAAGGTGCAGTTCTTTCTACTTTCTTTACTTCTGAGACCCCTATCACCAAAACTTCGGAAATTTTCTTGAAGGCGTACAGAGAAAAATACAGCAAAGAACCTGCTGCTGTTACAGCTCTTGGTTTTGATGCGTATTTGTTGGTTTTTGAAACTATTAAAAAGATAGGTACAGCTGATCCTCAAAAATTGAGAGATGCTCTTGCTAAAACTGAAGGCTTCGAGGGTGCCGCTGGTATCGTTACGTTGGATGTTAATGGTGATGCCGTTAAACCTGCTATTATCAAGCAAATTAAAGATGGTAAGTTTACTTATCTTACTACTGTAGAAGCTAGATAATTCTATATTTTATGACTCTTTAGTCTCGACTAATTTTTATTCGGATTAAAGAGTCATTATTATCATTATAATTTGCTTATTTTTTTTATAATTAGAGGGGATTTAATAAATTGGATATTTTTTTACAACATTCGATTAACGCTCTTTCTTTAGGTAGCCTTTATGCCCTAATTGCCATAGGATATACAATGGTTTACGGGATTATAAGGTTGATAAATTTTGCTCACGGTGAAATTTTTATGATAAGTGCTTATTTTGCTTTCTATTTACTTGGAGTGTTTTTGTTGCCATGGTGGCTAAGTTTCATATTGGCTATCGTATTAACTATTTTTACTGGAATTTTGGTTGAAAAGGTTGCTTATAAGCCTCTTCGTAATTATCCTAGAGTTTCAGTGATGATTTCAGCTATTGGAGTTTCTTTTTTCTTGCAAAATTTGGGAATTGTTGTTTTTGGAGGTAGACCGAAAGCTTTCCCTGTTCCTGAATTATTTGGTAAAATTGTTAAACTAGGTTTTGTGCAATTTGTAGGCGTTTCCGCTTACATTCCTGTTATCACGATTTTGGCACTCTTGGTTTTGTTGCATATAATTTATAAGACAAAAATAGGTATGGCTATGAGAGCTTCTAGTTTAGATATTGAGGCTACGAGTTTGATGGGAATAAGTGTGAATAAGGTGGTGTCGATAACTTTTGCTATTGGTTCTGGGTTGGCAGCTGTTGGTGGAATTATGTGGAGTATGCGTTATCCTCAGCTAATGCCTGTGATGGGTCTTATTCCTGGTCTTAAGTGTTTTATTGCTGCTGTGGTAGGAGGAATTGGAAAAATTAAAGGGGCAGTTGTTGGAGGTTTGGTTATTGGTTTTGGCGAAATTGCTATTGTTGCCTTGTCTCCATCGTTATCGGGGTTTAGAGATGCTTTTGCTTTTGTACTTTTAATTGCTATTTTGATGATTAAGCCGACAGGTATTTTTGGATCTAATGCTATAGAAAAGGTGTAGGTTATGGATAAAAAACTTAAATTAAGATTGAATGTTGTGTTGATAGTAATAGGTATTTTGTTTTTATCTTTAGCTGAATCTATTCTTGGCTCTTATCAGGTGCGAATTTTTAATTTGTGTGCTATTTATATTGTTTTGGCTGTGAGTTTAAATCTAATAAACGGCTATATTGGCATGTTGTCTTTGGGTTCTGCGGGGTTTATGGCTTTGGGTGCGTATGTAAGTGCTCTTTTGACTATGTCTGCACAAGTTAAGCAAATGAATTTCTTTTTAACTCCGATTGTTCCAATTTTAGCTAATGTGGAATTACCTTTTATAGTGGCTCTTTTGATAGGTGGATTGATAGCTGCTTTTGTTGCTTTTTTGATTGGATTCCCAGTTTTGAAACTTACCGACGATTATTTGGCAATTGCTACTTTGGGATTTGGAGAAATCGTTAGAGTTGTTTTTACAAATATGCAACCTATTACTAATGGACCTCTTGGTTTAAAAGGGTTGCCCAGTTATACCAATATTTATTGGAGTTGGGGTTGGGCTTTTTTTACGGTGATAGTTATTGGATTTTTAATAAAAGGGAGCTATGGCAAAGCTTTCAAAGCTATTCGTGAAAACGAAATTGCTGCCAAAGCAGTTGGAATCAACGTCATGAAATATAAACTCATGGCTTTTGTTATTTCGGCTTTTTTTACTGGAATAGGTGGAGGTCTTTTAGCTCATCTTATAGGCACAATTGATCCTCTCATGTTTCGTTTTATTTTGACTTTTAATATTGTTTTGATTATAGTTTTGGGAGGACTCGGCAGTATTTCTGGCAGTATTATAGGTTCCATTATTTTTGTAATAGCTTTGGAGGGACTTCGCTTTTTGGATGCTCCGATGAATTTTGGATTGTTCACAATACCTGGAGTTCCTGGAACTAGAATGGTAGTTTTTTCTGCGATTTTACTTTTTATTATTCTTTTTTATCGCAAGGGGATTATGGGTAGGCAAGAGTTATCTTGGGAAAAAGTTTGCTCTGTTAAAAGCAGATTTAAAAGGAGCAAATAGATGAGTAGCATTTTGAGTTGCAAAGAGTTAACCATAAAATTTGGCGGTCTCACAGCTGTTGATACATACAACATGGAAATTGAGCAAGGTGAGATTGTCGGACTGATAGGACCCAATGGTGCTGGGAAGACTACTATTTTCAATATGATTACTGGCGTGTATCTTCCTACGAATGGGGAAGTATATTTAGAAGGTGAAAAGATTGACGGGCTAAAAATCGAAGAAATTGTGAAGAAAGGTGTAGTCAGAACTTTTCAGAACATTCGCCTTTTTGACGATATGAGTGTCTTGGAAAATGTTTTTATTGCTCAACAAATGAATATTAATTCCAATATTTTTGCTTCTATTTTGCGTACCAAGAGCTATCGTGATGAAGAGAGCAAAATGTTTGATAAAGCAAGATTGCTCTTGCAAGAAGTGGGGTTGGAAGAATTTGCCGATTATAAAGCTTCGAGTTTACCTTATGGCAAACAAAGGAGATTGGAAATTGCTAGAGCTTTGGCTACTAAACCTAAAGTTTTACTTTTGGATGAACCTGCTGCAGGTATGAATCCGCAGGAATCTGTAGAACTGATGGAATTTATCCATCAAATTAGGGATAAGTTTGGTGTAACCATCTTTTTGATTGAGCATCATATGCAGGTAGTCATGGGTGTTTGTGATAGGGTGTATGTTATTGATTATGGGGAAACTATAGCGAAGGGAATTCCCAGTGAAATTCAAAAAAATCCCAAAGTGATTGAAGCTTATTTGGGGGTTGATTAGTATGTTAAAAGTTAAAAATCTTAGTGTAAATTTTGGTGGTATCACAGCTATAGATGGTATAAGTTTTGAAGTCCCCAAGGGGAAAATAATTTCTTTAATTGGGGCGAATGGTGCAGGAAAATCTACTACTCTCAGAACTGTTGTGGGATTGGAAAAAGCAAAGAGTGGCAGTGTGATGTATGATGGTAAAGAAATTTTGGGCAAGAGCGTTGTGGAAATCGTGAAATCGGGTGTGGTTTTAGTTCCTGAAGGAAGAAGAATTTTTGCTAATTTATCTGTAAAAGAAAATTTAATTATGGGAGCCTACAATATCAAAAGTAAAGCTGTTATTTTAGATTTGATGAAACATGTTTTTGAGGTTTTCCCTAGATTGGAAGAGAGGCAATGGCAAGAGGCAGGTACTCTTTCTGGCGGAGAGCAACAGATGTTAGCAGTGGGCAGAGCTTTAATGACAAAGCCCAAACTAATTATGATGGACGAGCCAAGTCTTGGACTAGCACCTTTGATTGTGAAAGATATTTTGCAGGTCATTCAAAGAATTAACGAAGAAGGTGTGACTGTTTTGCTTATTGAACAAAACGCTAAAGCAGCTTTAGAAATTTCTGATTATGCTTTTGTATTGGAAACAGGTCGAGTTACCATGCACGGCACGGGCAAAGAGCTTGCAGATAATGAGGATGTAAAGAAAGCTTATTTGGGAGAGGAAGCGATATAGATTTTATTTTGTAAAATTTGAAAATTAAAATAATTGTAGGTAATATTTATGGAACTTAATACAGGAGGACAATATGTCTAAAAAATTAACGATGGATGGGAACATGGCTGCTGCCCACGTGGCATATGCGTTTTCGGACGTTGCGGCTATCTATCCTATCACACCGTCATCAGATATGGGGCAATATGCGGATTTGTGGGCTTCTCAAGGACGCAAAAACGTTTTTGGACAGGTTTTGGATGTAACCGAAATGCAGTCGGAAGCTGGTGCAGCTGGAGCTGTGCATGGAGCTCTTTCGGCTGGAGCTTTCACCACTACTTTCACCGCTTCACAAGGTTTGCTTTTGATGTTGCCTAACATGCACAAAATCGCAGGGGAAATGCTTCCTACGGTTTTCCATGTTTCGGCTAGGTCTTTGGCTTGTCAGTCGTTATCTATATTTGGCGACCATTCCGATGTAATGTCGGCACGTAACACGGGCTTTGCCTTGATGGCAGCTTCCAACGCACAGGAAATTATGGATTTGGCTGTCGTTTCGCATTTGGCTACCTTGAAAGGACGCGTTCCTTTCCTCAACTTCTTCGATGGTTTCCGCAACTCTCACGAAATTTCCAAAATAGATGTTTTCGATTACGACGAAATCAAAGGTCTTTTGGAGATGAAATATGTCAGAGAGTTCAGAAATTTGGCTTTGAATCCTCAAAAACCGATGGTGAAAGTTGCTGCTCAAAACCCAGATGTGTATTTCCAAGGAAGAGAAAGCTCCAACAACTATTATGCCAAATTGCCAGAGATTGTTTTGGAATACATGGACAAGGTAGGGAAGTTGTCGGGACGCAATTACAAACTTTTCGATTACGTCGGTGCTACTGATGCCACCAAAGTGATAGTTTGTATGGGTTCCGGAGCTGCTACTGTGGAAGAGACTGTGAACTATCTATCCAAAAAAGGCGAAAAAGTTGGTCTTGTTAAAATCCGTCTGTATCGTCCTTTCTCCATCAAGCACTTCAAAGATGCGTTGCCGTCTTCAGTGAAAGATGTGGTTGTTTTGGACAGAACAAAAGAGCCGGGTTCTATTGGCGAGCCTCTTTATTTAGACGTGGTTGCTTCCCTTGTGGACACTGGCTTGAAGGTCGTTGGCGGACGCTACGGGCTTTCTTCCAAGGAGTTCACACCTTCTATGGTCAACGCTATTTTTGAGCAAGCTGGAAATGGTTTGAAACACGGATTTACTGTTGGTATTGAAGACGATTTGAGCGGGACTTCGATTAAGGTTGAAAAGCACATCAACACTTTGACCGAAGGAACAGTGAGTTGCAAATTTTGGGGACTTGGTGCAGACGGTACTGTTGGTGCTAACAAAAACTCCATCAAGATTATCGGCGATCATACAGATATGTATGCACAAGGCTATTTCCAATACGATTCCAAAAAATCTGGTGGTGTTACCAGAAGCCATTTGAGATTTGGCAAAAGTCCGATTTTGGCTGAGTATCTTATTGTTAATGCAGACTTTATCGCTTGTCACAATCCTGCTTATATAGGAAGATACGACCTCTTGGAAGGAATTAAAGATGGCGGAATTTTCCTCCTTAATTCCCAATTCAGCAGAGAAGAAGTTTTTTCTAAGCTGACCAAGGATATGCAAGAAACGATTATCAAAAAGAAAATCAGATTCTACAACGTTGATGCTTTGAGTATTGCCAGAGAGTGTGGTTTGGCTGGTAGAATCAACACAGTGATGCAAGCTGCTTTCTTTGCAATTTCCGAGATTTTGCCGAGAGAAGAAGCTATCACTCTGATAAAAGAGTCTATCAAAAAAACTTACCTCAAGAAAAAAGGTCAGGCTGTAGTTGATATGAACTGGAAAGCTGTGGACGAGGCGAGCAAGGCTTTGACACAGATAGAGGTTCCTGCTAAAGCCAGCCAGTGGATTGAGCCTAAGAAGTTGGTTCCTGCTGATGCTGACGACTTCACCAAGAGCGTGATAGAGCCGATTATGCACGAAAAAGGTGATGAGATTCCAGTTTCAAAAATGCCTTTGGATGGCTGTATGTATTCTGGAACTGCTGCTTTGGAAAAACGCGGTGTTGCTGCTCGCGTGCCGAGTTGGATTGCCGAAAATTGTATTCAATGTAACGCTTGTTCGTTGGTTTGCCCTCACGCAGCTATTCGTCCCAAATTGATTGCCAAAGACAGCCTTGCGGATAAGCCTGCCCAGTTCAACACTATTCCTGCCATGGGCAAAGACGGTGACAAGTACGAATACAGAATGCAGGTGTTTATTGACGACTGCCTTGAGTGCGGTGCTTGCCTTAACTCTTGCCCCAAAGCTGCTTTGGAATTCAAGCCTGTGGAAGAAGAGTTGGTGCAAAGAGAGAATTTGGAATATTTCCAAAGCAAGCCTGAAGATGTGTGCGGAGACGTTATCGCTCCTACCACAATCAAAGGTTCTCAGTTCAAACAACCGCTCTTGGAGTTCTCAGGTGCTTGTGCAGGATGTGGCGAGACACCTTATGTGAAGTTACTCACACAGCTTTTTGGAAATAGAATGCTCATCGCCAATGCAACTGGATGTTCATCTATCTGGGGCGGAACTTTCCCCTCAATTCCATATTGTAAGAACAAAGACGGACACGGACCTGCTTGGGCTAACTCCTTGTTTGAGGACAACGCCGAGTACGGACTTGGGTTCAGATTGGCTGTAAATTCCAATAGAGCTAACTTGAAGTTCAACATTGAGGCGTATTTGCAAGAGGACAGCTCCAGTGAACTCGCTAAATTGCTGAAAGAAGCGTTGGACAATTTTGATGCCAAAGATGAAGAAGCTATGAGCAGAGCAGCCAAGATTAGAGAACTTTTGCCAGCTGAGAGCAAGAGCAACAGCTTAGCCAGAGTCATCGAGTTGCAACATTATTTTGTTGATAAATCGATTTGGGCTTTTGGCGGTGATGGATGGGCTTATGACATCGGTTTCGGTGGATTGGATCATGCACTTGCCACAGGAAAAAACGTCAACATTTTGGTGATGGATACCGAGGTTTATTCCAACACAGGTGGACAGGCTTCCAAAGCTACTCCGATAGGTGCTATCGCCAAATTTGCCGAAGCAGGAAAACCTCTAAATAAAAAAGACTTAGGTCTAATGATGATGAGCTATGGCTATGTTTATGTGGCTTCGTGTGCCATGGGTGCAGACCGCAATCAGTTGATTAAAGCTATGCGTGAGGCTGAGGCTTATGATGGACCTTCCATTCTGTTTGTTTACGCTCCTTGCATCAATCATGGTATCGATATGAGTAACGCTCAAGCCGAGGAAAAATTGGCTGTTGATACTGGCTACTGGCCTTTGTACAGGTACAATCCTACTTTGATAGCTGAGGGAAAAAATCCTTTCATCTTGGAAAGCAAGAAACCTGTAAAAGACGTTAGAGAGTTCTTGCAAAACGAAAAACGTTACACATCTCTGATGGATATGAACAAGGAAAAGGCTGAGAAATATTGGAAAACGGCACAAGAATATGTAGATGCTCGCTATGTACACTACAAAAAGTTAGCCGATTAAATTAATTAAGTTACTAAAGCCTCCTAAAAATTTTGGGAGGCTTTTTTAATTCCAAAATTTAGCACTCAAAGAAATAGTTTGACAGTTTTAGTAAAAGGCAAAAGATGACCTCATAATTAGCACTCGACAAATATGACTGCTAAAAGATAGCATTTTAGGGAGACTTTTGAGAAATGAGCAAGAAAATTGATAAAGATGAAAATATTATAGATGAGACAAAAAAAACTGTTGAATCTGAGTTAGATGAGAAAAAGGCAGAAGAGAAAGATGCTGATGCCAAATGTGAAAAAAAAACTGACAAGAAGAAAGAAAAGAAGCTGAGCGACAAAGAAAAATTGGCGGAAAGTCAGCAGGAAGTTCTTGTGCTCAAGGATAAACTGGCACGGAGTTTGGCAGAATTTGAAAACTTCCGAAGAAGGAATATTCAGGAGAGAGAAAGATGGATAAAATTGTCCACCGAAAAAATTGTGTTAGAGGTTTGTGAGGTTTTGGACAATTTTGAAAGAGCCATTGAATCTGGAGTGAAGGCACATCAATTTGACGATTTCAAGAAAGGGATGGATATGATTTTCACTCAACTTGGCAACGTCTTGAAAAAAGAGGATGTTAGCAAAATTGATTGCTTGGGAAAAGATTTTAATCCTGAATTTCACGAAGCTCTTTCGCATATGCCTTCCAGCGATTTTGAGGAGAACAAGATTGCTGCCATCGTGCAAAATGGCTATATGATGAATGACAAAGTCATTCGACCAGCAAGAGTTATGGTCTCCAGTGGAGCACCGAAAGAAGATAAAAAAGCTGAGTAGTTTTGGAGAAAAGATGAAAGTTTTGGCAATAAACGGAAGTTCGAGGAAAAAGGGTAACACCGATATTTTGCTGGACAAGGTGTTACAACCATTGCAAGAAAGCGGATTTGCTTGTGAGAAAGTTTGGCTTGGAAATGATGCGGTCAAGGTTTGTCTCGGATGCAGAAAGTGTGCCGAAAATAAAAATAGAAAATGTGTAATTGATAGTGACAACCTCAACGATTTAGTTCAAAAAATGGCGGAAGCTGATGTGATAATCCTCGGTTCGCCTGTGTATGTGGCTGGCATCACCGCTCAGATGAAAGCTTTTTTGGATAGAGCGGCTTTGGTTTGCCGAGCTAACGGATTTTTGTTGAAGCACAAAATAGGGGCTTCGCTTGTTGCCGTGAGAAGAGCGGGAGCTTTGCCTGCCGTGGATATGATGAACCACTTTTTTGCTATCCAACAGATGTTTACAGTCGGTTCCACTTATTGGAATTTCGGTTTGGGCAACGCTATTGGAGAAGTGGAGAGTGATAGCGAAGGCTTGAAGAATATGGAAAATTTGGGAGAAAATATCGTTTTTTTGGCTAACAAATTGCGTTCGCCCGAGAATGGAGGTGAGCATGGTGGATTTTAGGTTTCAACTTCCAACTGAGATTTTCTTTGGCAAAGAGGCTATGAGCAATTTGCCGAACCTTGTCAAAGGCAAAAAAGTCTTGTTGACATATGGACTTGGTAGCATAAAAAAAATGGGATTGTACGACGAAGTTGTGAATGTTTTGCAGAAAGAATGTCCTGTGTTTGCGGAATTGTCAGAAATTGCTCCAAATCCGAAGGTTAGCAGTGTGCGAGAAGGTGTGAAGATTATCAAGGAAAAGGGTTTGGATTTCATCTTGGCAGTTGGTGGTGGCAGTGTGATTGATGGCAGTAAATGTATCGCCAGAGCTGTTTATTACGATGGAGACCCTTGGCAAATGATAAAGGACGGTGCAACTGTGGAGAACGCAGTTCCTCTTGGATGCATTTTGACTTTGTCGGCTACAGGCACGGAAACTAATATGAATGCGGTGATTTCCAACGATGAGACTTCGGAGAAGATACCGAGCTATAGCTTGAAGCAAATCCCCAAGTTTGCCATACTCAATCCTGAATACACTTATTCGGTGGATGCTTTCCAAACCGCCGCCGGTACAGTTGACATTATGGCACACGTTTTTGAACAATACTTTTCTGCCAATTCGGATGCGATGGTTGCAGACCAATTTGCTATTGGAATCTTGAAAACTTGCATGAAATACGCACCTGTCGGCTTGATGAAGCCTGACAATTATGTGGCTCGTGCAAACTTGATGTGGTCTTCCACAATGGCTTTGAACGGGTTGCTGTCCGCAGGTAAAATGACCGATTGGGCGAGTCATCAGATTGAGCATGGAGTTTCGGCGATTTCCGACATTACGCACGGAGTTGGACTTGCCATTATTTTTCCTGCTTGGATGAATTACGTCATTTCCAAAGGTGCTGATGTGGAAAAATTTGAGATTTTGGGTAAAGAGTTGTTCGGCTTAGTGGGAAGCGATTTGGCATCGCGTTTTGTTTTGATGCTTGGTCAGTTTTTCGCTTCGATAGGAATGCCAGCTAAACTTTCTCAAGTGGGAATTAAAAAGGAAGATTTGCCGTTGATGGCTGAGCGTACGATGCTGGGAAGGTCTTCTATAGGAGGATTTATGAAATTAAATCAAGAAGATGTATTAAGTATTTTGAATGCGGCATATTAGCAAAAAAATAAATTGATAAATATAGATTAAAAGTTTATAAGGAGAGATATTATGGGAAAAATTATAGGTATAGATTTGGGAACCACTAACTCTTGCGTGACAGTGATGGAAGGTGGCAAACCAGTTGTTATTACTAATTCCGAGGGAAACAGAACCACTCCTTCTGTGGTGGGATTTTCCAAGGATAGTCAAAGACTTGTGGGACTTTTGGCAAAAAGACAAGCGGTAACTAATCCGAAGAACACAATTTTTTCAGCTAAAAGATTTATAGGAAGGCAGTTGAATGAGCTTGCTGAGGAGATAAAAACCGTTCCTTATGAGGTTAAGCAAGGCAAGAGCGAAGCGGTTTTTCATATCGATATTGAAAATAAAGATTACACTCCTCAAGAGATTTCCGCTATGATACTTACCAAGATGAAAGAGACTGCTGAGGCTTATTTGGGACAAAAAGTGACCGAAGCTGTAATCACAGTGCCAGCTTATTTCAACGATGCTCAAAGACAAGCAACCAAAGATGCGGGGAAAATCGCAGGATTGGACGTGAAGAGAATCATCAACGAGCCTACAGCAGCAGCTTTGGCTTATGGTGTAAATTCCAAAAAAGAGGAAAAAGTAGCTGTTTATGACCTTGGTGGCGGAACTTTCGACATCTCTATTCTGGATATTTCCGATGGAGTGATTGAGGTGCTTTCAACCAACGGCGACACTCACCTTGGTGGTGACGACTTTGACCAAAAAATCATCAATTGGATTTTGACTAAGTTCAAAGAGCAAGAGGGTATCGATTTGGGTAACGACCCGACTGTGATGCAAAGACTGAAAGAGGCTGCTGAAAAAGCCAAAATCGAGCTTTCTGGCACAACCAATGCGTCAATCAACTTGCCGTTTATCACCGCCGATGCCACAGGTCCAAAACACTTGGATTTGACTTTGAGCAGAGCTGAGTTCGATTCTATGGTTGCAGATTTGATTGCCAAGAGCATTGAGCCGTGTCGCAAGGCTATGAGCGATGCCAAGCTGTCCACCTCGGACATCAACGAGGTTCTTTTGGTTGGTGGCTCCACACGTATCCCAGCTGTGGTGGAGGCTGTTGAAAAATATTTTGGCAAAAAAGCTAACAAATCCGTTAACCCTGATGAAGTGGTTGCCACGGGAGCAGGTATCCAAGGTGGTATCCTCAGTGGAGACGAGAGCGTGGACGATGTGTTGCTTTTGGATGTGACACCGCTTACTTTGGGAATTGAGACTTTGGGCGGAGTGATGACAGCTCTTATTGAGCGTAACACGACCATTCCGACTAAGAAGTCGCAAGTTTTCTCTACCGCTGCCGACAATCAACCCGCTGTGAACATCAAGGTGTTGCAAGGCGAGAGACCTATGGCCGCCGACAATAGAGTGCTTGGGAATTTTGACCTTGTGGGGATTCCACCTGCACCAAGAGGCGTTCCGCAAATCGAAGTGACTTTTGACATTGACGCTAACGGGATTTTGCACGTGACTGCCAAGGACAAGGGTACTGGCAAAGAGCAATCTATCAAGATTGAAAGACCGGGTTCACTTTCCGAGGAAGAGATCGAAAAAATGGTGAAAGATGCGGAGGCTCACAAAGCTGAGGACGAAAAACGCAAAGAACTTATCGATGCGAAAAATGAGTTGGATACGTTGATTTTCTCTACGGAAAAATCTTTGACAGAATATAGTGACAAATTAGCAGACGATGAAAAGAAAAAGATTGAGGACGCTATTAAGGACGCTAAAGAGAAGAAAGACAAGGCGATGAGCAAAGAGGAAGTGACCGCTGCTCGTGATGAATTGGCTACTAAAGCACAAAAAATCGGTGAGATATTGCAAGCTGAAATGCAAAAAAATCAAGCTGGTGGAAATGCTGGTGCAGGAGCAGAAAATGCAGGTGCCGGTGAGCAAGGCAAATCTGATGATGGCCCTGTTGATGCCGATTTTGAAGTAGTTGACGATGATAAAAAAGAGTAACTTTTACGATGTTGCTTAATTAAAAGATTATAGAAGAAGGCGAGGAATTATCTTCGCCTTCTAAATTTCTTGAATAACAATTTTTACTTGGTTTGATGTTAAATTAAGTAAGGGAATTGAGCCAAATAGAAATTGTTGATTTGAAAGAAGTTATTAAGATTTTGGAGATAAAAATAGATTATGGCAAAAAGAGATTATTATGAGGTGTTGGGGCTTGATAAAAGTGCTAGTGCTGCGGATATAAAGAAAGCTTATCGCAAATTGGCGATGAAGTATCATCCCGATAAAAACAAGGACAACAAAGAGGCTGAAGAGAAGTTTAAAGAGGCTTCGGAAGCTTATGAGGTGCTGTCCGATGGAGACAAAAAAGCTCGCTACGACCAATTTGGACACGCAGGAATGGAAGGAGCTTTTGGGCATCAAGGCGGATTTCGTTGGTCGGACTTTTCGCATTCGGGAGATTTTTCCGATATATTCGGTTCTGAGGGATTTTCTTCGTTCTTTGGGAATATTTTCGGTGGAGGTCGCAGGTCAGGACGCAGGAGCAATAGAGGCGAAGATTTAAAAGTAGGTGTGACTTTATCCCTCAAGGAAATTGCCGAGGGATGCGAAAAGAAGATAAAAATCAAGGTCAAATCTGTTTGTCCCAAATGTGGAGGAAGTGGAGCTAAAGACGGCAAAAAATCTACTTGTACGCAGTGCGGTGGAACAGGTCAGGTTCGCCAAGTGCAAAATTCACTTTTTGGCAGAATGCAGACTATAGTTGACTGCCCGAGTTGTGGTGGAACTGGTCAAAAAATCGAAAATCCTTGTTCCAACTGTAGTGGCACGGGCAGAATCGACGAGCAAAAAACCGTTTTGGTGAAGATACCAGGTGGTGTGGAAGAGGGGCAATATTTGCGTTTGAATGGTCAAGGAAATGCAGGCATCAACGGTGGACAAAGTGGAGATTTGATAGTTGTCATCTCCGAGAAAGAACACGATTTGTTCGTCAGAGATGGTGAAAGCCTTTATGTCGATTATCCCATCAATGTTTCCACGGCTGTTCTTGGAGGGAGCTTGGTCATCGATTCCATCTATGGTGGTAAGCTCAAATTATCAGTGAAAGAAGGAACCGAGTCGGGAAAAGTGCTACGTGTGAAAGGACAAGGACTTCCGGTAGTCAATCGTGATTACAAAGGCGATTTGTTCGTGAGATTGTCCGTGAAGATTCCTACAAAGCTGGATAAGGAAGAGAAAAAACTGTACGAAAAACTTGCCAAATTTGATGAAAAGCGAGAGCTCAGCCCTAGGAAATCTTTTTTGGATAAAGTGAAAGATTTCTTTTAAGAGATTGATTTGGAGAAATTTTGAAAAGATTTAAGAAGTTCTTATTTTTGCTTTTGCCCGTTGTGATTTTCGGTTGTGCCTATAGCATTGGTGGTCGGGGTTTGTCGCATCTTAACACTATCACTGTGCAAACTTTTGCCAATTCTACTGACGAAGATTGGTTGGACGAGGATTTGTTGAACTATTTTTCCACACAATTCAATTCCAATAGCGATTTGAAAACTCAGACCAAGAACGCCGATTGCATTCTGAAGGGCGAGATTTTGACCTATACGGACGAAGTTTACAAATACGATTCGGACGATAATATCGAGAGTTATCACATCATGATGAGTTTCAAGGTTACTTTTTACGATTTGGTGAAGAACAAGACTCTCTATTCTGTGAATAGTAAGCACTACAATATCACGTATGCCATTGGCGACCCTTCTAATCCTGATATTACGGTGGATGTTACTATTTCCAAGGCACAAAACAATAATCGCGACAAATATGAGCAGATTATTAAGCCCAAGATTTTTGAGGAGTTATTTGATGAGATTAATAATTCCACTTTTGAATCTTGGTAATGGGTAGATTTTGAGAATAAACAAATTTTTGGCTTTTTGCGGTTTCGGTTCCCGACGTAGTGTGGAATCGCTCATTGTAGCTGGCAAGGTGAAGGTTAATGGTGAAGTCTGCAAAGAGTTCAATTGGCGAATTAATCCGAGGGAAGACAAGGTTGAGGTTGACGGGAAAGTTGCCGAGTACCTCGAAGAGAAAATCTATCTGATGATAAATAAGCCCCCCGGATATTTGGTGTCGCACAACGATGCTTTCGGGAGAAAATTGGTTTACGATTTAGTTCCTGATTTTGGAGTACATCTATTTGCTGTGGGCAGGCTCGACTTGATGTCTCAGGGGCTTTTGCTCCTCACGAGTGATGGTGACTTCGCCAACAAGGTTATTCATCCGAGTTATAAGCTGGAGAAAGTTTATAAGGTTGAAGTTGACGGCTATTTCACTGGCGAGATGGCGAAGATTTTGCGTTCTGGCGTGGAAATTGATGGCATCAAAACTTTCCCCGCTAAGGTCTATATCAACAAGGCTACTAGAGATGGTAGCACTCTAAAAATAGTCATCCAAGAAGGTCGCAAAAGGCAAATTCGCAGGATGATTTCCAGTGTTGGGCTGAATGTGACTAAACTCACCAGATTGCAAATAGGTGGGTTGCATATCGGGTCTTTGCCTATGGGGATGTGGAAGTTTTTGGATGAAAGGCAAATAAAGAAGATTTTTTCTCTTCGAGAAAATAAGAAGTTGTAGATTGTTACTTTTCTTTTTTTTTCGTGATAAAAAAAAGAAAGAGTAACCATAAAGAAAAAAACTCAAAATCAAAAGCCTCACCTCTAAAATATTCAACTCCTTCGTATTATTGTAAGCTCAACCTGTGAAGTCAGAATAGAACTTTAGTAAGAGACTACAGGTATCGCACAATAATTGACTTCAGTCGTTTTCTATTTTTACGAGGCTCGACTTGATGGATTTGTTGCTACCCCAAGCCCGAGCGAAACACTCTTAGGGGTCAGGTGGTAACGGTAAATACATCAAAGCAAAAAGCTTGAAATTTATTAGCTTACCGAACTACGAGAATAGAACCGTTTCAAGCCTCTTGATAATTTTCTATGTTGGTTATTTGAAGCGGTGCTAATTATCGTGAGAGGGAGAGGTTAGAAATTTAGCTTTTTGATTTTGTATTTAGAGGTTTTTTGCTTCTTTTTTTACGGTGAAAAAAAGAAGGCATATTGCTATGGATGCCCGTTGTCACGAGCATTAGGAATAGCGAAGCAGGAAGCCCAAGCATTCTCATTCTTGCGGATGCGGGAATTCACTCTTCCTTGCCTTCCCCAAAATTATCAATTATCCATTGTCACTTATCAATTATTTCCAAAACCTACCTTTTGGTTTGTTTCTGTTTTTTGTATCCATAGACTTTGACATTTACCTCCAAAAAAAAAGTATGACTTTGAAAAATTAGTTAGGTGGTTACTTTTGGACTATACCGCCAAACTTTTTGGCAAAAAAGTTGGACAAAACCTTGCATTACTAAATCTTGCTGTCAAATTTTTCACAAGCGAGAGATGTTATGACAAAAAAAGTTTTATTGATGATTTTAGACGGATGGGGCTATTCGACCAATAAGGTTGGAAACGCTGTTGCGTCGGCGGAAACTCTCTTTTTGGACAAGCTGGAAGAAGAGTACGGCAACTCTTTTCTTTTGCCCTCGGGAACGGCTGTTGGACTTGAAGATGGTACCATGGGAAATTCCGAAGTTGGTCATCTGAATATTGGGGCAGGACGCATAGTTTACCAACTGAACACGCTTATTGACAAAGCTATTTCCACTGGTGAGTTCGACGAGAATGAGGCTTTGAACAAGGCTATAGACAATTGCTTGAAAAACGGTAGCAATCTCCACGTGATGGGTTTGCTGTCTGACGGCAAGGTTCATTCCAATCCTAAACATTTGCTTGCTTTTCTGAGGTTGGCAAATTCTCGCGGATTGTCTTCCGACAAGATTTTTTATCACATAATAACCGATGGCAGGGACACTTTGCCTAATTCGGGAAAAGGTTTCGTGCAAGATTTTTTGGATAATGCCAAAGATTTGTGTCAAATTGCCAGTGTCTGTGGGCGTTATTGGGCGATGGACAGAGACAATCGCTGGGACAGAGTGGAGAAGGCTTATAATTGCTTTGTGAATAGGCAGGGCAAGCATTTTGACAATCCAGTTGCGGCGGTGGAAGCGAGTTATGCGAGCGATGTGACCGACGAATTTATTGAGCCTTGTGTCATTGGCGATGCTCCCGAGATAAAAGATGGCGATTCGCTGTTTTTTTTCAATTTCAGGGCGGATAGAGCAAGACAGATTTCTTACAGCTTTTTGTTACCTGAGTTTGATAAGTTTGAGCGGAAAATTTTTAAAAATCTATGCTACGTCAGTATATCGCCGTACGATGTGCATTTGGAAGAGTATTCGGAAATTGCTTTTCGGTTGCCAGAACTCAAAAATATTCTGGGCGAGGTTGTTCAAGATTGTGGATTGAAGCAGTTGCGGATAGCGGAAACGGAAAAATATGCTCATGTCACTTTTTTCTTTAATGGTACACGGGAAGAGCCTTTTGCTCATGAGGATAGAATTTTGATACCATCTCCCAAGGTGGCTTCGTACGATTTGCAACCAGAGATGAGTGCTTACGAGGTTGCGGACGCTTTGGTGGAGCAACTGCAAAACGAAAAATATCCGATGGTTATTTGTAATTTGGCGAACTGTGATATGGTGGGTCATACGGGAAATTTTGAGGCTACGAAAAGGGCTGTGGAGACTGTGGACGAGGTTTTGAGGAAGATTGTTCCGACTGCTTTGGAGCATGGTTATGAGGTGCTTGTTACGGCTGACCATGGGAACGCCGAAAAGATGCTGAACGAAGATGGCGAGATTTTCACAGCTCACACCACTTCTCCAGTGAAGATTATTTTGGCAGGAGATGGCAGAGATAGGTTGAATGATGGCAAATTGGGAGACATTGCTCCGACTATTTTGGAGTTGATGGGAATAGATAAACCTGCTGAAATGACAGGTGAAAGTTTATTAAAATCGTAAATTGAGAGAGAATTTTGAAAAGTTTTGAGATAATTAATGGGGTTTTGGAGCAAAGAATTTCGGCTGTTTCTGTGGTCGAAGATGCTTTCGCCAAAATTAGCGAAAAAGAAGAACTGAACGGTTTTATCACAGTTTTGGAAGAGCGAGCTTTGGCTAAGGCAAAAGACGTTGACGAGAGGATTAGCAAGGGTCAAAAAGTGGGGAAATTAGCTGGATTGCCCATAGCGGTTAAGGATAATATTGCCATTGCAGACCAAAGGATGACGTGTGCTTCGGCGAGTTTGAAAGATTATGTCAGTCCATTTGATGCACACGTGATAGAGAGCCTTGAGAATGAGGATGCTATCATCGTGGGCAAGACTAATCTCGATGAATTTGCGATGGGTGCAACTGGAGAGTACTCACATTTTGGAGTGGCAAAAAACCCTTTGGATAGCTCGTATGTGGCGGGTGGTTCCAGTAGCGGTTCTGCGGTGAGTGTTGCTGGTGACATGGTGTCTGTGGCTTTGGGGAGTGAGACGGGTGGTTCCATCAGATTGCCTGCGAGTTATTGTGGATTGGTTGGATTGAAGCCGACTTACGGAAGTGTTTCTCGCTACGGACTTACAGCTTTTTCTTCTTCGCTCGACCAGATAGGAGTTCTAAGCAAATCTGTTCAGGAAAATCAACTGATTTTTGATGTGATTAAAGGTCAGGATAAGAATGATATGACTAGCAAGGCATACAAAAATGAAGCCTCCAACAAAGGCATAGACGAGCTTGTGATAGGTTTGCCCAAGGAGTATTTTGATGTTTTGGACAAAGATTTATCCGTGGGAATTTTGGAATTTATAGAGAAGATGAAAGATAGAGGGTTCAAGTTCAAGACGGTTTCCATTCCTTCCAGTAAATTTGCTGTTCCGACGTACTATGTGCTTACGACTGCGGAGCTTTCGTCCAATTTGTCGCGGTTCGACGGTGTGCGTTATTCCAGCCGTGTGGACGTTGACGCAGGTGTGATGGAGATGATAATGGCTTCGCGTTCGGAAGGTTTTGGTCAGGAAGTGAAACGCCGCATTATGCTTGGAACTTATGTTTTGTCGGCTGGGTACTATGACGCTTATTATGGAAAGGCGTTGCAGGCAAAGAGCAATTTTGAACGTGAATTTTCCGAGATTTTTGCGAACGAGTGTGATATTTTGCTTGCTCCTGTTGCCAATTCGTTGCCTCCCAAAATAGGTGAAAGGTGCGAAGACCCTGTTGCTATGTACAACACAGATGTTTTCACTTGCAGTGCTAATATCGCTGGAATACCTGCTTTGAGTATTCCTATTGGCAGAGTGAGTGACGAGTTGCCTTTTTCACAGAGCATTCAACTAATGGGGAATAAATTTAGTGAAGAACTGTTGTTTTCCGTGGGGAAAGAGATAGAAAAGTTAAACTATTAAATGAAGGAGATAAAAATGATTAGTAAAGAAATTGTAGAAAAAAATTTGGATAAGATTAGACCTGCGATTCAGGCTGATGGTGGAAATGTTGAGTTGATAGAGATTTGTGAGGACGGAGTGATTAAGGTGAGACTTACTGGTGCTTGCAGTGGATGTCCTATGGCAACTTTGACCCTGAAGCAAGGCGTGGAAAAAATATTGAAAGAAAACATTCCCGAAGTCAAAGAAGTTGTCGCTGGATAAAAAAATCTTAAGGTGGTAGTATGTGCGGAATTGTTGGATATATCGGCGACAAGCAGGCGTTGCCTATAATAGTTGGTGGCTTGAAAAAACTGGAGTATCGTGGCTACGATAGTGCAGGTGTTGCCCTATGGCAAGAAGACAAGCTCAAGGTGACGAAAGCTGTTGGCAAAATCGTCAATTTGCAAGAGAAATTGGCAACGGAGAGCAATACATCAAATTTGGGAATTGGGCACACGAGGTGGGCAACTCACGGCGAACCAACTTTGGAAAACGCTCATCCTCATTTGAGTATGGATGGGAAAATTTGCTTGGTTCACAACGGTATTATTGAGAACTACAAATTTCTGCGTCAGGAGTTGGAAGGGAAAGGATTTGTTTTTAAATCGCAAACCGATACGGAAGTTTTGGTGAACCTGATTAGTTATTTCAAGAGTAAGGAAAACGATACCAAAAAGGCGATTCAAGTTGCTCTGAAAAAGGTCGATGGAGCTTATGGTGTAGCGGTGATGGATACTGAAAATCCTGATGTCTTGTATGCAGCCAGATGTGGAAGTCCGTTGGTGATAGGTGTTGGAGACGACGAGAATTTTGTTGCTTCTGATGTTAGTGCCATCATGATTCATACTTCCAACGTTATCTATCTGGACGATTTTCAAATGGTTAGCATTGGCAAAGACGATTTTGAGATTACCACTTTGGATAATGAACCGATAGAGAAAAAAATCGATGTGGTAGATTGGGATATTTCTTCCATTACCAAAGGCGGTTACGAACATTTTATGCTCAAGGAGATTTGTGAGCAAGGGGAAACTGTTCGCAACGCTTTTAGAGGTCGTGTTAATAAATCTGAATGTTTGGTTCGTTTGGGTGGATTTAATCTTTCGTCAAAAGAGATAAGAGACCTCGAGAATATTCAAATAGTTGCGTGTGGCACTTCGTGGCATGCAGGATTGGTTGGGAAATATTTGTTGGAAAAAATAGCAAAAATTCCCGTAAGTGTGGAATATGCCAGTGAATATCGTTATCGCAATCCGATAATTCCCAAGAATACCATCGTGATAGCTATTAGTCAGTCGGGAGCTACTGCCGATACTTTGGCGGCTATGCGTGAGGCTAAAAATAGAGGTACAACTGTTTTCGGCATTACCAATGTTGTGGGAAGCGAGATTGCTCGCGAATCTGACGGGGGAACCTATTTGCATGCTGGACCAGAGATAGGAGTCGCGTCCACCAAGGCTTTCACTTCTCAGGTGACCGTTTTGTCACTTTTGGCTCACCATTTCGGGCAAGTCAGAGGCTTTGTGGATAATGAGCAAATCTTGAAATTCATATCCGAATTGGAAGCTTTGCCCGACAAAATTGATGAAGTGCTCAAGTGTAAAGAAGATGTCAAAGAAGTGGCTGAACTCATTTTGGACGCTTCAAACGCTTTGTTTTTGGGAAGAGACGTTAGTTTTCCTGCGGCTTTGGAGGGTGCTCTGAAACTCAAAGAAATTTCTTATATACATGCTGAGGGTTATCCAGCTGCCGAGATGAAGCACGGACCGATTGCTTTGATAGATGAAAATATGCCGATTTTGGCGATAGCACCTTCCGACATCATTTATCACAAGGTTATTTCGAATTTGGAAGAGGTGAAATCCCGAAAGGGCAAAATATATGCGGTGGCTTCCAGTCATGACGAAAATTTGGAAGCTATCTGCCAGCGGGTTTTTTACATTCCGCATACGACTTGGTCGCTAATGCCTATCTTGGCAAGCATACCGTTGCAGTTGTTGGCGTATTATGTGGCTCATGGAAAAGGTTTGAACATCGACCAGCCACGCAATCTTGCCAAGAGTGTGACAGTCGAATAACTTAGGTAGGATGGACAATCTTGTGTCCAAAAAGGGAGATATTTTGAAAAATTCTTTGGTTGAAATTTATTTAGAAACAGCAAAAAAATTTGGGAAAAAGACGGCTTTCGTCGATTCTATGAGCGGCAAGGAACTAAGTTATTCCAAGTCTTTGGTGGCTGTGCTGATGCTCGCTAAGAAAATTGAAAAGCTGTCAGGAAAGAGAATAGGCGTGATGATACCTACATCTCCAGGAGGAATGTTGGTTTCTATAGCTACTCTTATGGTGGGCAAAATTCCAGTTTTGATCAACTATTCGACTGGAGCGATTGCGAACAGTCAATATGCTATCAAGAAGTGCAAGTTGGATGTTGTTATCACTTCCGAAAAACTTTTGCAAAAGTTGGAGATTGAGCCAATTGATAAGATGATAATGGTGGAGAATATTCTTGGTTCTGTGTCTTTCTTTGATAAGCTCAAAGCTCTTTGGAAAAGCAAAAAATCACCCGAAAATATTTTGTCCGAATTTGCTAAAAGTGGTGGCGATGATTGGGCTGTAATGCTTCTGACGACTGGTAGCGAGTCCGAACCTAAGGTGGTTCCTCTTTCGCACAACAACATCGTTTCGCAATTGGTGGCTATACCAAAGATTTTGGATTTGACCGACAAAGACATCTTTTTGTCTTCACTTCCGCTGTTCCACAGTTTTGGATTTACCACTAACTTCTGGCTACCCATCTCCTTGGGTGCTACCATGGTAACTGTTGCGAATCCTTTGGATTACAAATTAGTTTGCCAAACAGTTCCCAAATACAGAATTTCCTTCATGACGGGAACACCTGTATTCTTTAAGGCTTATTTGCCTAAATCTAATCCCGACACTTTTGCTACTGTACGCATAATGATTTGCGGTGCGGATAAACTGCCCGAAGGAGTTCGCAAGGCTTATTTCGATAAATTTGGCAAGGAGCTTTGTGAAGGTTACGGAGTGACCGAGGCTTCGCCTGTGATTAGCACCAACACGCACGATTATCACAAACCAGGGAGCATTGGCAAGCAATTGCCCGGTGTGCAGGTTAAAGTTGTGGAAAGGGAATCTGATAAAGAGCTTCCAGTTGGGCAGGAAGGTAGGCTTTTGGTGAAAGGTGAGAATGTGATGAAAGGTTATCTCGTGGATGAAAAGCTGGATAAAAGTGCTTTGAATGATGGATGGTATGACACGGGAGATATTGCTATTATTGATGAAGACGAATATATTTGGCACAGAGGCAGAGCCAAGCGATTTTTGAAAATCGGTGGAGAGATGGTTAGCTTGGTAGTGGTGGAGGAAGCTCTGCAAAAGTATTTTCCACCAGAAGTTACCTATTGTGCCGTGGAAGTTAGGCAGAAAGAAGGCAGCTCTTGTGTTGGATTGGCTGTAAATCAGGAGTGCAAACTTTTGGACATTAAAAAATTCTTGAAAAAAAACGGTCTCAATTCTATCAGTTTGCCTTCCAAACTTTTTGTTTTGGACGAAATTCCCGTAATGGGCAGTGGCAAAGTTGACTTCAAGTCTGTGCAAGAGAGATGCAATAAGTAACAATTTGTGAAAGAGAAGTTAATTCAAAAATAGAAGATAATAGAAAAATGGATTGAGGGGGTTCTTGTACAAATGGTTTTGCAAGAAATGTTTGTTGAGGTTGCCAAAAAGCAGAAAGATAAAACGGCTTTCATCGATGGAGTTGGTGGCAAAAAGATTAGTTATAACAAGGCTTTGATAGCCAGCATCATCTTAAAAGATAAGATTTCTCTGTATGAAGAAAAAAATATTGGAATAATGATACCGACTTCAGGTGGCTGTATGATTGCTATGATAGCCACTCTGATGGCAGGCAAAGTTCCTGTGCTTATCAACTATTCTACTGGAGCTATCAAAAATTCCATATTCGCTCGCAAGAAATGTAATTTCGATTTGATTATCACTTCGTCCGCTCTTTTGAAAAAGTTGGAATTGGAACCGTTGCCGGGGATGATTTTTATCGAGGAGTTCGTTGAAAATATTTCGCTTTTTGCCAAGGTGAAAGCGGGTGTTATTTCCAAACTTTCCACGTCTTTCATAAAGCAGATGATACATATCGGTAGCGAGGATGAGATTGTGGCGATTTTGTTCACCTCTGGAAGTGAAAAAACTCCCAAGGCTGTTCCTCTGACGCACAAAAATATTTCACAGCAATTGGTTAGCATACCTCAGGTGTTGGAGATGGACGAAACGGAGATATTCCTCTCTTGTTTGCCTCTGTTCCATGTGTTTGGATTTACCACTATGTTTTGGCTTCCGATCTCTTTTGGATGCACGATAGTTACACACCCTAATCCACTGGAATATAAAAAAATATGTAAGTCAATTGCTAAATACAAGGCGACCTATCTTGTGGCAACTCCGTCGTTTTTCAGGTCGTATTTGAGCAAGGCTGATGATGATACTTTTACCTCTTTGAGAGTGATGATTTCTGGTGCGGATAACCTGCCAGAAAATGTACGATTAGAGTACTTAAACCGCTTTGGCAAGGAAGTTTGGCAAGGATACGGAGTGACGGAGGCTTCACCAGTGGTTTCCACAAATAATAAGCAATTTCACAAACCAGGGAGCTTGGGCAAGCCGTTGCCAGGTGTGGAGGTGAAGATTATCGGTATAGATTCTGGCGAGGAGTTGCCCGCTGGAAGCGAGGGGAAAATTATGCTCAAGGGTGAGAATGTTATGCAAGGATATTATCGTGATGTGGAGGAAACGAGCTATCACATGCATAACGGCTGGTACGATACGGGCGATATGGGTGTTTTGGATGAAGACGGATTTTTGTGGCATCGTGGCAGACTGAAAAGGTTCGTAAAAATTGGTGGAGAGATGGTCAGCATGGTAGCCGTGGAGAACGCTTTGCAAGATTTTTTCCCTGATGATGTTCTATATTGCGTAGTGGAGCTGTTGGCTGCAAAAAAAGGTTCCGCACTTGCTATTGCGGTGACCAAACGGACAAATTTGAGTAAATTGAGAAATCATCTGAATTCCAAGGGTTTTGCTGCTATTTATCTGCCTAAGAAGCAGATAGTGTTGAAAGAAATTCCTCTGATGGGTAGTGGCAAAGTTGATTTTAGAGGAGTTCAGAAAATTTGTGATGAACTGGAGCAAGTTAAATAGGTGATAGATATGAAAAATTATGAATTGTTGGCAGGAAAATTTGTTGAGATTGCCAAGCGTTATCCGAATAAAGTGGCATTTGTGGACGGCGTAAGAGGACAAGAATTTACTTACGGCAGAGCTTTGATAGCTGTGCTTTTGCTAAAGAAGAAATTTAAAGGCTTCGAACAAAAAAAGATTGGTATGATGGTTCCCACTTCGGGTGGAGCAATCATCGCTCTTATCGCTGCTTTGGCTGCTGGCAAGACTTCGGTGATGATCAACTATTCTACGGGAATCATCAAAAATTGCCAATATGCCAAGGAGAAGTGTGGTGTTGAGCTTGTTTTGACTTCTAAAAAACTTTTGGAAAAACTCAACGTGGAGCCGACAAAACATATGGTTTTCTTGGAAGATATTTTTGTTTCACTTTCCTCACTGGACAAAGCCGTCGCTTTTGCAAAATCCAAACTTCCGGTTTTTTGTCTAAAGGCTTCGTTCAATAAGCTTAAACTGGAAGACACCTGTGTGATGTTGTTCACATCGGGGAGCGAGAAAGAGCCGAAGTGTGTGCCAATCAGTCAAAAGAATGTGTTGAGCCAGCTTAATTCATATCCTCATTACATTCCGATGATGATGGAAGATGTTGTGATGGCGAATTTGCCTTTGTTTCACGTGTTCGGCTACACAGTTTTGCTGTGGTATGGAGTTTACTACGGAGCCACTTTGGTTACACATCCCAATCCTTTGGAATTTAAAACTTTGTGTGAAATATTTGAAAAATATAAAGTTACTTTCACTATGGGAACACCAAATATGTTCAGTTCTTATTTGCGATATGCCAACGAGCGGACTTTTGCACATATCAGGACGATGATAGCGGGAGCGGACAAATTGGGTAACAAAACCAAGAATGAGTATAGGGAACGCTTTGGTGTGGAGCTTTTTGAAGGTTACGGAGTGACTGAGGCGTCGCCAGTTATCAGCACGAATATTCCAGGGCATGACAAACCAGGTTCCGTGGGTAGAGCGTTGCCAGGTGTTGAGGTGAAAATTGTGGATGACCGCACCAGAGAGACTTTGCCTAATGGTAAAGAAGGAAAAATTCTCGTGCGAGGCGAAAATGTGATTAGCGGATACTACAACGATGTGGAAGAAAGCTCTCTGCGTTTTTGTGGTGGCTGGTATGATACTGGAGATATGGGAATTTTGGATAATGACGGCTATCTTTGGCATAGAGGCAGATTGCGTCGCTTTGTGAAAGTTGGAGGAGAGATGGTCAGTCTTGCGGCTATTGAGGAATCTTTGGGCAAAATTTTCCCCGAAGGTTTGCAATATTGCATGGTTGGTTTGCCCGATGACAAAAAGGGAGCAAGGCTCATTTTGGTCACCAATGGGAAAGTTAGTAGGAGTGAGGTAATCACTCAGCTCACGGAAGACGGATTTTCCAAAATATATTTCCCCAAAAAATTCCAAGTTGCTGAGGAGTTGCCGATTATGGGTAACGGAAAAATAAATTTTAGAGCAGTGGAGCAGATGGCACTGGATGCGGAGAGCTAATGAATGTTTTGTTAAATTTTGTAAAAAATGCCAAACTACAAGGAAAGAAATCTGTCTTTGTAGATGGAGTATCAGGTAACAAAGTTTCTTACAGCAAAGCACTGGTAGCGATGCTACTTCTGAGAGGGAAATTCAAAGATTATTCAGGCAAAAATGTCGGAGTGTTAGTCCCCACATCTTCAGGGGCAATGCTTTCTATGTTGGCTTTGTTGGCTTGTGGCAAAACGCCTGTGATGATAAATTACACATCGGGAGCGAAAAGAAATTGCGAACACGCCAAGGTTCGTTGCGATGTAAAGCGAATAATCACCGCACAGGCTTTGCTTACAAAATTGGGTGTAAAAAAGACAGACGATATGGAATTGCTAGAGACTATGTTCAAAAAGTTTTCTCTTTTTGCAAAACTTAAAGCAGTTTTCCTTTCCAAACTTCCGTATAACATCTTGAAAAATGTGTTGTATAGTGCCGACGAGAACGAAGATAACATAATTTTACTTTTTACATCGGGAAGCGAAAACGCTCCCAAGGCTGTACCCATAACGAACAAAAATGTCGAGGGGCAAATCTTAAACACGGTGAAGTGCTACGATTTGACGAGCAAAGACAGATTTTTGGCGACGTTGCCTCTGTTTCATGTTTTCGGGTTTCAGGGAAATTTTTGCATTCCGCTTTATCTCGGGGCAACCATTATAACTCACAGCAATCCTTTGGATTACAAGATGATTTGCAATTCTATCAAGGAGCACAAAGCCTCTTTTATGTTGGGAACTCCCACTTTTTACGCTGCGTATTTGCGAAAATGTAGTCCCGACACATTCAAATCTGTGAAAGTTGCTATAAGCGGTGCGGATCGTTTGCCCAAGGAGTTGCACAAAAAATATTTGGATGAACACAATCTATTTTTGATAGAAGGCTATGGAACGACGGAAACTAGCCCAATTCTTTCCAACAATAGGTTTGAAGATTATCGACTTGGGAGCGTGGGAAAGCCATTCCCAGGTGTGGAATTCAAGATTGTTGATATTTATTCTGGCGAAGAGATGGAAGCTGGAGGAACGGGGAAGATTTTGGTGAAGGGCGAGAACGTGATGAAAGGCTATTACAACGATGTGGAAACCACGGACTTGCATTTTCGCTATGGCTGGTATGACACGGGCGATATGGGATGTTTTGACGAAGACGGATTTTTGTGGTTAAAGGGGCGACTGAGACGATTTGTGAAGATAGGTGGAGAGATGGTCAGCTTGGTGGCTATTGAGGACGTTTTGGAAGAGTTTTTTAAAGGCGAAGAAATTGTGTTTTGTGCGGTGGACATTCCCAACGAAAAAAAAGGTGCTGAAATTGCTTTAGCAACAACGCAGAAGATTGACACCATCAAGATGAAAAAATGGGTAAAAGCAAATCTTAACGACATTTCTGTTCCGAAAAGTGTTTTTGTGTTGAAGCGGATACCGCTTTTGGGAAGTGGCAAAGTCGATTTTCGCAAAGTGGAACGTGTTTGCCGAATTTTTTCTCAGCAAAGGTCTATTTTGGGAAATATTGCCAACGAAATCGGCATTATCAGTTAGAGAGAGGATTTGCCATTGAACTGCACAGGGAGAAGTATGGAGATAGAAGCAAGTTTGTATAGCGAGGACAAATTTTGTTTGCGTTGTGGCACTAAGCTCGAAATCAAAAAAGATAGGGAAGACAAGGTGCGACCGATTTGTCCCAATTGCGGTTGGATAAGATATTTGAATCCCGTGCCTGCTTCCGCGTGTTTGATTTTCAATGGCAAAGGTGAAATTTGCATTATCCGAAGAAGATTTGAGCCTTCTGCTGGTAAGTGGGCACTTCCTTCAGGCTACATCGAGATAAACCAAACACCTGTTGAAACTGCTGTGGAGGAGATGCTGGAGGAAACGGGATTGAGTGGAGAAGTAGGGGAGTATTTAGGCTATTTTGTGGACAGTTCACCGATTTACCATCGGATAATTTCTTTTGGATTTATTATGAAAAACTGGACGGGCAAGCCAGCTGCGGGAGACGATGCTACCGACATTAAATTTGTTCCGATAGATTCTGATTTTGGTTTCATTCCCTTTTCTTCTCATCGGCATTTTATAGATTGTTACAAGAAAATACATAAGATTTAGAGGGAGGAAAGTTGCAAAAATTAGAGTTGTTTTTCGATTTGTTTTTGCAGAAAATACAAGCTTTCGTTTCTGATTACAGCAATTTTTATCAAATTTTTGTTTTTTTGTGCGTTTTTGTTTTCAGCTTTGTTCTGACGAAAGTTTTTTTGCAGACCTTCAAAAAAAGTAAAGTTGCGAAAAAGCATGAAAAGCTTTTATCCACTTTCAACGTAATTTTTTTTCCATTTGTAACGATATTAGTGTTGGCGGTTGCTTACCTAATTAGTGTAAGATTTTTTTCCCATTCGTATGTTCTACTAATTTTTTTCAAATTGTGTTTGTTGTGGTTGGTGATTAGAGTTATAAAAATTTTCCCCAACAACAACATTTTTTTCACGATTATTTCTTTTTCTATCATCAGTTTAGCTGTGCTTTCCATCTTGGATGTTGACCAAAAATTACTCACTTTCCAATTGGGAAAATTTTCGATTAGCCTTTACGATTTTTTCAAAAGCCTCGGATTGTTTTGCTTTTTCATTTGGCTGTTTTTCCAGATAAATCGTCGTGTTGAAAGATTTATTCATAAGCAGTGGAATTTGCCACCAAATTCTAAAGAACTTCTGGTAAAAGTCTGCAATATAATTATAATTTTGGTGTTTTCCTTGGTTGCTCTGAACATCTTGGGGCTTGATTTAACGCGATTCGCATTTTTGACGGGAGCTATCGGTATCGGTGTTGGTTTTGGACTAAAAAGTATTCTTGCCAATTTCGTCAGTGGATTTATTTTGCTTATGGATAAGACTATCGAAAAAGGTTCGGTTGTTGAAATTGAGGATATTTCAGGAATTATCACCAGTATCGGCGTTAGAAGCACGATTGTGAAGAGCTTTGATGGCAAAGAAATTCTTATCCCCAATGAAAAATTTATCAGTGATAAGGTTGTTAATCTGACACTTTCCGACAGGCAAATTCGTTTTAAGGCGAAAATTGGTGTTAGCTACAAATCAGAACCGAGTGAGGTTAAAAAGATTTTGCAGGAAGTTTTGGATAAAAATTCTTTTGTGTCGATGAACCCGAAGCCAAAAGTTTATTTGTCTGAATTTGGAGACAGTTCTGTAAATTTTACGGTTTTCTTTTGGGTGCATGACATTTCTGGTGAGATTCATCAGGCGAGGGAGCAAGTGCTTTTGGACATTTGGCAGGCACTCAAAGACAACAACATTGAGATTCCGTATCCTCAAATCGATGTGCATCAGAGATAGAGAGGTCTTATGTTGAAAATCGTGATATTGTCTATTGGCAATGAGCTTTTGATGGGCAAGACTGTTAATACAAACCTTACTTTTCTGGGTGAGAAGTTGACCGAGCTTGGCTACGAAGTTGTTGCGAATTTGGTCTGCAGGGACAAGAAAGACGAAATTTCTAAAATGCTGGATTACTCTTATAGCATCGCTTCTGTGGTGCTGTGTACTGGTGGACTGGGACCTACCGACGATGACATTACCAGAGGAGCGATTTCCGAATATTTTGGCAGAAGATTGCTTTTTGATGATAAAATTTGGACGCAAATTAGCGATGTTTATGTGAACTACACAGGGCAAATTCCACCTGAGAATAATAAAGCTCAAGCCCTTGTCCCCGAAGGCTTCAACGTTTTTCCTAATGAGGTTGGGACTGCACCTGCTTTGTATAAGGTAGATGGAGAGAAAAAGATTTTTCTTCTGCCTGGAGTTCCTTCGGAAATGAAATTTTTTATGGAATCTCTTGTTTTGCCAGAAATTAAACTCATCTCGCCACCTCGAAAATTTTATATGAAATCGGTGCAAATGTTTGGATTGCCAGAGGCTTTGATAGCAGAAAAGATGGAAAACGTCACTATCAAAAATGGCGTCAACTTAGCTTACTTGCCACAAGGTGGTTCGGTTATTTTGCGAGTATATGGAGACGATTTTGCAGGTTGTGATGAGTTATTGGGTGTGATTAAAAAAAAGTTTTCCGAGAACATTGTAGGCATCGGAGAACAAAATCTGTTTGCTTCTTTGCACAATAAGTTAGTCGATAGCGGGTTGACTTTTGCGATGGCAGAATCATGCACAGGAGGACTTTTTTCGTCTTCCGTTGTGAATAATTCGGGAAGTTCTGCATATTTTGTCGGTGGTGTTGTCAGTTATAGCAACGAGATAAAAAGGGATGTTTTGGGAGTTGACGAGCATCTTTTGCAGACCAAAGGTGCTGTTAGCAGGGAAGTTGCGGAAGCAATGGCTCGGGGAGTAGCCAATAAGTTTGGGGCTAATCTCGCTGGAACAATAACTGGTGTAGCTGGTCCTGAAGGCGGTTCTGAGGAAAAGCCCGTTGGACTGGTTTGGTTTGCCATTTTTCATAAAGGCGAAGTGTTTTCTTTCAGCAGAAATCTTAAGGGAGACAGAAGTAGCATACGAACTTTTGCCTCCAATTTTTTAGTGGGGAAACTTCTTGTGTATTTGAATGAGAAGATGCGATGAAATTTACTGAAGAATAAAAGAATTGACACATTTTTCAGTTAATCTTATTGATACAACATATTAAAATTTTTGGAGGATTGGATGTTTAGATTCGAAGAAATTGCAATCCCAAAGAGTCTATCGGAGGCTGCGGAATTATTGGCTACATCAGGTAGCGTTCCTGTTTCTGGTGGACTTTTTTTGCGGTTTGCAAAAGTCAAATGTCAGAAAGCTGTTGATTTGTCCGAGTTAGGTTTGGATTTCATCAAAAAAAGTGGTTCAACTGTAGAAATAGGTGCAACGACTTCTTTGCGAAAAATAGAGTTGGATACCGCAGACTATTTTGGAGGAGCTTTAAGCGTTGCTGCTTCACACATTCTGGGTGTGCAGTTTAGGAATTTGGCAACCATTGGCGGAGCGGTTATGGCAAAGCACGGATTTTCCAATTTGATTACCGTTTTGTTAGCTCTAGATGCAAAGTTGGTTTTTGCTTCGGGAAAAGTTGTCAGTTTGGCGGATTTCATCGAAAACAAGGTTGAAAAAGAGTTGTTGGAAAAAATTGTCATTGAGAACATTTTCGACAAAGTCAGTTTTCAATTGTTGCAACACACCTCTTTGGACATTGCGGTTTTAAATATCTGCGTAGCCAAAAAAGGTAAGGAAATTAACATCAGCGTTGGCTCTAGACCTCAAATTGCCGTGAGAGCAAAATCGGCGGAAAAAGAGTTTGCAAGTAGTGGCGATGTTTTGGCTACGGTTAAAGTTGCTGTTGATGAAATTTCTTTCGGAAAGGACGTGCGAGGTAGCGGTGAATATCGCAAGGCTTTGGCTGAGAGTTTGATAGAAAAAGCGATTGTGGAGGTAAGCAAATGAAATTAGACATTATTTTGAACGGAGAACCGAAATCTTACCTCATCAACGAGGACGAATACCTTTTGGATGTTTTGCGAAATAACGGAATTACAAGCGTGAAAAGAAGTTGCGACTCTTCTTCTTGTGCGATGTGCACCGTTTTGCTTGAGGGCAAACCAATTCTTTCTTGTTCGTTTTTGGCAGCTCGTGCTCAAGGCAAAGCTGTTACCACTGTCGAAGGCATTCAAAAAGAGGTCGCAGAGTTTTTCAAGGCGATGAACCAAGAGGGTGCTATCCAGTGTGGATACTGCGATTCCGCTTTGGCTGTGACTGTTTATGCTATGGTTAAGGAGCTTGGCACAAATTTAAGCGATGAGCAAATTAGACATTATGTAGGCGGAAATGTTTGTCGTTGTTCAGGTTATATGAGCCAAATGCGAGCTATAAAAACATTTTTGGGAGGTTTAAAATGAGTAAAATTGTTGGAATTTCTGTTCCCAAAAACGACGGCGAAGGAATGATAAAAGGTAAGCCACTCTATACCAACGATATGGCTATGCGAGATCCCGATGCTTTGATAGTCAAGATTATGCGTTCGCCCCATCCATTTGCTCGCATCAAATCTATCGATAAGAGTGTTGCTGAGAAGATGACGGGCGTTGCTACCATCATCACTCATTTGGATGCTGATGTTCCTCGCATCATTTATACGCGTGCAGGACAAGGATTTCCAGAGCCTTCTCCACACGACAAGTTCATTTTAGATGAGTATGTTAGATATGTTGGCGACGAAGTTTTGGCTGTGGCTGCTGTGGATGAGCGGACTGCCGAAGTTGCTTTGAAAGCTATCAAAGTTGAGTATGAGGTGTTAGAGCCTGTGCTTGATTTTGAAAAAGCCGAAAGTCACAAAAGCGTTATTCATCCCGAGCCGGAAGCTCACGAAATGTTCCCGATAGGCTTTGACCCCAAGAACAACTTGGCTTGCTCCTATTCTTGTGAGGATGGCAACACCGATTTGGAGATGTCCAAGAGCGACATAGTTGTCGAGGACACTTTTTACACACAGGCTCAGGCACATTATTGTGCGGAAACTCACAATTGCTACACTTATTTGGACGGACACGACAGACTGAATGTCATCAGTTCCACGCAGGTTCCTCATCATATCAGAAGGATTATTTCCAAAGCGTTGAATTTTGACCGTGCAAGAATTAGAGTTCACAAGCCAAAAGTCGGTGGTGGCTATGGTGGAAAGCAACAAATTCACGGCGAGATGCTCGCTTGCATCACCACACTTCGCACAGGCAAAGGTGCTATTTGCAAATACAACCGAAAGGAAGTTTTTGAATCGACTTTTTCGCGTCATCAAATGAGGATTAAGGTCAAAATCGGTGCGAACAAAGACGGCTCTATCAACGCTATAGATATGAATGTTTTGTCCAACACGGGTGCTTATGGCGAACATGCTCTTACCGTGTTTATGCTTGCCGGTGGCAAGACTTTGCCTTTGTATGTAGTTGAAGGGCGTTCCAAAGCGGTAAAATTCGGTGGCAAGGTAGTTTACACCAACAAAACTCCTGGCGGTGCCTATCGTGGATATGGAGCTATGCAAGGAAATTATGCGTTGGAATCTATGATGGATGTGTTGGCTGAAAAGGTCGGTGTTTCACCAGCTAAAATCCGTGAAATCAACATGATAAAAGAGGGTGAGACTTCTCCTTTGTTCAAACTCATGGGCGAAGGAACCGAAGGTAAAGCGATGATGATTGAGTCGTGTAAACTCGACTATTGCATGAAAAGAACCAAGGAGCTTGCCAAATGGAACGACGAGTGTCAAGTCACCGAACTTGGCGAAGGCAAGGTTCGCGCTCAGGGAATGGCGATTGCCATGCAAGGTTCGGGCATTCAAGATATTGACATGGCTTCGGCTGTCCTCAAGCTGAACGACGACGGCTTCTTCAATCTCCTTATCGGTGCCACGGAAATCGGTCAAGGTTCGGATACAATTTTAAGTCAAATAGCCGCCGATGTTTTGAATATTGATGTTTCCAAGATAATTGTGTACTCTTCGGACACGGATACCACTCCATTTGACCCGGGAGCTTATGCTTCCAAAACCACTTATGTGACGGGCAATGCGGTTATCAAGGCTGCCAAAGCCATGAAAGCCAAAATCGAGAGCAAAGTTGCTTCTTTGTGGGAAGGTGACGCCAAAGATGTGGAATTTGACGGAAAATTCATCAAATCAGCCAACGGCAAAAATTCTATATCCATCGAAGATTTTAGTTCGGATATGTTCTACAAAATGTGCGGTGGGCAAGAGCAACTTATGGTTTGCGAGTCTTTTGTTCCCGAAGTTTCGCCACCTCCTTATATGGTTGCCATAGCTGACATTACCATCGATAAATCCACGGGACACTACGACATCAACGACTATTTTGCCGTTATCGATTGTGGTGGAATCATCAATCCGGCTTTGGTGCAAGTGCAAGGCGAAGGTGGACTTGTGCAAGGGATAGGTATGGCTTGTTACGAAGACGTTGTTTATTCCAATAGCGGACAAATGATGACTAACAACTTGTTCAACTACAAGGTGCCATCTCGCAAGGAAGTCCCCAAACTTACCGTAGAATTTGCCGAATCTTATGACCCTACAGGACCTTATGGTGCAAAATCTATCGGAGAGATAGGCGTGGACACTCCCATGGCAGCCATTGCTAACGCCATCTACAAAGCAACTGGAGTAAGAATAAAGACACTTCCGCTATTCCCAGAAAAGATTTTGATGGGAATGAAAAAGTAGGAAAAATTATCTGGAAGCTATCTCATAAGTTGGGATAGCTTCCACCTGTTGATAGTGAGAATAGGCGAAACACAGGTTGGATTGTAATAAGTTGAAGAATGAGATATAAAAAATTTAAGAAAATTATTGACTTAAAAGATGGCACAACGACAATTCGATTGTTTGCTCTATGGGCATTGGAAATGAGCGTGGCGAAGTGGAATCTCTTTTTCTGGATTTGAGATGCTATGTAGCTTGTGGTTGGATAGTTGGGAGCTTAGAATAGATTCAATTTATTCAGGAGTAAAATAATGAAAGAAAAAATCCAGGCTTTACAAGAAAAGATTGCTGAGGCTCACCTTGGTGGTGGTCAGAAGAGAATTGATGCTCAACATGACAAAGGAAAATGGACAGCGAGAGAGCGTATAGACTATCTTCTTGACGAGGGCAGTTTTTCAGAAATGGATATGTTTGTGACTCACAATTGTCACAATTTTGGAATGGAAAATGACAAGACAATTGGTGACAGTGTTGTCACTGGCTCAGGTATGATAGATGGGCGTCTTGTTTATTTGTTTGCACAAGATTTCACCGTAAGCGGTGGTTCTTTATCAAAGGTTCATGCCGACAAGATTTGCAAGATTATGGACGAAGCCATGAAAGTTGGAGCACCAGTTATCGGATTGTTGGATTCCGGTGGAGCGAGAGTGCAAGAAGGTATCGATTCTTTGGCTGGTTTCGGCGAAATTTTCGTGCGTAATGTAATGGCATCAGGTGTTATTCCTCAAATTTCAACCATATTAGGTCCGTGTGCAGGTGGAGCTGTTTATTCTCCAGCTATTACCGATTACGTTATTATGAATAATGAGAACTCTTTCATGTTCATTACAGGTCCTAAGGTTGTAAAAACAGTTCTTTTTGAAGATATTACTACCGAGGATTTGGGTGGAGCAGATGTTCATATGCAAAAATCAGGCGTTTCTCATTTCAAAGGTGAGGGCGAGCAAGACACATTAGACCACATCAAGTATTTGCTTAGCTACATTCCTTCTAACTTTAGAGAGACTCCTCCAGAGTATGAATGTACCGATCCTATTGACAGAAAAAATGTTGGTTTTGAGGATATGATTCCTGACAACATTAACAAAGGTTATGACATTAGAGACGTTATAACTGAGGTTGTTGACGATAATGAGTTCTTCGAAGTTTCTAGAGATTTCGCAAGAAATATTGTTATTGGATATGCTCGCATGAATGGAAAAACTGTTGGTATTGTTGCTAATCAACCAGCTTTTTTGGCAGGTTGCTTGGACATTAATGCATCTGTAAAAGCAGCTAGGTTTGTGAGATTTTGCGATAGTTTTAATATTCCTCTTTTGGTTTTTGAAGATGTGCCAGGATTTATGCCAGGTTCTACACAAGAACACAACGGAATTATTAGAAATGGTGCAAAATTGATGTACGCTTTTGCCGAGGCTACTGTTCCAAAGGTTACCCTCATTTTGCGTAAAGCGTATGGTGGAGCTTACATTGTGATGAACTCTCGTCATCTTTATGCTGACAGAGTGGTTGCTTGGCCTTCTGCCGAGATTGCTGTTATGGGTTCTAAGGGAGCTGTTGAGATTTTGTTCAGGAGAGCTTCCAAAGATCAAGAAGATCCTAAAGCGTTTTTGGCTGAAAAAGAAGCTGAATATAAAGAGAAGTTTGCCAATCCTTATGATGCAGCGTCCAAAAGTTATATAGATGGTGTTATTTTGCCGTCCGAGACTAGAACTTATCTCATAAAAACTTTGGAACAATTGGCAAACAAAGAAGCAGAAATACCTGCTAAGAAGCATGGTAATATTCCGCTTTAATGAGATTTAAAAAATAATTAGGAGTTAGTAATGAAGTTTGATTTTGATTATTATGCCCCAGAATCAGAAAGTGAACTCTTAGATCTTTTAGCCAATACAAATGATGCAGTTATTTTAGGTGGTGGAACAGATTTGATAGTGAACATGAGGGCAGGACTCAGAAAGCCTGCAGCTGTTATCGACTTTAAAAAAATAGCCGGTTGTAATAAGATTGAATTTTCTTCTGACAAAGGTTTGGTTATCGGTGCAGGTGCTACGGTGAATGAGCTTTTGGAAGACAAAGTTGTAAAAGAGAAGTTTCCTATTTTGGCTGACGCATGCCATTTGTTGGCTTCTCATCAACTTCGCAATAGAGCAACTGTGATAGGTAATGTGGTTAACGCTTCTCCATCTGGAGATTTGCCTCCAGTGTTCTTGGTTTTGGATGCGTCCATTAAGTTGGTTAGCAAAAAAGGCGAAAGAGTAGTTCCGTTAAAAGATTTCTTTACCGGAGTTAAAAAAACTGTGCTCGCTACGGATGAATGGGCAAAAGAGATTATTGTGCCTGCAAATAGTGCAAACGCTAAGGGTGGTTACAAAAAACTTACCAGAATTAAAGGTCACGATTTGTCTTTGTTGGGTGTAGCTGTTGCTAAGGGTAACGACTTCCTTGCTGTGTCTGTAAATGCTGCTGCTCCAACTCCAGTGTTAGTTGGCAAATATTCTGCAGATACTAAAGTTGACAAAGTTGTTGACGAAATCTCAAACAAAATATCACCTATCGATGATGTCCGTTGTAGCAAAGAGTATAGGATGTTTATGGCTAAGAAGTATGCCAAAGATATTATGAAGGAGATTGCATAATGAAAACTATTTCTGTAAAAGTTAATGGTGATATGTACACCAAAGACGTAGCTGATAGTCAAATTCTGTTGCATTTTTTGAGAGATGATCTTGGTTTTACTGCTGCCAAAGAAGGTTGTGGAGCTGGAGAGTGCGGTGCTTGTACCATCTTTATGAATGGTAGAGTCGTTAATGCATGTCTTGTTTTTGCTGCTGAGGCTGATGGTGCTGAGATTGTTACTCTGGAAAATGAGTCTAAAAATGGGGAATTGTCTGAATTGCAAAAAGCTTTTCAAAAGCATCAAGCTGTTCAATGTGGATATTGCACAGCTGGAATGATTATGTCTGTTAAAGAGCTTTTGCTTCGTAATTCAAAGCCGTCTGTTGACGAAATCAAGGAACAAATTGAAGGAAACTTCTGTCGTTGTACTGGATATAGTCAAATCATAGACGCTGTTTTGGACGTAACCGGACAATTGGATAATTAGGAAAGAGGGAGAAATTGTTATGTACGAAAATGATAAAAATCTCAAGTATATAGGTAAAGATATCCCACGTAAAGATACCGTTTCCAAAATTTCTGGTGAGGCTCTTTACGCTACTGATATGGTACTTCCGGGTATGCTTCATGGTTTGGTGAAAGTTAGTCCTTATGCGAGTGCAAAAATTCTGAAGATAGATACGAGTAAAGCTGAGGCTTTGCCAGGGGTTAGAGGTGTTTTGACAGGTAAGGAACTTGATTATAAAATTGGTCTTTACTTAGTGGATAAAGATGTTCTTGCTAAAGATTTTGTTAGACATTATGGCGAGGCTGTAGCGGCTGTTGCTGCTGATGATTTGAAGATTGCACAACAAGCTATTGACCTTATCGAAGTTGAATACGAAGAGTTGACTCCAGTGCTTAATGTAAAAGATGCACTCAAAGAGGATGCTCCAGTTATTCATCCTGATTTGGGCAAATACGACTATTTTGAGCCTTGTTTCACTCCTCAGCCAGGAACTAACGTTGCGAACCACACTAAAACTAGAAAAGGTGATGTGGACAAAGCTTTTGCAAATTCCGACTATATAGTAGAGCGTGAATATACCAATCCTGCTGTGCAACACGTGCCGATGGAAACTCATGCTGCTATCGTTCAATGGAAAACCAACGACAATATTCAAATTTGGTCTTCTGCTCAATCTGCATTTACCGTTAGAAACTTGATGGCGACTTCTTTCAAATTGCCTCATTCCAAAATCAAAGTTACTATTCCTAACGTTGGTGGTGGATTTGGTGGTAAAGCTGGTGTTGGTATTGAGCCTCTTGTGGCTTGTCTTTCCAAGAAAGCTGGTGGACGTCCTGTTAAATTTGTTGCTTCTCGTGAAGAAGAGTTCTATATGTTGCCAAGACGTACTGGTCTTACCTATAACATCAAAACTGGTCTTGCCAAAGACGGTAAAATTTTGGGTCAAAAAATGACTCTTTACTGGGATGCTGGTGCTTATGCTGATTATGCTGTGAACGTAACCAGAGCAACTGGTTATTCGGCTAACGGCCCTTATCATATTCCAGATGCTTGGCTCGACGGATACACAATTTATACAAACTTGCCTTATTCTACTGCTTATAGAGGATTTGGACACGTAGAATTTTCTTGGGGATTGGAGCGTCATATGGATTTGTGTGCTCAGGCTCTTAACATTGACCCTTATGAATTCCGTAAGATAAATATGTACAAACCTGGTTCCACTACTATCACAGGCGAAGAGATTACCGCTAACTCAGGTGATGTTCGCAAGTGTATGGAAACAGTCAAAGAAGCTATCGGCTATGGCAAGTTGAGTGCTGAAGAAAAAGCTATTGAAGCTACAGGTAAAAAAATTGGTAAAGCTATGGTGACTTTCAAAAAAGCACCTGCAATGCCTGCTTTTACTGGCTCTACAACTACCATCAGAATGAACGAAGATGGAACAGTTAACGCAAACCTTACTCTTACTGAGATTGGTCAAGGTGCTTACACTGCAATGGCAGGAATGATTGCTGAGCGTCTTCGTATTCCTTATGAAGATGTAAACGTTACTATTTACTGTGATACCGAACACGACCCCTATGACTGGCAAACTGTGGCTTCCAAAGGTTTGTTCATGAGTGGTAATGCAACTATCAAAGCCGCTGACGACTTATTGGAAAGAGCTTACAAAGTTGCTGCTGAAGTTTTGAGATGTGATGTTGTCGATTTGGATCACCAAGACGGCAAAATCTTTATCAAACACCATACCAAATCTTTCGTTACTTTTGCTCAAGTTGCTGTTGGATACGCCTATCCTAACGGAAATGGTATTGGCGGACCTATCTTGGGTGTTGGAAGTTACATCGCTCAAGGTCTTACCAACTTGGAAAAAACCACTGGTCAAGGCTATCCCGCTTTGGATTGGACAATGGGAGTTCACGGTGTAATTGTGGAAGCTGACCCTGAATCTGGTGAATATACTATCAGAAAAATTGCTACAGCTATGGACTTAGGTAAAGTTATCAACCTTGGATGTGCCAAAGGTCAAACTTTCGGTGCTGTTATTCAAGGAATGGGAACAGGTGTTTGTGAAGGCTACATCTACAACGATAAAGGTGTTCTGATGAACCCTAACTTCACTGACAATAAAATTCCTACTTCCAAAGATATGCCTCTTGAAATGGAATTTTATCCTGTTGAGACTCCGCAACTTGACGGACCTTTTGGAGCTAGAGGTATTGGTGAACCACCAATGTTGTCTGTTGCTGCGGGTATTGGTAACGCACTTAAAGATGCTTTGGGTATCGAACTTCTTAACTTGCCAATAAAAGCTGAAAATGTTTGGGAAGCAATCGCTGAAAAAGACAAATTCAATGTTGCTGACTATGTAACTAAAAAATAAAACTCACAAAAAAAAGGAGAAATTATGCAAAAAGTTGATGGAAAAACTGTCATTCTTGGTTTGCAACACACATTCGTAATGTTTGGTGCTACTGTGCTCGTTCCTATTCTTACAGGATTGGATGTGGGCGTAACCTTGTTCATGGCAGGTATTGGTACTTGGTTATTCCATATTTTAACCAAGTTTGAAGTTCCTGTATTCTTGGGAAGTTCTTTTGCTTTCATGCCAGGAATCTTTGCAGTTGTTAAAATGGAAGGTGGTACTTTGTCTGAGGCATGCGGGGGTATCGTTTTGGCAGGTCTTGTGTATGTTTTGGCGTCTATTATTTTTAAAATAGTAGGTCACGAAAATCTTCATAAGATTCTTCCTCCTCACGTTACTGGGCCGGTTATTATTTTGATTGGTCTTCTCTTGGCACCTGTAGCTATTGGTAGTGCACAAGCTAACTGGGCTTTGGCTATGTTTACTTTTGCAGTTGCAGCTTTTGTTAAGATTTTCTTTGAAAAAAGAAACAAATTACTTTCTATGTTGCCTGTTCTCATCTCTTTGATAGCTGGGTATGTTGTCAGCATGATCTTCGGTTTGGTTGACTATACTCCTATCAGCGATGCTGCTTGGTTTGGTGTTCCAAAATTTACCATGGCTACTTTCTCAGGTCGTAGTGCAGCTATCATTATCCCTATTGCTATTGTTACACTTGTAGAGCACTTTGGTGATGTACTTGCTATTGGTAATGTTGTTGGTAAAGACTTTATCAAAGAACCTGGTGTTCACAGAACTGCTCTTGGTGATGGGGTTGCAACTAGTTTGTCTGCTCTTTTCGGTGGTCCTGCTAACACTACATATTCTGAGAATACTGGTGCAGTTGCTCTTACAGGAGCAAGAAATCCTGTTATCATGAGAGTTGCTGCTTGTTTTGCTATTTTGCTTGCTTTTATTCCTAAGTTTACTTCTATTATTAGCACAATTCCTGGACCAGTTATCGGTGGAATTTCTATTTTGCTTTTCGGTATGATTTCTTCTATCGGTATTAGCAATATGGTTCAAGCTAAGATTGATTTTGCTGACCCTAGACCTTTGATGACAGCTGCTACTATTTTGGTTATTGGACTTGGTGGTGCTAGCATTTCTCTTGGAGGTGTTACTTTCCAAGGTCTTGGTTTGGGTGCTATAGTAGGTATTCTTTTGAATGCTGTTTTCTTGCTTACTACTAAAGAGCCAATTAAAAAGCTTGAAGACTAAAGAATAGTTAATTTTTGATTAGACTTAAAGGCGAAATAAGAGGAAGGCTTTTTGCTCCGTTGGAGATGGTTGGCAGAGTACATACCATCTTTAGCAAGGCGGTGAACGTGCTGGTTGGTAATCAGTATTACACATTGCTCAGAGACGAAAATTTGCTTTCCCCTTATTCGCTTTTGGTTACATCTCTATTCGCCAAAAAAATAGAGTTGAAAAGCCAACTGGTTTATTTTTATCAAGATGTGGTGAAAATAGGTGAGTTGGTGGAGATAGAGTTGCCGAGAGATTCGGTTGATATGGCTCTTGACTCTAAGGATGAGATTGCTACTGGATTCGATTTTGATGTAGAGAATTTGGTTGAATTTATTTGTTCGTTTGGTAAGCCTGAGGGCTTATTGGGGATTATAGATAAGGCAATTTCGTCTGTGTGGAGCAATAAGGCTCTAAGGGTATTGGGAGATGGTGAGTTGGAACGCTGTGCTGACTTGGTTGGTTTGGGAATAGGGTTTACTCCCAGCGGGGACGATTTTTTGTGTGGTGTGCTTTTGGGACTTGATGCGTTGGGGAGAGAGGAAGAGTTTGTGCTGTTGAAAAACCGCTTGGACTTGGAGAGAACGAGTTTGGGTGGCAGAAGTCTTCTTATGGGGGCTTTGCTAAGGCAATATCCACTTGCTTTTAGAAATTTTGTTTGTGGTGTGGGTAAGGGTAATTTGGACAAAGAGATATTTAATTTTGGATCCACTTCAGGCACTGATTTTGCTTGTGGATTATGTTGGGTTTTAAAAAAATATAATGAAAGGAAAAGACGATGAAAGAAATCTATGTAGAGAAAGATTCGTACTTTGATTCCGTTGTGTTGATGCTTATCAATCGTGAAGTCAAAAAAATCGAAGGTATTTCCGAGGCTGTTGTGGCTATGGGTACGCCCATGAACTTGGATTTGTTGAACGATTTGAAAATGGTTAACGATGATGTTAAAAGTGCTACACCCAACGATTTAATCATTGCTATCGAGTCTGATGATGAAGCTGTCTTGGCTGAAGCGATGGAAACAGCTAAGAAAAAGCTGAACGAAAAGGGTTCGGCTGATGAGGGAGAAACCTATAAACCGGCTACTTTGGAAGCTGCTATTAACACTTATTCCGACATTAACATGGTTGTGATTTCTTTGCCAGGTGCTTTTGCACCTTCTCAAGTGCGTAAAGCTCTTAACAATGGCAGACACGTGATGCTTTTCTCTGATAACATTCCGCTTGAGCAAGAGATTTCCCTAAAGAAATTGGCTAAAGAAAAAGGTCTTTTGATGATGGGTCCTGACTGTGGAACCGCTATCATTAATGGCAAACCTTTGTGCTTTGCCAACGTGGTGAAAAAAGGTCCTATCGGTGTTGTTGGTGCTTCTGGAACAGGTTTGCAAGAGATTACTTGTAGTATCGAAAAATTTGGTTCAGGTGTATCTCAAGGAATTGGTACTGGCGGAAGAGACTTGAAGAGCGAAGAAATCGGTGGAACAATGATGTTGATGGGTATCGAAGCTCTGAAAAACGACCCTGAAACTAAGGTTATCACAATCGTTTCCAAGCCTCCTGTAGAATCTGTTGCCAAAAAAGTTATCGATGCTTTGGAAAATTCTGGAAAGCCAGGTGTTGTTCACTTCATCGGTTTGGATGGTGAAGACACAAAGAATGTTCATTTTGCCAAGAACTTGGAAGAGGCTGCTAAAATGGCTGTTGCTCTTGCCAATAACGAAAAATTTGAAAGAACTTTGTTTACCATTTCAGACAGCGAAGTTGATGCAATTGTTGCTAAAGAAACCGCTAAAATTGCAAGTCATCAAAAATATTTGAGAGGTATGTACACTGGTGGAACTCTTGCTGATGAGGCTATGATTCTGCTTAATGACAGCCTTGGCGGAGTTTATTCTTTTGATCACGTTGACAAAAATTTCATCTTGAAAGATCCGTTCAAATCTACTGGACACACTATTGTGGATTTGGGAGAAGATGTATTCACTAATGGTCGTCCTCACCCGATGATTGAGCCGGGCACCAGAGATGACAGAATTCTTTTGGAAGCTAAAGATAAAGAAATCGCTTTGATGTTGCTTGACGTTGTGATTGGTTACGGTTCGCATGTTGACCCTGCTGGTGCTATTTTGGACAGTTTGAAAGTGGCTAAGGACAGTGCGGAAAAGAATGGTGGTTATTTGTCAATAGTAGCTTCTATTACAGGTACCGAGGGAGATTACCAAGGATTTGCTGACCAAAAACGCAAATTGGAATCTATCGGTGTTGTAGTGATGCCTTCTAACTATCAGGCTTCTATGTTGGCTCTGAAAATTATGGAAAAGGTAGGTAAATAAGATGGATGTTAAAGCTATAAATAAATTGTTTACCCAAAATTTAGTTGCCGCTAATATGGGTTTGGAGAGTTTTGCTGATAACTTGAGAGAGCAAGATACCAAAGCTATTCAAGTTGCTTGGAAGCCGCCTGCTGGTGGTGATCCAAAATTGGTTGCTCTTTTGGATGCTATCGAAGCGAGTGTGGATGTTCCTGCTGCTAACGCCAAAGCTATCAAAAATATTATGGATTCTAAGCCTGTTTTGATGGATATTGGTGTTGCTCTTAATGATATTCCTGGAATGGAAGAAAAGATGTTCTTGCATTCAGGACCTCCAGTAACTTGGGAAAGAATGAGTGGACCTACTCGTGGTGCCGTGATTGGCGGTATCATTTTTGAAGGTTGGGCTTCTACTCCAGAAGAGGCTGAAAAATTGGCTGCTTCTGGTGCGATTAAATTCGACCCTTGTCATCATCATAGCACAGTTGGACCGATGGCTGGTATCGTTACTCCGAGCATGCCTGTTTGGATAGTGAAGAACGAAACTTTTGGCAATATTGCTTATGCTACCCTGAACGAAGGTTTGGGCAAAGTGCTTCGTTATGGTGCTTACGGCGAGGAAGTTAACAACCGTTTGACTTGGATGAAAGACGTTTTGGCTCCTGTTTTGAAAGCTGCTCTTAAAGCTCACGGACCTTTCGATATGAAGAACGTGATTGCTCAAGTTTTGCAAATGGGTGATGAAGGTCACAACCGTAACCGTGCAGGTACTTCTATCGTTATTAGAGAGCTTGCTAGTTGTTTGGTTAAATTGGATGGTTTCAGCAAGGAAGATATTGCTGCTGTGTTTGATTTTCTTAATGAAAACGACCACTTCTTCCTTAACTTGTCTATGCCTACTGCCAAAGCGATTATCGATTCTGCGGCTAATATAGAAGGTTCTACCATCGTGACAGTGATGGCGAGAAATGGTACGGATTTTGGTATCAGAGTTTCTGGGCTCGGTGATGAATGGTTTGTTGACCAAGCTCCGATAGTTGAGGGTCTTTATCTTCCAGGTTACACCGAAGATGATGCTGCTCGCGATATTGGTGACTCTACCATTACCGAGACTGCTGGATTTGGTGGATTTGCTATGGCTGCTGCTCCTGCTATTGTTAAGTTTGTTGGTGGTTCGCCTGATGACGCACTCACTTTCACCAAGAGAATGTATGAGATTACTGATGGTGAAAATAGCACTTTCCAAATTCCTATATTGGATTTCCGTGGTACACCAACTGGTATTAACTTAATCAAGATTATTGAGACGGGAATTATGCCAGCTATCAATACGGGTATTGCTCACAAAACTCCAGGTGTTGGTATGGTTGGAGCAGGACTTGTAGAGCCACCTATGAAGTGTTTCACTGATGCTTTGGAAGCTTTTGCTAAAAAATATTCTAAATAAAAAAAATATATTAAAAAAAGGAGATATATCATGACAAATCAAGAATTCATGGACATGATGTCCAAAGATATCAAAATGTATGATTTGACAATGAGATTGTCTGTACACACACCACCATGGCCAAGTTATATGCCTCTTGGCTTGCAATATTTCAAAAGAATTGCTGGTGCTCACATGGGTCAAGGAGCTAATGGACAAATAGTTCACACTTCTAACCACGTTGGTACCCACATTGACGGTGAAGTTCACTTCTTCGCTGCTGGTCGTACTATTGGTGATACTCCAATGGATTTTTGGGTAGGAGATGCAGCTGTTGCTGATATTTCTGACAAAGTTCAAGACTATGATTTTTATACCCCAGAAATGATTGAGGAAGTAGTGGAAGTTAGAGAAGGTGATATTCTTGTAATCAACACCGGTTACAATCGCTATGGCTGGGACCAACCAGGAGCTGATGAGTTGAGATATTTTGTTAAGCATCCAGGTCCTTCTCCAGAGTTCCACAAATGGGCAATCAAGAAAAAAATCAAATGGATTGGGATTGATGCAGGTTCTGCTGATCACCCAATGAACACCATTATTAGAACTTGGCACCCAAAAGATTTCATCAAAACTGATGAGTTGATGAAAGAAAAATATGGCAAGAGCTTTGATGAATTGTATCCATTGGATGAATTCTATCAAGTGATGCACTTGAATTTGTTCCCAAAAGGTCTTATTCATGCAGAGAACCTTGGTGGTCAAATTAATGAGCTCGGAAGCAAGAGAGTATGGCTTGGATTGTTCCCTCTTCGTGGTATTGAGATGGAATCTTCTATGTGTCGTATCGTTGCTTTGGAGCCTAAATAAGATATTTGAGTAGTGTAAATTACTTGAAAAAATAAAAAAAGCATATATTAAGGAGACATGTAAAATGCCTAAAAGAGTAGATCAAAATAATCTTCCAAGCTTGGAAGAAATTGAAGGACTTTTGAATGCACCAAAAGCCCCAGAAATGAAACCTTATCCGCCTAAAAAAATTAAGTTGAAAGACGGTAAAGTGATGGTAGTAAGAGAAGCTACCTTTAGAGATATTAACCAACTTTTGGAAGCTGTTAGACCTTTGATGTTTGTACCAGACGATTGGTATGACATTGTTTCAGTTAGAATGTACGGTGAAATCTTGGGTTGGTACCGCAATAGAGTTGCTAACTGTTTCGTGATTGTTGGAACAGTAGATGGCGAATTGGTTGGTATTGTTACTTCTCGTCACAAAAACAAAGATACTGGTATGAGCCTTCACACTCTTGCTCTTAAAAGAGGTTGTAGAGCTGGTGCTCACTTGTTGGCTGCTAAGATGGAGCATCATCTTGATATTTTGGGCGAAAAAGAGGTTCTTATCGTTGCTGAATCTACTAACGGATTCCGCAGATGGATGGGCGAGTACGGTATGATGGACTATACTGATCTTTACAAAGATGGTTTTGGTTTGTCACACGAACTTGGTGGTGGACCAACTTTCTCATTGACCAAAGAAATTTGGGACGAGATGAAAGCTGAAAAATGCAAAAATGATGGTACACCAACTGAAGAAGAATTGGCTGCAACTTATCCTTTGAAAGTTCCTAGAGAGTATCCTCAAATTCTTGGATTTGCTAGAAACTAATAATTCTTTAGTTTAAAGTAATTTATTATTGCAGGGTCTGAAAAGGCCCTGCTTTTTTATTGTATAATTGTAATAATTACAAATTTAACTTGACAACAATTCTGAACGAGATTTGTTAGTTTTATAATTGAAATTAAGGAGATAAAAATGAAGAAGTTTATTTGTAGTGTATGTGGTTATGTTCACGAAGGAGACCAAGCTCCAGAAAAATGTCCTCAATGTGGCGTTGACAAGAGCAAATTTGATGAGAAAAGTTCTGGTGAAATGGTTTGGGCTGCCGAGCATGTGGTGGGAATTGCCAAAGGTTTGGACGAAGAAGTTGTTTGTGGGTTGAAAGATAACTTTATGGGCGAATGCACGGAAGTGGGAATGTACCTCGCCATGAGTAGAGTTGCTGATAGAGAGGGCTTGCCGGAAGTTGCTGAAGCTTACAAAAGAATAGCTTTTGAGGAAGCTGAGCATGCCGCAAAATTTGCTGAGCTTTTGGGTGAAGTGGTTACCGATTCCACCAAGAAAAATTTGGAAATGAGAGTTGATGCCGAATGTGGAGCTACTGCTGGAAAGGTTGCTTTGGCGAAAAGAGCAAAAGAGCTCGGATACGATGCTATCTATGACACTGTGCACGAAATGGCAAGGGACGAAGCTCGTCACGGCAAGGCTTTCAAAGGTTTGTTGGACAGACATTTTGCTTAAATGAGGTTGTTCTTCGCAAGATAAAGGAGGACAGATGGACAAATACACAGAGCTTTTGAAAAATAAAAATATTTCACCCTCAATTCAGAGGGTGAAAGTCTTGCAATATTTGGATAACAATAGGGTTCATCCGACTGTGGAGCAGATTTATTCGGGAATCAAGGGTCAGTTGCCTACTTTGTCCAAAACTACTGTTTATAATGTGTTGCAGTTGTTGGAAGAGAAGAAGATTATCAAGTCTATCAGTGGTTCGGATGGCAGAGAGCATTACGATTTTTGCAGGTTGCCTCACGGGCATTTCAAATGTACTGAATGCGGGGATGTGTATGATGTGGAAGAAAATTTTGTTTACCAAGGCTCACAGATGATAGATGGGCATAAGATTAACGATTACAATTTGTTGTTCAAGGGGATTTGCAGGAATTGCTTGAAGAAAGGGGGAGAAAATGATAAGTAAAGAGTTAGAAAAAACGATAAATTTTCAGATAAATAGGGAGTTATTTTCGGAATATTTGTACCTTGGGATGTCGGCTTATTTTTCCGAAAAGGCTTTGGATGGATTTGCTAATTTCTTTAAGGTGCAGGCACAGGAAGAGCATTTTCATATGGAGAAATTGTTCAATTATTTGCTGGAAAGAGGTGGCAAAGTTGGACTAGAGACGATAGAAGCTCCAGAGCAGAATTTCAGCTCTGCTGTGGACGTTTTTGAAAAAGCTTTGGCTCATGAAGTAGTTGTTACCAAGTTGATTAACAATTTGATGTCGATCGCTTTGAAAAATAGCGACCATGCAGCTGTGAGTTTTTTGAATTGGTTTGTTGATGAGCAGGTGGAAGAAGAAGCGTCGATGGAATCCATTTTGCAGAAGTTGAAGTTGGCTGATGGAAATGGCTATGCACTGTTGATGCTGGACAAGGAGTATAGCACTCGGAGTTTTACTCCCCCTGTGGAATAAAGATTATGCCAGAGTTGCCAGAAGTTCAGACCATAGTAAATCAGCTTGGGGAGAAAATCGTTGGTCGAGAAATCGAAGATGTTAATATTGCTTGTGCTTCTTCAGTTTCCAATCCTCACAAATTTGATTTACGCACACTAAGGGAAATCGAAAGTATTGAGCGAGTTGGGAAGTTTATTGTTATTCACCTGAGTAGCTCAATAAAAATTGTTGTTCACCTGAGGATGACGGGTAAGTTGGTTTTTGAAGAGCGGAATATTTTTTATGATAAAACTCATCTGAGGGCGGAAATTTTCTTCAGAGATGGTAGCAAGCTGTTGTTTATTAGCGTTCGGGGTTTTGCCAAGATGGAAATTTATGCTGAAGATGACGTGGTGCGAGGGATTGACAATTTGGGAATTGACCCTTTTGATAAAAGTCTTGACAAATTTTATATGGCAAGGCTAATGATGGGCAAAGGTATGTCGATTAAGGCGTTTTTGATGAATCAGAAATATCTTGCGGGGATAGGGAATATTTATGCTTGTGAGATTCTTTATAGGGTTGGTTTGCATCCAGAGACTAAAGCAGGGTGTGTGCCTATTGAGTTGATTGATAGGTTGTTGACTGTTATGCGAGAGGTGCTGAGCAAAGCAATTGAGTGTTGTGGCACTACAATTAACGATTATCGCAGTGTGGATGATAAATCGGGAAGATTTCAAGCATTTTTGCAGGTGTATCAGAAAGGGCATTGTCCTTGTGGGCATACTGTAGAAAAGATTAGTATTGGCGGAAGAGGCACTTTTTTTTGTCCTGTATGCCAAAAGAAATTTTAGAAAATTTGCTTACTTAGGGAGGTTAGTTTGAAAGCTAAAGAGATAAAAAAAGGCGTTTATTGGGTTGGTGGCATCGATTGGGATTTACGGAATTTCCACGGATATTTGACTCAGCGTGGCTCCACATATAATGCGTATCTTATAGTAGATGAGAAGATTACGCTGATAGACAGTGCTAAATATTATTTGGCTTCGGAGCTTTTGGAGAGGATTTCCAGTGTGGTTGATGTTGCGGATATTGATTATGTTGTGCAAAATCACGTTGAGATGGATCATTCGGGTGCTTTGCCACAGGTTTTGGCTCTTGCTCCAAAAGCTAAAGTTGTTACCAATCAGAAAGGGAAAGATGGCTTGGAAGCACATTTTGGTGGTAACTGGGATTATTTGTTGGTGAAGACGGGCGACGAGCTGTCTCTCGGGAAGCGTACATTAAAATTTGTGCAAACACCGATGGTGCATTGGCCGGACAACATGGTGACGTATTGTCCCGAAGAAAAAATTTTGTTTTCCAACGACGCTTTCGGACAGCATATTTCCAGTTCGGAAAGGGTGGACAACGAGTATCCGCTGTCGGTGATTTTGGAAGAAGCAAAAAAATATTATGCGAACATTGTTTTGCCGTATGGAATGCAGGTGCAAAAGGCGTTGCAGATAGTTGGCGATTTGGAGATAGATTTTATTTGTCCCAGTCATGGGATCATTTGGCACGAACATATAGCGGAGATTATTTCTTTGTACACGGAGTGGTCTGCTAACCAGACCAAAGAGAAAGCGTTGGTGATTTACGATACGATGTGGGGCTCTACCAAGGCTATGGCTGAAGTGCTGATGGACGCTTTTGAGGAAAAGAAGATTACCGCTGAGTTGATTAACCTGCAACACACACATATTTCAGATGTTATGACTAAGTTGGTGGATAGCAAATACATCTGTATTGGCTCTCCGACGCTCAACAACAATATTTTGCCCACGGTTGCTTCGTTCTTATGTTACCTTAGTGGACTTGCTCCCAAGAAGAGAATTGGGCTTGCATTTGGGAGTTACGGTTGGGGAGGTCAGAGCGTTGGCATTGTGAATAAGAGTTTGGAAGATGCAGGATTTGAAATGATGAATCCTTATAAATTACAGTACGTTCCCAAAAAAGAATCTCTGGAGAAAATGAGGGACGATTTTTTGGAAGAGCTGAAAGAAAAACAATAGGAGGGAAAGATGTCATTAGGGTGTTATATGAAAAAATCGGAGTCAGAAGGAACAGAAAAGCATACGCCATTTATAGAGGTAAAGCCTTGTAGTACGTGTGGTGAGTTAGCTGTGACGGTGAAAGTGGGAGAAGAGATTTTTCACCCGAGTATGCCAGAGCATTTTATTGAGCATATTGCTCTGCACGCTTTGACGAAAGACGACAAATTGGTTTTCGTCACGAGGTTTGAGTTGGGCAGAGAAAACACCATTCCTTATGTGAAGACGCATATCAAAAAGGGGATATTCAAGACTATTTTTGCGGTGTCGCTTTGCAATTTGCACGGACTGTGGGAGAGTAGCATAGATTTGGAAGATTAGGATTGATGGAGGAATAGATGAGTTTGAAAGGCACAAAAACCGAGAAAAATTTGTTGGATGCTTTTGCTGGAGAGTCCCAAGCACGCAATAAATACACATACTTTGCCAAGGTGGCTAAAAAAGAAGGCTACGAACAAATTTCCAGAATTTTTGAGGAGACTGCTGAAAACGAGAAAGAGCATGCGAAGTTGGAGTTTAAGGCTTTGGGGCTTTTGGGCGATACGATGGCTAACCTGAAAGAAGCTGCCGAGGGCGAGAATTACGAATGGACGCAGATGTATCCGCGTATGGCAAAAGAGGCTAGAGAAGAGGGATTTGAGGATATAGCGGTGATGTTCGAGAAGATTGGCGAGGTGGAAGCTAAGCATGAGATGAGGTATAAGAAGCTATTGAAAAACATCGAAGATGGAGTTGTTTTCAAAAAATCTGCTCCGACTAAATGGAAATGTTTGAATTGCGGTTACATTCACGAAGGTAGCGGAGCTCCCGAGATGTGTCCTGCTTGTAAGCATCCAAAAGCTTATTTTGAGCTTTGGTGTGAAAATTATTAGAATATCTATCCAAAGGAGGGAAAATGGATAAGTATGAATGCAATGTATGTGGTTATATATATGACCCAGCAGAAAATAGTGACGTTCCATTCGCAAATTTGCCTGACGATTGGGAATGTCCAGTTTGCGGAGTAGGGAAAGACGAATTCTCTAAAATGTGATGATTGTATTGGGGTCATCCAGAGAGGGTGACCTTTTTTTTTTATTGAGGAGTAAAGATAATGGATAGTAACGTTTTATATAGCATGAGTTATGGGATGTATGTGGTTGGTGCCAAGGCAGATGACAAGGTTAATGCTCAGATAGCCAACACTTCGTTTCAAATTAGCTCGAATCCCAAGATGGTTGCCGTTTCGATTAACAAAGAGAATTATACGCACGAACTCATTAGCAAAAGTGGGAAATTTTCGATTTCTATCGTTTCCACGATGTGGGAAATGGTGGACATAGGCAATTTTGGATTTCGTGGTGGTCGCGAGTACGATAAATTCGCCAAATACAAATATGAGCTTTCTTCCACGGATGTGCCTTTGATTTCGTATAAGACTGTGGGCGGACTATCGCTCAAGGTTGTTGATAAGATTGATGTTCACACGCACACGGTATTTTTTGGGGAAGTGGAAGACGCCAAAAGTTTTGATGCGAGTTTAATTCCTATGACTTATGCATATTATCACGGTGAACTGAAAGGGAAAGAACCGAAGAATGCTCCGTTGCACAGAGGGTGAATTTTATAGAAGAAGAAAAGTAAAAAAAACATCTTGGCAGAAATTTATTGGATTTTTGAGTAACTCTTGATATGGGTGATTTAAAATTCGAGATGATTGGTGGTTTGGCAGAGAAGCCTGATTTTGTGGCGATAGATTTCGAAACGGCTGTTTCTTATAGGGTGTGTGCTGTTGCTGTGGTGAGCGTGAAGAACGGGGAGATAGTTGATGAGTTTTACACGTTGGTGCGTCCGCGAGGCAATTATTACAATTACCACAACACTCGGGTACACGGGATAACCGCTGCCGACACGGAAGATGCTCCCAACTTTAGGGAGATTTATCCTCTTTTGCGTAAATTGTTGCATTCCAATGTTGTTGTAGCTCACAACGAGAGTTTCGACAGACGAGTTTTGCAGGAGAATATGCGAGAAATTGGGCTTAGTTACGGAGATTTGTGTTTGCCAGATTGTTGGGAATGTACACTCAAAATCTATAGGCAAAAGGGCTTTAAGCCAGCAAATTTGAAAGCGTGTGCCGACAGAATGGGGATTGAATTGAACCACCACGAAGCTCTTAGTGACGCTCGAGCTTGTGCCAGATTATATTTGATGAAGTAAAAACCAAGGAGATACGAAGTGCAAGAGTTTATAGAAAAAGGTCAAAAATTTTTGATGAACACTTATGGTAGACTGCCGATTGTTTTGGATAAAGGAAAAGGGAATACTGTTCAAGATGTGCAGGGGAAAGAGTATTTGGATTTTTTGGGAGGAATAGCCGTTAATGCTCTTGGGCATTGCAATGAGCTGATGGTGAGCGAAATCGCCCGACAATCCAAAAAAATTATCCATTGTTCCAACTATTATTGGACTAAGGAGCAAATCGATTTGGCAGAATTGCTGGTGGAAAATAGTTGCGGAGACAAAGCGTTTTTTGCTAATTCTGGTGCTGAGGCTAACGAAGGTGCTATCAAATTAGCTCGGATTTGGGCACAAAAAAACTTCAACAAAGAAAAAAATAAGATTTTGACTTTAAACGGGTCTTTTCACGGAAGAACTTTGGCGACACTCACGGCTACAGGTCAGGAGAGCTTTCATCAATATTTTTCACCGCTTTTGCAGGGGATAGACTATGTTGATGCTGACTTGCAGGAGATAGCCAAAAAAGTAGATGAGACTGTCTGCGGAATTTTGGTAGAGCCTGTGCAAGGTGAAGGCGGAATAAATATTCTGCCAAAAGAGTTTATGCAAGGTTTGGAAAAGCTTTGCAAAGAGAGAAATGTTTTGCTTATTTGTGATGAGGTGCAGACTGGCATAGGCAGAACGGGCAAGTTTTTTGCTTATGAGCATAGTGGCATCAGTCCTGACATTATCACTTGTGCCAAGGCTTTGGGCGGTGGATTGCCTATAGGTGCTTTTTTGGCGAAGGACAATGTAGCTTCGGCTTTTGTTCCCGGAGACCACGGTTCCACATTCGGAGGAAATCCATTTGTTTGCGGTGTGGCACAGGCTATCGTTAAGACGATTTGCCAGAAAGATTTTCTGCAAAATGTTCAGGAAATGGGCGACTATTTCCAAAAGAAAATAGCTGAAATGAATAACGACAAAGTGAAGGAAATAAGAGGTTTGGGATTGATGATTGGTGTGGAATTGAATGAGCCGAATGCCAAGGAAATCATGAAGAAGGCAGCTACACAAGGAATGTTATTTTGCACCTGCGGAAATAAGACTTTGAGATTTTTGCCTGCATTGAACGTTTCCAAAGAGGAAGTGGATAAAGCTGTAGGAATTTTGGGGAAAATCTTATAGACTGTGTAAATTTTGAGGAGTGAATTGTATGAACTTGAAAGGTAGAGATTTTATTGCTCTGGAGGACTGGAGCAAAGAAGAGATAGAATATTTGTTGAATTTTGCTGCTGAGATTAAAGCTGATTTTAAAGCAGGGAAAGATTTTAAACCACTTGAGGGGAAATCGCTCGGACTGATTTTCCAAAAAAATTCCACGAGAACGAGGGTTTCTTTTGAGATAGGTATGTACCAACTTGGTGGACATCCGATGTTTTTGTCTGTTGCCGACACTCAGTTGGGCAGAGGTGAGCCAATTAAAGACACAGCCAGAGTTTTGTCGGGTTACATCGATGGAATAATGATACGGACTTTTAATCATAGTGATGTTGTGGAATTGGCTGAGTATGCGAGCATTCCTGTCATCAATGGGCTTACCGATTTGCTACATCCTTGTCAGGTGATGGCAGATTTGATGACTATTCAGGAAAATTTTGGCAAAGAGCTGAAAGGCAAAAAGTTGGTTTATCTCGGAGATGGCAACAACGTGGCACATTCTTTGATGATTGGATGCACCAAAATGGGCATGGATGTGGTTGTGGCGGCTCCTGCTCAATATAATCCGCTGGATGAGTATGTGGAGAAAGCCAAAAAGTTGGCGAGCGAATCGGGTGGAAGTTTTGTGCTGACCGATGATGTCCGCTACGCCGTGCAGGACGCTGATGTTTTGTACACGGACACTTGGGTAAGCATGGGTCAGGAAGAGGAAAAAGCGGAGAAAGTGAAGAAGTTCAGTCCTTTCCAAATAAATGAAGCTCTTTTGAAAATCGCTAAACCGACTGCCATCGTGATGCATTGTTTGCCTGCGTATCGTGGGTTCGAGTTGACTGAAGAGGTGATTGAGGGCAAGCAATCCGTGGTTTTCCAAGAATCCGAAAACAGGCTTCACGCTCAAAAAGCGATTTTGGCAGCGTTATTGTAGTTTGTCTTTTATACGAAAAAATTCCTGAGTAAACGATGCGTAAAATTATCCATATCGATATGGATGCTTTTTTTGCTGCTGTGGAAGTGCGGGACAATCCGAAGCTGTTGGGCAAGCCAGTGATAATCGGCTCTCTGAAAAGGCGTGGAGTTGTTTCCACTTGCTCTTATGAGGCTCGTGCTTTTGGGGTTCATTCGGCTATGAGTTGCATTCGGGCTAAAAAACTTTGTCCGAACGCCATTTTTATAGATACAGGTTTCGACAAATATCGGGAAGTTTCCGCTGAGATTATGGATGTTTTTCGTTCTTTCACCCCTCTGGTGGAGCCGTTGTCTATCGATGAGGCTTTTTTGGATGTCAGTTTTTTGGGAGATAAATCGGCGACTTATCTGGCGAAAGAGATTAAAAATGCAATTCAGCGAAAGACCAAGCTCACAGCTTCAGCGGGAGTCTCTTACAACAAATTTCTGGCGAAAATAGCTTCAGGAATGAACAAGCCTGACGGTCTCACCGTGATTACTCCAGAAGATGCAGAGGAATTTTTGGCAGAGCTTCCTATAGAAAAATTTTTTGGAATCGGCAAAGTTTTGGCGAAGAAGATGAAAAGCATGGGAATTTACACTGGAGGCGATTTGTGTCGCTGGCAGATGAACGATTTGACGCGTCAATTTGGCAAGAGCGGTGTCTTTTTGTATCACGTGGCACGTGGTGTAGACGAGCGTCTTGTGGTGCCTGCTCGGGAGCAGAAGTCTATTGGCAGGGAGATTACTTTCGCTCAAGATTTGTGGACTATTGGCAAGATGGAGTTTGAACTAAAGAAGCTCTCGTATATGGTCGCGGAGAAGCTACAGCGGAAGAAGCGAACGGCGAAGAGTATAACCCTGAAGATAAAGTATGCAGACTTTCGTATTGCGACGCGGACTAAGACTTTCTTTGTTGGAGTGGACGATTTCGACCAAATCTTTGGGGCGATTGTTGAGCTTTTGCGGTTGCATTGGGAGAGGGGGAAGTCTGTGCGACTCTTGGGAGTTAGTGCAGGTGGATTGAATGTGTTGGGAGAGAGGGTTTATTCGCAGATTTATTTGCCGTTTTTTGTGTAGAGGATGTTCTTTCCCTTTGTGTGACCAAGTTTTCCGTTCATCTTTTCAGACGGGCGAAAAGACGAACCAGAAAAGCCCGCTTTTGTCATAAAATCGCTAAACAGTGGCGTGAGATGAAGTAAGACTAACTCTGAGTAGAAGCATCTTCGAGCAGACGACTATCATTTGCTAGTCTAAAACTTGTTTTGCACTTCTAAAAGGTGGTTTTAGTTATGCCAAAAGTCAAGCTACCTAATCCTATGCGAACTGCTCTTTGGGTTTGGGTGGTAACGGTAAATATATCAAAGCAAAAAGTGTGTTCAAGCACAAAAGCAAGAATAATAATTAAAAAAGGATTGTGCTTGATAGCTTTTTGATTTTGTATTTAGAGGTTTTTTGCTTCTTTTTTTACGGCGAAAAAAAGAAGGCACATTGCAATGGATACCTGCCTCCGCAGGCATGAGGATTAGAAAAGCAAGAAGATGGATACCCACTTACGTGAGTATGAGGGCAGGAAGCCCAAGCATCCCTCATTCCCGCGGACGCGGGAATCCAGTTGGGTTAGGATTGGGAAATCCAGTGAAATCAAGAAACGTAGGAACCCATTTTATGTTCTTTCCCTTTGTGTGAACAAAGCGAAAGAACCAAAGGTAAACTCAAAATCCAAAGCCTCGCCTCTAAAATATTCAACTCTTTCGTATTATTGTAGGCTCAACCTGTGAAGTCAGATTAGCATTTAAGCAAGAGACGACAGGTATCGCACAATAATTGACTTCAATCGTTTTCTATTTTCACGAGGCTCGACTTGATGGATTTATAGCCACCCCAAGCACAAAATCAAGATGAAGAAGTTAAAAAATTGTGCTTGATAGACTTAAGAATGAAGAAAAGAAGAAAGAGAGTCTACTGGGCGGTATGCAGTAAAAGTATCCACCCTTGTTAATTTTTTCTACGTCTCTCGAATAAAAATCTGCAATGATGGGATTTATGTTCATGATCTTATAATTAGGCTTTGAAAAACTTTCTTTCAAAATCTGTTTTGGCGATTTCCCATCTCGTCCTCGGTTGCCACGGAAGTGATTAAAATAAAGCGTGTAGCAGTGGGTTTTGCACAGAAAATCCTCGCAACTCCCAAAATCCTCAATCCTATAAAACTCATCTTCAATCAAGCAGTGAGCACTCTCAACATCTGAATTAAAAGTCGGACTAGCTTTTGGAATGAGCAAATGCTTCGCACCATTTTTGGCTACCATTTTTTCAAAATATGTAACGCCTTTCTTCTTATTAACGTGCGTGAATTCCGTGCCATTGTCCGTCTGAAAAGCGACTTTGGAAATATCGACTCCACATTTTACCAAATTTTTGCACAAATAATCGATATAAATCCCTGTATTAACGCTCGTTTTTTCGTAACAAAACCCGATGAACTGCATCCCCGATTTATAGTCGCGAGCAGTTATTTGATACTTCGGGAAATTTTTGTATTTAATCCCCTCAAACAGCTCTGGCAAGTCGGTCAGATACTTAATATCAACCTGAAATTCCTCGTAAACTTTTGCTTTTTTTCGCATCAAGCTCAGGTCTTTTCTGCGTTGGTATCTTCGCTTTTTTTTCTTAATCAAACCTTCGTCGCACAGCTTTTTGTGAACAGTGGAATGCGAGCAATTCAGCTGAAGATGATCGATAATTCTTCGAGAACTCCACAGGTTTTTGGATTTATTTCGGCACTCTATAATTTCGTCAACCACTTTAGAATTTATACGATTCGGGAAATATTGATTTTTTCGGGACTTGTTCTTCAACCCTTCCTCACCCTTTAAATTATAAGCTTTTACCCACTTTCGCACAGTTTTTCTGGTGGTGTTGAATTCACGTGCAGCCTCCGAAATGGATGTCTCTTTGGCGTACTTCACCAACTTTTTTCGGTAATAAACCTTGTACTTTTTATCCATAAATTTCTTATTGCTTTCGTAATTATTCATAGTGGTCAGATTGAGCTTTCACGAGCTGATTTGACCATTTTTTTTCACAATTTACGTGAAAGTTCTAAGCAATCTCCCCATTTTTTTATAAACTTTCCTGTTACAAATCGTTAATTTAGGGTGGATACTTTTAGTGTGAACTTTCCAAGAAAGAGAGTCTACAATCTCGACGAAGCATTTTTTAGCTCTGCTTTCCTTCCATGGCGGAAGAAAAATAGTTTAGCATTTTGCTTTTTTGGAGGTTAGAATGCTCTCCATTTTTTCAGTCAGCTTAATGTAAGCACTTTGATTTTCTCTATTCGCGGAGGTTAAGTTCTCCGTGCTACCCGACAAGCTCTTATTCGCCTCTGCCAATGTTTTAGTACTACTTGCCAGAGTATTGGTGCTATTTGCCAAAGTGTGATTGGAATTTGCCAAAACGCTGTTGGTGTCAGTCACTTTGTCCACAATTCTATACATACTATTTTCGGTTTGCCCGGTCGAATTTATTTCACTACAAATCAATTTCCCATTTTTTACAGTTATCTCAATTTCATAAATTTTGCTCAGTGCGAGGACTTTGTCCAAGGTTGGAAAATATTTGCCTGTTGTCCAGTCGCTCATTGTTTTTTCGGAGACGCCCAGTTTTTTGGAAAGTTCCTTATTATTCTTTATTAGGCCACAGTCTTTTAAATATCTCGCTATTTCTTTCATTATACTTCCTTTTATTTAATTATACTTAAATATTGACAGATTTTTTCATGCTTCCCCTCTTTGTTTTATTGTTTCAAAGTTTAATCAAGAAGTCAAGAAATTAAATGGATTAGAGAGTTTAGCTATAGATTTAAAAAAAATGGAAATGTTTTCTTATAAAATTTAATGTAAAGTAAAAGGAGAAAAAAAGAAATGAAAAAAATGATGATGTTAGCAGTATTGGGAATACTGTTCGGAGTGTTTGGGTGTAGTAGTTCTACAGGAAATGATAGTAGTTCAGTTGATCCAGATTTGGTTGGAACTTGGGTTCGCTCATCAAGTAGTTATGATGAGAAAATAATATTTAATAGTGATAATTCTTTTACGCGGACTTATAAGGATGAAATTATTAATTCAAATAGCTATGATTTAGAAAATGATAAGGGAACATGTTCATTTGATTTGAATTCTAATCCCAAAAAGGTGGTAAACTCTTTTACTTGTATTAAGGAAACTTATACTAATGGTACAGTTACAAAATCAAGTAGTGACCAGAAGACTCAAACTATGTATTACAAAGTTGAAAATTCACAATTATATGTTACTGGGAGTTCGTCCAGTTGGACTGGAGCAGAAATTTATACAAAACAATAATTAGTGATAAAATCTAAATTTCAGAGTCTTCTTCCAAGAAGGCTCTTTTTTTATGCCAAAATCCAATTTTAGTGGTGTCTTCTGCTTGACAAAAAACAAGTTTATAGATTTTTAATGGCTTGGAGAATAGATGAAATTTTATAATACGAACAACAAAAATGAAATTGCCGATTTGAGTACGGCTATCGTGCAGGGAATGCCCAAAGACAAAGGGTTGTACATGCCTTGTTCATTGCCGAAGGTCTCTTTTTTATCTTCTGTGAAAAAGATGAGTTTGCAAGAGATTTCACTGGAAATAGCGAAAAGTTTCTTGGACGAAGATTTGAGCAACGCTCAGATTGAAGAGATTGTGGAGAAATCTGTCAATTTTCCCGCTCCTGTTGTGGATATTGGTGGTGGAATTAGCTCTTTGGAGCTTTTTCATGGTCCTACGCTTGCCTTCAAAGATTTCGGTGCTAGATTTATGTCGAGGCTCCTTCGTGAATTGGGCAAAAATTTGGACAAAGAGATTACGATAGTGGTTGCTACTTCTGGCGACACTGGTAGTGCGGTTGCCAATGGATTTCTGGGTGTTGAGGGAATTCGAGTTGTGATTTTGTATCCCTCGGGCAAGGTTAGTCCGTTGCAAGAGAAGCAACTTACGACCTTGGGACAGAACATCACTGCTTTGGAGGTTTCTGGTGATTTCGATTCGTGTCAGGCTTTGGCAAAGTCGGCTTTGTCCGACGTAGAATTGGCTGAGAGCATGCAAATTTCTTCCGCTAATTCCATCAATATCGGTCGCCTCATTCCGCAGTCTTTTTACTATTTTGGGGCTTTTTCTCAGATTCAGCAGGATAGTTTTTGGGTAAGCATTCCCAGTGGAAATTTTGGAAACCTTACGGCGTGTGTTTTTGCCAAAGCTATGGGTCTGCCAGTGGAGAAGATTGTGGCTTCGTGCAACGCCAACGATGTTGTGCCACGCTATTTGTTCTCGGGGAATTACGACCCCAAGTCCACGATACACACCATTGCTTCGGCGATGGATGTGGGAAATCCGAGCAACGTTGGTCGCTTATTCGATTTTTATGATAACGATGTGAGCAAATTCCGCTGTGACCTTGAGGGAATAGCTTTTGATGATGCTACAGCTCGCTCGGCAATTCGCGATGTTTACGACAATCTCGGCTATCTGATGGATACGCACGGAGCGTTTGCTTATTTGGGATTGAAAAATCTTTTGCCACAGGGCAAGTATGGTGTCTTTGCCGAGACTGCTCATCCTGCCAAGTTTTTGGAAGAGGTGGAAAGTATAATTGGCGAAAAAGTGGAAATTCCTGAGCGTTTGGCTGATTATGCAAAGCGTGAAAAAGTTGCAATCCCTATGAGTACGGACTATAGCGAGTTCAAGCAGTTTTTGTTGGAGCTATGATAATCAGAAGCAAGAAAGATAGCACCAATTATGCTCGGGCATTAGCAGATAGATTGGCTGTCGGTTCGGTGGTGACTTTTGATGGACCTCTTGGAGTTGGAAAAACTTTTTTGATTAAAGAGTTGTGCAAGCGATTGGGTGTCACCGAGGAGATCACAAGTCCGTCGTACGTTTTGATGAATTGTTATCAAGGGCGAGTTCCGATTTTCCATTTGGATTTATACCGATTGCAAGAGGTGGAAGAGTTGTACGAACTTGGATTGGACGAATGTTTTCAGCAGGGAATTTGTTTGATAGAGTGGTCGAAACTTGCCGAAGATTTGTTGCCCGCAGGCACTATAAGAGTGAAAATGAAATTTTTAGAAGATAATACAAGAGAGTTGAACGAGGAAATATGATGCAAGAAGATAAGCAGTTGATAGGTTTGAAGAAGCAAAAATTGCAAAAGCTGAAAGATTTGGGAGTTAATCCGTATCCTGTGAAAAATCAGCGAACTAACTATATAGCGGATTTGCTGAATGACGAGGAAGGTTTCATCAATTCTGCGGAAGAGGTTGTGTTGTGTGGCAGATTGCGGGCTATGCGACGTCAGGGGAAAATCGGTTTTGCGGATTTGGAAGATGCCACAGGTAGAGTGCAACTTTATGTGAGCAAACTGGAGACGGGAGAGGAAAATTACGAGGTATTCAAACTTTTTGACCTTGGTGACATTGTGCAGGCACAGGGCGTTGCTTTTGTGACGCAGACTGGTCAGTTTTCGCTCAAAGTGAACAGCGTTGCCATGCTGTGCAAGGGCATTAGACCTTTGCCAACGGTGAAGCAGAAAGAGGTTGATGGCAAGCTGGTTAAATTTGACGAATTTTCCGACACGGAGCTTAGATACCGCAAGAGATATTTGGATTTGATTTTGAACTCTTCCGTGAAAGAGACTTTTGAGAAGAGAGCTAAAATTATCAAGAAGATACGCGAGATTTTGGATGATAAAGGCTTCTTGGAGGTGGACACTCCAGTGATGCAACCACTCTACGGAGGTGCTAACGCCAAGCCTTTCACGACTTTTTATAACTCGCTTGGAAAAGATTTTTACTTGAGAATCGCCACGGAATTGTATCTGAAAAGGCTCATTGTTGGCGGATATGAGAAGGTGTATGAGATAGGTAAGAATTTCAGAAATGAGGGAGTTGACCGCACTCATAATCCTGAATTTACGTGCATGGAACTTTATCAGGCGTACACCGATTTGCGAGGAATGATGGAGATAACCGAGGAAGTGATTGTCAGGACTGCCAACGAGGTTATGGGAAAGAGCGATTTTTATTTCAATGGACACGACATTACGGTTGCTTCGCCTTTCAGAATAGCTTCTATGTTGGAACTGGTGAAAGAAGAAACTGGTGAAGATTTCTCCGATTTTGATTACGAAAAACTGTCCGCTTTTTGCAAAAAGAGCAACATTGAGATAGATAAATCCAAGGGTGCTGGAGCTTTGTTGGCAGAGGTTTTTGATGCTTTTGTGGAGAGCAAGCTGATACAACCGACTTTTGTGGTGGACTATCCAAAAGAGATTTCGCCCTTGGCAAAAGAGAAAGATGACGACAAGAGGCTCACAGACAGGTTTGAGCTTTTCATTGGTGGCAAGGAGTTTGCCAACGCTTTTTCCGAACTCAACGACCCTCTGGAGCAATCTGAAAGATTGCACGACCAAGCCAAAAAAAGAGAGATGGGTGACGATGAAGCGAACGTCGTTGACTACGATTTTTTGGAAGCTCTGGAATATGGAATGCCACCTGCTGGAGGTTTGGGAATTGGTCTGGACAGACTCATTATGCTACTCACGGAGAACGATTCCATCAGAGATGTGATGCTCTTTCCACAGATGAGGTAGCAAAAAGTTTATGGTTATGAAAAGAAGAATTTTGCTTTTTTGTTTTTTGGTGTGGATGTTCAATTTGTCGGCTATTCGGGTTGTTTATTCCAACTCTTCTCAGGGTGAAGTTTTAAACACCAAAAAAGTTGGCGAGGTCGATTATTACAACGTCTATGAGTTGAAAAAACTTTTTGATGTGCAGATAGAGGAAAACATTTTGGAGAACAATCTGTCGCTGGGTCACAACGACAAGAAATTGGTGTTTTTGATAAGTGCAAGTTACGTGATTTTTGATGGCGACATTTACAATTTTTCTTATCCTCTGCGTGTGATAGGCGGGAAGTATTATCTGCCTGTGACTACGCTTTCCGTGATTTTGCCGAAATTCGATTCGCAATTCACATACGACGAAAATCGGAAGGAGATTACGGTTGCTGCTCGCACGTTTCAGTCGTCGAAGATAGATTTGGTGGTGATTGATGCTGGTCACGGAGGAAAAGACCCAGGTGCCGTGGGCAAGAGGTCTTATGAGAAAAATTTGACTTTGAACATTTCGCAAAAAGTTGCTAGAGCCCTAGCGGAAAGGGGCGTGAACGTTCTACTCACTCGCAATACAGACGAGTTCGTGGAGCTTCGCAAGCGTGCTCAACTTGCCAACGACAACAAAGCGGATTTGTTCATCTCCATCCATTGTAACGCTTCGAGGTATTCCAATAGGAGAGGGACTGAGGTTTTCATTCTTTCCACATCCAAAGTCACGGACGAGAGAGTGCAGGAGGCTATCGCCACTGAGAACTCTGTTGTAAGCAAATACGAGGGAGCTTCCGCTTTGTCTCATTATGATGGATTGGATTTTGTGCTGAAAGATATGACACTCTCGGAGCATCTGTTGGCGAGCAACGACTTGGCACATTGCGTGCAGGAAGAGATGGTTAAGGAAACAGGATTTCATGATAGAGGCGTGAAACAAGGACCGTTCTATGTGCTGAAGGGAGCTTTTATGCCGGCAATTTTGATAGAGTTGGGCTTTATTTCCAACGCGACACAAGAAAAGCAGTTAAATTCCGCCACATATCAGACAAAGTTCATAAATGCAATTGTTAACGGAGTAATTAAATTTAAGAGAGAGTATGAAAAAATTTAGTTTTTTAATCGTTTTGTGTTTGCTGACTTCTTTTTTGTTTGCTGAGGACACGGATAGGGAGAAGCAGAAAAAATTTTATACCAAGCAGTATGAAAGGTTTATTGTGGATGACAATTTTATTCAGGCTTACAACGTATTGAAAAAAATCAAGAGCAAGTTTGAGGATGCGGAGCCGTTGCCGAACGAGGATAAGTTGGAAGAAGCAATCTTTACCACGGGTAAATCTTCGTATGATAATTATAATGCGGACAAAGCTGTGCAATATCTGGAGTTTTACATTCAAAACTTTGTTGATAAAAGAGAAGAAGCTCTTCGCTTGTTGGTGCAAATCTATCAAAAAGCAGGCGAACAAGAACAAGCTGACCATTATAAAAATAGACTAAGTGAGGATAGCTGAGAAGTATTGTGATTTATATTGACTAAAAATAGATGAAATGTAACTCTTGTAGATTAATATATTTAATTTTTGTTAATTCAAGTTGGAGGGTATATGAAACTCTCAAGAGTTTTTTTTGCCTTTGGTTTGTCGTTAACGTTGTACGGATGTTTTTCCACGATTACAGGATTGTTTGATTCGTCTTCATCTTCTTCTCCTCCTGCATCTACAACGGTGGGGGAATATAGTGTGGTTATTGATGAAACGGAAGTGGTTTTAGTAGATAAAAAGTCCTACACTTCTCTTAATTTACAACTGAGAGTTCAGGCTAAAAAATCTTTGTATTTTATTTTTACGAATACCAGTAGTAGTTCGACTGTGGACAAAGGTTCCTATTCTGTGAGTAGCGACAATTTCTCTTTTAGCACTAATGTATCGAGCTCTGTTTTGGAAGCGAATGTGAGTAAATATAAGTTTACTAGTCCCAATCTTCCTGCTCCTCCCAAACTTTTAAAAGGCTCAGCTAATAACACCATTTTTGCCTCAACGCTGCGAAGTTCGGTTTCCGAAGGTGATGCAGACAATTTTTATGAAGTTTCTGGAACATCTCAAACGCTGGAATCAACTTGTCGTAGAGTTGTTAGCGATGTTAGCACTGATAATGGGAATAAAACTCTGAATATTTGGGTAGCTGATAACTGTTGGCATGCAAATAATGGTTCCATTACTCAAGAGATGGTTGACAGTATGGCGAATATTTTTTTGAAAGAAGGTTCCGACAACGATATTTACGATTGGGTTACCAATATTTGTGGAGAAGAATGGGGCAGTAGTGGCTATAGCAATATGCTGAGCAGTGGGCAGCCGATAGATATTTTGCTATGCGATATAGAAAATGATGGTGACAATGGCAACACTTTGGGATATTTTTGGTCGGGAAACAATAGTACAACAGAAGAAAATAGCAACCAAAGAATTATGTTTTACATGGATGCTCCTATCTATGCAAGTGCTGAAGGCACATGGAGTGTAACAGGTCCAAATCAAAGAGAGCAATTTACAACTTTGGCACATGAGTTTCAACATATGATAAATTATTATCAAAATACGATTAAAAATGATGTGGAACAAGAAACTTGGCTAGATGAGTTGCTTGCTATGAGTATGGAAGATTTGGTTGCTTATAAATTATATGGAGATTATAATTCTTCTCCCTACTCTTCGCGATTTACCGAGTTTAATGGTTGCAATTTCAATTCTTTAGGCGTTTGGAGTAGCACAGGAACAGTGAGTTATGCAATGCACTACGGATTTGGGTCTTATTTGCTGAGACAATATGGTGGAGCAAAATTTGTAAAGAGAATATACGATTCTAAGAAAAAAAGTACTGATGCTGTAGAAGCGGTGACAAGTGAGAGTTTCCCCACCATAATGCGTTATTGGGGTTCGGCATATTTACTTTCTGATCAAGGATTGAGCAATGGGTATTTTGCCTATAATTCTTTTTTAACCAGTACTCTTAACAGTATGGTGTATAAGCTATGTCCTATCAATGCGTTTAGTATAAGCCCTGTTCCAACGATTTATGTGATAGGGAATTTGCAAAATGTGAACCCGAGAGCTAATGTGTATTATAAGATAGCCGACAATTTGGCAGTTGGGAATTACAATATAAAAGTTGTGCTTGGGAGTAATTTGGAATTGACAATAGTAGCTAAATGAGAATTGGTTACTTTTGCTTTATATGAATAAAATTTTGTCAGGGAGGCAAAATGAAAAAAATAGTACTTAATTTGTTGGCTATATTGAGTGTGGTTGTGTCGCTTGCGGGGTGTTCTCTTTTATTTCCAGAAGATGATGACAATTCTTCGTCTCCCACAGATGGAGTTTCTTTTTACGAAGCAGCTGGAGGAAAAATAATAAAAGCTGTTTGCAGGAAAACAGTAAGTGATGTTCCCACTAATCAGGGATCTAAAACTTTAAATATTTGGGTGGCGAATGATTGCTGGGTAGATGGTGGAACTAAAAAACTGAAGATAACTCAAACGATGGTAGATGTAATGGCGGATGCTTTTTTGAAAAGTGGATCTAATAATGACATTTATGACTGGGTAACCAATATTTGTGGTGCTGAATGGGGCTCGCATAGTTATAGCAATTTGATTAGTAGCGACCAATCTATAAATATTTTGTTGTGTGACATTAATGATGATAGCTACGCAACAGGAGGAGTACTTGGATATTTTTGGGATGGGAACAATTATAAAAGTTATAGTGAGAGCAATAGCAACCAAAAAGTGATGTTTGTTATTGATGCTATAATTTATGCCAACGGAGGAACAACGTGGGATAAAACATCTTATTATCCGAGGACAATTATTTCAACTCTCGCCCACGAATTTCAACATATGATTAATTATTACCAATTAAAGGTGATGAAAGGAATATCTCAGGATACTTGGCTTGATGAATTGCTTGCCATGGGTATAGAAGATTTGGTTGCTTATAAACTTTTTGCTAATTACGATTCTTCACCTTATTATGATCGTTTTGATTATCTTAATTATTATAATTATTATCAAATGTGCTATTGGGATGACAACAATTCATTGCCTTATTATGGTTTAAATTATGGTTTTGGTTCGTATTTGCTCAGACAATATGACGGAGCAAACTTTGTTAAAAACATTTATGCTTCCAGCGGTACTAGTGCTACAACTTCTGAAACTAACACAACAAGTGGAACGCTTGATGTAGATGTTACCATTGATGAAACTGAAGCTGTATTAGTTGATAATAACTTGTATAAATCAATTAAGATAAATCTGAAAATGGAAGCTCAAAAATCTTTGTACTTCATTTTTACCAATATAAATAGTAGTTCCTCAGTGAGCAGTGATGATTATTCCGTGAGTAGCGATAATATTACTTTTGTTACCAGTGTTAGCAGTTCGAGTATTAGTCGCTCTGTTTTATCTTCTGTAAATAGCGAATATCAATTTGTGGATGCTATTCTTCCGAGTGTTTCGGAACTTATTAGCAATTCGCCATTACAGAAAAGTGTGGCAAGTTCAACTGTGTCTTCAGCTAACTATGTAGAAGCTGTCACGGGGAAAAGTTTTTTCACTTTGCAACGAAATTGGGGAGTGGCTTATTTACTTTCTGATAAGAATTTGAGTAGCGGAGTTTTTGCTTATAATTCAGATGTTAGTAGTACAGTTGGCGACATTACATATAATTTGGTGGAGATAAACGCTTTTACACAAGGAACACCGAAAATTTATCCTTTGGGTGGAGCATTGCAAACTGTGAATAGCAGGGCGAATGTTTACTACAAGGCAGCCGATAATTTACCTGCAGGAACTTATACAATTACAGTTAATTTGGATAGCAATCTGAAATTGACCGTAGTGGCAAAATAGGAAAATTATGAAAAATTTTATCAAAATTTTTGTTTTGGTGTTCGCCTTTTTTCTGACTGGTATGAGTGCGAATACGACAGTCAAAGGGAAGTTGATACTTACAGGGAATGACCCTTTTTCTTACTTTCTATTTTATAGTGATGATGGTCAAAAGTTGAGATTGGAAGGTGATAGAGGTATGTTGATGCCGTTGCAGGGACGCCGAGTTGAGCTGACTTATAGCCAAACGGACAAAGAAATGATGTACCCGATTGTTAAAGTGGTGGAAATCAAAGAGGAAAAATAGAGCATCATTGATGATTTATTAATAGCGGAATATTTAAAAAGTCGCGGCTATCTGCGACTTTTTTGCTTAGTATTGTTTGACAAACTTAGGCTTCCCTCAAGGATAGCTTTTTAATACGATTTTAGGTTGATGGAAAGAATGAAAAAAATATTTTTTACAATTTTGTTGTTGTCTTGTTGTGGCTATGTGTTTGCCACTTCTGCGTTTGGCAAGATCGGATTTTTAAATCAAAATCTAAGCAGAGATTTTTACTCCGCTGGTATGGGCTACACTGGTTCTGCGGATTTATTCAGATTTAATGCTGGATTAATAAACCCCTCTATGGCGGTGACTACGGACAAAGTCCAGTTTTCCACGGGATTTTCGTCAGGTTGGATATACCCTGAGAATGGAGACAATCAAAGAGATTTGTCCAAGGCTGTGGAATACGATCTTCCGTTTTGCAATATCATTTTTCCGTTTGGGGATAATTTCGTTGCTTTGGATTTTGCTTCGGGTTATTCTGGCGAGTATGAGTACAAATATTCCAATATCACCGAGGAGACGTTTAACAATTTTTACAAATTCGGATTGGTTTACGCTCGGAAGACTCCATGGTTCAATTTGGGAGTTGGTGCGAACTATTACGTTGGCTCTGCTCAAAACGATGTAACAAAAACAGATGCTGGTCATTTTGTGTTTACTGACACTTCCAGAACGGTTAAGCTCGATTCTACCTACAAAACTTCCGAAGATTTTGATGTGAACGCTTTCAGTTATTCCATAGGTATTTCCAAGCAGTTTAAAGATTTTTCGTTAGGCTTCTATTATATTCCATCGGTTGAGTTAAGCGGAGATAACGAGTTTAGCAAAACATCTTCTATTTATACTGAGGTTAAGTATAAAAGAGGCGGTACAGCTACTACTGGTTCTCCTTATTCCACTTATGATTCCACATACACCTTGAAAGACAGCACTGTGGTGACGGGCAAAGAGAAGAAAGAGATAAAATTGCCACAGATTTTCGGGACGGGCTTCACCTACAAATTCAACGATGTGTGGAAACTGAGTGCTGATGCTGATTATCAAGTGTGGGAAAACAGCTCGTATTTCGCTGATGTGGATTTGCATAACACTTTCAATTTTGGCATCGGAGTTGCGTACGATATGAACATCGACCCTTGGTATTGGAATATTCCTCTGAGGGCTGGGTATTATCGCAAGGAATTTCCTTTTAAGGCAGGTGGCAGTTATCTGACGGAGAACGGCTTCACTTTCGGTTTTGATATTCCTGTGAACGAGGCGAAAAATTCCAGAGCGACCATCGCTTTGCAATATTTCACCAGAGGCTCGAAATCGAAAAACGGTTATAACGAACAGGAATTTAAATTGTCCATCGGTTTTATTGGCTTCGACATTTTCTCATCTCGCAGAAAGCTGTTGGAAGACAGGGATATTCCAGTAGCTTCCGAAAAATATGATTTGTATTAAGAACAAAAAGGCGTATCACAATTTTGCTTTTTTGGAAGATTTTGAGGCTGGCATACAGCTTTTGGGAACTGAAATCAAATCTGTCCGTGCAAGCAAACTGAATTTTTTGGACGCATACGCTTTCTTCAAAAAAGGCGAAGTGTGGCTTTCAGGTCTGCATATTTCACCGCATCTAACGGCGAGTTTTTTCAATCATGAACCAATGAGGGAGAGGAAATTGCTCCTCACCAAAAAGGAAATCAAGAAATTGGAAAAGAAGATTGCGGAAAAGGGTCTGACGATTGTCCCCAAGAAGATTTACATCAACGCCAAAGGTTTGGCGAAGATGACGATTAGCTTGGCTGTCGGCAAGAAACTCCACGACAAGCGGGAGAGCATCAAGCAGAAAGACATGAAGCGTGATGTGGAACGAAGCATCAAGGGGTTCAAGTGAAAAAAATCGCTGTTTTGGGTTTTAGCGGTTCTATCGGAGATTCTGTGGTAACTGTGATGCGAAATCACGGCGACAAATTCAGCATTTCCTTTGCTTCGGCTCACACATCCAGCGACAAACTTTTTGCGTATGCTTTGGAGTTTGGGATAGAAAAAGTGGTTTTCACAGGGCTTAGCGAAAAGTTGACGGATATTCCAGATGGACTCAAAGTTTATTACGGCAAAGAGAGCTTGCTACAGCTCATTGCCGATGCGGATGTGGATATTCTGCTGAACGCCATTTCAGGCTCTGCGGGACTTGAATATTCCATGGCAACTGCGGACGCTGGCATAGATTTGGCACTTGCGAACAAGGAATCTCTGGTGATGGCAGGCGATTTGCTAAAGGAGAAGTTGAAAAAATCCAAGAGCAAACTTTTGCCAGTAGATAGCGAACATTCTGCCATTTTTCAGGCGTTGCAAGGGAACGACTATTCTTCCATTGGGAAATTGTATATTACAGCGTCTGGAGGCTCGTTTTTGGATAGATCGTTGGACACCTTTGACGCCATTACAGTTGAGGACGCTCTAAATCATCCCAATTGGGATATGGGCAAAAAGATTACGGTCGATTCTGCCACCATGCTGAACAAAGCGTTTGAGGTTATTGAGGCTCATCATCTATTTGAAGTGGACTACGAGAACATTGTGCCCGTTATTCATCGCCAGTCGATAGTTCATTCCATGGTGGAATACATTGACGGTTCAATCTTGGCACAGATGAGTTCGCCATCGATGGTTTTGCCGATTTTGTACGCTCTCACTTACCCGAATAGATGCTTGGATGCAGAGGTTAAGACGAATTTGTTCGACATTGGAACTTTGAGTTTTGAGCGAGTTGAGGAAAGTAGATACCCGTTGTATTTTGTTGGTGTGGAAGCAGGCAAAACGGGAGGCATCGCTCCGACTGTTCTGAACAGTGCTTCCGAAGCGGCAGTAAGATTGTTTTTGGAGAAAAAAATAAAATTTAACGACATTTGCAAGGTTGTTTCCGAGCAACTTGCCAAATGCGAAAAAATAGTTTCCCCGAGCTTGGAGGAAATTGTAGAAGTAAATAGCAAAGTTTACGAAGAAATTCTAACAAAATTTTCATAATGGAGAATTGATATGTTGAAAATAGCTCTTATCGGATATGGCGTAATGGGGCAGTTGATAGAGTCGCTGTCCGAGCAGGTTGGTTGCACGGTTGTTGCCAAAATAGACCCCAAATTGGGAATAGATTTGACTGAAGAAAATCTGAAAGATGCCGAAGTTGTCATCGATTTTGCACTTGGCAGTTCTGCTGTGGACAACGCAAAAAAAGTTTGCAGTTGGGGGAAAAAGATTGTTGTCGGAGCGACAGGATTTGATTTGGAAGGATTAAAAGAAGTTAAAGGCGACATTATTTATGGCTCCAATTTTTCTGTTGGAGTTAATCTTTTTTTGAAATTAATTCGTGAATCGGCTTTGATTTTTGATAAAGTTAGCGAATACGACGTGTGTGGAATTGAGTATCATCACAATCGCAAAGTTGATAGCCCCAGTGGCACTGCGAAAAGCGTCGGCAACGTTTTGTTGGAAAATATGAAGCGGAAAAAGAGGCTTGTAGTTGATTGCCTAAATCGCAAGATTGAGCCTGAGGAGTTGCATTTTGCCAGTGTTAGATGTGGCGACATTCCGGGGACTCACTCGGTTTGTTTCGATTCTTCGGCAGATTTTGTGGAGATTAAGCATTCGGCTCGCAACAGAAAAGGCTTTGCTCTCGGTGCTCTCAAGGCGGCAAAGTTTATCGCTGACAAACAAGGTTTATTTTGTTTTGAAGAAGTTTTTGACGAAATTTTGGAGAAACAGATTTAGATAATAAATTCTTGACAATATCTTTGCACGACTGATTTTGATGCAGATTTAACGTGTAAAGTTTTGAATGAATTGAAAACAATTTGTTTTTTAAACTAAAGGAATCGAAAACGGAGGCAAAATGGAAAATTGGGATTTGGACAAATTGAACGAAAGAACCAAACGTCTTGATTTCTTTGATTTTAAGTTATCACAAATGGCAGGTTTCTTCTTCGGGATTTTTTTGATTAAGATGTTCCCTTTCTTGAGAAGAGTTGGTTTCAAAAAAATTTTTATCTTAATGTGTTTGAGTGGTGCTAGACCTCTTTTGAAATTTCTTGGAGAAGACGAGAATTGTGATGAGAACGCTGACGATTTGTTGGCTGATGAGAAAGAATAGGAATTGTAAGGATTGTTTAAATGGGAAACTTGAAGGCTATTAAAAATAGGATAGAGGGTGTACGTTCGACAAGGCAGATAACCAACGCGATGAAGATGGTGGCTGCCAGCAAACTTCGCAAGTCACAGGAAGCTATAGAATCTGCTAGACCTTATGCCGATTTGGTTGGAGGGATGTTGTCGTGTGTGAAGAAAAAAAATACTCAGGCTGGGCATCCTTTTTTCTCAGTTGGAGATAGCCAAAAGAGTGCTTTGCTTGTGGTGACTTCCGATAGAGGACTTTGCGGTTCTTTTAATTCCGAGATTGTGAAGAGAGTAAAACTTCATTTGAAAGAAAACGAAAATACTGACGTAATCTGCGTTGGGAAAAATGGGCTTTCTTCTCTGAAAAAAGTTTGCGAAGTGTATGACAATTTCACGGGATTGTTCAACAGCATGGATTTTTCTGTGGCGAAAGATATTACCGAGCTTGTGTTGGATTTGTATTTGGACAAAGGTTACAGCAATGTGTCTGTCATTTACAACAAGTTTGTTTCCGCCATTCAGCAAGACATTATCTTCAAAAATCTTTTCCCGATAGAGCCTTCTGCCGATGATACCATTTCGACTACGGATTTTTTGTATGAGCCGAGTGAAGAGGCGATTATTGAGGAGCTTGGGCGTAAGTATATTTCTGTGGAGATTTGGAGAATTTTGTTGGAGTCTTCCGCTGCGGAGCAAGCAGCCAGAATGACGGCTATGGACAACGCTACGGAAAATGCTAGTGAGATTATCGAGAACCTTTCTTTGAAATACAACCGAGAGAGACAGGCTGCCATTACAGGTGAAATCATCGATATTGTGGGTGGAGCCGAGGCTATCAACGAATAGGCTTGAAAATATAATAATTTGGCTACCTCACTTTTTTCGGAAGGCGGGGTAGCTTTTTTGCAGTAAAGCAATTAAGGAGATTTGTAGATGTTGAGAGTGTCTATAGTAGGTGCTACTGGGTATTCTGGTGTTGAGTTGGCAAAAATTTTGCTTTATCATCCAGAAGTTGAGTTGGTGGATTTGGTGTCCAAGAATTATGTTGGGCAGAAATTTTCCGATGTTTACCCCGCGTTTCGTGGTAAGCTGGATGTTGTGTGCAAGGAGTTGGATACGGACGAGCTTGCTCAGAATAGCGATTTGGTGTTTATAGCTTTGCCGACTGGTCCTGCTCAAGCGATAGCTTCGGAATTGGTGGGAAATGGTGTTCGAGTGGTTGATTTGGGAGCGGATTTCCGCTTGGATAGTATAGAAGATTATGAGAAGTGGTATGGCAAGGAGTACGAGGCGGAGTCTTTGTTGGAGGAAGCTGAGTACAATATTCCCGAGATTCACAAGAAAAATCTTCGGAATGTGAATTTGGTGGCAAATCCGGGTTGCTATCCCACCAGTGTTTTGTTGGCGTTAGCACCGATAATGGATAAGCAAATTGTTGACACTACTGGCATCATCATCGATAGCAAATCTGGTGTTAGCGGTGCTGGCAGAGGTCTTGCCATCGGTAGTCATTTTTGTGAGCAAAATGAGAATTTTAAGGCTTATAAAATAGCCTCTCATCGCCATACTCCAGAGATAGAGCAGGAGCTGAGTAAACTTTGTGGACAAGATGTGTTGGTGAGTTTCACGCCTCATCTGTTGCCCGTGAAGAGAGGAATTTTATCGACGATTTATTTGGATTTGATTGAGAAAGTCGATGCGGAAGAGTTGCGACAGATTTATAGAGAGTATTATGCTGAGGCTGAATTTGTGCAGATTTTGGACGAAGGCGAGTTGCCTGAGATTAAAAATGTGGTTGGAAGCAACGCTTGTCATCTAAATTTGTTTTTGGACGAGCGAGTGGGGAGATTGATAGTTGTGAGCGTTATCGATAATCTCGTGAAAGGTGCTGCTGGACAGGCTGTGCAAAATATGAATATCATGTGTGGTTTTGACGAAGGTCTCGGGCTTTCTGGGTTTGGAACAGGAGTTTAGATGAAAGAGGTTAGTTCGTTCGGTGTTTGTTATCCCAAGGGATTTATTGCTGGAGCTGTGAGTGCGGGGCTAAAGAAAAACGGTTACGATTTGGGTGCTGTTTTTTCGGAAGTCGATTGTGTTTGTGCGGGTGTGTTCACCAAGAATAAAGTGCAGGCTGCTCCCGTTGTTTATTGCAAAGCCGCTCTAAATGGCTCAGTTACCAGAGGCGTGGTCGTGAATAGCGGAAACGCTAACGCTTGCACTGGCGAGGACGGATTGGCAGATGTGGGGATTGAGGCGAAAACTTTTGGCAAGGCGATGAATGTCCCTGCTTCGCAAATAATGATACTTTCCACAGGTGTCATCGGTTATCGCTTGCCTATGGATAAGGTTTTGTCGGGAATTGAGGCTGTTTCCAAGGAATTAAGTGTTGAGAACGGCTTGAAATTGGCTCAGGCTATGATGACGACGGACACCAAACCCAAACAAGCGGGAATTGATTTTGCTATCGGGAACAAGAGTGTTAAAATTGGTTCAGTTGCCAAAGGTTCGGGAATGATTCATCCAAATATGGGAACGATGCTCTCGGTGATAACCACGGACGTTAATATTGAAAAATCTCTTCTGCAAAAGGCATTATGCGATGCTACGGAGCTGTCTTTCAACATGGTGACTGTGGACGGAGACACTTCCACGAATGACACTGTTTTGCTTTTGGCGAACGGCTGTGCAGGAAACGAATTGATTACCGACGAAACTTCCGAAGAGTACAAAATATTTTATGATAATTTGGTGGCTGTTTGTGTGGATTTGGCGAAGCAGATAGCTGCTGATGGCGAGGGAGCGGGAAAGTTGGTTACTGTCAATGTTAGCGGTGCAAAGAGCAAAGAGGACGCTAAGCTGATAGCCAAAAGTGTTTGTGGATCGAATTTGGTGAAAACAGCTATTTTTGGAGAAGACGCCAATTGGGGCAGAATTTTGGCAGCTGCTGGATACTCAGGAGCGGAGTTTGACCCGAATAGAGTGTGCATCTCTTTTGGCTCTGACGCTGGGAAGATTGTGATGGCAGTCAAGGGAAGAGGAGTGAATTTTGATGAGGCTGAGGCGAAAAAAGTTTTGAGCGAATCTGAAATAGAGATTTCCGTGGAATTGATGAATGGCGAAGACTCAGCCACTGCTTGGTGTTGTGATTTGAGCTACGATTACATAAAGATTAATGCCGACTACAGGTCTTAGTAATATGATTAGAAAAGCACGTAATTCCGATATCGACGGGTTGTATAGCCTCATTAGATTGGCGAACGAGAAAGGAATTTTGCTCTTGCGTGATAAGGACGATTTGCGGGAGTGCTTGGACGAATTTTGGGTGGAAGATGTTGAAGGAAAAGTGGTTGCGTGTTGTGCTTTGGCGGTATACAATTCCAAACTTGCGGAGATTCGCTCCATGGCTGTTTTGCCTGAATATCAGGGGAAAGGTTTGGCTAGCGAGCTTTTGCAAAAGTGTTTGGAGACAGCCAAAGAGAAAGGTATTTACGAGGTTTTGACTATCACGAACAGACCGAATATTTTTGCCAAGAAAGGCTTTGGTGTGCAATTGGATGAGCAACACGCTCTTATTTATCGCCCGAATGGGACGCTGAATAACAAAAAAGTGTAGGATTTTGAAAATGGAATTGAAATTAGCCCGACAAAAAGCGGCAACGTTGGTGGAAGCTCTGCCATATATCAAGAGGTTCAGAGGGAAAACCGTGGTGGTGAAGTATGGCGGAAACGCGATGATTGACCAGCAAGCCAAAGAAGCTGTGATAATGGATTTGGTTTTGATGCGATTTGTGGGAATGCGAGTTGTGGTGGTGCATGGTGGCGGTCCCGACATAGCTAACTATTTGGATAGGATGCAGATTGAGAGCGAATTTGTCAACGGGCTTCGGAAGACAACAAAAGAGGCTATGGAAGTGGTGGAGATGGTTTTGTCTGGCAAGGTAAACAAAGAGATTGTGGCAGGATTGAATTTTCACGGTGGCTCTGCTATTGGTTTGTCGGGGAAAGACGACAGTTTTATTAAGGCGAAGAAGAAAAAGCTATCCGTGGATGGCAAAGATGTGGATTTGGGTTATGTTGGGGAGATAGATAGCGTGAACACTAAGGTGTTACGAGATTTGTTGGATGACGGATTTATTGTTGTGGTCGCTCCGATTGGTGTTGATAATGAGCAGAACACTTATAACATAAACGCCGACACAGCCGCTGCTGAGGTTGCTTCTGCCCTGAATGCCGACAAATTCCTGCTGTTGACGGATGTTGAGGGAGTTTATGATGACAAAGAAAAGGTGTCGCGATTAACACCTGCCAAGATAGATTTGATGATTAAGTCTGGTGCTATTTCTGGAGGGATGCTTCCCAAAGTTGAATGTTGCGTGAACGCTCTGAATGGTGGAGTTGGTCAGGTGCATATCATTGACGGGCGAATGGAACATTCAATGCTGTTGGAGATTTTCACGGACACGGGCATTGGCACGATGATTAAAAAAGATAATTAAAAAAAAGAGATAATAATATAGGAGAAAATATGAAAATTGTTTTGGCTTATTCCGGTGGATTGGACACATCAGTTATCATTCCCTGGTTAAAAGAAAATTATAAGGATGCCGAAGTTATAGCTGTGGCTGCGGATGTGGGACAAGGTGCCGAAGAGTTGGATGGATTGGAAGAGAAAGCTATCAACTCTGGTGCGAGCAAGATTTTCATCGAAGATTTGAAAGACGAATTTATCGAAGATTTCGTTTGGCCTACTTTGGCTTCGGGTGCTATTTACGAGCGGAAATATCTTTTGGGAACTTCCATGGCAAGACCTGTTATCGCCAAATCTTTGGTGAAGATTGCCAAGCAAGAAGGTGCTGAGTACATCGCTCACGGTTGCACTGGCAAAGGCAACGACCAAGTGAGATTTGAGCTTACCATCAAGGCTCTTGCTCCCGAGATGAAAATCATCGCTCCATGGAGAATTTGGGATATTCGCTCTCGTCAAGACGCTTACAATTACGCCAACGAAAGAGGGATTAAGATTGCGGTTTCTCAGGAAAAACCTTACAGCATGGATAGGAACGTTTGGCATTTGTCGCACGAAGGTTCGGATTTGGAAAGTCCCAAGAACGAGCCGATGGACAACATCTACATGATGGTCACTCCGCCGAGTGCTGCACCAGACAAGCCGACTTATGTTGAGATTGAGTTTGCCAAAGGCTTGCCTATTGCTGTAGATGGCAAGAAGATGAAGCCACTGGCTATTGTGGAACATCTGAACAAAGTTGCTGGAGCTAACGGAGTGGGAATTGACGACTTGGTGGAAAATCGTTTGGTCGGTATGAAATCGCGTGGCGTTTACGAAAATCCTGCTGGAAGAGTTTTGGTTACTGCTCATCAGGAGTTGGAGTATCTGACGCTTGATAGAGACACTTTGCATTTCAAGGAGATGCTCTCCGTGAGATTTGGTGAGCTCGTTTATAACGGCAAATGGTATAGCGTGTTGCGTGAGTCTTTGTCCGAATTTGTGAATAAAACTCAGGAAGATGTCAACGGCGTTGTCAGAATGAAGCTATACAAAGGAAATTGCACAATCGCTGGCATGAGTTCGCCGACTTCCTTATACGATGAGGAGTTGGTAACTTTTGAGGAAGATTCTGTTTACAATCAAGCCGATGCCGAAGGATTTATCAATCTTTTCGGATTGCAAATGAAGGTAAAAGCTCTGAGCAAAAAGAGATAAATTAGACAAACAAAATTAAAGTTGTAAGGCTAATTTATTAGCCTACAACTTTTTTAATATGGGAATTAGTGAAAATGGGAAGACAAATTTGGAATTTCGGCGTTGCTTTTTTTGTGATGCTTTGTTGGGGGATAGGCTACATTTGGTACAAGATGAGCTATCTAAGCTTTGGCGTGTTCACTGTGGTGATAACGAAGTTTCTTCTCGGTGCCTTGGTTTTGACGGTTTTGATGAAGATAAAAGGGATTAAGGCGAAATATACCAAACTGAAATTTAAACAGCTTCTCTTGCTCGTTTTTTGCGACCCATTCTTGTTTTTCTTGGGCGAAGGATTTGCTCTGAAATACGTTTCGGCTACGCTCACGTGCATCATAATCGCCACAATTCCTTTGTTCACACCGTTGATGGGAAAGTTAGTTTTCGGCTATCCTGTGAAAAAAGGCGTATTCTTAGGACTTTCGTTTTCTTTCGTGGGTGTGATTTTCACAGTTATGTCCTCCGATTTGGGTTCGGGTTCTTTTTTGGGATTTGCATTGTTATTTCTTGCGGTGGTGAGTTCACTTTTTTACGTGATGATTTTGCAGAAGTTGTCTGCCGATTTCCCTGTTATGCAATTGGTGAGAGACCAGTTTTTGATAGCTTCGATTTACTTTTTACCTCTGTTTCTAATCTTTGAATTGCCCAACTTTTCTCAATTGCAAATTGTCCCTACAGCTGTGGAAGGAATAGTTTTTTTGGTGATTTTTGAAACGATTTTGGGCTTCTTGGGGTACAATTATCTCATCAAGGAGATGGGAGCGGTTGCGACCAATTCGTTTTTGAATTTGATGCCCGTAGTGACGATGATAGGTTCGTATTTTATGTTGGGCGAATCTATTACATGGCAAAAGATTTTGGGTATATTTTTGGTGCTTGCAGGTCTTTTTATAGTTCAGCTTCCCAAAATTTTGGGCGAGAAATCGAGAATTAGATTTTTGTTTCCTGAATAAATTTCTCACGGAAAGCGAAGATGTTTTTTTCGTGCTTGACAATTAACCTTTTCGGTTTTGTTTAGCAAAAATTTAGAGGTAAGGGGTTGTGAGATATGCAATATACAACAACTAAAAAAATAAAAGATTTTTTGGGCAAAGAAGTTTGTCTGCGAGGATGGGTTCGCAACACGAGAAAAGCGAGTAGCAAACTGCGGTTTGTGGTGTTCAGAGATGGACTTGGAGAGCTTCAGGCTGTGGCGAGCAAACCCGATATGAGCGAGAATGCGTTCGAGAGGGTAAAGTCTCTGAGCTTGGAAACTTCTGTTGAATTGATTGGAACACCGTTGGTTCATCCGAAGTTTGAGGATGAGGTGGAATTTCATCTGAAAGATGTGAAAGTCGTTGGCGAGAGTGTCGATTATCCTATTGGCAAAAAGGAGCATGGACCCGATTTTTTGCTCTCCAATAGACACTTGTGGCTTCGTTCTCGCAAGCAAGTGGCGATGCAAAAAATTCGTCATACTGTCTATTTTGGCATTTGCAACTACCTAAATTCTCAAGACTATTTTCGTTTCGATTCGCCAATTTTGACACCGAATGCGTGCGAAGGGACTACCACTTTGTTTGAAGTTCCCTATTTCGATTTGGGCAACGCTTACCTTTCGCAAAGCGGTCAGCTTTATTTGGAATCGGGCATTATGGCTCTTGGCAGAGTTTACGATTTTGGACCTGTGTTCAGAGCGGAGAAATCCAAGACTCGCAAGCATTTGACTGAGTTTTGGATGATGGATGCTGAGGCTGCTTTCGTTGACCACAATCAGAGTATGGATATTCAGGAAGGTTTGATAAAGTCCGTTATTCAAGAGGTTTTGGAGAAGAACAAAAAAGATTTGGAAGTTTTGGAGAGCGACTCTGCAAGGCTTGAAGCGGCTTGTGGCGAGTTCAAACGAATGACACACAGACAGGCAATCGATTTGTTGAAGTCCAAGGGTTTTGAAATTGATTATAATCAGGATTTCGGAGCGAAGGAAGAGGCTGCAATCACCGAGGGAAGCGATGTTCCAGTTTTCATTGAGAAATGGCCAGCTGAGATAAAATCTTTTTATATGAAGCAAGACCCTGAAAATCCCGATTTGGTTTTGGGGAGCGATTTGCTTGCTCCTGGAGGCTTTGGCGAGATTATAGGTGGCTCCGAGCGTGAGATAAATTATGATGTTCTGAAAGCCAAGATGGAAGCTGAAAATATGTCCATGGACGAATATGGCTGGTATTTGGATTTGCGGAAGTATGGTTCGGTTCCGCATAGTGGTTTCGGCATTGGCTTGGAGCGATTTGTTGCTTGGATTTGTGGCACTACACACATTCGCGAGACGATACCTTTCCCGAGAATGATTTACAGAATAAATCCATAAGGTGCGAAATGAAAGAGTTTGATGAGCTTGTTCAGGTTGTAGATGCGTTGCGGGATAAAGTCAACGGATGTCCTTGGGACGCTGAGCAGACTAGCGAGAGCTTGATTCCAAATTTTATAGAAGAGGTCTATGAGGCTGTAGAGGCGATAGAAAAAAAGGACACCCATAATCTGAAAGAGGAGCTTGGAGACGTGTTGCTTCACGTTTTGTTTCAGGCACAGATTGCCGATGAGAACAAAGATTTCGGCATAAAGGACGTGGTTAAGCAGCTCAACGACAAGTTGATAAGGCGGCACCCTCACGTTTTCGGAGAGAATAAAGCTAATAGTGGGCGAGAGGCTAAGCATAGTTGGGAATCGGTGAAGCGACTGGAAAAAAAAGAACGCAAATCTATCTTGGATGGTATTCCCAGTGGGATGCCTTCGCTGATAATTGCCAGTAGGATGCAGGAGAAGGCGGACGCTTTGGGGTTTAGTTGGGATTCTGCGGAAACGATTTTGAAAAAGATAAACGAGGAATTTGGCGAATTGCAACAAGCTGTTTCTTCTCAAGACAAAGATCAGGTTCAAGAGGAGTTCGGAGATTTACTGTTTGCTTTGGTTAGCTTTGCTAATCATCACAAAATTGATTCGGAGAGCAGTCTCAGATTGGCTTGCAGTAAGTTCAAAAAGAGATTTGGCTACATAGAAGAGCAGTTCAAAAGCAGAGATAAGAGTTTTGCCGATTCAACCGTCCAAGAGATGGAAGATTGTTGGCAAGAAGCAAAAAAGAAAGGACTTTAATCAGAATTTGTAGGCTATCCGCAATCCCCATGCTTCATATCCTGCCACAGGGGAGATGCTAAGATTTTTCTTGGAAAATTTTGTTGTGAATAGATAGCTTATAGCGGTTGCAATCGCAGCTCCTGCATAGACGTCCGACTGATAGTGTCTCTCGGCTCTGACTCTGGAATATCCCACGTATGATGCCAAAAGATATGCTGGAGCCCCAAGATACCAGTTGTACCTCATCTGAATATACGATGCTGCGGAGAACGACGCAGATGTGTGTCCAGAGGGGAAAGATCTGTCGTTTGAGCCATCGGGTCGTTCCCTACCAACGCTGTATTTTAGTGCGTATGTTGTAGCCAATGTGGATGAGAACGAGTAAGCGAACTGCTTCAATCCTTCGTAATCTCCATAGAGAATGCTTCCCGTAGCTGCTGAGATAGGTAGAGAAATCTGAATAATGTCTCCAGCAACTTCAAAATCGCTTTTGGTTCTTCCCAATAAGAATGTGCAAGAAAAGAGGAGAATTAAAAATAGTATAAATCTTTTCATTTGTCAGAAAGTAAATGAGGCATTTAGCCCGTATCCGTTGCCAACGATAGCTGGGAGGAAGCTGAAACTTTTTTCCGTATCTTCTTGGTTATTGCCATTAGAATGAACCCGTCTTCTTCCTTTATCAACCGCTATTTTGCCATAGACACGACCGATTACTATAGCCAGCGGATAGTCGCTTGCCCAATGAACTCCGTTGTTTACCATCTGAAAAGAAAGAGCCGTCATCATGGCAATTCCCAAAGGTTTAACCCAAAAATATTCGGGATAATTTTCCGTAATCACTGTGTAGGTCATCATAGACGTGGCAAGATGACCAGAGGGGAAAGCATCGTAGTGGGAAACGCTTTTGTGATAAGCCACTTGGTTGGGGAAAGGTCTCCATTTGTCTTTGTAAGCTCCGTTTTCGTCCACGTTTGAGCGTGGAGAAGTTCTGCCAGTCACGTGCTTTAATAGCTGAACAGTGAATAGCCCCGAAGTAATCATTCCTTCCGAAATTTGCGATGCAGTTTGCAAGGCACGATTGTCATCAGAGTATAGCCCGTAGGTCAAAAATCCAGCCATAATACTGAGGTGAAAAGCTCCGTCTCCGATGAAATATAGTCCCGATGCCAAATCACTGGGCAACTCCATAAATGGGAAACCGATAGTGTTGGACGTTTCGTCGCTAATGCCCAAATCTTTCCCCCAGCGTCTTCCTTCGGCGATGATTTCCTCGTCGGATTGCACCAACATAACAGTAGAAAGAGCTGTTAGATACATCCATCCGAAGTTGTCCGAATTTCCGCCAGCTTTCACAAAATCCCATACGTCTCCAGGAGCTTTTTTTATGCAGTCAAATAGATGAGGTCTATTGTAAATATAGGTTTCACCTTTGATTGTGTATGTAGTGTCGTTGATTTTCTCCGCCCAAAGAAATCCGCATCCTAAGGCGATGAACGATAAAATAAATTTTTTCATGTTCCAAATCCTAAAAGTATCCGTGCAATTTTTTAATTTTGGTAATAATGTCAAGCCTAGTAGGAGAAAAAACGTAGATAGGGTTTGACAAAAATCGAGTTCGTTTTTTGGGTAGGAGAATAAAAAATTTTAAGGGAGTATTGTTATGAATATTCTTATCAAAGGCGGCTACCTGATAACTCCGTGCGAGAATGGCGAAGTTAAGGTAGAAAAGAAAGATGTTTATTCCGAGGATGGGGTTGTTAGATTCAAGTCCACAAAGCCTGTTGACCGTGAGATTGACGCTACTAATCAAGTCATTTTGCCAGGGTTGGTGAATACGCACCATCACATTTATTCGTGTCTGTCCAAGGGGATTCCGTGCGAAGTGCCGTTTTGCACTTTCGAGAGAACTTTGGCACAGTTGTGGTGGCTTTTAGACCAAGCTTTGGATTCGGAATCTACAAAATTGTCCACAGTTTTGAGCATGAGAGACTCGCTCAAGGCAGGTGTAACAACTGTTTTCGACCATCATATTTCAGGGAATGTAGAAAATTCTTTGAGTGAGATGGGTGAAATTTTTGAGGCTTATGGCGTGAATGGCGGTTTGGCTTTCGAGACAACCACTCGTAATGGACAAGAGTTTTTTGAAAAGTCTGTAGCTGAAAACTCAAGATTTGCCAAAGAAGTTGAAAGTAATCCAATTCTGAAAGGTTTAACTGGAATGCACGCTCTTTTGACTTTGCCAGACAAGGCTTTGGACTATTTGGCGAAGAACACAGTTGCACCCATACATTGTCACGTTGCCGAAGGTGGAGTGGACCAAGAGTACTCTTGGCGTAATTATGGAAAACCGTTGGTAGAGCGATTAGACCAATTTGGGCTTTTGCGTGATAACTCCTTGATAATTCACGCGAGCAACCTAACTCCGAACGAATTGAAGATTTTAGCATCAAAAAATATTTTCATCGGACAAGCAATAGATTCCAATATGAACAACGGACTCAACGCTGCCAAGTTGAACGAGCTTGTTGATGCGGGGTTGAAGATTACAGCAGGAACTGACGGCATGCATTCGAGTTGCCTCAAGGCACAAAAAAATTCCGCTATCGTCACCAAGTTCCAAAGTAGAAATGCTGATTTAGGGTTTCCTGAGATGATTTCCATGTTTTTCAGTGCTTATGACATCAAGCAAAGATATGGTTTTCCACTGGGAGTAATTGAGGGACAGAAGGCTGATTTGACTGTTACTGACTATGAACCGATGACTTCATTTGACGCAAACAGCTTCTTCGGGCATTATTTCTTCGGGATTACCGAGGCGAGAGTCCAGCACGTAATCAAAGAAGACAAAGTGCTTTTGGATGATTTTAATGTTAATCCTGAGTTGGATAAGAAATTTGCAGATTTATTGGATAATCAAATTGCGATTTCTGATAGAATGTTTGCACGATTTGAGGAACTTAAGAAAAAATCTACTTACCTGAGTAGAATGTATCATGTTTAATTCACTGAAAGGATTATAAATTGTGAGAAAATAAAAAAGGGAGAAAAAAAATTCTCCCTTTTTTTATTAAGTTTAAACTATTCTTTAACTTCAACAGATCTAGAAACAAAAGATACATATTGAGTAAATACGTTTGCTAGTATATTGAGAAATTTATACTCAGTTTTAATTTCGTAGTTATCGGTTTTAGCCATTTCCCTAGTATCTATTTCACTTACAGGAACTAATCCCCATAAAGCGTACCATTGCCATTTTTCTGTTTTTTCATTACCTTGAGGACCTTTACCTACTGTGTGAATGTGTGTAGCACATCCAATCATTTGCAGTGTAAAAACTGCAAGAATTAACATTAAGATGAATTTTTTCATTCTTTTCTCCTTATATTTAAGTTAAAACAAATCCACACTATCTTGAATTACGGTTATTTTTTGTTTCAAAGCTGTACCTTTTACAGACCAACCGTATTTCCCGTAGAGAAATGGTATATACCAATACAATTTGTACACTTTCACATCGGTCAAGGCACAGCAACCTGGAGTTGACTCGATAGCGTTATCAATAGCTTCTTCCAGTCGAGGGCTACCTGTTGGAATAACCATGAAGATAGATTTCGTGTCGGAACCAGTAACTTGCCCTATTTTGACGAACTCTTTGTTGTGATTGAAATTTTTGGTAGAGACAAAGGTAAATCCAGTAGATCTGTTGGCACAACCCATGATTGCACCCAAGACGATAAGAACAATAATTTTTTTCATAGTTTTTAATTTCTCCTTACTTTCTTTTCTTCAATATCTATAAAAGAAGTCAACATTTTTTTAAATTATTTATATAGGGGAAGTTAAATATCTTTTTTTCAGTGATGATGCCTGTAATGTGTTCTCCTGGAGTTACATCAAAAGCAGGGTTGTAAATTTGCATAGTCAGTGGTGCTACCTGCTTGCCGAAAACAAAGCTTACCTCGTTGTCACAGCGTTCTTCTATTTCGATTTCGTCTCCTGTGGGCGAGTCCAAATCTATGGTGGAAGTGGGAGCGACCACGTAGAAAGGTACGTTGTATTGTTTCGCCAAGACGCTAAGCATAAAAGTGCCAATTTTGTTTGCCGTGTCGCCGTTGGCGGCAATTCTATCCGCACCTACCAAGATAACGTTGATTTTTCCGTCTCGTATCAGAGTTGCGGCTACGCTATCTGCGATAAGGCATGAGGGGATTTTGTCTTGGACGAGTTCCCATGCAGTCAGGCGTGCTCCTTGCAGCCGTGGTCGGGTTTCATCGGCATAAACGAAAATTTTTTTGCCTTGAGCTATGGCGGAGCGAATTACGCCCAAAGCGGTTCCATGTCCTACGGTTGCTAACGCTCCAGTATTGCAATGGGTCAGAATGGTTGCTTTTTTAGGAATAATCTTAGCACCGATTTCGCCCATTTTTTTGTTTATGGCGACGTCTTCTTCGGCTATTTTATCAGCTTCTCGTTTCAAATTTTGACAGTTTTCTTCGTTTGTTCGGTTTTCATCAAAAACACCAATCATCCTGTTGGTAGCCCACACGAGGTTGACGGCTGTCGGTCGAGAAGCATCTATTTTTTTCTTGGCAGAGATAAGTTCGGCTTGGAAATTCTCGGAATTTTCAAACTCCTTGGCGGCGAGCCAAACGCCGTATGCTGCCACAGCACCTATGGCTGGAGCTCCACGCACCACCATCTCGGAAATCGCATAAATCACATCCAAATAGTTTTCACACTTAAATTCAGTGTATTTTTTCGGCAATTTTCGTTGGTCTATTAGAAATAATTCGTCGTTGATTAGTCTCAGGCAACTGATACTCATAGTTTTTCTCCAGATAAATTTTTATTCCAAAATTCGCTTTTTTGGGGAGATTGCAGAGATTTATAAATCTTTTCAGGCAAATTTTTACAATTCAAAATCTCTTCAATCTCTTGTATGTTTTTTTCTAATTTCATTCTGTAATTGTTGTTTGCATAAGGGCATTCGTACTCAATCAAGGGCAAATTGTGCTTTGAAATCAGGTTTTCCAACTCTTTTTTCCGCAAATATATCAGTGGACGAATTGTGTCAACACCTGATTTTGTGTTGGTGAGGACAGGCAAAAAAGCTCCGAGCTTGTTGTGTTGGATGAGGTTTATAAAGAAGGTGGAAGCAACATCGTCTGCGTGATGGCCGAAAGCGACACGAGTAATATTTTTCTTCCGTAAATGTTCGGTGATATAGCCTTTGATGAATCGCGAACAGATGTAACATTCTTTTTTGGAAAATTTGTCGTAATTCAACTTAACATCAAGTTCCGTGTAGGGTAGATTGAGGCGTTCGCACAAAATCCTGATAGGAGAAGTGTCGTATTCTGCTATTTTGGCATGAATAGGGTAGAGGTTGAATTGCATAGATTTTTGTAGTTGATGGAGTAAATATAACAAAGCAACACTGTCGTTTTCACCCGAGACGGCAACACCAACGGTGCACCCAGTTGGAATCATATCATATTCTTTGATGGCTCTGGCTACTTTGCCGATTAGATTTTTCAAGATTTTAATTTATGTATTAATTCCATGTGTGTCGGGTAATTCCACCATTATGTAGAGTTATAGTTCGAGTTTGGTTAGTATAGGAAGTCCCGAGAGCAAAAGCTTGAACAGATAGGGTAATGATTGTCTCATCTTCGGTTCCAGTCCACTTGATAGTTTTGGTTTGAGTTTGAAAATTGTCTAAAATCTGAGAATTACCGTTAATTATAGAAACTATTTTTATCCCTGTCTTGTTATAAACTTCTACGGTTCCTTCTTTTGTGCAAGCGAATACAAAAAGTAGTAAAGCAAAAATAATAAATTTAGGCAGAGAGTTCATTTTCCCTCCTTTAATTTATTTAATCGATTTACATTCTCCTATTGCTACATAGCTACTATTTTATCACAAAATTGATGAGTTTTTTGGGAATGAATATTTCTTTCAAGATTATTTTGTTCTCCAAAAACCTACTAACATTATCTAATTCTTTGGCTTTTTGTAAAGCTATTTCTTTAGAAGTGTTAGAATCAATTTCCAATCTTCCGCGGATTTTCCCCATAACTTGCACGACCAGAGTGATTTCGTTTTTGACCAAATATTTTTCATCGTAAGTCGGAAGTCCAGATTCATGTAACAAGGTTTGCTTGCCGACCATTTCCCAAATTTCTTCGCATAGGTGAGGAGCGAACGGATAGATGATTTGCGGAATGAGCAGATGAGCTTCTTTGTAAATCGATTTTTCCGCTTCAGAGGTTGGATTTTCAGCGGAGGAAAGGTTGTTCAGATGCTCCATCACTGCGGCGATGGCGGTGTTGAATTGTAGTTTTTCTTTCACATAGCCAACAGCTTTTTTGATGGTGAAATGGTTGGAAAATCGCAATTTCTTGTATTCGGGGGATATTTTGCCCGTGTTAGCATATTCTTGGTTCAAGAAATCTTTGTTTTTCAGGAAAATTTTGTAAATTCTGTTCAAAAATCTAAAAGCTCCGCCCACAGCTTTATCGTTCCAATCAACGTCTTTTTCAGGAGGAGAGGCGAATAGGACAAAAGTACGCAAAGTGTCTGCTCCGTATCTCAGCAGGTAGTCGTTGGGATTGACGACGTTCTTTTTGGATTTGCTCATTTTTTCCACTCCACCGATTTCCACGGGAGAGTTGCAAATCAAGCATGTGGCTTTTTCGCCATCGATGGCAACGTCTTTTGGAAAGAGGTATCCGTCTTTCGGGCATTTGTAGCTTGCCATACAGACCATTCCTTGCGTGAGCAGACGGGAAAAAGGCTCGTTGCAATCTACAAGTCCAATATCACGCATAAATTTGTGGAAGAAGCGAGCGTACAAAAGGTGTAGAACTGCGTGTTCGATTCCGCCGATATATTGGTCAACTGGAAGCCAGTAATTAGCTTTTTCTTTGTCGAATGGCATGGAGTCGTTGTTAGCGTCGCAGAAGCGGGCAAAATACCAAGAGGAATCGACGAAAGTATCCATTGTGTCGGTTTCTCGCGTAGCTTCGCCACCACATTCAGGGCAGGTTGTTTTTAGCCAGTTAGTTGCTGACAAAAGGGGATTTTGCTTGGTTTTGCCGATTTGAATATCGTTGGGGAGCAGAACAGGCAATTGCTCATCGGGAACTAATTGGACTCCGCATTTTTGGCAATAAACCACAGGAATGGGATTGCCCCAATAACGTTGACGGGACAAGCCCCAATCACGAATTTTGTAGTTGATGCTTTTCTGACCCATTTTTTGTTCATCTATCCAGTCGGCGATTTTGTTCAGGCAGTCGCGATTGTTCATGCCGTCGAATTGCTTGGAATTGACCATAGTGCCGTTTTCTATAAAGGCTTCGGTCATTGTGTTCGCATCAATAGTGTTATCCGCATTTTGAACGACAACTTTGATGTTGATGTCGTATTTTTTAGCGAACTGAAAGTCTCTGGTATCGTGTGCAGGAACAGCCATCACGGCACCAGTTCCGTAGTCCATCAGCACATAATTTGTGACCCAAATCTCGACTTTTTCACCATTCACTGGATTGATGCAATATTTACCAGTAAAAATTCCTTCCTTTTCTTTGTCTTCAGCGGTTCGCAGAGTGTTGTCTTGGTTGAGAACTTTTTGGCAAAATTTGTAAAGCTCGGAATTTTCGCCTTCTTCTTTCAGGAAGCTCTGAGTAAGAGCGTGTTCGGGTGCGATAGCCATAAAAGTTACTCCGAAAAGCGTGTCGGGTCTAGTGGTGAAAACGGGGAGTTTTTGGTCGTTGTAGATGAAATCGATGGTTACGCCCGTGCTTTTGCCAATCCAGTTTTTTTGCATAAGTTTCACTTTTTCAGGCCAATCGATAAGGTCGCTGTCGTCCAAAAGTTCTTCGGCATAATCGGTGATTTTGGCGAACCATTGCTCCAACTCTTTTTGCACAACTACAGCGTCACAACGCCAACATTTGCCTTCCACAACTTGCTCGTTTGCCAACACGGTGGAGCAGTCGGGGCACCAGTTCACAAAAGATTTCTTTTTGTAGACCAATCCTTTTTCGTACATTCTCTTGAAAAGCCATTGACCCCATTTGTAGTAGTCGGGGCGACAGGTTGACAGTTCACGAGTCCAATCCAATCCAAATCCCATAGCAACCAGTTGCTCTTTCATCTTGGCGATGTTTTCTTCGGTGGTTATTCTGGGATGTGAGTTGTGTTGGATAGCGAAATTTTCAGCAGGCATTCCAAAAGAATCGTAGCCCATCGGTTGCATCACGTTGTAGCCAGATTGCAGATAAAATCGGGATAGAGCATCGCCTATGGAATAGTTGGAAATATGCCCCATGTGGAGGTCTCCAGACGGATAAGGGAACATGGATAAGATGTATTTTTTTTCTTTTTTGCTTTCGTCCTCGGACTCGAAAATCTTTTTTTCAGCCCAAATTTTCTTCCATTTTTTTTCGATTTCGATAAAGGGATATTCCATAAATCTAAACTCCTAAGATAACTTTTCGTTGATGATAGAAATTGAGGAGCGTGTATTTTGTAAAGGGAAATTTTGAAAAACAAAACCCCTACTTTCAAAAGAAAATAAGGGTTTTTGATATAGAAAAGAACTATTTTTTCAGATTGTAAAAAGCTTTAATTCCTGCGTATTTTGCGTTGCTTCCCAATTCGGCTTCAATTCTGAGAAGTTGGTTGTATTTGGCGATGCGGTCGCTTCTGCTGAGTGAACCAGTTTTGATTTGTCCTGCGTTCACTCCTACTGCCAAATCTGCAATGAATGTGTCGGAAGTTTCGCCACTTCGGTGCGAGATGACGTTGGTGAAGCCGTTAGTTTTGGCGAGTTCGATGGCTGCCAATGTTTCCGTGAGAGAGCCGATTTGATTGAGCTTAATCAAAATGGAATTTGCACAATCTTCTTTGATGCCCTTGGCAAGTCTCTTTGTGTTGGTCACAAAAAGGTCGTCGCCAACAAGCTGAATTTTGCTTCCCAATTTTTTCTTGAGTAATTTCCAGCCTTCCCAGTCGTTTTGGTCAAGTCCGTCTTCGATAGAGATGATAGGAAATTTATCAACGAGGTCGCACCAAAAATCTACCATTTCAGCAGAGGAAAGAGTTTTTCCTTCTGCTTTCAAGACGTATTTGCCGTCTTTGTAAAACTCACTGGAAGCTGGGTCGAGAGCAAAATGAATGTCCGCTCCAGGCTTATATCCAGCCGATTTAACAGCTTCCATCAGGCAAGACAACGCTTCTTCGTTGGAATTGAGGTTAGGAGCAAATCCACCCTCATCTCCAACAGCTGTGCTGTGACCTTGTTCAGCGAGAAGTTTTTTGAGGCTGTGGAATATTTCAGTGTTCATTTGCAGAGCCTCAGAGAAAGATTTTGCACCTGTAGGCATAATCATAAATTCCTGAATATCTATGTTGTTATTGGCGTGCTCACCGCCGTTGATAACGTTACTCATGGGAACTGGCAAAAGTGAAGCGGATGTGCCACCGATGTGGCGGTACAGCGGAATATCCAATTCCATAGCTGCGGCTCTGGCACAAGCCAAAGATACACCCAAAATGGCATTAGCTCCGAACTTTGATTTGTTTTCTGTTCCGTCGGCTTCAAGCATACATTTGTCAATTTCCACCTGATTGATTGCATCTTTGCCAATCAACAGCTCCTTGATATACTTGTTCACGTTTTCTACGGCTTTCAGAACGCCTTTGCCACAATAACGACCGTTATCGGCGTCTCTGAGTTCAACAGCTTCGTATTCTCCAGTGGAAGCTCCCGATGGAACTGCTGCTCTGCCGATGATTCCACTATCTAAGGTTACGTTAGCCTCTAAGGTAGGATTCCCTCTGGAATCCAGAATTTCCATTGCTCTAACATCAACAATTTTTGACATAATTGATTCTCCTTGAATTTAAAAACTTCTTTACCATGACTTCTTTCTAAAAGGAAAATAGTGGATTTTGCTGTCAATATTTATTTATTCTCTTCTTGACTGAACGTTTTTTTTTAAAGAGTTGGTAACGGTTCAATTTTTAAAATAAAGGGTTTTGTACTGTTTTTGGTGCAAAGAAGAAGAAAGTGTTATGCCTAGAAAATATTTGAAACGAAATTTTTGGATTTTGTTGTTTATAGACATTATTAGTTTGTCTGCAAGTTTTTGTGCATCCTATTGGATTAGAATGGATTTAGATTACTTAGTCAATCATATTAATTCCATTCTTGTCGGATTGCCCATCGTCCTTTTAATAAAAATGCTTCTCCTATTTAAGTTCGATTTGTACAGTGGGATGTGGCGATATACGGGCATCAAAGATTTAATCAATTTGCTTAAAGCTACTGTGTTGGCTTTTGGAATAACCTTATTTATAGCTTATCTGCCAATTAATGGATTTTTCCTTTCTCGTTCGGCGATTATCATAGATTTTGTTCTTGGAATAATGGTGTTGGGTGCTTCTAGAGTTTCTGCCCGAATTTATTATGAAAATTTCAAAAAAGGTGATTTTTCTTCTTCAATTAAAAGAATTTTGATTGTGGGAGCTGGAAATGCAGGAGAAAAAATTCTTCGTGATGTTTTAAAAAGCAGAGGCTTGTCGTATCATGTGGTTGGTCTTTTGGACGACGATAGGGATAAGATAGGTCACAAAATCCACGGTGTGCCTGTCTTGGGCAGTATCAGCATGGTTAAGAAGATAGTTAGAGATAATCTGATTGATGAGTTGATTGTGGCTACTCCTTCTGCAACCAAATGCGAATTTAGAAAAATTATTGAGAAATGCAAATCCACAGAAATCCAATATCGAATTATTCCCAGCATTACTGAAATTATAAACAAAAAAGTCAGCATAGATTCTGCTAGAAAATTGTCGTATGAGGATATTTTGGGTCGCAGTGAAGTGAGCTTGGACGCCAAAATGGTTTCTGAAGTGATTAACGATAAAGTCATTTTGGTGACAGGGGCAGGTGGCTCGATCGGTTCTGAGATTTGTCGGCAAATTGCCAAATTTAGACCGAAAAAACTTTTGCTTTTTGATCTTGCTGAATCGCCTTTGTATCACATCGATATGGAATTAGCTAACAATTTGCCGTATTTGGATATTGTGCCGATAGTTGGAGACATTAAGGACGAAGGTCATTTGAAGAAAGTTTTTGCCAAATATGCTCCAGAAATTGTTTTTCACGCTGCGGCTTATAAGCATGTTCCCATGATGGAGTTACAACCTTGGAAAGCGATCGAAAATAACACTCTTGGCACGGAAACGCTTGCTTCAATAGCTGGTGAATTTGAAGTGGAAAAATTTATTTTGATCTCTACAGACAAAGCTGTAAACCCGACGAGTATTATGGGTGCGTCCAAAAAATTGGCTGAATTGGTGGTTTTGAACAAAAACAATGACAAGACCGCTTTTTCTGTGGTCAGATTTGGCAATGTATTGGGAAGTGTGGGCAGTGTTATTCCTCTTTTTGAAAAGCAAATTGCCACTGGAGGTCCTGTTACAGTGACTCATCCCGACATTGTGAGATATTTCATGACAATTCCTGAGGCATCTTTGCTTGTTCTTCAGGCAGCTTGTTTGAACGAAGGAAAAGATATTTTTGTTCTTGATATGGGGAAACAGATAAAAATTGATAAAATAGCTCGGGAGATGATAGAGTTTTTTGGCTATGTTCCAGGGAAAGATATTGAAATCGAATATATCGGATTACGACCTGGTGAAAAACTTTATGAAGAATTGAACGCAAATTTTGAAGATTTAATTGCGACTTCTCATCCAAAGATTAATTTGGTTTTGTCTAAAGAGCCAAGAAAGATTAACCAAAGGCATTTGAACAAATTGCGAGAAGCGACGACAGAAAAGATTGATATGGAAATTAGAAAAATTGTAGAAGGCATTTTGCCAGAATATAGTTTTGCAAAAAAAGGAGATTGTTAGGATGAATATTTCTGTGATTGGCACGGGATATGTTGGGCTTGTGCAGGGCGTGGTTTTATCCGATTTTGGACTGAATGTTATCTGTATGGATACCAACAAAGAAAAGATAGATATGCTATTAAACGGGGATGTTCCTATTTATGAGCCTGGACTTCGTGAGTTGGTGGAAAAGGTCAGAAAATCGGGAAGAATTAGTTTTACAACTGATATAAAAAAGACTGTTGAAAACTCGGATGTTATCTTCATAGCTGTTGGAACTCCGCCTAAGGAAGACGGTTCTGCGGATTTACAATACGTACTTTCGGTGGCAAAAGAGATTGGCAAGCACATTAACGGCTACAAGGTTGTGGTGGATAAATCAACAGTGCCTGTTGGAACTGGAAGAATGGTTGCTAAAGCCATACAAGAGGAGTTGGACAATAGGGGTGTTGATTTTGAATTTGATGTTGTTTCCAATCCTGAGTTTTTGCGTGAAGGCAAAGCTATCGGTGATTGTATGCGACCAGATAGAATAGTGATTGGCTCTGATAGCGAGAAAGCCAAAGAAGTGATGAAGAACGTTTATAGAGTTCTTTATTTGAATAAGACGCCTTTTGTTTTCACGGGTTTGGAATCTGCGGAAATGATAAAGTACGCTTCCAACGCTTTTTTGGCGGTGAAAATTTCTTTCATAAATGAGATGGCTTTGCTGTCCGAAAAAATCGGAGCGAGTATTCAGGAAATTTCCAAAGCTATGGGAATGGACGGAAGAATTTCACCCAAGTTTTTGCATGCAGGACCTGGATTTGGAGGTTCTTGCTTCCCGAAAGACACCAAGGCGATAGTGGATGTTGCCAAAAGAAACGGAGAGAAACTTTGCGTTATTGCGGCGGCGATAGAGGCTAACGAGAAGCAAAAGAAAAAAATGGTGGAGAAAATTCTAAAGAAAATGGGTTCTGTGAATGGCAAAGTGTTTGGGATTTTGGGATTGTCTTTCAAGCCAGAAACTGACGATATGCGTGATGCACCTTCTTTGGACATTGTCAAAGGTTTGGTGGAAAATGGTGTAACTATCAGAGCGTTTTGCCCCGAAGGAATGGAAGAGGCAAAATGGCGACTTGAAGATTGTGCAAAAAGCATCAAGTATTGTTCCAATGGCTATGAAGCTGCCGAGGGTGTCGACGCTTTGGTTTTGGTGACCGAGTGGAATCAGTTTAGAGGGATGGACTTGCAAAAGATTGCTAAACTGATGAAAGGGAAACACTTTTTTGACTTGAGAAACGTTTATTGGAAAGATTCGACAGCGAAAGAGTTGTTTGATTACAGTTGTGTAGGTTGCTGATTTTTTTTTTGACTTTAACAGAGGCGGGCTTTTGTGAGCTTGCCTTTTTTATTGGGAAAAATCCAAAATAGTTCCCGAGAAAAACGGTTGAGTAAGTCCGCTGTCAAGAGACAAAACGATGTCGCCGTTTTTGTTTATTTCTTTCACGATTCCTTCGTATTTTGCGAATTGTGTGCCGATAGTGATTTTCTTCCCTTGCAAAAACGAGAATCGATTAATGTAATTTTCATCAATGCCGTTTGTGAAATAGTCGTCTAAATTTTCTTGAAAAATATCGATAAAAGCAAGCAAAAACTCTTCGTTGTTGATTTCTGTGAAGTTTTTTAGAGAAATAGCGGTGCTTTTGAGTTCACTTGGTAATTTGGAGTTTGTGTTTATCCCAATACCAATTAGCAAATAATTAAGTTTCTTTTGAACGATAATCCCAGCTAATTTTTTGTGTTTTAGGTAAATGTCGTTTGGCCATTTTATCAGTAATTTATTGGAATCGTAAAATTTCTTTATGCATTTATGCAGGCATTTCCCGATGAAAAGTGTAAAATTGCTTGATACATCAAGATGCTTGATAGCCATGGTGAACCACAATCCGCCTCTTGGAGAGAGCCATTTGTTGCCGTGGCGACCCATTCCTGTGAGTTGCTCTTTGGCGATGAATAGAGCGTTGCCCGAGAGGAAGGGGAGCTTATTTTGAGCTTCTATCAGCGTGGAACTGCACGTTTCGTATTCAAAAATTTGTTCAAAGGGGTAATTCTTTTCCATGTCTATTTTTGGTATTTGTGACTTTATTTTGAATTTATTTTTTTCAGATAAACCAAAATGGAGGTTATATCGGCGTGGCTGATTCCAGAAATTCTGCTGGCTTGTCCGAGGGAAATAGGTTTGATTTTTTGCAGTTTTTCTCTGGCTTCTAAGGTTATGGTGTCTATTTTGGAGAAATCGAGATTCTCGGGGAATTTTGTTTCTTCCATTGATTGAAAACTCTTGATGTCGTCCAATTGACGTTTTATGTAGCCTTCGTATTTGATTTTGATTTCTATTTTTTCTGCTGCAAGTTTTGAAATGTCGCTTGCAGGTTTGTAGCCGAATTGTTGCAAAGCTACCAAATCTATCCCAGGTCTTTTCAAAATTTGAGCTAATTTTGCAGGCTCTTTTAGGTCAGGATGAGTGGTTGATTTGCGGTTTTTCAAGAAGTCAATCTCTCTATCTACAATCTTGCACGTGTTCAAAAAGGATTGGTATCTTGCGGAGGAAACTGTTCCCAGTGAATGTCCGATTGGCATCAATCTTTCGTCTGCGTTGTCTTGGCGGAGGAAAAGTCTGTATTCTGCTCGAGAGGTGAACATTCTGTATGGTTCGTCTGTTCCTTTGGTTACCAAATCGTCGATTAGCACGCCGATATACGAATTGTCGCGACTTAGGATTAGTTCACTACTGCTTCCGTCCAAAGTTTTTACGGCGTTTATTCCAGCGATAATTCCTTGTGCTGCAGCTTCTTCGTAACCAGAAGTGCCGTTGATTTGTCCTGCGAAATACAAACCTTCCACCAGTTTGGTTTCCATTGTTGGTTTGATGTTGGACGGTTCGATATAATCGTATTCTATGGCGTATGCATAGCGGATGAATTTGGCGTTCTCCAGCCCTGCGATAGAGTGAATGAATTGGTGTTGCACTTCAGGAGCGAGGCTGTTGGACATTCCGTTCACATACCCTTCAAATGTGTTCACACCTTCGGGTTCGATGAAAACTTGGTGGCGGTCTTTATCAAAAAATCTGTCCACTTTCGTCTCAATGGACGGACAATATCTTGGACCTGTTCCCACAATTCTGCCTGAGTAAAGAGCGGATTTGTCAAAATTCGACCTGACAATTTTGTGTGTCTCGGGATTGGTGAAAGTAAGCCAACAGCTACAAAGATTGCGAATAGGGATGTTTCTGTATAGACTAAATCCGCTTGGGTCGGGGTCTCCAGGCTGCTCGATGAGTTTGGAATAGTCAATAGTCCTAAGGTCAATCCTCGCAGGTGTTCCAGTTTTGAAGCGTTTCACGTTAAAATCGACTTGTTTCAATCTTTTGGTGAGGTGCTCGGCTGATGGCTCGCCAGAGCGTCCACCTTGGTAGCTGACATCGCCGACATGAATAACTCCTTGCAAAAAAGTTCCGCACGCCAAAATGACTTTTGGAGCGTAATATTTTTGATTTAGGTGAGTAACCACGCCTTCAACTTTTCCGTCTTTGATGAGCAAATCGTCAACGCAACTCTCGATGATGTCCAAGTTTTCTTGGTTTTCGCAGTTTATCAGCATTTGCAATGAATATTGTTTGCGGTCGTTTTGGCATCTCGGAGACCAAACGGCAGGACCTTTCCCACGATTGAGCATTCTGAATTGTATGCCTGTTTTGTCGGCTGTCTTGGCGATAACTCCACCGAGTGCGTCTATCTCTTTGGCGATGTGTCCTTTGGCAGGACCACCGACGGATGGGTTGCACGACATTCTGCCGATAGACTCGTATTTAATGACGAACATGGCGGTTTTTGCACCCATTTTTGCTGCGATACAAGCGGCTTCACATCCAGCATGACCAGCCCCAACAACAATTACATCGTATTTCATAACGTCCCTTTTTGCAAATTTTTCTTTTGTGTAAATAGTGAAATTATAAAAACTCCGCAAGCTGTCCAAATAAACAGAAGAGCGGTAAGTTGTGCTTGATTGATATTTTCTTTGAAAACAAAAATACTCAAGAAAAATGTTATTGTTGGTGCTAAAAATTGGATATATCCTTGAGTTGAGAGTTTGATTTTTTTCACTCCCGAGGCAAATAGCAAAAGAGGGATTCCTGTAACTATCCCACCGCAAATCAATAAGATATAGTTGGGGAAACTGATAGAATAGCTTTCTGGTGAACTAAGTAAATAAGCTAGTGCAAAAGGGGCGACCACGAGATTTTCGACAAACATAGTTTGCACAGCGGAGTATTTAATTCTTTTTTTTATCAGCCCGTATACGGCAAAAGTGGAGCAGAGACTGAGGGAAACGTAGGGAATAGTGCCAAATTTGAAAATCATGATTCCAATGCCTGTCGCGGCAATTATAATTGAGAAGATTTTGAGGTTGTCGAACTTTTCTTTCAAAAATATTTTGCTCAAAAAAATCACCATAAGAGGATTTATGTAATAGCCGAGCGAGGCATCCAAAACTCTTTCATTGCAAATTGCCCAAATGTAAACGCTCCAATTACAAAAAATCAACCAACCACAGAAAAATAGCGTGAAAAAATCTTTCCTGTTGCGAAAGATTTTTTTGATTTCAGGCATCTGCTTGTACGCCAACACAATGATGAACATCATCACGCACGACCACGTAATTCTGTTGCAGATAATAACCCATGGGCTGACACCCGAGATTAGTACCCAAAACAGCGGGGACAGCCCCCAAATAAGATAGGCGGAGATAGATTCTATGCCACCCATAACGCTTTGATTGTTGGAAATTTTCATACGGCTACTTTTTTCGGGGGAGCTTTTTGGTCAACAGATTATATGGATTATGACGGACGATTTATAACTTCGCATATAGCAGGGCAGAGCTTAGCTTCTTCTCTGATGGTGTTGTCGTTTTTCAGAATTTCTGGAACAAATGGGTATTGCTTGCAGAATTTTGGGCGACAGGGATAAATAAGGCATCTATTTTCGTCGTCTAAGTAACAATGTGGATTAAGTTTGTCATCACTCAGAACGAGCCAACCTCTTTGCTTTTTGCAATTTTCTTGCAAGAACATAAAAAGCGGTTTCCCCAGAAGAGATGCTATGTTCTCGGCTTCTGCCATAGTGATATACACAACGCCGTTTTCTCGCTTGCAACACGCTCCGCATTGTTGACATTTGAAATATTTTTGCAACTTCTCTCTAAGATTCATCTTTGGATTTTGGAATGATAGAATACGTTTCTTGCAGATTGGATAGAAGGCTCTCGGAAAACTTAACAATGCTTAAATATTCGACGTCCGTATCTTCAAAATGTATCGGATCGCTCGGAATCTTAAATTGGATATTCAAATTAAGAGTTGAATTTATTTTTATAAAATCCGCTAAAACCAAGTGCCTGAATAGATTTAGATACGGTTTGTAATCTTTATTTTCGATTTTCAATTTATTCAAGACGAAAAAAATATCAGCCAAAAGCATAAGATTTTTGTACAAAATTTTTGATGTGTAAATTCGCTTGTTTCTTTTGAAATGCAAAAGGTCTTTAAAACGCATTTCCATTTCATTCCTTTTGAGTTCGGACAAATTACTGCGGATTTTTTTCAAAGTTTTCCAGTATAGTTCGTATGAGAAGAAAATATTGCTTCCTTGCTTGTAGAAGAGCAATTCTTGGGTTAAAATTTCTTTTATTTTTTCAGAATATTCTGCGTAATTTTTACTTGGAGAAATTATCATTGATACTATTAGGGCAATGATAGCACCCAAGCCTGTTTGTAGTATTCTCGAAAGAACTATTGCCCAAGACCAAGGGTGCAAAATTCCCGCAATGGCAACAACCATGACGGAAGCGAAAAAAATTGTTTTGAAGTAGGAAATTCTTCCGTAGTAAATGGTGAAATATCCACCTATTCCAGCTAAGAGCAAGTAAGTTGTCGGGAAATCTGCAAGCCAAATAACTATGCCACCGAGAGTAGCTCCCAAGATAGTGGACAAAATCCTCAGGAAACTTTTATGCAGAGTTTGTTCGTAGCGAGGACAAATAAGCACCAAAATTGCCAGAAGAGTCCAATACGGATTTTGGATGTCCAGAAAATAAGCGACAACGATAGCAATGGCGACAGAAAGGGAAATTTGCAGGGCTAATCTTTTGTTAGTTCTCATAGGTGATACAATCGTCAATTTCTTTGGCTAAACTTGCCAATCTTTCCAAACTGACCAAGACTTTTGCTTGGTGTGAATTTGTGGATACTTGACAAAATTCTCTTAATTCAAAGCAAAAAGATTCAATTTCCAGATGGTTTATTTCTGTGGATTTGGCAAAAATTTTGTATGCTAAGAGCTTGTATATTTTGGCAAATGAATAAATTATAGAATTTAATTTGCCTTTGAACTCTGGCAAGCAATCTCCAATGTTAAACTCAATAATTTTCAAAGCTCTGAAAGTTGTTGCAGTGAAAAAAATGAGTTTTGTATAAAAGTTTTTCTGTTTCTTGTCTGCAATTAAAACTTCTTCCAAATTTTCTATTTCAGCTATTGTTTCCATGTAATAGGAAAAATCTTCTTTTTTTCGTATGGTTTTGTTTTTATTGGTAGATTTAACTATTTTTTTTAACGAATCGGGAATTCTGAGAAAAATTCTGAGAAACAGATATTTTATATTGCGGAGATTTTTACTTTTTAGGATGAGAAAATCGGTAAAAATGGAGATAGCTCCAGAAATCAGAGACAGAAGCAAATAGTGGAAGTCCATATGCCCAGAGGATAAAAGATAGAAATACGCACTGATATTCAACAAAAATTGGTTGGTGAGGTTGTTGTCAAAAAGCTGAATTTTGTCCTTGAGATAAAAAGAAAAATAGACGACAACGGTAAGGAGTACGGATTTGAAATAAAAATGTGCTACAAATAGCGGAGCAACGGAGATAAAGATTCCCAAACAACTTGCCCAAAAAATAGTGTATGTGGCTCTTTTTTTTAAGCTGATACCAGTTTTGGCATAAACTAATTGTGATGAAAAAACGAAAGAAAAGACGTGGTATTGATAATCGTCGGTCAGCCAAAGTGAGATGGCAAGAGAGAGCAAAACTCCTAGCGATGATTTGACACTATCGGAAAACAAATTCAGCTTTACGGGATTTATGTATCTGAAGATTAAATTTTTCATTAGTATCAATAAATTAAAACAAGGTGACCGATTTCAGGTCACCTTGCGAATGAAATAAATGTTAGAAATTGTCGTAAACGACGATCTCTTCTGTCGATTTTTTTTCTTGCTCAGTTGGGCACTCATCAGCATAGCCGATGGAAATCAAAGATAAAACAGAATAGTCCTCAGGCAAGTTAATCAGTTCGGCTGCTTTCTCTTGGTTGAACGCACCCAGCCAACAAGAGCCGAGACCTTCGGCGGACGCTTGCAAAAGAATACTCATCGTCATTCCAAAGCCGTCTGCCAGAGACGAAGGATGTCCGCAACTCATGATATGCTCCAAATTGTTGCAACACACAGCTATCACCAATGGAGCTTTCGACGGAAACTCCTGTTTGCAAACATTGACAAGGCTGCTGAGTTTTTGCTTGTCCTGAATGAGAACCAATTTCCAAGGCTGAATATTTTTAGCGGATGGCGAAAGCCTTGCAGCTTCGATGATGTTAGATAGTTTAGCTTCCTCAATCGCCTTATTTTTGTACGCTCTGCAACTGTATCTCTGTTTGAAGCATTCCAATAACATAGCTTTTCCCTTAGACTTTATCTACGTTTTGTATGGCGTCAACGATTGGCTTGTAGCCTGTGCATCGGCAGGCATTGCCTTCCAACGCTTCTTCTATTTGAGCCAAGGTAGGATTAGGAACTTTGTCCAAAAGGGCTTTGGCACTCATCAGCATTCCCGGAGTACAGAAACCGCATTGCACAGCTCCGTACTTGAGGAAGCTCTCCTGCAATTTGCTGAGAGTTGCGTTTTGCTCCAAGTTTTCCACAGTTTCGATTTCTCTTCCTTCCAGTTGTCCAGCCATAATCAAGCAAGAGTGAACGGCGTTTCCGTCCATAATCACAGTGCAAGCTCCACACTCTCCCACAGCACAGCCTTCTTTGGTGCCAGTCAGTTCCAAATCTTCACGCAAGACGTCCAAAAGTCGCTTCGATTCGTCCACATCAATGGTATATTTTTTGTTGTTAACCGTAAAATTAATTATCATTTTCCAAACCTCTAAATTAAATGAATTTTTCCAAACTGTCTTTGAACAGATTGATGAAAACAGGCTTTTTGTATTCGCTTGACCATCTGCCACCGATTTGTTCTTCGATTAGGTCAGCCAAGAGATTTTCGGCTTTATCTATCAAAGCACTGTCAAGTTTTTGGTTGATAAGGAGTTCCTCAATCTTTTGCAAACGACATGGCTTTACAAACAAAGCTCCGCAACTGATGATAACGTCCTCCAAAATGCCCGAGCTGTTTTTGGCACACATAGTCAGGAGTGAAAGCCTCGTGATGTTCACAGCACCTCTTCTGCCGAGCTGGAAGTAGGAATATTCGAGGGTTTTCGTGGGAATTGGCAAGATGATGCTTTTGATGATTTCGCCCTCTTTGATGTCCGTTTTGTAGCCACCGACGATGAACTTATCGACGTCAATGGTTCTTTCGCCGTTTTGGCTAACGAGAAGCACTTTAGCACCATAAGCCACAAGAGGTGGCAAGCTGTCGGCGGAAGGTGAAGCGTTGGCAATATTACCAGCGAGAGAGCCCCTCATTCTGGTTTGCTTGGCTCCGATAGAGGAAATAGCTTCGACCAAGGCAGGGAAATGCTTTTGCACAATTTCGCTTTCTTTCACTTCGTTGATTTTTTGGTTAGCACCAATGACAACGCAATCGTCTTTTTCGGCGATACCTTTCAATTCTGGTAACTGGTCTATATTCACTAAAGTTGTTGGAGTTTGCTTGCCACGAAGCTCTATCACCACATCAGTTCCACCTGCTATCAACTGCGAATTTTTGTTGTTTGCCAACATTTGGCAGGCTTCGTTCAGGTTTTTTGGATTCAGGGTTGTGACTTGTGCGATGATGTCTTTCACGTCTTTGTTGCCTTTGTGGGCTTCACTGGCACGTTCTGGCTTTACCAATTGTTTGCCGAGGTAAACTTTTTCCAAAGTCAAAGGAATTTCGTAGCTACGTTTTTTTGTAGCGTTGTTGAGGGCGTTGGCGATGCAAGCAGCTCCCAATTCCAATACTGGCTCTCCGATGCTTTTTGCTCCGTAAGGTCCCAGAGCATCGGGATTTTCCACGATGATAGGGGAGATTTCTTTGATGTCCTTAATCGTCGGGATGATGTATTCGTCCAAGTTCTTGGATTTTACCACACCGTTTTGGATGTTGTAGTGTTCCAAAACGCCGTAACCCATACCTTGAGTGACACCGCCGTAGATTTGACCTTCCACGCCTAAGCGGTTAATAGCTTTGCCGACATCGTGAGCAGCGGATATTTTGTTCACAACGATTTTCCCTGTGTGTGTATCCACCGTGATGTCCGCTACTTGGCAACCGTAAACATAGGTAACATAGGCGTTGCCTTGTCCGGTCTCCTCGTCCCAAGAAACTTCGGGAGCTTTGTACCAGCCGTAAGCACTGAGGTTATATCCAGCGAAATATGCAGTGGTGCACGCATCTTGGAAGCTGATAGTATTCTTGGCGATGATTTCGCCATTTTTCCATGTTGTCTCATCAATAGAAGCTACACCGAGTTTGTCTTTGTTGGCATCAAATATTCTTTGCTTGATTTTGTTAGCTGCATCCAAAATGGCGTTTCCACCCATTAGAGTTCCGCGAGAAGCAACTGTTGGACCTCCGTCGTTTATGGCAGCGGTAGATGGTTCCAAGAAGTGCATATCTTCGTATTTCATCCCGAGGCACTCAGCGGCAACTTGGGAAAAAGTGGTTCGCAGACCTTGTCCGTTTTCGTTCAAACCAGTCCACACATAGCCAGAGCCGTCTTGTTGCACGGAGACGATAGCCGATGTGGCGTCTGTGCCTTCTGCACCCAGAGCACAACCTCTGAACGAGCATGCCAAACCGACACCCTTTTTGTAGCGGGAGTTTTCTTCGTTGAATTTTTTGTATTCGGCAACTTTTTTGTCGTAATCCATATCGTCCGTAGCTTTTTTGATAACTTCGCTCAAGGAAACTTTGTGCTTGTCCAGAATTTGTCCTGATGCTGTAACAGAGCCTTGAGAGTATCCATTTTTGGCTCTGACTTCCATTGGAGCAAGACCGCAAAGCTCGCCGATTTCGTCCATTAGAGACTCTTGAGCGAAAATGATTTGAGGAGAACCAAAGCCACGATATGCAGCGGTGTAGGTGTTGTTTGTGTAAACCGCTTTGATGTCTGTGCTGACGTTGTCAATTTCATATGGACCCGTGGCTTGCACCACGGAACGCCAAGTCACGAAGAAACTTTGTGCTGAATACGCACCAGAATCCGCCAAAATATCCACTTTCATAGATTTAATATTGCCGTCGTTGTTGAAGCCGACTTTGTATTTCATGAGGTATGGATGACGCTTGTAGCTCTCTTTCATAGATTCTTCACGAGAGAGGCTGATTTTGTGTGGTTTGCCAGTAAGAAATGTGAGCATAGCAACTCGGCAAGCCACAGCGTTCACGGTGTCGTCTTTTCCACCGAATGAGCCACCGAGATTGGAGCAACGGACATCAACTTGGTTCAATTTCAGTCCCAAAAACTTTGCAACTTCACGTCTGGTTGTGTGTGGATTTTGCACCGAACCGTAAACCTTAACACCGTTGCAGGTTGGGTCTGGCACAGCTACCAAGCTCTCAGTTTCGATGTATCCGTGCTCGTGAAAACCAGTTTTGTACTCTCTTTCGATTACTTGGTCGCAATCCGCAAAACCTTTTTCAACATCACCTTTGCGAAGTGGGTAATGCACCACCACGTTGGTTTTGTATTCTGGTCTTACCAATTGCTCATCTTTTGCCGATTCCGTGATGTCAAAAACACCTTTTTCGGCTTCGTATTCCACCTCTATCATATTTGTAGCGAGGTTGGCGATATTTTTGCTAGTGGCACTAACCACAGCCACGACATCGCCTGAATAGTAAACCCTGTCCTTACAAATTACGTATTGATCTTGACGAATGGGACCAATCTTATCTTGCCCTATAACATCTTTGTGCAGAGCGATTTTCACCACCCCCTCCAGCTTTTCAGCTTTGCTGATGTCTATCGATTTAATCTTTCCACAAGGTATGTCAGTGTACTTTTGAGCCATATAGAGCATATTCTTAAGTTGTATATCATCCCCATAGATGGCTTTGCCGGTTACTTTTTCATACCCGTCTAGTCTAACGACTTTTTTTCCAACTATGTTCATCTTTTCTCCTTGTAAGATATTTGCCCGTAAAAAAAAAATAAGCTAACGGATTGACAAGAGAAATTTAGGTGAAAAAATTTTGACTAAATGTAGGAAATAATAATTTGAATTTCTGCTTGATTACATACTTGAATTTTGGAGAAAGAGTACAATTGTTATTTGAGGGAAGATGAAAAAAAAGATTTTGTTTTGTTTGATTATATCGCTTGCATTCGGAGTGTTATTTGGTGAAAAAGTTGAGATTGATACATCTAAAGGAAGACCAGATTCTCCCACCTTCAAATACGTTAGACCATCCGAACAAAAAGATTACAGATTTGGTATAATTGGTGGTGCTGGCATCTCCACTTCGGATTTTGGCTTCGCAGTAACAGAAAAAAAGACAAAACCTGTTTTTGCACTTGGCATTCTTTTTGATAGACCCCTTAATAGCTACATTTCAGCACGGATAGAAGGGCTTTATTTTTATAAGGGGTTTTGCGTTAAACGTATAGAAGAGGATAAATATTCCAGCGGGAGCAAGGAAGTTGTTACTGAAGCAAATTTAAGTTACCTTGAGTTTCCGTTGCTGTTTTGCGTAGGTACAAAGAAGGAAAATCTTTGGCGACACTATTTCCTTGGAGGATTCCAATTTTCTTACCTCCTCTCTGCGAGCTACATCACAAACAGTAGCAGTGGAGATGGGTCACAGGGCGATTTGGCGGAAATTGATAACTATGACTATGGAATGATAATAGGAGCAGGAACAACTTTCAAGGGGCGTGCTTTTTTGGAACTTCGTTACGATATGGGCTTGAAAGATATAATGATAAACTCCAAACAAGCTCTCATGGAAATGAAAACTTTCAAAAACAGGACGCTTTGGCTTGCTTTTGGTATCAGGCGTTAGATTTTTCTACAATAAACTCTGCAAATAATCAGCAATCTTTCCGATTTTGATTTTATTTTGTTCGCCTGTTGTCAGATTTTTCACAGTGACTTCCTCGTTTTTTTGTTCTTCTTCGCCCATCATGAGCAAAAATTTTACTTTTAATTTATCGGCATATTTGAACTGTTTTTTCAGTTTGTCTGCTTGCCAATAGATGAAGTTGGAAATGTTATTCTCGAGCAAGATTTTGTTGATTTTGATGTAATCTGCGATGTGTTTTTCGTCCAAGCAAGCTATCATCACATCGGCTGGAGAGTTGTTGGGATAGTTGACTAAACCGAGGGCGTCCAGTTGATAAAACAGTCTTGTTGCTCCGATGGAGATGCCGACGCCTGGCAGGGAAGACTTGGTGTAATGAGTTGCCAAATTCTCGTAGCGACCGCCAGAGCAGATGCTCCCGATTTGTGGGTGGTCGTCCAATGATGTCTCGATTACCGTGGAAGTGTAATAGTCCAAGCCTCTGGCGATGCAGGGGTTGAACTGAATGAAATCGCTTTGTAATTCGTAGTGATTCAATATTTGCCAAATCTTTTCCAACTCTTGTTTCCCTTCGACGAAAATTTCGTTGTCTGGTGCGAATTTGTTCAATTCTTGCAGAGGATTTACAGAGTTTTTGACACTGAGAAAATCAAAGATATTTGCTATTTGTTCAGCAGTGAGCCAAGTCTGTAAGGAATTTTTGACTTTTTCTTCTCCTATTTTTTCCAGTTTGTCTATCTCTCTCAAGACCAATTTTGCGGTGTCGTCATCGATATTTAGAGATTGAAATAGCCCCTTGAATAGTTTGCGGTTGTTGATTTGAATGGTGAATTTGCCAATTTGCAACGAGGTGAAAACTCTATAAATCAGAGCAATCAATTCCGCATCGTAAGCGATGGAGAGCTTGTCTTTGCCAATGATGTCCACATCGCATTGATAGAACTCTCTGTATCTGCCTTTTTGGGCAGATTCGCCACGATAAACTCTTTGGATTTGGTATCTTTTGAAAGGAAAAGTCAAGTCGTTTTCGTGTTGGGCAACATATCTGGCAAGAGGAACGGTTAAGTCAAATCTGAGAGCGTACTTAGGTAGCTTTTCGGTTTCTCCGAGAGTGCCTGTGGGAACGGCAAAGTAAACTTGTTTTTCCGTTTCTCCGCCTGTTTTGGTCAGCAATATTTCCGATTTTTCCATCAAAGGCGTTTCCAAAGGTGTGTAGCCAGAATCTCGATAGCATCTTTTTATGGTGTCTATCATCTTGTCAAAAGTCAATTGTTGCCAAGGGAGTAGTTCCATTGTACCTGGGATAGTCGATGGTTTTATCATTTGTCGCTCCTAAAAATAAAGTTATCAGCCATAATGCCGACGGAAAGTTGTGAGATTTTTTCTGTGAAATGTATGTTGTAATAGTCTCTACCGTAGTAATATTTGAAAAAGAAGGAGAAGTCATCTAGCCATTTCGGCTTGAAAGATTCCGTAATTTCCACGGTAAATCTGTCTTCAAAATCCGTGTCCCTCATATATCCGAAGAGGAAACCAAAATTAATTTTGAGCCTGTATAAAGTAAAGCTTTCTTCATCATAAACGTCATTATTTTTATTGTAAAAGATGTTAAAACCTTTGCGTAGATTGGTTATCAAAGTTTCGTAAGAAAGGTTAAGACTGGCTTTTGGGAAAAGAGGTTGCATTCTTGGGTAAGTTCCCAAATAAACTTTCAAATTGGAGCCGAAAACAGCTTTGACAAAATCTCTTTTTGGGTCTCTGAAAAGGGAGTAGTTTTTGAAAGAGATGTAGTTCGTGGAGAAGTTTCCGCTTTCATAATTTATACTTCCGTCCTCGTTATAAAACTTTCCGTTTTGTCCATTTGAGTAGTGATAAAAACCGATAGCGTTGATAAAATTTTCTTCGTTCAGAAATTTTGGAGTGGAGAAGTGATAGATATTGATTCCGGGATTGTAACTTGGTGTGTAAATAGGAACGGATTTTTGGTCTAACATCCTGAGAGTGATGTTAATGTCGGCGTCCGCTGCCCAGTTTGCGTTACGGCGAAAGTTGACAAAAAAGTGGTCGGAAACTCTTCCCTCAAAGATAAGATTGTCCACATTTCCGAAATTGCCCGGAGCGAAGTAGCTTCTGGGATGAGAGGCGTTGATGGTTTGTTTGAACTGCTCATACTCTTCTTTGTTAATCGCAAAAGCAACCACGGGAAAAAGAAGCAAAATCAATGGCAGTTTAAATCGCATCGTCTATTCTCGCTTGAACTAAATCTTCGGATTGCAAGATGGATTGTGTTTGCATAAATTCTTTCAGGAAAGGGACTTTCCCCAATTTGTTTTTAAAAATCGATTTCCACCAATCTGCCTCTTCGGGATAAAACACAGGTTCGGAAGTTTCTATCTTTGCCAGTTGATTTGCTTTGAGGATGGCGTCTTCCAAATAGCCAACTTCGTCCACCAGCTTCACAGACTTGGCTTGAGTGGCTGAATATATTTTCCCCTGTGCCAAATTTTTGACAGTAGCGAGGGAGATATTTCTGTTGTCGGCTACGAATGTGCAAAATTCGTCGTAAACACTGGAGATGTGTTTTTGAATAGCGTTGACAGTTCTTGGCGACTGCGGATTGAATAAATCCATACTTTCGGCGAATTGTCCGAAGCTAACCCCTCGGTAGTTGACACCGATTTTTTTGCTCAGCTTCTCGGCATTTGGCAGGAGAGCAAACACTCCGATAGATCCAGTGATGGTGTACGGTTCGGCAAAGATATAGTCGGCGGATGATGCCAAATAGTAGCCACCTGAAGCAGCAACGCTCCCCATGGAAATCACCACGGGAATTTTGCATTTCTTGATGATTTGTTTGGCTATCAGATGAGAGGCAAGAGCACTTCCTCCTGGCGAGGTTATCCTCACGACAACGGCTTTGATTTCAGAATCTTCCTCTATCTCATCAAAAATCTCTTTTGTAGATTCGAAGTCGATATTTTGCTCCAAATCGTTACTTCGGCTATCTATGGAACCCGACAAGTACACAACTGCAACCTTATTTTCGTTTTCGGCGATTTCGTATTTTGGTTTATACGCTTCGATGTCCACGACATTTTTTATGTTGTTGTTCGATAGGAACTCTTGATAATAAGCTAAAGAATCTACCAATTCCAGTGCGTTTTCGCCACTAATTATCATATCGGAGGTATCGGCATATAGTTTGTTTATTTTAGCCAAAGGTACATCTAAATTTTGTGCCAGTTGAGATTGGTAGCGGTCGAAATATTCTCCGTAAACCTTTTTGATTTCGATTAAAGACTCTTTGCTGGGTTCTTTTTCGGTGAAAACTTCGCCATAAGATTTGTAATCGCCGACTCTAATAACTGTTACATCAACACCGATTTTGTCCAAAAGTGACTTCATATACATTCTTTTGGTGCTGAATCCCAGCAGAGAAATTCCCGCAGATGTGGATGGGTTGAGATAGATTTTATCTGTGCAGGAAGCGACCAAAAATTTTGTGTCTGTGCAAAAATAGATATAAGACAGCACTTTTTTGCCAGACGCTTCTTTGAAAGATTGCAAACAATTAACCAATTCATCAGCCTGAGCATAGGAAAGAGGGGAGATGCCGGAAATTTTGACGATTATTCCGCTGATTGCCTTATCGTGAACCGCAGAGAACAGTTTTTCGCACAAAATATTCATCGCCAGTGGAGTGTCTTCATCACGGAAGAAGTCAGGACTTGCTTGGTACTCCTCTATCTCTTTGTCCAAATCCAACAGCAAATATGTGTCATCTTTTATTTTTTTGTCTGATTCATTTTGTATAGCGTGGAACACGAAAAAGCCCGCCAAGATTACGGCAAGCACAAAGAAAAACAAAAAAACAAAAGAGGTTAAGCAACCGAGACTATAAGATTTCCAGTTCATAATTTGTCCTATTTTAATATTTCTTATCAAGAAACTTCCAAATTCCCAAATGTCAAGCCATTTTATTGCCAGAGACTAGCCATGAGAGTACGGTGAGTCCAGAGTACAGATTCACTGTTTCCACAAAAATGTTGTTGGGTACTTCCAGCTTGGTGGGTGTAAAGTTCCAAATTCCTTTGATGCCAGAGGAAACCATCAATTCTGCCGTCTCTTGTGCTACCGATAAGGGAGTGCAGATGATGCCAATTTGCACGTTCATTTTGCGAGCGAGTGGAGCGAATTTTTCTAAGGGATAAATCTTGATTTGGTTAATTTTGGTGTCGTATAGGCTGATGTCCGTGTCAAAACCTGCCAAAATTTCCACACCTGTGTTTTGATTTTCCGACTTGAGCAGAGCCTTGCCGACATTACCTACTCCTACCAAAAAGGCGGAACTAATGGTATTGATGCCCAAAAATTTTTCGATAGCTTTGATGATGTCGCCTATATTGGTGCCTATACGCGGTTGACCGACTACTCCCAAGATTCCCATATCTCTGCGAACTTGGGAGCAGTGCGTAGAGGTCAAAGCTCCCAAAGTGGCGGACGAGATTATTTTTTCGCCCTTCGCTTTTCTGCTTTTTAGGGTGAGCAGATACCGAGACAATCTTCTTAACAGCAAAACCTGAATTTGTTGCAATCTATTCTCCTTGTATTGTTCCGTCACGTATGCAATCCATAGAACTTTGGAATTTGTCAAATAGAGAATGCGAATTTAACACAAGAAAAAAAGACTCCTTCGCGAGGAAAGAGCCTTTGTATTTTTTCTATAATATTAGAATGCGTATTCAAGATAAGAACCGAACAAAGTAACATTTTCATCGGAACTGTATCCGTCAACACCGTTCATAGCATCTCCAGGAATAACATATCCGGCAACAAATTTCCAAGTCACATTGTCTTTTACAGCCCATCTGATGCTAGCATCGATTTCCGTACCATATACATTATCCTTTTCGGTTTTGCCATCTTTTGTATATTCTTCATCTTCGGCGGACATTGCATAGCCAACGGCTAAATGTGCTGTAAAGGGACTATTGCCAAGTGGTTGATCAGCTTTAAGAATGAAAGACATTAAACCATGTTCATTGACGCTATTGCCAATGGCAAGATCGCTACTGGCACCGCCGTCAAGTTCTCCAGCATAGCCAAAGTATTCAAGACCTGAGCAATAGAAAGAACCGAGATTTTTCCAGCTAAGTTTTTCGTCAGGGTTTGTAGTTCCTGATATATAGACAAAGTCTCCACTGATAACTGTTCTAGTAGAAGTGATAGAGTAAGAAGGTTTCAAGCTAAGAGCGTAGACTTCTCCATCAACACTTTTTACTGTAGAAGCTGCATTATCTCTTCTACAATAGCAACCTTTCAACAAAACAGGATTAACAACTACAGAAAAATTATTTATATTCATAGAGTACCAAGGAGAAATCCAAACAAATTTGGCTTTTTCATGAAGAGTATCTATGGTTTTGTTTAGTTGCCCCAAAATATCCAAACCAAGAGTCCCAGGCCCTACATCTTTCATAGAGGCGTGAATAATCCAAGCATGTGAGTCATCACTAGTGCTTGAACCTGTAGAAGCAGTAAATCCACCTAAACCTATAGAGATATCTCCAAAATCAGCTCCACCAATAGAAATGTTTTCTAATGTATTGCTGAAGTAAAAACCAGGCTTGTTAGCATCAAGTATTAAACCGTTTTGAGCATAAAAAGGCATTAAACCTGCTGTAACAGTGAAACCTAGGAAAGCATCAGGGATTGTCATATAAGCCCTATCCAAGTTAAATTCATTTTTACCAAGAACATCATCTCCGTTAGCTGTTTTTGGATTACTGTAAGTCTCGGAAGTCTTAGATCCATCACCATCAGTTAATCTAAAACGAGTAACGAATTTTATGCCATTTTCTGCTTCTCCTGTCATGATAAGTCGTAGTCTTTGGGACTTCCAAGAAGTAGTACTGGCATCATCATTAAATTTACTGTTTAATGTAATACCTCCTCTAGCACGGATCGTTCCCGTGTAATCCAAATCGAAAGCCATCAAATTTCCGATCGCAAAAAGAGCGACCAAACTAATTGCTAATAGTTTATTCATTTCAATTTCTCCTTTCATTGTTTAAATTAAAATTCTTAAAAATTGTGAGTAAGCTATAAGGCAAACTGAATTTGTCAAATACTAAATTGATATTTTTACATCAAAAAAGACTCTTTCACAAGGAAAGAGTCTTTATAGTTTTATTTAATAGATTTAGAAAGCATATTCAAGATAACTAGAAAGAATTGTTATGTTCTCATCTTTTTTAGTACCTTGAACAGTTGCGTCACCAGGCATTACAAGAGATCCAGTAAATTTCCAAGTTACGTTATCTTTCACAGCCCATCTAAGACCGAGGTCAATTTCTGTTCCAAGAACGTTGTCTTTTTCTGATTTGCCGTCTTTTGTGTATTCCACATCTTCAGCTGTCATTACATAACCAGCAGCAGCATGAAGAGTAAGAGCAGAAGTAAGAGGATGGTTTGCATTTACAGCGATAGATAATTGACCAAGACTACTTACGGCATTACCAATATCCCCGTAGTTATCAATTTCGTTACCAGCACCAAAATATTCAAGACCTGAACAATAGAAAGAACCAAGGTTACTCCAAGTGAGTTCTTCAGCAGGTTTGTCAGTTCCAGAGACATAAAGAATATCTCCTCCGAAAGAAGTTCCTGTAGCTGCAAGAGAGTAAGAAGGTTTGATTGCAAGAGCAAAAACACTACCATCAATTTTCTTGACTGTTGAAGATTCTGTAACACCGTCTTTTAAGTCATAGCTACCAGTCAATATAATAGGGTTAACATTCACGGAGAAATCACCAGCAACAAAGTCATACCAAGGAGAAATCCAAATAAGATTAGCATTATCATGATTAGCGTCCTTATTTACATTTGTTTGAGCAATAACATCAAGACCAAGAGTACCAGATCCAACGTTATTCATAGAGAGTTGAGCCAAAAGAGCGTGAGTATCATCACTGGTAGAAGTACCTACGGTTTGTGTAAATCCACCGAAACCGATAGAAATATCATCTATAGATTTTCCGAAATAGTAACCAGGTCTATTAGCATCAATTACCAAACCGTTTTTGGCATAGAAAGGCATTAAACCAGCAGTAATTGAGAAACCTAAGAAAGCATCAGGCACAACCATGAAAGCTCTATCCATGTTGAATTCACCCTTTCCAATAACATCATCACCAGTAGCAGTTTGTGGATTGCTGTAGGTTTCAGAAGTTTTAGATCCGTCTCCATCAATCAATCTGTAACGAGTAACGAATTTTACACCATTTTCAGCCTCTCCCGTCAAGACAAGTCTTAACCTTTGACTTTTCCAAGATGCTGTGCTAGCGTCTTTATCAAAGCCAGTATTTTCAGTGATTTTGCCTCTAACGCGCATGGTTCCAGAGTAGTCAACATCTAAAGCCATCAAGTTTCCGACTGCGAAAAGAGCAATCAGACTAAGTGTGATTAGTTTTTTCATACTAATTCTCTCCTTTTTTTTGTTTGTTTAATTTTTTTAATTACATCCTCGTAGGACGCACCTTTTGTATCCTTGGCAAAGTTGGTGTCAAGGTGTTTTTCTCTTTTTTTACTTTTTGTAATGCAGTTTTACAGAGTTTGGAACGAAATTTTCACTGCAAATATTCGCTTTTGCAAGAGTATTTTCTCTCGCTCGCGTGGACAACGGACGCAGGTAATTCACAACAATCCAACAAAATTGGTTTTGCATCAGGTTATATCGGACCTTGGTCAAGCATGGCTTCTGCCACCTTGATAAATCCGCCGATGTTGGCACCTTTTAGGTAGTTGATGAAGTCGCCTTCTTTGCCGTATTCCACGCAAGTTTTGTGAATGCTTGTCATTATTTCGTGCAGTTTGGCGTCCACTTCTTCTCTGCTCCAGCTGAGGTGCATGGAGTTTTGGGTCATCTCCAAGCCTGACACGGCTACACCGCCTGCATTCACAGCTTTTCCCGGAGCGTAGGTCAGTTTGTTCTTTTGGAAAATCTCTATCGCCTCGGGGGTGCTACCCATGTTGGATACTTCCGCAACGAGCATGGCGTTGTTGTTCACCAAGTTTTGTGCGTCTTCGCCATTGAGTTCGTTTTCGCAGGCACAGGGGAGAGCTATGTCGCATTTCACTTCCCATGGATGCTTGTTGGGGATAAACTTTGCACCGAATTTCTCGGCAAATGGAGCCACGACGTCGTTGTTGGTGGCACGGAGTTCCAACAGATAGTCGATTTTTTCTCCAGAGATGCCATCTGGATCATAGATGTATCCATCAGGACCAGAGATAGTCAACACTTTGCCACCGAGTTCCACAGCTTTCTTAATTGCTCCCCAAGCTACGTTTCCAAAGCCTGACACGGTGATAGTTTTGCCTTCGATGGTTTCGTTTTTCAGTTTGAGTATCTCTTCCACGAAATAGATAGCTCCAAATCCTGTGGCTTCTGGACGAATGAGGCTTCCGCCCCAAGCGAGGCTTTTGCCAGTGAGAACGCCTGTGTGCCTCCCAACTAGCTTTTTGTACATGCCAAACATAAAGCCGATTTCTTTGCCACTCACGCCTATGTCGCCTGCGGGCACATCGGTTTCGGGACCTATCACTTTCCATAATTCTAGCATAAATGCTTGGCAGAAGTGCATAATTTCGTTGTCGGTTTTACCTTTTGGGTCGAAGTCCGAGCCACCTTTTGCTCCACCCATAGGCAGAGTTGTTAGGCTGTTTTTGAAGATTTGTTCAAACCCGAGGAATTTGAGAACGCTGATATTTACAGTTGGATGAAACCGCAAACCACCTTTGTATGGACCTATGGCGTTGTTGAACTGCACGCGATAGCCGATGTTGACTTGCACTTTGCCTTTGTCGTCCACCCACGGAACCTTGAAAGTGGCAATTCTGTCTGGCTCAACCAAGCGTTCGGCTATTCCAGCCTTTTTGTATCGAGGGTTGGTTTCATAAAACTCCTCGATAGACCCGAGAACTTCGTTGACTGCCTGAAGATATTCGTTTTCGCCCGGGTGTTTTTTGCTAAGCATCTCAATGATTTTTTTCATAATTTGCTTCCTGTTCAATTTATTTTTTTTCAAGAAGTTCCACTAACGAAAGCATCTTGAAAGAATTTATATTTAATGCACGAAAATCTTTGAATGGATTTTCATTTGCCGAACGGACGAAGGAACTTACATTTTTTTTGTCAAGCAAAGAAGATAGTTATTTGAAAGCGAATATGGGGAGTCAATCGGAGCAATATTTTGCAGGGAAATTGATTTGCGATTAACAAGAAAAAAACCCTCCACCAATAAAGCAGAGGGTATGTTGATTTTTTACTATACTATTATAGAATGTGTTACACCAATCCTTGGTCAATCATAGCGTCAGCAACTTTGATAAATCCGCCGATGTTAGCACCTTTTGGATAGTTGATGAAGTCGCCTTCTTTGCCGTGTTTCACGCAAGTTTTGTGAATGTTTATCATGATGTCTTTCAGCTTGGCGTCAACTTCTTCGCTAGTCCACACGTGACGCAAAGAGTTTTGAGACATTTCCAGTCCTGACACGGCAACACCACCAGCGTTAGCGGCTTTACCTGGTCCGTAGAGGGTTTTGTTGTCCATCCACACTTTGATAGCCTCGGGAGTGCTAGGCATATTAGCTCCTTCGCTAACAGCGATAACTCCGTTGTTTACCATTGTTTGAGCTTCCTCACCACTGATTTCGTTTTCGCACGCACAGGCAAAAGCAACTTCGCCTTTTTCAGACCAAGGTCTTGCACCTGCAACGAATTTCACGCCGTATTTGTCGGCATACTCTTTGATGCGTCCGCGTTTAACGTTCTTCAGTTCCAAAACGAATTTCAGTTTCTCGGCATCAATTCCGTCTGGATCGTAGATGTATCCTGAAGAATCGGAAAGTGTTACCACTTTGCCACCAAGATGGTTTACTTTTTCCACAGCGTATTGAGCCACGTTTCCTGAACCAGAAACCAAGACAGTTTTACCTTTGAAAGAATCGCCACTGTGTTTTAGCATTTCATCAGCAAAATACACTGCTCCGTAGCCTGTAGCTTCAGGACGAATGAGCGAACCGCCCCAGCCTAAGCCTTTTCCTGTGAGTACGCCTGTAAACTCGTTGCGGAGTTTTTTGTACATTCCGAACATATAGCCGATTTCGCGTCCACCCACGCCGATGTCTCCAGCTGGCACGTCTGTGTTAGGACCGATGTGACGGAACAATTCGGACATAAAGCTTTGGCAGAAACGCATAACTTCTCTGTCGGTTTTGCCTTTCGGATCAAAGTCGGAACCACCTTTGCCACCACCCATAGGGAGTGAAGTAAGTGAGTTTTTGAAGATTTGCTCGAAACCGAGGAATTTGAGTACGCTGACATTCACAGTTGGATGAAACCGCAAACCGCCTTTGTAGGGACCTATTGCGGAGTTGAACTCCACACGGTAGCCACGGTTAACTTGAATTTCGCCTTTGTCGTCAATCCAAGGAACTCTAAAGCTGATAATTCTCTCGGGCTCAACTATGCGTTCCAAGATTTTGAACTCTTTGTACTTTGGGTTGTCCTCTATGAAGTCCCATAGAGTAGATACGACTTCTTCTACGGCTTGAATGAACTTTTCCTGATCTTTGTTCTTAGCACGCAGAACTTCCATGAATTTTTCCATTTTATTACCTCTCTTTACCTTTATCAGGCGACAAATTAATTCCTACCATTTATGTCAACTAAAAAAATGATGAAAAGTATCTCAAAACCGTTATGAGGGTTGGGCTGAATGGGTGTAACTTTTTGTTTTTGACAGTGTTATTTTTGTGGAAATTTGTGATGAAACCTGATAACTAAGAGTTGACAAGACGGGAAAGAGATTTAGCGTGGACACACAAAATTTTGATGAAGTTGTTACTTGGAGGAGGTTTTGATGTTAGAAGAATTGAAACAGGGCAGAATTTTTGCTGGGAGAGTTACAGCTGGCAAGGACGCTGTGGAGGCTATCACGGAATTTGCCAAGGGCAAAGGAATAAAATTTGCCAAAGTCAGCGGGATTGGAGCTTTCGAGAAGGTGAGACTTGGCTATTTTGATGGCGAGAAATACCATTACAAGAGCTTTGACGAGCCGATAGAGGTTGCATCTATGGAGGGGAATATCTCCATTAAAGATGGTGAACTTTTCGCTCATCTCCATATAAATGTTGCTGACAAAAATTTCAACTCCTATGCAGGTCATTTGTTTGAATCGGAGGTTTTTTGCTTGGAATTTTTTATTCAAGAGTACACTGGGCACGAATATGTGCGTGCTACTGGGCATGAGATACCTTTGTCTGTTTGGAGCGAAACGATTTAATTTAATAATAAAGTAGAGATAATTAAAAGAGGAATACGATTATGAATATGAATTCGATGCACGATTTGATAACGCATATGCCAGACCATCTGTATCAGGGCTATCACAATGCGGAAGTCGCCAAGCAAGAGGGTGACATAGACAAGGTGGTGATTTGTGGAATGGGTGGCTCAGGTATAGCAGGACACTTGATTAACGGTGCTTACGGCGAAAAATTTTCCGTTCGAGTTGCCAGTGACTATCGTCCAGGATATTTGGATGCCAAAACGTTGGTTATCTTGATTTCCTATTCAGGCAACACGGAAGAGACTTTGTCTTGCTTCGAGAAAGCCAAAGCAAAAACATCTTATCTTGCAGGAATAACCACAGGTGGCAAGTTGGAAGAGATGATGGGTGGTAACTATCCGATGATTAAGCTGAAAAGCGGATTTCCTCCAAGAGCTGCTATTGCCTATTTGTTCGGTGGAGTTCACAAGATTTTGGAGGCTTACGGATTGGTGCCGAGCATTGCCAAAGAGATAGACGCCACGGTCAGCCAGTTGGCAGGCAAGGTGCAGGCTGTTTTTGAGGATAGCTCCAAGGAGCAAAATATCGCCAAGCAAATCGCCAGTAGCCTGAAGGGGAAGATTGCAATTATCTATGCTGCTGACCCTGCATATAGTTGTGCTGCTTACAGGATGAAGTGCCAAATCAACGAGAACGCAAATTCGCCTGCTTTTTGGCATTGTTTCCCGGAGATGAACCACAACGAGATAGAAGCCTATTACCATCAGGACTTGCCTTTGGTTCCGATTATTTTGTCCGATTTCGACTTGGGCGAAAGATACAAAACGCGAGTGGAGATTTTTTCCAAGTTGTTGGACGAGAAAATCGATATTTTTGCCGAGGGGAATTCGTATATAGAAAAGGTGTTTTCGCTGATTTTCATTGGAGATATGATTAGCTATTATCTCGCTGTGGAAAACGGAGTTGACCCGTTTGCTATCGACAATATTTACTTTTTGAAAGAGAACTTGTAGAGGGAATTTGTTTTACTTATATTTTGTATTAGCGTTGTCCGTGATAGTTGCCCTGCACGAGATTGGGCATTTTTTGGCAGCTCGGTTTTTCGGTGTGCGAGTTGAGGCTTTTTCCATTGGCTTCGGTCCTGTTTTGTATGAGAAAAATATTTGGCAGACGAATTTCCGCATTTCCCTGATACCTCTTGGTGGATACGTGAAGATGTTTGGGGAAAATATCAACGAGGCTTCGTCAGAACCTTGCTCTTTTTCTTCCAAATTGTGGTGGCAAAAATCTATCATAGCGTTTTCTGGACCTTTTGCCAATTTGTTGGTAGCGGGTTTGTTTTTCGTCATGTCTTTTATGTTTAATGTAACCTACCAAGATTTTTTGCCTATTGTTGGTGAGAATGGACAGGGCTTCCGCAGAGGCGATGTTATTTTGGAAGCCGATGGTAAAAAAATAGCGAGTTGGTCGGAGATTGGCGAAAGTGCCAAAGAGTTCACTGTGAAGCGTGATGGTGAATTGCTCACGGTCATTATTGATGACAAATTTTCCGTAAATCCCAAGGTTGAGCCTGTGATAGGCGAAGTTGCAGTGGGGATGCCTGCGTATCTTGCGGGAATGAAAGAGGGCGACAAGATTTTGCAAATCGGCAACAACGATGTACTTTCTTGGCATGACATTGGGCAGGCTATCACGAGCAAAGAGAGAGTGAAAGTTGTGTTTTCTCGGGATAAGCAAATATTCACGCGTGAGATTGAGCCTATTCAAGACCCAGTTTCGGGGAAATATTTGTTGGGAATTACCGCACCGCTTTTCATTTTCACCAAAGCACCCTATGGCTTTTTTACCTCTGTCGGAAATGGCTTGTTGGCGACAGCTTCTGCTGTGTGGCTCAATTACTACGGCTTGTACAAATTAGTGGTAAATCCACTTGGTTTGGCGGACAATTTGTCTGGACCGATAATGATTTCTCAGTCCGCAAAAAGTTTTTCCAATAAAGGAGCGAGTTCCATTTTTGTTTTCATCGCTTTTATCAATGTGGTACTTTGCGTGATGAATTTGCTTCCAATTCCGATTTTGGACGGAGGAATGATTTTGTTTGCGATTTTGGAAGGAGCATTGAGGCGACCAGTTTCCGAAGGAATCCAACTGAAACTGCAATATTTCGGGTTTTTCATCATTATGTCGTTGATGTTTTTCTCCTTTTACAACGATGCGGATAAGCTGATAGACAGAGTGAAAAATACGGATTTTACATCTGAAGGAGTTTAGAAAATGTTTATAGATTCGGCGAAAATCAAAGTTGTTTCTGGCGATGGTGGAGCAGGTTGCACCAGTTTCCGCAGAGAGAAATTCGTTGCCAAAGGGGGTCCTGACGGAGGTGATGGAGGAAATGGTGGCAGTGTTTATATAATAGCCGATGACCAGCTAAACACTCTGATAGATTTTCGCTCAAAAAAAGCTTTTCGTGCAGAGCGAGGTCAGTCTGGTCAAGGTAAAAACAAATTTGGACGCAACGGGGAAGACGAGATAATCAAAGTGCCTCTGGGAACTATGATTTTCAATGCCGAAACTGGCGAAAAATTGCTGGATTTAACAACTCCGAATAAAAAATATTTGCTTGCCAAAGGTGGAATTGGGGGCAAGGGGAACGCTCGATTTAAGAGTGCAACCAACAAAGCTCCTCGCTATCATCAGCCTGGCACATCGGGCGAGGAATTCGATTTGCAGTTGGAACTTTCGCTGATGGCTGATGTTGGTTTGGTCGGATTTCCCAATGTGGGCAAATCCACACTTCTTTCCGTGGTGTCCAGTGCCAAGCCGAAGATTGCTGACTATGAGTTTACGACTTTGGAACCGCGACTTGGTGTGGTCAAAGTCAGCTCGTATCAGTCTTTTGTGATGGCTGACATTCCGGGTATTATCGATGGAGCAGCAGCAGGAAAGGGATTGGGCGACCAATTCCTCAGGCATATCCGCAGAACAAAAATTTTGCTCTTTCTCTTGGATGGCACTTCCGAAGACATTCGTAAAAATTACCTCACGCTGAAAAAAGAGCTACACCTATTTGATTCGTATTTGGACAAAAAGCCAGAATTTATAGTAATAACCAAAGCTGATTTGTTGTCCGAAAAGCCAGATTTAAGCGACTTTAACAATCACGAAAATTTGATGTATATATCTTCTGCTACTGGCGAAAATATTCAAAATTTAGTTAGAACATTGTACAATTTAATACAAAATGAAGCGAAAAAAAGCTTGGATTGAGTTAATTCTTACGCAAGGATTGGGAGTTGGCACAGCTTACAAATTGATACAAAAGTTCGGTGAGCCTTGCAATTTTCCTGATTTTGAGAGTGAAATAGGCGATATTTTGACTTCCGCTGTGGCTCACAATCTCAAAAATAAAGCTCTTAATAAAAATAATTTTACAGTTGATGAAATTCTGGAAGTTCTTGATAAGCAAAACATTAGAATGATAACGATTTTGGATGAAGAGTATCCCAAAATATTGCGAAATATCAAGAGCCCTCCGATTGTTTTGTTCGTGAAAGGGATTTTGCCCAATGACAAATCTTTTGCTATTGTTGGCACAAGAAAGCTGAGTGACTACGGCAAGTCAGTTACGCAGAAATTAAGCCGAGAAGTTGCGGCGGCAGGGTTTACCATCATCAGCGGACTTGCCATGGGAGCAGACGCCATAGCACACACTTCGGCAATTATCGAAAAAACTCCAACCGTAGCTGTATTGGGTCCTTCAGTTGACACCATTTATCCGACCGTGAACACAGGACTTGCCAAGAAAATTTTGGATACAGGCGGATGTCTTATTTCGGAAAATCCTCCCGGAACTGTCGGTGCTCCGTGGCTGTTTCCTGCACGCAATCGAATTATAGCTGGCTTGTCCAAAGGGGTTTTGATTACCGAGGGCGAGAGGACTTCAGGAGCTTTGATTACCTATAAATTCGGTTTGGAGCAGGGGAAAAATATTTACGCTGTTCCTGGAGACATCAATCGGGTGCAGGCACAAGGTCCGAATTTTTTGATAAGCAAAGGTGCAAAGTTGGTGACTTGCGGACAAGATATTTTAGAAGATTATGGATATTTGCCCAGCACACCGAGAGATGAGGACAAGAAAATTGAGTTTGAAGACCCGAAGCAGGAGAAAATTTACAATTTAATCTGCAAAAGTCCAAAAATTTCTGTTGATAACTTGTTGGTGGAAACTGGGTTTAATCACGGTGAAATGAGCTATATTTTGATGCAATTGGAATTCAAAAATTATATCAAAAAATTAAGCGGTGGTATGTACTGCAAAAGTTAGTCGCGTTTGGCTTTGAGCAAATGCAAAATCAGTTCAACGACCTCTTCCGTGGAAAATTCTTGTGTATCCATTGCTATGTCTGCAACGTCGAGATACCAATCTAATCTAGAGAGAAAAAGTTGTTGCAGTTGTTCCAAATCTGGAGAAAATAGAGGTCTCTTTTTGTCGGCGTTCACCCTCTCGATAACAATCTCCAAAGGCAGATAGAGGAAGATATTGTAGTAGTTTTTTTTCAACTCGTCACGAGCTTCTTCTTGAGTGATTATTCCGCCACCTGTAGCCAAACAAATTGGTTGAGTCATCTTGCTGACAGATTTTAGCGTGTTCAGTTCCAAGTCGCGAAAATATGTTTCTCCGTAATTTTTGAAAATGTCGCAGATTTTCAGCATAGCCTCTTTTTCTATCAAAAAATCTAAGTCCAATCCAATAGAGTCTAAAGCGTTGCAAATGGTGGTTTTGCCAACACCCATAAATCCAACAAGGCTAACGTGTTTTTTGGTGGGTGGCAGAGAAAGAGAAGGGACACAATGTGTCCCTTTAAGTTTCAATTCTTCAAATTTTTTCAGCTGATTTGGCAACATTATTTCAAAGCATCTTTGAGTTTTCCCACCATGTCGGTAGCTTCCCATGGGAAGTTCTCACGACCGAAATGTCCGTAGCTGGCTGTCTCGGCATAGATAGGTCTTTTCAGATTTAAATGTTTGATGAGTTCAGCAGGCTTGAGAGGGAAAACTTTTTTCACAGCTTCCACAAGTTTTTCGTCGTCAACAGTCCCAGTGCCAAATGTATCCACCAAAACAGAAACAGGGTCAGCAACTCCGATAGCGTATGCCAATTCCACCTCACATCTGTCTGCAAGGTCGGCAGCTACAATGTTTTTGGCGATGTATCTCGCCATATATGAAGCACTTCTGTCCACTTTAGATGGGTCTTTTCCGCTGAAGCATCCGCCTCCGTGGCTGCCCTTGCCACCGTATGTATCTACGATGATTTTTCTGCCGGTCAGCCCAGTGTCAGCGTGCGGTCCTCCCAAGACGAAACGTCCTGTTGGATTGATGTGGAATTTGGTGTTCTCATCCAAAAGGCTTTTGTCAATCACTGGCTTAATCACCTTTGCCAAAATGTCTTCACGAATTTGCTCCAAAGAGATTTCAGGGTCGTGCTGAGTAGAGATAACCACAGCTTCCACTCGGGAAGGCTTGTCATCCAAATATTCCACGGTTACCTGAGATTTTCCATCTGGTCTTAAGTATGTTAACTCTCCCGATTTGCGAACTTCGGCGAGTTTTTTGGTCAGCTTGTGACTGAGCATAATAGGTAGTGGCATCAATTCTTTGGTTTCCTTGCAGGCATAACCGAACATCATTCCTTGGTCGCCAGCACCTTGCTCGTGTTCAGAATATTCGTCCACACCCATGGCGATGTCTCTGGATTGCTTGTCAATCGTGGTAATCACGGCACAAGTTTTGGCGTCTATGCCATAATCCGCATTGGTGTATCCGATTTTCCTTAGAGTTTCCCGCACAACGGACGGGATGTCCACGTAGCAACTGGTGGAGATTTCGCCACCAACCAATGCCATACCTGTAGTTACGAAAGTTTCGCACGCAACACGTGCTTCCGAGTCTTGAGAAAAAATAGCATCAAGAATGGAATCCGAGATTTGGTCACAAATCTTATCGGGATGTCCTTCTGTTACCGACTCGCTAGTGAAAAGACTTTTCTTCATTTTAAAAGCTCCTTTTTAGCATTAAATTTGTTTTCGTTGCGGTGCAATATGGAACAAATCCCCGCAACATCTGTCTGCAAAATTTTACAAACATGTAGAGAAAATTTGTAATTGGAGGTCGAAGTCAAGAGATATTTTACCTTTTTTTGTTGAAAACTCTTGATACTTTGATTGGCAAATGTGCAAACTTTTTTTGGTTGAGATTCTCGACGACTTTTTTGGAATATTGAGAATCAACTTCGACATCCGTTTCTTTTTTGTTTATTTTTATTTTGCCGAGCTTTATATCTTTTTGGACAGATTTTATCAGCGAAAACAGGTCGGTTATCAGGAAATCGTCTCTACTACCCAAGCTTATTTTGAGCTTATCAAAACCAATTTTTCGCTTTGGATTTAAGTCAGGGATTTTGTGATATTTCTCCCACAATTCCGCTAAATGTGACCCAACAAAGGCAGTTATCAATTCTTCTTTGGAAAAATCGTTAAACCTATTATAGATGTTTTGAATGTAGCTTTCAAATTCTGAGGGAAGCTCAAAAGAATCTATTTTTTTTCTGAGTTGTAGCAAGTTGTTTTGGCAAACTTCTTCGCCCGTAGGAATTCTCTTTTCCGCAATAGGCGTGTTCAGATTTTTTTGGAGAAACTTTAAGATTTTTTTCTCTTTTTGACTGATGATGGATATGCAAATTCCTTTTTTGCCAATTCTAGCGGTTCTCCCACTTCTGTGAATGTAAGTTTCGGTGCTGTCGGGGAGTGAGAAATTGACGATATGTGTAAGGTTTTTCACGTCCAAGCCTCTGCTAGCCAAGTCAGTTGCAATAAGCACGGTGGTTTTTTTGTTTTTGAAGCTATTGATTACTCTGGTTCTGTCAGATTGAGACAAGTCACTGTTAAAAATTTCTGCACTGTAATTTTTTATTTGCAAAATCTTGGTGAGTTTTTCAGAAATTTGCTTGGTCTTGCAAAAAACTATTCCGTAAAATTCTGGATAATAGTCCAAAATTCTCATCAATACATCAGGTTTGAGATTGGCAGAACACAGATAATAGTCGTGAGTAATGTCAATGTTAGACTTATTTTGTTTACCGATCACTATTTTCTCTGGGTCGTACATATACTCATCTGAAGCCAATTTTTCCACTTGCTTGTTCATCGTGGCAGAAAAGAGCAGAGTTCTTTTTGCAGGGTTGAGAAATTCCACAATTGCTTTCAATTCTTCAGAAAATCCCATTTCCAACATTCTGTCTGCTTCGTCCAAAACCAAGGTGTCTATTTCTGACAAATTCAGTATTTTGCGATTGAGCAGTTCCAAAACTCTTCCAGGTGTGCCAACAACGACAGCAGGAAAGGAACGAATGGTTTCTATCTGTTTTCTAACGTCTTCTCCTCCGAGGACGTTGGATATTTTGAATCCACCTACATTGGCAGAGTAGTCTTTTAGCTCTTGCGAAACTTGCTTGGCAAGTTCGCGAGTTGGTGTTAAAACCAGAAATTGAATTTTCTTTTTTGTTTCATCAAATGTCTGTACCATAGGCAGTCCGAAAGTGGCTGTTTTGCCTGAGCCAGTCTGAGAGAGGATAATCAAGTCTTTATTTGAATTTAAAATTTGTGGTATAGCTTTAGCTTGCACGTCAGTTGGGGTAAAAAATTCCAAAGCATCCAATGTTTTCAAAAGTTCTTGCTTTAGTCCAAGTTGTTTAAAATTGTTCACTAATAACTCCTTAAAAAATTATCTATGTAAAGCTTATCCGAAAGGCAAGGTGTCAATTGTTTTGTTGAGTTAAAATTGGAAGTGAACTTTCTGCCGATAAAATATTGACACCATTATTGTAGATTTGCAGTTTGTTTGACAGAATATTTCAGCAAAAATTAAAAGGAAAAGGGTTATGTTGACGACGAGGATTATACCGTGTTTGGATGTGGAAGATGGCAGAGTGGTGAAGGGAACGGGATTTAAGGAGATTCAGGATGCGGGCGACCCTCTCGAATTGTCGAAAGAGTACTATTCGCAGGGTGCGGACGAGATGACTTTTTTGGACATAGGAGCTACTTACAAAAGCAAACAAACCCTTTTGAACGTTGTTGAGAAAATCGCCAAAGTTGTCTTCATCCCTCTGACTGTAGGAGGTGGAATCCGCAGTTGTGAGGACATCCGCCAAGCACTTTTGGCTGGTGCGGACAAAGTGAGTATTTGCTCCGCAGCGATAAAAAATCCCGAATTGTTGAAGGAAGCAGCGAGCATTTTCGGTAGTCAGTGCATCGTGCTGTCCGTTGATGCAAAACGTGTGGGGGATAGTTGGAACTGCTTTGTGGCTGGTGGGCGAGTGGATACTGGTTTAGACGTGTTTTCTTGGGTGAAGCAAGCCATCGATTTGGGAGCAGGAGAAATTCTGTTGAACTCGATAGATGCTGACGGTACAAACCAAGGGTATGACCTTGAACTTACGCAACGAGTTAGCAAAATCTCCAGTGTCCCCGTGATAGCTTCTGGAGGTGCAGGGAAGTTGGAGCATTTTGTAGAAGGTGTGAACATTGGAAACGCTGACGCATTGCTGTTGGCTTCGCTATTGCACTACAAAAAATTAACAATTCCACAAATTAAAAATTATCTGACGGAGCAAGGCTTGAATATCCGTCAAGGAGTTTAGATGTTGGATTATAGCTTGTTGAAAAGTAAATTTTTTCTGTTGGCTGGACCTTGTGTTTTGGAGAGTTTGGAAATTGGCAGACAAGTTGCGGAATATTTAGTGAAAAATGCACCTTGTCCAGTGGTTTTTAAGTCTTCGTTTGAGAAGGCAAACCGTACCAGTGCCGACTCTTATTCTGGACCTGGAATTGATGAGGGGTTATTTAATTTGCAAAAAATCAAAGATGAATTTAATCTTCCAATTGTTACGGATATTCATGAGCCGTCGCAAGCTGACGTGGTAGCTGAGGTGGCTGATATTCTGCAAATTCCTGCATTTCTTTCGCGACAAACGTCCCTTCTGCAAGCGACTGCAAAAACAGGAAAAATTGTTAACATTAAAAAAGCTCAATTCATGGCTGCTGAAGATATGAAAGGAGCTATCAATAAATGTGGAAGTAACGACAAAATTTTGCTGACGGAGAGAGGAACGAGTTTTGGATATCACAATCTTGTGGTGGATTTTCGGAATTTTGTAAAGATGAAATCTTTTGGCTACCCCGTGATTTATGACGTAACTCATTCCATGCAAGAGCCTTCCAGCGGGGCAACCAGTGGAGGAACACCGCAGTACGCCCTGCCTTTAGCTTCTGCCGCTTTGGCTACAGGTGCTGTTTCGGGATTGTTTGTAGAGGTGCATCCAAATCCCAAAAACGCTTTGTGTGACGCTAGCACTATGCTCGATTTTGAGCAGTTGGACGCACTGTTCGAAATAATCAAACCTTATTGCGATAGGGGGTAGTTTTGTATGGATACGTTAGTTAGAGGAACTGCGAAAGGTTTGACTTTCTTGGCTGTGGACTCGACCAAGACTGTAAGAGATGCCCAGAGAATGCACAATTTGTCCATCACAGCCAGTGTTGCTTTAGGGAGATTGTTGACGGCAGGATTGCTTCTGGGTGCTCAGATGAAAAGTAGCAAAAATAAGCTCACCTTAAAGATAAATGGCGATGGACAACTGGGACATATAATTGTAGTTGCCACTCAGGATGGCAAAGTCAAAGGCACAATTTCCAATCCTACGCAGGAAGTGGTAAGTGCTTCGGGCAAAGGTTTTGACATTCCAAAAGCTATCGGCAAAGGGACTTTGACGCTCATCAAAGACGAAGGGCTAAAGAGACCATATAATGGGTGTGTCGAATTGCAAACTTCCGAAATCGCCCAAGATATAGCCTATCTATTGATGCAGTCCCAACAAATTTCTTCCGTTGTTGTGCTTGGAGTGTTAATCAACGAAAATGCGGAAATTTTGCGAGCAGGCGGATTTATAATTCAATTACTTCCTGACGCCGATGAAGACACCATCTCTCGATTGGAAGAGAAGATGAAAAAGTTTCCGAATTTCACGGATTTGATGGATATGGACTATTCCGTTCAGGAGATTATCGAAAAATTTGTTTTGGACGATGCAAAAGTTTTATCGGCATCTGCTGTGAAGTATGAGTGCGATTGCAGTGCTCAGCGTTTCAAAAGCGGAATAATGTTATTGGAGAAAGAAGAAATCGAAGAGATTTTGAAAGAAAAAGGTAAGATTAGAGCCACTTGTCAGTTTTGTGGAAAGGTTTATGAATTTGGCAAAAATGACTTGTAGTTGTACATTTTTTTATTTTATTGGTGAAATATTTTGATTTGTGGCAATTAGGGTTGATGAAAAATTTGCAATGAGGAAAAAACTTGACGATTAACTATCAGCTACAAAGTTTCGTATAAAAGCAGAGGTGAAAATGGGCAAAAAAATTGATTGGAATAGTTTGGGTTTTGATTATTTAAAAACCAATAAGATGTTTATTTCTCGTTGGAAAGACGGCAAATGGGACAACGGCAAAATGGTGGATGATGACAGCTTAACTATTCACGCGGCTGCCACTGTTCTCCATTACGGACAAAGCTGTTTCGAAGGGCTAAAGGCTTATAAAACAAAAGATAGCAAGGTTGTTTTATTTCGCCCTGAGGAGAATGCGAAGCGGATGATTAAATCTTGCCAAAGAGTTTTGATGGCTGAGTACCCTGTGGGAAAGTTTGTTGAAGCGTGCAAAGAGGTTGTGCGAGCCAATGCCGAATTTGTTCCACCTTATGGAAGCGGGGGAACGCTGTATATTCGCCCGTTTATGTTTGGCGATGGAGCAACCATTGGGGTGAAGCCCGCGTCCGAATACGTTTTCTGCATCTTTTGTGTTCCTGTTGGTGCATATTTCCGAGGTGGACTTACGCCTGTGAATTTTAATGTGTCCGACTATGACCGAGCTGCCCCGATGGGCACGGGAGCGGTGAAAGTTGGTGGGAACTATGGAGCGAGTATGCTTCCTCACAAAAATAGTGCTGAAGCTGGATTTGCCGATTGTGTCTATTTAGACCCTGCAACTCACACCAAGATAGAAGAGGTAGGTGCCGCGAACTTCTTTGGAATAACCAAGGACAATACGTTTGTAACTCCTAAATCTCTCTCTATATTGCCCAGCATCACTAAACTTTCTTTATTGCATGTAGCCAAAGAGTATTTGGGAATGAAAACCGAGGAACGTGACGTTCTCATTGATAATTTATCCGAATTCAAAGAAGCGGGAGCTTGTGGAACGGCAGCTGTTATCACTCCAATAGGAGGAATTAGCTATAAAGAAAATTTGCATGTTTTTTATTCGGAAACAGAAGTAGGACCAGTAACAACAGGTCTTTATAATACATTAACAGGGATACAATTCGGCGAAGTGGAAGCTCCAGAAGGTTGGATTGTTGAAGTTTAGGAAAGAGAAGAAGTGTTAAATAAGGAAAATAGAGTGGAGGAAAAGATGAAAAATTTTTTAGTTTTGTTAACTTTGCTTTTCATACTGATAGGCTGTGCAGCAAATAAGCCAGCAGAAGAAGTTTCTACTAAGGAAGAAATCGTAGTAGAGGTTAGCCAAGATCAAGCTGAGCAACAAGTGATTGTGGAAGAAGTAGCTCCTGTTGTTGAAGAAGAAAAAGTTGCGGAAGCTGAAGTGTATGAGGCTGTTGAAACTGTGCAAAGCGAAGGAGTTTATCGCATCAATTCTGGCGAAAACTTATACGATTTGTGCTACAAAAAATACGATGTTTTCGTTTGGCAGCTTGCAGAGTTGAACGGAATTGAAAATCCTAACATCGTTCCTGCTGGAATGGAGTTGAAGATACCTGCAACTAAGATTAAGGCTGTCAGCAGTGGTAATTTGTATAAAGTTGACCTTGGAGACAATCTTTCCTCTATCGCCAAAGAGACCAGTAAATCTCAGGAAAGTTTGGTTGAATTGAATAATATTGCGGACGCAAACGTTATTAAAGCTGGTTCTCTTTTACGGTTGCAATAAAATATTTGACACAAAAACGTCTGCAAAAATATTGAAGCGTAAATTTTAATTTTGTCCCGTTCGTCTAGTGGTTAGGACTCCAGATTCTCATTCTGGCAACAGGGGTTCGACTCCCCTACGGGATGCCATATTTTGTGCTTCCGTAGCTCAGTTGGTAGAGCAACTGACTCTTAATCAGTGGGTCTAGGGTTCGAATCCCTACGGGAGTACCATTTTTTAGAAAATATAAACATCTGTTTTGAAAGAATATTTCAGAGCAGATGTTTTGTTTTTTGGAAAAAATTGTTTGACAGCATTTATCACAGAAAAGAATTAGCACTATATTAATTAGATTGCTAAAAACAAATTTTAGGAGGATATAATGGCAAAGAAAATGGAATTTTCTCATGAATCTAGAAATCTTTTGAAGGCTGGCGTGGATAAGTTGGCTGATGCTGTAAAGGTAACTATTGGACCGAAAGGCAGAAATGTTGTACTTGATAAAAGTTTTGGCTCTCCAGTGATTACCAACGACGGCGTTACCATAGCTAAAGAGATTGAATTAGAAGACAAATACGAAAATATGGGTGCACAGCTATGCAAGGAAGTTTCCGAAAAAACCAACGATGTTGCGGGAGACGGAACTACTACAGCTACTATTTTAACTCAAGCTATCTTGGATGAAGGTCTTAAATTTTTGACAGCAGGAGTTAATCCGATTTTTCTCAAGAACGCTTTGTTGAAAGTTTCCAAAGAGGTTGTGGCAAACATCAAAGGCTTGGCGAAAGATATTAAAACCAGCAAAGAGGTTGCTCAAGTTGGTTCTATCTCTGCTAACAATGACGAAGAGATTGGCAAAATCATTGCTGATGCTATGGATTCAGTCGGTCGCAACGGTATCATCAACGTGGAAGAAGCTAAGTCGATTGACACATATTTGGAAAAAGTTGAGGGTATGCAATTCGATCGCGGTTATGTTTCACCTTACTTTGTTTCTGACGCCAACAAGATGATTTGCGAATATGACGATCCTTATATTTTGATTTACGACAAGAAAATTTCTTCTATGAAAAACATCGTGGAGCTCTTGCAAAAAGTTGCTCAAAGTGGCAGACCATTGCTTATTATTGCAGAAGATATAGAAGGGGAAGCACTTTCCACACTTGTTATCAATAAATTGAGAGGAACTCTGAATGTATGTGCTGTCAAGGCTCCTGGTTTTGGCGACAGACGCAAAGAAATGTTGCAAGACATTGCTATTCTCACAGGTGCGACTTTGATTAGCGAAGAAGTTGGAAAAACTTTGGAAGCAACTGAAATCGAAGATTTGGGTTCTGCTAAAAAGGTGATAGTTGACAAAGACAATACGACTATTCGCGAGGGAGCAGGCAAACAAGACAAAGTTGATGAAAGAGTTGCTCAAATCGAAATGCAAATCGAAGGCACAACTTCCGACTACGATAAAGAAAAATTGCAAGAGAGATTGGCTAAACTTTCCAGTGGTGTTGCTGTTTTGAGGATTGGTGCTGCTACTGAAACTGAGATGAAAGAGAAAAAAGCCAGAGTGGACGACGCTCTCCACGCTACAAGAGCCGCTGTTGAGGAAGGAATTGTTGCTGGAGGTGGCTTGACCTTGATGAAGGCAGTGAGCGATGTGAAAGCTAGCAAAAATTATTCCGAGGAAGAAAAAATCGCTTTGGATATTTTGAAAAAAGCTTTAACCGTTCCGACCAAACAAATTGCTGCTAACGCAGGAGTTGAGGGTTCTGTAATCGTAAATAAAGTCCTTGAGAATTTGGATAAAAAAGATTATGGCTATAACGCTGCAACTGGCGAATTTTGCGACCTTGTGGAAGCTGGCGTGGTTGACCCTGTAAAGGTTGTGCGTAACGCTGTACAAAATGCCGTGAGCATTGCGGGGCTTATTTTGACCACAGAGTGCATTATCACAGAAGTGGAAAAAGAAGGCGGTGCGTCCATGCCTGCTGGAATGCCAGGAATGGGCGGTGGAATGCCAGGAATGATGTAATCAAATAGTTACAAATATTTAAAAGGCGGATTTAACCAAATTCGCCTTTTTTGTTTGTTTTAATAGTTTACTTTTTTTATGGAGAAATAAGACTTGCACCACGATAACAAAAATTTTGTAGAATTATAACTGGAGAAAAAGTGAAAATAGTTGTTTTATACAAAGGTCGGTCACCCGAAAGAGAAGTTTCTTGCAAAAGTGGCAGAGCTGTGGAAAAAGCTTTGCAGGCTCTTGGTCACAACACCGTATTGATTGACCCTTCTGAATATTCATACTTTGAGCTAATTAGCGAAATCAAAAAAATCAATTGTGACTTAGTTTTTAATGCTTTGCATGGCGGAGAAGGCGAAAACGGCTTGTTGCAAGGATTATTGGAGTTGGAAAAAATCCCTTACACAGGCTCGGATTCCAAGTCGTGTGCTGTGGCAATGGATAAATTTCTTTGCGAACGACTGGTCGGATATTATGGTGTGCCGATAATCGAAGGCAAACTTTTCCAGAGCGAAGATGAGGCATGGGAAGGAGAATTTCCCGTTGTGGTCAAACCAAACGATGCAGGCTCTTCCGTGGGAATATCCGTTGTGGAAAGCGAAAATGAACTTTTGCCCGCTATCAAAACAGCTTTTCAATATAGCTCTTCGATTATTTGCCAAGAGTATATAGAAGGGAGAGAACTGACAGTTCCGATTTTGGATGGCAACCCATTGCCCGTGATAGAGATAAAGCCGAAGAATGGGTTTTTTGATTTTCAGAATAAGTACACCAAGGGATTAACCGAATACATAACTCCTGCTGAAATCACAAAGCAAGAGACTTTGGAAATTCAGCGGCTTGCTGTTTTGGCACATAACGCGATTGGAGCGAAAGTTTATTCCCGAGTTGACTTTAGGTATGATGGGGAAAAATTTTATTTTATGGAAATAAACACTTTGCCTGGGATGACCGATACATCGTTAGTTCCCATGTCGGCAAAGTCGATAGAAATTAGTTTTGAATCTCTCATCGACAAAATTGTAAATCTCAGCTTGCAAAAGCATAATAAATAGAGGGGAAAATGTTAGGAACGCTAGTAAATACAGCCACAGTGTTGGTTGGCTCTGTTTTGGGGATATTACTAAAGTCAAAACTTCCCAAAAAATCAACAGAAATTATTTTTCAAATTATTGGGCTAATTGTTGTTTTTTTGGGCATTAAAATGGCATTGGAAGTGGAGCAAATCATCTTTATGGTTTTGTCGTTGATTTTTGGCTCTATCATCGGACAATTATTGAAATTGGAATCCCATTTGAACAGCTTTGCTGAATATTTACAAAAAAAATTCGGTGGCAATGGAAACACTTTTGCTGAAGGGTTTATTGCATCTACTCTTTTGTTTTGTACAGGCTCTCTGGTAATATTGGGAGCTCTGGAAGAGGGGAGTGGAAAAACTCCAACGCTGTTTTTCACAAAATCGGTTATGGACGGAATTACCTCTGTCTTTTTGGCGGCTTCCTTTGGAAGAGGCGTTATTTTTTCTTCTTTCGCAATTTTAATTATTCAAGGTTCACTAACTTTATTGGTGATTTTGTTTGGCAATTTTTTACCTATTTTGGCTATCAGTTTAATTGGATCTGTGGGAGGAATAATTCTTTTGGGATTAGCTTTGAATATTTTGGAATTAAAAAAAATCCCCGTGATAAATATGTTGCCATCCCTCGTGTTAGCTGGAATTCTTGGTTATTTCTTCGGCTAATTAGCACTAAAGTCTGCCACAATTCCATGAATACAATAGAACAAAATTTGCCTTTTAAAATATAATGAAAAACGTTTGACAACATTTTCGCTATGCAAAAGTTACGTAAAAAAAATATGAGGAGTCGAGATGTTTATTGATGGTGTTAATATTATGATTTTAGGTACAGGGATAGTATTTGCTTTTTTGGTTATTATTTGTGTATCTATGATAGCAAGTTCAAAGTTAATCCAAAAATTTCAATCATGTTTTGAGTCTTCATCTGCGAAAGTAGGTGGAAGTGCTGGAAAAAACCAAGACGATGAATTGATTGCCGTTATCAGTGCAGCTGTCGCTTGTAGTAGATAACTTAGGGGTTAAACAATGTCTTTGAAGAAGATAAAATTTATGGATACATCCTTCAGGGATGGATTTCAGTCTGTGTATGGAGCAAGGGTAAAAACCGAAGATTTTTTGCCTGCAATCAAGGCGTCTGTGGATGCAGGAATTGAGCATTTTGAATTTGGCGGTGGTGCTAGATTCCAGAGTTTGTTTTTTTATTGCAACGAAAACGCTTTTGATATGATGGACAAAGTTCGTGCTACCGTGGGCAAAAAAGTTAAATTGCAAACTTTGGCGAGAGGTATCAACGTTGTAGGGCTTTCGCAACAACCGAAAGACATCATCAAGATGCACGCCAAACTTTTCAAAAAGCACGGAGCGACATATATCAGAAATTTTGATGCTTTGAACGACATTGAAAACCTAAATTATTCTGGTAATTGCATTTCCAAAGAAGGATTGCATCACCAAATTTCCATAGCTCTTATGGGGCTTGCCCCTGGTCTATTAGATTCAGGCGTGCACACAGCTGATTTCTACATGGAAAAACTGGACGATATTTTGGATAAAAAAATCCCGTTTGACTCTTTGGTTTTCAAAGATGCATCGGGAACGTGTCCTCCAAAAATAGTTTTTGAAACTGTAACAAAAGCAAGAAAAAAATTGGGCGACAAAGCGACTTTGTGGTTTCACACTCACGACACTGCGGGGATAGGTGCAAACTGCATATTGGCAGCTATTGAAGCTGGAATTGATGGGATTGATTTGGCTCAATATCCTGTTTCTGGAGGTACTGGGCAACCTGACATTTTGTCGATATGGCACATTCTGAAAGGAACTGACTACACCTTGGATATTGACTACAAAAAGCTTTTGAAGTCTCGCAAAGTTTTTGAAGATTGCATGAGTAAATACATGATGCCTATGGAAGCGAAGCAAACCTCTGCCAACATAGTTTTGTCACCGATGCCTGGTGGAGCTCTTACTGCCAACACCATGATGATGCGTGACACCAATACTCTGCATCTTTTCCCTCAAGTTATTGAGGAGATGTCGGAAGTGGTTGCCAAGGGTGGATTTGGCACAAGTGTTACCCCAGTGAGCCAATTCTATTTCCAACAAGCGTTTACAAATGTTGTGCAAGGCAGATGGAAGAAAATTACTGATGGTTATGGGAATATGGTTTTGGGTTACTTTGGCAAAACCCCAAGACCTGCTGACAGCGAGATTGTAGCCCTTGCCGAAAAGCAATTGGGCAAAAAGCCTTTTGCAGGGAACAATCCGTTGGATATTTTGGAAGATGGCGTCCCTTTGGCAAAAAGTATTTTGAAAGAAAATGGTCTCAAAGTGAACGACGAAAATATTTTCATCGTTGCCACCTGCAAAGAGAAAGGAATTGCTTTCTTAAAGGGTGAAGCGAAAGAGTCCATTTATTATAAAATTGAAAAAAATAAAGAAAAAATAGAAAAACACGTATGTGTTACGAAAGGAGTAAAAATGTCTGAAAACTTAATTGTGACCGTAAACGGGAAGGACTATAAAGTAACCGTTAAATCTGAAGGTGGAGCACCGATTGTAAAATCTGCTTCTCCTGTGTCAAAAGCTGTTCCTAAGGTTGCAGCAAAAAAAGCTGCCCCTGTAGCTGCTGCTCCAGCTGCTAAGCCTGCTGTTGGTGCTGTTGCTGGGAGTGTAACTTCACCCATCGCTGGGCAAATCGCCTCTATCAATGTTTCTGTTGGTGATAGCGTATCTCAAGATACAGTTGTGTTGGTGCTGGAAGCTATGAAAATGGAAAACGATATTTTTGCAGAAAAAGCAGGAACTATCAAAGAAATCTTGGTTAAGCAAGGAGATACTGTAGCCGAAGGCGATCCTCTGTTTGTTGTAGATTAAAATATTTTTAGGATTTGGCTTATGAAATTTAAAAAATTAGTTGTTGCTTTGGTTTTGATGTTGGCGTGCTCCACACTTTTGGCCAATCAGGGTATTTCTGTAGGACGTGGTTTTGTAGATTTGTACGAAGGTTCTGGATTGAGAGGATTTATTGTAAATTCAGGGTGGAAAAATCTTGTTATGATTTTTGTTGGCTTTGTTTTGCTTTATCTTGGTATCAAAAAAGGCTTTGAACCGCTCATCTTGGTGCCGATGGCTTTTGGTGCGATACTTTCTAATATTCCTTTTGCAGGTTTTAACGAAGCTGAAGGGATTTTGCATTATGTTTATTCAGTTGGTATCAAAACAGGTGTTTTCCCGTTGTTGATATTTATGGGAATTGGTGCTATGACTGACTTTGGTCCGCTGATTGCTAATCCTAAAACTTTGCTTTTGGGGGCTGCTGCTCAGTTTGGTATTTTCTTTGCTTTGTTGGGAGCGTTGCTTATGCCTGCTATTCCCTCCATAGGTTTTGAAGGATTCGATTTGGCTGCTGCTGGTTCTATCGGTATCATTGGTGGTGCTGACGGTCCTACATCAATTTTTGTGACTTCCAGATTGAAACCTGATTTGCTTGGTCCAATCGCAGTTGCTGCCTATTCTTATATGGCTTTGGTGCCGATTATCCAACCGCCAATCATGAAGTTCTTCACCTCCAAAGAAGAAAGAATGATTAAGATGGAAACTTTGAGACCGGTTAAAAAACTGGAAAAAATTCTGTTCCCTCTTATCTTGCTTTCTCTTTGTGCATTGTTTTTACCATCAGCTACACCGCTAATCGGTATGGTTGCATTCGGTAACTTGCTGAAAGAATGTGGTGTTGTGGACAGATTGAGCAAAGCCGCTCAAAACGAGTTGATGAACATCGTTACCATATTTTTGGGCTTAGGAGTTGGTAGTAAGTTGGCTGCTGAGAATTTCCTTAACTTCAACACGATAGGAATTTTAATTCTTGGGCTTGTTGCTTTCATCGTGGGAACTACTACTGGTGTTTTGTTCGGTAAGATTATGTGCAAAATGAGTGGTGGCAAGGTTAACCCGCTTATTGGTGCTGCTGGTGTTTCTGCCGTGCCAATGGCTGCACGTGTAGTGAACAAAGTGGGACAAGAGGAAAATCGTTCGAACTTCTTGTTGATGCACGCTATGGGACCTAACGTTGCAGGAGTTATCGGTTCAGCTGTTGCTGCTGGAGTATTGCTTGCATTGATTAAGTAAATTTAAGTAAAATACATTTTAGCCGATAGATTTGTTTCTGTCGGCTTTTTTATTTGACATTTGCAAAAGGGATTTTTTCCTTACGTACAAAAAGAAATCAAGTGAGGAATAAAAATGAAACCTATCACAAGCTTGGACATGGCCTTGGAAGAGGCGTCAAAAGCTACCACTAAGAAACGACTAATAGTTGCTTTCGGACAAGATTCACACTCCATCGAGGCTACCAGCAAAGCTATCGTTTTGGGAATTGTGGACGTTACTTTGGTCGGGGATAAAAGCAAAATTCTTGAGGTTTGCCAAAAAGAAAAAATTGACCCTGCTATTTTTACAATTGTGGATGAGCCTGAAGAAATTCCAGCTGGTCAAAAAGCTGTTTCTCTGATAAAAGAAGGAAAAGGCGATATAATAATGAAAGGGCTTATTTCGTCCGACAACTATCTCAGATGCCTTTTGAACAAGGAGAAAGGCTTGCTTCCTCCCAAATCTGTTCTTTCGCATATAGGCATTGTCGACAATCCTTCGTATCATAAACTTTTGATGTTTTCGGATGGAGCGGTTGTTCCTGCACCGACTTTTGAACAAAAAGTCGCTATTGCCAATTATTTAGCGAAATTTGCGAGATCGCTCGGCATAGAAAGACCAAAAATCGCTCCTATCACTGCTATAGAAAAAATGCAACACAAAATTCCTTCTTGTGTGGAAGCTGCTATGCTCTCCAAAATGGCAGATAGAGGTCAGATAAAGAATTGCATAATTGATGGACCTTTGGCTTTGGATGTAGCGGTTAGCAAAGAATGTGCCGAAATCAAAGGCGTAAAATCGGAAGTTGCAGGAGATGCCGATTGTTTGCTCTTCAACGCAATTGAAGCTGGAAACGTTTTTTACAAAACTATCTCCAGATTTACCGAAAGCAAATTCGCTGCTGTGGTAATGGGAACAAGTGTTCCTTGCATTTTAGCTTCCAGAGGCGACAGCACACAAACCAAGCTATACTCAATAGCTTTGGCTACATTTTTAGGGTAAATGAAACTTTGACGGTGGCTTTTTTATAAGGTCACCGTTTTTGTGAACTGGAGTTGAAACACCAACTTTTGCTTACTAATTAAGTTAGATGATTTTTTTGTCTTGACAAAAGTTAGGTAGATAAAAAGTTGAGATGGAAGAGATTAGATAAAGGAAGAAATTATGACAAAAGCAAATTTAGTTCAAAAAATTTCTAGAGATACTGGAATAATAAGAAAAGACGTGGCTATTGTTGTTGATGCTTTTTTGGAATCAACTATCGAGAGTTTAAAAGAAGGTAACCATATCGAAATCAGAGGTTTTGGGACTTTTAAAAACAAAATCCGCAAATCAGGTATTGGTAGAAATCCTAAAACTGGTGTAGAAGTTGAAATTCCTGCACGTGTTGTGCCTACTTTTAAATTTTCCAAGTCTTTTAAAGACGATGTTATCGAAAGTAATAAATCTTAGTTTAGGAGAATAGATAGATGCCTTGTGGAAGAAAACGAAAAAGAAACAAAATAAGTACTCACAAAAGAAAAAAAAGACTTCGTAAAGACAGACATAAAAAGAAAAATAGATAAATTTATTCTCTCCTCGAAAATGTTAATTTTTGGGGAGTATTTTTATGAAAAAATTAATATTAATACTACTAAAAATTGCGGTTTTTGGTAGTATTTTTTCTTTTGAAACTCCTGAAAAGTTAACTTTTTCTTTGGAATACGGCTTTATCACAGCGGGTGAAGCTACTCTTAGCATAAGAAAGGAAACTTATTGCGAACCGCTAATTCAGGACGAACCTGTTGCCGTTTACAAAATAGAATCTACCGCCAAATCGAACTCTTTTTTTGACGCTTTTTACAAAGTCAGAGACACTATCACTTCGATTTGGAGTCAGGATAATTTGCTATCACTTAAATTCAGCAAAGAGCTTAACGAGGGCAGTTACAGACAGAGAAGGGTTCATTATTATTTTCACGGAAAACTTTTGAGTTCTTACGAAAAGTACGATTTCAAAGAAGAAAAGTACAAAAGATCTGTGATGAAAATTCCCGAAGAAACTCGAGATATTTTGTCTGCTTTTTATCTGACGCGATTAAAAGATTTGGAAGAGTTTACTCAAAAAAAAGAACCTTTTTATATCAAAGTTACTGCTGATGGGGACAACTATTTTGCCAAGGTTCTCTTTCTTGGCAAAGAAAAAGTTTACTCGCCTTTGTTCGACAAAAAAATAGAATGTTACAAAATACGACCTATTTTGGCTAATAACGCTTTATTTAAAAACGAGGGCAAAATTGTTATCTACTTGACAGCGGACGAAGAAAAAATGCCTATTTTGCTTGAGAGCAAGTTCTTATTCGGCAAATTCAAAGCAATCTTAAGAAAAGTAGAAAGACTTTGAATTATCTAAACACAAAAGATTATTTTTTTAATCTTCCCGAAAGTCAAATCGCTCAAAGTCCCCCCGAAAATAGAGGCAGTTGCAGATTAATGCACTTGAATAAAATCACTGGAGAGTGTGCCAATTATACCTTTCCCGATGTCGTTGATTTTTTGCATTCTGGAGATTTACTTGTGTTAAACCAAACCAAAGTAATTCCTGCAAGACTGTTTGGACACAAATCTACAGGAGCCAAGATAGAGATTTTTTTGCTCAAAGAGCTGGATAACGATTTTTGGCAATGCTTATTGAGACCTGCTTCCCGATTGAAAGTAGGGTCGGCAATTAGACTTGATTTTGGTTTGGAAGCCGAAGTAATTAGTAAAGACGGGCAAACTAACGTAATAAAATTGGTTTCTTCCGATGAAAATTCCGTCAAGTCTTGGATAGATAAAATCGGCAAAATGCCTTTGCCACCATACATCAAAAGGGACGCTGTTGAGTTGGATAAGCAGCGGTATCAAACTGTTTATGCTAAAGAAGATGGCTCTGTAGCAGCACCAACGGCGGGATTGCATTTCACAGATGAATTGTTGGAAAAATTGGAAAGCAAGGGAGTTAAGAAAACTTTTGTTACTTTGCATGTGGGTCTTGGGACTTTTTTGCCTGTGAGCACTCCAAACATATTAAACCACGAAATGCATAACGAATTTTGCAAGATTGATAAAGAATCGGCAGAGCTTATCCGAAAAACCAAAGAGAGAAGAAATCGCATAATTGCGGTCGGTTCGACGTCTGTTCGAACTCTGGAAAGTTTTTTTGATGCCGAAAAATTTGTTGCTCACGGAGAAAAAGAAACAAAAATTTTTTTGTATCCTGGGAAGAAATTCAATGTGATAGACGGGATTATTACCAATTTTCATTTGCCGGAATCCACGCTTATTATGATGGTCGCTGGATTTGCAGGCTATCACAACACAATGAACGCTTACAAAAAAGCGGTTGCTGACGGATACAACTTTTTTAGCTATGGCGACGCCATGATTATTCTATGATGAGATTTGTTGACGATTTTGCTTTTTGGGTTGTTGAGATTGCTTCTTCCACCAACAAAAGCTATCCAGATTATTTCAACTTGTTTTTTTATGGAAAAGGTAAAGTTTCTAAAAATTGTATATATTTGTCCAAATCTTCCGAATGGGTATTTCCCGAAAAGTATTCCAAAAAAATAAAACATTTTAACGAATTTGAGATAGATGACATTGTAGAAGCAATCCAAAAAAAATCAGGGAAGGAACCTCTTTTTGTTTTTGCCACTCAGGAGTTAAGTCACTTTTTGCAAGAACAAGGATTTCAAGATTTCTTGTGGATTTGCAAATCAATTTTGCCTTTTTTGACTTCGCATTCTTTGGATTCTATGGGCAAAAGGTTTGATTTAACCGTTCCTTCATTGCAAAACGTAAAAGACAGAAACAGATTTTTTGCTGATTTGGTAACCAATGTTTTAGACTATGTCCAAAGCAAATTCACTCCCGAACTGTGTAAATTGATGTACGATTTTGGTAAAGAGGGGAGTTTGAACGGAATAGACTTTCTTAACGAAATGTCGGGATTTTTGCTCTCACAAAGCATATTGACCAAAGCCAATTTAGGCAAATATCAAAAAGATGTAAACTATTTTGAACACATCGCTCCTGAAGAAAAAGAGGTAGCGGTAAGCGATTTTTTTGACAAAGACGGCTTGTTGAGTAAAAAGTTTGATTTCTACCAAACAAGACAATCTCAGATTTTGATGGCTGAAAATGTTTTGAACGCTTTTGAAAGTGGACAGATTTTGCTCGCAGAAGCTGGAACGGGCACAGGGAAGTCTTTGGCATATTTGTTGCCTTCGATTATCTATAGCAAAGCCACGGACAAACAAATTGTCATTTCCACCAACACCATGAACCTGCAACGCCAATTGATGAAAAAAGATTTGCCTGTACTGATGGAGAGCTTGCCAATCAGCTTCAAGGCTTGTCTGCTGAAAGGCAGGTCTAATTATCTGTGTATGAGCAAGTTCAATCAATTGAAGAACGACAGCTTCGACCTCTCGAAAAAAGAGTTTACTCAGATGTTTTTGATTTTACCATGGATTTGGTTCACCAACACAGGCGACATTAGCTATCATTCGGGGTTCAACCAAGGATTTAGATTGTGGAACAAAATTTGTAGCGACTCTAATTTTTGCACTAACAGGAAATGCTCGTTTTATAAAGACTGCTATCTGTACAAAGCAAAGAATTTGGCTAAAAAAAGCGATTTGGTCATTGTAAATCATTCGCTCTTGATGATGGAGTTGCTCAACGACATGCCGACTTTGAATTCGGCAGAAAATTTTGTGATAGATGAAGCACACAATTTTCACGCAGTGGCTTTGTCACATTTGGGCATGCAGGTTAGTTATTGGGAGTTGTCGAAATTCCTTGATTCTATCCATAACAAAAAAAACAAATTTCAGAAAGGCATAATTCCTTTAATCAAGGCGAAACTGGCTGCGAGCAATATTCTATCGAATGACAAAAAAGAGTTTGATAAAATCTTGCAAAATTTATCGGATAAAGTAAGTAAAATCAGTTCCATAGAAGAGTTTTATAGGGAAGTGTTTTTGTTTTTTAAGGGCAGGGCAAGCTATGGGAAACTCAGACTAAAAGAGATGATTGCGGTGAAGCATTTAGCAAAAGCTTCTCAAGATTTCCAAAAAATATTTTCGGATTTGCTTCTTTTGGGGAGTCTCGTTGATGTGCAAGAGAAAGCTACATTTGTCGATTACGATGTAATTAAAGAGAAACTGGGGCAAATCAAAGAGGAATGTCAAAACTATCTGTTTTTTTTCACAACATTGACCAATCCTGACTACATCAACAACTGTCTGTGGCTCTCGGGAGGTGAAAGTTTTTACTCGCTGTCTATCAACTACACGCCTATCCAAATCAGTGAGAAAATTAAAGAGATTTTGTACGATAGGGCAGAGTCTTTGGTATTCTGTTCCGCTACCATCGCTTTGCGAGGGAAATTTGATTTTTTCAGTTCCAAAATGGGTCTAAATTTGGTAGAAAATCAAGATAAAATTGCAAAACAATTGGTCAGTTCGCCTTTCAACTATGAAAAGCAGAGCAAGGTTTTTGTTGCCAAAGGGCTTGATTTGCCTGGCTCAAAAACAGGAGAACAGCAAATTTTCGCCAACATATTAAGCATTTTGCAAGAGAACGAAGTAGGAAGTTTGATTTTGTTTACATCGCTGGCTGATATAAAAAAAGCTCGGGATTTTTTGTGTGACAATTTGGGGAATCGACTGATTTTATCGCAAGACGGTAGTAAGAGTAGAGAATCGCTATTGGAGGAATTTCGTGATGTCAAGACAAGCATTTTGCTGGCTACAAGCTCCTTTTGGGAAGGAATCGACATTTCAGGGCAAGCTCTTCAACTTTTGATTTTGTACAAACTTCCTTTCGCTGTTCCCACAGACCCTTTGGTGGAGGCGAATTTGGAATATTTGCAAAACGAGAACAAAAATTCTTTCATTCATTATATGTTACCCAACGCCTTGCTCAAATACAAGCAGGGCTTTGGTAGACTGATTCGCAGTAAAGAAGATTCTGGCGTTCTCGTCAGCTATGATAACAGAATATTCACCAAAAGCTATGGCAACTATTTTCAAATAATCTTGCCAACTAAATCGGAGTTAGTCGATTACAAAGAGTTGCCTGCACAAATTAAGCATTCCTTGAGCGAGGATGCCTAATGAGACGATTGAAATTGACGTTAGAATACGATGGAGCCAACTACGTTGGAATGCAATATCAGCCGAACGGCGTTTCAATTCAAGAGGTTGTGGAAGCTACTTTGTATAAAATTTGCAATGAGAAAATCTCTATCGTCGCCAGTGGAAGAACCGACGCAGGAGTACACGCTTTGTGCCAACCTGTTCATCTCGATTTTCCTATAGATTCCATGAATCCTCAAAGCCTGCAAAAAGCCTTGAATAGCTTATTGCCTGCTAACATCAGAGTTGATGGAGTGGAAATAGTACCGGACGATTTTCATGCACGCTACCATGCCAAAAAGAGGACATACCGATACAATCTTACCAACCAGCTAACTGCCTTCAATCACAACTATTTTGCTTATCTATATTTTGAAAAATTGGATTGTGGGCTAATCAATAGTTACTTGGAACTTCTGCATGGTGAGCACGATTTCACCAACTTTTGTAAAGCAAATCCAGAGATAACAAACCATAATTGCTATATTTTTTCGGCTAATATATGGCGTGATGAAAACTCATATTTTTGGGAAATCTCAGGCAATCGGTTTTTGCACAATATGATACGGAGGATTGTTGGAGCCTGTTTTATCCTGCATCAAGAAAGAGCGGAACCAGAAAAAATATTGCAAATTTTAAACGGCAACGAAACTTCAGCCAAATACAAATTTTGTGCTCCCGCAAATGGTTTGTATTTGTTCAAAGTTGACTATTAAATAGAATAGAAATTCAAGCAAAATTCAACAAAATTTTCCTGATAAAAAGAGCCCAAAGAAACTTGACATTAATCTTCAAATTGAGCTTTTTGCTTTATATCGCTTTTTCAGTGTGCGATTTTAATGGAGATGCATTTTTGGTAAATTTATGAATGAAATTAAAGTTTTTGCTCCTGCGACAGTTGCCAATTTAAATTCTGGCTACGACTTGTTGGGATTAGCTATAGATTACCCTGGTGACGAGGTTGTTTTAACCAAAAAAGAATCGCCTGGTCTTGTCATTACCAAGATAGAAGGCGACCAAGGTAAACTGCCTTTGGAATCGGAGAAAAATTGTGCGACAGTTGCCATCCAATCGTATTTGGATTACATGGGCTATCAAGAAGGATTTGAGGTTGAAATCCACAAGAAGATGCCTATAGGAAGTGGCTTGGGGTCTTCGTCTGCTTCTTCTGTGGCAGGAGTTTTCGCTGCCAACTGTCTTCTTGGCGAGCCTTTGACAAAAAAAGAGCTGGTGCGGTTTGCGATGCAGGGAGAGAAGATTGCTTGTGGCAGTGCTCATGCGGACAATGTTTCACCATCTTTGCTCGGAGGGATAGTCTCTGTTAGTTCCTACAACCCTCTGAGAGTTGACGAAATTGAGTTTAATTTGGATTTGTATATAGGAGTAGTTCATCCCGACTTAGAGATAAAAACTTCCGACTCAAGAGATGTCTTACCGAAGTCGATCCCGATGGAAGATGTCGTGAGGCAAACAGGTTACTTGTCATCATTGCTTTTGGGACTTAGCCAAGGGAACGAAGAAATGATAAGGTTTGGGCTACAAGATGTGTTGGTAGAGCCATACAGAGCCAAATTAATTTCAAATTTTTTGCAGATAAAAAAGATTGCTCTCGAAATGGGAGCATTAGGTTGCGGGATTTCAGGCTCAGGACCATCTATTTTTGTAATGAGCAAAGATAAAAATTTGGCTGAAAATATTTGTAGAGAAATAAAAACGATTTTTAATAGATTGCAAATCGATTCGCAAAGCTATTGTTCTGCCATTAACAGAGATGGTGCAAAAATTATTTGCGAAAATTAAATAATTGAAACGAGGATGACAACAAAAATGGACACAAGTAAAGAGATTTTTCTTAGGGAAGAAAGACGGTTTCAATTTTACGAAAAGCTACGGGGAAAATTTGCCATCAAAAGGAATTCCGTTGATGACACATCCAACTTGAGCGACTATCTTTTCTTATTGCCAGATATTTTCGTTTTGGTTGGCAGGTTGTCTTTGGAAAAAAGGCTTTCCGTTTCCAACAAACTATTTATGTCGGCAATTGCGGCCTACTTTTTGTTGCCTATTGATATTGTTCCCGACTTCATTCCGTTCGTTGGGTTTTTGGACGATTTGGTGGTTGCAATTTTTGCTCTTGACAGTTTGTTCAAAGAGGTTGATAATAAAATAATCTTGGATAATTGGAGCGGAGAAGAGGATATGTTGCAACTTGTGAAGAAAATAGTTGATGTGGCAAACAAACAAACATCGGGAAAAATTTTAAAAAAAATTAAAGATTTTGTGAATTTCAAAGGAGGAAACGATGAATAAGAAATTGTTATGGATTATAGCTTCTGTAATCATTTTGGTTGCTCTTGTTTTTGCGGGAGTTAAAGTTTATTATAATGTAAATCAAGAAAAATGGCTAACTATAGCTGGGGAATCAGTTCGCAAGGGAATGGAATTCCAAAACAATGCGAAAATCAAAGAGGCGATTGCCGAATACGAAAACGCTCTGCTTTACTACGGACGCACGGTGGAAGACGATCACCAGTTGTACATCATCCTGTTTAATAATATTGCTGGAGCTTACGGTTCGGACAAGCAATACGACAAAGCGAAAGAGTTTTACGAAAAAGCTCTTATTCTATACAAGCAATTGAATGGCGAAAAGCCAAGTGCTGTTCTGGCAAGTTTTTACAACAATGTTGGCGGTGTATATCTGGAAGAAAAAAAGTACAGGTTGGCAGGAGCTAACTTGATGAAATGCTTGGAAATTTTGAAAAGTTTGCCCAAAAAGAGCAGAGACGACTTTGCAAGAATGGCAGCTTCTCTCACAAATTTGGGTGAGATTTACAGAGACAATGCGGATTTTCAAAACGCTATCAAGTTTTTTAGTCAAGCACTTGAGATTGACCAACAAAATTTAGGCGAAGACAACATAGTTACCGCTGTGGATTACAACAACTTAGGGCTTGCTTATATGAACAACAAAGAGTACAAAAAGTCTCTGGCTAATTACAAAAAAGCTCTGAAAATTTTGACCAAAATCAATCCCGACGATTTGAATGTGAAAGTGTTAGAAAGCAACATTGAGTACCTGAACAAAAAGATAAAAGAAGAAAAAAAGAAAAAATAATCGCGATGAAAATAGAACTTATTCTTGCTACTGGCAATTTGCATAAAGTCAAGGAAATCAAAGAAATCCTTGGTAATACAAGCTATAAAATTTTGTCAGCCTTGGATTTGGAGTTGCCCGAAGTTGACGAAGACCAAGACAGCTTGCAAGGGAACTCCCTTAAAAAAGCAAGAGTCGTTGCTATGGCAACCAAAAAACCTGCAATTGCTGATGACACTGGATTGTTCGTTGATGCTTTGAACGGGCAACCGGGGATTTATGCTGCCAGATATGCTGGTGAAGGATGCAGTTTTGCTGATAATAGAGCGAAACTATTGAAGGAGTTGGCTGGCAAATCCAACCGAAAAGCATATTTTTCCGCAGTTATCACTTTTTGCGATGCCGAAGGGAAGATGATTGGAAGTTGCGAAGGACGAATGACTGGCGAAATTGCTCTTGGAGAGAAAGGTGATAGAGGCTTCGGTTACGACAATATTTTCATTCCCGACGGATATGACAAAACTCTTAGTGAATTGAGTAGCGAGCAAAAAAACGAAATTAGTCATCGTAAAAAGGCATTGATAGAAATATCGCCGATTATTGAGGAATATTTTGCGAACCTGACGTCGTGAAGTGAGGAGGAAACAATGAATAACGAATATGTTTGTCCGAAGTGCGGAAACAAGGAGTGCGAGATAGACGAAATGGCTGCTACTGGTGGAGGATTGAGCAAAATTTTTGACATACAAAATAGAAAATTCACTGTGGTTACTTGTACAAAATGTAAATATTCGGAGCTTTATAAAGGTCAAACTTCGACCTTGGGCAATATTTTTGACTTTTTTACCAATTAGGAAACTTATGAAAACTATTATAAACAAAGAAATTTTTCGTCAATACGACATCCGAGGCATTGTTGATAACGATTTGACGCCTGAGACCGTCTATTTTTTGGGCAGAGGATTTGGAACTTACCTTATCAAAGGGAATTTTAAAACTTGTGTAATCGGTGGCGATGCCAGGCTTTCTTCTCCATTGTATATTGAGAAGTTTAGCAAGGGATTAACTGAATGTGGGGTTGATGTGGTAGATGGTGGAATTATGGCTACACCGTGCTTATATTGGGCAATTCAGCACCTAAACACCGATGCGGGTGTGATGATAACTGGAAGCCACAATCCTCCTGAATTTAACGGATTCAAACTGAATATCGGATGCACGGGAAGTATTTTTGGAGACGAGATACAAAAGATTTACGACTATATTGCGAACGAAGATTTTGTGAGTGGAAAAGGAACTTTAGCAAAAGAAGACAACATCGTTGAACTTTACATACAAGATTTGATTTCTCGTTTTACATTGGAAAAGCCTGTAAAAGTTGTGATTGATGCAGGAAATGGTGCAGGTGGTCCGATTGCCCCAGCTATCTTGAAAGGGATAGGTGCGGATGTGAAAGAGCTGTATTGTGAGCAAGATGGAACGTTCCCCAATCATCATCCTGACCCGACAGTTCCTGAGTATATGAAAGATTTGATTAGTGAGGTAAAAAATTCTGATTATGCTGTTGGAATAGGTTTGGACGGAGATGCAGACAGAATAGGCGTAGTTGACGAAAATGGGGAAATGCTTTTCGGAGACCAAATTTTGAATATTTTCGCTAGAGATTTCTTAAAAAATAATCCAGGCGAAAAAGTGGTTGCCGATGTAAAATGCTCCAAAAATTTCTACGACGATGTTTCCGCTCACGGTGGCAAAGCTATTATGTACAAAACTGGGCATTCGATGATTAAGAAAAAAATGAGCGAAGACAAGATAAAATTTGGTGGCGAGATGAGTGGTCACATTTTTTTCAAAGACATATATTTTGGCTTTGATGATGCTATTTATGCAACGTGTAGATTTTTGGAGATTTTGAGCAAGAGTGATAAAAAGGTTAGCCAAATGCTGGAAGATTTGCCCAAGGTCTATAACACTCCAGAAATCAGATTTGATTGTGAGGACAGCAAAAAGTTTGACATAGTTGAGAAGGTAAAACTGTCTTTTATGGAACAAAATTACGATTGCATCGACATTGATGGAGTTCGAGTTAATTTTGCAGATGGATGGGGGCTTATTAGGGCATCCAACACTCAGCCTGTGCTTGTTATGCGTTTTGAAGCCACCAGCAAAAAGCGTGTTGAAGAGCTAGAAAATATGTTCAGAGCGGAATTGGACAAACTCTGCAAATAAATGATAGAAATCGAAAATTTATCCGTCGTTTTGAATGGACAAACTATCTTGGACGGAGTTAATTTAACCATAAAAAAAAATAAGCGAACCGTGATTGTGGGGGAGAGTGGCTCTGGTAAAAGTGTCTTGGTGAAGTGTATCACTGGTCTATTAAAACCAACCTCTGGCAAAATCAACATCGAAGGTGCTGATTTAGAGCAAATCAAAGGTAAAAATGTTTTTGAGGTTCGCAAAAATCTGTCTATGCTTTTCCAAGGTTCTGCACTTTTGGATTCGTTCAACGTTTACCAAAACATAGCTTTGCCTCTTTTTGAACATCGCAAAAATCTCTCTGAAAGAGAAATAAAAGACATTGTGTATAATAAGCTGTCGATGGTCGGTTTGCAAGAGAAAGAGCTAAGCAAAATGCCTTCGGAGCTTTCTGGTGGAATGCTGAAACGAGTTGCTCTTGCTAGGTCGATTGTGTTGGATCCTACGTATATTATTTACGACGAACCGACAACTGGGCTTGACCCTAAGACTTCCAAAGGTATTATAGAACTCATTAATTCCATACACGATAAAGGGAAATATACCTCGATTATCATAACGCACGATATGGACTGCGTGAAGAAAAATTCCGATGCGGTGGCACACTTGAACAACAAAAAAATAGATTATTACGAGAATCCAGAAAATTATGTTTGGGCTGTTTAAACCGAAAGAAATCGACTTTGGTTCTCTTATAAAAAACAAAACCAAAGTCATCATTTTGCTTGGCTCTGATTTTTATGAAGCATTGGATTTTTTGGTTTATCTAAAATCTTGGCATAATAGTTTCGGCGAAATTACCGTTATTAGCAATATTAACTTCAAAGATTTTTGGGCTTCGTGTGTTTCCATAAAAAATGTCAAATTCATGAATTTCATTCCCAACGACGAAAAAGATGCTATTGTTATCGATTTCACACAAGAAAAGAAAAAGCTCTCCTCTTTCAAAAATTCTCTAATTTTAAGCAAAAAAGAAAATTTGTGCAATTTCAAGTTTTCTCCGTGGGAAAACCCTTTGCCAACATTTACTCTTCTTTTTTCCTTAACAATTGAGAAAGAAGACATTTTGAAAAATCTACCAACAACTTCTGACAAGAAAGAGCATTTTTTGATTGATATGCCGTTCAATTCAAAAATTAAAAAATTAAAAGAAACTTTTGATGTTGCTGCTACTGAGGGAGACCCTGATTTAAAAAACGCTACTTTTTTGGATATATACAAACTTGCTGACAGCTCGAAGAAAATAATTTGTTTTTCCGAAAATAGAAAAATATTTTGGCGAAAATTAGGACTGAACCCAGTTTTCGTGCCAAAAGGACAAGACTATGCTCAATTACTCGAAAGATGAATATCGTAAATTTCTAAAAAGAATTTGCAATGATGATTGCTCGTCCGATAATTGTATCCTGAAAGAATTTTTGGCGAGGATGCAACCGAATATCCGAATGCTAATCCAAATGAAGTGCTTGGAGTATTTTGGCAAAGATATTGCTGGAAAGCTGTCGGGAGAAGAGTTGATGAAAGAGTGGGTTGCCAAAGGCTATGCCGAGAAGTTCGGCGAATACTACGACAATTTTGTTTCCGATGCGAAAATTGAAGATATTAATCCTAAAGAAATATATTTAAAAATTGTAAAAGGAGCCTAAAGTGGATATTAGATTCGCTAAGTTGCAAGACGCAGATGTGAAAGGTAAAACTGTGTTGGTTCGAGTTGACCATAACGTTTTGAAAAAGGGAGAGATAAAAGACCCCGAGAGAATCAACAGAACCATTGGAACTCTTTATAATATAGTGGAGCGTGGCGGAAGGCTTATTTTGATGAGCCACGTAGGTCGTCCTCGTAGCAAAGACGGAAATATCCAAATCAAAGATATGGATTCCGTGGAACCGATTGTCAGATATTTGGAAAATCGACTTTATACCAAATTTATAATCCCACGAATCGATTTTGGTAAGCCAATCAAAACTATTGACACCTCGATTAATATTTTGATAAGAAAATTGCAAAAGAGAAAAATCGGTGGCATCTATTTGCCTAATACACGTTGGTTTGAAGGCGAAGAATCTGGTGGAGAAGAAGGCGATATTTTGAGTAAACAATTGGCAGGGCTGGCTGATATTTTTGTGAACGATGCTTTCGGTTCGTGGCAAGCACACGCTTCAACTTGCGGAGTTGCCAAGTATCTTCCCTCTTATGCTGGTTATTTGATGCAATACGAAGTACAAAACCTGAAAAGCGTGTTAACTCCCAAAAAGCCGATGATTGCCGTGATAGCTGGAATGAAGTTCGACACGAAAATAGAGACTTTGACTTCGATTATCAAATCTGTTGACCATTTGATTTTGGGCGGTCACATTTACAATACATACATTGCAGCGAAGTACGATTTGGACATTGCAGGCGTTATGCCAGAGCAAAAAGAACAAGCCAAAAAATTTATTGAAAAGGTTAAAGACTATGAGCACAAAATTATTCTTATCAGGCACCTCATAGAGGCGGACGATTTGGCTGGCAAGGATGAAACCAATTGGAAAGAAATAAGACTGGAAGATATGCAAAAAAATAGCAAACACGGCTATATTGTGGATGCTGCTCCTTCGTTTGTTGAGCAGGAAGATATAAAGAACGCTCTGGCTTCCGCAAAAACTATTTTTGTTAACGCTGTTATGGGCTTTAGTCCGCATTATTTGGATGGAAGCATAGCTCTTTATACAGCTATCGATAAAAACAAAAAAGCTCACAAACTTTACGGTGGTGGCGACACCAACCAAGAGTTTAAATTGGGATTGCCTACGCTCTTCCGTAAAGCTGATGACGACCCGAATTACTATTTCTTTACTGGTGGAGGAACAATTCTGAAAGTTCTTGAAACTCGCTCTATTAATGCCTTAGAGCCAATTAAAGCGTTGGTGGAGAGCAACGAAAATATGAAGAGAGGCTACTTTGAATAATACTCTGGTAATTATCCCGACGTACAACGAAAGATGCAACATAGAGTCTTTGTTTGCTAAGGTTTTTAAAGCCAAAGAAGATTTGGACATTTTGGTTGTTGATGACAATTCCTCGGACAAAACTTACGAATTGGTACAGGAGTTGGCGGACAAAGACCCAAGAATTAATTTAATCGTCAGACCGCGAAAAATGGGACTTGGTTCGGCTTATATTCGAGGATTCAAATTCGCTTTGAAGAAAGGATATGAGTACATTTTGGAGATGGATGCCGATTTGTCGCACGACCCCGAAGACATTCCCAGACTGCTGGAAGCCTGCAAAGATGCCGACTTGGTGATAGGTTCTCGCTATATAAAAGGTGTTCACATCGTCAATTGGCCTCTAAAGAGATTGTTTTTGAGTTACGGAGCGTCGTTTTATGTGAGATTTCTTACGGGAATGCATGTAAAAGACCCGACAGGTGGTTTCAAGTGCTTCAGAGCGAAAGTGTTGCAAGCAATAGACCTTGACAAAGTCCATGCGGAAGGATACTCTTTCCAAATTGAGATGAATTACAAAGCATGGCGAAAAGGGTTCGAAATCAAAGAGATTCCTATTGTTTTCACCGACCGAACGTTGGGACAGTCGAAGATGAGTAAAGGCATAATTTTTGAAGCGATTTTTATGGTTTGGAGATTGCGATTTAGCCGAAAAAAATGATTTACCTTTTGCTTTTGTTTTTCTGTTTGTCCGCTTTTTTTTCAGGATTAGAAACGGGATTTTTGACCTTGGACAAAATTGCTCTTAAACTTGAGGCTGATAAAAGCAAAATATCTAAGAAAATATACTCCTTGTGCTCAAATATCGAAAAAGTCATTTCCTCTATTTTGATTGGGAACAACTTAGCCAATATTGCCCTTGCTTCTTTGTTTACTTATTATTGCACAAAAAGCCTTAAAGCTCCCTATTCGTCCGAAATTTTATCTCTTTTCCTCTCGGGATTTATGGTAATTTTTGCCGAGAGTTTGCCAAAAATTTTGTACAAAGAATATCCTGACGAATTGGTGAAAAAATCTTTACCAATATTCTTAGTTTTCTATAAACTTTTTTATCCATTTAGTTTAGTAATCTCGGGAATTATCAAAAAATTGGAAGGCGACGAGAAAATATCAGAGGAAAAAATTTTGCCGTATCAGTTAGCCAGTATCTTGGATGACGAAGACGAGGAACGAAAAGAGGATTTAATCCAAGAAGGCTTGGAATTTTCCGTTGTGGAAGCTCGCAAAATTATGACCCCTCGCACGGACATAGTCGCTATCAACGAAGATGAACAGTTGCAGGAAGCCATAAATCTGGCAAAAGAAAGCGGATATACTAGATTTCCCGTATATACCGAATCTATCGACAAAATTGTTGGAATTTTGACTTTGTACGATTTATTACAAGTCGACAAAAAAAATATCAAAGATATAATGCGAAAGCCACATTTTGCTCCAGACAACATCGAAATCGACAAACTTTTGCGAAATATGCAAAGCAATAAGAGCGTATTTTGTGTGCTGGTAGACTCTTATGGAGGTACTTCGGGAATAGTGACTATTGAGGACATTTTGGAAGAGTTGGTGGGAGAAATAGAGGACGAATACGACTTGGGCAACGAAGTTTTGGTTAAGCAACTGAACGAAAATACGTTCGTGATAAATGGCAAAACAGAGATAGATTATTTGAACGAAGAATACAAATTGGATTTGCCAGAAAGCCAAAACTATAACACCATCGCAGGTCTTATGCTTTTCACAATGGAGTCAATCCCCAAAACTGGCGATAATCTCCGAATAGGCAACTGTCAGCTTACAGTTGAAAAGTCGGACAATAAAACCCTAAAACGTATTAAGTTGGTAAGAAAGTGAAAGAAAAAATATACATAATCGACGGCAGTGCCTTGGTTTACAGAGCACATTACGCTTTTTCTCGTAATCCTCTAACCAACGACAAAGGCGAAAACATCAGTGCAATTTACGGCACTTTCAATATGTTTTTTAGCTTTATCAAAGATTTTAAGCCGAATAAAATTGCTATTACTTTCGATCAAAAAGGCGGTTCTTTCCGCAACAACGTTTACCCCGAATACAAGGCAAATCGACCACCTATGCCACAGGAATTAATCTCCCAAGTTGGAATTATTCAAAACATTTTCAAATCCTTGAACATTGAAAATCTAAAAAAAGAAGGCTATGAAGCTGACGACATAATTGGCTCTTTCGCTACACAGATGAAAGAGGATTACGACGTTGTTATTGTGTCAGGCGACAAAGATTTTTTTCAGTTGATAGACGGAAGTGTCTCTATGTATGACCCAAGTAAAAATTCCTTGATAAACTCTGATTGTGTTCAAGAAAAGTTGGGTATTTTGCCGAGTCAAATGGTCGACTATTTGGCGATTATGGGAGATAGTGCCGACAATATTCCCGGAGTGAAAGGGATAGGGAAGAAAGGTGCGGAAAAGCTTTTATTGGAATATTCAAGCTTAGAAAATATCTATGATAACATTGACAAAATATGTCCTAACTCGTTGCAAAAGAAGTTGATTGAAAATAAAGAGGACGCCATTTTATCCCAAAAACTTGCCACGATTGTTACCGAGTTGCGATTTGATGATTTGAATTTAGCTTTCAGCACAGATAAATTGAATGAGTTGGCTATTTATTTGAAGGAACAACAAATATGGAATTTGGCTGAGCGAATTAGCAATTTTGTTCCCAGGGAACTTCCCAAAAAATCTTCCAATTTGCAAATGACTCTATTTGATGAACCTTCAGCCCAATCAAGTGAAGCCGAATATTTTGAATTTAATTACGAATTGGTTGATGATTTGGTAAAGTTGCAGAAATTGCTCAAAATTCTTGAGCAAGAAGATGTTATTGTGATTGACACGGAAACCAATGGGCTTGACCCTTTTCAAGACGAACTTGTGGGAATTAGCTTTTGCTTTCTCAATGAGAAATCTTTTTATTTTCCGATATTACACTGTGGTATTGACTGGAATGACAATGAGTTAGAACTGATTTTTAGCAAATTAAATAGCAAAACTCTCATCGGACATAACCTGAAGTTTGACCTGAAATTTCTTTTTAAAAATGGATTTGCACCAGAAAATGTAACTTATTTCGACACAATGATTGCAGCTTATCTAATGAATCCTGGAAAGGGTGGATTGAGCTTGGGAAATTGTATTTTCCAGGAATTTAGCAAAAAAATGATTGAGTTTAGCGAAGTGACAAACGGTGCAAAATTTAGCGAAATTTCTCCAATAAAAGCTGCCAAATATTCGTGCGAAGATGTTTTTGTTACTTGCAAATTGTACAACCAATACAAGCCAAAATTAGCAGAACTGAAGTTGTGTGAACTATTTACAAATATTGAAATGCCATTAATCCCTGTTTTGTCCAAGATGGAATTGAATGGCGTTTTTATTGATAAAACTGTTTTGCAGGAGCAACGAGAAAACTTACAAAGGCAACTTACTATCACAGAGGGAAAAATTTATGGTTTGGCTGACGAAAAATTCAATTTAAATTCTCCAAAGCAAATGCAAGAAGTTCTTTTTGGGAAACTGAATTTACCTGCAACTGCGAAGACAAAAACTGGATTTTCTACTTCGGAAGCTGTATTAGAAAATTTGCTTGATGAACACGAAATTGTGAAAGAAATTCTGAATTACCGAACAACCAACAAATTGCTTTCCACCTACATCAACGCTCTGCCAAAGCTGGTAAATTCGGCAACAAACAGAGTACATACTAATTTTAATCAAGCTATCACCTCAACTGGCAGACTTTCCAGCTCAAATCCGAATTTGCAAAATATTCCTATAAAATCCGAAGAAGGCAAAAAAATCAGAAAGGCGTTCGTTGCTCAAAGCGAGGAATATTGCATCGTGGCTGCCGATTATTCGCAAATGGAATTGAGGATTTTGGCTGCATTGAGCCAAGATGAGATTTTGTTAAATGCGTTCAAAAATGACGAAGACGTGCATATGCAAACGGCAAAATTAATTTTTGAAGACAAAGAAATCGGAAGAACGGAAAGAGATTTGGCTAAGACAATTAACTTCGGCATCATCTATGGTATGGGAGCAAAATCTTTGGCAAAATCAACAGGAATTTCTACAGGCGAAGCCAAGACTTTTATAGAAAAATATTTTGATAAATTTAGCACGGTTAAAACTTTTATAGAAAACAAAATCAAGCAAGCAACTCATCGTGAGCAGGTGCGTACTTACTTCGGCAGAACACTCCAATTGCCAGACATTTCGTCCACTAATAGCCGGCTCAAAGCCCAAGCTGAGAGGATTGCTGTCAATATGCCCATTCAGGGGACAGCCTCCGATATTATAAAAGTGGCGATGATAAATCTGCACAAAGTTTTGCCCGAGACTGCCAAAATGGTTCTCCAGGTTCATGACGAATTGGTGTTTGAGGTTCTCAAATCTGACGTTGAGCATCTTCTACCATTGATTAAAAAGGAAATGGAATACGAGTTCGATTGCGGGATTAAACTTTCGGTTGATATAAAAGTTGCTGATAACTGGTTGGATGCACATTAGATTTGGCATGAAAAACAAAGTCATTTCTGCTTCTGCTGGCACCGGGAAAACTTATCGTCTTGCTTTGGAATTTTTGGCTACTCTTTTGCAAGATAGAAGCCTCAAGCCCGAAGAAATATTGGTAATGACTTTCACTGTGAAAGCAACAAGTGAGATTAAACAACGCATACTTGCCTTCCTCAAAAGTTGTCCGCACGACAAAAACCTACAAAAAAACTTGGAAAGCATCTGCAATACAAAACTAACAAAAGAAGATTTTTCATATTTGAGTTCATTTGCAGAGTACCTGCTTTTTGATAAGGACAAACTCAAAGTTTGTACCTTGGACAGCTATTTGCAATCAGTCTTTAACAACTTGATTTCGGGAGAGATAAGCGATGCTCCATTTTCTGTTTCCACCTCCTTATCTGCAAAAAAAAGAGAAGAAATTTTGGAAAAAATCTTTGCCATCGAAGAATCCCATAAATTTTTTATAGATAGGCAAGACAAAACCTTGGACAAATTCTCATCCTTTGTCGATAAACTGTTATCAATAAACTTGCGTGAACACAAATGCAAACCTATTGAATACGAAAAAGAAGTGGATATTCTGAGGCATAATTTGGCAGACCTACAATTCGTAGCCAACAGCGTAAGCCCTAAAAATTCTCTTCCTGCAAATAAAATATTTTTGAAGCCTTTCCGAGATTTTTTAGAAAAAAAAATTGGTTCACCCTCCGATAATTTTGCTGAAGATTTTGCCAAAATTAGCAAAGATGAAAGCTTTTATTTGGAAGCGTATGATAACTTGGGTAACGACATTTGGAGAAAGTTGCCGTTCTTGAAAAAAATCAAATGTGATAATCCCGAGGCGTTAGAAAATTTAAAAGAAGTTTATTCCGAATTTCAGAACACTTTTAAAAACTTTTTGTTCAAAACCAAGGTATATGCCGAACACAACCAACTTTTGGACTTAGCTACAAAGGCTCAAGATTACTACAACGAGGAAACTAATCAGAAATTGACTTTCACCGATTTTGGAAGAATTTTGCAAGCCTCTTTTTCTGAAAAAACTTTTCTGACAAACGCTGGAACATTAAAAGAAAAGTTTTGGCAATTTCTTGATGTTTTACCCAAAGTTTTGATGATAGACGAATTTCAAGATACGTCCGTTGAGCAATATCAAAATTTGCTGCCAATAATTAATGTGACAAAAGAGAAAGGTGGGTCTGTAGTTGTTGTGGGGGATAGCAAGCAAGCTATCTATTCGTGGAGAGGAGGCGAGCAAGCTCTCTTAGGGGAAATTCCCAACATTTTGCCAAACTGCGAATCGTTGGTTTTGGATACAAACTATCGAAGCAGTGTCAACGTTGTGAGCTTGGTCAACAATCTTTTTGGTAGAGATTATGGCAAATTATGGGATTTCCAAAAGGTAAATTCTTCACTCAAAAACAAAGGTTTTGTGAGCTACGAAACGAGAAAAACCAAAACGAAAAAAGAAAAATTAAAAGATTTAATCAATACCTTTGTGGCAGAAAGCGTAGTTCCAGCCTTGAGTAACAGTGGAATTGATTTGTCTAAATGTGCCATTATTGCCAGAAAAAACAAAGAACTATCTTATTTTGCAGAAGCTCTAAAAAAAAACGGCATTGACACCTATCAAAAGCAAGCGGACTCACTTTTGGAACATGTAGCAATCAAGCCGTTTATATTATACCTGAAATTCTATGCCTACAACGATTTGTATTCTCTTTATCATTTTCTAAAAGGTGCTCCATTACATTTTGACGGAACAAAAATTAAGAATATTTTGGAAAATAAAGATTTCTTAGAAGAATACAGATTGGAAAACTCTGCTAATTTCTTCGCTGATTTTATTAAGAAATTCAATTATTTAGATTATTTTGCCGATGCAAATGACCAAAAAAACATCTTAGCTTTGGCAAAAGTCTTGAGTGGAACAAATAACGGTGTTACAGAAATTTTAGAATATCTTGATGAAAATAGAGACGAATTGAAAAAAGTTGAGGATGTCAATAAGAACGCTGTCAACTTGCTTACAATCCATTCCTGTAAGGGATTGGAATTTGACACCGTTTTCTATTTTATGAATTGTTCGGACAGGGGCAACAACCAAAACGCACTGCAAAATTTTGTTTTCTACAACTCTGATTTTACCGAAATTGAAGATAGCATGCTGACTTATAGTTACAAAAAGTTGGCTGAAGATAACTATAATTTGAAACAAAAAAACGACTTGGAAATCCTAAATCTTGTTTATGTTGCCCTCACAAGAGCGGTGAACAAACTTTTCATTTTTTCAAATTTTGACGTAGCCAAAACCGATTACAACGAGTTAACCATTTCTGAAAAGTTGTCCTACGAGTTGATGAGTTGTTTTTCGGAGAGTGAAATCAATGAAAAGAGTGAAGAAATTTTTAGTGCTCAGAAAGGTGAGTATCAAATTCCGAGACACGCTATCGAAAAAACAAATTCTTCTTATGCGTGGAACAATCTATCTCTAAATTTATCAGCCAATTATGAAACAAAAGTCAAACAAAAGAGGAACGAAGAAAACTTGCTTTTCGGAGAAATGGTACACTATTATTTGAGCTTCTTAAAATGGAACACCGATAAAGAAAAAGAATTAGCGGAGAAAATGACTCTAACTAAATATGGGGCGAAATGGGGAAACCAACTAAGATTTTTGAACAAAAAAGTTTCCGAAAACTCTTGGTTGTATGACAAGCAAAAGTGGGGGAATGTCCTTTGCGAAATGCCTCTTGTGGACAATGGCAAAGAGTATCGAGTGGATAGAATTATGGTTTCGCATGACAACAAATCAGCCTTTATTGTGGATTACAAAACAGGCGACATTGTTGACGAGAGCCAACTGGAAACTTACAGCAATATTATAAAAAAACTGTACAATTTTGCAAAAGTTGATGTAGCTTATTTGGAAATTAAGTAGTTTATATCAGAATCGACATTATCAATTTGATTGGCGGATAAATCACATAATGGAAGATGTTGATGCCAAATAGGTAATCAAGTCCGAAAATTATCAGCAAAAAAATCATCCCTTTTTCTTCGTTGAGGGTGTAGCGAGCGAAAGCTGAATCTGACAAAAATCCACCTAAAACCTTGCTTCCGTCCAGTGGTGGCAGAGGAATTAGATTGAATATTCCAAGTCCAACATTGAGCTGAATACCTACGTAGATGAAAGTCAGAAGATAGTTGTTAAACGTGCTGACCGTTAGGATGTAGCGAAGTTTGTTGAAAACAAAAGCCAGCAAAACCGCCAACAAAAAATTCATCAACGGACCAGCGGCTGCGGTAATAGCCATATCACGCTTTATGTTTTTGAAATTGCGTGGATTAACTGGCACAGGTTTTGCCCAACCAAATCCAGCATAAAAAAGCAAAACAGCTCCTATGATGCTAATGTGCTTGAGGGGGTTTAGTGTCAGTCTCCCTGCCCGTTTGGCGGTGTCGTCTCCCAAAACATAAGCTGTGTAGCCATGTGCCAATTCGTGCAAAGGAATAAACAGCACGATGCCTAATAATTTTATTAAAATACTCATAATCAACGGGACAAAATTAGGCTTAGAAAATGTCAAGCTTTCTAAGTTGAAATTTTAAAATATTCACTATTTTTTTTTTGATTGTTACAATTATTCAAATCATTATTTCTCTTACTACCAAGTAGTTACAAAAAAACAACAAAAAGAGAAAAATATTAAATTTGACAAAATATAAGCACACAAAATTTTTACACGAAATAAAGTTTTTATATTAATTTTTTAGATTGCATCGTGGGGAAAGGAGCTTTCCTATGGAAATCAGAGAAGATCTCTTTTATACAGAGAACCATAATTGGCTTAAAGTTTTTGAAGACAATGTTGTTTATTTGGGGTTGACGGAGTACATTCAATCGCGATATGGAAAAATTGGTTTTGTGGAATTGCCTAAAATCGGTTACGAATTTGAGAAAGGCGAAGTCTGTGGTTACATCGGCACCAGCGACGGTCTGAAACCAATCATTTCACCTGTTAGTGGAATCATCGAAAGAATAAACGAAGATTTGGACAACGAACCTGAGCTAATCAACTCTTCTCCCTACGAAAACGGTTGGTTGCTACGCTACAAAGTGGACAATCCCAGCGAGTTCGACTTTTTCTTCAAAAGCGACGACTATTGTTTGATGATAAGAGAATGAAAAGCAACAAAATTCTTTTTATCGTAGCTGCTCCATCTGGTGCAGGGAAGAGCACGATTTGTCATGAACTTCTCAAACTTCGTGACGATTTGGAATTTTCCATCTCCTTCACCACAAGAAAGCCACGCTCCGACGAAAAACACGGTGTTGACTACTTTTTTATTTCCGAAGAAGAGTTTGAGCAAAAAATCAAAAACGAAGATTTTTTGGAATTTGCCAGAGTTCATTCCGACTATTATGGTACAGAAAAAAAATATGTTCAAGCAAGGTTGGACGCTGGGAAGCACGTATTATTGGACATCGATGTGCAAGGTGCTGAGCAAATCAAAAAGCATAAAGATTTGACTTCCGCTTCTATCTTCATCATGGTTCCGTCTGTTGACGAATTGATAGAACGTATCGAAAAGAGAGGTGAGAATTCTCCAGAAGATATTTTGGTTCGTAAGCAAAGCATGATGCAGGAACTAAAAAGAATAAAAGAGTTTGACTATTTGGTCATCAATAATGAACTGTCGAAAGCAGTGAAATTAACTAACTCGATAATTGATGCCGAAGAAAGCAAACTTTCGAATTTAGTTGATGTTCATTTCAAATAATTTAGGAGACTACTAATATGCTTGAAAAAAATGTAAGCCGAGTTTTGGAAAGCCTTAATAAAAACTATCTTTTCTTGATAGCCGCAGAAAAAGAAGCTGAAAGATTACGCAAATTGCCTTCTGTGATTAGAGAGCAATTTAAGAAAAAAATCGCTCATACAGCGATAGAACACATAGCTTGCAACAATATTCCCGAATATTCTATAGACGATGTAGAAGACACTAACGAGGAAGTTGTTGAATCCCAATAAGCAATTTTTGCAGTACTTTGAAGAACTGAAACTCGCCGGTGTTAATCACTGGCATTTTTCTCCTTCGGAGGATGCTAAATGCGATTGCCAAGAATGTCCGCTATCCAAGACGAGAACCAACATTGTATTTGGTGAAGGCAGTGCAAACGCCGATTTGTTTATCATAGGTGAAGCTCCAGGTGCTCAAGAGGACGCCACGGGAAGACCTTTTGTGGGGAAATCGGGAAACTTGCTCACCAAGATGCTGTCCGCTATAAATATTGACAGGAAAGACGTTTTCATCTCTAATGTGGTTAAATGCAGACCTCCTGAAAACCGAAATCCGTATCCTGAAGAAGTTGAAAAATGCATTCCAAATTTGTACGCTCAGTTAGACCAAATTAAGCCTAAAGTTTTGCTTCTTTTGGGAAAAGTTCCCGCCAACTCTCTGTTGGGTTTGGACGATAAAATGCAAGATTTGCGAACAAAGACACATTCTTTCAATAACATTCCAACTTTCATCACTTATCATCCGTCAGCTCTTTTGCGAAGAAATGAGTGGAAAAAATTGGCATGGATAGATTTGCAAAATTTACAAAAGTATTTGGAAAACGTATAGTTTAAATTATGGAAGAAAATTCTCTAAAAGTTTTGCCACATAGCCTGGAAGCCGAATCTGGAATCCTCTCAGCGATGATGATTAACAATCACAACGTTGCTGTGGCTATAGAAAAACTGCAAGAATGGGACTTTTACAAAAATTCTCACCGCTTGATTTTTCGAGCAATTAGTGAATTATTCCAAGAAAATATCGAAGTTGACATCATTACCATTGCAGACAAACTGAAAAGCATGGGAAGTCTGGAAACAATTGGTGGTTTGTCTTTTCTGAATCAAATTTCCGATGTGGTGATGAGTGGTGGTAACTTAGAGTATCACATGAAAATCATTTTGCAGAAATCGAGATTGCGTCAGCTCATCAATGTTTCCAACACTATTTTGGAAAAATGCTATGCGGATGATGCCCCAGCGGATGAGATTGTGGAAAGAGCGGAATCTTTGATTTTTAAGATTGCAGACGGCAAGATAGGCGAAGGGTTGAAAAGTGCCGAAGCCTATTTGAGTGGCGTTGTGCAAACCATTAACGAAAAATCTTCGTCAAAAAGTCAACTCTCGGGAATAAGCACAGGTTTCCCTGACGTGGACAAACTTATCGGTGGTTTTGGCAAAGGACAACTTTTGGTGTTGGCTGCAAGACCTTCGATGGGAAAAACTTCGCTTGCTCTGAATTTCGCTCATAATGTCACCAATATGGCTGACAAAAAAGTTGCTATATTCAGCATGGAGATGGAAGGTGAGGAGCTTTTGATGAGGATGCTCTCTGGTCCTGCCAACGTTGATTTGGAATGTATGAATAGAGGCAAGGGAATGACCCCTGGCAAGCTCCGAGGAATTTCCCAAGCAGCCATGATTTTGGCTAAATCTCACCTGTATATTGATGACAGCGGTGCGAACACCTTGAGTTCCATTCGCTCCAAAGTGATGCGACTAAAAGCACAACTGGGCGGATTGGATATGGTTATCATCGATTATCTGCAACTGATGAGTTCCAACTCCCGTGAGCAACGCTATCAACAAATTTCCGACATTTCCAGAGGGCTAAAAATTATGGCTAAAGATTTGGAAATAAATGTGATAGCCCTGTCTCAGCTTAATCGTGGTGTGGAAACTAGAGACAATAAGAGACCGTTTTTGTCCGATTTGCGAGAGTCTGGTTCTATCGAACAAGACGCCGACCAAGTAATTTTCATTTATCGCGATGACTACTACAACAAAGAAAATTGTGAACATCCAGGGACTGCCGAGATTATTGTTGCCAAAAATCGTCATGGTGCTGTTGGGTTTACTAGGCTTGGATTTGAAGGCAAGAAAACCAGATTTCTGTCGCTTGACCCGCATCATAACGATTTCGACGATTTCGATGAACCCTCTTCTTCTTCAAGCTTGGACGAATTTGGTTTGGAGTCAGGACCTGATTTCGTATAAAACACTTTAGCCTAAAATGAAAAGAATGTATTTGCTTTTTTACAATTTCGGGGAATTTGTTTTTTTTTTCTTTGAATTTCTAAAATCACTAAAGTATTTGCCTGTTCGTAAATATTACATTTTGAAGCAGATGAAGTCGATTGGCTACGACTCATTTTTGCTGATAATAGTAACTTCTGCTTTTATGGGTTTTGTCACCGCCGTGCAAACCATCTATCAAACAGCGGGCTTAGCTCCAAAAGGAATGATAGGGGTTTTTATAGAAAAAACCACTTTAACTGAATTGGGACCCGTGTTGATAGCTTTGGTCTTGAGTGGCAAAGTGGGAGCTTCCATAGCTGCCGAGATAGGCTCAATGAAAATTTCCGAGCAACTGGACGCTTTGCACAGTATGGCAATCAGCCCCATTAACTTCATCTATATGCCCAAAATAGTTGCCGGTGCTATAGTTTTTCCAATTCTCACCGTCTTGGCAAATTTCATCAGCATTATCTCCGCATTTGTTTTGTCATATTTCAACCATGGTATAAGCTCCTATGTTTTCTTTGGGGGCATGCGGAACAGTTTTTTGCCGTTCGATTTGTGGGGAGGACTGATAAAATCTTTGTTCTTCGGAATTATCATAACCAGTGTTGGTTGCTTTGTGGGTAGCAGAACAAAAAACGGAGCAGAAGGCGTGGGGATAGCTGCCACATCGACTGTGGTTTATTCCAGTATTGCCATTCTCATTATGGATTTTATTGTTGCTTCAGCTATGTTTGGAGGCTAATTTGAAAAAAAATGTCATTATTCTCTTTCTTGTTGTGATCTTGGGATGCAACTTCAAAACAAAAAAAAGCATTCAAACACAAGAAAATTTGCCTACCTTAAAAATCGCAATTACCAAAAACATCAACGGTGAATGGTTTCCGAAATCTATAATCAAAATTGTTGAAAATTCAGTAGGGCTCAAACTTGCGTTTAATTACTTCGAGGAAACAGATAGCCTTATTGCCACTCAAGACAGTTTTGATGTGGCTATTGGGATTAACAATCCATTCCTAAAAGAAGCAGTTAGGAGCAAAAAATTTAGTGTCTATAAACCTAAAAACTTTGACAATTTAAAAATTACTAACTTTAACAAAACGCATCACTTTACACCTTTGTTTTACGATTATGTTTGCATTTTGGCTGACACAACTCAGGTAAAAAAAATTCCACTTACACTTGGGATGCTTCAGGAAGATGCCTACAACAATCAGCTTGTTTTGTGCAATCCTGCGAGTTTTGCTTATAGTAGGGGATTTTATGTCAAAACGCTTGCTCGCTTCACACAGAGCGGACATAGGCAATTTTGGGAAAGCATGCAAAACAAAATCAGAGAGATTGCTCCCAGCCCTGCGTACGCACGCAGAATGGTGTTGGCAAGAGAAGCTGGTCTTTGGATAGGCGGTATCAGCTATTCTCTTTATCTACCGAGCTTAAAACCGATTTTGTTGAAAGACCTCTCCATCAAAGAAATTTTTGCCATGGGGATTTACAATAATTCTTCTAATAAAGACGCTGCTAAAAAACTTATCGATTTGCTTCTTACAGAAGAAGTCCAAAAAATAATAACCGAAGAACTAAATCTTTATCCTGTAAATAAATCGGTTGACAATAATGCCGATTTGCCAGAAGAAAATTTTGTGGATATTTCTCGCGATGGCATCAGCTGTGAATATGTGGAGTACAACGCAAAACGATATTTGGATAGGAACATGGATTTGTTTAAAAAATAAAAGGAGATTTAAATGAATAAAAATATAAATAAGATGCTGAAACAAGCACAAAAAATGCAACGGGAACTGCTGAAAGCTCAGGAAGAAACCAAAAACGTCATTGTCACGGCGACAAGTGGCGGAGGGATGATTGAGGTATCTATGAACGGTAGTTTTGACATTACCGAACTAAAAATTGACCCCGAAGCTGTTGACCCTAGTGATGTGGAGATGCTCCAAGATATGATAGTCACGGCTATAAACGACGCAAAATCTCAAGTCGAAGCGAAATCTCAGGAAAGCATGTCTGCTATTACTGGAGGCATGAATATCCCAGGTTTGATGTAATATTATTAAGAGAGGTAATATGAAATTTTTAAAACTTTTCCCCCTTCTTTTGCTTGTTCTTTTTGGGTGCAGCAAAAAAGCGGATAACATTAAAATGACTAAAATCCCAGTTGATATTATGGGATTCAGTTTTGAAATTCCAGAAGAATGGAACAATTCTCAAGACATTATCATTGTTCCAGTTACGAAAGCCAATGGCAATAGCAATTTCTTTGAAATAGCTTTTTATTTTATGACAGATGATGCCAAAAACACAAGAGAGAATTTGGCAAAAAACAACGATTTGAGCATCGAAACATTACCTCAAATCTTGGAGAAATCTTTTAATTTGGCTAAATTTGTTATTTATGAAAACAACTCTTCAACTCCCGAAATCAACAAGACAGAAAAGTGGGAAGAGTTGAAAAAAATCGGAGAAAACGACAACTTCAACATTTTCTTCTGTAAAGCCAATAATTCAAATGAATTAGCAGAACAATACAAAGAGAAATACAATCAATACTTTTCAATTTTCGACAAGATTAAAAATTCTTTGGAAACTTTTGATCCAAAAAATCCTGACCAACCTCAAAATACAACAAATGGTCTTGAAGGGAAAATTGAGTTTAACGCTAACGATTTGGAAGGCAATGCGATAAATTCAAGCGAATTGTTCAAACAAAACAAACTCACAATGGTGAATATTTGGGGAACTTATTGTAGTCCATGTATAGAGGAGATGCCAGAGTTAATCAAACTGAACACCGAATACAAAGATTTTGCAGTTGTGGGAATAGTTATCGACGGCAACAACAATGAAGCTACGGTTATTTCCATGGTGGAAAAACTTGGAATAAATTTCACGAATATCGTTCCGAACTCTGAAATAAATAACAAAATTTTGCAATATGTGTCTGCTGTGCCTACGACTTTTTTTGTAAATAGCGAAGGTTTGATAGTAGGGGAAATTATAGTTGGAGCAGACATCGAAGGCTACAAAAGGAATATTGAAAATCTCTTAAATCAGAAATGAAAAAAAGTTATTTGTTTCTTTTGGTAGCTATTGTTTTCATCGTTGTAGGATTGTACCGACTTGAACATTTTTCAGTTTTTATTAAAGCAATCAATATTTGTTTGGAGTGCATAGGTGTGGGGTAAAAGAACCTTTGTGCAAGTGACTTCTGCTCTATTGCAAAACTTACATCTGAAAGGTTTTTTCACAAAACTGGTTTATAAAGGCTCTTACAAAAAAATCTGTGTGCCTGGGCTAAATTGCTATAGCTGTCCTGCTACTACAGGTTCTTGTCCTATTGGGGCTTTTCAGTCCGTAGTCAATGATTTCAAATATAGTTTCAGCTTTTATGCCACGGGATTTATTTTACTTTTCGGGAGTATCTTTGGGAGGGCAATATGCGGTTGGGTTTGCCCATTCGGATTGTATCAAGATTTGTTATACAAAATTCCCTCAAAAAAGAAAAAACTTCACAAAAATCTATCTTATGGCAAATACTTAATCTTGTTGATTTTTGTAATTGTTCTTCCAATTTTTTGGCAAAACGGCTTCGGCTTAGGCAAGCCAACTTTTTGCGAATATATTTGCCCTGCAGGTACTCTGGAAGCGGGTATCCCTTTGCTATTTTTAATTCCTTCTCTACAAAATTTGATTGGTGTATTGTTTTATTTTAAGCTGTTTTTGCTAATTGCTTTCTCAGCTCTCAGCATCAGGCATTATCGCTTCTTTTGCAAGGCTATTTGCCCTTTGGGAGCGTTGTATGCTCCAGCAAACAAGATTTCTTTCTTGCAAATCGAGTTTTCCCAAGACAAATGTATCAATTGCCACAAATGCGAAAACGTTTGCAAAATGGACATTGATATAAAGGGAAATCAAAAAAATTTGGAATGCATTAGGTGTGGCGATTGCATAAAAAGTTGCCCAACTAACGCTCTGAAATTTACAACACCTTTTGCTCCCAAAAATACTGTCCAAACAACAGAACCAACTTCAAATTAGTGAGCATTTTATCTTGACTTTTGAGACCCCAAAAAAAAGTTGTGTCAACATAATGGATAATCGAAAAGGAAAAGCTATATGAACTTAGAAAAAACTAGAAATATTGGTATTAGTGCTCACATTGACTCGGGCAAAACTACTCTTACCGAGAGAATTTTGTTCTATTGCAATAAGATACACAAAATTTCGGAAGTCAGAGGAAAAGATGGTGTTGGGGCAAAGATGGACTCAATGGAGTTGGAGAGAGAGCGTGGAATTACGATTGCATCTGCGGCTACTTATGTTAGCTGGGGAGACACCGACATCAATATTATCGACACACCGGGACACGTTGACTTTACGGTAGAGGTGGAAAATGCCCTTAGGGTGCTGGATGGTGCTGTATTGGTGCTTTGCGGAGTTGGTGGAGTGCAATCTCAATCTTTTACTGTGGACAGACAACTATCTCGTAACAACGTGCCAAATATAGCTTTTATTAATAAGTTAGATAGAATTGGAGCAAATCCTTTCCGTGTGACTGAAATGTTGCGTGAGAAACTTGGAAGAAACGCTATAATGATGCAAATTCCTATCGGCAAAGAGGAAGAGTTTCAAGGCGTTGTTGATTTGATAAAAATGAAAGCTGTGTATTTTGACGGCGATAATGGTGAAAAACTTCGCTACGAAGAAATTCCAAGCGATTTGGCTGACCAAGCTGCGGAATATCGCGAAAAAATGTTGGACGAACTTTCCATGTTCGATGACGACTTGGCAGAGGCTGTATTGGAAGGAATTGAGACACCTGAGCTTATAAAAAAAGTTGTTAGGTTTGGTGTTATCAGCGATAAGCTAACTCCTGTTTTCATGGGTTCAGCTTTCAAAAATAAAGGCGTTCAATCACTTCTTGATGCTATTGACAGCTATTTGCCAAATCCTACCGAAATCTGCAACGAAGGCTTCGATGTTGATAACGATGATGCTACTGTTGTGTTGAGCATGAAAGATTCCGACCCAACCGTTGCGTACGCTTTCAAGCTGGAAAACCAACAATACGGACAGCTTACATACATCAGACTGTATCAAGGTACCATCAAAAAAGGCGACGAGATTATTAACAACAGAACCAGAAAAAAAGTGAAAATCGGGCGTCTTGCCAAAATGCACGCCGATGAAATGATAGAGTTGAACGAATTGAAAGCTGGCGACATCGGTGCTATTTTCGGTGTTGATTGTGCATTGGGCGATACTTTCACCGACACGAGCATCCACTACAGATTGCGTGCTTCTCACATTCCAGAGCCTATCATTTCTTTGTCTATCAAGCCAAAAGACAACAAGTCTCAAACCAATATGGCTAAGGCTTTGAACAGATTTACCAAAGAAGATTTGACTTTCAAGTCTTATCTCGACGAAGAAACTTCCGAGACGATTATTCAGGGTATCGGTGAGCTTCACTTGGACGTTTACATCGAGAGGATGAGACGCGAATATAATGTGGAGCTGGAAGTTGGCAAGCCTCAAGTTGCTTATCGCGAGACTATTACCAAAGAAATTCCGTTTGAGTACATCCACAAAAAACAATCTGGTGGACGCGGACAATACGCTAAAATTATGGGTATTATGTCGCCAAGTGGTAGCGATGACAACGTTTTCGAGACCGACATCAAAGGTGGAGCTATTCCTTCCAACTATTTCCCAGGCTGTGAAAAGGGATTTGACGCAATGATGGCTGAAGGTTACTACACTGGTTTCCCTGCTGTAGGCATCAAGATGATTATCAACGACGGTGATTTTCACCCAGTTGACTCTTCTCAGCTCGCTTTTGAACTTGCTACCAAATCGGCAATCAGAGAAAATTACAAGAAAGCCGTTCCTGCTATCCTTGAGCCGATGATGAAAGTTTCCATAGATGTTCCCATCGAGTTTCGCGGTGCGGTGCTGACCAGCATCAACCAAAGAAGAGGTACGGTTTTGGAAACACGCGACGAAGAGCATCTTGCTATCGTAGTCGGAGAGATTCCTTTGTCCGAGATTTTCGGATACGGAACCGCTCTGAGATCCAACACTCAAGGGAAAGCCGAACTTTCCATCGAGTTTGATCGCTACGAGAGAGTGCCAAGAAACTTGGAAGACGATATTTTGGCTGAAATTCAAAAAAACAAAGAAGCTAAAAAATAATTAGCGATTAAAATAATTTGGGCTTTTTTATCGAAAGATGAAGAAGCCTTTTTTAATTGGACTGCGAAAACTTTTTATGAAGTTGATAAAAATTATTCAACTGCTCTTCGCCGTAAGTCACAATTTTGGCAACAACTTCGTCCAAGGCTCTTTTTTTGAATGGTTGGCTCTTGCTAAAAAACAAATCAGCATAAGTGATTATTTTTTCAGGTAGGGTAGATGGCACCATGTCTTCCGCAGGAAGTGGCAACTTGTTTTGTAAAATTATTTCGTTGGTAAGCCCAACACCGATATGATTGCGACAAACTAAGGCGTGTTTAGGGTAACCCAATTCGTTCAAAATTCTGCAACCAATAATCCCGTGAGTAATGTATAGCGGTTTGTTTTGCGGATTTTCTTTGTCCATGCTCACTTCGCCAATGCCTACATCGTGAAGCATAGCAGCTTCTTGGATAAATTGCTTTGTTTCTGCATCCAACTTTAGTCTCTCCGCTATTTCCAAAGACATCTGTGTAACCAAAACTGAATGAGCAAAATAAGTTCCCCATAAATCTTGGGGAATATGTTTGAGAGCGATTTTTATGTAATTCATTTTTTAATATTCTACCTATCACTAATAATAAACTAAAAAACTGATAAAGAAATTCAAGTCAAGAATTATAGCTTGATATCGTCTCAAAGTTGGTGTAAATTTAAAAAGTAAAAAATGGTCACTTTTGTTCTCATGTTACAAAAAATTAACACGAGGAGGCAAAAATGACCAACAACCATGATAAAAAACTTGAAGAATTTACAAATTTTGTCAAGGACGAAACGAGTAATAATTTAACAAAAATTTTGAAAACAGCTGTAAATCAACTGTTTCAGGCAGAATTAGAGTCATATTTGAATGCTAAAAAATATGAGCGAAATGAGGAGCGAACAACTTATAGAAATGGATTTAGAGCCAGAAAACTTGCCACTAGTTTAGGCGAGTTAGAAATTGATTTTCCCAAAATAAGAAAGGGAACTTTCACATCTTCCGTAATGGAGAAATACCAGCGAATCGATAGGTCGCTGATTAGCATAGTTCAGCAGGCTTACATCAATGGAGTTTCTACTCGCAAAATGAAAAAATTGTTCGACAGACTTGGGATAAAAAATTTGGACAAAAGCACTGTTAGCAGGTATGTTCAGCCGATTCAACAAGAGGTTAACAAGTGGAAATCTCGCAAATTGGCTTCAAAATATGAATACATCTGGATTGATGCCATTTACACTAAAGTGCGAGAAAATGGCAGGTTAGAACGCAAGCAATTATGATTGCTCTTGGCTTAACGGAAGATGGGAAGCGAGAAATTTTGGGATTTGAGATGCACCTGAAAGAAGCTGAAAGTTCTTGGGAAGAGTTCTTTTTGAGCCTATAACATAGAGGTTTAAGAGAAACAAATATGTGGATAAGAGATGACCATGATGGGCTGAAAGCCGCTTTAACTAAGTGCTTTCCTAAGCCTGATTCAGCAGCGATGTATTGTGCATTGGCAAAGAAATTTGTTGGATAAAGTTCCGAAGAAAGATTTGGGCTGGCTAACTCCTCTATAGTAGCAATTTTGTGAAATCAGCAAACTTGGAAGAGTTTAAATATCACAAAGATAAGTTGTTGTCAAATGTTGAAAATAAAGGGAGTGAACGACTTTTTGATTGGCTTGAGGAGACCCTGCCTGAAGTCAGCAATTTTATTGCCTTACCAGAATAACATTGGGCGAAAATTAAAAGCACTAATCCGATAGAACGACTGAATGAAGAGATTAGACGACGAGAAAAAAGCATTAGGATTTTTCCTAATTGTGAAAGTTGTAATCTTCTGATTGGAGCAATTTTAGTTCAGCAAAATGAGGATTGGATCGAAGGACGAACTTATATGAGTATAATAAAAACAGAAAGAGCCAACTTACAGAAAAAACTTAAGTTAGCAGAAAACTTTTAAGAATAATTAAAACATGAGAGAATTTACACCACAAATGAGACTTGACTTATAGCTTGACAGAATTTTGTAACTATTTTCTTAAACAAAAATTATTCTGCTTTAAATTAATTTTACAAAAGAGAAAATAATGGAAAATAAAGAATCTATCATAAGTTTATATTCTTATAAACAGAATGAGTATAAGTTGCTATGTGAAATTATTAAATCTATAATTGAGAACTTGCTCTTGTACGAAAAAATTCATTTTTTAAGTGTTTCAAGCAGGGTAAAATCTCTGGAAAGTTTTATTTCAAAAATTAAAAGAAAAAAATATAAAAATCCATTTAAAGAAATGACCGATTTTGCTGGTATCAGAATTATATGCTATATTGAAGATGATGTTAAATCTGTATCAAAGTTGATAGAAAAGAGCTTCAATATATTAGAAAACTTTAGTGTTAACAAAAAAAATACTTTAGGTCTTGATAAAGTTGGATATCAATCCACTCATTATATTTGTTCTCTAGGGGAAAAAAGAAAGAATCTTCCTGAATATTCAAAATTTAGCAACCAAATTTTCGAAGTTCAAATCAGAACAATTTTACAACACGCATGGGCAGAGCTATCTCATGATAGAAATTACAAATCTTCTAAAGGACTCCCTATAGATATTCAAAGACGCTTTAATTTAATTTCAGGTCAGTTAGAAATCGCAGATAGAGAATTTAATATACTAGTTAATAAAATTGATAGTTATAAATTAAATGTTAAAGATATGATCATTAATAAAAATTTTGATATAGAAATTAATATAACCACTTTAATTGAGTTTATAAAATATTGTATAAATTTTTTGGGAATAAAGAAAATACAAATATCCAATAATCTAGATATGGAAACCGTTGATACGCTTATTCAAGAAATTCATGATTTCGAAATTAGCAAAATCTCAGAATTATGTATCCTTATAACAAAAAATTTTATAAAACTCTATAACTTATATGCTAAACAAACAACTGAAAGTGGTTTTATAAGAGATTTGCTAATGTTCACAGACATAGAAAAATATTTCAAAAACTCTTGGAACAATCACTGGGGTGGAATAGAAAAGGATTTAAAAAAAATTCTTCTGAATAAATACAATAAAGATATTTTCAATAAAATAGAAAATGAACTTAATGCTAATATATTCTTTGAAGTACCAGATTTTGCATTTTTATAAAACATAAAATCAAAACAATTGACCAAAATTAAATCTTAATATTTACTCTTCCACATAACCCGACATCAAATCTTCAAAGGTCTCGCGTCTTCTTATCAAGCGGTCGTTGCCTTCGGAATCGATGAGTACCTCAGCTGGGCGTAATCTGTTGTTGTAGTTGCACGCCATACAATAGCCGTAAGCTCCAGCATCCATCACTCCGAGAATATCACCCTCTTCGATTTTCGGCAAGTAACGGTCGGAAGCTATAATGTCGCCCGATTCACAAATATCGCCAACAATAATCACCTTTTCTCTGTCGTTGAGGTCGATGTCTTCATTTTTGCGATAAATCTCAATATCGTGATAAGAATCGTACATCACTTTCCTTTTGAATTGGTTAAAGCCAAGGTTTGTTCCAATATATTTGCGGTAATCGTTCTCTTTTTTGGTGAACACAGTGCCGAGAAGAATCCCACATTCCGCCACAATGTAGCGACCCGGTTCTACACGAAATTCAATTTCTCTGTTGTATTCGTTCGCCCACTGCAAAAGCCGAGCGTTGAGTTCGCTACCAAGTTCGGAAAGATTGAGCCTTTGCTCGTCGTCTTGCTTGTGATAGGGAACACCGAAGCCACCGCCCAAGTCAATAATTTGCAAATCTTCGAACTCTTTGGCAATTCTCAAAACTACATTCACGGAGTTGATATACTCAAACCAACTCATAAAGTGGCTACCAAGATGCTGATTGATACCAATGAGATTGAGTTTGTGCTTAGCCAAAATCTTTTTAAGCTCAGGAATTGACTTCATCTCAATACCGAATTTGGTTTTCTTTCCACCAGTAATCACGTTTTCGCTGTGACCAACACCGATTCCAGGGTTAATCCTGACAAAAACATCTCCACCAGGATTGAGGCTTCCGTACAAATCCAGTTGTGATAAGGAATCAACGCTGACATTTATGTTTCTCTCAATAGCAAACTTCATTTCGTCCGCAGAAACATTGTTGCAAATGAACAAAATTTGCTCAGGCTTAAAGCCCACTTTTAGTTCAGCATACATCTCCCCAGGCGACATGGCGTCCACATAGAGACCTTCGTCTCGAATTATTTTCATCAGCTCCAAGTTGGAATTGGCTTTCACCGAATAATGAACCTTGAATTTGGGGTATCTGATGAGGTTCATCATCTCGCGACAACGCTTTTTCAGAATATCCTCGTTATATACGTATAATGGCGAACCATATTTTTCTATCAATTCCACAGCGGATGTATTGCCGTAAAAATTACACTCTTTGCTAATCTTGTCAAAATTCATTTTTTTCTCCATAATGCTATTCTTTGCCAATAGCTACTCTTTCACCCATAAAAATTTGCGTCTCAAATCCCTTTTTGGTGTTCTCCAAAATATCGCTATCAATAGCGATTTCGCCTTTCTTAAATATAAGCATAACGGAGGAACCGCCAAATTTGAAATATCCTTTCTCTTGTCCCTTGGCAACAACGTCGCCGTCATAAGTATTCACAATGCTACCAACCATCGTCGCACCAATCTCACTCATGATAATATCCCCAAAATCTTCCGTCTCGATTAGTGTCAACTCTCTTTTATTTAAACAGAAAAGTTCCACAATCTTTTTGATGGCAATGGGGGATACTGAATAGTAATCTCCGTCGATTTTCTTGGTCTCTTCGATAATCCCACTAACGGGAAAATGGAAGCGGTGATAGTCTGTGGGACAAAGGCGGATGAGCATCATAGAACCACCTGCAAACTCCTTGGCAAGTTCATTGTCCTGCAAATATTCGTTAAGATTGAATTTGTAACCTTTGACGATAAAGTCGCTTTCGTCAACATTATCCCAAGCAAGCACTTTGCCATCTGCTGGAGAGACAATCACATTTTCATTGGTGTTGATTGGTCGTGCTGATTTTTTCAACTTTCGGATAAAAAACTCATTGAAATTGGCAAAATCTTCCATCACGACAGCCGTAGTATCTATATCGTATTCAGAGATAAAGGTAGCAATTTTGCCCTTTGATTTAGGGCTGTTCATTTTGTTGCCATACCAAGTAGAAACGATTTTTCGTTTCACAATAGCCTTTGTGGACAAACGACCAACAGGATTGTTATACAACCAAATCAACCACTTTTCGCCTGCGACCTCTTCGACCTTAACCTCATTAGTAGCACGCTCTATATATCTAATCTTATGCGAAGACGCATCGGGCATCCAAAACGCTGTAATCAAAACAATTAGTGTTAACACTATAAATAATTTTCTTTTCATATGTCTCAAAACGCTATCCTTTTATTACTTTAATCGGGTCAATCTTTTTCAACTTTTGGCAAGGGTAATAGCTAAAAAACAAACTGGACAACATCACCGCACAAAAGATGTAAACACCATTTAGATATGAAATTTCCACAGGCAAATAATCAAATCCTAATCCTTGAATTGGGATTTTGATAAGGTGGTAATTGTACTGCAAATTCAAAAAAATATACGCCGACAAAATACCAATTCCAACACCAATGCCAGCTATCAACAATCCACAATAAACAAAAATCTTCTTCAGTTGCGACTGTTGAAGTCCCATAGACTTCAAAATCCCTATTTCGCCACTCTTTTCACTTACCAATCGCAAAAAATTGCCACTCATATTAAAAATCGCCAAAATCACAATCAAGAAGAGAACTAAATTGAGAGCAATACTTTCAATCTTCAAAGAATTGTAAATAGTTTTATCTTCTTGATGCCACCCAGTAACTGTGAAATCAGCACCTAACTTTGTCTGTAACGCCTTGGCTATAACTTCAGCATTATATGGATTTTTCAGGTGAATTTCCAAAAATTTTGTACTATTTTTGCCCGCAATTCGTTGAGCAACAGATAGGTTAACGTATGCTAAACTCTCTTCCAAAACTTTGTCATCACAAATATATTTATCAGACAAGTGGAACTTTGTAATTGACGGTAGTGTTCCAAATGCTGTGTTTTGAGTATGTTGCAAAGAGTAAAAATAGATTGGTGTGTCATCGGCGATGCTCAATCTATTTGACAGAGCATTTCCTATAACGATTTGATTGTCAGACAACTTATCAGGTGACAATAAGTTTAGATAAGGTACAATTTTTCTGTGCTTTGCAAAATCTATTCCTTGAATTTGCAATCCTTGAAATTTGTTTCCAACTCTTACAACACCTTGAGTACGAACGACATAAGAAAAAACCTGTATATCTTCATCTTTTTGCAACTCATCAATAAAAACTTGTTCAAATTTTTGATTATTTTTGCTTTTAATAGTGATATGTGCTCGACTCTGCAATAGCGAATCCATCATCACTTGCTTCAATCCATCCATGAAAGCGGAAGAAACCAAAATGGAAAAAACTCCAAAGAAAATTCCGAGGCAACTCAATAACGACCACAAACTAATTGGAAATTTGTTTTTCCCTTTTAGGTATCTTAAAGAAAAAAAGAGAGGTAGGCTCATATTTTTACTTCTTTTTATAAAATTTTAACAAATTGCTTTTCAAGGATTTATTAAAAGGAAAATGATTTTTAACCAGTTTTTCACTTACAAATTTTATATCTTCGATGGTGTAAAAAGCCTTGGGGTTCAAGACTTTTATCTTTTTAACCAAAAACTTAATGTCAACCCTATTAGCAATGACATAAAGAATGTTCGACCTTTCGCTTTTGTTGGACTTAGCCCTGAAATAAGTTATCCGGAAATTGCTTTCCTTGAAATAATCTATCAACAAATCGGCTTCTTTTTGAGTTATAATCCTTATCAGCACTATTCCCATGGCAAGTTTTTCTTCCACTAAAACACCCACAACCACACCCGCAGCGAAGCCCGTTGCATAAGCAATATAACTGTAAACATTATTCATATTTTGAAAGATTTTGGCGATGACAATAAGCCAAATCAGGGCTTCAAAAAAACCTGTAATTCCAGACAATAGCTTGTTGCTTTTGGAGACAAAAATAATTCTTAAAGTTCCGATAGACACTTCAGTTATTTTTGCTAAAAAGATAAAAAGAGGCAAGACAAAATAGTCAAAGAGGTTTGAATTATAAAATTCGAGTAACATTTCTTTCATTTAAATCTACCTAAAATAACAAACCTAAATCTTGGTTTTGCAATAACCTAACTCGACCAATCTTTTCTTAGCATCTTTTTTTTGAAGCAAAATCTCTTGCATTAGAGATGTATCGGTTTCTGAATTTAGGTAGTTAATCAACTTATCGTCCAACTCTTTTATTGCATGCACTTCTTTCTTTATCTGGAAGCCATTGAGAATTTGTTCGAAGTCAACGCTATTGCCTTGTTCACTTTCCAAGATAAGCTCGTTAAAAACTTCTGGAGATTTACTCTGACAAGCCAAAGCGTTGAGATTGATAGATTCTTCCGAATTTGCGGAGACTAATTCCTCAAAAATGCTCCTAAATTCAGGAATGTGAAAATCGCTCAAAGTCAACACTGAAGAGACATCTCGCAACTTTTCTCTATCAAACATACACGCCATCAACAACAACTTTTCTTCTAGGCCATCTCCTGGGATTTTTACTTGTGCTTTGCTATCTTTGTCTGAATAAACTTTTTTTACTTTCACTTGAGACGAAAAAACCGATTCCTCAACACCAAAAATTTCCGAAACTTTTTTGATAAAAACGAATCTGTCCAACTGGTTGGATATAGAGCCTGCCACTTCCACAAGCACATTCATCGCCTCCGACAAATCCAAATTGTCTTTCAAATATTGCAAATATGTGGGGGAAGTCTCAAGCAGTGCGTTCAACGCATCTTTACCGCTTTCTAATAAAAAACTGTCAGGGTCTTCGCCTTCGGGCAATCTAACAATTCTTGCTTCGCCAGACTGAGAAAGTACTTTGGAAGCAGCACGCAAAGTAGCCTTCAGACCTGCATCATCACCATCATAGAGGATGTAAAAATTTTTGCAATATCTCTTGAGCATGGCAACCTGCTCATCTGTCAGAGAAGTCCCCAAAGAAGCAACCGCATTGTGATAGCCGTTTTCGTACAATCGCAAAAAATCCAAATATCCTTCACAAATGATCACCTTATCAAGTTTGCCAATCTCATGTTTGGTAATGTAGAATCCGTACAGCTCCTTGCTTTTTTGATAGACAGCTGTCGTTGGAGAGTTTATGTATTTGGGCATGGCGTTGTCCATTGCTCTGGCTCCAAAGGCAACAGTAACACCAGTTGAGGAAACAATGGGGAAGACAACTCTGTTGGAAAACAAATCGTAGTATCCCTTGTTGTTCGATTTGACGATTCCCGATTCCAATAAAATATCTTTGTTCACGTTATTTTTTCGCAAGTAGTTGTACAAAGCGGTTTGCGAATTTAGAGAAAAGCCCAACTCAAAAGTTTTGATAGTGTTCTCGGAAATGCTTCGGCTCTTTAGATAGTCAATAGCTGTACTTCCGTGCAAAGCGAGATTTTCACGGTAAAAATCTTTAGCGAGCGAATAAATCTGCAAAATCAGGTTTGTTTTGGACTCTTTTTGTCGAGACGACTTATCAATATTCAGCTTAATTCCGTATTGCTGTGCCAATTTGAGAGCCGCCTCATAATAGGAGATTTTTTCGTACTCTTTGACAAAACTAACTGCGTTTCCTGCGACTCCACAACCGAAGCACTTGAAAATCTGTTTCGTTTGGCTAACCACAAACGAAGGCGTGTTTTCTTGATGAAAAGGGCAACAAGCCTTATAGTTAGAACCATTTTTTCTTAGAGGCAAGTATCTGCTGACCACATCAACAATATCCACACGGTCTAGCACCTTGGAATAAACGTCACTCACCTTTAATCAAGTCCTCTATTTCGCTTTTTATTTTCAAAATTTCTCGTTTGTCTTTAGAATCTTCTAGTAATTCTAAGTACGCCTCAGCATCCTGCAAAGCTCGTTTGTAATTTTTTAGCTCCACGTTATTGTTTATGGTGAATTTATACAACTTGTACATTTTTTCTGTATTTATCAAATCGTAGTAGATGTCGTTCGACTGGGAATAAAGGTAGTTTTTGTCATAAATCTCTGCCAAAAACAAAAGCAATTCAACCTTGTTTTCGCTATACGGCATAAACATTATCACTCTGCTGGTTCGGCTTGCAGCCCTCTGCCACGGAAGTTTAACAATTTCTTCCATATACAGGTTTGTGGCTTCTTTCAATAGCGATTTTGAAGTGTTAGCACTCTTGATAACCAAACCGAAAAGATAGGCACTGCTGGACGGCTTATTCAGATTTTTAAAAGCGATTGCACGAAAATAGTTCAAATAGGGGAAACGAGAATTATTGTTCTCCAAAACTTTGCAAGCATCCCAATATTGCTTTTCTTCCAAATAATATTTTCCCAATTCCAAAGTCAGATATTTATTTAAATAGTTACTTGGATTAGCTTTAACAAATTCCTTCACAAAAGAAATCTTATTTTTCCCGCCTGATATATAAAAATTACACAAAGCCAACTTAAATTCAGCTTTTTGATTGTTATCTTTTTGGAAGTAAAGCTTATAATACTTCCTCGCTGAATAATAATGCCCCATGTCAAAATAAACATTGGCTAATACCAAATATCTTTCGGTATCCTTTTCGGGTTGCTTTTTCTGCAAAGATTCCCAAAAAGAGGTCTTTCCCTCTTGCAGATTATCTGTAAGGCTTTTAATCTCGTCTGCAGAAAGATTAATAAACAAGAAAGTAAAAAGTAAAATTGCTATTTTCTTCAAAATTTTATTCCTTTTATCAATTCTTCTGCTTTATTTTTAATCTCAGTGTTGTTAATAACTTCTTTCCCTTTTTTCAACAAATTGTCCCCAATCTCTTTTTCTTTCTTCTCTTTTTGTTTAGCACTAATTGGTTCGGAAATAGACAAGATAGACTGCACATTGCCATCAAGCTTCTCGAATAGCGAATTTAGTTCTTTTTGCTCTTTTTGTAAACCAATTTTTTTCTGTATTTTTTCTTTTATTTTTTTGCTCTCGTTAGAAAATTTCTTGTACAACGCCTTTCTCACAATATCATCAAGGTTAGAGTTTATTTTGCTGACATTTTGAACAGAGGAAAATTCACAATTTACCTTAATCCAAACAGAATCGGTCGATTTGCCCACAATTCTCGCCACTTCTCTCATTTGGGAAGAAACCTCTTTTTCGTAATCGTAAGAAAATTGAATATCGTTAATTGTGGTAAAACTATTTACAGTGACATCGTCATCCAAAATTTCTAACGATGTTTCTCCGTTCAAGAAACAAGAATTGATTTTCGGCGGCAACACTTCTTGATTTAACTTTATATTGTCTATTGTAACACCCTTTGTTTCAACAAAAAAGCTCTCTCGAAAATTATCGCTTAAATAGTTGAATTCTCCTGCTACTTTAATTGATTTGATTTTATCCGACGATAATGAAAAATTTATTGTAATCGGTTCGCCAGTCAATTTTTGAGCATTAGAAATATTTTCAACAACTCCAGTAATCAAAATGCCATTATCCAATTTAGAATTTATCTGCATCTCTTTTAACCAAAATCGCAATTTTTGCTCTTTCTTCGGTTCATCAGCAGACGAAGCTAATCTAACGGACTTGATAGCTGTAAGAGCCTTTAAAACCAACTCATACACAAAGCCACCAAAGAGCGATTCACCAATTTTCTTTCCCTGAACATCAGGAAATTTAACCATCTTCATAGCGTTATCATAATCTTGCTTCGCCCATCTCTGTAGCTTATTAGCAGATTTGAGTAGTTCATATTGCTGTTTAAAATCAGCCTTATCCTTTTTAATTTCTTTGTATAACGACCTGCTCTCTTCGCTCAATTTACTTATTTCCTTGCCAGCCTTAGCAGGATTTGACAAATCCAAATCATCAAACCTAATTACTATTTCCTCAACTCGTTGCTTGTACTTTTTGTCGTTCAAAATTTTAGACCAAAATTCATTAGCCTTTTTAATCTCTTGTCGCAAAGAATCAGCTTTTATAGGTGTGATGAAGTTAGTAGCATTTAATATAGAGTCCACATTGAGATTTTGGTATTCCAAAATGGGAATAGAACTCTTTTTTTCTTCCAGATAGTTGGTAGCATACTTCGTAAAAACCGATTTTTCACCTTTATCTTCTTTCTTTGGCAAACTGCCATTAGTGGCTCTTTCAGTTCCAAATTCCAACTTTTCCACAAGGACATTTTCACAAACCAATTGCCCCTTAAATATGGAGGACAAAGCAAAATCCAATTCAACATATCCCGTTTGAAAAAGATTTTTCATAGGTTTACTCTTGTCCGCAACTGTAAAATCTTCCCAAGATAGCTTTCCGAAAAATATTTGCAAATTGCATTTTTTTACTTCTGCTTTAGCTCCAAAAATAGATTCAGTTCCAGATTCAAACAATGAGCTAAAAATTAAATTTCTACAAAAGTACAATCCCAATAATAGAATAAAGAAGCATAAGAATAGATAACCGATTTTCTTTTTAATCTTCATAAATACTCCAAATAAATAACTTTATAATCATGATTACAAATAATTAAAATTAAACAAGATACGTATTGGCAAACAACTTTTTACTTTATATAAATTGAGCCTCAACTTCTCGATCAACTTTAACTATTTTAACCAACATTCTTTTAGTAAGCTTAAATTTTTTATTTCTTAGTGCGTTATTTTCACAAAGAACACTAACGAACACAGGATATTTTACCAATTCCAACTTAACAACATTTCTTTTAATGTCAACTATGGTAGCTTTATATTCATTGCCCAAGCGTTTTTTCATGAATTGAAGGTAGTAAAGTTTTTGCACATCATTTTCGGCATTGGTGGCAATTTGTTCTTTTTCGTTCGCGTTTTGCACAATTTTCTTTAAAACTTTATCAGATTTAATCTCATTTTTTAGTAACAGGTGTATCCCCAAATCACAAATTCGACGAATGGGCGAAGTAAAATGAGTATAAAAATCGATTCCAATTCCAAAGTGGTGCGAATTTTTTAGACTATACTCAGCTCGCTTCATACTTCGCAAAATTTTTCGTTCGAACGTTCTTTTTTCGTCATCAGAATCTAACCTTTCTAACGTTCGTTGGTAAAACTCCGTTGAATTTTTATACGCTGGGACTTCTACGTTGTTCTGTTCAAGTTCCTTTTTCACTTTTTGTATATCAGCATACTCTGGAGGCTCATGAACTCTGTAAATGCTTGTTTTGGACGACAAGAATTTTGCAACGTACTCGTTCGCAATCAACATAAAATTCTCAATCAATTTGTGCGAATCGGTCTCCTGAGAGCGAAGCAAATTTATAGGTTGCCCGTCTTCATCAAACTCAAACTCCGTTTCAGGTAATGAGAATTGAATATATTTCTTCCTTTTTTTGAAATATCCTTTGGAAAGCCTATCTGCCAATAATAAAGCGTCTTTATCCTCTTTTGCAACTCCTTCCAAAATACCTTTCTCAAAAATTTCGTCAACTTGCTCATAATTAAACCTAACGTTGGAGCGAATGACCGATTTAAAAACGCTCTGCTCCAAAATTTCAAAGTTTTTATCGAAAACGCTCCTTACAGTGATGGTGTATTTGTCTTCGTCAGGACGCAAACTGCACAAAGAATTGGAAATAATCTTCGGTAGCATGGGGATAACTCGCTTAGGAAAATAGTAAGAATTTCCCCGTGATAAAGCTTCTGCAAATAGGGAAGAGCCAGGTTTGACAAAATGTGATACGTCCGCAATATGCACAAAAAGTTCGTACTCGCCATTGGTATTAACCTTCACAGAAACAGCGTCATCAAAGTCTTTGGCACTCGCTGGATCGATGGTGAAAGTATGCAAGCCACGCAAATCTTTTCGCCCTTTAATATCTTCCTCAATATCAAAATTTTTGCTGAGGTTTTCTGCCTCTTTTACAAGCTCGTCTTTGAATTCAAGAGGCAACTCATAAGAATGAATTACCGACAAAATTTCAGTCTGAATATCACCGCTACGCCCCAATACTTCGGTTATTTTTACTCGAGGATATAGCTCTAAATCACCCCAAAAGCTAACAGATGCAACAACTTTGTCTCCCGCATTTGCTATTTCTGGATTTGTAATTTGTGCATCACGGTGAAAATGCCCTCCAATCCCAGTCAGCATAGCTTGATTGCCAAGTTTTGCTACGGTTCCCACCAAAACACCTCGTCCTCTTTCTATAATTCTAATTATTTTCCCAACCTTGCCTTTTCTTTTAGCACCTGTAACCTGTACCTCAACAATATCGTTATGAAAAGAACCTAAAGTATCTTCTAAATTTATCATTATGTGATCTGATTCTGTTATGACAAACCCAAATTGATGCCCCTTCATCAGAGCAAGGGCATCAAATCTTCCTTTTTCTGAGACAATTAGACCTTTAAAATATTTTTTATCCGAATAAATTATTAAACTCTTTCTTTCTAAATTACGAAGAAATTTGCGGAGTTCTTTTCGCTCGTGTCTACCAATATTGGCTAATTTACTCAAATCATTGAATTTGATACCGCTATTGCTATAGATTACTTTTTGTACTTCTGTCTCATTCAACATTGGCTACCATCTCTCTACACTTTTCAATCTCTTCTTTTATTAGCAAAATATGGGGGAAAGCTTCTTCTGAAGCAAACTTAGAACCCATTGTATTAGCCTCTCTTTGCATCTCTTGAACCACAAAATTAAGCGTTTTGCCACAATTTTCTAATTTTAAATTTTCTCTGAAAGTAGTTATATGATGCTTCAATCTCTCAATTTCTTCCGTAACATCCGAACGCTCCATTAGGAAAGCAACTTCTGACAGCGATTTTGCCAATTCGTCAGGCTCCAAATTCCGTTCTAAAGTATTTTGAAGATTTTCTTTTAGTCGTAAATATCTTTTTTCTCGATAAATAGGAAAGAGGGACTGTACTTTCTCGAGGGCTTCTTCTATTTTTTGCATCGCTTCTTTTAAAAAACTGCACATACTTTCGCCCTCAGCCGACACAGAGGCAACAAATTCATCTAAAACTTTACCAAATTCTTGCAAAAAAAGCGGTTCTACATTATCTATATCAAATTGAGAACCAATAAGTTCGCTGTTTTGCAAAACAGCATTCAAACTATAGGGAAGACCTGACATCTTCTTCGCTTGCTCATATATCTCCAAATATTGACTAAAAAGAGCTTTATTTAACTGCAAAGAGATAGAGTTAGAGACATCAATATCTATGGTGGCAACGAATCGACCACGATTTATACGTGATTTTGCCAATTGAACTAGCTTTGCTTCCAAAGAAGCCATAAATGCTGGCAATTTCACGATAATATCCAAATTGCGTGAATTGACGCTCTTTAGAGAAATAGAACCCCTAATTTCGCCTATTTCGAAGTTCCCTGCTGCAAATCCTGTCATACTTTTCATTAAATCATTCCCTTTGATTAGCAATCATCCTATCTCGCTGGAAGGAAAGAGGATGCTACCCATACTTTCAAGTTTACATAATGTACATTATCAGAGATTGACTATGTGTTTGCAAACTTTCGCTTAACTTAATTTTGAGATACTCTTGGTCAAGCGTTTTTTGTTTATTACAAAGTTGGGTACTTTTACTACAACTATCCAGTTTATTCAAAATTTTCATTGACACAAAAAACCAAAATTTATTTATTCTGTATAAGTGATTAATTTTCAGGGTTAGGTGAAATTCCTTACCGGCGGTAAAGCCCGCGAGCGAAAGCTGATTTGGTGTAATTCCAAAGCCGACAGTAAAGTCTGGATGAAAGAAAATTAGTAAGAATAATTTTAAACTCCCTGTAAATTTATTTGCAGGGAGTTTTTTATTTGTAGGAAATTTATGAACGATATCTTTTACATGAAAAAGGCTTTAGCCTTTGCCAAAAAAGGCAAAGGAAAGGTTGAACCGAACCCCATGGTGGGAGCGATAATCGTTAAAAATGGCGAAATCATTTCCGAGGGTTGGCATCAAAAATACGGTCTTGCTCATGCGGAGGTAAACGCTATAAACAAAGCCTCACAGAATTTGGAAAATTCCACCATGTATGTGAATTTGGAGCCCTGCTCTCACTATGGGAAAACTCCGCCGTGTGCAGATTTAATCATTCAAAACAAAATAAAAAAAGTTGTAATCGCCATGGTTGACCCAAACGAAAAAGTGAGTGGAAAAGGAATTGCAAAATTAGAAAATGCTGGAATTGGAGTAGTTTGCGGAGTTTTAGAGAAAGAAGCCAAACAACTAAACGAGGTTTTTATAAAAAACATCACTAAGAATCTGCCCTTTGTTACACTAAAATCAGCGATGAGTTTGGACGGGAAAATTGCCTGTGAGAATGGAAATTCCCAATGGATTTCTAACGAAAAATCAAGAGCTTATGTTCATAAATTAAGAAATGAAAACTCTGCAATAATGGTGGGGATAAATACCGTTCTCAGCGATGACCCAAGCCTTACTTGCCGAATAAAAAACGGCAGAAATCCCATTAGAGTTGTCGTAGATAGCTTGGGAAAAATTCCCTTGGAAAGCAAAATCGTGAAGACTGCCAACGAAATAAAAACTATTTTGGCATGCTGTGATGGAATTGAAACGAAAAAAGAAAAAATCTTACAAGAAAATGGCTTGATTATAGTAAAAACTTCCCGAAAAAATGGAAAAGTAGATTTGAAAGTTTTGCTACAAAAATTGTACGAAATGGGTATTTACAGCATTTTAATGGAAGGTGGAGCGACTTTGAGCCATTCCCTATTAAAAGAAAATCTCATCGACAAATTTTTGTTTTTTGTCTGTCCGCTAATCATCGGAGGGCAAAACTCCCCCACTCCCATTACAGGTGAAAGTGCTATTGATATTCCCTATGCTTACAAACTTGAGAACCTTTCCTACAAAAAATTTGCTGACGATTTACTTATTACAGCTTATCCAAAAGGATGCGAAAAATGTTCACCGGAATAGTCGAAGAAATCGGGATTATAAAAAGCCTTTCGTTAATTTCTAACGAAATTTGTGTCTCTTGCCAAAAAGTTTTGGAAGATATTAAACTTGGCGATAGCATTGCCGTGAACGGAATTTGTCTTAGTGTGAGATACTTTGAAAAAAGCTACTTCATAGCTGATGTGATGCCAGAAACTTTCCAAAAGACCAATCTATCAAGCATGAATACAAAAGACAAAGTGAATTTGGAACGAGCTTTGGGCGTTTCCGACAGATTTAACGGGCACATTGTCAGCGGTCATATCGACGGCACAGGAACTTTGCTTTCCAAAAAAGAGGAAAAGAACGCTGTTTGGCTAAGCATTAAAGCCGATAAAGAAATTTTGAAATACGTCGTTTTCAAAGGCTCAGTAGCGTTGGACGGAGTGAGCCTGACTATTGCTTATGTTGATGATGATATTTTTAAAGTCAGCTTAATTCCGATAACTTACCGAGAAACAATTTTTCAAAATAAAAAAATAAACGATAAAATCAATGTGGAGTGCGATATTTTGGGGAAATATGTGGAGAAATTGCTCTCCGAAAACAAAAATGCTAACTCCATAAACGAAAGTTTTTTAAACAAAAACGGATTTTTATAGAAATCTTTAATGAGGATAAAATTATGTTGAAATTTAATACGATTGATGAGGCGATAAACGACCTAAAAATCGGCAAAATGATAGTTGTGATTGATGATGAAGACAGAGAAAACGAAGGCGATTTAATTGTTTCGGCTGAAAAAATCACTCCTGAGCATATCAATTTTATGGCAAGTTATGCCAAAGGTTTGATTTGTGCTCCTGTTTCCTACAAAATAGCTTTTAAACTGAATTTGAATCATATGGTAGAGAATAATCAAGATAGTTTTAAAACAGCTTTCACCATTTCTATAGACTATAAAGATTCCACTACTGGAATTTCGGCTTTCGAAAGGGCAAAAACTATTCAAATGTTGGCTGACGAAAATGCTCAAGCAAGCGATTTTGTTCGACCCGGGCATATCTTTCCGCTTATCGCTAGAAAAGAAGGAGTGCTGAAAAGAGCCGGCCACACCGAAGCTGCCGTTGATTTAATGGAACTTGCTCAGCTCACTCCAGCCGCTGCTATTTGCGAGGTCATGAAAGATGACGGACATATGGCAAGAACTTTGGAATTGTTGGATTTTGCCCAAAAACACGATTTGAAAATTATTACAATCGCCGATTTGATAAAATACCGAATGGAAAGAGAGAATAATATCGTAAAGGAAGCTGAAGCTATTCTACCCACAAAATTCGGTGATTTTAAAATTATCGGTTTTGAAAACAAAGTCAGCAAAGAGCATCATTTGGCTTTGGTGAAAGGAAATATCGAAAATGATAAAGAAATTTTGGTGCGAGTTCATTCCGAATGCCTGACTGGCGACACTTTCGCCTCACTAAGATGCGACTGCCAAGATCAACTGCAAACCGCCATGAAGATGATAGACCAAGCAGGAACGGGCGTCGTTTTGTATTTACGCCAAGAAGGACGAGGCATTGGCATAATTAACAAAATAAAGGCTTACTCGTTGCAAGACAAAGGGATGGACACTGTGGAAGCCAACATCAAGCTCGGCTTTCCAGCAGATTTGAGAGATTACGGAACAGGTGCACAAATCCTATCCAAATTGGGCTTGAAAAGAATAAAATTGCTTACCAATAATCCCCAAAAAGTTATCGGCTTGAGTGGTTATGGAATAGAAATTGTGGAAAGCGTTCCCCTCAAAATTCCTGAAAATCCTCTTAATTCCAAATATTTACAAACCAAAAAAGAAAAAATGGGACATCTTTTATAAAAAGGAGAAAAAATGAATAACATCAAAATAAACGAAGGCTTTCTCAATGCGGAAAATTTTACTTTCGCCATTGTTTTGAGCAGATTTAACGAATTTATCGGTAACAAACTTCTCGGTGGAGCAATCGACGCACTTGTTCGTCACGAGGCTAAAAAAGAAAATATTCAAGTATTTTGGGTTCCGGGAGCTTACGAAATTCCTCTTGTTGCCAAAAAAGCAGCCAGCAAATTTGACGCTGTGATTTGTTTGGGAGCTGTTATTAGGGGAGCAACTCCGCATTTTGATTATGTGTCAGCCGAAGTGAGCAAAGGCATTGCCAAAGTTTCTTTGGATAGTGAAAAACCGATTATTTTCGGAGTTTTAACTGTCGATAATTTGGAACAAGCAATCGAACGAGCCGGCACAAAATCTGGGAACAAAGGCTTCGATGCTGCAATTTCCGCTATTGAAATGGTGAATTTGTTGAAAGGGATAGGTTAATCCACATACACCCACTGAGCTCTTCTGCCTACTGCACACAAAATCTCATATCCAGAGCCGTTATAAAGATTTGCCACATTCTGTGGATACAGTTTGGGATGTTGCCAACCAAGCAAAGCGACTTCGTCGCCTACACAAGCATTAACATCGGTAATATCCACAGTTATCATATCCATAGAAACTTTGCCTATTACGGGACATAATTTGCCGTTAATCAGAGCGTTACCCTTGTTTTTTAGAAGATAATTGTATCCATCGGCATAACCTACTGGTATCACGGCGTAAGCCATATTTGACGTGGCTTTGTATGTTCTATTGTAGCCAATTGTCTGACCAATTCCAGCGGTCTTTATCAAGGCAATTCTACTTTTGAAAGACAAAGCAGGAACTAAATCTATCTCATCAAAAAATCCGATTTGTCCTCCAAAGCTCATCAATCCAATTCTTACCATATTGGTAACGGAGGACTTAGCGGAAAAAAGACCTCCGCTATTGGCAATGTGAACATATTTTGGCTTGAAAGATAATTTGGATAAAATATTTTCAAATTCTCTTAGTTGCTGATTTGTGTATTCAAAATCTTCTTCGGAAGCCGCCAAATGCGAATAAATTCCCTCAACTTCGATATTTGGGAGAGCACAAATCACTTCTAATTCCATCAAACTCCCGTCAAATCCACCTCTCCCCATTCCTGTTTCCAGGTTTATATGCACTTTCCCAGAAAATTTTTTGGCAAAATCCAAGGTGGAGACCGAAGGAATTAGGTTAAACTTTTTGAGAATTGGTATCTCGAAATCGAAGCAAGGTGACAAAACCAAAATTGGAACATCTGAAATGCCACTTTTGCGAAGCTCCACACCTTCCCCACAGTTCGCCACTCCAAAAAAAGAAGCTCCAACTTTCAGAGCCTCTTTGGCAATAGCAACAGAACCGTGCCCATAAGCGTTGGCTTTCACAATCTGCAAAATAGCGGTGCCTTTGGGCAAAAATTTCTTTAGCTTCTCTATATTTTGGCGATAATTAGTGAGATTCACCTCTACCCAACTGCGACATTGAGGAATACTCATAATTTAGTCTTTTTTCTCCATCTTAAAAATCTCTTGCAGCTATATTAGCAAGTTCAGATCTTTCCCCTTTCACCAACGTCACATGCCCCACGGCTCTCTCTTCTTTCAATTTTTCCACAGCTACAGACAGTCCATTAGATTCCGAATCAAGATAAGGCACGTCAATTTGATAGGGGTCTCCCGTGAAAATTATTTTGGTTTTTTCACCAGCTCGAGTAATAATCGTTTTAATCTCATGTGCAGTCAAATTTTGAGCTTCATCAACTATCAAGTATTGATTGGTAAGGCTTCGCCCTCTAATGTACGTGAGCGGTTCCAGTTCCAAAAGCCCAAAATCGATATAATCATCAATTCGCTTCTGCTTCTTGTTGGACTCTTCCGTATCCTCAATGATTTTTTCCATATTGTCATAGATGGGCTGCATCCACGGATTGAATTTGTCCTTTTTTGAACCGGGTAAAAATCCTATATCTTTTCCCATGGGAAAAATCGGGCGAGAGACAACCATCTTTTTGTACAAGCCTTTTTGCACCACTTGCTCCATACCAGCTGCCAATGCCAAAAAAGTTTTGCCTGTTCCTGCGGTTCCCAAAAGGGTTACCAACTTTACTTCTGGGTCCAATAGCAAATCCATCGCCAATCTTTGTTCTGTATTGCGAGGAACTATGCCAAATATAGATTCACTGCCTTTATAGAAATTTAGTGGGTAAAAAAGCTTGCTTTCCGCACTGTATCGAGCCAAAGACTTGCGACCTTCAGTCCTGAAAATTGCAAATTCGTTGGGCTTCACATCATCTTTTTTGGAAGGTTCAAAATAGTTGTTCTTGCTGTACTCCTTGTGTTTCTGTTCGCTCAAAGCAATCTCTCTAACACCAGTATAGATTTCGTCAAATTTTACCTGGTCGTTCTTGAAATTTTGAGCCTCCAGTCCCAAAGCATCAGCCTTAATGCGGACATTCACATCCTTGGAAACCAAAATAACTCTATTGTTGGGATTTTTTTCTTTAAAATGAAGTGCCGTACAAATAATTAAATTGTCGTTTTTTTGCTCCAACAATAACTCATTCAGTTTTTGAGAAATCGCACTGGATAGTCCGACAAAGAGCTTTCCACCCGACTTGATAGGAACGCCTTTTCTGAAATCGGAATCCGATTTTTCACGAAGCCTATCCATAATTCGCCCGAACTCTCTGGCATTACGACTTTTTTCATCCAAACCGTTTTTAAATTTGTCTATTTCCTCCAAAACCGTAATAGGTATGACCACTGTGGAATCTTTAAACGCAAAAATCGAGTTGGGGTTATGAATAATCACGTTGGTATCCAAAACAAAAATCTTTTCCATTTTTCCTCCAATTTTTAAATCAGAAATCTAAAAGCTCCTGCTCAAAAGCATCGTCTAAATAAAGAGGGTCTTCTTGAATAAGCGAATCAATCGTATCGATGTCTTTTTCTCTATAACTCTGCACCAACAAGCTGTCCAGCAAGTTATCCATCAATTCGTCGTCCTGATTTGCTTGTTTGACAATCTCTAATTGTTTTTTATCTTCAACATATTTTCTGTCTCGAATAATAGCTGCATCATCGTAACTCGGAGCTTTGGGCAATTTGAATTTTTCCAAAACAAAAAAATTAGGATTAAGGCTGTCAGGATAAACCTTAACAAAACCTTTGTTTTTAGCAGATTCCCAATCGTACGGTTCTCCACCAAAATCGATAATCAGCTTGTTTTTTTCGTTATTCCGATAGCATGTGGGAGCAAAATTGTATCGATGCGGATAAGATATTGTTGGTTGAGTTCCCTCTATAAAATATTCGAGCATCACGGACTCGCCAGAACTCCGAGGCAAAAGACCAGTAACTCTGGAAATTTTTTTGGTTACTATTCCTTCTGGCATCTCAAATTCCATTTTTTTGCTGCTAATTTGATTTTTTTCGTTTCGGAATTCTTTGTTATTCCGCACAGCTTTTATCATGATTTTTGTCCAGATAGGCAAAGCAACATTAGAACCTGCCTGTCCATCACCAATGGTACTAAAATCATCAAATCCAACCCAAACTCCAGTTACCAAGCCCTTGTTAAATCCAACAAACCATGCATCCCTAAAATCGCTGCTAGTTCCAGTCTTTCCCCCAGCAGGCCATCTGTACCCCATCCACAATGCCCGCACACCTGTCCCCTCTTTTATCACCGATTGCAACATGCTGTTCATCAAAAAAGCTTCCTGTTCGCTCAAAACTTCCGCTTCTATGGTTTCTTCCTCAAACAAAATTTTTCCCTGCGAATCTTCAATTTTGGTGATAAATATTGGTTCAACTCTCGTTCCCTTATTGGCAAAAGCCGTATAAGCACTAATAAGTTCATAGGGTTTCAATTCATGAGAACCAAGAGCCACGCTCTGAGAATACGTAAGTCGTCCTGTCAATCCAAACTTTCGCCCCATGTAAACAATCTTTCGCGGAGTTATGTCGTAACACATTTTAACTGTGTAAATATTTTTGGACTCCTTCAATGCCTCTCTCATTCGCAAATAACTGTAATTTTTTCTAGAATAATTCACAGGCTCCCAAAAAACCGTATCGTGCTCCACAAATTCCACGGGTTCATCTTGAATTACGGTTGCAGGCGTATATCCCGCACGCAATGCAGCCGAATAAACTATCGGCTTAAACGAAGAACCAGGCTGCCGTTTTGCCTGCATAATTCTATTAAATTTGCTGTGAGAAAAATTGCGTCCACCAGTCAGCACTCTCACATATCCTGTTCGAGGCTCCATACTCAGTATCCCAACTTGCAAATAATCGGTGTTAAAGTCAGTTGTATCAGTCGGATAATCGCTATACTTCTTTTCGTATTCGTTCCGATTTTCCACTTTTGCCAACTCAATATTCGCAATCGAATCGGCATAATTTTGCAAATCCAAATCCATCGGAGTGTATATTTTTAACCCACTGCCAAAAATTTGGTCAACCGAATAATTTTTCAACAGCTCTCTTTTCACGTAGTCTATATAATAATCTATAGAATTGCTTTTTTTACTATGCGATGCAAATTGCAACAATCTGTATTTTAATTTTTTATATTCCCTTTCATTGATGACATTTTCGGCAAGCATTCTGCGTAAAACAAGGTTTCGTCTCTCTATCGAAGCGAAAGGATGTCTGTAAGGAGAATATCCCTCGGGGGCTTTCAAAAGCCCAACCATGAAAGCAGATTCCAGCTTGGTAAGGTTACGAGCAGATTTTTTAAAATATCTTTGCGAGGCTGCCTCAATGCCAAATTGTCCTGCTCCGAGATATACTTTGTTCAGATAGAATTCCAAAATTTCACTTTTGGAAAAAGCACTTTCCAACTTCACTGCCAGCATCGCTTCCTTAATTTTTCTACCAAAAGACCTGTCTGATGAAAGAAACATATTTTTGGCTAATTGTTGGGTAATGGTGCTAGTTCCCGAAATTCTCTGTCGTCCCATCACCCCTAATATCAAAGCTCTAAAAATCCCCAATATATCCACTCCCCAATGGTCGTAAAACTTCTTATCTTCAACGGCACACAAAATATTAGATATATATTCGGGAATTTCATTGATAGGTAAATATTCTCTGGATTCATACGCAAAAGTATAGACAAGATTTCCGTCCTTATCATAAACTTCGGAACCAGTTTTGAAATCAAAAGATTTGATAGCACTCAGGGGAGGTAATTGTGAATTGTAATAAGAAAAAATGCCGACAACAGAGCCAACTCCCAAAGAAAAAAATCCCAAAACAACAAAAAAATAGTTTCTTAGATATTTTCTTACCATGCCAACTTCATCTCCAAGTTTTTTTCAACACAAAAGACAACAATTCCCACAATGATACCAGAAATGATAGAAGTTAGAGAAAATGGCAAAAATAGATAAAACAAACTTTCGGATAGCATAACGGAAGCTAAATACAATTGCACGAGGGAAGAAATGTACGCTCCAACAACGCTGATACCTACAACCCCAAAATTAGCGAAAAAGAATCGCAAACCAATCATAAAAAAGCAAGCTATGATAGTTCCTGAAAAAGAAAAAATAAATTGAAAAGAAAATAAAGTTCCCACAAGCAAATTTCCGCCTAAAACCTTGCCAACTGCCACGAGAATAGATGAGGAAAATTTATTTTTGATGATTAGATAAAGTACTGGAATGTTGGCGATTCCCAACCTAAAGAAAGGTAAAGGTTTGGGGATTAGCGATTCAAAGGCAAATCCACATATAGCAAACCCGGTCAAGCAAGCCAAAATAGTTAAATCTCTCAGTTTAAAATTCATCGCATCCGCTTAAAGAAATTCGCCCTCGTAAACCTCTTTAACTGGAGGAAAATATTGCTTAGTATTTTTCATTATCTGCCTAGTTTTCACATAGACTCTTTTTCCTTCGGACATAAAGTAATACTTAATTTTATAGTTAGTCATCTTCAGTAAAATATCTGTGAAGTAGTTTTCGTTTGAGGCAGTTTCTTTAAATCTTTTATTGTTATAACAAGTTAGCCAAAAAATATGAAACTTTTTTAATTGTATATATGGTACATCACCAAAGTAATAGGTTTCATAATCTTCATCTTGTGCTATTTTTTGAAAATCTTCCGACTTTAACCATTTATTAGTCCAGCGTTCTGTTTTAGAATCATAAACAGGACCATAAACTCTGCTACCAACAACAAAATATAGCCAATTCATTGTATATAATGCGTATACACCTTTGGTACGTAATTCGTGTTTATCAAAAGTAAAAGTTTCGCTTTTGGGAAACTCCATATCATACAATCTTCCAACTTCTTTGTTATCAATCAAATTAAGAGGCTTATTTTTCATCATTTTCCCATAAGCTTCTCCATATTTTTTGTCATCACTATCCAAAAAAATGTTAAAAGAATTGTAATCTTCTTTCACGCTCTCTTTAATAGTTTCTTGCTTCGAATCTTTTTTTGTGGTATTCACGCCAAAACAAAAAGTAAAAGAAAAAATCAAACAAATGAAAATTAAAAATCTAACTAACATAACTTTCTCCTGTTTTAATTTAATTGGATATATTTCTGAGCACAGCCTTTGGCCATGTCGCGGATTGACTTGATAAAAGCTGTTCGCTGAGTTACCGAAATGGAACCCCGGGCATCGAGAAGATTAAACAGATGCGAACATTTCAGCAAACAATCGTATGCTGGATAAACCAAATCGCTCTCCAGCAAAACCAGAACCTGACTTTTATACTCTTCAAATTGCTTGAACAAAATGGTAGGTTCGGAATGGTTAAAATTGAAATTTGTAAATTGTGCCTCCCTCTGATAAAATAATTCGCCGTAGGTGGTTTTGTCGTTCCAAGCAATATTCCGATAGTCGTCAACTTTTTGGATGTACATAGCAATTCTCTCTAAGCCATAAGTCAATTCAACACTAATCGGAGAAAGATTTATTCCTCCAACTTGCTGGAAATATGTGAATTGTGTTATCTCCATGCCGTCAAGCCAAACTTCCCATCCAAGTCCCCAGGCACCCAAAGTTGGAGATTCCCAATCGTCCTCGATAAATCGAATATCGTGCTTGGATGTATCAATCCCAATGTGTTGCAAACTCTTGATATACAAGTCCTGAATATCATCGGGAGAAGGTTTGATAATAACTTGATACTGATAATAATGTTGCAAGCGATTAGGATTTTCGCCGTAGCGACCATCTTTCGGTCTGCGACACGGCTGAACGTAGGCAACAGAAGTGGGTTTATCGGACAGAGCACCGAAAAAAGTTGCGGGATGAAAAGTTCCTGCACCAACTTGCTCGTCATAAGGTTGCAAAATATTACATCCGCAATCTGCCCAAAAATTGTTAAGATTTTTAATCATATCTTGAAAATTCATAGTTAGTTAACTCTCCCAAAATGCAATAGTTAATTTTAGTCAATTAGCAAAAAAAAATTTTAGTTTGCCTCAACCTGATTTAAAATACCGTTAATAAACTTCCCCGAAGATGTAGAGGAAAAAACTTTGGCAATCTCCAAAGCCTCGTTAATTACAACGGCTCGCGGTACGTTAGTGTGCAAAATTTCAAAAATTCCAACCCTCAGCAAAGCCTTGTCCACAGGCGAAATCCTAGAAAATTCCCAGTTCTTCGATTTTGTAATTATTATTCTATCAATCTGTTCTAAGTTGCCCAAAACTCCAGAAACTAACTCTTTGGCAAATAAATAAATAGAATTATTTGTTGCCAGTTGTTCGTCCTCACCTATCTGCTCCAAAGTGTCAAAAACCCTTTGCTCGTCATAATCGTCGCCGTACAATGCCTGCATAGCAATTTCCCGACCCTTTCTTCTTAAACCCATATTTCAAAGTTCCTAAAAATATAATTACAAAGCTTTTCTTATTCGAATTAGTTCTGACAAAAGTTTCATCTAAATCCTATTTGACAAGATTTTTTTGTCTTCTTGTCATATTTTGTAGTTAACGGAAAATACTGCCACCGATAAACTCGCGTAAAACTGAAGTTGACGGGATAAAAGTATCGTCAATTTCTTTCACATGTTCCAATATTGACAGTAACTTACAAGCCTTTTGGTAATTTGCAGAAGATTTTTCGACCTCAAGCAATGGATTAACAGCATGAGGCTTTAGAGCTGCCAGTTCGTAGGTTAAAGCTGAATTGAAAATGAAATCCGCTTCTTCCTGAAACGGAAAAATATTTTTGTCCTCACCTTCTCTGATGGCTTCCCAACGTCCAAGCGTGTCTTCGGCAGAATATCCCCGATAGTATTTATCCCTAACTATCCGTCTTAATTGCCTTATTTCTGTGGTGGTTATGCGATTGTGCCTGTCGAGGTTCAGCTGAAACAGCGGACTGATGTAGATGCTTTTCTTGTGCGAAAATGGGATGGAATAGGTGAGTTCCCTGTTCAGAGCGTGAATGCCCTCGATAATCAAAATGTGTTTTGAACCGATTTTGATAGTTTGTCCGCTTTTTTCTCTTTCCCCAGATTTGAAATTGTATTTAGGAAGCTCAACCTCATCGCCTTTCAGAATTTTGTTCAAATCTTTGTTCAGGTAGTGCAAATCTATCGATTCCAAACACTCAAAATCGAATTCACCATTGGGCTTGCGTGGAGTGAGTGTGCGAGGCAAAAAATAGTCGTCCAAGCTAATTACCACTGGCTTCAATCCAAAAACCGACAAATGCAGTCGCAGTTTGGAAGCGAAAGTCGTTTTTCCTGAAGAGGAAGGACCTGCAATGAGAATTAACTTCGCCAATTTATCACACTGGATAGCGGAAGCAATCTTGCTGATTTCCTGCTCAACTCGCGTTTCGTCCATCAAAATCTGATTTTTGATAGAACCATTGTCAACAGCTTGGTTCAGATAAGCCAAGTTGTACATCTTGGTCAAAAGAAGCCATCTCTTGTAGGATTGATGAGAATTAAACAACCGCTTGGAAATATTGAAGTTAGGATTGAATTCGCCAGATTCCCACGATGCCATTCGCAAAATGAATCCCGGACTATAATCGGAAAGTTTGAACTCACCCACTTTTCCAGTGCTTTCCAACAGTTCCCCCACGATGTAGTCACAATAGTCTCCACAGCAATAGATACTAATATTTTTAAATTTCAAAAACTCAATATTTTTTAACACATCTTTTCTTTCGCTAAAAATCTCTTTTGCTTCTTCTGCGGACACAGTTTTCTTTATAATCGGTAAATCGTTATCGATTATTTCCTGCATTTTCGCCTGAATTTCTCCAACCATGCTCCGCGACACGTAATTACGCCTAAAGTCCTCTATATACAAGCCGTCTTTCACGGAATTTTCTACCACCAATCGCCTCTTATTGTTCGTCAAAGAATAATATGCCATAAACAAAACAAAGCTAAGTGTCTTTTTGTTTAAATCAAACGCCTTTAATTTTTCCATATTACTTCCTCCTTCTTTCAAAATCTTCGTAGATTTTATCGCAAATTACCTTACCGATGTCGTTTTTGCAACTATTTTTTTCGGCAGAATTTTCATAATTTTCATAATTCCCCAAAATATGCAAAATTGCTGTTTTTAGGCTATCCTCCGTGCATTCACTCTCTTTCAAAACAATTCCACTTCCATGCTCAGTGTAAGCAAGGGCGTTTTGGTATTGATGATTGCCTGCGGAAATACCCAAAGGAACCAAAATAGCGGGCAGTCCTCTTGCCTGCAACTCCGCAATAGTCAACGCTCCAGCCCTGCATATAACTAATCCAGCTCTGTTATAAATTTCAGGCATTTTGCCCGAAAATCCAAAAATATTAACCTTTTTGCTTTTGTGCGAAGCATATTTATCGATGTTCTTCTCCCCAACTTGCCAATCTATTTCAAGACCTCTTTCTAACAAAAAATCTAATAGCCCTGAGAACTTTTTGTTTAAAAATTCAGAGCCTTGAGAACCCCCAACCAACAATATGTTTTCCCCTTTGGATACCGATTGACTTTGGATTGGATTGCCCACAAATACGCTTTTGCGGAAATAAACATCAGCTTTTTTGTTTCCCAAGAAAATATTTTCTGCAACATTCCCTAATTTCCTCGTGACCAATCCTGGATAAGAGTTTTGCTCATGGAAATAGATAAGAATTTTTCTTTGTCTCAACTTGTTATAAACTATTGCAGCTAAAGCTGGTGGAGCACAAACAAACCCTCCGCTTCCAACAAAAACATCAGGATTGAACTTCAGGAAAAATAGCAAGCATTTAGAAAAACTGGAAAACAATTTAATGGGGAAAAAGATATGCTTAAAAGTAAATTTTCTGTACAGTTTTTGTACATTAATGGGGAAAAAAGTGAGCTCGGTAGCTAATCTTTCTTCCATTGAATTTGCGTTTCCCACAAAAACAATGTCGTTGCCTTTTTCTCTCAAGGCTTTACCAATCACCAAAGCAGGAATTATATGACCAGCTGTTCCTCCACCCGAGATTACAACTTTCACAAGCTCAAATCTCTTTTTTGGTAAGATTAAGAATTATGCCTATCGACAAGGAGTTTACCAACATTGATGTTCCTCCGTAGCTGATGAAAGGCAGGGTAACTCCCGTTGGCGGAAGCATAGAAATTGTTACACCTATATGCACAATGGCGTTGTAAAAAATATTGTGCACCAAGCCAACTCCCATAAGCTTTTTGTACAAATTTGTTTCGTCACTCAAAAGTTTCAACGCTCGGAAGTAAATTATGGCGAAACCAATAATGATAATAAATGCTCCAAAAAAGCCAAATTCCTCAGCAATCACCGAAAAAATGTAGTCCGTGTCTGCCTCGGGAAGATTGGAATCTTTCGCTCTGCCATCACCTCCAAAAAATCCGCCAGAAGCCAACGCCATTAGGCTTTGCTTGGTTGAATAATCGGCTCCTTCCCGAAGAACAAAAGAAGTGTCCTCACTCATCAGAAGATTGTATTTCTGATAAACTCCTATCCGTTGTAGCCTGAAGCTCGCTCCAAAACTTATCACAACGACTAACAACACAGCCAAAACAGAAATGAGAATAATCACAACTCGTTTGCTGATTCCCGCTGCAATTAACATCATGAGGAGAGACAAGCCGAGAATAATCAGAATGCTTAGGTGTCTTCCGGCTAAAATGAGGGAAAATATCACTATAGAGACCAAAATGATTTGTTTATAGTTGGCAAAAAAATCTTTTATTCCGCTTACGTTACAATTCTTTTTTTTGTCCAATATATAAGCAAAATACAAAATCAGAACCAATCGTGCTAACAAACTGGGCTGGAAAGAAATAAAGCCAAAGTGGAAAAGCCTTTTTGCTCCTCTGATTTCCACTCCGAAAAATAACACCAAAATGAGTAAACACGAAACGAAAAAAAGCATATAGGGAATCAACTTTTTGATTTTTTCCAAATCCATTTCAAAAGAAATTAAAACAGCTCCAAAAGAAATCAACACCCAAACGATTTGCTTGATAAATTTTGCCATTTGCCCGTAGGATGAGATGTTCATCACAAAATACAGCCCTATAAACACAAGAAAAACATAGGCAATTATTATGAATTTATCCGCTTTTTTGAAAAAATTAAACATAATTAAATTAATTTTTTTACCAACTCTTTAAATATTTTTCCTCTTTGTTCAAAATTTTTGAACATATCGTAGCTTGCACAAGCAGGCGACAAAAGGACTACATCTCCGCTTTTTGTTGAACTAATTGCTTCCTTCACACAATCTTCAAATTCCAAGACATACTCGCATTCAATTGCATTGCGGAAATTCGAGTACATCACCTTGCCAGTCTGCCCTATTAAATAAACCTTCCTGCATTTTTCTTTCAGCACTGGCAAAAGTCTATTGAAATCTTCACCTTTGTCCGATCCGCCCAAAATCAAAATGATTTTTTGTTCAAACGCCTGTAATGCACACAAAGTTGAGTCCACAGTTGTAGCTTTGGAATCGTTGACAAAAACAACTCCGTCTTTTTCACAAAACCTTTCCAAGCGGTGTTCCAAAGGCAGAAATTTATTTATTCCTTCTTGAATTAAATTATTAGGAACTTTGCCATAACAAGCTAAAACAGCGAAAGTTATATTCTTGAGATTGTGATTTCCCAAGAGATTTTTATTGAAATTTCTGAAAATAAATCCATTTACGACAATTTCGTTCCCATGTAAATAGTCTTCCATCACCAAGCAAGAAGAATCAATTTGATGTTTACTTATTGTACTTGTAAATATAGCTTTATCTCGCTTATTTTGATTATTAAAAATGTTATATTTAATTTGGGAGTATTCCTCAAAAGAAGAATAGCGATCGAGGTGGTCAGGAGTGATATTGAGCAAAATTGCTATATCGGCTTTGAAGGTGTCCAGCAACTCCAACTGAAAACTGGAAAGCTCCAAAACCAAATAATCGAATTGCTCCTTTTGTAAATCGTAGGAAGTTATGGGGAAACCTATATTTCCTGCCAAGCCTACTTTAACACCTCCAACCTCCAAAATATGCTTAATTAACGAAACGACTGTGCTTTTTCCATTTGTTCCAGTCACAGCAATAATTTTGGTTTTAGTCGGCTTCAGGAGGTAACCTAACTCAATCTCAGATAATATTTTAACTTTATCCTCACGAGCTTTCTTTAGAATTGGAATATCCAACCTAATGCCTGGACTAACAACGATAAACTCATTGTCTATAACTTTGTCCGTGTGCCCTTCCAATTCAAACTCGCAATCCAACTTTTGCAACTCACTTAAAGCATTGTCATTTCTGTCGGAAACAAACACTTTTGCACCCAATTGCAACAGCCTTTTTGTCGCAGAAAGTCCAGAAATTCCGAGACCTAAAACACAAACTTTTTTATTTGTAAAATCCATAATTTATCGAAGTTTTATCGTCATCAAAGCCAGTGAAGCAAAAATAGCCGCTACAATCCAAAATCTAATAACAATTTTCCCTTCTGACAATCCCTTTCTCTCAAAATGGTGATGCAGAGGAGCACACAAAAAGAGTCGTTTGCCCACTCCATATTTTTTTCGAGTATATTTGAAATATGATGTCTGCAAAAACGAAGAAAGAGTTTCTGCAACCAACACAAAGGCTGCAATCCCCAGCAACAACTCCTCTCGAATAATGATGGAAATCACAGCTAATAGCCCTCCAAGACAGAGTGAGCCTGTGTCTCCCATAAAAATCTGGGCTGGTTTTGCGTTATACCACAAAAATCCCAGAGTAGTGCCGATTATCGCAAAGACAAACACACAAACCTCTGAGCTTTCCTGAATAAATTCCAAATGAAAGTGATTACACAAAAGAATATTTCCTTTCATATAAGCCAAAACCCCTATGGGAATAAGGCAGATACACACCAAACCTCCCGCTAAACCATCCAAGCCATCGCTTATGTTTACCGCATTGGATGAACCAACAACTAAAAAAATTAGGAAAGGTACAAAGAAAAAACTCAGCTCCCAAAAGGTGTTCTTCAAAAAAGGCACAGACACTTTTCCTAAGATAGATAAATCAGGCTGAATGATGTAAAGAAAGCAAAATGTTAATAGAGATAAAGATATTTGTCCCAGTAACTTATGCTTTGCTACTAATCCATCTCCATAACCTTTTATGTTTTTTAGATAATCGTCTATAAACCCCAATGCTCCCAACCAAATAGACACAAAATACAAAATAAGTATGTGCGGAGAGGTCAAGTCATTCCACAATAGCGAAGACAACAAAAGTCCGCAAATTATTATTATACCGCCCATTGAAGGTGTGCCTTGCTTAATGTTGTGCTGAGGCATGTATGAATTAATGCTTTCAACAACCTTGATTTTTTTTAAATACTTTATAGTCCACGGACCAACCAAAAATGAAAAAAGAAACGCCGTTACGAAAGCGGCAGCAGAACGAAATGTTACGTATCTAAAAACATTAAGTAAAATGTTATTTTGCCCAACATAAACATATAAATAATAAAGCATTTACTATCCTTTTAAACTACCCAATATAATCTTCTTTAACTTAGTCAGCCCAACACCATTAGAACCCTTGATGAGAACAACATCTCCTTGTGAAAACTTAGGCAAATTTTCGCAAAATTTGTCAACATTCTCATAGTAACAAGTCGGATTGTAGTGCTTAGCTAACTTTCCTACGCCAAAAGTCGTATAATCGGAGACCAATTTGCCAATTTCCGCATGAAAATCAACTTCCTCGTCCCCCAATTCCAACATATCTCCCAAAATTGCAATATGATTATTATTTTTCTTGTAATTCTTCCAAAATTTTATCGCTTCTTTCATGGATAGAGGGTTGGCATTATAGCAATCAAAAATATAGTCAACGTCACTTATAGTTTTTATTTCCAATCTGTTATCCAGTTCAAGAGAATGGAACAATCCCTCCGAAATAACCGAATTTTCTATTCCTAAAATCATCCCAACTTTTGCTGTAATGGCTGCCGCATTTGCTCTAAAAATCGGCTGATTTCCCAACTCAAAAACTTGCTTATCCAATTTTATAGAAATATCCTCACCCGATTGGATTGTTTCAAAATCCAAACTATCATCAAAAAAATCTTTCGCTATCGTTACTTTTGTTTCGCTATAATCGAACAGTTTTTTCTTCTCCTGATATACACCTTGAATTGTCTTGAAAGTAGCCAAATGACAAGCACTTATGTTGGTGATTATTCCTATGTTCGGACGAACAACTGTGGCTAATCTTTCTATCTCTCCAGGATGGTCAGTTCCCATTTCAATTAGCAAATAGTTGTGAGAGGGAGTCAGCTCAAAAATCGTTTTGGGAACCCCAATTTGATTATTTTCGTTGGCAAAAGTCTTCAAAACCTTTCCACGTTGACTCAGTACATTGCTCAACATTTCTTTGGTTGTTGTTTTACCAACACTTCCTGTGATACCAATTTTCACTGGGTTAAAATGCGACAAATACGCTTTTGCCAAGGTTTGATAGGCTTCTACAGTGTCTTCAACCATCATCACCCTGTCATCTTGGATTTTGCAATCTTTGTTGACGATGGCACAGCACCCTTCGATTTTCAACACTTGAGGCACAAATTGATTTGAATCGAAATTTTTGCCTGGCAAAGCTATGAATAAAGAATTAGGCTTTATTTTTCGAGAATCCGTAACTATCCTCTCAAAAACAAAATCCAAAGGAAAACACTCACCAAAAGACGAATTGAGAACCTTTTCTATCCACATTGGATCAAAAACTTGCTTGAAAGTAGTGTTGAAATCCTCCGATAAATAATCCAAGTCCGAAAATGGCAAAACCTCAAATCCTCGGTCAAGTTTTGTTTCCGCTCCTCTCCCCAATACTAAGAAGATTTCGTTATCTTTACAGATTGATAAACCGTAAGTTATGGCTATTTTGCGTGACCTGATGACAACTATTTTTTCCATTTCATTTTCAGCGACTATTTCGGAAAGAATATCAGCAACATTCTCACTTCGGGAATTGTCCTCGCATATGATGACTAAATCCGAGTTTTCAACAGCAATCTTGCCCATTTTGCTTCGCTTGTCTCGGTCTCTATCTCCACCACAGCCGAACAAAGTAATCACTCTTTTTCTTCCCAAACTTTTTGCGAACTGTAGTACCTTCAGCATAGAATCTGGGCTGTGAGCATAGTCAACCAGCACATTGCTTCGAACGAGATTGTACCTACCTTCCAAGGGCTTTACTTCGTGCAAAACATCAGTGAAAACTTTGCCCAAGACGACATTCAGCAACGACAAAATAAAAGCAGAATTGAAAAGATTTATTTCTCCCAATAGTGAAGTAACACACTCTAAATCGTTCAACTGAAATTTTGAACCCTGCAAGCTACTCTCTGTGCATTTATAGTAATAATCAGCTTCTTTATCTACGAACGAAATTCTCAAAATTTTGTCCGCATCAAGCAATTTACCGTAGCTATCGTCCCAGTTTATCAGAGCAACACTCCCACAAGCAATCGCATTGTTGAGAAAATTAAGCTTTGTTTGGGCATAATTCTCAAAAGTTTTGTGGAAATCTAAGTGGTCTTGAGACAGATTTGTGAAACAAACAATGTCGAACTTAATTCCCGCAACTCTTTGGAGAGCAATGGCATGTGAAGATACTTCCATCAAAACAAACTCGATGTTTGTCTCCGCCATCTTGGATAAAATACGCCTCAATTCTATTATATCGGGAGTAGTTCGTTCATTTGTATATTCTTCTGTTCCAATTAGATATTTGCCAGTTCCTATCACTCCTGCTTTATATCCTAACTTAGTTAAAACTCTGTGAGTTAGGAAAGAGCAACTCGATTTCCCGTTTGTCCCAGTTATTCCGATAATTTTCAACTTGTCAGACGGATTATTGTAAAACTTATCAGACAAATATGCACAAGCCAATCTGCTGTCTTCACATATAATTACAGAAACTTTTGTCTCTATTTCCTCTTGTGATATTATTAAAGTTGCACCATTATTGATAGCATCATCAACAAAATTACGTCCATCTTGCGAAAATCCCTTGATGCAGACAAAAATGTAGTTCTTTTTTACCAGTCGCGAATCGGAAGCAATTCCTGAGTACTTCGAAACATCAACATCTTTTATCGTTTTCATTCAGCCCTCAAATCGAAAATAAATCCAAAATCGTCCTGTGCTTTGATAACTCCAGAACCTGTAACCTCAATGTTGATGTTTTTCTCTTTCGCCAAACTAAAAGCCTCTCGCATCGTCAATCCCACAAAATCCAACGACTCTTTCGCCTCTACTTTTTCTTCGCTTCCCATGATTATGGTTATTGGAATTCCTGTGGCGAATTTTAGATGCGGTTTAGGAAACTGATCAATCACAATGGTGTCGTTAGCTTTCTTTTGCAAAATCTTCCCGAAAATTCCTTTCTCCTTCAAGATGAAGTTGACCTTAGCCTTATTAAGCCCAACAAAGTTCGGCATCTCAATTATTTTTTCTTTGCCCACAACGTCGATGTCGGGATCAACCATCATTTTGGTCACGATTTGTCGAAAAGTTGGAACAGCGGACTGAGCAGCGTAGCGATATTTTCCCTTAGCACCTTCATACACGATAAGTATCAAATACTTAGGATTTTCAATAGGGAAAAATCCACAAAACGACGACGAATGCACTAAATCACCTTTCTTGCTTCGTCCCAACTCCTCAGCAGTTCCAGTCTTCCCCGCGATGTGCATATTTTTGATGTTCGTCTGAACTGCCGTGCCACCTTCCACAACTTTGCTCATCATATCTTTGATAGTGTTTACATTTTTACTGTTGGAAATTTTCGATAAAATTTTTTTACTTTTGACTATAGATTTTCCGTTGGGCAATTCTATTCTTTTCACAATGTACGGTCGAAGAAGGTAGCCTCCATTGGCAATGCTGGCATAAGCACTCGCCAACTGCACTGGAGTGAGGGCAATCTCATGCCCAATAGACAAAGATGTGAGCGTGTATCCGCTCCACTGAGAAGGGTCACGCAAAATTCCTGGTTCTTCTCCGTACATATCTGTCAAAAGATAAGACCCAAATCCTAAATTTTTCAATCTGTTATAGAGAGACTCACCACCTATTTTCTCCACAATTTTCATCACGCCCACATTAGACGAATATTGCAAAATTTGTTCCAAATTCAGAGTATCACTTTTTCTACTGTTGGATGCGTGGTCTTTGATAGTCCTATCTTCGCCTTTCACCTTGTACGGCGAACAATCTATTTTGGAATCCAAATCGAACAATTCGTTGTCCAAAGCCAATTGCAAAATAAAAGGTTTAATAGTGGAACCAGGCTCAAACAGATAAGAAATTGAATAATTTCGGAACGGCAAAATTACGTTGCCCTTTTTGTTGTCGTAGCCACAACTAGCCAAAATCTCTCCAGTATTGGGATTCATCACTATCCCCATAGCAGACTTGGCTTTGTACTTCTTTATTCCGCTTCGCAAAGTGGAAGTCAATATTTTCTGAATTTCTCCATCAATAGTCAGGACAATATTCGCTCCGTCTTTAGCTTCGTTCTCATAGTTTTCCCTGATGTACGGAGTTCCATTCACATAAAATTTCCTCCAACCGTCTTCCCCTTGCAAATTAGTTTCAAAAAACTTTTCCAATCCGCTAAGACCAACTAAATTTTCCCGAATAACTCTGCTATCTGTGACTTTTTTGCTAATGCTTTTGGCTTCCCCGATTATCGGTTCTAAGTCCAATTGCGAAAGATAATTACGCTTTGAGCCATTGTAAGAAATTAGTGGCAATGGCAGGTTAGATTTTTCAAACTCATCTATAATCCGCTTCACATCGGTTGCTGGCACCATATTTTTGATGTAAACCGACTCAAATCCTGAAGACTTAGTAAGCAGAGGATGAGTTCTCATTTTGAGATTGCTGTCCAAAATACTTGCAACCGAAGAATAAATAGACGACAAACTGTCGCCCGTCTTACGTGAATGAATGCTCAAGAGATTTTTGTCTATGTCTATTTGATAAAAATCGTCCGAACTAACCAAAGTGCGTCCAGAACGATCCAAAAAGTCGCCTCGCTTGGCGACCAAAATTTTTTTATGTGGGATATGTCGAGATCGCCATACCTTTGCCAAATCAAAAGGGTCAAACACCTGTATTATCAGCAGATATACAAGCGTGAATATCAAAACTATGAGGTTAGCGACCTTAATGAACTTCATATTTTGTCGGTAAATACAAATACCAAATTAACTTCCTCTTTTTCTACTTTTGCATAAAAAATTTCTTTGGGGGTAATCATGCTCAAGCTTCCGTCAGCCAATATTTTTTCCTTAACTTCTTGTGTCAACTGATTAACCCTGCTTTCAATTGCCTTGTTTTCTGCAATTAACAGGCTGTTTGAATTTTCCAACATATTAATTTTTTTTGTATTCTCGCGTAAAACTTGCTTGTTTAAACCTCCAACAACCACAAAAAACAGCAACAATACTGAAAAAGCGACCATCAATTTTTTCATTTTCATCTCCTTTCCGCTACTCTTAGTTTAGCGCTTCTGGACCTGTTATTATTTATTATTTCCGCCTCTGACGGTATAACCGGTTTTTTCGTTAATATATTCAATTTTGCTTGATGACCACAAACGCACTCAGGCAATCCTGGAGGACAAACGCATCCTTCGGAATACTGCTTAAATAGATTTTTGACTATTCTGTCCTCTTTGCTGTGATAAGAGATCACCACTAATCTGCCACCCTTATTCAATGCATCGATAGCTTTAGGAAGAACTTCGGAAATCTGCTCCAGCTCTTTGTTTACATAAATTCTGAAAGCCTGAAACACCCGAGATAAAGACTTTTTATTGTGTTTGCCAATTATTTCTGCCAACTCGGCTGTAGTCTCCAAAGGTCTTTTGCTAACGATTTGCTCGGCATAATATCCAGCTTTCTTCTCCTCACCAAATTCGTAGATTATTCTTTTCAGATCATCTTTGCTAAACGTGTTAATTACTTTTTTTGCGTTCAGTTCGGACGAAGTGTCCATTCGCATATCAAGTTGCCCGTCGTTGGTGTAGCTAAAGCCTCTTTCCGAAGATAGCACTTGCACTGTCGAAACTCCCAAATCTAATAAAATTCCGTCCACTTTGCCAACTTTATGCAACGCCAATTGAGACCTAAACGAAGCAAAATCTGTTTTAACAAGCGTAAATCTCCCTGCAAATTCGGACAACACGTCTTCACCATAATCTATCGCTCTTTGGTCTCTATCGATGCCATACACATAGCAGTCGGGATTAGCTTCCAAGATTTTTTTGGTATGTCCAGCTTCGCCCAGTGTAAGGTCAACATATACCCCTTTTGGCTTAATGTTCAAAAATTCAACGCTCTCTTCCAACAACACGGGTATATGTTTATTCATTGTTAACCTCTTAAATCTTTGGGAGTTAAATTTGAAAAGCGTTTGAGACCCTCTTCTATCTTAGTTTTGTGCTCTTCAGGCGACCAAAGTGAAATGTAGTTACCGTTACCCTTCAAGATAGCTTTATCTTCGATGCCCGCATATTCCAAGAGTTCTTTACAGATTTTAACGCGACCAGATGCTTCTATTTTTTGCTCTTTTGCATAGTCCGCCAAATAGTCGATAATCGCGACTTGTTCGTCCGTTCCCTCTTCCATTCTTGCACAATATTCGTCCCAGTTATCCAATGGATACAAAACGATAGATTTGCCCACACCTACTGTTAAAACCACTCTACCAAAAGATTCAGGAGAAAATTTTTCTTTCATCTGAGTGGGTATAACAATTCTGTATTGATTTAAGGTTACTTCTGAAACTCCATTAAATCTACCCGACATAATTTTCTCCTACAAATGACTTTTTGTGATTTATACTGACTTTTCTATAGTTATAGTGATATTTGTCAAATAGTTTTATTTATTTCTTTTGGAAAGGCATAAATAAATTGACAATGAACTGCGAATTTATGAGTATTGCAGGTGAATTCTTTCTGTAAGGAGATAAAATGAGTAAAATTTTAATCAAAAATCCACTGATTGTGGTAACGCAAAATCAAAACAGAGACGAGTTGAAGAATATTTGTATCTTAGTAGAAAATAATATAATTAAGTCTATGGACTACACGCCCAAAGATGGCGATAATTTTGACAAAATAATCGATGCCAAGGGTAAATTGGTAATGCCTGGCATGGTGAATTGTCATCATCACCTTTTCCAAACCTTGACACGTAATGTTCCTCGAATGCAAGACAAAGAGCTTTTCCCTTGGCTCACCAATCACTACAAAGTGTGGAAAGGGATTGATAACGAATGCGTTTATGTTTCCGCAAAAGTCGGATTATTGGAATTGTTGCTGACTGGCTGCACCACTTCTTCCGACCACATGTATCTATTCCCCAATGGCACGGACGGGAAACTCATCGACGAAGAGATACGTGCCGCCAGAGAACTGAAAATTCGTTTTCAACCTACACGCGGGTCAATGACGCTCTCCAGTAAGGACGGCGGATTGCCTCCTGACAATGTAGTGCAAAGCACCGGCGAAATTTTGCAAGACAGCATCAGGCTTCTTGACCTCTACCACGATGCATCCTATGGCTCAATGCTGAGAATTAGTCTCGCTCCGTGTTCGCCGTTTTCAGTTACTGGAGAACAGATGAAAAACGTTGCCGATTTTGCCAAAGAGCGAAACCTGATGATTCACACTCACCTCGCGGAAACTAAAGATGAAGAAAACTTCTGTATCGAAAAATTCGGTGCTCGTCCAGCTAAATATTTGGACGATTTGGGATGGATTGCCGAAAATTCTTGGACAGCTCATTCTATCCACCTTAGCGATGAAGAGATTGCCTTGATGGGCGAAAGAAAAATGGGAATTTCACACTGTCCTTCATCCAATATGCGTCTTGGCTCGGGAATTGCCAAAATCCGTGAAATGTTGGATGCTGGAGTGAGCGTGGGACTTGGCGTGGATGGCTCTGCTTCCAACGATTCCTCCAATATGCTGGCGGAAGCACGACTGGCAATGCTGTTGTCACGACTTCGCGAAGATAAAAAGAATTGGCTGTCTGCACGCGATGTTCTGTGGATGGCAACCAAAGGCGGAGCTTTAGCCTTGGGACGTGACGATATTGGTAGTTTGGAAGAAGGCAAATGTGCTGACATCGTTATGTACGATATGGATAGAATCGCCTATGCAGGCGGAATGAGTGACCCTGTCGCTGCCTTAGTTTTTTGCCAAGACACCAACTCCGTTGACACTTCCATCATAAACGGAGAGGTAATTGTTGAGAATGGGAAACACAATTTTGATGTTAAGCAATTGATAAAACGACAAAACGAACTGGCGGAAAAACTTCTTGAAAAAGCTCATAAAACAACAGGAATAGATTTTACAAAAACAGAAAATTAGCCTAAATTCAACCAATATAAAGGTCACAATTTGTGACCTTTTTGTTTATGAGGTAACTTCTTGCACAGCTTCTATATCTGCACCCAATTTTCGCAACTTCTCTTCTATTTTTTCGTATCCCCTTCTGATGTGGTAGATACGCATAATTTCCGTGGTGTTTTCACTGGCAAGTCCAGCTAACACCAAGGCAGCACTGGCTCGCAAATCTGTTGCCATAACTTTGGCACCGCTATAGCTGTCAACACCTTCCACAATGGCTATATTTTTATCAATCTGAATGTCAGCACCCAAGCGACTAAGCTCAGCAACGTGCATAAAGCGATCTGGGAAAACAACATCCTCGATGATGCAACTTCCTTCGGAAAGTCCCATGTATGCCATAAATTGAGCCTGCAAATCGGTGGGAAATCCTGGGTATTCAGAAGTTATGACTTTCTTCGCTGACAATATTTTTTCAGGCGGATAAACAGTGATGCTCCTTTTATCAATTGTGAACTTGCATCCTGTTTCTTCCATTTTTTGTAGAAGAGCTTTTAAATGCTCGGGGACGCAATTTTCCACAATGATTTCACTTTTTGTAATAGCTCCAGCCAAAAGAAACGTCCCTGCCTCTATCCTATCAGGAATAACCTCGTAATCACAAGCATGCAAAGAAGAAACGCCTTGCACTTTCAGTGTTGAACTGCCTACTCCAGAAATATCTGCTCCCATTTTTATCAAGAAATTACACAAGTCTATAATTTCAGGCTCTTTGGCAGCGTTCTCAATAATCGTCTCACCCTGTGCCAAACAACAAGCCATAAGCATATTGGCAGTAGCACCCACGGAAATTTTTTCAAAATAGAACTGACAACCCATTAGATTTTCAACGGAAGCCGAAATATTTCCGTGATTTATCTGAATTTCTGCACCAAGGGCTTCCATAGCTTTCAAATGCAAATCCACAGGTCGAGCACCTATGGCACAACCACCTGGAAACGAAACAACAGCTTTTCCCATCAAAGCGAGTTGTGGAGCAAGGACGTAGATAGACGCCCTCATCTTGCGAACTATGTCGTACGGTGCTTCTTGAAAAAAAACATTTTTCGTATCTAACTTCATAGTAGAGCCAACATGCTCTACCTTTACGCCCATAGTTTCCAAAAGATGAGACATAAATTTAATGTCCTGAAGCTGAGGAATATTCTCCAAAACGAACTCTCCACGAGCAAGCATAGCCGCTGCCATAATGGGCAAAACCGCATTTTTAGCTCCCCCGATTTTCACCGAGCCAGAGAGCTTCTTATTTCCTCTAATTACAAATTTTTCCATTCAAAACCTCTTTGTTTGGCAGCCTCATACAACACTATCGCCACGCTATTGCTGAGATTGATCGACCTGATATCTGAATGCATAGGAATTGTGATAGTGCTTTCGGAATATTCCTCCAAAATCTCATTCGGCAAACCTCTGCTTTCTGGACCAAAAACCAAAAAATCGTTTTCCTTATAATCGATAGAAGAGTAAGCTCTATCTGACTTGGTTGTGGCAAAATAGAAGCGACCATCAGCGTTCAATCTCAAAAACTCTTCCCAACTATCATAAAGTTGATAATTCAGCTTCTCCCAATAATCAAGCCCAGAACGACGAACACTCTTGTCGTCAATCATAAACCGCATCGGTCGTATCAGATGCAATTTTGAGCTTGTACCGACACACAGACGACCTATGTTTCCAGTATTCAGAGCAATCTCTGGCTGATATAAAACTATGTTAAACAACTTCTATCGCTCCAAATTTACAAACTTTCGCTCTGCACTTTTTGTTTTCAATATGCTCAGTGTACTCATCTCTAAAAAAATCCAAAGTAGATATAACAGTGGAGGGAGCAATTTGCCCAACGCTACAACGAGACGACTTTTTGATATCCTCAGCAATATTATATATTTTGTCTATATCTTCCATTTTGGCATTTCCAACAACTATTCCTTCCAAAATTCCCAGTAGTTTTTGGATGCCAATTCTACACGAAGAACATTTACCACAACTTTCTTTCAGTGCAAACAATAGAGAACGCTTTGCCACATCCACCATACAGGCTCTCTCGTCCATCACAACTATGCTACCACAATCCATAATTGTGCTTATTTGGCTGGTAGCCTCATGGTCAATCGGCATATCCAAATGTTGCTCGGATAGACAACATCCCAAAAGTCCTCCAAGTTGCACAGCTTTAAACGTCCCGTCTTCCTTCATTCCATTACCAATCTCAAAAATTATCTCTCGAAGCGTTGTGCCAACGGGGACTTCTATTAATCCTGAACGCTTTATTTTTCCTGAAATAGCAAAAACTTTTGTTTTATTTTTTTTGTATTCGTCTGAACTATTCAAAATAGTCCAAGGAATTTTAGCGAAAATCTCTGCTGTTCCTATATTGGCAAAATTTTTGACTTTGGGCGTCTCATTTTCCTTCTTGAAAGTATCAACAAAAAAAGATTTGTCAGTATCTAAAAACTCGCCAAAACCCTCTTTTATATGCAATTCAAAATCAAACCCACTTCCAAAAATATTGTTGCCTAAATAACGCTCATTCTTAAGTTTATCAACAGCGTTTTGCAAAAACTCAATCGCATAAGGAAACTCGGAATTGACATAGATACATCCCTCGGAAACACCGAGAGCATGCCCCACAATCATCATCCCCTCAATTATCAGATAAGGATTCCCTTCCAAAAGAGACCTATCGATAAAAGCACTTTGAAACCCTACATCAGCGTTGCAAACAATACATTTTTCGTTTTCGAGCAAATTCTCGTTAGTCTCAAACTTTTTAATTCCACTCTTCTGCAAAATCTTTAACACTTCTTTTTGTGAAGATTCTAAAACTTTTTGCAACGCCCTGAAACCCTCTCGATTCTCATAATCTTCAAAAGATTCAGGGTTAAGATTACCAATATTTTTTAGAGCAATTCTTTTTTGCTTAGATAAAAAATTAACATGTTGCTCTACCACTCTATGACTAATGACAACGTTGTCGCCCAGCAAATGTTCCTCAAAAATCGTCTCCAAAACATCGGGCGTAACTTTTGCATACACAGTCCGTTGATGGTCTTCCCCTTCCACAAAAACCAACGGCTCAAGATGACACATACCGATGCAACCTGTAGTGTCTAACTCCACCAAGCTCTTCTTTTTCCCCAAAAGCTCGCGAGCCTTATCCAGCACCTTGTCAGCACCAACAGACTTCCCACAAGTCCCCATTCCTATCACCAATCGTTTCATTTATCCCTCAAAGCAACAACTCTAATAAGACTTGGCAAAAACGACTCTCATTTTGCTGGATTTGCCACAATAGATACATTTCCCCTCTTCCTCTTGCGATGAAAATGGGACGCACCTGATAGTAGCTTTCAAATCTTCTTTAATTGCCTTTTCGCACTCAGGACATCCGCACCAATGCGATAAGACAAAGGCTTGCTTGCCTTTGCTTTTGAAAATATCGTAAAACTTTTCTTTTTCATCAATATTCACAATATTTTCATCAAGAAAAGATTTGGCTTTGCTGTAAATATTTTGATAAATATCGTCCAAAGTAGCTACTATCTCGGACACAAAATTATCCCGTGAAATGCTCTCTTTGTCTTTGTGAGGCTTGTCTCTTCTGCCTACGAAGAGCGAATCTTTCTCCAAATCTCTCATACCAACTTCAACTCTCACTGGGACGCCTTTTTTTATCCAGTCCCAACTTCTGGCGGAAGAAGTCGCCTCGCTATCGTCCAAAACTACAACCAAATTTTCTCCATGATACGTAATATTTTCCAACTCGCTCTTCAGATTTTCCAAATAGCTCAGTATTTTTTTTGCATCATCAGGGTTTTTGTAAATGGGCAACAAAACTATCTGTGCTGGAGCAACACGCGGTGGCAATATCAACCCATCGTCATCGGAATGTGCCATGATAAGCCCGCCGATAAGCCGAGTGGAAACTCCCCACGAAGTAGTCCAAGCGTACTCCATTTCGCCTTCTTTATTCTGAAATTTAATCTCGGAGGATTTGGCGAAATTTTGCCCCAAGAAGTGGCTCGTTCCCGCTTGCAACGCCTTTTTATCTTGCATCATCGCTTCTACGCAGTACGTGTCTACAGCACCCGGGAATTTTTCAGATTCCGTCTTTTTGCCTTTTAGCACGGGCATCGCCAACAAATCTTTGCAAAAATCGGCGTAAATGTCCAAAATCATCAGTGTCTCATCCACGGCTTCGTCAGCGGTGGAATGAACCGTATGTCCCTCTTGCCATAAAAATTCGGCAGTTCGCAAAAACAGCCTCGGTCTCAACTCCCATCTAACAACGTTCGCCCATTGATTGATAAGCAAAGGCAAATCTTTGTAGGAGTTCACCCATTTGGAAAAAGACTCACCGATTATGGTCTCGGAGGTCGGACGCACAACCAACTCTTGCGTCAGTTTTCCAGCAGGCACCAAGCCTTCTTGACCTTCTACCTGCTCCAAGCGAGAATGCGTAACCACAGCACATTCTTTGGCAAATCCCTCCACGTGTTCGGCTTCCTTCTCCAAATAGCTTTTGGGAATAAACAAAGGAAAATACGCATTTTTATGTCCAGTTCTTTTGAACTCCTTGTCCAGAGCCTTGCGAATATTTTCCCAAATGGCATAACCCCAAGGCTTGATAACCATACATCCCCTAACAGAGCTGCTCTCTGCCATATCAGCAGCCTTTATCACCTCCTGATACCACAGCGGATAATTTTGCTCCCGAGTTGGATTTATTGCTGTCTTTGGCACTACATTCTCCTTAAAATTTATCTAATTCTTTTCAAAAATCTTCCGCTCCGAAGACCGTTTTCTCCAGTAGAAAATAAAATCATGTACGGTGTCCCGTTTATATCTTCCCTGTCAAGAAATCCCCAAAAGCGACTATCAAAGCTGTTTTGTCGGTTGTCTCCCATTACAAAAAACTTTTCATCAGGCACCACAATTGGACCGAAGTTGTCGATTGAACCCATAAAATCATCGCCCCAAAAAATGTCCAGTTGGTCGATTCCCGTGTATCTCGGCAAAATTTGCGGTAAAATATTGTTTACAAACGGTTCGGAAATCTCTTTTCCATTGATGTAGGTAACTCTGTTCTTTATTTCCAAAGTATCACCTGACATTCCAATTACCCGCTTCACCAAATTCGCACGGGCGTAATAACAAATTCTGAAAACCGTTATCTTATTTATCCCAAAGTGAAACCAATCTTTTTTGTCCCAATACAACGGCGGATAAAGTTTGATGTAATCGTCTCTGGTGTCCTGAAAATTGTTCTGTGCACACGGCAACCCTGGTTCATCGGCTTGTGCAGGATTGCGAAAAGTAACAATATCAAATCGCTTTGGCTCATCGAAGTAATATTTCAATTTGTTCGCAATGAGATAGTCGCCAACCAAGAGACTTTTTTCCATAGAGCCAGAGGGAATTTTGAAGTTCTGAAACGTATAATTTCGGATAATCATAGCGACGACCAAAGCAAACAGAATGGCTTCAACCCACTCTTGTACAAATCCTTTTCTACGTTTTATCTTTTTTGACATTGATACAAATCTTCTCGCATTACAAAGTGATTTTGTCCAAAGATTTCACGCTCGGTGCCACGGCGTTTGGCATCTTCACTATCTCGCGAACGGAAGCCAAATCTTTCAGCCCACTTCCCGTGAGAAGCACACAAGCGTTGCTGCCTTCTGGGATGTTGCCCTCTTCGGAATATTTCAACATTCCTGCAAAAGCACACGCTGCAGCTGGCTCAGAAAAAATTCCTGTATTTTGGCTTAGTGTAACACTCGCTTCCAAAATTTTCTCATCGCTCACGGTAATGCAATCGCTGTCGTATTCGCTCAAAAATTGCTTCATCATGTAATAGTTGGCAGGAACATCCACAGAAATGGAATCCGCCAAAGTCGTTGCATTGGTGCAAGTAAACTCCTCAGTTTTGTAGTTATTATGAATATTGGCACTTTTTTCTGATTGCACAACCACAACCTTGGGCATTTTTTCGATAATTCCCACTTTCAGCAAATCCTCAAATCCCTTGAAAACTCCACCTGCAATACAACCGTCTCCAGCAGAAACGAAAACCATGTCCACATCTCTGATTTGGTCATAAATTTCAAACGAAACCGTCTTCTTCCCCTCAACCGTGTGCGGATTGTAAGCAGTGTTGCGATTGTACCAACCGAACTTCTTGCTGGCAGCGATGGACAAAGCGAAAGCGTCGTCGTAAATTCCGTCAACAGGCACGAGCTTAGCCCCATACATCATCACCTGTGTGAGCTTGGCGATAGGTGCAGCAGCAGGCACCATAATCACGGCTTTCTGCCCCTGACTGGCACAAATCCCCGCCAATGAAGAGCCTGCATTTCCCGTGGAAGCAGCAACAATCACATCCTTTCCATTCTCTTTGGCGTAAGCACTAACGACATACGACGCCCTGTCCTTGAACGAAAAAGTCGGATTTACACCCTCGTCCTTGATAAACAGATTGAATTTCAGCTTCCCATATTTAGGCAATTTATTGTATTTGTACATCGGCGTCTTGCCCACTCGCAAGTTGGGGAAGCTATCGGAAGACTCAATCGGCAACAAATCAAGAAAATCTTTGTTCTTCAACTTCTCGAAATCTTTGTCTATCTTGTCATAATTGTAAACAACCTTTAGCACGCCTTTCGTCGGCTGTCCCTCTACATTAGTAGCCTCACAAAGCGGACAAAGATACTCAACTTCGCCTTTTGAGTACTCCTTTCCGCAGTTGACACACTTCAACTTGAACATAAAAAAAATCTCCTATTTGGTTAAAATAGCACTTAAGCCTACAACGTAAGCTATTGAAAAAAATATATTTAGGTAAAAAGTCACTTCCAACTTCAATTTGTTTTTAATCTTCTTTATTTTAGAAACGTCTTCTTTCGACCACGATTTGCGGTTCTTATTGATGTAATATAGCACAAAGACAAACAAAACAGAGAGAACGGAAATTTTGATTTTGTCATCCAAAATAGCAAAAACGACAAGTACTCCGATGAGTAAAACTCCCAATAAAATAAGTTTCTTTTTCATATTTCATCCACCTCTTTCGTAGTAGACTTTTTCCGCCATACAACTTGTCAAATGAAAATGAAAACTATTTGACAACATTGTTAGTCACAATTCTTTGCACGTAATTTGTGAGGAATGGAAGTGATAAATTTTACCAAAATGGTTGGGCTTGGTAACGATTTCGTTGTCATCTCGGATTTGGAAAACAAGATTGCAAATCCCAGCCAATTAGCCAAAAAAATATGCGACCGTCGTTTCGGAATAGGAGGCGACGGACTTATTCTATTACGCAAAACCGACCAAAACGAACTCAAGATGGACTACCTGAATATCGACGGTTCGTACGCCGCTATGTGTGGCAACGGGCTAAGATGCTTTGGCAAATTCGCCTATGACCAAAACTTGGTAACTGGGAACAAGTTTACTGCTCTAACTGACGACGGACGCAAGGAAGTTGAAATCTTTGGCAATAGGAACGAAATCTCCTCTCAGGTGAAAATAGAAATGGGGACAACCCTATTTAGAGACACCTATTCTCCGTGGGAAAATATTTGGGATTATCCGGTTCTTGATAATGAATTTCGTCTCTACCTCGCTCAAGTTGGCGTCCCGCACGGTGTTATCTTTGCTCCAAATGGAGAAAATTTGGTAGAGACTTACGGTAGCACAATCGAAAAACTGAATTTATTCCCCAAGGGAATCAATGTGAATTTTGTGGAAATTGTGAACGATAAGAACATCAAGGTGTTCACTTGGGAACGCGGTGCTGGGCACACTCTAGCCTGTGGAACTGGGTGCTGTGCCAGTGCGTTTGTTGCCAATCAACTCAATCTTGCCGACTCCGAAATGACCGTTCACGCGGAAGGTGGCGACTTGAAAATTTCCATTATTGACAACGCTATTTCCATGAAAGCCGAAGCAAAAACTGTGGGTACAGGTGTTTTCTATGATTAAAAAACCTCTCGAAGTCAGCATCGGCATTATCGCCTATAACGAAGAAGCAAATATTGAAAATCTCATTTCCGCTTTCCTAAAGCAAGATTTAGATAAGGTAGCAATCAAAGAAATTATCGTTGTTTCTTCTGCGTGCCACGACAATACGGACAAAATTGTGGAAAAACTCATCAAGCAATTCCCTATTCTTACTCTCATCAAGCAAAAGGAACGAGAAGGTAAATCTTCCGCAATAAACCTCTTTTTGCAAAAAGCCTCTGCCGACAATTGTCTGATTAGCTCCGCAGATGTCATTCCCGAGAATAACGTTGTCGAACAGCTAATCTCCGCATTTGAGAACGAAAAAATCGGTGCCAGCGGAGGCAGACCTATGCCCGTCAACAGTCGCAAAACTTTGATAGGCTTCTGTGTCCATACCCTGTGGGAGATGCATCATGAAATGGCTCTTGTCACGCCAAAGTTGGGAGAGATGATAGCTTTCAGACGCATTTTCGATTCCATCCCCACGGAAAGTGCCGTTGACGAAGCGTCCATCGAACAAAAAATCAAAGAGAAAAACTTGGATAAAATCTACATCCCAAACGCTGTCATTCACAACAAAGGTCCAGAAAATTTTCACGATTACAAAATCCAACGAATCAGAATTGCCATCGGTCACCTTTGGCTCGCTAAATATTGGAAATATCACGTTGCGTCGGGGAATAGCCTGCTTCTTCTCAAACTTTTTCTCAAGCAATTGGCTAAGCACCCACTGTCGCTTCATAAGATTTGCTTAACCATATTTTTGGAAATCTATTGCCGACTTATCGCAAAAATCAAATTCACACTTACCAAGCAAAACCCAACTATTTGGGAAATTGCCAAATCAACAAAAAATCTACAAACAAACTACGAGGATAATTAATGTTAATCGTTTTGCTCAAAACTTTTTTTTATAAGCTACAACGAAAATACGGCTTTCCAAAACTCTTGCCCATAAATTACACCATCAGCCTAAGTTATAAATGCAACTCACGATGCAAAACCTGCGGAATCTATTACAAAAAATCTAACGAATTAAGTTTGGACGAGTACAAAAGTTTTTTCAAACAAGTAGGAAAAGCCCCCTATTGGGTAACTTTATCAGGCGGAGAGCCTTTTTTACGCAAAGAGTTGTTCGAGATAGTCAAAGTAATCTACGATACATCCAAACCCGCAATCATCAACATCCCTACAAACGGGTTGCTTCATGAAAGAATTGTAAAACTCACCGAGCAAATCTGTCAATATTGCAAGAAATCTCAAATCAACATAAATTTGTCGATAGACGACATCGGCAAGCACGACGACTTCATCAGAGGCGTGGACGGTGCTTACGAAAAGGCTTTGCTGACTTTCCAAGGGCTAAAAAAGATTAAAAGCAACTGCAAAAATTTAAATGTGGGAATTCACACGGTTATTTCCGTGTTCAATTCGCAAGATTTTGCCTATATCAGCCAAACTCTGATGGATATGAAGCCAGACGCATATCTGACAGAAATTGCCGAGAACAGAGTTGAGTTGGACACGCTAACCAGCCAAATCTCTCCTGCTCCATGGAACTATGCATCGGCTGTAGATTTGCTCATTCACAAAATCAAAACCGACACTTATCACGGATTTAACAAAATCACCCAAAGTTTCAGACTCCTCTACTACGAAATGGTGAAAAAAATATTGTCCGACGAGAAAAAGGTGTACGATTGCTATGCTGGTGTAGCCTCCATGCAACTGGCTCCCAACGGCGATGTTTGGTTTTGCTGTATGAAAGCTCAAAACATCGGCAACGTGACCAAAGAAAAATTTTCGGACATTTGGTTTTCGAAAGAAGCTGCCAAAGTCAGAAAAGAGATTAAAGATAGCGAATGCTTTTGCCCATTGGCAAACGTGGCCTACACTAACATGCTGATGAACCATAAGTTACTAATTAGAATATTTTTAAACCTTTTGAAATCAAAAATAAATTAAATGAAATATATTGAAATTACACCCGAAAATTTTTGGGAATATCTAGAAAAACTGTCGGTAAAATTAGATTTAGATTTAATAAAAAAAGCTATAGATTTCGGCACAAAAGCTCACGAAGGTCAAAAGAGAAGCTCGGGCGAGGAGTACATCATTCATCCCCTGAACACAGCCTACGTCCTTGCTGAACTCAATATGGACACCTCTGTGATTATCGCCGGCATCTTGCACGACGTCATCGAAGACACCAAATACGATTTTGCGGACATAAAAGATATTTTCGGAGAAAGAGTTGCTACTTTGGTGGAAGGGGTTACCAAAATTTCCGATCTCCACTTCAAAGATTTTTCTCAGATGGAAAAGCAAGCGGAAAACTTCCGTAAGTTACTGATTTCCATCACAAAAGACATCAGAGTTATTTTGATAAAATTAGCCGATCGTCTGCACAATATTCGCACCATCAAATATTTGCCCGAAGCCAAACAGAAAAAAATAGCTCGCTCTACCCTATCCATCTACGCTCCTTTGGCAAATAGATTTGGCTTGTCCTCCATAAAAAACGAATTGGAAGACCGTTGCCTAAAGATTTTGCATCCCAAAGCCTACAAAAGAATCGCAAACTTGGTGCAACTGAAAAAAGAGCAAAGAGACAAATTTTTGAACGACGTCGTTTGCACCCAAATAAAAGACCAATTGACCAAATACAAAATAGAAGCTAAGGTGCTTGCTCGGAGCAAACATTTTTACAGCATTTTTCGGAAACACAACGTCAGAGGTGTTCCCTACGAAGAAATTTTGGATTTGAATGCGATAAGAATTTTGGTGAATAGTTACGAAGATTGCTACTACGCTTTCGGTGCTTTGCATGCGGTTTACAAGCCTCTTAACAAAGTCAAAGACTATATTGCAAATCCCAAGCCGAATGGTTATCAGTCGTTACACACTGTGGTGATTGGTCCTCAAAATAAAAAATTGGAAGTCCAAATCCGCACTCACAAAATGGACAAATATGCAGAGGAAGGCGTTGCAGCCCACTGGCGATATAAGGAAACTACCGATTATTCCAGCAAGAACTTGGGAAAAGTGGCTTCTCACGGCGTTAAGCAAGACTTCGAGTCACAACTGGGATTCGTCCGAGACTTTTTGATGAACAATGTCGAGTTGGAAAGCGAAGATTTTTTGGACAATCTGCAAATGGATTTGTATCCAGAGATCATCATCGTGATGACTCCGCAAGGGGATTTAATCGAGCTTCCGCAAGGCTCATCAATCTTGGATTTCGCCTTTTCCATTCACTCTCAAGTCGGCTCGTGCTGTGTCAGTGGAAAAATCAACGGCGTCATCAAGCCACTGAAAACAAAATTGGAAACTGGCGACAAAATTGAGGTGGAAACATCTAACAAAATCAACATAAGCGAGAACTGGTTGAAGTTTGTTAAATCGTCCAAGGCTCGCTCCAAAATTCGCTCCTACCTGAAGAAAAGACGCTTGGAAGACGCTATTGAGCTCGGAAAAGAGATTTTCACCAAAAAAGCTCGTAAATACCATTTGAAATTTAACACAGAGCAAGAGATTGTCGATTTAGCTAAAAAATTCCACATCTCCAATGCTCAAGATTTTTACGCCAGCTTGGGGCAAGGAAACATCATCTTCCCCCAAATCATCGAGAAATTGACCACTGATAATCCCGAGCAAACCAAAAAGATAGTAGATAAGAAAAAAGAAGTCAAAGTGGAATCCGTGAGTGGTGTGATGGTGGACGGACAAAAAAACTTGATGATAAAATACGCTGGATGCTGTTCGCCTGTGCCAGATGAAGAGATTATCGGCTTTGTTACCAAAGGCAGAGGGATTATCATCCATCGCAAAGATTGTAAAGAACCAAATTTTCTCTTGATGCAAGAGAAGTCACCCGAAAGATTTATCTCTGTGGAATGGGATTACTCTGGAGGACAAAAGAACAAAAAAGGGCAAAAAAGTCGCCTGAAAATAATTTGTAAGAATAAAAATAATATTTTAATCGACATCCTTTCCGTTATGGCTAAATTTGATTTAATCGTGGAGAAAACCAGTAGCAAACTGAGGAAAGACCATGACTTGGAAATTTCTCTATTCGTCTCCAGTGATGCACCTCAAGCTCTGAATAACGCTACTCACGAATTGGAAAAAATGGGTGCGATAAGGCATATTGAAAAGCGAATCAAAAGATTCTAAAAATATAGGAAACTTTAAGCTATGGAAAACAAAAAAACTAACAAAAAAAAGCTGATTAAAAAAATTGTGGCTGGCATTCTTGTGATAGGAATTGTCATCGTCCTCTTCTTTTTGGGATTATTCACAACGAATATAGTTATGAAATTGGTGGTTGACCACGGAAAAGAGGTCAGAGTTCCCCAACTAATTGGTCTCACCTATTCGCGAGCCACGGACATCTGCAAAGACAACAAACTCTATATACAAGACGTACGACGAGAATACAGTAGCACTTATCCAGATGGATATATCATCGAACAAAACCCGAAAGACAGTTCATTGGTGAAAAGATTCCGCACGATTGATGTTGTTATCAGCAAAGGAGCCAAGCTCATCAAAGTGCCACTGCTTGTGGGTACAGATTTGGAGTTAGTAAAAGAACAGCTGAATACACTGGGGCTAAAAGTAGGCAAAATCTCCAAATATTACAATCAAGAAATCGATAAAGACATCGTTATTTCCTCCGTGCCAGCAGCTGGCGGGGATGTGGAAATTGGTGGGACGATAGATTTGGACGTCAGCTTGGGAAGTATGCGTAGCAATAACTCTGGCTCTTCTTCCGCTCCCAGCGAAGACAAAATCGACTATGAAGACCTCTTCGAATAATCTCGGGAGAGTCTATCGTCTTCAAACCGAATTATCTGAAAATGAAGTTGCTTTAGTCAGCAATAGAGCCAATCTGCTCTATTTGGACTTTCCCGAAGCAGACTTTTTGCTCGTCTCCAAATCTGATGCCGTTTATTTTGTCACTCCCAAGACACGCTTGGAAGAAATTTGGACAGGGAAAACAACCACAACCTACGAAAACGGCAAAGCAAAAGTCAGCAAGAATATCCTCAACACACTGAAAAAGCTAAGCATAAAAAATCTCTACACAGATTTCGATAGTTCCTTTCAATCTCCTAAAGTTGAACATCTTGTCCAAACAAAAAGCCTTTTACAACAAGAATTGCCAAAAGCAAATATCCGCAACTTAGCACAAAAATTGGCACCATTGCGAATGGTTAAAAAGCGTTCCGAACTGGAGAACATAACAACAGCGAACATCTATACCAAAGAAGCTCTTGAACATTTGAAAAGAATGCTGAAGCCGAACGTTAGCGAGTTGGACTTGAAAAGCGAATTTGATTATTTCCTTTCCCAAAAAGGCGTTTCCGAGCTTGCTTTTCCGTCCATAATTGCTTGTGATGAAAGCTCTTGCGTGCTACACAAAGAAAACTATACTGGCACACTCCGTAACAGCGTCCTCTTTGATGTGGGAGCAAAATACAACAACTATTGTGCGGACGTTTCTCGAACCTTTTTTCTCAAACCAACAAAGCTCCAAGAAGAAGCCTTGAGTTTGGTGATGAAAGCTCAAAAAGAGGTCATCAAAAGCATAAAGTCGGGAACAACTCTAAAAGAGCTGAACGAAGTCTGCAAAGAAACACTTTTTGAGGGTCTGACTAAGCTAAATATCATCTCCAAAAAGGAGCAACTAACCGACTACTATATGCACGGAGTTTCTCATCATTTGGGATTGGAGGCTCATGACTACAGTCTCCCAGAGTTGCCACTTGAAGAAAATATGGTCATTACCGTCGAACCAGGACTCTACTTTTGGAATAAAAAATTTGGCATTAGAATAGAAGACGATGTGATTGTAAGAAACGATGGTTGCCAGCTAATTTGATTCGTCTATAAGTGTCACAATCTCCACCATTTTTGCCAAATCTTGCTTGTCCCCTATGATGACTTTTAGTTGGAAATTTTGAGATAAATCGAACTCTACCTGATATTTACTGCTCATCAAATCTCGTAGTTTAGACTGCTCAGGAACTACAGCAAAAGTCAGCAAAAACCTTTTTTTGGCGTACTCAATCTTTTTAATACCAACCTTTTTCGCCAAAACACTGACAGTGTAATAAGCAATTGTTGACAGAGCATTGATGCCAATCGCACCGAACCTGTCTTCCAATTCCAAAACCAAATTGTCAAAATCCGCCTTGGAGGTGAAATTGAGCATCCGAGAGTAAATCTCCAGTCGCAACTCAGCGTCCGAAATATAATCGGCTGGGATATAAAATTCGCCCTCTAAATTGACATCAATCTTTTTCACCCTGAAATGCTCTTTCTCACCCATGTTGATGATGGCATCGTGGAGCAAATTGTTATAATAATTAAAGCCAATCTGTGCTATATTTCCAGATTGCCCCGTGCCGACCATAGAGCCAACTCCCCGTATTTGCATATCCAACATAGCAACCTTGTAGCCGTTGCTTCCTTGCTCGGACAAAGACTGCAACCGCTTGTACTGATGCAAATCTGAATGCTTGGGCAACAGATAATAACAATAAGCTCGCTGAGTACTCCTGCCCACTCGACCACGGAGCTGATACAAACTGGACAAACCGAACAAATCCGCCCGATTGACAATCATCGTGTTGGCATTGGCAATATCAATTCCATTCTCAATAATGCTAGTACACACCAAAACAGAAAATTTATTGTGATAAAAATCGAGGATAATCTCTTCCAATTCCGTCTCTTTCATCTGTCCGTGAGCGATTTTCATACTGACATTCGGCAACAATTTTTGTAGCTTCTCCAACTCCTCTCCAATGCTCTCAACCCTATTGTGAACAAAAAAGATCTGACCACCGCGATTCACCTCTTTTTGAATAACGTGCTTCAACAAATTTTTCTGATAATAACTGACAACCGTCTTCACAGGCAATCTGTACTTTGGACCTGAGAGAATCAAACTGATGTCTTTCACTCCACTCAGAGCCATATTCAGAGTACGCGGGATGGGGGTTGCCGACATGTAGAGAGTGTCGATGTTGCTTTTCAATTTCCGCAATTTCTCTTTCGCTCGCACCCCAAATCTGTGTTCTTCGTCTATTACCAGCAAACCCAGCCGAGCAAAATCTATATCGGACGACAAAAGCCTGTGTGTCCCTATCACAATATCAACTGTGCCTTCCGCCAATTCCGCAACTGTTCTCTTCTGCTCGCTCTTTTTCACAAATCTGCTCAGCATCTTTATCCTCACGGGATACATAGCGAGTCTCTGCGAAAACACAGTGAACAATTGCTCACACAGCAAAGTAGTTGGCGATAAAACCGCAACCTGATATGATGATGAAACCGCCTTGAAAGCCGCTCTAACGGCGACCTCAGTCTTGCCATAGCCCACATCTCCGCACAAAAGTCGTTCCATCGGTTTCTCCGATTCCATATCCTCTTTTATCTGAGAAATCGCCTCAAACTGATCTCTGGTGGGCTCATATAAAAATTCGTTCTCCATACTCTCTTGCAATTCGTTATCAGGCAAAAAGGATATACCTTTTTCTTGGGAACGCTTGGCATAGAAATCGACCAAATCTTTCGCAACAACTTTAATCTGCTCTTTGACTTTGCGTTTGGTATTCTGCCACCGCTTAGAGCCAATTTTATCCTGCTTGACCTCAATGCCCTCGGCTGCCACAAACTTCGACACCTTATCCAACGAATATGAGGGCAAATAAATGGCATCTCCACCCTGATAATACAGCACCAAGCACTCAATCGTTTTCCCATCAACCACATTGGTCTGCAAGCCTCCGTAAATGCCGATTCCATAATCGGAATGAACCAAATATTCGCCCTGTTGCAAAGTCTCGGCTTTCTTGATTGTGGGATTGCCCTTGAAAGAGTTTTGCTTGGAAATGTAGCGATTGAAAATTTGATGGTCGGTAAAAACCGAAAGCTTTACATCGTCCAAGATAAAACCAGTTGAAAACACACCCAAATCGTAAGAAATCTCATAATCGTCTTTCAAGATTTTCTTGATTCGCTTGATTTGAGCCTTGTTATCCGCCTGCAAAACAATGGAATTACCAGCATCAAAGAACTTTTTTATTTCAACCTGCAAAAGCTCCATATTCCCCTGAAAATTCATCCCAACTTGCATATCAGACGGCAAAAATTCTTTCTCGGAATCGTAGATATTGCTAAAAGTATAAACCGATTTCAAAATGGTATTCAGTTTTCTTTCTTTGATGAAAATATCTTGTGAAGCAACCAAAGGTCTATCCACCTCATGCATTGCCACATCAGCCTCTTCTGCCAATTCGCCTTGAGCAGACAGCAAATTCAAATCGTCCAAAAAAACCAATACATTTCGCTTTTCCACCATAGCTTCAACGGGGAAAATCTCCGCCAAATCGTTTTCAATTCCCTGATAATAGCCAAACTCTTTTACTTTCTCGCCTATTTTCTCACTCTTGGGAGTTGCCTCAAATAGAGTAAATTCACGGGCAGGCAAAATTTTTATCTGTTTGAGTTCTGCGGTGGTTAACTGTGTTTGCAAGTCGAAATAACGAATTTTGGAGATGGTGTCGTATTCGTATTCTATTCGCACACCCAGCTGCTCACCGGGAATACAAATGTCAAAAATTTCACCACGAATTGCAAATTCACCGCCATCATACACCTGATAACTCTTGCCATATCCCAAGCCAATCAATTTCTCGCTCAGAGCTTCCTGTGAAATCTCCTCACCCACTTTTGCACAAAGAGAAGATAATTTTTGCTTCTTGGGCAAATTGCGTAAAGCGGAAGAAGGCGAAAGACAATAAACACCAGATTTATTAGAATAAAAGCGGTCTAAAACCACTATCCTCTGCTCCAACACACCCAAAGAAGACGATCTACCTTCGTATGGCAGAAAATCAAAATCTGGCAAAAACTGAGCAAAATTGTTTTGAATGAGATTAATATCGGAAACAATCTCCTGAATTTTGGGAATATTTGAACTGACAAAAAGAATTTTTTTCTTTTTAGTCACACTCAAAAAATACAGCCTCAGAGCTATATCCAACGCACAGTTTGTCCCGAAAATTGTTCTCTCGGGCAACAACAAAAACTCTTTTATCAGAGACGATTGGGCAATTTTACTAAGAATTGTTTTCATAATTTTCTCTTTACACAAACTATGAAAAATCCCTGATGTCAATAAATTTTAAGGAATTATGCGAAAAACAATTATATTTTTATTTTTATGTTTTTGGGAAAATTGGGCTTTCCCCTCTGCCTTTGATTATCTTGAGGAAATCACTGAATTCGGTCCTCGTGTACCAAACTCTTATGCCAGCGAACAAACTCGACAATACATAATCGAAAAGTTGAGTCCCTTGCCAAATATCGAAATCAGGATAGACACCTTTTTCACTTTTTTGAGAGGCAAAGCTCAAATCGGAATAAATATCATCGCAAGGTCAAATCCAGAAATTGAAGACAGAATGTTACTCTGCACGCATTACGACACTAGATTTTCTGCTGACGACGATGCCGAAACAGCTCACTTGCCTGTCCCTGGAGCAAACGATGGAGCCAGTGGCGTTGCCGCTTTGCTCACTATCGCCGAAGGAAACGCCAACTATCACACCAAGCTCGGTTTGGACTTCGCCTTTTTCGATTTGGAAGACCAAGGAGAAGACGGTTCGTCCGAATATTGGGCTTTGGGTGCTAAAAATTTTTGCAACAAAATATCGCCAACTACCTATAAATTGGTCATCTTACTGGATATGATTGCGGGCAAAAATCAAGAATTTCCTCAAGAAAATTTCACCAAATCTTCTTTCCCAGAACTGAACAACGCCTTTTGGGAAATGGGGAAACTGAGCAGAAAAAAAGGCTCGTGGATATACGATGACCATATGCCTTTCGTTGCGATGGGAGTCCCGACAATCGCCGTGATAGGCTGGCCGTATCCGCAACATCACACCATCTATGACACCCCAAAATATTGCCGACCAAACACCCTGAACAAAATAATCAACACAACGTACAGATTTTTGAGATACTACAGCGAAAATCAGTACAAACTCAAATAAATTTCTTCTTTCTCTTCCAAACTTTTTTCAAATTTCTCGAAAATCTGCTTCTGCTTCTCAATCTTGCTGTGAATCTCTTCCAATAAATCTTTATTCTGATAAATTTTTTTATCAGAAAGCAAAGCATAATTGATTTCGAGTTCATCTTTGACTTCAGCCAACTTATTTTCAATCTCAACTATTTCTTGCTCCATCGCTTTCAATTTATGTGGATTCGTTCGCTGACTTTTCGGCTTTTCTACCTCTTTTTTCGCTTTCTTCCGCTTCTCATAGCTAAATTTTTCATAATCACAATCCAAGCTCTCTTTGATGCCATTTTCGGAGAAAATCCAAAACTTGGTTGCTAATTTTTCCACAAAGTATTTGTCATGACAAACAAAAAGTAAACTGCCTTTGTACACAGCCAAAGCGTTCTCCAGAGCCAAAATCATCTTCAAGTCCAAATGATTGGTAGGCTCGTCCAAAACAAGGAAGTTGGGATTTTGCAAAATCAATCTGGCAAGATGTAGTCGTGATTTCTCTCCTCCACTCAAGGTAGAAATCTTGCGTTCAACATCGTCGCCCGTGAACTCATAAGCCGCCAAATATGACAAAGGTTTGCCAATCGGCTCGCCCGACATCAATTCCCAAATGCTCTGCAAAACTGTTTGTCCCGAGGGAAAATTATAATTATTTTGCTCAAAATACCCGATTTTTAAATTGCTTCCGTGTTTCACTTCTCCAGACAAAGCGGACAATTTCCCGCAAACAGTGGACAAAAAAGTCGATTTTCCACATCCATTTTTCCCAATTAAAGCAACTCTATCTCCGCAAGAAAGCAACAGATTGATGTCGCTAATAACAACTTTATCCCCATAACCGACGGACAAGTTGCGACACTCGATAACTTTTTCGCCAGTCCGCATAGTGTCCTTAAACAAAAGACTGAAATCTCTTTCGTCTTGTGGCTTTTCCAGAATCTCCATCTTATTCAGAGCCTTTAATCGGGAAGCCGCTTGCTTGGTCTTTTGTCCCGCCATATTGCGAGCAATGAAGTCTTTAGTTTTAGCTATATCTTTCTGCTGGAGAGTGTACTGTTTCTTTTGCTGACGGCACAACACGGCAAACTCTTCCTGAAAATGATTGAAATTCCCATTATAAATCCGCAATCTCTGCTGATGTAGATGAAAAAGTTTCGTGGTAACTTTGTCCAAAAAGCTTCTGTTGTGGGAAATCACCAAATAAGGCTTTTTTAGGTTGATTAAATATTTTTCCAGCCACGAAATCATCACAAAGTCAAGATGGTTGGTGGGTTCATCTAATAGGAGCATATCGAAATCGGACAAAAGAACTTTAGCCAATTGCAAACGTGCGAGTTGACCACCGCTCAAGCTACCCAGAGGCAAATCCCAACTGTCTTCATCAAAATTCAAGTGAACGAGGACAGATTTGATTTTGGAATCTAAAGTAAATCCACCCAACTCCTCGAATTTGTCTTGCAAATCAGCCAATTGATGAATATCTTCATAACTCTTTTCCACAGTCATTTTCTGCGTAAGATGATGAATTTCCCGCTCCAAATCGTGCAGCTCTTTGCCAACTCCAGCTACAAAATCCCAAACAGAAATATCGTAACTACCCAAAAAATGTTGTTCCAGAAAAGCGATTTTCAGATTGGACTTTTTGCTGACTTTCCCTTTCAGCAGAGTTTTGCCATCCAAAAGAGCAGAAAAAAAAGAAGATTTGCCACAACCATTGTCGCCGATTACGCCGATTTTATCGGCATCCTGTATCATAAACGACGCATCGGTCAAAAGCTCTTTATCGGAATAGCCAACACATAAATTGCTGGCAGATAAAATCATTCCTCTATTTTTCCCACAATATTTTTGACAGTCTCCAAAGGCAATTCCAAAGGCTCTTGACCATCTTTTACACCTATCAGATGCACCTTTTCCTTGGAAATATCGTTGAAGGTAATAAAATAGTTTTCGCCCTTGTATCTGACTTTGGAGCCAATTTTCGGATACGACTGATAAATATCTTTTTCGTAATCCAAACAGCACAAAAGACGTCCGCAAGGACCAGAAATTTGAGATAAATTCCCAGAGAGATTTTGTTGCTTCACCATTTTCACGGAAATTGGTTGAAATTTTTGCAGATGCCCATGGCAACAATAAGATCTGCCACACGAGCCAATTCCGCCCATATTTTTCGTCCTATCTCGCGAAGATATTTGGATAAACTCGATTCGCTTACCAAAAATCGTAGCCAACTCCTTGGCAAATTCCCTGAAATCGACCCTTCCGTCCGAAGTGAACAAAAACAGCATCTTCTTGCCATCGAACTGCTGAACTCCGTAAAATAGGTTCATCTCGATAGAATGATGAGTTATTGTCTTGTTGTATATCTCTTCGGCTTTTTTCTCCTCGTCCTTGAGAGCGTGCAACTTCGCCAAATCTTTTTCATCAGCAACCCGCAAAATCTTTTTGTACTCTTCTTCCACCGAAAATTCTTCGCCCACAGAAACCACTGTTGCAATGTCGTAGCCATATTCCAAATTGACAATGACCCGTTGCAGAGGCGAAATAGCAAACTCTGGTGAATGATAAAACTGTTGCCGACCTGTTCTAAATGTTATTTTAACAGCCATAAAATTTTAACTCTTTCTTATAAATTTTTTCTAATCTTTTCTTTTCCAAAGAAGCAATTTTTTCGCCTCTTCTCCCTTTTACAATCTTCAGGGTCTCCAAAAATTTCTCAAACTCGTATAGAGAAACGCTGTCAGCAGTGCCAAATCTGAAGTTGCCTATTTTACCCTGAATTAGTTCCGTGCCAAATATACAACACGCTGTGCCAATATAAGCCCCAGTGTTTATCATAGACCCTATACCCAACTTGGTGTAATCTCCGACTACGCAACCCAAAAACTGCCTTTCGGTGTTGATTTTCTCTTCGCCATAAGAATACGATTTAACTTGAGAATAGTTGTTTTTCAGGTCGGAGCATGTCGTTCCAGCACCCAAATTTACCCAAGAACCAATGTAACTCTCTCCGATAAAGCCATAATGTTGCTTATTAGAAAAATCGTCAATGATTGCTCCGTCAACCTCGCCACCGATTTTGCAATAGTTGCCGATAGTTGCTCCGTTCTTCAAGTGAGCAAACGGATTTATCACAGAATTTTCGCCAATATAACACGGCCCCTGCACCACAGCTTGACTACCAATTTTAGCACCATCATCGATGATAATCGCTCCATTACGAGCATCTATCACAGCTCCAGGGTCTATCTCCACATCTTTCCCCAGCCATACGCTGTACGGATTGAGCATCGTTACAAAATGACCTGGGATACTGAAGCTATCTGCACCATCGAAAAATAGCTTGAAATCGTCGTTAATCTGCTGTCCATTGTCAGCTACCAAATCCCACCAATGCTCACATAGAGCGTCCTCACAATATTCAACATTGCTACATTTTTCAAGATTTTTGTAAGTGAATTTGCTCGAAACTTTAGTCTTAATAGCAACAATTCTTTCTTTCTGCTTTTCCAATAAAAGGCAATCAACTTTCAAATCTTTAATTTTCACAACCAAATCAGAATTTAATTTAACACTGGAATTTACCAACAAATATTCCCCAGCCAATAATTCCAAGTCGTTTAAATTTTGGGTATTTTCAAACTCCGCAAACTCTTCAAAATATTTGCATATTCTTTGACCCTGCGTGAAGCAACCTCGTCGCAAAGAAGAAACACTTCGCGAAGAACTAAATGGTGCAAGGTATCGATTGTCTGAATCGTCAAAAATAACAAGTTTAAGATTCATAAATCAAAACTTTTTTGTTCCTCTTTCGCCAAGCCTCGTGCAATTGCAAAATTTCCATCTGAAACAAAGTTTTTTTGTCCTCATCCCGAAAAGTGAGAATGTCCATCCAGTGCATCCGATTGTCTTTCCCCTTGAAAGATTTTTGAGGAAATTCCACCTGCAAACGACCGTCCTTCCGCAAGATAGAAACCTCGTTTATATACACACCTTCGCATATCTCGATGATGGCACGCGAGTCCACCACACCTTTGGAGACATCTTTAAAAATTACTTTCATATTACCTCTAATCGCTGTATTTTGTGTCTTTTCGGCACAAAACACTCAATGTTCATTTTATTTAATTGCGTTTGCAAAATCTCAATAGCAACACTCTCACTCCAATAGTGACCAACATCCAAAATGGAAACCTTGCTGTCTATGATTTGATGATATTTAAAATCCGCAGAAACCAGAATATCAGCTTTGTTCTCCAAGAGAGGCAACAAATGGCTACCGTTACCGCCACACACAGCAACTGTTCGCACCTTTTCCCGCAACGAATAAAGTTCCACGAATGGAGCTTGCAATCTCTTTTTCACAAATTCTGCAAAGTCAACAGTTGCCATCTCGGAAATTTCCCCCATTAACCCAAACTCTTCTGTCTGGCTAATGTGGCTCAAGTTCGTAAGTTTCAACGCTTTTGCCAATCTGTAATTTACTCCCTCTTCGGCTATATCCAGATTTGTGTGAGCACAAATTACATTGATTTTGTTCTCGATAATTCGCAAGTAGAGTTCGTTGCAAATAAATTTCAAGGGAGAAATAAATAGTGGATGATGAGAAACTATCAGCTCCGCTCCGAATTCAAGAGCCAACTCAACCGCCGACTCGTCTATGTCCAAACAAACCACAGCCTTGGAAATATTTCTATCGGTGCGTCCCACCAAAAGACCCACATTGTCCCAGTCGGACGCCGATTCCCACGGAGCAAATTTATCCAAATTCGTCAAAATTTCGTTGATTTTCATACGCTCACAAAGAAATGAATAACGCTGTTATTAGTCAATAAATTATCCGTGGTAAATTTATTTGGAATTTGTCTTTATGATGGCTTTTTGAATTCACTCAATCATTATTCAACTATATTTTCGCTAGCGTAAAACAATTGATAGTTCCCTATCCCAACCAATTATAGATTCCCGCGTTTCAAGCACAATAGTACTAAGCAACAGATTAACGTTGTGCTTGATAGACTGCGGGAATGAGGGTGCTTTGGACTTCCTGCTCTCATACTCACGCAAGTGGGTGTCCATCTTCTTGCTTCTCTATTCCTCATGCTTGCGAAAACGGTTATCCATTTTTGATGTTCATTTTTTTGCCGGAAAAAAACGAACCAAAAAACCTCCTTTTGTCATAAAATCGCTAAAACAGGGTCGTGAGATGCAGTGGTGCTGACTCTGAGTAGAGACACCTCCGAGTAAACGACTATCCTCTGCTTCTCATAAATCACTTTTGCAATTCTCTAATGATGCTATGTTGTTAGCTAAATTATGCCAAAAGTCAAGCCCAGCTCAACCCAAAGAGTGCTTCACTCGGGGTGGGGTGGCTACAAATCCTTCAAGTCGAGCCTCGTGAAAATAGAAAACGACTGAAGTTAATTATTGTGCGATACCTGTCGTCTCTTGCAGAATTTCTAATCTGACTTCACAGGTTGAGCTTACAATAATGCGAAGGAGTTGAATATTTTAGAGGTGAGACTTTGGATTTTGAATTTACCTTTGGTTCTTTCGCTTTGGTCACACAAAGGGAAAGAACATAAAATGGATTCCCGTTTTCACGGGAATGAGGGAAAAAAGCGAAAATGAGGATGATTGGGCTTCCTGCCCTCATACTCACGTAAGTGGGTATCTATCTCCCTGTTTCTCTACGCCTCATACTCACTGTCTATCAAGCACAACTCTTTAACTTCTCCATCTTGCTTTTGTGCTTGGGGTGGATAAACTCTGAACACCAAAGAGGAGCAGTCTTAAATATCCATCTATGAAATGCAAAGCCAACTTATTGCAATAGCTAAACTTGAAGAGTACACGGGAGCATGCTGTACTTGATTCTCTGCTGGCGACTCGCAACGACTGCTACTATGTGGGCAGAGCGGTTTTTTCTTTCCCTCCTCTTTCTTTTTGAGCGGTCAAAAAGTAAAGAGGAGACTCTCTGTAAGAGAACATCCCAGCCACTGCCCTTGCTGGATTCCCGCGTCCGCGGGAATGAGGAGGGAAGGAGCGGGAATGGGGCGTGCTTTGGGGCTTCCTGCCCTCTTACCTCATGCCTGCGGAGGCGGTGTCCAGTTGGGTGACAGATGGGGACACTCCGCAGCTCCTCACTCTCGTGCAGGCGACTGCACAAAAAAATGGCACACCTTCAATAAAAGTGTGCCTTAAAAACAAGTATTATATAATTTAATTAGTATTATAAATTCTACAACTTGGAAAAATTGCTTTAATACGAGCAACTTCTTCTGAGCTTATTTGATTATTATAACAATATAACCAAGTCAAATTAGTACATTTTTCTAATCCTACTAAGCTGGTGAGTTTATTATAAGAACAAGATAAAGTATTCAAATTAGTACATTTTTCTAATCCTACTAAGCTGGTGAGTTGATTATTATAACAATATAAAGTATTCAAATTAGTACATTTTTCTAATCCTACTAAGCTGGTGAGTTGATTATTATAACAATATAAAGTATTCAAATTAGTACAATTTTCTAATCCTGTTAGGCTGGTAAGTTGATTAGCATTACAATCTAACACCCTTAATTTAGTACAATTCTCTAATTTTTCTAAACTTGTAAGCCGGTTATCTGAGCACTGTAAAAAATCTAGTATAGTACAATTATCTAATCCTTTTAAATTTGTAAGCTGGTTAGAATAACAATATAAGAAGCGCAAAAACGTACAATTTTCTATTCCTTCTAAACTCGTTATTTGGTTGTCATGGCATTTTAAAAACCGCAAATTAGTACAATTTTCTAATCCTGTTAGGCTGGTGAGTTGATTCCTATAACACTCTAACTTATTCAAATTAGTACAATTTTCTAAAGCTGTTAGGTTGGTGAGTTGATTACCATCACAATATAAACTATACAAATTAGTACAATTTTCTAATTCTGTTAGGCTAGTGAGTTGATTACTATAACAAGCTAAATAAGTCAAATTAGTACAATTTTCTAATCCTGTTAGGATAGTGAGTTGATTATGAGAACAATCTAACTCAGACAATTTAGTACAATTTTCTATCCCTGTTAGGCTAGTGAGTTGATTATTATGACACCATAAAGTAGTCAAATTTGTTAAATTTTCTATCCCTGATAGACTGGTGAGTTGATTATTATTACCACAATGTAAATAAGTCAAATTTGTTAAATTTTCTATCCCTGATAGGCTGGTGAGTTGATTATTATGACACCATAAAGTAGTCAAATTTGTTAAATTTTCTAATCCTACTAAGCTGGTGAGTTTATTATTATAGCACCATATAGAAGTCAAATTTGTTAAATGTTTAAGTCCAGAAAGATTGCTTAAACTAAAGTCACCTAAAGAAATCTCTTTTCTATTGAAAATTTCTTTTATTTTTTCATCACTTGGCTTGTTAGTATTTTTTGACAACCATAATACTTTATATTTAAAAGCTCTTTTCCATTGGTCTTCCAAGCTATCCCACCAATTACTTCTTCTTTGCACACCTAAGTCTCCATCCACCAAATGCCACTCTGCTCCGTGAAAGTTAGTATTGGTATCGATATCTTTTTCACTATTCCACTCACAAATAAAAGGTAGTTTTCCATTTCCACCGTCGTTCCAAGTGCCATCAGAATAGAAAAAGGCATAATCTTCGTCTCCACCATAGTTATTTGGTTCGCCCTTGCTCCAGTTGGCATAGTAGCGGTCTTCTCCGCTTGCCCATTTCCAAGTACCTTCTGTCTCAGTATCACTGGCTCCCATCCAGCATAGAGGACTGCCATTAGGAACTAAGACATCTTTATAAATAGTATTTTGTTCTTCTTGAGAGCTTACGCTTACCAAATATCCACCAATTTTTTCGCAATAGGCTTTAGCTTCTTCCCAAGTCATTTCTGTTGAAAAATATTTATAAATATGTTTTGTTGGCTCTTTTATATCATCTTTACTATTCCATTCGCAAATAAAGGGCAATATTCCCATGCCTCCGTCATTCCAAGAACCGTTGGAATATAATAACATAAAGTTTTCGCCATCGCCACTATTGTTTGGCTCACCAAAATTCCAATTACTATACTTCCATTTCTCTCCACTTACCCATTGCCAATCATCTTCTTTTTTGTAGTCGTTTGCTCCACCCCAACATTCAGGGCTACCATTGGAAACCATTACATTTTGATAGATATATTCTTGTTCCACCTGAGAAGTTATACTTGCCAAATATCCGCCTCTGCTTTCGCAATAGCTTTTGGCAGCTGCCCATGTCATCGGCTCTGAGATATATTTATACACATGCCCTTCAGGATTAAGCTTTACCTCTGCCTGACTATTCCACTCACAGATAAAAGGCAAATTCTTTTCGGCTACATCATTCCAAGAACCATCGGGATAAAAAGATACATAGTTTTCAATTCCTGCACTATTACTCGGCTCACCCCTGCTCCAATTGCTGTAATAGCAATCTTCTCCACTTGTCCATTTCCAATTGTTTTCTTTCTCTTCGTCAGATGCTCCAAGCCAGCACTCTGGAGTACCGTTAGGAATAAGGTAGTTATTATAGATTTTATATTGCTCTTCACTGCTATTTACACTTACCAAATATCCGCCTATTCTTTCGCAATAAGCCTTAGCTTCAGCCCAAGTCATTTTTTCTGAAATATATTTGTAAACATGGTCAGTGTATTCTTTAATATCATCTTTACTATTCCATTCACAAACGAAAGGTAAAAGCCCATAAGCTCCGTCGCTCCAAGTATTGCCCGAGTTAAAAAACATAAAATCTTGATTATTGCTATTGTCAGGCTCACCTTTCATCCATTTTTCATATTCCCATTTTTCTCCGCTTACCCATTGCCAATGATTTTCATTTTTGTAATCACTTGCTCCGCCCCAACACAGAGGAGATCCATTGGGAACTAAATAATTTTCAAAGATATATTCTTGTTCTATTTGAGTAGTTACACTAACCAAATATCCGCCTCTGCTTTCGCAATAAGTTTTGGCGGCTGCCCAAGTCATGGCTTTCGGGATATATTCATATACATGTCCGGTTGGATTGAGAATGTCTTCTTTACTATTCCACTCACAAATAAATGGCAGTCTTCCCTTGCCTCCGTCGTTCCAAGAACCGTCAGAATAGAAAAAAGCATAATCTTCGTCTCCGCCATAGTTATTAGGTTCGTTTTTGCTCCAATTGGAGTAGTAAAAACCTTCGCCGTTTGCCCATTTCCAATCTCCTTCCTTTTCTCCGTCACTTGCACCCATCCAGCAATTTGGATTGCCATTAGGTGCTAAAACATTGGTATAGACAAGATTTTGTTCTTCTTGAGAAGTCACACTTACCAAATATCCACCTACGCTTTCACAATAGGCTTTAGCTTCTTCCCAAGTCATTTTTGTTGGAATATATTTGTAAATATGCTCTGTTGCTTCTTTAATATCTGCTTCTTTGTTCCACTCGCAAACAAATGGCAAAAGTCCATATCCTCCATCGCTCCAAGTATTGCCCGAGTTAAAAAACATAAAATCTTGACCACCGCTATTATCAGGTTCACCCGGATACCACTTAGTATAATCCCACTTTTCTCCACTTACCCATTCCCATTTGTCTTCTTTTTTGTAGTCGCTTGCTCCACCCCAACTTAGAGGGGTGCCGTTGGGAGCCAAATAATTGTGATATATATATTCTTGCTCTGTTTGAGAAGTCACACAAGCCAAATATCCGCCCATTCTTTCGCAATATGTTTTGGCGGCTGCCCAAGTCATGGCTTTGGAAATATATTTATAAACATGTTTTGCAGATTCTTTTATGTCAGCTTCGCTATTCCATTCGCATATAAAGTAAAACCTTCCCGCATTGCCATCGCCATCAAACCATTTGCCATTGGGAAGTGTAGCCAAATGGTCTTCATCGCCTGTACCTCCGCCATTGTTAGGTTCACCATCTGCCCAGTTAGTATAAGAGTCCAACTTTGTTCCATCTAACCATTCCCAAATAGCATCATTGTTGGTGTTAATTCCACCTATCCAACATGCAGGGCTACCACCTGGAACAATTACACTGTCATAAATATAATTTTGTTCTTCTTGGGAGTTTATACAAGCTAAATATCCACCCATGCTTTCACAATAAGCTTTAGCTTCCTCCCATGATAGTGGCAGTTTTACCAGCTTATATACATGGGGATTCTGTGCAGTGGTTGATAATTGTACATCATTCGATGTAGCGTCAGGTTTTGCGTGTTCTGTGGTTGGCAATGAGCAGGCATAGAAAATAATTACTGCAACTAACACGACTAATACGTTGAATAACTGTTTTTTCATTTATTCTTCCTCCTTGTTTTTAATTTCTAAACACAAAAAAAAGACCGCCCAACCGCATTGAACTGTCTCTCAAACTACATAAATTTTGTTGACCTGTTAAACCACAGGCATCTTTGACTGACTGACTGACTGACTGACTGACTGACTGACTATTCTATTCATTTTCATAAGCCTTAAGAATATGAAGTCAAACAGATGTCAAATACTTTTTATGCTTCTAAGCACAATGCCGTCTCTCTATATTCTCATCCTCGCGAAAGCGGGGAACCATTCTCCTTTTCGTGCTATCCTTACTAAACCAACTGGATGCCCGTTTACACGGGCATGAGGATTAGAAAAACAGGAAGCACAAGCACTCCTCATTCTCGCGGAAGCAGGGATTTACAAGCCCAAAAAGTGCTTCGCTTGGGGTGGCTACAAATCCATCAAGTTGAGCCTCGTAAAAATAGAAAACGACTGAAGTCAATTGTTGTGCGTCTGACCACTAAAATAAAGCTAATCTTTGAGACTATATTTTAGTGGTCAGATGAATTTACCTTTGGTTCTTTCGCTTTGGTCACACAAAGGGAAAGAACATAAAAGTGAATTACCTCTTTTGTGAGAAGGAGTTTATGCTCATTTTTTTGCCGGGAAAAAACGAACCAAAAAACCTCCTTTTGTCATAAAATCGCTAAAACAGTGACGTGAGATGAAATAATGCTAACCATGAATAGAAACATCTCCGAGTAAATGACTATCACCTGCTTCCCACAATCCACTTTTACACTTTCTCAATTATGCCACTGCCGTTTTACTAAATTATGACAAAAGTCATGCCCAACCTTCCCAAAGTGTGCTTCGCTTAGGGTAGGGTGGCATTCTTCCGACACAACAAAAGCATAAACATAAACCAATCTCCCAAAGACATGTAAAATCAGAAATAACAAATTATAAAGATAGTCGTACATCGGAAACGACCCACACTTACTTCTCACAGGTTTCGCGAAGCTGTTTATGCTATTTGTGGCGAAGAAAACCTTTCTCTTGGTTACTTCTATTTCGGTTACGAAAGAGAAGTGACACCTAATCACATCAAATAAACTCTCTGCACCGAACCAATAGCCAATTTATCCTCATCTATTCTTATCTCCACCAAACCTTCAATTTCATTCAACGACAACAGATGACCAGAATTAACAAAATTACAGACCTCAACTTTTCCGTTAATTATTCTAACAGGTCTGTACTCTTGCCTGTCCAAGTCTTTCGTACGCACAAACTCCTTCCCCATGGGCAAATTCAAGACTGAAGGATTCGAGGGCAAACCAAGAAGTCGTTTAATCAATTGGGAGACAAACAGATGAAAAACCACAAAACTGGAAACCTGATTGCCAGGCAAAGCAAAATAAGGTTTCCCACAGACTTCAGAAAAAAAAGTGGGTTTCCCCGGCTTAAACTTCATCTTTTGGAAAATGAATTTTGCCCCCAATTCCTGCAAAGCTCTGGGGATATAATCGAAATCGCCCATGGAAGCACCACCCGAAGAAAGCACCAAATCACATTCGGAAACCGCTTGTTTGATGGCGTCGACAGTTGCAGGCAAATCATCACTAACCAACCTATATTCCACAGGAATAGCACCCAATTCTCGCACCTGAGCCGCCAACATCGGACTGTTGCTGTCAAATTTTTTGCCAATTGCCAAATCACCGAAATCTTCCACCAACTCATCACCAGTCACCAAAATCCCAACTCTTGGCTTCTTATAAACCTTTATCTCCCTCTTGCCCACAGAAGCCAAAATCCCGATAGTCTGAGAAGCAACTTTCTGACCAGCATGCAAAATTCTCTCGCCCTTGCTGACGTATTCGCCTTGATAGCAAATGTTGTTCCCCACAGCACCAGTGATTTTCAGCCGATTGCTTTCCACTTCAGCATCTTCCACAGGCACCACCATATCGAACTCTTTGGGAACTACCGCTCCAGTCATTATCTTGATGCATTCACCTTCGGAATACTTTCGTCCTAAGTCCTCTCCTGCTTTTTGCACAGCCACCACCTCAGGCAAAACATCACTGCTTCTGTAAGCGTAGCCATCTTTCAAAGCCTTGTCATAAGCAGGCTGATCGAACGGCGATGTTACATCTTCAGCCAAAGTTCTACCCAAACCCTCAGCCAGTGGAACAATCTCATGCGACAACGACGATAATTCGTACTCATCTATCAACTTGAAAGCCAAATCAGGTTCAATAAACTTCATAAAATAAACTCCTTAACCTCAAAATTTTCAAAATATTAAGTCAATCTCAACTCTCATCAGCAAGATGCCAAGAAGAAAATTAATCTTTAAAAAAAATTGACAAGGGGACGATGTTTTTTTACGAAAATGTCGAGTGTATTATGAATTTTGAAAACGAATTGGAAATAAAATTATTTTTATTAGATAACGAAGGCAAACGTTTTATGGGCATCGGCATCGTGTGGTTGCTACGAGCTGTAATCGAACACAAATCTCTGAAACAAGCCGCCGAAAGCATGAATCTGTCCTATTCTAAAGCCAACAAAATGGTGCGTCGCGTGGAATCTGTCACGGGAAAAAAACTGCTTTTCGCCAGCAAAGGCGGTATAGAACGTGGAGGCAGTACGCTCACTCCGTTTGCCTTGAAATACATCAAAACCTACGAAAAGATGAGCAAATCTATAAAAGAAAATTCCCAAAAATATCTTCAAGAATTTCAAAACGAAATGAGAAAATATAGCAACAAAATCTGTAAATAGAAGTTACTTCTAAGTTGCCTTGAGACTTTTCCCTATCTCTTTCAACGCCTTGATTCTGTCCAACACAGGCGGATGAGAATAGCTGATGAAAACCCTCAGTGGAGATGGCGTCAAGTTGCTCAAATTACTCGATGATAAAACCTTTAGAGCAGAAATCAAACTTTCTCCACCGTCAGTCGTCTTAGCACTAAATTCGTCCGCTTCATATTCGTGTTTGCGAGAAAAATGAGCCGAAAAAACATCAATAATCGTGGACACTGGAGTAAAAATAAGGCTGAACAAAATCATCCCAATGTAAGTGCTATTCGCATTCACTCCGAAGTCAGCATAAAGATTGGCGTTATTCACAAAAAATGAGAACAAAAACAGCATGAAGCCTGTAGTCAAAAAGCCTGTGATAAGCCCTTTCTTCACATGCCCTTTCACACAATGTCCAACCTCGTGAGCCAACACAGCCACTATCTCAGGAGTTTTCATTTTTTCTATCAGCGTGTCGTATAGGGCTATTCTCTTCGTCTTCCCAAATCCCGTGAAAAAGGCGTTCGCTTTAGTAGAACGCTTCGATCCATCAATGGAGAACAAGCCCGAAATTTTGAACTTTTGCTTTTGCATATAGTCGGAAATCGCCTCTTTCAGTTCTCCATCTGCCAAAGGAACAAATTTGTTGAACAGAGGCAAAATCACCACTGGAGCAACGAAACTCAAAAATAGCCCCAAAACTATTATCGCAATCCAAGTGTAAATCCATGCCATATTGCCAAACACATTGAAAATATAAACAATTAGCGAAAAAATAAAACAGACCAAAATCAAAGAAATAGCCACTCCTTTAATCTTGTCCAAAACAAAAGTCCCAGCAGAAGTTTTGTTGAAACCGAATTTGGCTTCCAAAACAAACGTGAAGTAAATGTCGAAAGGCAGACTGAAAATGCTCAAAATAACAATCACAATCCCAATAAACACAGAACCTGAGGCAACACTGCCAAATCCAACACTTTTGACAAAATTGTCCAAATGAGAAAAACCATCAAGAGAGAGAAAACCCAAATAAAAAAGCAAAGTTATACTGCTTTTACAAATTCCGAACCTGGTTTGAGACTTGGTATATTGCTGACTTTTAGTATATTTTTGCTCATCAAATACATCGGAAAACTCCTCAGGCATCGGCTTATCAAGGCACTTCAGAGTGGAAATATCGCAAATTAAATCCAAGAGGAAATCTGCAATCAGGAGAATTATAACTAAGCTAAAATACATCTCAATTCTTCAACATCTTTGCGAGTAAACTGTTAGCAATTTTGGGATTTACCTGCCCCTTGGAAACTTTCATCAACTGACCAACAAAGAACCCAAACAACTTGTCTTTGCCCGAACGATATTGCTGCAATTGCTCAGGATTAGAAGCAAATATTTGCTCTATCATCCGGCTAATAGCTTTCTCATCAGAAATCTGCACAAGCCCCAACTCGCGAACAATCTTCTTAGGAGAACGAGGATTTTCCGTGAGTTCGCCAAAAACTTCTTTCGCCATCTTGGAGCTAAGCTCATCAGAAGCAACCAAATCTGCCAACTCCCCCATCATCTCAGCTGTAACCAAACAATCTTGAATTTCGAGTTCCTCTTTATTCAGAAAAGCTAAAAGCTCAGCTTGTATCAAATTGGAAACCGTCTTTGCGTCCCCACTCAAACAAGCCTTTTCGTAATAAGTAGCGATATGCTCCGTCTCCGTGAGAACAACGGCATCCTGCATGGTGATGCTGTATTGCTCCACGAACCTTTTCCGCTTGGCATCTGGCAACTCAACCAACTGCTTTTTCAAACTTTCAATGTGTTCATCAGGAATAGAAATCAGCGGAATATCAGGCTCGTTGAAATAGCGATAATCACTACTGCCTTCCTTAATTCGCATAATCGACAAATTCATCGTTGCTGGATTTAAGGTCTTGGTCGCTTGCAAAATTCTTTCGCCATTTTTGAGAGCTTCTTTTTGAATTTCAGTTTCAATTTCTATAGCTTTTTGCACATTTTTAAAAGAATTCAAATTCTTGATTTCCACTTTTGTTCCGAGCTCATCCGTGTCGCTGATAGAGATGTTTACATCGCACCTGAGGGAACCTTGAGCCATATTTCCGTCGGAAATCCCCAAATAGATGAGTATCTGCTTCAATTTGTGCAAATATTCGTAAGCCTCCTCACCCGAATGCATATCAGGCTTGGAAACTATCTCCAAAAGCGGAACGCCAGCTCTATTGTAGTCCAAATAACTGCGACCAGACGGCACATAAGACGAATCGTGCATACTTTTTGCAGTATCTTCCTCCATATGAATCCGCTCAATTCCTATCTTTCTTCCGCTATCCAAAGCCAAAAAACCTTCCGAACAAATCGGCTTGTTACTCTGACTGATTTGATAGCCTTTAGCCAAATCTGGATAAAAATAGTTTTTTCTGGCAAATTGCACTTTGTTATCAATCTTGCAACCGAGACTAAGCCCGAGAACAATCGCATTGTCTATCAACTTTTTGTTCACTTTGGGCAAGGCACCTGGCATTCCCAAGCAAACTTGGCAAGCGTTTGAATTTGGCTCACGTCCGAACTCCGTGGAACATCCACAAAAAGCCTTGCTCTTAGTCAATAGCTGAGTATGAACCTCCAAGCCTACTGTAACCGTCACAGCTCACACCTTGTGCAAACCATCAAAAATACCACTTAACTCCCCCGTAAAATTGCTCGCCTTTATTCGGATATCCTGAATACTTATTTATCTTACTATCCAGTAAATTAACAAATTTTAAGTTGAAACTAAGCTGCGCGGAGTATTTCCAAACCTGCTCAAAATTCAGCTTCAATTTATCGTCAATTCCCTCTCCCTTTTCGTTCTTGATAAAATGGTCAATCTCAAAAACAAGAGTAGAAACGAATTTCTCAAACTGCGTATGCGATACGGAAACCTTAGCAATTCCACCCGCTTCATATGGAATGTAGTCTTTGCTTCTATTCACAACAATTGCTCTGTTATAAGACGCTGATAAATCAAAAGTTCTGTACTTATATTCAGAAGTAACACCAGAGTTATTAAGCAAAAAGTCTCCATCCTTGGCGATATAATCTTTGTCGGATTTACCCTGATTATAATAAATGTGGTTCATTTTGTAGCTAAGATTGCTGTACGCCACCAAATATCTTTTGTAACCCAATTTCAAGTTGAAATCAAGGGGCGTGAGTTCCTGTTGCACCTCAAAATCGGCATTTTGTGCGTAGTTATCAGCAAGCAAATCGTAATAGGTCAGCTTGGAAACACTCGGATTGTTCTCCAGAGAAAAATAAATCTTCCCAGGCAAAAAGTACAAAGCGGAAAAAACAACAGACGGCATAAAATCGTCATCAGACAGCCCCATCCACAAATCTATGTTGTAAAATCCCCATTTGTTAAACTCTTTTCTGGCATCGAGTTCCGCATTAAACTTTTGATTGAAATAGAAAAAATCCGCATCAATAGCAACATCGCGATAAGTTCCCTTGGGATTTACGCTGAAATTCACATAATCCTTGGTCAACGACTTGCCATAATAGTCCTGATTTATGTTCTCCGTGATAAAAGAAAAGCCAACACTCTGCAAAATGCTATCGGAGACAGACAAATTGAAACAAATCTCACCCTTGGAAACATCTGTGGCAAGAGAATCTGCCTTAGCATCCAACCTGTCAAATCGGAAATTCAACTTCGATTTATCCAAATACGGAGTCCACAAAAAAGATTGCCCGAAGCTATACCAGTCTTCATCATGCAAGTAGTTTTTAGATTCAAACTCAAAATTTAAAATTTTCTTCACAGGGTGATGATAGACGCCTTTCAAATTCAGACGATGTCCGTAACCAAGCCACAAATCCAAAAATCCTTGCTTGGCAATAGCAGAAGCGTTATCAATCTCGGGGAAAAGCTCAAGATTTTGGAGTTCGGCATCGAAATCCACATCTCCTTCAATCTGCCACTGTTCGGACAAATCGTCATCAAAACGGAATTCGTCCTTTTGTTGTAGCTTGTCTTTTCCTTCAATAGTAACTGAGGGTAAATCCAAATTATCGGAATCTACCCCCAAAAGTAAACACGGAAAAATCAAAATTGCTATAAAAAATATTTTGATTTTGTTCAATTTAACATCCGCCAAAATTATTTTTTTTTCTTCCTCAAATAGCCTTCAACCAAAATTGGGCTGGCAACAAAAATGGAAGAATAGGTACCAATAATCACACCGATTAAGATAGCAAACGAGAAATCATGAATAACAGTACCACCGAACAAATACAACGACAAAACCACCAAAAAGGTTGTAAGTGAAGTTATCACGGTGCGACTCAAAGTCTCGTTAATACTATGATTTACAACATCTGGAAAGAGCATTCTGGGATTTTTTACCTTGTCCTCTCTGATGCGAGCAAACACCACAATAGTGTCGTTGAGAGAGTAACCGACCAACATAAGCAAAGCAGCCACTATCTCCAAACTAAATTCCAAATTCAAAAAGGAAAAAACTCCAATAGTGATGAAAACATCGTGAGCCAACGCAACAACGGCAGCTGCTCCGTAGGTGAATTTTTTGAATCTCCACCAAATATAAAGGATTATCCCTATCAAAGCATAAAAAATAGCTTTGAGAGCTTTGCCTTTGAGCTCATCGCCTATCTGAGGACCAACTGTCTCGGAACTTCTAACCAAATCTTCGCTTTTGGAATATTCTGGCAGTTTCTCTTTCAGGATAGCCACAATCTCGCTTTCGATTTCAGCTGCTACTTCGCCCTCGGGAATTTGCACAGACAACAAAAATATGTTTTTATCTTTTTGCATAGCAAGTTGTTGCAAACGGGCATTTTCGTATTTGCTCTCAGAAAAAGCGTTTCTAACCTCTTTAAGAGTCAAGGAATTACCATCGCCAGAACTAAGATTGAGTTCCATAGCCACTCCACCAGTAAAGTCTATTCCATAGCTGGGGCCACCCTTGACAAACAGAGAAACAACACTGGCAATTATCAACAAAGCAGACAATACGAACATTATCTTTCTCTTGCCTACAAAATCTATTTTGGAATTTTTAAATAATCTCATAATCTACACCCTTAAATACTTAGCTTCTTCAGAGTTCTATTCTGAATAAATTTTTCGAAGAACAGCTTAACCAAAATCAACGTGGAAAAAAGCGAACCAACAATTCCGATGGACAATGTAACTGCAAACCCTCTGATAGGACCACTTCCGAATTTATACAAAACAGCCGCTGTGATAAGCGTGGTGATATTTGCATCCATGATAATCCAAAACGCCTTTTGAAATCCTGCGGAGATAGAAGCGGAAACACTGCGTTCCAAATCCAATTCCTCTCTAATCCTCTCAAAAATCAACACACAGCCATCCACAGCCATACCGATGGTAAGCACAATACCTGCAATTCCTGGCATGGTAAGCGTAGCAGAGAACATAGTCAAAGCAGCCAAAATAAACAAAATGTTGGCAACAACTGCAACTATAGACAAAATACCTGACAACTTGTAGTAGAAAACCATAAATATAAGAATAACTGCCAATCCCAAAAGACCTGCAAGCAAACCAGCTTTGATGCTGTCAGCACCCAAAGTAGGTCCAACAGAGCGACGCTCCAAAATGGTAACGGGAGCAGGCAAATTACCAGCACGCAACACAATCACCAAGTTTTGCACCTCTTCCATACTCATATTTCCAGTTATACTGGCTTTGCCATCCACAATTCGCGAGTTGATGGTCGGAGCCATATACACAACACCGTCCAACACTATCGCAAGTCTCTTGTGCAAATTATCCGCTGTTATGTTGGCGAATTTCTTTGCACCCTCGGAATCGAACTCCAACGAAACATAAGGAGAATTTGTTTGAATGCCACCTACATCTTGCCCAACTCTAACGTCGGCAGATTCCAAATATTTTCCTGATAGTTGAACCTTCTTTTGCAAGAAGAACAGCGGTGTATAGATAGCAATTTCGTTTTCGTCATATTGGGTTTTGCCCAAATTGAAACTGTATTCTTGTGGCAAAAGTGCCTTAATTTTCTTATCAGCCAAAAGTTTTTTGAACAAATCCAAATTTTCTTGCAGAATGACAAGACTGCCGTTTCCGTTATAATTAACCAAAGAGGTAAACAGTTTGGAATATTTATCTTTCTTCTCTTCGGACTTTTCTTTTTCATCGTCCAAAACAGAAGCGGAAACGTCTTCCTCTTCTTTAACCAATTTCTCGGTTAAATATTGAAATTTCTTATTATTCTTTTGCAAATAAGCGTCAATCTTATCGACAACCTTAGACAAATCTTCGGTTTCACCCAATATTTGAAACTCCAAAAGTGCCGTTTTCCCAATGAGTTTTTCCGCTCTTTTGAAATCTTTGACACCCGGCAAACTCACAGCAATGCGATTGTCTCCAACTCTCTGAATAGACGGCTCAGTAACGCCAAATTCGTCCACACGATTGCGAATAATCTCCAAAGATGTCTCTACAACGCGATTTTTTTGCTCTTTGGTAAGGTTCAGATTTTTATCATCAACCCCCAAAACAATTCTCATACCACCCTGCAAATCCAATCCAAGATTGAGTTTTTTGGAAGTAAATCCACTTCCAGAAGTAGCGGGGAAAATCAATGGCAACAAATAGTACACGATTGCCAAAACAACCAAGGCTACTACAGTAAATCTAAATTTACCCTTTTTCATTAAATGTTCTCCTTATAAAAAGAATGCTTACTTAAGCTTCCGTTCCAATTCGTTGATTTTTTTTGAAATTCTATTCACTTTAAATTCAATGGCATTTAAAATCCAGAACTGGAAATGACCGACTTTGCTCTGCAAATGCATCATCCAAATCAACTTGATAGAAACCAAAAACAGACCAATTTCAACTGTTAGAACGCTAGACCAATTTTCAAAATAAAACATGTTTCTATATAAATCCACCAAAAAAAGAACCAAGACTAAAGAAACAAATACAACAGTAATAATTTTGGAAAAATTGCCACCTCTTCCACCGATCTGACCTAAGATGTTCCGTAATTTCTCTTTTTCGTTTTTATATGAAGCAAGCTCGTCTAATAATTGTTCGAACTCCTGCTTGGAAAAATCCCTATTCTTTGTCATCCTCTATTCAGAGCGTCCAATCTAGCGATAGCCCTATGCAAAGCAAATTCGGCTCTACGAATATCAATCTCCTTGGAATCGCCATCAAGTCTTCCCTTAGCTCTCTCCATTGCGTTCGTGGCTCGTTCCTTATCAATATCACTACAACTCTCAAGGCAATCACAAGCTATCTTCATCTTGCCAGAATCTATAAAAGAAAATCCGTCATGAATAGCGAAAACCTCAGGTTTGCCTTCTTGCTTCTTGTACAACCGTAACAACCCAGGTTTCAGTTTGGTGATGAACGGTGTGTGACCACCCAAAGCACCAAAATCGCCATCAATTCCTGGAGCAACAACGTATTCAAACTCTTCGTGCAAAAATTCACCACTTGGTCGTACAATGGTCACATCTATCATTTTTGCATATCCTTTGCCTTTGCTCTAACCTCGTCAATATCTCCAACCATCAAAAAAGCTTGTTCTGGCAAGTCATCACATTCACCATCCAAAATCGCCTTGAAAGATGAAATGGTTTTTTTGAGAGGAACATATTTTCCAGGAACGTTGGTGAACTCTTCGGCAACAAAGAACGGTTGCGAGAAAAATCTCTCCAACTTACGAGCTCTGTTCACAGTGAGTTTATCCTCATCGGACAATTCATCCATACCCAAAATAGCGATAATATCTTGCAAATCTTTATACTTTTGGATAACTCTCTGAGTTTCACGAGCAACCTCGTAATGCTCTTTCCCCACAATTCTCGGCTCAAGGATACGACTTGTGGAAGCCAACGGGTCAACGGCAGGGTAAATACCCAATTCCACTATCGAGCGGGACAACTGAGTAGCAGCATCAAGATGAGTAAACGTTGTGGCAGGAGCAGGATCAGTAAAGTCATCGGCAGGCACGTAAACAGCTTGTACAGAAGTAATTGAACCATTTTTGGTAGAAGCGATACGCTCTTGAAGTTCACCCATCTCCGAAGCCAAGTTAGGCTGATAACCCACAGCCGAAGGCATACGTCCCAAGAGAGCGGACACCTCTGAGCCAGCTTGAGTAAAGCGGAAAATATTATCAATAAACAAGAGAACGTCTTTTTGAGCAACGTCTCTGAAATATTCGGCAATTGTAAGTCCAGTAAGAGCAACACGTTGACGAGCTCCTGGTGGTTCATTCATCTGACCGAACACCATCGCTGTGTTCTCGATAACCCCAGATTGCTTCATTTCACGCCAGAGGTCGTTTCCCTCACGAGTTCTCTCTCCCACTCCAGCAAACACAGAAAATCCTCCATGCTCTTTGGCGATATTACGAATAAGCTCTTGGATAAGCACCGTTTTACCAACACCAGCACCTCCAAACAAACCGATTTTTCCACCTTTCAAATAAGGCTCAATGAGGTCGATAACCTTAATGCCAGTTTCCAAAATAGCTTCCTTGGTATCCAAATCCTCAAACAGTGGAGCATCGCGGTGAATAGGATAGTATTCTGTGGCTTTAATTTCACCAGCTTCGTCTATTGGGTCTCCAGTCACATTCAAAATTCTACTCAAAACACCTTCACCAACAGGAGTTTTAATCGGTCCTTCGGTATCTTTTACAGCCATACCATAAGTAAGTCCGTCAGTGGAATCCATGGCAACAGCTCTAACCTTGTTTTCGCCAAGGTGCATCTGCACCTCAAGAACCAACTTTTTACCACCGTCTAAATCTATAGTAAGAGCATTGTGTATAGCCGGCACACTATTCTCTTCAAACTCCACATCTATCACAGGTCCAATAATTTGAACAATTCTTCCGTCTGTCATTTGGAATCCTCCACTCCGAATTTTCGCCAATTTATTTGGCACAATTCATCTTATCAACTATTTTTTTCTTTTTTTATAACTTCTCTAAAACTTCGTCCGAAATCTCAAAATTAGCATAAACCTTTTGCACGTCGTCACAATCTTCCAGCTTATCTATAAGGTTCAAAAGTTTTTCAGCTACATCGTCCGCATTTATGGTATTTTTAGGAATTTTGGTCAACTCAAATCGAATCACGTCGAAACCTTCGGAATTTAAAGCGTCCACAACCACATGCAACTCTTTGGAATCGGTGTAAATCAAGTATTCACCATCTTCAAACTCCACATCCTCAGCACCGCAATCCAAAGCCTTGAGCATAAAGTCGTCTTCGCTCAAATCACTTTTGACGACAATTTCTCCCTTGGAATCAAAAACCCAAGCCACAGCACCACTTTCCGCCAAATTGCCACCATATTTAGAAAAAATGTGTCTGACTTCAGCTACCGATCTCTTGCGATTATCCGTAAGACACTCGACGATGATAGCCACGCCAGCTTGTCCATAGCCTTCGTAAGTGATTTCTTCGTAATTGACGCCGTCGGTTTCTCCTGTGCCTCGCTTGATAGCCTTTTCGATGTTGTTTGTGGGCATGTTGGCAACTTTGGCTGTGGATATTGCCGTTCTCAATCTCGGATTGGCAGTTTCGTCTCCACCACCTTGACGAGCAGCAACGGTTATTTCTTTAATAAGCTTGGTAAAAAGCTTAGCTCTTTTCTTATCAGCGGCTCCTTTTTTGTGTTTGATGGAGCTCCATTTATTGTGTCCTGACATAATTCGTTAAAAATTCTCCTTAAAAATATTGTTTGTCTAAGCAATACCGTTGTAAAAAGGGAAATGATGTCATTATTGTCAAATAGTTTCTATTTCCAAAACCAAAAGAAAAAGAAGTTTGCCCACAGATTTTTTCAAATTTAGGTGAACAAACTTCTGAAATTAGATTTTACGCTATCGGCTTTAGACGAGCTGTAAAGTGCCTTAACACTTTCGGCTCGTACTCAAATTCAAAACCTTTCAAATTTTTAGCGTTATTCGCTACATCTATCACGGTTTGAGCAATGTATCGCATATGATTATCCGTGTAAACTCTACGTGGGATGGTCAGTCGCATAAGCTCCAAATCGGATTTGAGGTTCTCTCCCGTAATTGGGTCTCTACCCAATAAAAACGAGCCGATTTCCACAGGTCGCACTCCACCTTCCAAATAAACAGCGTTGCACACGGCTTGTGCAGGGAATTGCTCAAAAGGTATGTGAGGACAAATCTTGGCACAATTCACAAAAACAGCGTGTCCTCCTGTAGGATATTGGATAGGCACTCCAGCGTCTCTCAGCAAATCTCCCAAGAATTTCACCTGACCGATGCGGTAACGGAGGTAATCGTAATCTATTCCCTCTCGCAAACCAATAGCCATTGCTTCCATATCCCTACCGTTGAGACCTCCGTAAGTGGGGAAACCTTCCATTGGCACGAGGTATGACCTGCAAGCGTTATAAAGCTCACTATCTTCTTTGATAGCAATGAGTCCGCCCATGTTGACGATGGCATCTTTTTTAGCCGAAAAAGTGAGACAATCTCCATACGAATACATCTCTCTGACGATGTCGCCAATCGAACTATCTTTGTAATTAGGGTCTCTTTCCTTAATGAAGTAAGCGTTCTCAGCGAATCTTGCTGAATCGAAAATCACAACGATATTGTTCTTTTTCGCCATCTTACCAACAGCTTTGATATTGTCCATAGAAACAGGCTGACCGCCACTGGAGTTGCAGGTAATAGTGATGATGATAGCAGAAATATTTTCCGCACCTTTCTCGGAAATTATGCTTTCCAATTTGTCCAAATCAAAATTGCCTTTCCAGTCATCGTAAGTTTCCGTGTCAAAAGCCCTGGAAGTTACCGCATTAAGAGCCACACCTCCGCAGAGTTCCACGTGAGCCTTGGTGGTATCGAAGTGCATATTGCTGATAAAGCAATCGCCTTTTTTCTTTAGCAACTGCGGAAATAGAATTTGTTCTGCCCCTCTCCCTTGGTGCGTCGGGATGATATGTTCGTAGCCAAAGACTTCCTGAGCAACTTCTTGCAAATGATAAAAATTTCGACTTCCCGCATAAGATTCGTCACCAAGCATCAATCCCGACCATTGCCTGTCGCTCATAGCTCCCGTGCCACTGTCGGTCAACAAATCTATAAAAACATGCTCAGCTTTTAGAGAAAACGGGTTATATCCCGCTTCAACAAGATATTTTTCCCTCAATTCACGACTAATCAAGGAAATAGGTTCAACCATTTTAATTTTAAACGGTTCTGGTAATATTTTCATTTTTTCTCCTTAAATTTTACATTCATTTTAACATCAAAACAACGTATTTAAGGTGAAAAAGTTATATATAATCGGGGACGACCCGATGAGGCTCCTTTTTGTATTTAGTAAAAATGCTCGTGAACATTTCAACTCTTCTGTAAATAATTGACGACATAGTCGGTTACAGCTTCGTGTAACGGTGTAGATTGGAAATCTGGAAAAACTTTTTTTAGCTTATTCATGTTGGCTTTGGTAAAATATTGGTAGCTACCCACTAAATTCTCGGGCATGGGAATGTATTTAATTTTCCTCTCTTTGCCCATTGCTTCAAATATAGCTCCAGCAAGTTCGTTCCAAGAGAGAGCAACTCCAGTTCCCATGTTGTACAGACCTTCAGCACCTCTAACCTGCAAAAAATCACAAACAACTTTGGCACAATCTTTCACGTACACAAAATCTCTCTTCTGTCCACCGTCTTCGTAGTCGGGTCTATTGGAAGAAAATAGTTTGATTTTGCCCGAATCCAAAACCTGCTGATAGCCACGATAAGCCATGGAAACCATAGAACCTTTGTGATATTCAAATGGACCGAACACATTGAAAAATTTCAAACCGATAGCTTTTGACCAAAAGTCGTTTTTGTCGAGCCACAAATCGAAAAGATGCTTGGAATATCCGTAGCGATTTATTGGTCTGAGTTGTTTGATGTCCGCATTATCCTCAAATCCCAAAGACCCATCTCCGTAAGTGGCAGCGGAAGAAGCGTAAATAAAAACAGCGTTATGCTCGGTAGCGAGGTTAAACATAAGTTGCGAGTAGTGGAGATTGTTATCCATCAGATAGTCCATATCCTCTTCCGTGGTAGCCGAACACGCTCCCATGTGAATTATCTGCTTAATCTTGCCAAAATAGTGCAAGTCGTCCGAAATCAAATCGTAAAATTCGTGCTTGTTAAAATAGTTCTCAAACCTGCAACCAACCAAATTGCTCCACTTTTGACTTTTCTCCAGATTGTCCACCACAATGATGTTGTCTTCGCCTCGATTATTAAGCTCTCGCAAAATATTCGCCCCGATAAATCCGGCTCCTCCTGTCAAAATAGTGTACATAATTCCCTCTCTAATTAACAGATTTTTTGTAGAATTTTTTCCTGTATCAAAGTAGCTTTTGATAAAGCCTCATCGTAGCAACCTTTGGCTTTGCCCGACCAAAAACTGCAAAACTCACCGTCTTTGATGTACTTTATGTTTATCATCACGTTATAATAGCAACTCTTGGTTGCACTCTCCAATCCTGCACAGGCAACCGCCAAATCACTTATCAGATTAGCGTTGGTAGTTTCTATCAGACCTTGCAAAACCTCCAACCCTCTCAGTGACAACTCCAGTGCGGAATACGGTGGTTGAATGGCTGTCTGTAAGGCATTTTGTAGCTCTTTGTCTCTTTCTTCTCCTTTGGGGAGAGCACACACTTTGCTAACCAACCCAAAAGCTTGTTCATCAATTCCTTTCAGATACAAAAACTCGTTGCTCAAGCACTCCAATTCCTGCAAAGCCTCGACGTTTATTTCCTCAAATTGTGCATATTTTTTCTTCCCTTTTGTAAGATTAAGAACCATCTGAGCGGCGGCAGAGCCGATAGCACCAAAAACGCATCCTGCTGCTCCCCCACCTGGAACGGGAGCTTCGCTGGCTAATTGCTTTATAAAATTTTCCATCTATTTCCTTTCTCTTGCATCAAACTAATTCGAATGTGTTCGCTTATAATATTTTGGTCAATCTTTATTGTCAAAATGGGATAAATAAAGATTTTCTGGCTTTCCCATCAATTGACTTGGATTTGTGACCTTTTCCCGTGGTGTCTGCAACTATGAAGACATCTCCAGGGTAAAATTCCCTGATTTCGCCCGAAGTCACCTCAATGGATATCGCACCTTCCAAAAGAACTATATATTGCCTCCGCGGAGCTGTGTGCCAGTCGTAATCGTACCCTGGCTCATTTTCACGAAACACCAACGATTTTACGGGAAAATCTTGCGACAATTTGCCGATTTTGCCCTTGTCGATGATGTCAATTTCAACATCTTCAAAAAAGGAATTACCGCTTTCGTCACACGAAATTTTAGTAATCGTCACAAGATTTTTTCCTTATCTATTATTCAATTTTTACAAAACTTCTGTATATCCACAAAAGCCCTTATACTTGTATCTAACGCTTGTCGGCTTGAACTCCAAATGCACAAAAATGGGGTTGTTCACTCTGCCAAAGCAGTTCTCAATTTTGGGATTGATTTTGAACATCTTAGATTTTTTGTTCTCGCCACCGCTCACATCGGCAATGGCAGAAACTCTTATCTCCGTGCCTGTAGCTTTGTCCCAAAACAAAAGCTCAACATTAGGATTGTTCTTCATCTCTTTGTACTTGCCACTCTCAATGTGGGTAGAGCTCCAAAGCAAAAAATTGTCGTCCGCAGGTGTAATTAGCATCGGTCTCAAGCGAGGTCTTCCTTGCTCATCCACAGTCCCCAAAGTCGCATATGGGTAATCTTTAATCATCTGAAGTACTTCTTCTCTATTCATTTATATTCTCCTATTTTTTTTAATAATATTGCCACCACAAAACACAAGCTCGCAACCGCAAAAATCCATTCATAATCTATCCGCGAATAAAGTGAACTGCTGTCGCACACGTATAAACTGCTGATGATAACGCCTTTCTGGAAAAGCGGTAGCTTCTCCAAAATCTCTCCAGTGGGCAAAACCACTACCGAATATCCCGTATTCGCACAACGATAAATTGCTCGCCTAATTTCTATCGCCCGAAAAACCGTCATCTGCATATGCTGAGTAGCTCCCACAGATTTGCGAAACCAAGCGTCGTTAGTCAAATTTACAACAAAATCAGCTTTGGCAAGTTTTTTTAGAACTTTTGGGAAAGCTATTTCGTAACAAATGACAGGCGAAAAACTATAGTCACCAAGTGAATAAAATTCCGCTCCTTCCCCATATTCCCAATTCGCCTGCCCCAAATTCAGATTCCACAGAAACGGGAAAACCTCCAAATAAGGAATCCTCTCACCTATCGGAACAAGCACATTTTTGCTATATTTAGGATAGAAATTATCCGTAGTATCGACCATAGAACAGGAATTAAAATATTTCACTCTCTCCGAACTGACCCGATAATCCAAAAAGCCCAAAAAAAGATTAGCGTTCACAGTTTTGCTCAGATTGGAAATTTTGCTATACATGTTTTTGTTGTGTAGTGGAAAGCCCATGATGGCACTCTCTGGCAACAAAAACAAATCGATTTCTTTAGCCTTAAGTAACTCAAATTCTTCGTTATAAACCTTGAGCATCTTGGGAGTTGCGTCTGCACTGTGCTTGGTATGTAGAGAAATATTCGGTTGCAAAACCGCAATTTTTTTATCGCTTTCTCGCACCTTCACCGAATTCAAAAGATAAAAGCCGAAAACTGCCCAAATCACTAAAATTAGAACTGAACAAAGCAAAAATTTGTTTCTCTTCGACTTAAAATAAACAAACAAACTGTAGTTCACAGCTATTATCAATAAAGACAAAATGCTCATTCCGCCCAAGGAAACCAACTGAATTAAATACAAATAGTTGTGTAGAGAATAGCCCAGAGACATCCACGGAAAGGCAATCTCCGTGTAATTCATGTAGTATTCCAAACAAATCCAAAAAACAGCGAAAGAAAGCAATTTGACTTTCGGAAAGTATTTCCAACATTTTCTGATGAAGTAAAATATGATGAAAAAATATAGTACGAAAAACAGGACAATTCCTATATAACCCCAAAAAGTGACGTAGGCTATCCAGTAGATGTAAATTCCGTTAAAAATAACGCTGAATATAAAGGAATCTCGCCATAGATTTACTTTGTTAGCTTCAAACCAAAAAAACAGCGGTATCAAACCAAAAAGGCAAAGAAATCCACATCCAATGTCCATTCTGGCGAACGCCAAAAGAAGTGCCGAAATTATGGGTAAGCAATAAGTTGGAAGTTTTCTAATAAACATCAATATCTTTCAAAAACCCTTGAATATAAACTCTGGATTGCCAAAAATTGAAATCCAAAGCGTAGATTATGTCCAAGCTGGAATTGTACGTCAATTGCTTTTGGTAGTCACCCAATCCAAAACCGATGAAGTTAATCTCTTTCTCTCCATCAGTTAGCCTCACCTGAAGATGATTAGCCCCCACTACTCGCGGGCTACAAGCTATTCTTAGACCTTTGGACAAAAACACAGGTTTGTGATTGCCGGGTCCAAACGGAGAAAGTTTGGTCAAAAACTGCACAAACTCGTTATCAATCTCCGCAAAATCAAGCTCCATATCGACCCTGAAAGTCGGTTGCACCATCTCTTTAGTCAAATTTTCTTTGCTGTAGATTTGCACCTTCTCCTCAAACCTCGGCAAGTATTCCTGTAACAAACTAATCCCAGCTGCGTACTTATGTCCACCATAGGCTATCAAAAAATCTTTCGATTGCTCAATAGCTTTCACCATATTAAATCCAGAAACACTTCGAGCGGAGCCACGCAATTTTCCACCTTCCTGCCCAAAAACAATCGCTGGACGATTATAAGTCTCCACTAATTTGGAAGCCACAATCCCAATAATCCCAACATGCCAGCTGGGGTCATCTACAATCAAAGTTTGCATCTGACTGAAATCAGAATACTTATTTTCTATCTGCTGACAAGCCAACTCGAAAATCTCGTCCTGCTGACTACGACGAAGAGTGTTCAACTCCTCAAGCTCAGATACAATCGAATTGATTTCGTCCTCGTCCTCACTAAGAAAAAGATTTACCGCCTGTTTAACATCGCCCATGCGTCCAGCAGCGTTGATTTTCGGAGCAACATTGAACACCACATTTCCCGAAGTGAGCCTATCAGGATTTAATCCACCAGACTTTATCAGTGCAGTCAATCCCTTGTTAAATCGGTTTTTGATGGACAAAATACCCAAGCGAACCAGTGTCCGATTTTCCTCTATCAGAGGCACAATGTCTGCCACAGTCCCCAAGCAAACAAAAATCAAATTCGGATAAAGGTAGCGATTGAGGTCAACATCCAACGAAATACATGCACCACTGAGCAATTTGAAAGCTACTCCCACTCCAGCCAAATATTTGCAAGCGTAACCGCTGTCTTCCAACTGCGGATTCAGAACAGCATCAGCAGGAGGAATCTCGCCTTGAGGCAAATGGTGGTCAGTGACGATAACTTTGACATTCTCCGACTTCAACCTTTTCACAGTGTCAGCGGCGGAAATTCCACAATCGACCGTAATAAGCAAATAAGGAGGCTCTTGCAAAATCCTCTCCGCACACCTCATGCTCAGCCCATACCCGTCTTTCAGCCTATCTGGAATAAAAAAATCGATATCTGCACCCAACTCTCTCAAGCCTCGGTAAAGAACCGTAACAGAAGTAATGCCGTCAGCGTCAAAATCTCCATAAATGAGTATCTTACGCTTCCTCTTGATAGCTTTCACCACCAAATCGACAGCTTTTGTCATTTGCTTGAAAGAAAAAGGATCTAACAGATTTTCTAACGACGGAGATAAAAAAGATTTCGCTTCCTGCAAAGATTGCAAACCCAAGTTGAGCAAAATCTGAGCAAAATATTTGCTACAAGCCAACTCACGCTCAAACTCCGCAAGCAAGGTTTCGTTCTTAGTATTTTCAGCCAATATCCATGAAGATTTCATAACAACATTCTTTTGATAATTTCAAGGAGAAGATATTAAGCCGAATTCTGTCTTTGACCTACTAAAAATCAAACTATCTCTATTTATCTCGACCGACTATCACTAATCGGCTCCAGCTGCCTACCCGAGACCTTGGCAAGGCGAGCAACCTGTTAGTCTCCTATTTGGCATTGCACTGACTGAAATTCCCTGTCCACGAGGCTCACGCTCCGTGCCGGTGGTCTCTTACACCACCATTTCACCCTTTCAAGCACCTATTCTATTCTTCCAATATGCCTATTCACTGTAAATTCAAAAGATAGAATAGGTGCTTGAAGTATCTTTCTGTGGGATTGTTCCTTGTCACCAAGACTTCCACTTTAAGAAGCAGTCTGCTCTGCGGTGTTCGGACTTTCCTTCGAAGTCAACCAAAATCAACTTCGGCAGAGATGTTATCCTCTCCTCAAAAAAATATATCTTTATTTATTTTCTTCTTAAACGAATCAAAAATCTGCCACAATTCTCGCACACCTTCGGGTCGCTACAAGTTTCCAACTCCAAAAGCAACTGTGGACGCAACCGAAAACCACATTCACTGCAAGCATCTTTGTGAGCGAAAGCAACAGCTTTACGGTCTTTCTTCTTTATCAAGCGAACATACTGTTTTACAAGGAGTATCGGCAAATTCCCAGCAAGAGCATTTCTCTCGGATTTTTCATCTTCAATCTGCTTTTCCACTTCTTCTATCTGCACCTTGATGGTAGCTTCGCTATCTTCCAGAGACTTTTTGGCATCCAAATCGTTCGCTTCGGCAACTTTCTTTTGCTCGTTCAATAGCTTCTCTTCTTCCATCAGTCCAAGCTCTTTCTCATCAAGTTGCACGTTCTTGCTTTTGATTAACGCTATTTCGCTGTTCAACGCTTTGTATTCCTTGTTGTTGGTGATAAGATTGAGTTGCTCTTTGTATTTATCCACCAGCTTGTTGTTGGACTGCACTTCCAGTTCCAACGAGCTTTGGGACTCTTTGCACTTTTTTATCTGCTCAATAAGTTCATTCAACGCCGTTTCTGTCTCGCTTTTTTTGTCTTGCAGACCTTTGAGCTGTTCTGGCAGATGTGCGGACTTTTTGAGCAAATCGCTAATCTTATCGTCTAATCCCTGCATTTTAGCCAGTATTTGCGATGAGTTCATTTGCACCCCTTTCATAAAAACATATCTATAAAATTTTGTTTGAAACTTATTAAAACGTGTCAGGTGTCAACAGTTTTTGTGGGAAAGAGACATTTTTTTAAAAAACTTTGCTATTTGTACGGATTTTTAAGTGAAAATCGGGGACTAAATCAAAAAAACCTCCTTATATCATGCCCAACTCTCCCAAAGCGTGTTTTTCTCAGGTTGGGTAACTAAAATCTGAATAACTAAAGAAAGAGGAGTTCCTCCGCCCAAGAATTGATTTTTTAGATTTGACAATATAATAAGCTACAAAATACTGACTAAAGATTTCATCGTGGCTGATTCACATCGTGAGAAATTTTAATTTTGGCTTTTATAAGGAGTATTATCAATGTTCACAAATAACGGAAGTATTTATTTAACCTTCACTTTGTATTTCGTGGCAATGCTTTTCATCGGCTTGCACTTTTATCGCAAAACGGAAAGTTTGTCCGATTATGTTTTGGGCGGAAGGTCGCTTGGTCCTTGGGTTGGGGCTCTCTCTGCCTGTGCCTCGGATATGAGCGGTTGGCTCTTGATGGGACTGCCCGGAGCAGCTTACGCTCTCGGACTTGCCGGAGCTTTTTGGATGGCACTGGGTCTTGCTATCGGTACTTGGTGCAACTGGAGATTTGTTGCCCAAAGACTGCGTCGCTTCACCGAATCCGCCAACGATTCCCTAACTATTTCCGAATATTTGGAAGTTCGCTTTAACGACAAATCAAAAATTCTCCGCTTCCTCTCAGGTGCTTTCATCATCATATTTTTCGTAATTTATACATCCTCGGGGTTTGTCGCCGGAGCCAAACTTTTCAACACAGTTTTCAGCATTCCCTATATTTACTCACTACTCATTTCCGTGGTGGTCATCATCAGCTACACATTTTTGGGTGGATTTTTGGCTGTGTCTTGGACAGATTTTTTCCAAGGACTTTTGATGCTCTTCTCCATTTGTTTTGTTTGCATTTTCGGATACAAACTATTTTCAGGAAACTTTGCTCTCATTAGCGACCATTTATCAATTTTCAAAGAGTATGGAACGGGAAATAAACTCACTCTGCTCTCAATTTTATCCTCAATGGCTTGGGGACTTGGCTACTTTGGACAACCTCATATCCTCACCAGATTTATGGGATTGAAATCCGAAGAAGATGTTGCTCCTGCCAGACGCATCGCTGTGATTTGGACGCTCGTTAGCCTCGGAGCAGCGACCTTAATCGGGCTTATCGGCTTTGCTTACACACACACCGTGGGCACTCCTGCTGGTTTTGATTCCGAAAAAGTTTTTATGCTTCTCATCGAAGTGTTCTTCCATCCACTTGTTGCTGGAGTTATGTTAGCAGCTATTTTGGCTGCCGTGATGAGTACCGCCGATTCACAGCTTATCGTGGTTGCTTCTTCCTTTACCGAAGATTTTTACAAATTTTTCACCAAAAGAGACATCAGCGAAAAAGAGTTGGTGTATGTCAGCAGAATTACCGTGGTAAGCGTGGCAGTATTGGCAGGGATTATCGCTTCCAACCAAAACTCTTCGGTTTTGGGCTTGGTGTCCTACGCTTGGGCAGGCTTTGGAGCAGCTTTTGGACCTGTAATCTTATTCAGCCTCTTTTGGAAACGTATGACTCGTTGGGGTGCCATTGGAGGAATGATTAGCGGAGGAGCCACCATCATCATTTGGAAAAATTTGACTGGAGGCATTTTCGACTTGTACGAACTTTTGCCTGGATTTATCATTGCATCCATAGTAATTTTTGTAATTTCTTTGACAGGAAAAACTCCCGATGAAGAAGTAACGAAAATTTTTGATAAATAAACGAGAGGAAACAAATGAGCTATCTGTCCATCGCCGTTAAGGGCGGCTACATTATGATAATTTTGGCGATTCTTTCCATCGCTGCGTTGACCATTATTATCGAAAAATTTCTAAGCCTCAAGAAAAACAAAAAAGAGAAAGAAGATTTTTTGTTGGAATTTGACAAGGTTATCCAAGAAAAAGACCTCAATAGAGCAACGCAACTGTGCGAAGCTATCGATTCTATTCCTATCTCCCGAGTTTACGCTGGAGTTCTGTCGAATATAAAAAGTGATAATGTAGAACAAACGATTTCGTCAGGTGTACAACGCGAAATCCTCACCATGGAAAAAGGATTGGGAAGCCTATCCACCATCGCTGCTGTCGGACCTCTGTTCGGCTTTATGGGTACAGTTTTGGGAATGATAAAGGTCTTCATGAAGATTCAACAAACAGCTGGAGGTGTTGACATTTCTCTTTTGGCTGGAGGTATTTGGGAAGCCCTAATCACTACCGTCGCAGGCTTAGTTGTGGGAATAGTTGCCCTGAGCTTCTACAATTTGCTTTTGGACAAACTCGACTACGAAGCAGTGGACTTGCAACAAAAAGCAAATATGATAATCGGGAAATTTGACTAATCATGGTTCTGAAGAAAAAAAGAATTAGCTCCATAGCCCTGATTTCGTTCACCGACATCATCATGCTCCTGCTGATTTTCATCCTTGTGTCTTCGAGCTTCATCACCTATTCTGGCATCAAGGTCAATCTGCCAGACGCTTCTGATAGCCAGAGCGGCTACACCAACAATATTTTCATCAGCATCAATCACGAGGGTGAAGTTTATCTCGACCAAAATCAGATAGATTTGGACGATTTGCCGGGCTTACTCAAAGAAAAATTGGATAAATCTCAACCTGGGAAAATCATTGTGGTTCAAGCGGATAAGAACTTGGAATTTCAGAAAATAGTCAAAGTGATGGATGTAGCCAAGCTCTCTGGTGCTACCAAGTTTTGCCTTGCCACACGCGGAGTTGAGTTAAAATAACCAAGCCGTTATGAACGACAAGCAATTAAGTTTTCTGATTTCCATCGCAACGCATTTGTTTTTGGTGGCAGTCTTCTTGATTTTGAGCTACGATACAGTTCTCAATAGAATTCCACCTACGATCCAGATTGTGGGGATTTTTTCGTCAAACGCAAGCGGACAAAAGAGCGTGAAACAAGGTTTGGACAACCGCTATGTGCCAAAAAAAGTCAATCTTCCCAAAAGCATCACCAAATCTTTGGACAAAAAAATTACCACTTCGTCCGAAAAAATTGTGGTCAAAAATAAGGTGGTTACCCAAGAGAAAATCGGCAATTCCATAAACAATCTCAATCCTGAACCGAAAACTCCCGCTCTAAGTCAAAACAACAATTTGCCAGACAATCAAGACTTCTTTGAGCAATTTTCGGAAGAGTTGATGAAAAGCGAAAGCGAACAAAATTTCCAGTTGGAAGGCGAAGTCGTAAGCCGAAAAATCGTGAACAAAGTTTTGCCAAAATATCCAGACGGCTTGCAAAAAAACGCCAAAGTCAAATTACGCTTTTCCCTGTCTCCGCAAGGAACAGTCTCCAATATCGTCATCATAAAGCGTGCCAATCCACTGCTGGAAAAAGTAAGCAGAGAGGCTTTCGCTCAATGGAAATTTAACCCCATTTTGAGCGAGCAAAATCAAACAGGATTTATTACCTTTGTCTATCAAATCAAGTAAATTAGAGCCACAAAATACCACAGAAGCCACAAATTGCTTGGGAAAAATCGGTTGCAGTTCAGGTGGCATCAAGGCGATGGCAGACAAAATGCTGTCGCTGAACATACAGCTTGATAACCTCTTGTGCGGAAGCGTCAACATAATGAAACAAGAAGCTTTAGCAATTGGTATGGAAGTGGCAGCTCACAAAATGTGTGTCTGTGGCAAAATCGAAAAAAGCAGTGCAATTCTGATAGGCAACAGAAAAAAAATCGCTCAGCTCGTAAAACGATTAGAAAAACAAAAAGCGTACTTCGAATTTGAACAAATAATAGAAGAAATTAAAAAATATTTATGAAACAAAAAACACTAATTGCCATCACTGGAACGATAGGTTGTGGAAAATCTTCACTTTGCAATTTTTTGGAAGAATTTGGATGCAAAATTATCTACGCCGACAAAATAGGTCATCAAATTTTGCCTTTGGTCAAAAATGAACTGATAAAAGAATTCTCCGAATCAATCTTGGATAGCAACAACGAAATAGACAAAAAAGCGTTGAGTAATCTAACTTTTTCCGACAAAAAGCTTCTGAACAAACTTAACGAAATCACTCATCCCGTGATTTTGGAAACGCTTGAAAATTCCATAAAAACCCAAGACGTTAATTTGATTTTTGTGGAAATACCTCCCGTTTTTTCCCGTGATATCAGCGATTGCTTCGATTTAGTCGTGAATGTTGAAACCTCCGTAAATTTGCAAATTCAAAGGCTTCAAACCAAAAACAGCTCCTTTCTCTCGAGAATAAATTCGCAAAAAGACAACACACTTATCGCAAATTGCAACCACATAGTTGAAAACCTCTCTTCCTTGGAAGAGCTAAGCGAAAAAGCTCAAAAACTGTTGACTCTATGTAATAACATCACGCCTAAGCGAAAAAAACCTCTTTCTTCGGTTTACCTTCCCAAAATCTGTGTCTGTGTGAGCAAGGCGAATATTGAAGAAATCGATTACATCAAAAGTTTGAATTACTTAGCGGAACTTCGCTTGGACTATCTTGAGGAAATCCCCAATAGTTTGGGAACATGGAACAAAAAGGGCGTTATTGCAACCCTGAGAACCGTTGAGCAAGGCGGAAAAGCCAAACTGACCACTGACGAGTATCATAAAGCCATTTTGCAAATTGACAAACTTGGATTTGAATTTATCGATGTTGAGTTTGATTTAGGAAAAAATTTGGATTTCAGCAAACTAAATTCAAAGGTTATTCTGTCTTATCACAATTTTTCCGAAACTCCCGAAAATATAGACGAAATTTTGCACGATATGGAAAGCAAAGAGGCAACTTTCCTAAAAGCTGCAACCATGATAAACGACATAAACGACAATTTTTTACTCTTTGATGCTCTTAAAAAATTTCCCAACCTTATCGCATTTGGCATGGGAATTAAAGGCGAATTTTCCCGAATACTTTCTCTAAAATACGGCTCACCTTTCACCTATTCGTTTCTGCCCTCTGGAAACGCCGTTGCTCCAGGACAAATAGATTTGAACACTCTCACCGATATGTACGGAATTTTGAATATCAACAAAAAAACTGACGTCTATGGACTTATCGGACAAAATATCGAAAAAAGCTTTTCGCGAGCCTTTCACAATCAGCAATTTCTGAGCAAAAATATCGATGCCTGTTTTGTCAATTTTCCTATGGATAGTGCGACCGAATTGAAAGAATTTTTGACTAATTTTGCTTCATATCAATGGAAAGGTGCTGCTATTACGATGCCTTTCAAACAAGCGATTTTTCCTCTACTACACGAAATAGATGAAACTGCTTCAAAAATCGGAGCGATTAACACTCTTAAAAATGAAGAAGAAAAATTGTGTGGCTACAATACCGACTACATCGGAGCTATCAAACCACTGTCAGAAAATTTTTCTCTCTCAGGAAAAGAAGTGTTGCTTCTCGGAAACGGAGGTGCTGCTAAGGCAGCTTTGTTTGGGTTGTTACAAGAAAGTGCCCATGTTACCATAGCCGCAAGGTCTCCACAAAAAAATGTCGATTTGACTAACATTGGTAACTTTACCTCTTGCACCTTAGAAGAAGCTGAGGAAAATAGCACAAATTTCGAAATAATCATAAACGCAACCAGCGTAGGAATGAACGAAAATAGAAGCCTGCTAACAAAATTCAAAACCGACCAAGTAGTGATGGATATGGTCTATCAACCAAGAAAAACATCGATGCTTCAACTGGCGGAACTACAAGGTGCAACTACTGTTTACGGCGATGAAATGCTCTTTGCACAAGCATTTGAACAAGAGAAGATTTGGTTTGGGAGAAAAAATTATGGTTAATCTTAATTTCACATACTTTTTAAAAACTGTTGATAAATACGTAATACCTATTCTCCTTTTTATTTTTTTGCCTTTCAAAAAACAATCAATAACAAACTCCAAAAATAAAAAAGTCTTATACATAAGACTTTGGGGTCTTGGAGATACAATTTGTACCTTACCAACAATAGAAAAATTGTTCAAATTAGGATATTCTGTTGATATTTTGACTACTAGAAGGGTCGAAACTTTATATAACTTATTTAAAAAAAAGAAAGAAGTTTTCATTTTTAACTACACTAACCCATTAAGTTTTTTAAAATTACTTTGGAAATTAAACAATAAAAAGTATTCTTTCCTAATTGATTCTGAATATTTTATGAATATTTCTTCTTTGCTCTCCCTATTAATAAGAGCAAAAAAAAAAATTGGATTTAACCATCTTCTTAGAAGAAAGGTATATACAGATACAGTTTTGTATAATGAAAAAGAACATTTTGTTTATAATTTTAACAGAGAATTAGAGCCTCTTAATATCAATTTCAGAGCAAAAAATTTATGTTCATTTGATGAACATAAATCTAAAAAAATTAAAGATCTACTAAAGCAATATAATTCATTCAAGCTAATTGGCATAAATATTGGTACGGCTGAAACTGCTACAGGAAGGCGATGGAGTAAAAATAATTTTTTATCACTAACAAATTTAATTCTTGAAAAATATGAAAATGTTTTAATAATTTTTACAGGACTAAAGATAGAAAAAACAATTTTTGACAAAATAAAAAATAAAATTGTATCTCATAATTATATTAATCTAATTGAAAAATTATCTATTGAAGAATTTTTGTATTTATTAAAAAAAATTGATCTTTTTATTTCCAATGATACAGGAGCAATGCATATGTCGGCAAATCAAAGTTGCAAAACAATAGGTCTTTTTGGGATGACCACTCCATTAAATGTCGGTGCCTTTCCTTTAAATAAACATTACAATATACACAAAAACCCCAATAATAATCCAATTATTAATTCAAAATATTCCTATTATCCTAAAAATAAATATTCTACAGTGAACTTAATTAAGCCTGAAGAAGTTTTTGAAATTGTAAAGAAATGTCTGACTTTGACGAAGAATAAAAATATAAATCTATAAAAGGATTTTAAATGAAGCATTATAGAGAAAAAGATAAAGAGATTTATTATAAACAAATCTTAAAAGTATCAACTAACAAAGAAATTAAAATTTTAGAACTAGGTTGTACTGATAATAGCACTTTCTTAGCGATTAAAAAATATTTTCCTAATGCTAAATTTTATGGAACAGAATGGGAAGAATGGAAAGGTAAATTTGAAAAACCAATTGAATTGGAAGAATTACACTTCTTAGACCTCTGTAAGGAAAAACTTCCTTATGATAATAATTTTTTTGATTTAATCATTGCAAATCAAGTACTTGAACATTTATATGAAATTGACAATGTTTTAGAGGAATTGAAAAGAATACTTAAAAAAGGTGGACATTTAGTAGCTGGTATTCCAAATCTTGCCGCTTTTCACGAAAGAATAAGTATTTTATTTGGATACAACCCCTCGACCTGGCACACATCAAATAAACAAGTCGGACTACGAAATGGAGTTTCTACAGAAGGAAGAATTCACTGTAATGGTTTTACTATAAAAGGTTTTAAAAACTTATTAGTTCAACATGATTTTATTCCTATTAACTATATCGTCTCTGAGGTTTTTATATATGATAACATATACATTCCCTTCATTTCAAAAATATTTAAAGGCATTGGACTAACTCAATGCTGGATATTTAAGAAATAAAAATCAATTTTCGTTATGAAATATGCTAAACAGTTTTTATAACCAATAGAAAACCGCAGAGCATAACAACAAAGCCAATCCACCTTAAAACAGGAATAGGCTCTCCCAAAAAGTGCCACCCTCCAATAATGGAAAAAACAGGGACAAAAATAGAAATTGAAGTAGCAACATTTATTGGTAATCGAGAAAGAAGATAAAACCAAGAAACAAACTGAACCAAAAGAAAAACAATGGCTAAGATAAATGACCTACTGGTCAAAACATTTATAAAGAATTCCCAAGTAAAAGAAAATTTCCCTACGGAATTTAAGGTTATTTTATAAAATAGCTGGGAAAGTGCACCAAAAACAACGGTAAACGCAGAAAGAACAACATTTAATAACACATTAAATCCTTAAACAATTAAAAAATTATCCCTAAATACGCAGTCTACATTATTTCTTTCCATAACTATATTCTCATTATAATTTATTTTTTACTTTTTCTTCAACTTTGATTTCAATTTCAAAAGTGCAACTTCTTGAGCCAATATTTTAATCCTTTTTTTCATTTTGGACAAAATAATCGTAAACTGCAATAAAATTAGAATAATTCCCATTATTAGTAATAATAAAAAAGCAGAAGGTGCATAATAAATCCCAAACAAATTCGCAATTAATTGGATTATACTTTTAACTGAAGCTACAATAATGAAAAAAAACGAGATGAACAACCAGATAAGGGCATATTTTTCCTTCAACTGCTGTCTACGAATAAGTTCAACAATCAAAAATAATAAAAAAATAGATCCAAATATTGCAACAACTTGAATTCGACTAATTGAAAAAAATCCCAACAGCTACCTCCTAAATTTCCATATCACAATGACAATACTAACTTTAATCATGTAATAGATAGATTTGAAAAAAGTAATTGAACTTTTCCCCTCTTGCCTATTTTGCATTTCAACTGGAAGTTCTCGTGGAGATAAATTATTCCTTAACAAATATGCAATAGCTTCTGGTTCAGGATAATCATCAGAATAATTTTTTGCCAACAGTTTCAACGCTTTCCTCCCATAAATTCTAAGCCCTGAAGTCGCATCGGTTATTTTTTTTCCATAAAGGACAGAAAATAAAACTTTGAACCAAAAAATCCCCATTCTTCTGCAAAAAGATGACTTAAAGCCAACCTGCCTTTTCGATAAAAACCTTGAACCTATCAATAAATCTTCGCCTGAGAATTCTCTAATCAATATAGCTAAATCTGAAGGCAAATGTTGACCATCTCCATCACACTGAACAGCAAAATCATAATCGTTATTCAAAGCAAACTTGAATCCCGTTTGAACGCAACCACCAATTCCTAAATTAAATGGCAAATCCAAAACCATAGCTTTATTCGTTGCCAAAGCAATTTGTCCAGTATTATCAGTAGAGCCATCATTAACTACCAAAACATCAACATTCAAATTTAACTGGAAAACAGAATCAATGACTTTTTCGATATTCAGTTCTTCATTAAAAGCAGGAATAATAACAAGTCCTTTCATAAACATCAAAATTGGGAAACCATTTTAATTTATCACTTTGAATAAGTAAGTTGGATATTTTTCCCCAAACACTTTTACTAATTGAAAATGCTGTGGAAACTTTTGGATAAAAGGATAATAACACCTCCATGAAGCACCAGAAAATCCATCTAAAACTAAATAGTCCATCTCATTGTTCTCTATTTTTTTAATAAAATGACGTTCTAAATCTTCAGTGTATACATAATCAGAGAAAACACTTGTTGTACAAAAACATTCCGCAAAAATATAAAATACCGTTCCTTTTCTAGACTCTACAATCACATCGTGTGATAAATTCTTATTAATCCACTTGGCACAGTTATAATAATTGGCAATCGGAAGAGGATATTCTTCCCCTGTATGAGATTTCTGTATAAGATAAGCATTCCCATGAAAAAGAAAAATAAGATGAAAAAAAATAATTATAATCGAGAGTATTTTAGAGGTTCTACCCAATAGCTTAAACAAATTGAAAATTCCAAAATAAAAAATGTAAACAAAAAATGGAGTAAGCGGAACTAAATATCGTGAAATTGGCATAAAATAAATATCAGGAGTAGCAATAGAAAGTAAAAGAACAAAAATAGCATAATAAAAAGAGGCAAAGTTCTTTTTTAACAGACAAACAACCAATCCATAATAGAAAACCAACTGTATTAGTATATTAACAAATAAATGTGAAACTTGTCCTCTAATTATATTGTTTGGAAATAAATTTTCCGATAGAACTCCAAAATAGACCTTCCAAACAACTAAAAACTTATCAATTTTATCAGCTATACTGGACGAAAAAAAAGTTGCACTATCACTCATTCCTGCAAAATAATGACTTCTTAATTGTATTAACAACAAAATTACAAATACAAATATAAAATAATAAATAAGTTTTTTTATTTTTAAATAATCAAAAGAAGACTTCCTGCCTTTGTACTTAAAATCAGAGTAAAAAAACAAATATATAATAACTGCCCCAATAACTGAAATTCCTATTTGTCTAGTTAAGTATGTAAAAGTAGAAGTAAATACCAAACCAATAAAAATTTTCCAATTGAATGTTTCCTTTTCACAAAACCTCAAAAGAGAATACCAAGTAAAAACACTCCAAAATAAAGTTGGAGTTTCTGTCATTATCATAGAAGAAAAATTTAATACAGAACAATGGATGCCATATAGAATAGTAAGTGCAATTGCAAAGTATTCTGAATTTAACTTAAGCATAATTCTATAAAAAATAAAAACAGAAAGCAAAGACAAAAGCATTGTAAAGATTTTAAAAGCCAAGATATTAATTCCACCGAAAATCAAGTAAATAAAAGAAAGAAACAGGGGAAATCCAAAAGCTACAGAAGTTGGTGGAAATCCTGGAGTGGGCAACTGATAAGTATTGCCTTTCGTAGCTATAGATTTAGCCATATAGATATAAGTTCCATTATCACCGCCAATATCTATAGCAGTATTAAGTGCAAGCAAATGAATAACGAAGATACATAAAAAAACAAAAAGGACTATGAACTTGTTTGAAAAATTTTCTTTTCCGTTAATGTAACAATATCCACAATAAGCTACTACAAAAAAGAGTATTGTATCAATAGCAATTTCTAAATTAACAATCCAGGAAGAATTGTTAATAATATGAGGATTTGTGAAATCTGGTAAAGAAAAAAAACTAAACAAAAAATACAAATATGCTACTAACACTAAAGTGAAATATAAAATGTTTTCTTTAAAAACACTATTAGAAGTTAATAAACCCGAAGATTTATTAACAATTTTTTTCTTTTTTTTGCTCTTCAAAAATTCACCCCTCTATTTTCTGATTTAAATCTAAGCTGAAAGCTCCTTCGGTGATGCCAGAAGTCGATATTACATCTACCCCGCAAGCTCCGTATTCAGCCAAATTATTCAAATTCACTCCACCAGAAGCTTCTAATAAAATCTTATCATACAGATGGTTATCTCGCAGTTTTTGCACAAAAAACATCATCTGCTCAGGTTTCATATTGTCCAGCATAATTATTGGAATTCCTTCGTAATCACTATTTGCAAAGCTCTCAGCCACCAGAAAACCGTCCTCCAAATTTTCCACCTCAATTTCCACTGGAACATTTATGCTTTCACAAGATTGAATTACAGATTGGATAGCTTCACTCCCCTGAAATCTCCGAAGAATATCCAAATGGCAATCTTTTACCATTATGTGTTTGTCAAGACCTATGCGGTGCGTAAGTCCTCCACCCACAAAAACGGCACGCTTTTCCATAAGTTCACAGGTCAGCACCTTGCGAGTGGCAGATATCATCGATCCTGAACCTTGCAAAAGACTAACATATTTTGAGGTAGTAGTGGTGATGCCCGACATTCTTCTGGCAATATTTAATCCTGTACGTTCCAAAGTGAGAAGAATTTGCACTAATCCCAATAACTCAACCAGTCGTTGACCTTTCTTTATTTTTTGACCATCATGAACCAAAAAATTAGTTGTAATCCCTTCCGATTCGTACAAAAATTTAAGCTCTTGTTCCCCACAAAAAACTCCATCTTCTTTGCAACCAATAACAGCTTTCATCTCAAGGTCAGGCGGAATAACAGTCTGCGTAGTAATATCCCCCAAACCAATATCTTCCCTCAGGGCGGTAGTGATAAAATCACCAACCTGCCGACGATATTCGGGATTATCAAAATTGAGACTTTGCCCCTGCTGATAAACTTCGTAAACTCTTTTTAATCTATCCATTTTCAAAATATTAGCTCAAAAGGAGCATTTTGTCGATGCAACTTTTTGCCTTTACCATAACGTCCTTGTCCAAAAAAATTTCATTTTTTTCATGCAACAAACAATCTTTAACCATATCCAAATCCGTCAACTTCATATCGCCGCATATCGCATCAGATTTCAGAGGGACGAAAGTTTTCTCTGGAACCTCCTGTCTCAATTTCGCCAACATCCCTATTTCAGTCCCCACGATAATAACCTTGGCATCAACTTCCTTGGAAACTGAAATCATCTGAGAAGTGGAACACACATAATCACACATGTCAACAACTTCGCTTGGGGACTCAGGATGAACCAAAATGGGAGCCTCATGATATTTTTCTCTAATCTTCTCCACATCTTTGACCGAAATGCAATCGTGAACGTAGCAGTATCCGTCCGTCAAAATAATTTTCTTTGAACAATTTTTCGCAACGTATGAACCCAAATTTTTGTCAGGAACAAAAATAATCTGATTTTGAGGCAAAGAGTTGATAATCTTTACGGCATTTGAACTTGTGACACAAACATCACACTCGGTTTTCGTTTCGGCAGTGGTATTCACATAGCAAGCAACAGCGGCATCGGGGAAATTGTTTCGCAATTCTCTAACTTTCGTTGCACTAATCATCTCTGCCATCTGACATCCAGCATCATTTGCAGCCAGAAGAACCTTTTTTTCGGGATTCAAAATTTTGGCGGTCTCAGCCATAAAGCGAACTCCACAAAAAACAATGACATCCGCTTCTACATTGCTGGCAACTCGTGCCAATTCCAAACTATCTCCGACAAAATCGGCAACCTGATAGATTTCCTCAGGCTGGTAATTGTGTGCCAAAATCACGGCATTTTTGCTTTTCTTTAACTCGTCTATCTCTTTCAAAATCATCATAACTCTTTTACTTATTTAAACTTGAGGGAAAGTATCTTTCTTAATAATCGTGTTCATTTCAAATTTATCGTCCTTATTCGGGTAATCTCCACGATAGTGACATCCTCTGGATTCTTTACGGGACAAAGCACAGGAAGTGATAAGCTTGGCAACCAAAGTGAGATTGCGAAGCTCCAAAGTTTGCAAAGAAGCAGGAAACAACTTGTAAATATCGTGAGCAGATTTGGCAAGAGAAGCTGTTATTTCCGATGCCAAATATAATCTCTGCCTATTTCTCTCAATCCCACAGAGATTAGTCATAACTTCGCGAGTTATATCCCAAAATTGGTTCATCGTAGCCAAATCAAGCTCCTTGTTGGCTTTAACGCTTTGCCAGTCGGGAATCGCTAAACTGGACAAATCTTCGTGCTTAGTCTGCAGAGCATGCGTAGCTGCTTTTTGAGCAAAATAACAGCCCTCTGGCAAAGAGTTGGAAGCAAGGCGATTTGCTCCCATCAAGCCTGTGCAAGCACTCTCTCCCACAACATAAAGATTTTTGATGTCGCTCAGTCCATTTTCATTAACCTTAACTCCGCCACACACATAGTGTGCCGCAGGAACAACAGGAATTGGGTCTTTCTCCAAACTATATCCGTTCTCTTCACATTTTTTGTAAATATTGGGGTAATGTTTTTGGAAAAAATCTTTGTCTTTTCCCGTAACTTTTGTGGTCAAATTCAACCAAACATGTTCCAATCCAAGCTCTTTAATCTTGGTGTCAATCGCTCTGGAAACAATATCACGAGTGGCGTGAGAGCCTCTTTTATCAAAAGCCAAAACAAAATCTTTCTTGCTATCTTTTGTCAAAGTCAAAATTCCGCCGAGATTTTGCCCTCTCAACGCTTCTGTTATCAAAAATCTTCTTTCGCCATATTCAACTTTAGGCTGATACAAAACAGTCGGATGGAATTGCACAAACTCCATATTGGAAATCCTCGCTCCAGCACGATACGCCATGGCTATTCCATCTCCAGTGGCAGCAGAAGGATTGCTAGTAAACTTGAAAACTCTGCCCGCTCCACCAGTTGCCAAAACAGTTTTTTTTGCTTTGATGGTGAACACGTTGTCGTTCTTTATGTTCAAAACGTAAGCACCAAAGCACTTATCCTCAAAATTGGTACTTCCAAGCAAATAATTTTGAGTTATCAGGTTGATAGCCATATGGGTATCAAGACACTGAATATTGTCCGTTTTTAAAACCTTCTCCACCAAAGTCTCGATGATATATTTTCCAGTATGGTCATCAACGCAATAAATTCTCTCGCGTTCGTGTCCACCTTCCTGATGCAAAATAAATTCGCCGTTAGCCTCTCTGCTGAAATTAACTCCGAGCTTCAAAAGGGAATCAATGGAAGTCTCATAAAATCCCTTGATGCAATTCTCAACCACTTTTTCAGCACATAGCCCATCACCCGAGATAAAAGTATCCTGACAATGAAATTCGTATCTATCCAAATCGGAAACAACTCTGTTTTCATCAACAGCCGCTATTCCACCTTGGGCATAATAGGAATTATTTTCTGACAAATCACCTTTGGAAATGAGCACAACTTTATTTGCTTTGTCCTCACTCAGATAGATAGCTGACATCAAACCAGCAATCCCAGAGCCAATTACCAAAAAATCGCAATCAATATTTGATGTCATAACAATCCCATATTAATTGGAAACACTTTATTTGGAAACCATCTCTTCCAGCATTTCGCTAGTAACACTTTTCGGTCTCACGATGGAAGAACGAACACCTCTGGCAATAATCAGCTGAGCACAAAATCCCAAAATTCGAGAAACTCCAAAAATTACAGTGTAGTAGTCAAATCTCTCCAAGCCAAGTGTGTATAAAACCGCACCTGAGATAGCATCAACATTCGGATATACAGAAGCAGCTTTTCCCTTTTCTTTTAGAACTCCAGGAGCAACTTCGCTCATCAAATTAACAATTCTGATAAGAACATCTTCTGCTAAATATTTGTCGGCAAATTTTTTAATTTCTGTAAATCTCGGGTCTGTTTTTCTCAGCACGGCGTGCCCATAACCAGGGATAACCTTGCCAGCATCCAACCATCCCCTAAGATATCTCTCCAATTGTTCTTTCGTGGGGCATCCGTCAAATTCGTCCTTAATATCCAAAACGAACTTCAAAGCGTTCTGATTTGCCAATCCGTGCAAAGGTCCAGCAAGAGCGTTCAAGCCAGAAGACACAGCTCTGTACACATCGGACAAAGTTGAATTGACAATTCTTGCGGTGAAAGCACTAGCGTTGCAACCTTCGTGGTCACAATGAAGAACAAGATAAAGCCTAATCAAGTCCGCAAAAATCTCTTCATCTGGCGTGTCAACGCCCAACATCGCAGCAAAGTTAGCTGACCAATCCAAATCCGAGTCATAACTTTGAATTAAATCGTCCTTTTCGTAGCTAATCCGATAAATGGCAGCAGCAATACTGGGGATTTTCGCTATCAACTCCATGGAATCTTCCAAAGTCGATTTCCAAAAATCTTTTTTGCGTAAACCCTCTTCGTATTTTTCGCGGAATATGGATTCTCTCTCCAACACCAAAACAGCAATACTCAGCATCGTCATGGGATGTGTATTGATAGGCAAAGCGAACAAAATATTCCAAACTTCTCTGGGAACTGAGGAACGCAAAGCCAAATTTTTTTGAAGCATCTTCAATTCATCTTCTTGAGGAAGTTTGCCCGTACACAATAGATAAAAAATTTCTTCCGCACATTTATCCGATAACTCTCCGACAGGAATGCCTTTGAGCATCAAACCACTTTCAGGGTCAACATAAGAAGTGTTGCAAACAACCTCAACAATACCTCTCATACCCGTAAAAATATTTGCGGGAGTAACTTTACAAACTTCTTTATCACCATATTTTTCCAAAATTTCAGCATTCTTGTCACTAATTCTAATTATTTCTTCTGCAATTCTTTTTCTAAGTGTAGCCATTTTTTCTCCTTACAACCATTTAAATATTTGTGTGACCAAATCCACCCTCACCTCTTTTGGTTTCATCCAAAAAATCCACACACTCAAACTTGACATCAGGTAATTTTTGAAACACAATCTGTGCTATCCTATCACCGTTTTTAACAACAAAATTTTCTTTCCCGAAATTAAACAAAATTATCTTCACCTCGCCTCTGTAATCCGCATCGATAGTTCCAGGAGAATTGAGGACTCCTATGCTATGCTTAACTGCAAGACCACTGCGAGGTCTTATTTGGGCTTCGTAACCTTCGGGAATCGCCATAGCAAATCCACAAGGAATTAATCCCACAGAACCAGGTGCAAGGACAAAAGGCTTCCTCAAACATGCACCAACATCCGCACCCGCAGCAGAGTCGCTCATCATCTTGGGCAAGCGTGCATATTTATTTAATAATTTGAATTTGATTTTTACCATTTGCTAAGATATATATAATCGGTAAACCGTTGTAACATCAGCCCTTTATCGTGAAATTTATCTAAAATCTCTTTAGCTCTCATCATAAGTTTTTCCACTTCGTCTTTGGACTCTTGCAAACCGTACAAAGCGGGATAAGTTATCTTTTTGGATTCCAAATCTTTACCGATAGATTTCCCTCTCTCCTGAAAAGTTCCCTCAATATCAAGAATATCGTCCACAATCTGAAATCCCAAACCAATATTTCCAGCATACTCTTCCAACAGCTCTGTATCCTCTTCCGAAGCCTCTGCCAAAAGACAAGCCAACGTTGCCGTCAATTTGATGAATTCCGCAGTTTTTTTGCTGTGAATATAAGCTAACTTTTGCTTGTCAACTGTCTTGCCCTCGCAATTAACATCTTCCCACTGACCACCAATAAGACCACGAGCACCTGCCATTGCGGAAAATTTTTGCAAAATCTCGGCTTTCACCTTATCTGCAACTTCCATCTGAGAAATAATGTCAAAAGCATAAATCAGCAAAGTATCGCCTCCCAAAAGGGCTACATCTTCTCCGAAAAGTTTGTGGCATGTGGGTTTACCCCTACGAAAATCATCGTTATCCAAATAAGGCAAATCGTCATGGATAAGCGTGTAAGTGTGCAACATCTCAAAAGCTACAGCCAAAGGCATAATCGGTTCAACATCTTCGCAAAAAATTGAATAAATCTTAATCAGCATATAACTTCTGATGCCTTTGCCTCCAGCAAAAAGCGAATGACGAATAGCTTTATGAATGTTCTTTGGATACTCATCCTTTCTCGGCAAAAATCTATCAACCCGAATATTCACGCTCTCGCGTATTTTTTTAAGGTCTTTTTTTAGTGCTTTGTACACAACACTACTCCTTATCCAATTCAACCAAAATATTTTCTACACTTTCCAATCTTTTTTTGCAACTCTTAATCAAAGTCTGTCCTTCCTTGTATAACTCCAAAATTTGGTCAAACTCCAAATCTTCTTCCTCAAGTTTGCGGACAATTTCGTCTATCTTTTTGACTTCGTGTTCAAAACTTTTTTTCATTTTATATAATACCTATAAAAAAAATTTACTTCAAGCCATCCCTATTCATAAGGATTTCTGAAGTAAAAACAAATCTAAATCTAATTAACAGCTAAATTCAAATCGGCGGATTTAACAAGATAAGGTTCAGGGTCTCTATATCTACCGTATCTACGAACCTCATAATGCAAATGAGTTCCTGTTGACCTTCCAGTAGAACCCATCAAACCTATAACCTCGCCTTTTTTTACCTTTTGTCCTTTATCTACCAATATCTTCGACAAATGTGCGTAACGTGTTGAAAAACCGTATTTGTGACTAATCAAAACGTTGTTTCCAAAACTGCCGGAATATTTGGTACTGGAAATCACTCCGTCAGCAGTAGCATGAACTAAAGTGCCTTTTTTGTTAGCTATATCAATTCCCTCGTGAAATATCTTTCTTCCCAAAATAGGATGTATTCTGTAGCCATACGGACTGGTAACATAACCATAAACAGGATAAATCGTGGGCATGTAGTCGTACATATCTTGACGGAACTCGCTGTTTTTTCGCAATTCGCCCATCAGCTCAAATTCCAACTCAGACATAGCAGCTAATTGCTCCAGCTGCAACTTCAAAAATGCACAATCCAATCTCAAATCTGAGGAAAGCTCGGAAGTTGCACTATCCAGTGTTGGCACACCACCAATACCCATCTCTCTGATTTGTGGGTCAACTGGCTTGAAATTTCTTTGCTTACGAATTTCGCTTTCCCAAGACTGAATAACATTAAGATCGCCCTTAACAGAATCTATGATTGCACTAAATTTCGCCAATTGACTCTTCAGAATCTCGTTTTCTCTTTCTAATTTATCCTGCTTAGACACTTTATCAAAATAAGACACAGCAGAACCACCTTTCCACAAAAAGAAAGCTATTGAAAGGAAAATTAGAAATAGAAAAGAAAAAAGGAATTTGTTAGAAAACGAGAAAACATAATTCTTCGTCCATTCGACATGTCCAAAACTAAAAAACCAGCGTTTCTTCAATTATATCTCCTCAAAATTTTTTGCCAAAGTCTACACACAATCCACCATCGGCATATAATGAAAATCCATTATTAGTGTCAATTAATTTTTATTTTTTTATACCTACAACGTATTGCAAAACAAAATTATTACAAAATTTTGAGAATTTTGCTATATTTTTCTTTTGAAGATGTTATTATTTTTCCCGTTACGAAATCTGAGAAGCCAGAATTTGCAGAGATTTTTGATAATCGGAATTTTTCACCACAACTATAACTGTGGAAGACAAATCTTCAAAACTCACATCTATAACTTCAATAGATTCCAATGCGTTAATCATAGACAAAACTTTGCTCCAAGACAAGCCCTGACCGACTATTCCGATAGCACTAAATTCGTCTTCGCACAAATTCAAATCAAAATACGAAGGAAAATCTTTTTCCGCACAAGTCCCATAAACATAAGCATAGTCCGTAGCCAAGCGTGAATAAAAAGAGTTGAATCCCAATAAATTTAGTTCTCCGACTATTTCAGATAGGTCTTCATGATTCAGGTTTTCTTTGTTAATCCAAATCTTCTTCAAATTTTGCATTCCAGAAACGCCGACTATCGGCATCTTGTCCACCTGACGTTCGCAAGAAATAGTTGTGCCTTCCGCATCGGGAATTAGCGTGTTTTTTATCTGAATAGGAATACCTGCATTCGCCACGGGAGCTATCGCCGCACTGTGGAAAACGTTTGCTCCGAAGCATGCCAACTGACGCAATTCCGCATAAGTGATTTCTGGCACCAAAGCTGGTGATTTGGCGATGCGAGGGTCAGCAGCCAACACACCCGAAACGTCTGTCCAATTTTGGTATAAATCTGCATCAACGCAAACTGCTAATATAGCACCTGAGATGTCGGAACCTCCTCTAGAAAAGGTTTTGATGTGTCCGCCACTATCCAAGCCATAAAATCCTGGGACTATCGTCGGAACGCTTCTATCCAAAACTTTCTTCCCCAATTCATAAGTCTCGGGATTGATACTGCCATCATCATAAAGCCGAACAAATTCCGTGGAATCCACAAACTTGAATCCCATGTATTCGCTAATCAGCAAAGCGTTGAGATACTCACCTCGGGAAGCAACAAAATCTTGACTGACGCCCTGCAAAATTTCCTCGGCAATGATTTCCAAGCTGTTTAAAACCGCTTTCCCCTCTACCCCAAGCTCTTTTATCATCTGCACAAATCGCGATTTTATCTCGTGCAAAATTTGCTCAAACTTATCTTTTTCGGATTTATTTTTCGCCAAGTTGTACAACAAATCCGTAACTTTTATGTCATCTTCAAATCTTTTCCCAGGGGCTGAAACAACCACCATAGACCTATTCGGGTCACTTTTGATGATGGAAGTGACCTTCTTAATATTCTCGGCATCTGCGAGCGATGTTCCACCGAATTTACAAACTATCATAATTATTAACCTTCTATTTTAATTTTCAAATTTATTCAAAGAAATATCACCATCTTTCAACTGGACATAAGAGTTATGCGTAAGCCAATCGCCGCAGTTTGCATAAAATCCTTTGTCTATTTTTTCCAAAATGGGATTATGAGTATGCCCCATTATCACCAAATCAAATTCGTCACGTTTAATCTTATTCTTGGCAAACTTCAAAAAATCACTCTCTTTTTGCTGAAGTTTTTTTATTTCAGTCTTCCTATTTCTGGAACTCCTGGAAGCGAGCGAACCGATTTTTATCGCTGTAACTGGATGGATAATCCCAAAAAACAGTTCAAATATTTTGGAACGAATGAGCATTTTGTAAAATTTGTATCTGAAATCGTTTTGACCATGAGAATCGCCGTGTGTGACAAAGACTTTTTTGTTATCTATCTCCAAGCTACAACTGTCGTTGCAAACTTCTATGTTGAGATGTTTTTGCAAGAAAAAGCGGAAATAAAAATCGTGATTCCCTGCTACCATCTTGATTTTGCACCCAGAATTTGCCAACTGCTTCAAAGCAAAATAAACAGGGAAAAACTCAGAGAGAACAATATTTGACCAATCGTACCATAAATCAAAAAAATCTCCAGCAATCACCAAATAATCGGCTTCACCTGTTATCTTCTCCAAAAATTGAACAACCCGAATTTGTCGCTCTTTGTCGTCAGAACTCTTTGGTACAGGCTTTAGATGTGCGTCCGAAATAAAATAGCAATTCATACTAATTATACTCTTTTTCCAGTTTGTGGATGTAGCGTCGATATAAAACCAGCGTGACTACAAAAGCCAAAACATCCGAAATGGGAAACGAAATCCAAATTCCGTATAATCCGAAAATCGGCGACAATATGTAAACAAAGGGTATCAGGAAAATCAGTTGCCTCAATGTGTTAAGAATTAAAGCTGGTCGATACTTGCCGATAGCCATAAATCCCATGGAACCTATCATCTGAAAGCCAACCAAAGGATAAGCTAAGCTCAGTAAAATGAGAGCTTGTTTCCCCTGGGGCAAAATATCCACATTTTTGGTGAAAATGCGGATAACGAACGACGGGAAAAAAACTAAAACCACAAACCCAATTGTCGTGACTACGGTTGCCCAAAAGGTTGCCTTGTGGAAAACTTCCTTAACCTTATCAAACGTTCGCGAGCCAAAGTGGTATCCAGCCAAAGGTTGCATTCCCTGAGCAAGTCCAAACACAGGCATACAAATAAGCATCGCCATTCTGTGATAAATACTGAAAATTCCGATAGCAATTCCGCCACCGTAAATCGCCAGACGATTGTTAAGCACAACCAACAAAAACGAGGAACTGACTTGATTTATGAAAGAAGAAAATCCCAAAATAAGAGTTTCCTTGAAAATCTCCCACTTGAAAATCAACTTCTCAAAATGTATTCTGCTACCATGTTTGGAGAAGTGACAAACTATATAGATAACAGCAACTACCTCGGCAATAACTGTTGCCAAAGACGCTCCGAATGTTCCCATTTTGAACAGATATATCAGAAAAAAATCCAAAATAATGTTTATCCCGGCTGCCATAACCAATATCCACATAGCTGCATTGCTTTTGCCCTCTGCACGCAAGAGCGAGTTGGCGACCAAAGAGATCATAAAGAAAACAGTGCCCAAAATCATTACAATAAAATACGGCTTGGCGTGATAATAAACCAAACCCTTTGCACCTGAGAACTTCAAAAAAGCAGGTAATAACAAAAAGCTGACTAAAGTTATGACGATTCCCAAAGCTACTGTTCCCAAGCCAACTGTACTCAAAGTGGTATAAGCTTTTTCAACGTTGCCTTCGCCCAACGCTCTGGAGATTATGGAACCTCCACCAACTCCCAACATCATCGCGACAGACATAATGAAAATCTGATAAGGGAAACCGATAAAAACTCCCGCAATACCGCTAGGACCGACACAATGTCCGACAAAAATAGTATCGACCATGCTGTATGTGGCAACAACGCTCATACCGACGATAGCTGGAATCGACATATTCAAAAGAGCTCGATTTATATTGCTGTCGCCCAGAGTTTTTTTATACGCAGACATCTCAAGCACCTACATTGCCGAAGAATTTTTCTCTTTGCAAAGAAATAGAAGATTTTTGAAAATACACAAAGTAGTAACTCGACCAACTCCACCGGGAACAGCCGTGATAGCGGAAGCAACTTGCGAGCAGTCAGCATAATCAACATCGCCGACCACAGTTTCCACACCATTTCTGCAAATTTGATTGATGCCCACATCGAACACCACAGAACCTTCTTTGAGATAATCGGAAGTTACAGCTTCGGGGTCACCAATGGCAACAACTAACAAATCGGCTCGCTTGGTATAATTTTTAGGATTGGGAGTGTTGATGTCTATCATCGTCAGCTCCACACCACCGTGATAAGCCAACATATTAAGAAGCGGTTTGCCAACCAAAGTCGAAATGCCCATCACCACAATCTTAGTGCCAAATTGCAACAGTTCATAATGCTTAATTATCTCATAAACTGCTTTGGCTGTGCAAGGTTCAGGAGCTTCGTCACCAGATAAAATTTTTCCCAAATTCTCGTTAGTAATCCCCTCAACGTCCTTTTCAGCAGGCAAATAAGAACAAAGCAAATCCAAATCGATAGATTTAGGCAAGGGTCGCTGAATCATTATCCCGTCTATTTCGTCATCGGCTCCAGCAGAAATAAGAAAGTCTTGCAATTCAGCCTGCGAAATTGAAGAAGGAAATCGAATAATTTTGCAATTTATTCCCAATTCCAAACTCTTGGTTTGAATGCTTTCCGAGTAAATGGAAGAGGCTTCATCCCCCTCAACCAATATCACCTCTAAAGTCGGAACTCTGTCGATTTGTGCTAAATCTTTCTCGATTTCAGCTTTTAGACGACGCAGAATCGGTATTACTTTCAACTTGCTCATATTTCCGTTTTATTCTCTCAATTTTAACGGTTTTCCCATCTTCTATCTCCACAAAAACCGCATTAATTTCCAAACCGTCCCACGAAGGATGATACCTCTCGGGCATACCACTAATAGCTTTTTTTATCACAATCTCTTTTTTCACGCCTATTCCAGACAAATGCCCACCACACATTCCCACATCAGTAATGTACCCTGTTCCTTCGGGCAAAATTTGTTCATCGGTTGTTTGCACGTGAGTGTGCGTTCCAATTAGGCAAGAAATTTTCCCATCAAAACAAAATCCCACAACTCTCTTTTCTGCAGTTGCTTCCGCATGAAAATCAACAAAAATGTTTTTACAATCAACCAATTTCGTCTGTAACAAATTTTCCAAAGCAGGTATGGGCATATCAGCACTCGGCATAAAAACCTGTCCTATCAAGCTAATCACAGCACATTTTTCGCCATTGGGAGATTCAAATAAATAATATTCACCGCCCAAAGCATTCCGTGGCACGTTAATTGGCTTCAGAATTTCAGGCGTCTCGGCAATAAAATCCAAGCTCTGCTTATTGTCCCACAAATGATTGCCCGAAGTGAAAACGTCAACGCCCGCACGTTTCATCTGCAAAATCGTGTTTTTGCTAATTCCTCTACCATGATTGAGGTTTTCGCAATTAGCGATGCACAAATCAACGTCAAATTCTCGCTTCATCTCAGGAAGGTGTTTTTCCATCAAATAACGACCAGGACTTCCGTAGATGTCGCCAACGAACAAAATTTTCATTATTTGGCTACGCCAGACATCCTATTTTCCCTGATGACAGTAACTTTGATTTGCCCCGGATACTGCATTTCCGACTCAATCCTGCTGACTATGTCCTCCACCATGAAAACGCAATTGTCCTCTTGGATTTTCTCAGGGTCAACAATCACTCGAAGCTCTCTACCTGCTTGCACAGCATAAGTTTGCTTAACTCCATCGATAGAATTTGCTATCTCTTCCAACTTGTCCAGCCTCTCTACGTAAGATTCCAAAACCTCACGTCTTGCACCAGGTCTCGCACCAGAAATGGCGTCTGCCGCCTGAACAATCGGGCAATAAACGTTAGTCGCTTCAACTTCCTCGTGGTGAGCCTTGATAGCGTCAACAATCGTCTGCTTTTCGCCATTTTTCTTGGCAAAATTTGCTCCGATGAGAGCATGAGTTCCTTCGACCTCAAAATCGATAGCTTTACCAATATCGTGCAAAAATCCTGCTCTTCTTGCAAGTCTTTGATTTAGTCCGAGTTCAGCAGCTATCATCCCCGAAATCCAACCTACTTCCATACTGTGCTTTAGCACATTCTGCCCGTAGCTCGTGCGATAATGAAGACGACCAATCAAATTGATGATGTTTTTGTTAATCGTTCCAACATTCATCTTTATGCACGCCTGCTTGCCATAGTTGGCAATTCGTCTTTCTATCTCATCTTTGGATTTTGCCACAACCTCTTCGATTCTGGCAGGATGAATTCTTCCATCTTCGATAAGCTTTTGCATGGCGTGAGAAGCTACCTCTCTGCGTACAGCGGAAAAGCATGACAGCACGATAGCACCAGGTGTATCATCAACTATCACGTCAACACCAGTCTCTTTTTCAAAAGTCCGAATATTACGACCTTCACGACCGATAACTCTACCCTTCATCTCATCCGAAGGCAAAGTGATAACGTTCACCACCGAATCGGAAGCGTAATCAACAGCCAATTTTTGCACAGTTTCCGCCAAAATTTTGGCAGCTTTCTCTTTGGCATTATCTTTTACTTCTGTCTCAATATCGTTTATTTTGCGAGCAACTTTTTCCCTTGCTGTAGTCAGCAAATTCGCCATAAGGACTTCTAAAGCCTCATCTTTGGTATATCCAGAAATCTGAGATAACTTATCGTTTTGAGCTAAAATTAGTTCATCAATTTTAGCTTCCTTTTCATCAGCCAATTTGGACTGTTCCTGCACTTTGTCTTCAAGTTTCTTTAAGCCCTCTTCTTTCTTATCCAAAGATTCCAAACGTAAATCTAACTTGCTAAGTCGCTTATTATAAGTAGCTTCTTGCCTTCTGAGTTCATCTTCTCTACCAGCAATTTTTTTCAAGCGTACTTTTTCTTTTTTCGCAATTACATTGTTAGCTTCAGCCAGCTTTTGACTCATAATCTTGTCAGCTTTTTTCTGTGCCTCTTTTATAGTCAACTGAGCCTTTTTAAAATTTCCCGAAAGACGGACTTTCAAAAATACTATTAAAACTACCAAGAATGCGGCAGCACCGAACAACGTATAATTCAGGGTTTGTAAATTCATCAACATCTCCTTAAAAATAACAAAAAAACCCATAATACCGTGTAGTTAAGCTTATCTTGAACTTAAATTCAAGGTGGGATATTCATCTAAACCTACTTCGCAAATCCGAGTACAATCTCGGCACAAGCCAAAAGCAGAAGCTTACATCCCTAATTATAATTAGTTCAAATGATATAATTAGCCAACTATCACAAATATTACAGGCTTCTATCCAATAAATTTTCTATTCTGATAATCACTTCTTCACTGTCTATTTGATCAGACAAAAAATCCAAACACAGCAGAACTAAAATTTTGATTTGAGAAGTCGTGGTATCTCCCAGCTTCTCACTTTTTTGTCTTATCAGTTTATTTAATTTTTCAGCACAATATAACAGTTTTTCTTTGCTTTCTGCATCTACCTTGAGTTCATAGGGAACTCCAAAAACGTTAACTTGTACCGAAACTTTATTATCGGAATTCATCATAAATCTTTTACAAGATTTTCTAATTTCTCCATCTTGGAGGCAATTTTCTTTAGCTTCTCTTCCCTATTCGCCAACTTTTTTCTGAGACTGCTCAACTCGTTCTCCAAATCCTCAGAAATCGGCTTTGCTTCGGAAAAATCCAAAACTCCCTGATTTTGCTTCACCTCCAACTCCCTACACCTCTCCACAAGCCTGTTAATTTTTTTTTCTATAATCGACAGTTTGTTCATCTGAGATTAGCACCAAAATTCTTATCCAATCCACAAACTATCTTTTCAAAATCTTCCGCTACCAAACTATCGGTCAAGGTTTTTTCTCTCGAAAAAAAGTTCAGTGCAAACGTCAAACTTCTTTTGCCTTGGTCAATTCCCTTGCCTTCGTATTTATCATAAAGTTCCACCGACTGAATGAATGTGGAACTCGTTTCTATAGCTTTCTTTATCTCTTCATAAGTGTATTTCAAATCAATGACTATAGACAAATCTCGCTTGACTGACGGATATTTTTGCGGTAGCACAAACTCAAAATTTTTATCAGCAAATAGAGGCAGTGCCTTTTCAAAATCAAAAATCAAAGCAAAAACATCCTTTTTAATTCCGAACTTCTTGGCAATCGCTTTATTCACTCTTCCCAAGCTACCCAAATTTTGACCTCTAATCTCCAAGTCTAAACTGCAAGAAGAATCGAACACTGTTTCTTTATTGGAGATAACAAATTTGTAACCTTCCTCTCCCAAGGAAGCCAAATAGTCCTCAACAATCCCTTTCAAGTCGTAAATATCATAATCTCGTCCGCTGTCCAACCAATGCATTTTGTCTGTTTTGCCACAAGCCACCATCGCCAACTGCAAAGGTTCATTGGCAAATCCATCCTCACGAGCGAAATAAACTTTGTTCAACTCAAACAGCTTAACTATCTCTTGCCCCTTGTTTAGATTGAGTTCCACATTCCTGAGCAACTGCGGAAGCAACTCCCTACGCATCAAAGCCATATCAGAACCAAGCGGATTGATAAGTTCAACAACAGGCTCAACAACCGAGCCACTACTCAAGTCTTCGCTAACAAAACTGGTATTTATAGCTTGATAAAGCCCGTTCAGTACAAGAAAATCTTCTGTTTTCCGCTTAATCTCCCTCTTAAATCTATCGCCAATCACCTGTGTATTGAGGAACGAAGAAACATTGTTGTACCCGTGCAAGCGGATTATTTCCTCTATCAAGTCTATTTCACGGTAAACATCACCTCTAAAGTAAGGCACGGAAAATTCTAACAAATCGTCTTTTTCGGACAGTAACTTCATCTCCAAAGCGGTTAGATAAGTGATAATTTTTTCGGTAGGAATATCCACGTTGAGGAACTTGCGAACTCGTGACGGACGCAGAGAAACAACGGTATCATCTTTTACTTCGGGACAAGAATCGGCATAAACAGTTTGAAATTTGCCTTTCCCAACTTCTGCCATCATCTGAGTTGCACGTGGCAAAACATTTCCCAAAGCCTTAGGCGACAAATCTCTCTCGTTGCGATAAGAAGCATCGGTAAAAATCTTGAAATGATGAGAAGTTTTGTGAATAAACGGATAATAGAAATTACCTATCTCCAATAAAACATTTTTGGTGCCCAAGCTAATTGCAGAAGATTTGCCACCAATAATACCAGCAATACTAAGGATTTTCACACCATCGGCAATAACCAAATCGGTATCCCGAAGTTCATAGGTTTTGCCATTGAGAGCTTCGATGGTTTCGCCATTCTTGGCAAAGCGAACCTCGACAATTCCGCCTTCGATTTTGTCCAAATCGTAAGCGTGCATCGGCTGACCCTGTTCCAAAAGAAGGTAGTTGGTAACTCCCACCAAGTCGCTGACTTTGTTGACACCATTGGCGTCCAACGCAGTACTCATCCAAGGTGGCATTTCCTTGCTAACAGTCACATCGTTTATCTCGGACAAAATGAACCTCGGAGAAGCCTCGGGAACTTTGTTAATCAACTTAATCCCGCACGGCAACTCACCAGCAGTGAACTTAGCTTCGGTTACTTCGGGCAATTTGTAAGGTTTCCCCAAAATAGCAGCAATGTCGCGTGCCAACCCAACCATTCCCAGCAAATCGGGTCTATTAGGCGTAATCTCCACATCTACCACAATATCGCCATAGCCCAAAGCAGACAAGGGCGTTCCCACAACTACATCGTCAGGCAATTCCATAATTCCACTGTGGTCGTTGTTGAGCAGCAACTCTTTGCTACTACAGAGCATTCCGCAAGATTCTTGCCCTCGGAGTTTGGCTTTTTTTATCTTGAAATCGCCTATCTCCGCACCAACTGGAGCAAAAGCGGACAACATTCCTTCACGACAATTTGGAGCACCACACACAACCTGAAACTCTTCTTTCCCGTCGAAAACCGTGCAAAGACACAACTTCTCTGCATCAGGATGCTTATCCACCTTCACAATCTTGCCAACTATTATATCTTTGATGGTCGCTTGAGAATCGATAACCTCTTCCACCTCAATGCCAGAAAAAGTCAGTTTATCGGTAAACTCCTCTATCGTAAGTTCGAAATCTATAAATTGTTTTAACCATTTCAAAGAAATTTTCATTTTGTCTCCTCAAAAAAAATACACTTAGCAAAAAAAGGACGAAAGCAGTGGAACAGTCAGCTTCCTCTACTTAAATTGTTTCAAAAACTCCACATCGTTTTCAAAAAGCATCCGAATATCGGGAATGTTGTACTTCAGCATCGTTATTCTGTCTATCCCCAATCCAAAAGCGAATCCGCTATACTTCTCAGGGTCGATGCCGACATTTTCCAGCACATTGGGGTCAACCATGCCACAACCACCCATTTCCAACCAACCACTGTTTTTGCAAACGTTACAACCCTTGCCACCACAAGCTACGCAGGAAATATCTATCTCGCCACTTGGCTCTGTGAATGGGAAGAAATGCGGTCTGAAACGCGACTGAACATCTTTTCCAAACATCTTAACAGCGAACATCTGCAAAGTGTCGCGCAAATCGGTGAAAGTAGTATTTTCCGTAACCACAAGAGCCTCCACCTGATGGAACACAGGCGAATGTGAAGCATCGGGGCTATCTTTGCGATAGCACCTACCCAACGAAATAATCTTGATCGGAGGCTTGAAATTCTCCATAACCCTTATCTGCTCTGTGGAGGTTTGCGAACGCAAAAGTTTGCCACCTTTCACATAAAAAGTGTCCGTGACATTCCGTGAAGAATGGTCAGCAGGCGTATTCAGAGCGTCAAAGTTGTGATAATCGTCCTCCACTTCGCCATAAGCAGAAATCTCAAAACCCATAGAGATGAAAACATCCTCAATCTGACGTGAAACTATAGTCAGAGGATGCAATCTGCCCAAACTCCTGCGTACAGACGGCATGGTCAGGTCAACTTCAGTAGCTTTCTGATTTTGCTCCAGACTTTCCAACGCACTGGCAATCTTGGCAAGAGCCTTGGACTTCACAATATTCACCAGCTTACCGACCTCAGCTTTTTCTTTGGCAGGCAACTCTTTCATTCGGGCAAGCAAAGCCGAAATCTCACTCTTTTTGCCCACAAACGCAGACTTGATGTTTTGGATTTCGTGGCTACTCTTGGCTTTATTGAGTTTATCTTTCAGTTCGTTGTAAATTTCCTCTAACCTTGCCTGCATGATTTAATCCTTATTTTCTTAATTAGCCACGCTCTTTACTTGCTCACAAATTTTAGCGAAAGCGTCAGCATCGTTCATAGCCAAATAGGCCAAAGTCTTTCTGTCCAATTGAATATTGCTCTTGGCAAGACCATCAATAAATCTGCTATAACTCAGTCCGTTAATTCTCGCGGCTGCATTAATTCTAACAATCCACAGTTTTCTAAACTCTCTTTTGCGAGCTTTGCGATCACGATAAGCGTACAAACCGCTTTTCTCCACTGCCAACTTTGCAGTGCGATACAATTTGCTCTTACCACCGAAATAACCTTTGGCGGAGTCTAAAACTTTCTTCCTTCTCTTTTTAGCTGCTACATTATTTGTACTTCTTGGCATTTTATCCTCCTAACCCAACATTCTCTTTACTCTTGGAGTATCGGCACTACTCACCAAAGTAGAACCTCTCAAATCTCTTTCTCTTTTTGGGCTTTTTTTGGTCATTATATGTCCTGCAAAAGCCTGATTTCTTTTTACTTTTCCCGTAGCGGTCAGTTTAAATCGCTTAGCCGCTCCCTTACGAGTTTTAATCTTAGGCATAATAAACTCCCTATATTTTTATGAATTCTTATTAGTCAACGGTGACATCACCATATAAACCACGCGTCCCTCATTGGATGGAGCTTGGTCGACCTTGGCATATTCTGTCATGTCTGTTTTAATCTTTTCCAACAAATCAAATCCTAACTGTTTATTGGCTAATTGACGTCCTTTAAATCTTACTGTAAATCTAACTTTGTCTTTGGCTTGCAAAAATTTTATCGCGTTTTTCAGCTTAAACTGATAGTCGTGTTCATCCGTAAGAGGACCAAATTTAATCTCTTTGGTCAGCACAATGTGTTGATTTTTCCTCGATTCACGCATACTTCTTTCTTTCTGATAATGGTATTTACCAAAATCCAAAATCTTGCATACAGGCGGTTTGGCAGTGGGAGAAATCTCCACCAAATCCATCTCTACAGCCTTAGCTCTAGAGAGTCCATCCATCAACGACACAATACCAACTTGGTTGCCTGCTTCGTCAATAAGCCTAATACTATCAGCTTTTATTTCCCTATTGATTCTTTCTTTTGACACGGTGGGTTTCAGCTTGGCTTTACCCTTTCTTATTCGAATGATGATTGGCCTCCTCAATTCACTTTCATTTTTTGCCAATAAAAAAGGCAAATTGTAAAGAATACAACTTGCCTACCAAATCCATTTAGTTACGATTTTCACCTATAAAATTAAATCTAAGATAAAAATCCAAAACCTTAAGCAGTGTCTCTAAAGTTGTTCCCGTCAACAGCGGTCAACCCGCACCGTAAGGTAGAAACTCAAGTTTCATTTCTTTTACCACGCCAAATTTTAACTAAGCCCCTATAAGTCAAGCAGTTTTACAAATTTGGTAAATTATTATTCACTCGTCGCTTTTTAATTTGCTATATATTTCCAAATCTGCGAAAATTTCACCAGTGAGTAACTCTCCTTGTCGCTCTATTCCTTCAAATTTAAAACCCAATCGCTGAGGAATCTTGCTACTCGGTTCGTTGCCAATTGCACACTTTATCTGGATTCTATTCATTCCCAACTCACTAAAAGCAAACTCACATAGCCTCTCCACAGATTTGGTGATGATGCCTTGTTTCTGATATTTTTCAGATAGCCAATAGCCGATTTCCGTTTTTTTGTTCGCTCTGTCCGTATCCTTAAATCCAATCAAACCGATAAATTCGTCCGCATTCTTGATAGCGAAAACATACTCAAATTTATCTTGCGGAGCGTTGACGATAGAGTTCACAAAATTTTCCGTGTCAGATAGTTTCTTGGTAAACTCCACAAACGGCAACCACTTCCCCAAATACTCTCTTTGGCTGTCTATGAGATTGAAGATAGCAACAGCATCAGATAGTTGGAGTTGGGCTAATTTAACATCATTACTAATTTTTATTTTCATGCTACGCACAAAACATATCTCAATTTTTATGTCAAACAAAACATTTCAATTAGTTCCACCATTTCACAAAAAAAATATTGACTTAAAATCACACCTTTTAACTTTGTTACGAGTTGATGCGCCCGTGGCTCAATTGGATAGAGCATCTGACTACGGATCAGAAGGTTTGGGGTTCGAATCCCTACGGGCGTGCCATTTTTTTGTTCGGAATATAGATATGATTTACGGAATTGGCGTTGATATTGTCGAAGTGTCGCGAATACAAAAATCGATTGAAAAATTCGGTGATAAGTTTTTGCAGAAGATTTTTTTGGAAGAAGAAATCGCTTTCTGCCAAAGCAAGCCAAATCCTGCAATGAACTTCGCGGCTCGGTTTGCAGCTAAAGAAGCACTAAGCAAAGCACTTGGGACAGGATTCAGTGACGAAGTTAGTCCAAACCAAATCGAAGTCTTGAGAAGCGAAAACGGAAAAGTTGACATCGCTTTGCATTCCGAAACCAAAAAAAAATGTGAGAGTCTTGGGATTAAAAAACTTAACCTAAGTATCTCTCACGAAAAAGAAACAGCTGTCGCATTCGTCGTAGCTGAAAAATAGATTTTATTAAAATTTCATACTGGAGATGTGTCCGAGTGGTTGAAGGAGCACGCTTGGAAAGCGTGTATACGGTTACCCGTATCTAGGGTTCGAATCCCTACATCTCCGCCATTTATTCATCTCCGAAGCAAATCCTCACTCCTCTGGCGGTCTTAATCATATCGGAATTTTTATCCACCAAGTTATAAGTTGAGATGGCTTCTTTCAGGCTGACGGATTCCATCTTCTTGTGATTGACCACCACCATTTTGCCGAACTCTTTGTTCAGCACCATTTCAAACGCTTTCACTCCAAACTGAGTGGCAAGATTGCGGTCGAAAGCACTCGGTCTGCCTCCACGTTGCAAGTGACCAAGCACAGAAGTACGCACATCCGCAGTGATTGTAGGGTCAGAGCGAAGCAATTTTTCCAATTGGAGACCTATTCCTCCCAAAACCTTTTGCTCATGCCCCACCTCTTCACTTTTTCTGCTAAATATATCGCCGTCTTTGGGCTTAGCGCCCTCGGCAACCACCATAATCAAAAAGCCTTTTCTCTCTATTCGCTCTTTAATTTTATTTTTCACAATATCCAAGTCGTAGGGAATTTCGGGGATTAAACAAATTTCTGCACCTGCCGCCAGTGAACTGTGCAAAGCTATCCATCCGGCATATCTGCCCATAACTTCCAAAATGAGAACTCGATGATGAGACGCAGCGGTCGTCACAAGTTTGTCTATCGCATCTGTGGCAACATCTACAGCTGTGGAAAATCCGAAAGTATAATCGGTGCAAGACAAGTCGTTATCGATGGTTTTCGGCACTCCAACCACGTTCAAACCCTTTTCAAAAAGATTTTGGCTTATGGTCTGCGAGCCGTCACCTCCGATGCTGATGATAGCCTCAAATCCCGCCTCTCTTAACTCCTTAATCATCAAATCCGACCTGTCTTCCAAAACGATTTCGCCATTAGCATCTTTCACAGGAAATCCAAATGGACCACCTTTGTTGGTTGTTCCCAAAATAGTTCCGCCTTGCACATGAATGCCCGACACCTTTTTCTTATCCAATTTGATAAGTCGCCAAGGCTGTTGCAGAACTCCATTGTAAGCATCCGTGCTCCCCCAAATTTCCCAATCGGGTTCACTATCGGCTCTTTTTACTATCGCTCTGATTACCGCGTTCAACCCTGGGCAATCGCCTCCACCTGTCACAACCAAACATTTTTTTTTCATGCTTACCTCACAAAATTTTCTCCACTTTCGGAGCTCTCAATCGATTTGGCAAATAGAAACCAGAACCAACCAGAGGACGCAAATAGTACCGTAATTCGTCGGTCACGTTATTTCCTCTTTCGTTTATATAATAGTCTGGAACTTTCCTAGTCTTTCCAGCTACTTCCTCGATAGGAATTAGTTTGTAATCTACTGAATAGAAGCCTGTTCGTTGGATACTCATTGAACCATCTTCTTTGTGCCAAATGGCGAATTGCACGGCTCTCTCGGCAATTTCTCTGGCTTCGCTTTGGTCAACATCGGAAACACACCCGTAGAACGAGCGTTGCAAGTAGCCGAAAGTATCCGCTCTCACTCTGGAAATATCGGTATGCTTGCGAACATAGTCAGCCAGCAAATCTCCCAAAGCTCCAGTTCCCGACAACTGCACATTGCCGTGAGCATCACACTCCTGATGTTGCATCAGCTTGGTGATAATCTCTTTGCCATCTTTGTCGGCAATCCCCTCGGAAACTGCCACCACACAGCGACCGAATTTTTTATAAACTTTCTCAATATCCTCAATGAACTTTTCCTTATCAAAAGGTCGCTCGGGCAAATATATCAGATGCGGACCATCATCAGGATATTTCTGAGCCAAGCTGGAAGCAGCGGTGAGCCAACCTGCGTGGCGACCCATTATCACTCCAATGTAAACTCCCGGCAAAGCTTTGTTATCCAAATTCACACCCATGAACGCCTGAGCCACAAAGCGAGCAGCAGAGCCATACCCTGGGGAATGGTCGTTACCAACCAAGTCGTTGTCGATGGTTTTTGGGATATGAATTGCCCTGAAATCGTAACCATCTTTTATCGCCTCTTCCTTCACAATCCGCACCGTATCGGACGAATCGTTGCCTCCGATGTAAAAGAAATAGCGGATATTGTATTTTTTTAGCACAGCAAAAATCTTTTTGCAATATTCTGCGTCTGGCTTAATCCTTGTGGACAACAACGCAGAAGACGGCGTGAGAGCGACTTGCTCCAAATTGTGAGTAGTTTCCTGAGTGAGATCCAAAAAATTCTCGTTAACTATGCCTTCCAAACCATTCAGCGAACCATACACTCTGGTAACTTGTGGAAATTTGCGTGATTCCAACACCACACCTACCAATGATTGATTGATCACAGCGGTAGGTCCGCCCCCCTGTGCAACTAAAACTTTACCTTCCATAAAAATAAATCTCCTTGTTTTATTACAACACTAATCTGATTGAATTATGCAGATGTCAAGGATTATTAGATGAACTACTTATAATCCCATATTTTACTTGCAAAAAAGAAAAAGGTTTATAAATTGTCTAATATGCAAATTAGGAGTTAAAATGGAATTTTTCAGTCGAAACGAATTGCTCTGGGGCAAAGATAATCAAGAAATTTTGGGAAACTGTAGGATTAGCATTTTCGGTTTAGGCGGGCTTGGTTGCAGTGTTTTGCAGGCGTTAGTCCGTGCTGGAGTAAAAAATTTTTGTTTGTACGACAACGGAAAAATCAACGCTTCCGACATCGGCAGACAAATTTTGTATGATAGCTCCGACATTGGCAAATCAAAGCCTGAAACTGCTTCCGCCAAGCTCAAGCAAATAAATCCCGAATGCGAAATTAGTTACTTCAATCAGGATATTAACGAAATAGCCGAGCTTGCTCCATCAGATTGCTATGTGGACTGCGTAGACGGCTTTCAAACCAAAAAGCAAATCCAAAAATTGGTTGGTAAACAAAATTTTTTGGTGCATGGAGCAGTAGAAAGAAAGTACGGGCAAGTTGCTACTTTTCACGAAGAGAACACTTTTTTGACTTTGGATACCTTGTATAAAGGCAAAAGTGATGAAAATATTTCTCGTGCCATTTGCCCACAAGCCGTGATGTTTATCGGCAGTTTAATTGCTGATGAAGTTATAAAGGTTGCTTGGGGAGAAGCAAAGCTTTTAAATAAAATTTTGCTCGCTGATTTGGAAAATTATGAGATGAAGGTGATTGGGGGATATAAATAAAATTTATTTATTGATAATTTTCATATAAATCCATCTTTGTATTTATTCCATGCACTTTGAAAGCCTTCCTTTATGCCTTTTATCAAGAACTAAATGAACTTCCCTTGGAAAATTTCAATTTGATACTTTCTTTTTCATCTTTTAACAAAACAATTAATGTTGTTTCCGTTAGCTTAATAATTTTTAAAATTAATGGCTTATTTGATTTACTCTTGTATAAATAAAGTGATTTGCTTTTCGGCATCCATTCCCAAGTCCCTTTTTCATTTTCCTCTTCATCTATGCTATCAAAAGTCCCATCTTCGTAAAATTGTAAGTAATCTTTCTTTTCATTCTCTTCGGGAGAAAAAGTCATGCCATAGTAAATATAGCCTTGAAAATTCCACTTCTCGCAAAAGTCTAACTTTGAAAGAGTTTTTGCGTTTATGCTTGTTGCAAAAATAATTAGTAATGCCGTTAATGCTCTGTTCATTTTTATGATTGGCTACATTTTTTGATAATAGACAACGCTGCTTTAATGCCATCGGCTGCGGAACTGACTATGCCTCCAGCTCTTCCCGAAGCTTCTCCCACTACATAAAAGCCAGAACATCCACAACTTTCTCCATTTTCTTCTCGCATAACTTGTATCGGAGAGGATGTTTTGCTTTCTAATCCCAAGAGGAAACCTGCATCGTAACCTTTTATCTTTCGACAAAAGTCAAGCAGTCCATTTTGTAGTCGAGGAAGAATGCTTTTGGGTAAATAGCCTGAAGGTTCAAAAGGCATCAAACCAAGAAGATAGGAACTTTCTTTTGGCAATTTCCCAGAATTTTTGCCTTTGATGAAGTCTTGAATGGAAATGCAAGGTACTTGGAAACCAAAATCGGCTTTGAACTTCTGTTCTAATAGGGTTAACCATTCCAAAACTTCAAGAGCGTCAACCTCTCCCCCCCAATCTACCACAGGGTTATAAGAAGCTACAACTGCCGCATTTGCAAACTTCCCATCGCGTGCATACAAACTCATTCCGTTGACGATGTTCACATCTTCAAAAGGTGCCGCTTGGATAATTCGTCCACCAGGGCACATGCAAAAACTATAAACTCCATCTGGTGCTGTAAGACGATATTCGGCAGCTTTTATTCCAGAAAGTTGTGGCTGTCCCCATTGTGCTTTATTGATAAGTTGTTGAGGATGTTCAGCTCGCATTCCCAGAGCAAAAGCCTTAGCTTGAAAAGGAATGCCACAGCGAATCATCATTTTCAAAGTGTCTCGTGCGGAATTGCCAGGGGCAACAATAACATATGGCGACGTCAATTGACCATTAGAAAAATCTGTCTGCCATTGTCCGCCCTGTTGCCGAAAATTTTCTGCCACACTATCAAAAAGAATTGTTCCACCTGCTTCCTGAAAGCGTTTACGAAGAGCTTTTGTCACATTAAAAAGAATATCAGAACCGACATGAGGATGAGCCAAGTAAGCAATTTCCTGAGGAGCACCAGCTCTGATATACGCCTGATGAACAAATTCACGCTCAGCTGAAATGTGCTTGGAACGGCTGGTCAATTTCCCATCGGAAAAAGCTCCAGCTCCACCTTCTCCAAAAGCATAATTCCCTTGCTCGGAGAACGAACCGCCTTGTTCAAATTTGGCGATAGCTTCTTTGCGTTTTTCTATGCAATGCCCTCGCTCAAGCAAAGTTACAGGAAAACCTGCTTCGGCTAAAACTATGCCACTAAAAATTCCTGCAGGTCCAGAGCCAATAATCGTCACTGGTTTGGGATTTTTGAGCTTCCCAGAAAAAAATGGTTTGCCACAAGCAAAGTTTTCTTCGCCAATGTCGGTCAAAATCTCGATTTGTATTACCCAATGAATACGATTTTTATTTCTGCAATCTAAACTTTTTTTAACAATTCGGTAAGGAATTTTCGCTCCGATTTTCTTCTGAACACTTTTAGCTAAATCTTCGGAAGTATAACCAGGAGGTATTTCTAATGTTAAAGTTTTATTAGCCATCTTGTGCATTGACTACCTTTTATCCCTTAATTTCATATGTAAGATTGGATAAGGTTTTCCTGAGGAATCCAGTTCAGAACGCCCATAAATTTCAAATCCATTTTTCTCATAAAAAACAACAGCTTGCTTGTTTTCTTCGTCCACATCAACTTTTGTAACGCATTGTTCGCCAATTGAATACTCCAACAACGCTCTCCCCAAACCCTTTCCCCTATTTGCAGAATGAATGAAGAGCATTTCCAGTTTCCCATCAAACACTCCACTAAAGCCCAAAATCTCGCTTCTATCGTTTTTAATGCATCTCAATTCAACAGCATCAAAATAAGAGTTTAGAACAAGTGCTTTGTAATATTCAAAATCATCTTCTTTCAGAAAATGATGTGTTGCTCTCACAGACGATTCCCAAACCTTGATTAATTCCAGATACTCTTTTTTGCGGACTTTCTCTATTCTAACCTGCATTTTTTTGAAACCTATTCAGTTGGAATTGGCAAATGATGTTGCCTTAAAAAAGACAATTTATCCCAATAGCCTCTTTGAAATTTAATTTTCCCATCAACTATTTGAAAAAATCCACAACCTCTCAAGCCCAAAGGGTCTTTCCACTCCAAAATTCCCCAATCTTCATCTTCAAAAATATTTTCAATAATGCAAGTCATTTCAGCTTGTTCGAACTCACTTTCAAACATTTTCTGAATAGCGTCTTTTCCCACGACTGGCTTATTGGCTACTTGATGATTGATAGCGTCAGAATGATATAAACTTGCAATTTTTTTTGCATCGCCCAGATTGAAAAATTTTACCCATTCTCCAATCAATTCTTTTGGTTTCATTGCTTACTCTATTTCCGTCTCAATAGAGATAGAAAATTCTGCATTAGGGTCAATAGATTTATAAGTTGGTTTTCGGCTTAAATCAATCGCTTCTTCTTCCCTATCTGGAAGCCCAAGCCAAGGCTCGATACACACATAATCAGCTTTCGGTTTCGACCACAAAGCAAGATTTGGATAATCTGGGAATCGGATAACAATTCCTTTCTTTTCCTCTTTTTTTCGCAAACGCACCCAATTGCAATTTATACTTGGGAAAATCAAAGCGTCTTCATCAAATAGTGTATCAGAAAGTGAAAGCAAATTTTCACAAGTTTCAATCTTGCGTTTTCCCTCGCTAAGCAATCCAGATTCTCCCAAAGTTAGAGCTTCAAGGTTTATTTTTGTTGGAAATTCTATCACATAATCGGATAGTTTTGTCCTTTCATCCAATGGACAAAAATACGCAGTATGCCCTCCACAAACGAACTGCATCGGGATAATATCTCGGTTTTCAATCTTGTAATTCATCATCAAGCGATTATCAATAAGAACGTATTCTACAGTGAGCGAGAATTTGAAAGGATAATGCTTCAAAGTTTCTTCTGAACTCGCAAGAGAGAAAGAACAAGCCGAAACTCCGTGCTGCTCAAAATTAAGCCGATTATTGTTTCGGATAATTCCGTGCTTGGTCGCCAAGTATTCTTTCCCTGCAAAAATGACTTTGTCCTCTTTGACTTTGCAAATATATGGGAACAACACAGGTGAACTGCTCCCCCATACTTTATCGTCAATCTGCCAAATGTACCCTTTTCCAGTGGCTTTGTCTTTTAGAGAGCGAATTTCTGCACCAGTGGATTCTATCGTGCAGATGAGATTTTTGTTTTCGATTGTGTGTAGCATATTTTTCTCTCAAAATTTTATCTTTCGCTCTTATTCATCATTCTTAGGCAATTTTTTCGTTGTTTCTTCTATTTTCTTCTCGTCAGTTATCGCCCTATGCTCCAGTTTTTTAATGTCGTTAGCAGGTGGCAACTCTTCAGGTTTTATGCCCTTATGCCCAATCAACTAAAATAAGAATAAATTATCTGAAAATTGGGAAACAAATTAGCAAACAAAATAGCAAAAACGAAAAACAAAATAAACTATGGGAGTTTAATTGGATTTCTCTATTCCCTTTTCACTGGAGTTTCACCAGATCATCAGCAGGTTAAACCTGTAAGGGTGGTAGACCTCCAAGGGAATGATGACATCCCATAGCAAATTATTGACAAATGACTTAACTTCTCTTAAAAACCTTATAATCATACGCAATACCTCCTTTAAACTTACCGACAAAATACTAACTACCTCAGAAAAAAAGAATGAAATCAAAAAATTACTACTTCCTAAAAAATAATTAACTATGCCTGTCATCATCAGTCTCAGGAGGCTACCACTGAGAGACGGAATTTGCTCCGTTTCGACTCAATTTTAACAATCTAAAAATTATTTCGTTTTATTTTTTTCTATTTTAGAAATTTCCAATTTCATAGATTTATTTTTAATTCCATAAATATAATTTCCCGTATATGAAGGACAGCAATGAGGGTCGTCTTTTGTATATAAGCGAAATCCCCCTATCACTCCTTCTTTATACTCATCAATAGAGGTCGTTGATTCATATAAGCATCGGTTATATCTTTAAGATTTTTGTTCTTTTTTCTCATTTGCTTATATTCCGTTTGAATTGCTAAAATTATCTCTTTCATCAAATCAGAATTGCTAGCATTCCTTGAATAGATAATCGTTGCATAAGTTTTAGGACTCCCATTATGACCTGTGCAATTTTCGGATAAAAAATACAACAAGAGGTCTTTTTTGTTATCGTTGTCAAAATCATCAAAAACCGCTTTTATCTCTTTGTCATCTTGGGGCAAACCGTCCAATTGCTCTGGATTTTCTTTCATCCATTTAATATGATCTAACTTTTCATCGGAAGAATAAGAAAGTCCAATTTGTTTCGTGGTTAAAAGTTGTTGCTTCCAATTTTCAATTTCAGTTTTTACTTTGAGATTTGGACTACAAGATATTGCCATCAATAATACCAAACAAAGTATTACAAATTTTAACTTCTGAGTTTGCATAACCTTTACAATTTTCTATTCTCTAAACAAACATAACTAATGGCAGATAATGATGCCATCAACAACACAAAATCAAATAAAAGCTAATATAGTCTTAACTCTCACCCATAATTTCTACATTTTCATGAATAGAAGCATGAATACCTATTATGCCTTTAGGGTAAGTCAAATGTTATCACAAAAAACAACTTTAAAGATATTATTAAAGAGGACAATTCATAAATACCTAACCTTGACAAAACTTAAAATAATTTTAGTTTATATGTCAACAAAATTATTATATCAAATGCCATACTCCCTAAAATCCCTTCACGCCTCTTTCCTTAAAAGATAAATAAAATTTATCGTCAATTTTCGGCTTGAGGTTTTCAAAAGATTCTTCCGTAATATTTACCAAAATTTCCACGCCAATATCAAAATACAATTGATAGTAACTACCTTTAAAAGCAAAATCTTGCAATATCCCTTCGAACACATTTATGGCTGAAGTGGCAGATTTTTTCTTGGAAATAATGATGGTATCAGGAGAAATATGAATACAATGAGGATTTTCTTCTCTCGGGAAATTTATCTTGATATCTGTTCCTTTAATCTCAAATTTACCATTTTTAATTCCACCCTTAAAAACATTATCATAACCCAAAAAATTGGCAATATAGCGATTTTTGGGATTATTAAAGACCTCAAATTTTTCGCCTTTTTGCAATTGTTGACCGTCTTTTAAGAAAACAAAGGTATCAGCCAAATAAATAGCCTCTTCGATGGAATGAGTAACCAGCAAAATGGTGAGATTAAGCCTTTTGTGAATTTCCCGAATTAGTTTGCGAACTTTCCGCTTCATGTGAGTATCAATCGCCGAAGTCGGCTCATCCAAAAGAAGCACCTGTGGTTCAAAAATAATAGCCCGAGCCAAAGCAACTCGCTGTTTTTCTCCACCAGAAAGGTTCTTCACGGAGCGTTTCAAAAGATGTTCTATCTTCAATAAGTGAGCGATTTTTCTTATCTTTTGGGGAATCTCGGGAATTTTCCGCAACTTAAGTGGGAAAGCTATATTTTCGTAAACGTTGAAATGCGGGAAAAGCATATAATTTTGATACAGAAGGGAAATATTTCTGTTTTCAGGCTTGGTGTCGGTAATCTCCTCCCCATTCAAGAACAATTCCCCAGAAGTCTGCTTGTGAATACCGGCTATCGTTTCCATCAGAATGGTTTTGCCTGAGCCAGAAGGTCCCAAAATCGCTGTACACTCACCTTTGTTGATAGTGAAATTTATTTCGTCCAGCGTAAATTGTGAAAATTTTTTAGTTATCTGATCTATTTTTAACATTGGAAATCAATTGCACTACCATAAAAATGAAAAGGCAGATTAAAATTAATAAGGAGGCAATCGGCTTGGAAAATTTCAAGCCGAAAGCTCCAAATCTTTCAAAAATCAAAACGGATGCTGTTAGCGGATGATAAGCCAAAATGACTACAGCTCCGAATTCCGAAATGCCACGAGCCCACATCATGATGAAACCTTTGATGATGCCATGTCGAGCAAGTGGCAAACTAATTGTAAAAAAAGTTCTGGCAAAACCTGCTCCCAAAACTCGGGCAGATTTTTCTATTCTCTCGTCATAACTCAGAAAGCCACCGATACTTTGATTGATGAGAAAAGGCACACTAAGGAAAAACATTCCTAAGCTTATTCCAAGTTTGGTATCGATAATGGTAAGTCCAAGTGCAGCAAGTCCTTTTCCAAAAAATGTATGCGAGGCAAACGCCGACAAGAGAGCTATCCCTGCCGCCGAATGTGGCACGACGATAGGGATATTTATAATTGCTGAAACCAGCCCTTTACCCGGGAAATTGTGTCTGGCGATGAGATAAGCCAAGGGAATTCCCAAGAAAAATCCCGCAATTGTGGCATAAAGAGAACATTCCAAAGAGGTAAAAACAGCCGAAAAAACTGTGGATTCTCTCAGAGTTTCGCCAAGCACAACAGGGTCAAGTCCCCAAAAAATCTTCACAATTGGAAACACTATCAAAAAGATGAGTACTGCTCCCAAAAAGACGAAAACTTTTTTCACTGGTTTTTCCTTTCTACTTATTCTTTCACATATTTTTTTATGGAACGAGGAGCAGATTTAACCTTGCCAGTTATTTTAGCTGGAACTATAGCAGGCTGACCATTGTCTTCCATAATTCTTCTACCCTCTTCGCTCAAAACAAAAGCCACAAATTTTTCAGCCATTTTTTTGTTTCTTGCATTAGTCGGAATAGTCACACCATACACCATCGGAGCACCTTTCTTCGTGATAAATTCTCCGGGCTTCTTGCCAGAAATATCGACAGATGCTTGCTTATAGAAATCTGCAAATTCATTAGTTTTAAGATTTATTTCATCGGGCAAAACCAAATATTTAGCTCCATGTTGCTGAGCAACTGAACGATAGATAAACAAGTAATCGAGTGTGCCTGCTTCCAACAAAGCCACCAAATCAGTCTCTTTCGGTCTGATGATAGGATTGCCTTCTTTCAATTTTTTATACAAATCTGGTTTCTTGTAATATTTTTCGGCTAATTGCCACACCAATTGACTTCTATATCCACAAGGGTCTGCATTCGGGTCAGAATGTCCATAAGTCACATCATCGCGAAGCAAGATATCTGCCCAATTTTCGGCAGTGATTTCATCGGTGTATTTTGCATCATGACCAAACATTATCGCCATTTCATTGGTAACAAAATGAATATTCCAATCAGCAAATTTGGGAATCAAAAGCTGATCAATCACGGTGTAATCCGCAGAAAACATGATGTCAGCTTTCTTGTTCAATTCACTGATTTTGCGAGCACAAGTACGAGAACCCGCAGCTTCCCGCATAATATTTACATCAGGATACTTTTTGTTAAAAGCCTCACTCATTTTTTGTAAAGGAATAGCAAGACTTCCTGCATGAAAAATCACCAATTTGCTTTCTTTGGCAAGCAGAGATGAAAAAGCAAAAATGCAAATCAGCACTACTAATTTCATTTTTTTGAACATAATTATGTCCCCCTTTTATTTTTTGTCTTTAAAAAAACAAAACTTTCGCTTTGTTTTCTATAAGTTTAACTCCTGCTGGTATCACCAAAAATCCATCGGCAAGTGACAAATGATACAAATCCGCAGGACCATTATACTCCAATTGCTCTATCCTCTTTCCATCATATCTTATAGGAATGAAATTCTCTCTATCTCTTTGCTTTACAATCAATTGCTCCTTGATTTCCACTTCTTCAAAAAAATTATACTCTCGTGATTGCATCTTATAAATCACCGGCAAAACAAATAAATGATAAGCCAGAAAAACCGCCACTGGATTACCCGGAAGAGAAAAAACCAATTTCCCCTTATACAAAAAACATCCCGTAGGACGAGCTGGCCTAATGGACAAGCCAGAAAAGATTTCTTCTGCTTCCACCGACTTTAGCATTTTCTTCACGTAATCAAACCTACCTACAGAAGCTCCGCCTGTGAAAATCAAAAAATCACTCTTTTCAATTTTCGCCTTAAATTCCTCTTCAACCAAAGCATAATCATCGGTAACATGGGAAAAATCCGCCACATCAACAACTTCACTCAAAAGTCCCGAAAGCAATTCCGCATTCGCATTGTAAACTTGGTACTCGCCTCTACTTTCATCTGCAGAAATTATCTCATTGCCTGTAGTAATAACGGCAACTTTTGGCTTCGGGAAAACTTTCACCTCTTTGACTCCAGCAAAAGATAAAGTAGCTCTTTTTCGGGCATCAATCTTTGTTCCACAGGGATATAGCAATTGTCCTTTTTTAATATCTTCGCCTACCAGACAAATATTACTCGGCACGTCATTCACATCGCAAGCAAGAATTACGCTAGTTTTTTCATTTTTGCAGGTCAATTCTTTGGGAATAACTTTCCAAGCGTTCAAAGGAACAGGAGCACCAGTCAAAATTTTGACAGCTTTTCCATCAGAAAGTTTGGTGGAAGGAATATCGCCAGCAGGCGTAAAATCAACGACTTGCAAAATTTTTTGGCTTTCGTTTTTGCCTATAGCATAGCCATCCATAGCAGATTTGTTGAAAGAAGGCAAATCGATTTGAGCAAAGACAGAAGAAGAAAGAGTATAATTTTTACTTTTGAATACGCTAACTTTACGGCATGGCAAACTATCGACACTACTTAGAATTTTATCTAAGGCTGACTTACTATTCATTATTTCCCCCGAGACGATACCCAAGGACTCTCTAATTTCAAATAAAGTCAAGAAATAAATTTACATTTCCAAAAACTAAAAATAATTTGCTTTCCGATGAACTCAGAATAAAACTTGCAAATTACATCTCTAAAGGAACTTGAGGAAATGAAAATTATCGCTGTTTGTGGATTTAGTAAATCGGGGAAAACAACTACGGCTATTAACCTGATTAAGTGTTTGAAAAGCAAAGGTTTTTCGGTAACTTACGCCAAAGATATTCACTCCGAAAATATAGTTTTTGACGGAGTTGGCACGGACACAGACAGAGCCTTGCAAGCTGGTGCGGACAAGATAATCGGAACTAATCCCAAAATCAGCTTTGAGGTAAGCAAAGAAAAAATACCTCTATCATCCATTGTCAACGAAGCAAAAAGCGATTTTCTTGTTTTGGAAGGCTATAAAGATTCAAATTACCCCAAGATTGTTTGCCTTAGAAATGAAGCAGATTTAGAAAAGGCTAAATTTAGTAACATTATTTGCTATGCAGGAGTTTATTCGCAAATTGGGAAGCAATCAATTGAAGATTATAAATTGATAGATGCAACAAAAAATGCGGAGGAAGTAGTCAAAATGATAAACGAGAAAATCGAAGAGAGCAAAACAAATATCACTCTAACAGTTAACGGAAAAACTATCCCCATGATAGAATACGTGGGCAAAACTTTCGCCGATGTGATTTTGGCTTATGCCAAAAACTTGAAGAAAATCGAAGAAATAAAAACACTGAAAGTTGAAATAAATTTGGGAGAAAATTAAAAGAACTTTCCCCTAACCTCCACCGACAGCAGGAAACATAGAAACCAAATCTCCATCCTCAAGTAATGGGTCTTCTTTGGTGTAAACGCCGTTTACCAAAAGAATGGAGACTTCTTCTAAATCAAGGTTTATCTTCTTGCACAAATCCGATGGACGCATGCCCTCGGTGTAATCGATTTTGAGGACTTCGCCTCTATTATCCCTAAAATAAGCAAAAAGTTTAAGGGTTATACTCATTTAGAAATTCCAAACAAAAGATTCATTGAAGTTCTTTCCCTTCGACATTCAGGGCAAACAATTAACGTTTCACTTGAAATTCCAGTTTTTTTACTAACTAAATCCAAAACCTTCTGATTAATATGTCTCTTTCCACAGATAGGACAAGCCAATAATGAGGGAACAACTTTCTTAACTTCTGGTTTTTCATCCTTCTTAAATATTTTAAACATTTAAACATCCTTAACTTTTTTAAAATAATGGAACCCTGTAGCAATCTTTAGTTACATACAGAGTCCCATTTTAACTTAATTTAGAGAAATTTAATCTCTGCTAATCCCAACTCTTTCAATTTTTCTTTGGTAGGAATGCCATCAGTTCCCCAGCCTCTTATTTCATAATAGCGTGGAAGCATTTCTTTTACCTTGCTGGTATTGCCTTTGGCAGGTCCTGTTACTATCGGCAACTCAAACATTCTCTTGGGAAGTGTATCTTCAGCAGGAGAAATACCTGCCTCAAGATTAAACAACTTTTCCAAGTTATGTATTCTATCACCAATAGCTACTATGCTGTCAGCGGTATAATCAAGACCAGTATTAGCAACAAGTTGGTCGGCGATCTCAGGAGCCCCAAGACCAAATGTGCTAAACAAACAAATTCCAGCAGAGTCGATGCAAGCCGTCAAATCTTGGAAACCTTTAACCCAAACCTCTTTTGCTTCGGTGGCAAATTGGTCAATTTTTTCAGGAACACCTAGTACCTCAGGTGAAATAGTGTAACCTCTAACATGGGCGGCACCGTTATTCGAGGTGGCATAGTTCAATCCTATGCCTTGAATAGCTCGGGGGTCATAAGCCGGCATTTCAAGTTTTTTCACACTCATTGAATAACTGGTGTCGCCAAAATGTTCTGCTAATCTGTAAGAACCTTGGGCAATCAATTTCCCTATTCCTTCCATATTTCCAGTCATGCTTACCAATTTTACCATAGCTTCAGCATTGCCAAAACCAATTTCAAAACCAACATCTTCTTTTTTTACCAAACCTGCTTCGTACATCTCTAATAAACAACCAACAGTTGAACCAACAGAAATTGTATCCAATCCCATTTCATTACAAATGAAATTCGCCTTAACTACAGCATCGAGATTATCAATGCCACATTGTCCACCGAAAGACCAAGCAGATTCATATTCGGGACCTTCGCCATATCCAGCAAATTTTTCGTTGGTAACCTTACACACACGTCCACAAGAAATAGAACAACCAAAACAAGATTTCTTTTTAACCAATTGATTTTCCGCTAGAGATTCTCCACCGATTTTGTTGGCAGTTGGGAATTGAGCATCCGTGAAGTTGCGAGTAGGGAATCCTCCAGATTCATTGATAATATTCACCAAAACATTAGTCCCATAAGTAGGAAGGCCTGTTCCTCCCACCGGATGAGCCTTTAGTTTGCCCATAACATCGATAGTCACGTCAAAAGCTTTTTTAGGATCTGCAGGAGTTACATGTCCTGTTCCATGTACTGCGATAGCTTTGAGGTTTTTAGAACCCATAACGGCACCCAATCCTGTTCTTCCGGCTGCTCTGTCTTTATCATTCATTATGCATCCCAGCACAGCTAATTGCTCACCTGCAGGACCTATACAACAAACTTTGGCACTTGGAGAAGTAGCTTGTTGGATAGTATCTGTGGTTGTAGGCACATCCTTCCCCCAAAGTTCCTCAGCACAGCGAAGTTCAACTTTGTCATCATCTACACTCAAATAAACCGGTTTGGAAGATTTGCCTTCGAAAATTACCATGTCGTATCCCGCAAATTTCAATTCAGGACCAAAATGTCCCCCTGAATTTGAACCGGCAATCGTTCCTGTTAAAGGAGATTTGGAAACTACTTCATATCTTCCTGTAGAAGATCCCATGCACCCAGTTAAAGGACCTGTGGCAAAAATCAATTTATTTTCAGCAGAAAGCGGGTCAACTTTAGGAGATACTTCATTCACAAAATATCTGACACCCAAACCTCTGCCACCAATATAATCTTTAGCAAAATCGTAATTCAACTTTTCAACTTCAACTGAACCTTTGCTCAGATTAACTCTTAAAACTTTTCCTGTCCAAGCATTCATATTACACCTCCATACCAAAAGCTTGAAGTAACTTTTCTGAAATATTTTTTTTGCGCTCCAAAGTTTCTTCATCTTCGTCTACCCAAGAGATAGCCCCAGTCGGACAAACCTTGGCACAAGTCGGATCGCCGTCACAAGTATCGCACTTGTAAACTTTACCTGCATCGGTGGAATAAGAAATGTTGCCAAAAGGACAAGCAGATACACACAGACGACAGCCTATACACTTACTTTTGTCAAAATCAACTCTGCCTGTTTCTTGATTTTTACTCAAAGCTCCTGGAGTACAAACAGCTACACAAGCAGCTTCTTTACATTGCAAACAAGTAAGTGGTACGGAAAACTTAGACTCGGCAGCTAAAACGGAAATACAAGATTTTGAAGGGCTAATAACTCCCTCATGAGCTAAAGAACATGCCAATTGACAATTGCGACAATCAACACACTTCTCAGGTTGCAAAAACAACACTTTTTTCTTGGACATATCATATCCTCCCATTAATTTGGTTTTGTTTCCTTTCCAAATGCGGGAGGTATAACTGTTTCCAATTATGCCCTATCGGCTCATGTTCGGCGGTCTGATAACCACTACGAGACAGTGAGCTCGGAAACACGTGCGAATAATTAACCTAAATAAATCTTTGTCAAACTAAAAGTAGAAAAATAACAAAACCACACTAAATTGTTTACTCTAAATTAATATTTGAGTAACTTAAATTTTTGGAAAGGTCACACTAAAAAAATCCACCCTAAATTAACAATTTGTAACAGCCAAATTTATAAAAAAATAGTAGCCAAAAATAGTACAAAGCATTTGCTTATTCCAAAAGCTAATCCGACTTGTAATTCGGATGTTGAGAGTACTTACTGCTTGATTGATGACGAGATAGAAAATCGCCAAAAAATATTTATGTTCGAGAGGCATAAAAATTAACAAGGGTGGATACTTTATAGTACATACCCCCAAGTCAAGTCTCATTTGTGGTGTTAATTCTCTCATGTTTTAATTATTCTTAAAAATTTTCTGCTAACTTAAGTTTTTTCTGTAAGTTGGCTCTTTCTGTTTTTATTATACTCATATAGGTTCGGCCCTCTGTCCAGTCCTCGTTTTGCTGAACCAAAATTGCTCCAATTAGAAGATTACAACTCTCACAATTAGGAAAAATTCTGATGCTTTTTTCTCGTCGTCTAATCTCCTCATTCAGTCGTTCTATCGGATTAGTACTTTTAATTTTCGCCCAATGTTGTTCTGGTAAGGCAATAAAATTGCTAACTTCAGGCAAGGTCTCCTCAAGCCAGTCAAAAAGTCGTTCACTCCCTTTATTTTCAACATTTGACAACAACTTATCTTTGTGATATTTAAATTCTTCCAAGTTTGCTGATTTCACAAAATTGCTACTCAGAGGAGCTAGCCAGCCCAAATCTTTCTTCGGAACTTTATCCAACAAATTTCTTTGCCAATGCACAATACATCGCTGCTGAATTTGGCACGGAAAGCACTTGGTTAAAGAGGCTTTCAGACCATCATGATCATCCCTTATCCACATATTTGTTTTTCTTAAACCTCTGTGCTTTAGGCTCAAAAAGAACTCTTCCCAAGAACTTTCGGCTTCTTTCAGGTGCATCTCAAATCCCAAAATTTCTCGCTTTCCATCTTCCGTTAAGCCAAGAGCAATCATAATTGCTTGCGGTCTAACCTGCCCATTTTCTCGCACTTTAGTGTAAATTGCATCAATCCAGATGTATTCATATCTTGAAGCCAATTTGCGAGATTTCCATTTATTTACCTCTTGTTGAATCGGCTGAATATACCTGCTAACTGTGCTTTTGTCCAAATTTTTTATCCCAAGCTTGTCGAACAATTTTTTCATTTTCCGAGTAGAAACTCCATTGATGTAAGCCTGCTGAACTATGCTTATCAGCGACCTATCGATTCGTTTGTATTTCTCCATTACAGAAGATGTGAAAGTACCCTTTCTTATTTTGGGAAAATCAATTTCTAACTCGCCTAAACTAGTGGCAAGTTTTCTGGCTCTAAACCCACTTCTATAAGTTGTTCGCTCCTCATTTCGCTCATATTTTTTAGCATTCAAATATGACTCTAATTCTGCCTGAAACAGTTGATTTACAGCTGTTTTCAAAATTTTTGCTAAATTATTACTCGTTTCGTCCTTGACAAAATTTGTAAATTCTTCAAGTTTTTTATCATGGTTGTTGGTCATTTTTGCCTCCTCGTGTTAACTTTTTGTAACATGAGAACAAAAGTGACCATTTTTTACTTTTTAAATTTACACCAACTTTGAGACGTTATCTACCCCCAATTACACCACAGATGAGGATTAACTAAAATGAACAGAGCATTAACAATATTACTAATTATTTTTGCAACAAGTATAAACGCAAAAAGTTTTTCAAAGTTAGACTTTTGCGAGAAGTGGGATTTCCAAGGATATATTTATTATGGCATGACTTTTTCTCCCGAAGAGAACGAAAAAAATGACTACTTACAATTTTATGAAGATGGGACTTTTGATAGCATAGATGAAGGGGAAAATGAAACAGGGACATGGGAATGGATGCCGAAAAGGAAATCGCTTCATTTATACAATAGTAAATCAAATAAACCATTAATTTTAGAAGTTGTTAAGTTAACGGAAACAGCTTTAATTGTTTTGTTAAAAGACAAAAAAGAAAGTATCAAATTGAAATTTTCCAAGGTGGAGCCTATTTAAGTTTTGGCAAAAGGCATAAAGGGAGGCTTTCAAAGTGCATGGAATAAATACAAAGATGGATTTATATGAAAATTATCAATAGAATTTTAAAAGAACGCCCTGTAGGAACTGACTCAAACGAAGAAGTTAGTGATTTTCTTCTCAGCAAAGTTATTCAAGCTGGATATGAGGCAAATATTTTACAATTTGACTGTAAGCGTTGGAGCAAAGGATTTTCATATATTGATTTGGAAGGAACGCAATGCGAGATATTCCCAAGTCCTTTTTCTCCTCCTTTTGACGGAATCGGTGAATTAGAGATAGCATCAACATTGGAAGAATTAGAAAGCAAAAATATCACAGATAAAATAATCGTTCTTAGTGGCGATTTGACTCAGCAACCCTTACTGCCTAAAAACTTTCCATTTTATTATCCCGATGAGCATAAAGCACTAATTGAGCTATTTGAAGAAAAGCAACCTAAAGCAATTATCGCCATAACAGGAAAACATCCAATGTGCGGATTAAATCCATTCCCTCTATTTGAAGATGGAAACTTTCCAATTCCATCAGCATATACAGATAAAATTACAGCAGACAAATTCACTAAAAGCAAAGGTTTAATCAAAGTGAAAATAGCTTCTAAAACAGAAATTTCAGTGGGAAGACAGATTGTAGCTTCAAAAAAAAACAATGGGAAAGGCAAAATTGTTGTTTGTGCACACATGGATTCTAAGTATGAGACGGTAGGTGCAATTGATAACGCCGCTGGGATTGAAGTTTTATTTCAAATTTTAGACAATTTAAAAGATTATAACGATACATATGACATAGATTTTGTCCCGTTCAATGGTGAAGAATATTTTGGAGTTAATGGACAATTAGAATATCTTAAGCATATCGGAAATGATATGTCGGAAATAAAACTTGTCATAAATATTGATTCACCAGGGCATGTAGCATCTAAAACGGCATTGTCTTCGTATAATTTTATTGAAAGTAAGCAAAATTGGTTAAATTCAAAGATTTTTAAAAACGATTTCATTGTCGAAGGCACACAATGGTATGCTGGAGATCATGCAATTTTTGCATTTCAAGGAGTTCCTTGCATTACCGTAACTTCATCAAATTTGTTTGAAACAGTATTAAACTTGACCCATACATCCAATGATACCATTGACAATATTGATTTTGATATTTTGAATGAGACGTCAGTTTTCTTGACCGAATTGATAAAAGAATATAAAGATTAAGCTAATATTCTCTTCAAAGTAAAAGCACACCTCTCAAATTTTCATTGACACAAAAATTCACCATTTAAAGCAAGTTTGAAGTATGAACAATAAATTTTTTATCTTTTTAGAAAAACACCTCGGTGCTTGGTTAATCAAACTTCTTTGTCTGACTTGCAAAATCGTGCGAACCAACGTTCCACCCGTGGAAATGAAAAAAATCTTCGCCTTTTGGCATTGCAACCTAATCACGCTAGCGTACTGCCATAGAAACGAAGGTGAAGCTGTTTTGGTCTCCACATCCAAGGACGGGCAACTAATCGCTGGTCCTTTGGAAGCTCTTGGGTTTGAAACAGTTCGTGGTTCGTCTGGGAAAAACGGCGTTGCTGCCCTCAAGGCTCTGCTCAAAATCGACAATACCGTCGCCACTGCATTGGATGGTCCGAAAGGTCCTGCTAAGCAATGCAAACCCGGATTTCTCTTCATCGCTCAAAAAAAACAAATTCCCATCGTCTGCATAGAAATGAAATTCAGCTCCTGTTGGCGACTATCCTCTTGGGACAGATTGATAATTCCCAAGCCTTTCAGCAGAATTGAGGCTAATTATTCCGAACCTATTTACCTTGAGACAAAAGAAGACTGTGAAACCAGGTTGGCACTCATCGAAGAAAAAATGGGATAAATTCCCGAAAATTATTCGTCGTATTTTTCTTTAAAACCTTCCGTTTTAATTTGTCGTATCTTAGACTTTAGAGCAGACAAAATTGGTTGATAATTTCTCTTTTTAGCAAAAGGGACTAACTCATTTCCAAAAATAAGATAAAAATACGCCGACAAATTCTCAGCAAGCAAAGAATAGAACGCCAGTTGAGCAGGGTCTAAATTGTTTTTGCTTCCAGTTTTGAAATCGTACAAACCATCCTTGGTCAAATAATCCAACCGCCCTCGCAAAGCTATATCGTGTTCAGGGAAATACTTTTCAAAACTTTTTTCGCATTCCCCATCATCTTGTTTATACTCAGAAGCAAAATGTTTCAAACTCTTTTTGATGGTTTCCACTGTGTATTTTTCAAAATATATCTTGTGGTAATTGTTGGGCAGTTTGTCAAAATATTGAAGCAAAACTTTTTCAGCTATCTCCGAAATATTTTCGTTCGCTCCTCCTTGAAGATACAGTTGAAAAATCTTGTGGGCTATCTCCCCAAGCAAATTATTTTCGATGCTTCGTGACGGCAAATTGAACTCCCTGATTTTCAGAACACAATTAAGATAGTAATTCTCCGCATTTTCCAGCAAACTCTTGGCTTCGCTATAAGAGAAATTGTTCAAATCCTCACCCGCATACGGGAAAATAAACTCTTTCTCTTTTTCAGGATTATGAGCATCCTCGCTCGGCAAAATCAACGACAACAACTCATTTAAATTCAAGTCGTTATGCTCAGTAAAATTCACATCCAAGTCGGAAGCGTTCAACTCTTCCAAAACAGATGCAATTTGAATGTTGTTGCTCGGCTCTTCGTAGGTATAAATGGTGGTGTGCTCAGAGGTTGTGAGCAAAGAAAAAAACAAATATTTGCGAATTCTCTTGGTTTGCTCCTTAGTCAAAAGTCCTAAATTTTTCTTTTGCTCCTCACTAAAAAAATCAGCATCACTACAAAAACTGTTTAGGAACCCTTCAGTTGCATCATAAATAGCAAAACTATCCATTGAAACCTTGGTAATCAAAGGCTTGATTTTGACCTTACTTTTATCCTCAGCAACAATTTCCGTGGCGTTCTTGCTCAAAAAATAGTCCAAAGCCTGCAGAGGACTGAGTTCAACAGTTTTGTTTAATTCTCTTATCTCTTCCACTTTGTTCAAATAAATAGAATTATCATCCAACTTCTCTAAATAAGAAAAGAAAAAATCAAAATTAGTGCAGAACTCCCGAATGAAAGCAAGAAATTCCGCTTTTATCTCACTATTCGGCAAAAACTTATATTGCTTATTTATCAAATTTAGAACAAATTCCTTATTAAGGACATTTTCGACACAATTTTCACTTTCCCAAGGATTTATCAAAACCAAATTCAACAGATTATGCAAAGGAATTCTATCATCTTTAATGCTTTCTATAAGCTCTTTGAGAGTCGACAGGTAGCGAAAAACTTTCTTATCCTTAAGCAAAATATCGTTGCCAAAAATATCGAAAGCTGTCGCAGATTTCTTGCCATATGCAAGCCTAACACCGTCATTAACCAAAGCGGCGTCCATGAAAAATTTATCTTCGTATCGCTTTATCTCAATTTTCGGGAAAGAAAGTTTTTCAAAATCTTTTATTTTGAAATCACAAAGACAAAAATCTTCTTTATCATACATAGACTCGGAGAATGGAAACGCAAATTCAATCTCTTTATTTGTGCTTTTCAACCATTTTGCTTGTTTGGGAGTAATATTCAGACAGTCGTAAAAAACAAGCGAACTATCGTAAAGCAATTCGCCACCATATTCAAAATTTTCGACCTCGTCATCCGCAAATCCCATTGACCTGATTTGTTGCAGATATTTTCCCCTGTACCCTAGTTGCCTCTTCCAACGTTTCATCTGGTTTGGAGCTAAATTTTTCTCTATCTCTTCCAGTTCAACCGACAATCCATTAACCTCTTTCCAAAAAGAGAAAAATCGCTTTGCCTTATCGGAAGTATCCTCAAAGCTCTCGCCACTGGCACATACTCGCCAAAAAACCAACTCCTTAAGCTCCTGAGGTATTAAAGGGAAAGCGGAATAATCCTGCAATCCAGCAAAGAATTGCTCCTGTGTAAGAAAACTGCTCCGAGGAATTATTCCTGAAGATTGCATTTTGTAAACACATCGCTTCAAATGAAAATCATCGGGAAAAACGTATATCTTGTCGGCACAAAGAGATAAAGCCGAAACATCAAACTTAAAATTAATCATAACGGAACAAATCGAAAAAGCAAACAAAATGTCAATCAAACTAAACAAAAAAAGCGGAAACTAAAATAGTCTCCGCTTAAATCTAAAAAATAAAATTATTTTTTATTACCTACAACGTTATCAACAAGCCAGTCCATGCTCAAAAGTTCTTGAGGTTTCATAACTTGACCTTTTTTAACTCTGAGTTTTCCGTCTTGATCTTTGATAGGACCTTCGAAGATTTTGTATTCACCAGAAATAATCTTGGCTTTCATGTCTTCAACTTTCTTTTGTACTTTCTTAGGTACATTTTTGGTGAAAGGAGTAAGTCCAGCTACACCAGTGCTGATGTCTGGCCAAAATTCAGAAGGACCTTGAGCTTTCCAAGTTCCTTTATGAACAGCTTCAGCAACCATCTTGTAGATAACTCCCCAATGCCATACAACTGAAGTAAGGCTTTTTGTAGGAGCGTAAGCACTCATGTCGTTGTCATGACCGATAGCCCAAACACCTGCTTTTTCAGCAGCTTGTTGAGGAGCTGGAGAGTCTCCACCTTGAGTAATAACATCACAACCTTGCTCAATCATAGATTTAGCAGCGTCCATCTCTTTTGCAGGATCGAACCATGAACCAACCCATACAACTTGTACTTTGGCATCTTTATTAACAGACTTAACACCAAGAGCAAAAGCATCAACAAGACGATAAATCTCAGGAATAGCGATAGGTGCCACATAACCGATTTTGTTCGACTTTGTCATCATTCCGGCTACCATACCGCCCAAGAATTTAGCTTGGTAGATTTTACCATAATATGTTCCCATATTTTTAGCGGTTTTGTATCCAGAACAATGCATGATAACTACATTAGGATTATCTTCGGCAACTCCCATTGCTTGATCCATATAACCAAATGAAGTAGCGAAAATGAGGTTACATTTTCCCAATTTAATCATTTGAGTCATTGCTTTGGTAGCTTCGGAGCTTTCCGGAACTTCCTCTTTTTTCATGATGTTCTTAACGTAAGGCAAATCTCTTAAAGACTCGATACCATCATCATGGGCTTGAGTCCAACCTCCGTCGCGAGCAGGACCGATATATACGGCACCAACTCTCAACTCGTCCACACCTGCAGCCATCAAACTTACCGTCAAAGACAGCATAGCCACAACTGCGAGAAACAATTTTGCACTTTTTCTCATCATCATCTCCTTGTTTTGTGATATTTCTTTGACTAAAGTGAAAGAGCCTTTTTATATGTCAAACTTTTTTTTCGATTACGACCATCTTTTTTTTTACGCTCAAAAACCTATATTTTTTAGGACAAAATTTAATTGAAATTTTTCCTTGCCACGTTATTTGTCGTGCATTTGCGTGGTCGAGAAATTACAATGTTTTATTTAATAACTGTTTGATTAGGAGGAAGCTTGAGTGATATTCTAGTGAAAATGAATAAAATCAATAAAAGTTTCTTTGGAAACAAAGCTAACAACGATATTGATTTTGTTCTCAAGAAGGGCGAAATTCACGCTCTGCTCGGCGAAAACGGTGCTGGCAAAACGACTTTAATGAATATATTAACAGGCGTTTATCAGCAAGATTCCGGTACTATCGAATTTGACGGAAAACCTTTCAAATTAAATTTTCCAGGTGAAGCTTTGCAAAAGGGTATTGGCATGGTTCACCAGAGGCTTTCCCTCGTGGGTAGCCTCACTATTTTGGAGAATATAATTTTGGGATTGCCGTCAAACAAAGCGTGGCTTGACATGAAAGAGCGTAAAGAGCTAATCATGGACTACGCCAAAAAATTTGACTTTAAACTTGATTGGGATGCCAGATGCGATCAAGTGCCTATCGGGGTGAGGCAAAAAGCTGAAATTCTGAAGATGCTGGTACGTGATGTGCAAGTGCTGATAGTTGACGAACCAACCACAGTACTTACCAAGCAGGAAGCCGACAATTTGTTGGAGACCTTCAAGAAAATTGCTTCAACCGGCAAAGGGGTAATTTTTATCACACACAAGATGCCGGAAGTTTTCAAGGTTGCCGATATCATCACCGTTATGCGGAAAGGCGACAAAATCGGGACTATTGCCACGGACAAAGTGCAACCCAAGGAACTCTCCGTGATGATGGTTGGCGAGAAAGAGACAATTATTTTCGATCGCAAAGACGTCAACTGCTCAGACTGCACTATAGTCGTGGAAAATCTGACTGTCGGAGGAGAAGTTCCCACTGTTGACAAAATCAGCTTCAGCATCAAGAAGGGAGAAATTTTGGGAATTGCTGGAGTTACTGGTAACGGGCAATACGAGTTGATGGAAGCTATCATGGGGATTATGCCCGTCAAGTCGGGGAAAATTTTTCTGAATAACAAAGACATTACAAAATCCAGCATCTGCGAAAGAATCGATGCGGGCATCAGCTACATTCCCAGCGACAGAGTTAATGTGGGAGTTGCTGGAAACAGACCTATTTGGGAAAACTCCGTGTGCAAAATTTATCGCAAAGAAGGTTATCAAAAAAGAAGTTTTTTGAACATCAAAAAGCTGAAAGAATACACTGAGTGCAACATTCTGGAAAAATACGACGTTCTACACCCAGGAATGAACTTCCCAGCGGTTTTATGCTCTGGTGGTAACTTGCAAAAGATTATCATCGCCAGAGAAATCGAAGCGGGAAGCGACCTTTTTATCTGCTCATACCCAACCAGAGGATTGGATGTGGGTGCAACAGATTTTGTCAGAAAGTCACTTTTGGATTTGCGAAATCAAGGGAAATCTGTCTTGTTGGTTTCCAGCGATTTTGACGAACTCTTCGGACTCGCCGATAATTTAGCTGTGATGTACGAAGGCAAGTTTATGGGTCAATTCAAAAACGGTGACTATGACATCAGCGAAATTGGTTTGATGATGAGTGGTACTCATCAAGAAGATTTGGATAAATAAAAGGAGCTTAACTAATGATGAAATTAAAATTAATCCAAAAAGAAAGAGTTAACGCCAAAATGGATGTGGGTATCTCTTTGATTGCCATATGCATTGCTTTTATTGTTTGCGGGATTATTGTGGCTCTCAAGGGTGTGAACCCTCTTGAAGCGTTTTGGGTGTCTCTGGACACTACTCTTTTTACTACATACGGAATTAGTGAAGTTTTGGTAAAAGCTACCCCTCTTCTATTTTGCGGGCTTGCAGTAGGCATAGCTCTCACCAGCACAGTGTGGAATATCGGTGCCGACGGACAACTCTACATCGGAGCAATGTTTGCCACGGCTATCGTAATGCATCTACCCACTATGCCAAGGTTTATCGAATTATCTTTGATGATTGTAGCAGGTGGTGTCGGTGGAGCTTTCTGGGCTTTTATTCCTGCATTTTTAAAAATACGCTTCAAAGTGGACGAAATCATAACGACGTTGCTTCTGAACTATGTTGCCGTCTATTTGGTTGACCATTTGATTTTTGGAATATGGAAAAATGAAGACAACTACCCATTCACTCCAGAATTTCCCGTGGAAGCACGACTGCCCCTTCTCGGATTTGAGCGAGTTCACTTCGGGCTAATTTTGGCAATTATAGCTACGGTTATCATCTATCTGCTCATGAAATATTCAACATGGGGCTACAAAGTTCGCCTTACTGGAGCATCCACCAAATCCGCAAATTACTCGGGAATTAACGTGAAAAAAGTGATGTTTTCGGTTTTCTTGGTGAGTGGTGTGCTTGCAGGACTTGCCGGAATGAGCGAAGTAGCTGGTGTACAGTACAAATTGCAACATCAACTCTCCATGGGCTACGGTTTCACAGGGATTATCGTTGCTTGGCTTGCTCGTGCCAATCCGATTGGAATTGTCATTTATGCCATCTTCATGAGTGCTGTCATCACGGCATCAGAAATGTTGGAAATGTTGATGGGATTGCCTGCATCTATGGGAACCATCGCTCAAGGAATTATCTTGTTCGCTATCTTGGGTAGTGAACTTTTCAAGAATTATAACATCAAAGTGGTGGGAAAGGAGAAAAGCTAATATGAGTTGGTATACAGTTTTACAGTCAATATTGATTACAGGTGTCGCTAGTGGCACAGTCGTCTTGTTCGCCACTATCGGAGAAATTATCACGGAAAAATCAGGAATTTGTAACCTTGGTATAGAAGGGATGATGCTCATGGGAGCTTGTGTTGGATTTGGCACAGCCTTTCACTACAATAGCATCGCTCTGGGGGTTATAGTTGCTGGGATTGTGGGGTTATTGCTCGCTTTGATTTTCGCTTTTCTAACCATTACCCTGAGGACAAACCAATACGTAACTGGAATTGCGTTGACCACCTTTGGTACAGGACTTAGTGCTATGTTGGGCGAAGAATTGATTGGCAAATCTCTGTCTCATCATCTCCCCAATATTACCATTCCTCTTTTGTCCAAAATTCCTCTTATTGGTCCTGTATTTTTCGATCACAACATTTTGGTTTACCTCGGTTATATTTTGGTGATTTGTGCTTGGATTTTCCTGAACAAAACCAAATACGGTCTCGGTGTGAAAGCTGCTGGTGAAGAGCCTCTCGCCAGTGAGATTATGGGAATACACGTTATCAAAATCAGGTACCTCTGCACCATTTTCGGAGGATTTTTGGCAGGGATTGCCGGAGCTTATCTATCCCTGTGCTACACACCTTTCTGGGTGGAAAAAATGACATCAGGAAAAGGTTGGATTGTTATCGCTTTGGTCATCTTCGCCAACTGGAATCCCTATTACGCATTCGGCGGAGCTTTCCTTTTTGGTATTTTGGAAGCTATGCAACCCAGACTTCAAGCGATGGGATTCAACGTGCCAACTTTCCTCTTGAATACTATTCCCTACCTTGCTACTATCGCTTTCTTGCTCTATGTTAACCTGAGAGGAAGAATCACACAAACTCCGAAATCTCTGGGAATACCTTACTTCAGAGAAAATAGAGACTAACAGAATTTAAACATAACGAAAGCCGAACGAACAATTCGGCTTTTTTTTGTGTTCAATTATTTTCTTTCAAAGAAAAACACGGAAAATGTATTTTGTAATGTACCACAACTAGTCTGCTAATAATAATGAAAACTATCGGCAAAATTTTGGTTAAATACACAATATCACAATGAATATTAAGCAAATAGAAAAGTATTCCGCCGATTATCGAAATGGTAGCATAAATTTCCTGCTTAAAGATGATAGGAACATCTCCGACTAAAATATCACGCAAAATACCGCCGAAAGCTCCCGTAACTGTTCCCAAGATGATGCAAACTAAAAAATTGAGATTAAAATCAATTCCTATCTGAACTCCCAAAACAGTGAAGAGAGCCAGACCGACAGCATCAAAAATAAAAAAAGTTCGTCGCAAATAACTCAGATAATTTCTGAAGACAATAGCAAAAATTGTTCCCAATAAGATTATGTAAATATAAAGTATTTCGTGTAGCCAAAACACTGTTTTGTCATTCAATAACATATCTCTGAGAGTTCCTCCACCAACAGCTGTAACAAAGGCAATTATGGCAACACCAAAAGCATCAAACTTTTTCTGCATCGCCGTCAAAGCTCCAGAAACAGCCATAAAGAAAACTCCAGCAAGTCCGAGATAATCCAAAATTAAATTCATTTCCTCTTCTCCCAAAAAAATAACGCCCTGTCGAACTAATTCGTCAAGGCGTTAAAATAAACATTATTCAAATCAGTCCAAAAGGTTGACCACCAAGCCTGACCTGAGCTTCGGCTCAAACCAAGTAGATTTTGGAGGCATAATCTTGCCAGCATCAGCGATATTCATCAACTGCTCGATAGAAGTCGGATAAAGAGCAAAAGCTACTGCTTCGCCACCGTCAACTCTCTTGGAAAGCTCGCCCAAACCTCTGATGCCACCAACAAAGTCAATTCTCTTGCTGGTTTTAGGGTCTTGAATATCCAATAGCGGTGCCAAAAGATTTTCTTGCAAAATCGAAGTATCCAAAACGCCAATAACACTGCTATTATCAATGATTTCAGGCTTTACAGTGAGTTTATACCAACTACCTGCCAAGTACATAGAGAACTCGTGCATCTTGCTCGGCTTTTGCTCTCCACTGAGTTTTTCCACAATAAATTTTTCTCCCACTTTGGACAAAAACTCCTCAACAGAATGTCCGTTCAAATCTTGCACAATTCGATTGTAATCCATTATATACAAATGAGTTGCAGGGAATAGAACAGACAAAAAGAAATTGTAACCCTCTTCGCCTGTATGATTTGGGTTGGCATCTCTTTTGCGTTTGCCAACTATCGCTGCACTGGCAGAACGATGATGTCCATCTGCTACATACAAATAGTCTATTTTGGCAAACTCGCTTTCCAATTTCGCAATCACAGCGTCATCGGAAATTTTCCAAAGAGTGTGTTGCACTCCGTCGCCACAGTCAAAGTCGTACAGTGGAGCATTTTTCATCTCATTGCTAACAATCGCATCAATTTCAGCTTTATCACGATAAGTCAAAAAAATCGGTCCAGCATTTGCATTTTGCGTCTCAACATGTTTTACCCTGTCGGCTTCTTTGTCGGAACGAGTTTTCTCGTGTTTTTTGATGATGTCGTTTTCATAGTCTTCCACAGAAGCACCAACCACCAACCCAACTTGGCTCACATTCTTCCACACAAGCTTGTAAACGTACATCGTCGGCTTTTCGTCCCTAACGAACACACCCTCTTCATAGAAGCGATAAAGGTTCTCTTTCCCCTTTTGATAAACTTCGTCCGAATACAAATCAACACTTTCTGGCAAATCAATTTCTGGTTTGACCACATGCAAAAAACTGTACGGATTACCCTCTGCTTCCACCCTTGCTTCAGCAGAATTTAGCACATCATAAGGTCTAGACGCTACCTTATCCACTTTGTCCAAAGCTGGACGCAATCCTTTGATTCCTCTAATTTTCGCCATCTGAATCTCCTTAAAATTTATATTTTTTCCAAATTTTCCGATTTAATCCAAGCCACAAATCCTTGTTTCAACTTAATCTTGCTCCAAAGTCCGTCTTGCTCCAGCACCGTGAAGAAATTGCCCTCGTGAATGGTGAAAACAGTTTTGAAATCTTCCGCAGGCCCACTGTATCCCGTGACCTCGTCGGCTATCAAAACAGCTTCAGATTTCATAGCTTCATACTTGTGAAAAGCAAAATATCCCAAAGCCAAACAAAGCATAAGCGACAAAAAAGACAAGTACTTGGCACGAGGCTTGTAAACTGCAACAATCCAAAAAACACACATGATGAACAGCAAACCCAAAACAAGCACAGCCAACGCATTCAACGACAATTTCCTGTTGATTTGCTCCCACAATCTTTCCATCTTCGTCAGCTCAACAGGCTTGTCCAAAAGACTTTTTTCGACTATTTGCAAGTTCTTTGTGATTTGCCACGAATTGGGATTGAACCTCAAGGCACGATGATAGTACAAAATTGACTTGCCATACTCTCCCAACTTGTAATAACAATTGCCAATGTTGTAATAAGTATCAGCATTTTCGGGCAAATTGAAATATTCCTGCAATGCAGCCTGATATTTTTTCTGAGTGTAATATTCACTCGCTTTGCTCGCTGAATTTTGAGCAAACAACAAACAAGAAAAACAGATAAAAATTAGACTAAATGTTATCTTTCTCATAAGTCACCCCCAACATAAAGGCAATCTCTTTCGCCTTTTTTTCAGTCAAGTTATTTTTAATTTTATCATAGATAGTCGTAGCTCTGGACGGGTCTTTCAAATAATAGTAGCAATAAATCGCTTTCACATTCGCCTGCAATGCCAAATCTTGCCTATCGGGAAAGAGGTAAACGGTTTTCAAAAATTCGATTACAGCTTCTTTGTATTGCTGTTGTTCATAATAAATCAACCCCAGAAAGTAACCCGCTTTGCTAACAATCTCTTCGTGTTTGCTCCCACGTAGCTCGTTGACCAAAACAGTCGCTTTCGGATAATCTTTGCTCTTTATCAGATAATCGACTTTATAAATTTTCGCCTGTTGCAAATACACCTGATTTGCAAACGACGAGAACTCCGCAAATTTACTCTCAAATATCGGACTAACACGCAACGACAACAGCCTGAGATATTCCAACCAAATCGGCTGATTTTTGCTGGACAAAGCTCCTTTTTGCAACTTATCAAGAGCTCCCAAGGTGTCGTTTTGCTTTAGCTTCAACTTCGACCAACTAAGCACCACTTCAGGATTGTCCGTCTTGCACACACTCAGAACGTTGTCCGCTTTCTTGTATTCGCCAAGCACAGCATAATTCTTCGCCAAAATCAAATTGACCTGCAAATCTTGAGGCTTAACCGCCAAAAATTCCTTACAAGCCTCCACAGTTTTGGCAGAATTTCCCAAATTTTGGAAGTAGTTGATTTTTTGCATCAACACATTGGATTTAAAAGATTTATTGGGATATTTGGCAAGTAGCTGATTGAGTTCACTCTCCACTGCAATCGCAGAATCGCACGAACCAGCCCAAATCAATCCGTCCAAAGCCTCTTGCAAAAACTTGCTTTTGGGATAAATTACCTTCTTGTAATAGACTACCGACTGACGATAATCTCCTTTGTTGTAATAGCAATTGGCGATGGAAAAAAGAAGATCAGGCGAACTGCTATTGCTTTTGTCTTTGTACAAAATAAAATATTTCACAGCGTTGCTAAAATCTTCTTTGGCAAAATAGATGTTGGCGATATTCAGCAAATAATCGACCTCATTGCTCTTTTTGTACAAATCTTGGTAAATTTGCAACGCATTATCGTAATCTTGCCCGTTGTAATAAACCGAAGCAATCCTAATCATAATCTCCGTTTTGTTGGCGTTCTTCGCATTCAGAGCTTTGTTATAGCTTTCCAGAGCCAAATTCAGCTTTTGCTTGCTGAAATGAATATCGCCTTCCAAAAGGTACTTTTCGTACAGATTAACGCTCTTTACCTTGGACAAGTATTCCGAAGACTCTGTCAACTCGCCCAATTTGTAGCAAGTTGCCGCCAAGCGTGAATAGGTGCTTTCCGACTTCTCTTTCGCTATCGATTGCAAAAAATACGCTTTGGCTTGCTTATAATTTTTCGCTTGAAACTCAATTTCGCCCAAATAGAAATAACTACTGGCGAGTTTAGAAGAAGTTGGAAACAGATTGATAACAGACTTAAATCTATCCTGTGCCACAGTGTTCCGCTCCAAACGATAATTGGCAACTCCCATCTTGTAATAGGCTTGGTCAGCGAAATTTTTATTAGATTTGTCATTCAAATAATCTTGGTAAAATTTCAAAGATTCTTGCAATTTATCCTGAGCAAACAAGCTCTCTCCACACAAGAAAATTGCGTCCGCTTGCATCTGCTTATCCAAGCTAAACGACAAAGATTTCTTGAGATAAAACTCGGCTTTTTGGAATTTGTTCAGTTTGAAATAGTTCCATCCAATCAAATAGAAAGCGGAGCCGGAAAATTCGTGAGACGGATGTTCCTGCACAAAATTTTTCAAATCGTAAATGGCGTTCATAGGCGAAGTTTCCGATTTCAATTTTGCCAAATAGAAACTGCTGTTAGCCTCAATTTCTTGATTTGAAGAGTTTTTCAAATTCAAGAAAATTTCTTTTGCTTTATCGTTTTCGCCTTGAGCCAACAGCACCAATGCCTTATAGAATTTAGCGTTAGGGTTTTCCAAACTTTGCAAAATTTCCAGAGCTTCCGAATGTTTTTTCAGGTTGTAGTTGGCAATCCCCAAAATCGTCTTGTAATTCTCCAGAGCCTTTGGCGACAATTTGCTCTCATCAACTTCCAAATCCACAATCTTCTGATGCTGCTTCTTCCCCAAAAGATACGACAAATAGTTCAAAAGATTTTGCCCATACTCCCTATCCTGAAGTGAAGCGGTCAGCTCTTCCTTTGCCTGCTCTGGCTTGTCCAACGCCAAATAACTCAAAATCAACTGCACTCTGGCATATCCAGTTGGCTTAACATTCAGGGAATTTTTGCTCTGAATTACGCTCTGAATGAAATCTTTTCGCTCATACGCTATTAGCGACAAAAAGCAGTAAACCTGCTCCAAATTGTCTTTGTAAGAATATCCGTCCAAAATGACTTTTGCCTTGGAAAGTTCGCCCAAATTGTAGTAACTCTTCGCTCTGCCCAAGATAATCTTGTCGTTGTATTCGGGCAAAAGTTTCTCCACTTCCTCGTACTTCTGCAAGGCGTTATCGTACTCTTTGGAATTGTAATAAACCTCTGCCAACAAGTAAATTGCTTTCGGCTTGTATTGGCTGGAAGGATACTTTTGCAAGAATTTGAGAATCTCCGTCTTCGCCAACGCATAATTTTTATCGGAACAAAGCCCCAATATGAATTGCAAATCTTGCTTCTGCCCCGCAAATAACATAAAAAATGAAAACGCAAAAATAACTAAAACACCTTTTTTCATCTCATTTCTCCTAATAAATTACATAACACTTTTAACTTGCCGTGCAAGTTCAATAAAATCATCTTCCGACAACTTCTCCCCACGCAACGTCAAATCGAAATCAATTTTTTGGATTTGCTCTTTGCTCAGTAGCGGTTTCAGGTTTACCCTCAGCATTTTTCGCCTGTTGGAAAAAGCCAAATCAATAACCCGCATATACAAATCCAAATCTTCCACTTCTGGTCGATTTTCCCTCGGCACAGCCATGATGACGCTGGAATCGACTTTGGGAGGAGGATAAAATGAACCGCTGGAAACGTCAAAAAGTTTTTTCACCTCAAAATAAAACTGCATCTTCAGGCTCAATCTCCCGTACTTCTTATTCCCCGGTGTGGCAACAATCCGCTGTGCCACCTCTTTTTGAATCATCACAGTCAGCGAAGAAAACCAATCGATATTTTTGATGACTTTGAACAAAAACGGCGAAGTGATGTTGTAGGGCAAATTGGCTACTACCTTGACTTTCTCGGAGAGAATCTCATCCCAATTCAGCTTCAGCACATCCGATTTCACGAGGTTAATCTTGTCCGCAAACTTCTCCTCAAGGAACTTTTGCAAGTCGTAGTCGATTTCAAACACAGTGAGGTCAACGCCAAATTTCAAAAGTGCTTCGGTTAAAACTCCTTCTCCACCACCAATCTCCCAAACCTTATCAGATGCGGACAAATCTGTGCTTTCCACAATCTTGTCTATCACAGACAAATCTCGCAAGAAATGCTGACCAAATCGCTTTTTAAATTTATGCATAATCTCGTAACAATCTACAAAATCAAAATTTTAGAATATTCCGTAATACCAAATAGCTATCACATAAACCACGGGAGCAACCAACAGTAAGCTGTCGAACCTATCAATAACTCCACCGTGACCGGGCAGAAGATTTCCGCTGTCTTTCACATCGCAATCACGCTTTAAGCTAGACGCCACAACGTCTCCCAACTGTGCCATAATTCCAATAGCAACGGAGATGGTGAGAATAAAAGTTTGTTCCGAATTGAAATAAAAAATGCTGAAAAGATAACCAGAAAAAATGCAAAAACAAAATCCACCTAAGAATCCTTCCAAAGACTTTTTCGGACTTGCCTTGATAAATCCGCGATGATGTCCAAGGCTCATACCTATCAAGTAGGCGAAAGTGTCCGTAACCCAAACCAAAACCAAAACGCAGATAATCAGCATGCTCTCAAGCGTCCAAATCTTGTACGCACAGCCCATGAAAAATCCTATGTACAAAGCACTGAACATTCCGCAAGACAACCGCAGAAGCCCTCCGGATAATTCTTGGTTCAAATTGTAAATTGCCAAAGCGACAAACAGTGCCATAAAAAGCACCAAAGTCCAAAAATAGTGAGATAGCGAGAAGCTGACAAAAATCAACAAATTGAAAACAACAAAAATTTTGGGAATTTTGATGCCTTTATTTTTCAACATCTCTATAAATTCCAAACTCCCCAAAAGCACCAAAGCAGCCAACAACGACAGCAAAAAATATCCACCTTTGTAAAGCAAAAACAAAAAAGCGGGTATCCCGATTATTGCAAACAAAACCCTAGTTACAAAATTATTCACTACACATCTCCATATCTCCTCTGCCTCTTGCCAAAATCGACAAGTGCTTTTTCAAACTCTTTTTTATCAAAATCCGGCCACAGCACAGACGTAAACCAAAACTCGCTATAAGCAACTTGCCAAAGCAAAAAATTGGAAACTCTTTGCTCCCCACTTGTCCTTATCAAAAGGTCTAAAGGCGGTAATTCCGAAGTGTATAAACCGCTTTCCAAACTCTCTTTGGTAATCTTTTTCACTCCCGCATCTATCAGGTTGTTCACAGCCATTAGAATCTCATCTTGACCACCGTAACCCAAAGCTATGCATAGCGTCATGCCGTTATTTTTGTGCGTCTGGTTCTGAGCATCCGCAAGCTCTCTTTGCAAATCTTCAGGAAAATCTGACAAATCACCTATAATTTTTAGAATTATGTTTTTATCCAACAAATTAGACAGTTCCTTGTGCAAAAAATCGAGTAAAAGTCGCATCAAAGCATCAATTTCGTCTTTCGGTCTCTTCCAATTTTCCGACGAAAAAGCATATAAAGTAAGGCACTCAAGTCCAACTTCAACAGCGTATTCCACCGCCCGACGAACAGCCTCCGCTCCAGCTTTGTGTCCCAACTTGCGAGGCAGAAACCTCTTCTTCGCCCATCTGCCGTTTCCGTCCATAATAATCGCCACGTGCCTCGGCAAATTTTTCACTTTTCCCTTTTTAAACATAATTTTTCTTCAACTCCTGAGAATCAAATACTCCTTCAATTCCTGATTAAAATAGCGGTCAGTCATCGTGGAAATGAAATCCAAAACAATCCTTGGACTTTTCTCACACTCCACCGATTCCAAATAATTTTGACCTTTGCTATCCAAAAAATGACAAAAAATCTTGGACTTAATGTTTTGGGTTTGCAAATCGCTTAAGTATTTTTCAAACAATATCTTAAACCCTAAAGCTATCTTGCTTTTCACATTTTTGTCAGATTGGAAATAAATTTTGTCGTAATTGAATTTTTTCAACTCCAACAAATAGTCGGCTGTGTTATCGCTAAAAGCCACATAATTTTTGCCGTACGAACCAAGCACCACACTCTTAATCAGAGTATCGACGATTTGGGAATTGTTATCGCCCAGATGTTCCACAACCTCCGATGGTAAATCTTCCCTTTTAATCAAACCGTACCTTATAGCATCTTCCACATCTTGCCCGATGTAAGCTATGGTATCCGCAATGCGAACTACACAACCCTCCATGGTGGCAGGCATAGTCTCAGAAGCCTGCCCAAAGGTTTTAGCTTCTACGTAGTTTTGCAAATCTGCCTCGTTCTTTTCGTTATTGGGAAACAACTTGGCAGAATGAACCTCGCCGTCATGCGAGACAATGCCATCTCTAACCGCGAAAGTCAAGTTGAGACCTTGTCCCTTTTTGGCTATCTTGTCCACAATCCTCAGCGACTGAATATTGTGATGAAACTCGCCCAATCCATATTCCTGCGAACATTTGGACAGAGCTTTTTCGCCATCATGACCAAAAGGAGCATGTCCAAGGTCGTGTCCGAGAGCAATTGCCTCCGTCAATTCCTGATTTAGCTCCAGCATCTTAGCGATAGTTCGGGAAATCTGCGAAACGTACGTCGTGTGCAGGTTGCGATTGCTCATCTCCTCATCAAACTGATTTGTGAAAGAGAAAACCTGCGTCTTTCCCTGATAGCGTCGATACGCACCGCTGTAAAGGATGCGGTCTCTATCCAAAGCAAAAGGAGAACGAAAAGAATGTCCGCTCTCCTCTTTTAATCTCGTTATCTTAGAGCCATCACAGGCGTAAGGACTGAATTTCTGCCTTTTAGCAACCTCTTCGGCAATTTTCTGTAATTCCTCGTTCCGAGTCATACATCCGCACTATAAATATTCAATTTTGGCTTTCTCTTTCAAAACTTCCGTGAGATCATCAACAATATCTTTGCCTTGAGCCATTTTAAGCTCCTTGATGATGTATGTTCGCACAGCTTCAAAGTCCAAATCCTGCTTGGCTGTTTGGGAATTTTTTTTGATGAGATGATAGCCAAACTGAGTCTTAACAGGGTCTGACAACTGCCCAACTTCCATCTCAAAAACAGCTTTCTCAAACTCGGGAACCATCTGACCTCTGGTGAAATCTCCCAATGTACCACCCTTCTCTTTGGACGGACAATCGGAATATTCTCTGGCACATTCGGAAAATCCCTTGCCAGCTTTTATTTCTCCCAGCACCTTCTCTGCTTTCTCTCTGGCTTTTTCATCACCATCGTCCTGACTACTAAACAAAATATGACTGGCTCCTACCTTTTCGGGAATGACCATTTTCTCTTTGTTCTTGTTGAAATAGTCTTTCGCTTCTTCCTCAGTGACATTCGCCTTAGCCTCAATCTCAGAATCGATGGTCTTGTGAATTAGCAAATCTTTGTGCAAATCAGCAGTAAATTTATCGATGCTAACGCCTTCTTTCGTCAGCAACTCCTCGAACTTCTCTTTGGAACCAAATCGAGAATAATACGAGTTCAATTCTCTATCGACTTCAGCATCTGCAACCTCTAACTTCCTTGCTTGTCCCTCAACAAAAAGAAGTCTATTTTGGACAAGCCTATCAAGCAAAAACTTTTTTTGCTCGACATCAATCTCTTCTGATTTTTTATTTTCCTGATGAGCAAAAGCCTTAACAATTCTATCCAAGTCAGTTTGAGTTATCGCTTCTCCATCAACAGTCGCTACTACTTTCACAGCCATCAATCTTCCCTGCACATTACCACATTGACCATGCCGATGCGGTCGTTGCCCATGCCTTTATAATCTTTTTCCACTTCGCCTGGAATAATAGAGCAAAGTTTATATCCTTCCTCAGCTTTCTCGTTCAAAAATTTTTCCAACTTAGTCACAAACAAATTTTTTTCTACTATGTACTCCATTTCCACTCCTTACTCACTGCACCTGCGTGAGTTACAATTTTAAATACTTTATTCTTTAATCTTAATCCCCAATTCGTCCAACTGATAACTATCAACTGGCGACGGAGATTGACTCATCAAATCCACAGCTTTTAGGGTTTTGGGGAACGCAATCACGTCACGAATAGAAGAGGCGTTTGTCATAATCATCACCATTCTGTCAATTCCGGGAGCAATGCCTCCATGCGGAGGAGTGCCGTAACGCAAAGCCTCTAAGAAAAATCCGAATTTCCTCTCCAACTCTTCCTCTTCAAATCCAAGAAGGTCGAAAATTTTCTTCTGAATGTCCGCTCTGTGACAACGGATACTACCAGAGCTAATCTCCATTCCATTGCACACCAAATCGTAAAGCATACCCTCTATCTTGCCATAATCTTTCTCATCTTCAAAATATTTGATATGTTCCTCTTTGGGATTGGTGAACATATGGTGACAAGCAACCCATCGTCTTTCTTCGTCGTCGTACTCAAAAAGTGGGAAATCGGTAATCCAAGCAAAAGCAAACTCTTCGTTTTTGCACAAATTCAACTGCTTGCCAAGCTCTCTGCGAACTCCGTCCAACACCTTGAAAACAATCTTATCTCTATCGCTAGCGTAAAAAATCAAGTCGCCATCTTTGGCTTCGCTCACTTCCAAAATAGCTTTTTGTTCTGTCTCGCTCAAAAATTTTGCAATTCCGCTATCTAGTTTCCCATCAACTACCTTGGTGTAAGCTAATCCACTTCCTCCAAGGTGCTTAGCAATCCCCACGAACTCATCAATCTGCTTGCGAGAATAGCCACCACAGTTGGGAGCAACCACACACCGAACGCTTCCGCCACTACTCAAAGCCGAAGAAAACACTTTAAATTCACTATCTTGAAGGACATTGCTTAAATTTTTCAACTTCAGCCCAAATCGTAAATCAGGCTTATCCGTACCATAATCTTCCATCGCTTTGTGATATTTAATTCTCGGAAAATCAGGCAATTCCACATTCAAAATTTCCTTGAAAAGAAACTGAAATAGCCTTTGATTAACATCGAAAATATCTTCCTGAGAGACAAAACTCATCTCCATATCAAGTTGCGTAAATTCAGGCTGACGGTCTGCACGCAAGTCTTCGTCTCTAAAACACTTAGCTATCTGATAATATCTGTCAAACCCAGAAATCATTAAAAGTTGCTTATAAATTTGCGGAGACTGTGGCAAAGCAAAAAAACTGCCGTGTTGCAAGCGAGATGGCACTAAATAATCACGAGCACCTTCGGGAGTACTTTTCATCAAAATCGGAGTTTCTATCTCAAAAAACCCTTCGTTATCGAGAAAAGTACGAATTTTACTGATAATTTTGGAACGCATTTTGATGATGCTTTGCAGTGCTGGACGACGCAAATCCAAATAGCGATATTTCAAGCGAATATCTTCGTCAGCCATCGTCCCCTCATTGACTTGTACAGGAAGTTCGGGAGCGTTATTCAACAGCAAAAACTCTTCCGCCAAGACCTCTACTTCTTCGGAATTTCCTTTGGGTTGCACAGTGCCACGAACCCAAACAACAAACTCCGCTCGCAAAGTTTCGACTTTGACAAAATCAGCGAAAGAACCAGAATCGAACACAACCTGTACTATTCCTGTAACATCCCTCAGCTCCACAAAAATGAGTTTGCCCAAGTCTCTGCGACGATGCACCCAACCACACAAATTGACCTTACTGCCTACACTACCACCACTTAGGTCGGCACAATAGTGGCTTCTTTTCTTATCTCCCAAAAAATCCAAATTCACCTTTTCCACCCTCTTTCAAAACTTTATATTCATTCCATTTATATTTCATCATCAATCCCAAAATACATTAAAGTCGGTTCAGCAATTTTAAAGTTTTTATCATATTCTGATTTTGGAGATTCAAACAAAATTAGATACATAGTATTGGTGTTAATATTTGAAATTAAGATGTGATGCATTTTTATTAGAATCCCATCACACTCCTTTTCGTAATTCAAAATATACTTGTAAAATGGTCCTACTTTGGTCAAATCGGAACACTCAAATTCTTCTGTCGTTTCTTCCAATCCTTCTTTTAAATATGCAATAAATCGTAACGTATTTGTTTTTTTTAATCCCGTGACAATGTTAACAGAAATACCAACTGAATAAGAACCATTTTCTTCAATATTTTCTTTAGTAAAAAAGTAAGAAAAAGTTTCTTCTTTTTTTTCTTTCCTCAATTTCCATTCATTTGGTATTAAAAAAAAACATTTACTTTCTTTAAATTCTTCCCAATGATACCCTTCACGTTCTGGTAAATCAACAGCAAAAAGAAGACAACACAAAAACAAAAGTAAAATAACTAATTTTGCTTTTATCAATTTTTTTCTTAAATTACTGTCTTTCAACTACAACCTTCTCAATAACTACCTTTTCAACTGGTTTGTCTTGTGCTCCAGTCTTAACATCCTGAATTTTCAGCACAACATCCATTCCGTCAATCACCTTACCAAACACAGTGTGTTTGCCATTGAGCCAATCGCAACCGTCTTTTTTGGTAACTATAAAGAACTGACTGCCGTTGGTGTTAGGTCCTGAATTTGCCATGCAAATAGTTCCGTAATCCACAGACGCCTTGAGTTTGCCCTTAGTATAAAATTTCTTATCCTCTTGCCCTGTTAGCACTTGATAATCTTCAACACTTTTGCCCATAAGCGGCTTGCCTGACTGCTGATTGCCACACTCTGTTACCAAATCAACAATCTCTTTGTTGGAGCTGTGACCATTTTTTTGTAAATATGGCACCAAAATCGCCTGAAAAACTTCCAACGCTTTCTCTTCGCTGTCCACATTTCCTATCAGCAATTCGCCTTGTTCGTAACATTCGTCCTCAAAAGTGTATCCAGGACCACCTGTGCCAGTGCCCAAAGGACATCCACCCTGTATCATAAAATCTTTGATAACTCTATGAAAAATGAGCCCATCGTAAAAAGGCTTGCCCATTTTCTCTCCACTTGCCAAATCAACAAAATTGGCAACCGTCTTAGGAGCTAAATCGCTAAACAGCTCCAAAGTAATATCACCCATATTAGTTTTAATAACCACTATATTTTCTCCCTTTTCGCTTGGTTCTTCTTTGGTACGACAAGTACTCAAAATCAAGGAAAACAACAATACCAAACAAACCGCCACCCAAATCAAACTCTTTTTCACCTTAAAATTTTTCATTTATCTACCCTTTTTAACTCAAGATTATGGCGTATAAATTGACCTGATTGGAATTGTGTCAACAAAAAAAACAAGTTCACTTTCAGCTAAATTCCCACAAATTCTGTGCAAAATTGCTATAGTTTATTCCATTACAACATAACCCGAGATTTAAGGATTTTGTATTGACACAAATATATGAAGTTTCAACTTCGTATCAAATAATTTAAGTGAAAAAGGATAATAGTAAAATGAAAATAGCTATTAACGGATTTGGAAGAATCGGCAGAGCTGTCACCAAAGTTGCTGTCGAAAAGGGAATAGAAATTGTTGCTATTAACGACTTGGCTGATGCCAAGACTTTGGCACATTTGCTCAAATACGATTCAACTTACGGCAGATTCCCCGGTGAAGTGAAAGCTGAAGGCGACTTCATTGTCATCAACGGCAAAAAAATCAAGATTCTCTCGGAAAGAAACATCATCTCTTTGCCATGGAAAGAGTTGGGAGTTGACATCGCTATTGAATCTACTGGGATATTTCGCAACGCCAAAAGCGACAAAGGTGGCTACCTTGACCACATAGATGCTGGTGCTAAAAAGGTTATCTTGACTGTTCCAGCAAAAGACACCATCGACCAAACAGTTGTGTTGGGTGTGAATTCTGGCGAGATAGACCATTCCAAAAAGAGCTACTCCAACGCTTCTTGCACCACCAACTGCTTGGCTCCAGTTGCCAAAGTCATCGAAGACACTTTCGGTATCGAAGAAGCTTTTATGACAACCATTCACTCTTACACATCCGACCAAGTTTTGATTGATCGTCCTCACTCCGACCTCCGCAGAGCCAGAGCCGCAGCTCAATCTATCATTCCCACAACCACAGGTGCTACCAGTGCTGTGGAAAAAGTTATTCCAAGCCTCAAAGGCAAGTTGGACGGCTGTGCAGTTAGAGTGCCTACAATTACGGGTTCGTTGGTTGACCTCACCGTAAAACTGAAAAAAGGCACCACTATTTCCGAGATTAACCAAGCTATCAAAAAAGCTGCCGAAACCAATCTGAAAGGAATTTTGGAGTACACCGAAGACAAAATCGTTTCTGTTGACATCATCCAAAATAGTCATTCATGCATTTTTGATGCTGATTCCACGCAAATGATTGGCAAAGATTTCGCCAAATTGATTATTTGGTACGATAACGAGTGGGGCTATTCCAACAGAGTGGTGCAATTGGCTCAACTGTTGGGAGAAAAACTGTAATTTTATCCTATGTTTGACAACCTATCAGATAAATTTCAAAATATTTTTAAAACTCTTCAAGGTAAAGCCGTACTTAACGAGAGCAACATTCAAGATGCTCTAAAGCAAGTACGGCTTGCTTTACTTGAAGCGGATGTCAATTTCAAGATAGTTAAAAATTTTATCAGTGAAATTGAACAAGTTGCTATCGGTCAAAAGGTTCTGAAAAGCCTAAATCCCAGTCAACAGCTCATCAAGATTGTCAACGAACAACTGACCAAGCTGATGGGAGATAGCGAATTTAAACCGAATCTTCCGACAAACAAAACTAACATCGTTATGCTCGTGGGGTTGCAAGGCTCTGGTAAAACCACAACTTGTGCCAAACTCGCCAATTTTGCCCGAAAGTCCCTAAAACTTGACCCGCTTTTGGTTGCCTGCGATATTTATCGTCCTGCCGCTATCGAGCAGCTGGAAACGTTGGGCAAGCAACTTGACATTCCCGTGGAAAATCAAGGCAAGACCGATGTGGTAAAGATTTGTAAATCCGCCGTCAAAAGAGCTGAAAAAGAGAACAGAAATTTGGTCATCATCGACACAGCTGGTCGGCTTCATCTCGACCAAGAATTGATGGATGAACTTTCGTTGATTAAGAAAAAAATCAAACCTGATTACATCTTCTTTGTTGCGGACGCTATGACTGGGCAAGACGCCGTCAACTCTGCCAAAGGATTTTCCAAGCAAGTAGGGATGGACGCTTGCATCCTGACAAAACTGGATTCCGACGCACGCGGTGGAGCAGCACTGTCCATACGTGCCATCACCCAAAAACCTATCGCATTCTGCGGTGTTGGCGAAAAAATTTCCGACTTGGAAAAGTTTTATCCCGACAGAATGGCGTCCCGCATCTTGGGAATGGGAGACATCCTCAGCTTCATAGAAAAAGCCGAAGAGAATATCAATCAAGAAGAGGCGGAAAATCTAACCAAGAGGATGCTGAAAAACCAGTTCACTCTGGAAGATTTCCTGAGCCAACTCAAAAAAATCCAAAAGATGGGGTCTCTTTCTTCGCTTTTAAAAATGATTCCAGGGATAAACTCATCTATGCTCCAGTCAGCTGACTTAGACCCAAAACGATTTAAAAGAACCGAAGCTATTATCACCTCTATGACGATTAAGGAACGCCAAAGGCACAACCTCATTGATGGACAAAGAAGGAAGCGAATTGCCAAAGGTAGCGGTACTTCCGTGCAGGAAGTCAACACTCTTTTGAGACAATTTGAGCAGATGAAAAAGATGATGAAGCAGTTCTCAAATCCGAAAAATCGCAAAAATATGATGAAAAATTTGGGCAAAGTTAACGGTATGCCAAAAAATCTTGGAATATAATGCATAACTCTGTCGATTCTATCATCGCCTTAGCTTCCCAATACGTAAATAAAAACTGGATTGAAGCTCTGCAAATTTTGCAAACTGGCTTGAGAGACTTTTCGGACAATCCCAAACTTCTTATTGCCATTGGAGATTTGTACAGTAGCAGGCAAAACACGGTGAAAGCTCTTGAATATTACAATCAAGCCAGTTCTACCTCTCCAGGTTCAGAAGAAATTCTTTATAAAATAGCCCTCTTTCATATGAGCAATTTCAACTTCACCGCTGCGAAAGGCTGTTTGGACGAAATTCCCAATCCTTCCTATTTGGTCACTTTCCAAATAGCTGTGTGTTGCATTCATCTCAAACAGAACGAAACCGCTATCGCCCTGCTGGAATCGATACTGAACAACCCTATAATCCCCGAAGCGGTTTACTTTATGCTTTGCGAACAATACATAACTCTCCACAAATTCAACAATGCCGACGAAATACTGAACCATTTACAAAAGAAATATCCGAATAATGACAAAATCTACTTTCTGACCGGTTACTACCATTTCCATAAAGAAAATTGGGTTGCTGGGTACAACTATTTGCTGAAAGCCAAAAATGCAGGCTTTGAATTTATGGGAAACGTTAAAATCCTCGCTATTACCGCCTATCAAATCGGACTGTTTTCGCAAGCTATAGAATATTACAAACAAGCTCTGCGGTTCTCACCATTCGACTCCACCATCTTTGAATCCCTGATAAAAATATATTTGGAATTGGGCAAAAAAGAAAAAGCAAGATTGTTAGCCAAAAAAATTCCCGTCTTCGTTCCCAAAAGCAGAAAGCTAATTGAACTAATCAAAAGTATTAGCGAATAAAATTAGCACCAACAAAAAAAGCCACCTAAAAAGATGGCTTCCATGTAAATTATTCAAGATCTAACGAAGCAATTCTTCCGTTTCCATTGCTATCATCAACTCCTCGTTGGTAGGAATTTTTAGCAATTTTACTTTGGAATTTTTACCTGTAAAATCCAAAACATCTTTCACTCTTTGATTATTTTTGTCCAAATCGATTTCGATGCCCAAATTTTGCATATCTGAGCAGGATTCCTCTCTCAAGATGCTCATATTTTCGCCAACTCCACCAGTGAAGACAATGGCATCAGCACCATTGAGAGAAGCTAAATAAGCTCCAATATATTTTTTGAGACGATAAACATACACTTCCCAAGCCGCAACGCATTTCTCATCTTTGTTTGCTATGCCGTCTTCAATTTCTCTCATGTCGTTGCTACATTCGGAAAGTCCCAAAATACCGCTTTTCTTATTCACAATATTTTTCACTTCGTCCAAGCTCAAGCCCAAAGTTTCCATCATGTAGAACAGAACTGACGGGTCAATGTCGCCACATCTGGTTCCCATCACCAAGCCTTCAAGCGGAGCAAAACCCATGGAGGTATCCACACATTTGCCGTTCTTAATCGCCGCCACCGAAGCTCCATTGCCGATGTGACAACTTATCATATTCAAATCGTCCAAATTTTTGTTTAGATATTTGGCGGTTTGGATTGCAATATATTTGTGGCTTGTTCCGTGAAAACCGTAGCGTCTCAATCCATGCTTTTTGTAATATTCCAAGGGAATTGCATACAAATAAGCTTTTTGAGGCATAGTTTGATGAAAGTCGGTATCGAAAATCACCACTTGCTTCAAATTCGGCATAACCGCTTCCACAGCCTCTATTCCCATCATATTGGCAGGATTGTGCAAAGGACCAACCGGGAAAAGGTCGATGATTGCTTGCTTCACGTCCTCGTTCACAATAGCAGGTTTAGCATATTTTTCTCCGCCATGCAAAACTCGATGACCCACTCCGTCAATTTCGTCGAAACTACTGATAACTCCATGCTCGGAATCCATCAAATCTTTGACGATAAAATTGATTCCTTCCGTGTGAGTAGGAATAACGACTTCCATTTTTTCTTTGGTGTAAACATCACTTTTATAGGTGTAAAGTCCCGCATCTTCACCTATTTTTTCCACCAAACCTTTGGCAATAACTTGCCCGTCCTTAGTATTGATAAACTGAAATTTGATAGAAGAACTACCACAATTCAACACGAATATTTTCATTTTATCTCCTCATTTTTTTAATTTTTTTAAAATATAAATTGGCATCTAACTAAAAAGGACTTTGATTTCTCGCTCGGCACTCTCAGGACTATCGCTGGCATGGACTCCGTTTTCGGTGAGGCTATCACCAAAAAGAGCTCTTATAGTTCCTTTGTCGGCTTTGGCAGGATTGGTATTTCCAACCAAAGTACGCAAATCTTCCACAGCGTTCCCTTTGTTCAAAATGACCGCAATGGTCTTAGCGGAACACATGAAATTTTGCAAGCAGCCAAAGAAATCTTTGCCAACATGCTCTGCATAGAAATCTGCAATTAGCCTTTCGTTAAATGTAAACATCTTAATATCTTCTATCTCAAATCCTGCGGACTCAATAATAGCCAGAATTTCACCTATCTTGTTTTTTTTCATACAATTAGGTTTAATCATCAATAAAGTTCTCATAATAGTTCTCCTTCTATATAAAATGCTTTTTTTCTTAGCGTGATAACCCTTTGCCAGGATTTAGAGCAAAATCAAGAAACACCAATTGTTCAGGTGTAAGTGATTCTCTTTTCTCATTATAAAACTCTTTTGCTTGAGTAAAAGAAAAGTCAGAATAATAAAAATCTTTAAAAATATCTTTGATAGATTTAATCGCCTCGGGACTAAATCCTCTTCTCTCCAGTCCAACTTGGTTCAACGCCTTGACTTTGTAGGGAAAACCTATCCCCTTGGTGAATGGAGGAATATCCTTGGTAATGCCAGAATTTCCGCCGATGAACGCATATGAACCAATCTTAACAAACTGGCTGGCAGCACTTTGTCCGCCCACAACCACACAATCGCCTATCTCCACATGACCCGCAAAATTGCAAGAGTTCGCCAGTACAACACCATCTCCCACAATGCAATCGTGAGCCAAATGCACATAAGACATAATGAGGTTCCCTGAGCCAATCTTGGTAGAAAATTCGGCGTTGGTGGAACGATGAATTGTGGCAAATTCCCTAATCTGATTGTTATCACCAATCTCCACTCCAGCTGTTGTACCATCATCTTTCAAATCTTGGGACTTCACGCCGATAACCGCGAACGAAAAAATATGATTGTTCTTCCCTATTTTTACATTCTCTTTTATCAAAGCTGAAGACTCAACAATTGTGCCGTCACCAATTTGGACGTTAGGTCCAACTATGGCGAAAGGTCCAATTTCTACATTTTCGCCTATTGTCGCCTTTTCATCAACAATCGCCGTGGGATGTATCATTTGTCCACCACCTGTGCCAACAGTTCCGCCTCGGCAACCAATCTGCTACCTACAAAAGCTTTGCCTGCCATTTTGCAAAGATTACGACGAATTGAAATGACGTTCAACTCCATTCGCAAAATATCTCCAGGCTTCACCAGACTGCGAAAGCGAACTTTATCGATGCCAGCAAACAAAACAAGTTTACTGCTCGGGTCGTCCTCTGCATTCAGTAGCATCAAACCTCCAGTTTGTGCCAAAGCCTCAACAATGAGAACTCCAGGCATTATCGACTTTCCTGGAAAATGACCCTCAAAAAATGGTTCGTTATAAGTGACGTTCTTGATGCCAACAATTCTCTTGCCAACTTCAAATTCGATTATCTTATCAACCATCAAAAACGGATAGCGATGTGGCAAAATCTTTTGGATAGCATCGCTGTCGAAAACGATTCCCTTGGTTCTGTTCTCCTGAAATTTCCTTTCCAATTGCTGTGTCTGGTAAATTCCACGAAGTTTTTTAACCAACTCGATATTTGTTTTGTGACCTGACCTTGCAGCCAAAATGTGTCCTCTGATAGGAACTCCCAAAAGAGCCAAATCCCCTATAAGGTCCAACGCTTTGTGCCGAACAAACTCGTTGTAAAAACGCAGAGTTGTGCCGTTCAAAAGTCCGTTCTCGTCAACTTTAATCGGAGTGTCAAAGCCGAAGAGCTTTTCCAACTTTTTTATCTCTTCTGCATCGTTCTTGGGGTCAGCCACCACTACTGCCGTATCCAATGAACCGCCTTTGATAAGTCCAGCTTCCTTCAGCATAATTATTTCGTTCACAAAGCAAAAAGTTCTCGCTGGTGCAAACTCTTCCTGAAAAGAGTCCAAAGAAGGAAACCAAGTGTATTGCGTAGGAACGCACGGATGATTGTAATCAACCATGAAAGTAATTTTGAGCTTGTCCGAAGGCGTGATGATAATGTCAACGTTGTCTTTAGCCGAAGAGTAGCTCACGGGCTCAGTAAGTTCAAAATATTCCCGCTCCGCTTCTTGCTCAACAATTTCTGCCGTGTTCAACATTTGCACAAAAGGCTTGGCACTGCCATCGGCAACTGGAACTTCAGGCCCGTCTATTTCAATAATGATGTTGTCAATATCCACGCCTTTCACGGCTGCCAAAATGTGCTCAGTAGTCGCCACGGAAGCCTCGCCATTGCTGATAGTCGTCCCTCTGGAAATATCGATTACGTGGTCAATATCAGCCAAAATCTCTGGAGAACCCTCAAGGTCTATTCTTCTGAAAACTATACCAGTTTTTTCTCCCGCAGGAGTAAATCTCACAGTAGCCATTTTCCCCAAATGAAGACCAACACCCGTATAACTTTCGCTGATTTTTCTAATAGTTTTTTCCCTATCTACCATCATTTTATAAACCTTCTAACTTTTTAATAACTTTTTCAACTTGGGAAGCACCTTAGGTAACTGCCTAAGAGCAACAATAATCCGCTTTTGGTCTTTCGCATCAACAGTGGGGATGCCCCAAATTTCCGAATTATCAGGAACATTGTTCATCACACCAGACTTTGCTCCAATCCTCGTGTAATTCCCAATCGACAAATGCCCAGCAACACCCACTTGTCCAGCCATGTAAACCAAATCTCCGACCTTGGTATTACCCGCAAGACCAACTTGAGAGCAAAGACAACAGTTTTTGCCAATTTGACAATTGTGCCCTATCTGCACCAAGTTATCAATTTTCGTGCCGTCCCCAATGATAGTAGCTCCCAAAGTTCCTCTATCGATAGTCGTTCCTGCACCAATTTCCACATCATTACCGATGATCACCTTGCCCAATTGCGGAATTTTGTGCTGAGTTCCGTCCTGATACAAAAATCCAAAACCATCAGCACCAAGGACTACTCCCGAATGAAGAATGACATTGTCGCCGATTTCCGTGTCCTCATAAATGGTAACATTAGGATAAATCAGTGCGTTTTTGCCGATAGTTACATTCGCTCCGATGCTAACAAACTCAGCTATGGAAGCTCCCTCACCTATTACAGCACTTTCGTGAATGACAGACTTGGGGCTAATTTCAGCCTTTTCCTCTTGCGAATAAAATGTTTTGATAATCTGCAAAAAAGTAAAATAAGGCTTTTCCGTTTTAATAAAGTTCAACCCAATCTCCAAGTCAAAATCCGATGGAACCAAAACCAATCCCGCTTTACTTGCCAAAAGCTCGTCCTTATACTTAGCATCCTGATAGAAGCACAAAGAGCTTTCGTTGGCATCTTGAAGGGTCGCAACATTGTCAATCTCGATATGTTCGGGATTATTTTCCTCCAAACATAAAGAAAGTCCGCCAGCTATCTCGCGGGCGGACCTCATGAATCTAAAATTTTTCATCTTTGTATGTAAAATTTATTGATTTAGTTCTTTCAGCATTTTTTGTGTGACATCGTATTTTTCGCTGGAAAAAACAATTTTGCCAGAAACAACATCGAAAACCAAATCGTAACCGTTTTCACGAGCAATCTTATCTACCTTCTCCAAAATCGGTTGCAAAAGCTCTTCTTGCTTTTTCGATAGTGTCTCCTGAGCCTTTTTGGAGATAGCCTGATAGTTGCTGACTTTCCTTTGAAGGTCTTCTTCCATCGATTGGATTTCAGCCTCAGTAGCCGTTTTGGCAGCTTTCTGATATTTCGTCTGCAATTCCTTGATTTCTGTCTCCAAGCTCTCTATCTTGGCAACTTGTCTTTTGTAATTCCTTTGAAAGGCTTCCCGAGCTTTTACAATCTCATCAGATTTCTCGGCAATTTCAGTGGTGTTTATCGTCACTATTTTAGGTCCTTCCGCAAACAAAAAAGAACCCAAAACAAAAAAAATCGCTAAAATTAGAACTCTCTTCAAAATATCTCCCTTATGAAATCTATACTACTTTTTCTACTTTGCCAGCACGCAAACAAGAACTGCAAACCTTAACTTTCTTCACTTCAGAATCCACCATAGCTTTCATAGGGTGCAAATTAGGCTTAAATCTTCTTTTAGTTTTATTTAAAGCATGAGATCTATTATTACCCACTTGAGCTACCTTCCCGCAAACATCGCATTTCCTAGACATCTTAGTATCTCCTTATTAAACATGATTTTCATTCCAAGAAAAAAAGTTAGTAACCAATGACAAGTCTTTTTTGCGACTTTGTTTGAAATCTAACTAAAAACGGAATGACAACTATTTTTCTCTCTTCAGCAATTGACCATGAACTCTGTCTTCCAATAGAAAACCATCATAAATCAATTTCCCTCTCAAAAAGGTCTGAGCCAAGCTACAACCGAATTTTCGCCCCTCAAATGGTGAATATTTCCCCTTGCAAAGCAAATCTTCTTTTTTCATCAGATGAGATTTATTTGTGTCAAATACAGCAAAGTCAGCATCTGCCCCGATTTCCAAAGCTCCTTTTCGAGGATAAAGCCCATATCGCTTAGCAGCACCTTCGCTGGTCAATCTCACCAACTCTCCGTAGGAAGTCTTGCCACTGAGATAAAATTCATCTACCACATATTGCAAAAAAGTTTGCACTCCAGGAATCCCACAATAAACCTTGGAAAAGTCCTGCAAATCTTTCTCCGTCTCCCAAATACAACCTGCGTGGTCAGTTGCCAAAAAGTCTATTTTCCCCAAATTATCCCGCAAGAAGCTCTTGTCTGCTTCATCTTTCACGGAAGGTGCTGTCTTCAATCTGCCAAGCAAGTGTTCATAATCTTCTTTGGTAAATTGCAAATAATGTGGACACGTCTCGAAAGAAATATCTTTTCCACTTTTCTTGGCTTCCAAAATCGATTTCGCTGCTCCCTTTGTGGAAATATGAACAAAATGGATTTTGTTGGATTGCATAGATTTTATGACTCTTTTCACAGCGGTTATCTCAGCTTCAGAAGGTCTGGAAGGCACATAATTTTCCCATTTGGTCAATTGCTCGGGCGTAAATTCGCTTGTGGCATTTGCGATAGTCCGAGCGTCCTCTGCATGGAAAGCAAAGAGCTTGTCACTTCCCCCGAAATCACCAAAAATCTGCTTTAGTAAATTGTAAGGAGTAGCTTTGTAGGTGTCCATTCCTGAAATGGTGTAGAGCTTAAATCCCACAACTCCGTGTTCCCACAGCTTCTCCACAGTCTTTTTGTCATAGCCATCTCCAGTGATGCCTCCCCAAAAAGCAAAATCCACATAAGAGGTATTTTTGATGACGTTGTACTTATTTTCGTAATTGTCCACGCTGGTGATGGGAGGCAAACTCGTGCAGGGCATATCTATCACGGTCGTCACTCCTCCAGCTATCGCCGAAGCGGAACCAGTTGCAAAATCTTCACGCTGTGCAAAGCCGGGCTGATTGAAATGGACATGCGGGTCTATTCCACCAGGAATGAGCAACTTACCCTCTAAATCGTAAATATTCTCAAAATCACCGTCAAGATACTTGAAACTGATTTGCCTAATTTTGTCATCAAAAGCGATGTCAACCAACCTGCCATTCACCTCAGCATTACGGATAATGTTCATATTTCTCCCAAAAATTTGATTTTTACAAACCTTTCAGCATTGTTTTAAATGCATCCAAATTGCTTAAATCAATATTTAATTCCAAAGTATCCAACAAAGTAGTTCCTGCATAATTTTTCAAATCATAAAAAACTGCCTTCAAAGAAGTGCTAGGATCATAGGAATAGTTTTTTAATTTAAATTTACTAATTGTCCATCCGATTTCGTTCCCAACATTTTTATTATTAGCATCGTAGCCATCCAAAGAAACATAAAACTCATTTAGAAAAGGTGTAGATACTTCAACCCCTGTATTTAAGGAGCTAAAGTCAGCAGGATTACTAATAACAATAGAAACAGACCTATTAGTATCCTTATAAGAGACAAATTCAAAAGATTGAACACTAATATGTCTTAAGCTGTCTAAAACTAAATTTTTATCTTTATAATTAGAATTCAATGTAGCTTGATATGAAACATTTATAGGGTTAGTTCCAGAAACAACCATTTTTACACTACTTACAGAATTTGCTTTAGAATTTTGAAAACTCGGAATACTAAAACCATCTTTAGAATCTTGTTCACCTAATAAGAGTTGATTGTTTTTTATCAAATAATAATATATAATTGTATCTATTTTTACTTTTTTAGTAGTTTCATCATAAGTAAAAGCCTTATTAAAATAACTTTCTGAAGAATTCCCATAAGTAACACGACTAACCAAATTCCCTTTAAAAGTATATTCTCCAAGTAAAACTCTCCAACTCCCTTCAAACGGCGTATTATTGCTATCTCCATCACTACCATTATCAAAAATACCACACGAACACATTAAAAATGAAACCACAAACAAATAAACAATCTTCTTCATTTTTTTTCTCCTGATTTCTTCTATTTCAAAAGATTTCTAACTTTATCAGCTATGAACTCTGCTGTCAAGCCGTAGTGCTTCATCAGTTCCCACGGAGCAGCCGACTGACCAAAACTGTCTTCCACGCCTATCATCCCAAATTTCGCCTTGCATCCCATTTCCAAAAGATGCCCTGCTACTATATTACCAAATCCACCTTTTTGGTGCTCCTCAGCTGTCACCACAACTTTGGTTTTATCGCAGATTTTCTCCAACGCCTTTGTGTCAAACGGCTTGATGCTGGAATAGTTGAGAACAATCGCATTCAGTCCGAACTCGCTATGCAATATCCAAGCGGCTCTGAGAGCTTCTGGCACCATTATCCCCAGAGCAACCAAGCAAACATCAACATTCTCCAAATCAGCTTGGTCGGCAAATTCGCAAGAGAATGCATCCGTAAAGTTGTCGGCTTCTCCCAAAAATTTATACAGCGTTGCTCTGCCTACCTCGAACGGAGTGCTTTCGTCAGTCACGGATGGCGTATCCACTCGCCCGTAGCGAATGTAAACAGGTCCTTCGATTTCGATTGCTGTCTCTGTCGCTTTGGCTGTTTGATGATAGTCAGCTGGTGTCAAAAATGTAATTCCTGGCAAATATCCGATGATTCCCAAATCTTCCAACGCCTGATGGGTAGCACCATCTTCGCCCACGGTAATTCCAGAATGTGAAGCCGCAATCTTGGCGTTCATTCCGCCGTAAGCAATGGAAGTGTGCAATTGGTCGTAGGCTCTGCCAGAGGTGAACATACCAAAGCTACTGTAAAACGGAATGTCTCCGTCTTTGCTCATGCCCGCAGCAACGGAAGTTCCGCTCTGCTCAGCGATGCCCATAGAGAAAAATCTTTTCTCTCTGTCTTTGCGATTTTTGGTGAATTGGTCAATTTTCACAGAACCTGACAAATCCGACCCGATGGTACAAACTTTCTCGTTCTTGGTCTCAGCCAAAGCCTTGCCAAATCCTGCACGCGTCGCCTTCATCTCCACCTTCATCACATCTTGCTCATTCCACCAATAGTTGCGACTGAATTTGGGCATCTTGTCGTTAAGTTTGGCAAGCACGTCTTGTTGAAAATCAGCAGAAACTTTAAGCATCTTTTCCACTCCAATTCCCTCTGAGCCAATTTCAGCCAAAGCCTTATCCAACTCCTCTCTATTCGGAGTTTTGCCATGCCATCCAGCTTGATTTTCCATAAAGCTCACGCCTTTGCCTTTAACAGTTTTGGCGATGATAACCGACGGCTTCCCCTTTACAGCCAAAGCCTTGTCATAAGCCTCCAGCACTTCGTCTATGTCGTGTCCATCACACTCAAAAACTTCCCAACCGAAAGCTTTGTATTTTGCCGACAAATCTCCCAAACTCATAACCTCGTCCACTTCGCCATCGATTTGCAAGCCATTTTTGTCGACTATGCCAATCAAGTTGTCCAATTTATGATGACTGGCAGCCATCACAGCTTCCCAAATCTGCCCTTCTTGTTGTTCTCCATCACCCATCAAGCAGAAAATTTTACGCTCTTTGTCGTTCATCTTGGCAGCACACGCATCTCCAACAGCTACAGACAAACCTTGTCCAAGAGAACCACAAGACAGCTCCACACCAGGCACTTTGTGACAGTCGGGATGCCCCTGAAAAGGACTGCCCAATTTCCGCAAAGTAGCCACTTCGCTCATCGGGAAATATCCGAGTTCCGCCAAAATCACATACCACAGAGGTGCTTTGTGACCTGCAGAAAGATAAAATCTGTCCCTATTCGCCCAATCGGGATTTTTCGGATTGTGTTTCATTTTGGCATACGCCCCGAGCATCAATTCCACTCCAGACAAACTTCCACCACTATGCCCAGAACCTGAACAATGTAAAGCAATAAGAATGTTCGCTCTAATATCTTTGGCTACTTCAACTAAACTTTTTTCTTGCATAATTTGGTTCTCCACTATTTTTTGAATAAAATCTTAATTTTAGATAATCCTCCAACGACAAGGATTGTTATCACTTTGATAAAGATTTGAAGGAGATTTTTTGTCAAAAAGAAATTTGATAATTATTTTTATACTTTTAGTAGGGACTGTAATTGCTTGGATAACTCCCATCGATTTGGCTGTCAGCAACTATTTTTTTGATAACGGATGGATTCACCAAAACGAATTTCCGTGGCCGATAATCAAAGATTGGGGTGTATGGCCTCCTAACTCTCTCGGAATTTTTGCTTTATTGGTGCTAATAATCGGCTTCTTCAAAAAAGCTTTTGTCAAATTCCGTGGACAATGTTTATTTTTGGTTGTTGTGATTTTGATAGGTCCTGGGCTCATCGTTAATTCCATCTTCAAAGAAAATTACGGAAGACCAAGACCACGACAAATCCAGCAATTCAACGGCGAAAAGCAGTTCAAAAAAGCGTGGGTATATTCCGACCAAAACGGGCACTCATTCCCCTCAGGTCACTCATCTATTGCATTTTACTTCATCAGTCTGTACTACGTTTTGAAGAGAAATAGAAAGAAAATCGCTAACTGGTGTTTTTTCGGCGGAATTGCCTACGGCATCTTGATGAGTTTCACGAGGATAATTCAAGGAGCGCATTTTTTCAGCGATTGTTTGTGGGCTTTCGGCTTCGTTTGGCTGACCTGCGAATTAGCGGACAAGTGGATTTTGAACAATCCAAAATTAAATATAGGAAGGCAGTAAATGAACCAATTCGGACAAAACTTTCGACTTAGCATTTTCGGGCGTTCACACAGTCAATTTGTCGGAATAACAATAGATGGCGTGCCTGCTGGCATTCCTCTGTGTGCAGAAGATTTTAGCAAAGATTTGGACAGACGCAAAAGTGGAAAAATCGGGACTACGCCGAGAGTAGAAGCCGATGAACCGCAGATAGTTTGCGGAACACACAACGGCTTTACCAGTGGCGACCCGCTCACTATTCTCTTTGCAAATAATAACACCAAGAGCAAAGATTACAGCAACTTGGTTCATCATCCTCGTCCATCTCACGCCGATTTTGTGGCAAGCAAGAAATTTAACGGCTTCAACGACCCGTCTGGTGGAGGACATTTTTCGGGCAGGCTCACGCTGTGTTTGGTTTCAGCAGGAGTAGTTGCCAAGAAAATTGCCAAAAACATTAAATTCAAAAGCAAAATCGTTTCTATCGGCGGATACACAGAACCAGCTGAAATCGAAAAAGCTATAGCAGATGCTCAGCAATCTCACGATTCTCTCGGAGGAACTGTGGAAACCACCATCAACGGAGTACCTGTTGGCTTAGGAGAGCCTTTTTTTGGGTCGTTGGAATCCAACATCGCTCATTTGGCTTTTTCCATACCTGCACTGAAATCCATCGAATTTGGAGCAGGAAGTCAAGTCAGCCAAAGCAAAGGCAGTGACAACAACGACAAAATCGTCGGTGAAGACGGCAAAACTCTCTCCAACAACGACGGAGGAATTGTGGGCGGAATCAGCAACGGAAATCCAATTGTCTTCCGTTGCCACTTCAAACCGACACCGTCGATTGGGCAACCGCAAAACACATTCAATTTTGAGAAAAAACAGGTTGAACCCTTGCAAATCGTGGGCAGACATGATGCTTGCTTAACTTTGAGAGCCGCTGTCGTTGTGGAGTCTGTCGCAGCCATCGCCATTGCGGAAGCAATTTTATTCGCAAACTCAACCAGCCAAAAAGCATAAATGATTTTCAATTTCAACGAATTTAAACACAACTGGCGAGCCTACATCATTCAATCTCTTTTGGCGACACTAACCATTTTCTTTGTGTTGATTTACCTGGAGATGCAACACATCATCGTGGTCGCCTCAATAGGAGCCAGCACCTTCATCGCCTTCGCCATGCCAAAATCTATTCCCGCACAGCCTCGGAACATAATCGGAGGTCAACTCCTTTGCATTTTAATAGGCGTTTCCTTCCACAAATTCATCCCTCAGAACGAGATACTGCTATCTTTAGTCACGGCTGGCTCAGTGGGACTTGCCATTTTCTTGATGGTCGTTTTGGACTTCGAGCATCCACCTGCAACAGCCACCACCTTGGGAATTGTGCTTGACGGAATAAATTTGAAAGTGGCAATCGTGTTTGCCTGTAGCATCATCTTCTTGTCGCTAATACACAAAATGTTCGAGAAATTTCTCAGAGATTTAGTCTAAAACTTTTATCAACTGCCAAAACGCCAAAAACGACTTTTTGACCTCAGCCCCAAACTCTTTTTTTTCGGAAAGCAAAGCCACACTCGGCATGCCTTTCATTGCAGAGAAAAGCAACACCAATATGTCATCAACAAGAAAATCTTTGCGGATTTGCCCATCAATCTGCCCTTGTTCCAACCGCTTTTTCATAGTCGAATAAAAAGATTCCTTGATGCGAATCGTTGCGTTTTTAATTCGCTTGCTGGTCAAAATTCCCAAGTTCAGAATTTGCTGATAGTTCACCACCACAGAGTCAAAGTTCGTTCCTTCCATCAGCAGAAGTTGACCTTCCAGATTGTTCGCCATTCCAAAGCAGTTTTGCAGAAAATGATAGCTGTCCTTACTGTCCTCATCCACCTGCTTCAACAACTCTTCCCAACTCTGCAACATATTGATAACACAAGCCACAAAAATCGACTTTTTACTAGTGAAATGATGATAAAATCCGCCCTTGGTCAATCCAGCTCGCTTGGCAATTTTGTTTATCGTAGTGTCATAATAGCCAAACTTAAGAAAGCATTTCACACCCGCAGAAATTAGCTTCTCTTTCGGACTCTTCAGAAATAGCCAAGCCTTATTCATATGCTTCACGTCAAAGTACTTCTCAATCATCGTTTTAGACTGGTCTTTGAAAACCATCTTATCCAGCTTGAACATCACTCGCTTCACCTGAGAATTGCCCACAAGAGCAATGTTACGAAATCTCTTTCTATTCTTGAAAGCATAAACAGCCTCTTTCAGAAGAAGTTGCATCGATTTTTTGTCCAGAGAAAGTTTGTCGATTTTTATCAAAATATTGATTTTCTTGGCACCCATCTTGATTTTTTGCTCAAACAAAAATTCAACGGTTTCCATATCTTCGTGGGTATAAGAGCCTATCACCTCAAAGGCGAGAGAAGTTTTGTCATTTTTCAAAACGTTTAACATAATTTTCTTCCTCAATCAAAATAAACTGTAAGGGTCAACATCCACATTGAGCCTGATGCCGTACAAAGGCGTTAAATTCAGCTTCACGAATTTAACAACCCAATTGACCTCTTTGGTGCTTATCGCTTTCACCACCACATGATACCTAAAACGCTTTTTCAGGCGAAAAACAGGAGCTGGAGTTGGTCCCAAAATCTTAATTTTACTCTCCAAAAAGTCGAACAATTTTTTGTTTTTTTGCAAAAACTTTTCCAGCTTTGCGTCGTCTATTGATGAAAAAACGAACCTTACCATCTTGGAATACGGTGGATAGTCCAACATCTTTCTGACTTCAAGTGATTTTTCGGCAAAATCCTCAAACTCGCCAGATTTCACCATCTGCAAACACAAATCTTCGGGGTTATACGTTTGCAATAGAAAAGTTCCCTCTTTTTCTCCTCTGCCCGTTCTGCCAGCAACCTGCGTCAGCAAAGCAAAATTCCTCTCACCAGCCATAAAATCTGGCATATTCAATAAATCGTCCGCCCGCAAAACAACAGCCAAAGTGATGTTGGGAAAATCCCAGCCTTTGGCAACAATCTGCGTTCCCAGAATGATGTCAACCTCGCCTTTTTCTATCTTCTCCATATTCGCCTTGTGCTTGGCAAAAGAGCTCGCCGTGTCACTATCTACACGCAAAATCTTGGCTTGAGAAAAAAATCTGCTCAACATCTCCTCAATCTTCTGCGTACCTGTGCCACCTTTCATAAATCCATAATTTCCACACACAGGGCACTTCTTGGGAATTTCCCGAGTGAACCCGCAATAATGACACCTCAAAGCATTGTCACTACTGTGATAACTGAGCGAAATGTGGCAATGTGGACACTGCACCAACTCTCCGCAATCGCGACATTGCAGATACGAGCTGTGTCCTCTGCGATTTTGCAAAATAATCGTTTGCTCTTTTCTGGACAATCTATCCAACACCAATTGCTTGAACCGCTCAGTGAACAAAGATTTTTCTTCCTTCAAATCTAAGATTTCAACAGTTGGAAAAGTTGCTTTAAATGGTCGATTATTCAGGCGAAGCAAATTGTGTTTTCCCAAAGCTGTGTTTTCCCACGAAGCAAAAGACGGAGTCGCAGAACCCAAAATCACCACAGCGTTGTTGCCCTTCGCCCTCACGAGAGCCAAATCACGAGCGTTGTAGAAAGGTGCATTATCCTGCTTAAAAGTCTGCTCATGCTCCTCGTCCACGATTATCAAGCCAAGATTTTGTACTGGTGCAAAAATAGCCGAGCGAACACCAAGAACAATTTGTGCAGTTTTCGCCCTCTTCCACTGCAAATACCTCTCGACACCTGCAAGTCCACTGTGCAAAATCGCTATTTTCTCTTTCGGGAACGCCCTGCCAACTCGCTGAAGCATCATGGGTGTTAGCGAAATCTCTGGCAACAAAAAAAGAACTGTTTTGCCAAGTCGCAAGCAATCACTCATCGCCTTGAAATAGACTTCCGTTTTCCCTGTTCCAGTTTTCCCAAATAGCAGAAATGAAGAAAATATCTCTTTTTCTATAACTTCCTTGATTTGCAAATAAGCCTCTGTTTGCTCATCAGTTAAGTCAATTTCGGAAACTATTTTGTCCTGTGGCTCCAATATCTCGCTAAATTTGTTCCGCAACTCTCTACCAATAATTTTCTTCTCCTCAAGACCTCGAATTACAGAATACGAAAATTTTTTGCTGATAACAGACAGAGGGATTGCATCATCACAATCTGCCAACAAATTGAAAAGCTCTCGCTGTTTAAAGCCAAGCTTTGTCGTGCCAATCTCGGAACAAATAAGCTTTATATAATTCTCTTTCCCTTTCAAAGATTCCGTAGAGTTAGTCCGCAAAATCCGCAAGAAACCACCAGTTTCCAACTCTTCCAATTTTTTAAAAAATCCAGCTTTGTTGTATTTCTTCCGCAGTTCGTCAACACTAATATCGCCACTTTCGGGCAAAATCTTCAGCAAATCGTCATCACTCTTGTTACACAATTTCACAACTTTCTGACTCACCTCAATTCGTGCACCTCTGTCCAAAACCGCAAATAACGCCATTCCAAGCGGATAATGATAGTACCGCGACACCCAGTCCGCCAAAGAATACAACTCCTCGTTTATTATCGGCTCATCGTCCAAAATCTCTACGATTTGCTCGCACGTAAAATCTTCAGGCTTCTGCACCTCTTCTCCAACTATCGCCGTCGTTAGCTTCCTCCGAAGTTTGACCAAAACCCTGACGAGAGGCTTCACTTCAACATCACTGCAATAAATCAGCCCGTCTTCCAAATTCTGAGCAAAATACAATTTGTAATAATTCATTTGATTGTCACGTACCACCGTTTTTTGTACATCGTCTCGCCCTTAGAGATGCTCAACACCACATTGTAAACACCAGTCTCCAAAAACTTGCCTCTGTCGTCTTTGCCATCGAATTTGATGTCGCCTTGAATTGCAGATTTCTTGTAATTTCGCAAATTCCTTTTGAGATTGCCCTGCAAATCGTACACCTTGCAGTGAACTCTGGCAATAGAACGAATCTCGGGAACATTGTAGCCTATGGTAATAGATTCTCCGCGTCTGATTACCTTCTTGGAAATATTTGTATCAAACCGGTTTTTATATTGATAAACTCTGACAGAATTTGCTTCGCCTGGCGTTGCCGTGTCCACACATTCTCCCCAAACATTGCCAAGGTCTTGGTAGCCGAATTTCTCCAGCGAAGTCCCTTTCGCCAAATTTATTTTGCCATAGCTCACGGAATCGAACTTCGTCCCCCAGCAATCTTCCAAAATCAAAACTTCGTCACTGTTGTTCAAACTCACCAACTTTTCGACCTCAATTATCTTAGAAATATCGACTTGTGGATAAAACTGCACGAACGTGCTTAAGTCGTCCGTAATTACCAAATATTCGCCTTTGTCGATTTGTAAATTAAACTTAGTAATGTCGCTTGATTTATCTCGAATTTGAGCATCGCCAACAACCAACTTCTCAGTACCTTTGTTGTAAAGTTCCAACCACTCTGGCACACCTTTTTTGGGATTGCACATCACCTCATTTATCACAATCCCAGCATCAGAGCTAACTGACGACAAAACAATGCAGTTATCACTTTCATCAGCGTCCAATTCACAAGTCAAATTCGCTCTCCAAATTTGATAAACATCAGAAGAATTTCGGTCACCAAAATCTACCTCAGCACTCTCACCTTTACCCACAAATCCAACTTTGTGTTCAAGCAAAATCGAGTCGTTGCAACTTAGTGAAATCTTAGCAAAATCTGCTTGTAAATCGAATGTGGATAAGTTGGTGATTTTGGTGTATAACTTTTGGTTCTTCCTATAAAATTCCGATAGTTTCAGCGAAACAGGAAATTTATTTATCGCTCCAGGAGTTAAAAACTTTGTAGAAGCAAAATCCAAATTACTCCTATCAAAATCAATATCCAAATTTATTCTTGCCAATGAATTCCCTTCGGAAACATCGTCCGCAAAACTTTCGCCTACTTCCCCATTTTCATTAGTCAATCCGTTTGTGTTTGGACTGTCATACAAAAGGACATCACAATAACTTGCATCAGGCGAAACCAACTTGACACCATCCGTGGCAGAACCTCCATTCTGAAAAGACAGCTTTTTCACAACATCAAACTCAGGATTTGCCCCAATCACAACGAAAGATTTGGCAGAAACCAAACACGAATCGAATTCGTGCAAAAGAGAATAAGAAGTCCCACCAGCATAGATTTGCCAGCCACACAGATTTATAGAACTATCCGTGGGATTATAAAACTCCATCCACTCGCTATCTCCATCAGAGCCAGGAGGGTCATAATACAATTCACTAATTTTCATTGTTTGCCATTTTTCAAAAACAGGTTTTTCTTTCACGTTCGTCTTGCCAGGAGTCGGCTCGGTACATTCCGCAAAATCAACCTCACAATCGTCACAATCTTGTCCATCAATTTTCCGAGCTAAACTACTTCCCGAAGAAACGTCAGGAGCAAATTTATTCCCAACAGTCCCGTCTTCTATCGCCAAAGAGTTGCTGTTAGGACTGTCGTACAAAAGCACATCACAATAACTGCCATCGGAAGAAACCAACTTCACTCCGTCCGTCGCTGAACCACCGTTTTGGAAAGAAAAATCTTTTTGCAAATCACAAAAATCAGTTGCACCTACAACCAAAAAACTCTTCCCCTCTATTGTTACATCAGGAAATGTATAAACAAGAGTAAAACTGCTTCCTCCCGAATAAATTTGCCACGATTGCAAATTAACAGCACTATCAGCACAATTGTACAGTTCTATCCACTCCTTGCCAGAGTCAGAACCTTCGGGATCGTAGAGAATCTCATTGATTTTCACATTCCCCCAAATGTAACCAAAGCAACAATATACACCTGCAAAACTCAATAGCATTCTCAGTCCTACTCTTCCTTTCATAGCAAAAACTATTATTTTCGAAATTTTTGTGTCAATCCAAAACTACAGAAAAATTGGGCGGTATGCAGTAAAAGTATCCACCCTTGTTAATTTTTTCAATGTCTCTCGAATAAAAATCTGTGATGATGGGATTTATATTCATCACCTTATAATTTGGTTTCGAGCAATTTTCTTTCAAAATCTGTTTTGGCGATTTCCCATCTCGTCCTCGATTGCCACGGAAATGATTAAAATACAGCGTGTAGCAGTGAGTTTTGCACAGAAAATCTTCGCAACTTCCAAAATCCTCAATCCTATAAAACTCATCTTCAATCAAGCAGTGAGCACTCTCAACATCCGAGTTATAAGTCGGACTAGCTTTCGGGATGAGCAAATGCTTCGCACCATTTTCGGCTACCATTTTTTCAAAATATGTAATGCCTTTCTTCTTATTAACGTTCGTGAATTCCGTGCCATTGTCCGTCTGAAAAGCGACTTTGGAAATATCGACTCCACATTTTGCCAAATTTTTGCACAAATAATCGATATAAATCCCTGTATTAACGCTCGTTTTTTCGTAACAAAATCCAATGAATTGCATCCCCGATTTATAGTCGCGAGCAGTTATTTGATACTTCGGGAAATTTTTGTATTTAATCCCCTCAAACAACTCTGGTAAGTCGGTCAGATACTTAATATCAACCTGAAATTTCTCGTAAACTTTTGCTTTTTTCCGCATCAAACTCAGGTCTTTTCTGCGTTGGTATCGTCTTCTTTTCTTCTTAATCAAACCCTCATCACACAGCTTTTTGTGAACAGTGGAATGCGAGCAATTCAGCTGAAGATGGTCAATAATTCGTCGTGAACCCCACAGATTATTGGATTTATTTCGGCACTCTCTAATTTCGTCAACCACTTTGGAATTTATACGATTCGGGAAATATTGATTTTTTCGGGACTTGTTATTCAACCCCTCCTCTCCCTTTAAATTATAGGACTTTACCCACTTTCGCACATTTTTCCTGGTGGTGTTGAATTCACGTGCAGCCTCAGAAATGGACGTCTCTTTGGCGTACTTCACCAACTTTTTTCAGTAATAAACCTTGTACTTTTTATCCATAAAATTCTTATTGCTTTCGTAATTATTCATAGTGGTCAGATTGAGCTTTCACGAGCTGATTTGACCATTTTTTTCCACAATTTACGTGAAAGTTCTAAGCAATCTCCCCATTTTTTTATAAACTTTCCTGTTACAAATCGTTAATTTAGGGTGGATACTTTTAGTGTGAACTTTCCAAAACTACAGAAAAATCCAAACTAAATTTCCTTGACTACAATCCACAAAACACAAGTAATGGCTCATATTATAGTGTATAAGGAGACTACGAAATGTATAAACATGAAATGCTCGACCAATCAGTAAAATTACTTGTAAAAAATATGGCTTTTTTAAGAGCTTTAGAAAAAAAAATTACTTCTCCCGATCCAGATTCCATCAATTTGGAAGAAACTACTCAAGCTAATCAACAACAAGCATCAAGTGGCTTAGACTTTAGCAAAAAGAAAAGTTTGCAAGATGTTCTGAATACTGCTCCCCAAGCTATCGAAAAAGCTGTTGGAGACATGCAAGCAATTTGTAAAAATATAGCTTCTTACCTATTCTAAAAACATCAATGCGTAAACTTACCCTACTATTTTGCTTGTGTTTTGGATTGCTCTTTGGAAAATCCTTAGTCGAAGTTGATATCGTAGCTTTTCAGCAATTAGCTGGCAGAACTAATACCGCCGAAAGTAGCTACGGTTTCAACGAATTGCATAGCAAAATTTCCTCCGAGTTCTCTAATTCCATCATAGTTGGATTGGGGAATAATTACTACGGTTCTTTCAGATCTTTACGAAATAAAGATAAATCTGTTGCTATCGAATTGAAGAAGCTGAACGCCGACCTATGTTTGCTATCTGGCGAGGATTTAATTTGTGGACTGAAAGATTATTTAGAGTATAATGACATTGCTGGCATCAAAACTTTAGGAGCTAATCTAAAAAGCAATAAAGAGAAAAACCTAAAAGGCATTTTTCCCTCTTTCACCATAGAAAAAAGCGGATATAAAATTTTGTTTATTGGAGGATGTTCAGAAAATCTATTCATAAACGACGAAATATCCACTTCTTCAATATCTAAAGCGGTTGAAGCAAAAATTAGTGAAGCCGTGAGAACCAAGAATATTCCCAATGCTGTGGTCGTTCTGCTTGATATTCCCAACAGTTTTGACGCTTTTGGCAGACAGATTACCAATGAAGCCTTAAGAAAAGTCAGCAAAATTGATGGAGTTTCAGCCATCATTATGAACGACAATAAATCTTCGTCTTACTCTACAAAAACAAAGTCCATTCCTCTAATCAACACGAGTGTGCAAGAAGGAACAATTTCTCACGTTAAGCTCAGCTTTGACCCTAAATTCAAATTTTTAGCTTCTGCCAGTTCAGAAATAATCACTCTTGAAAAAAATACCACATCAACTGAAACCCCCGAAATTGTTGCTACCTCAAACTCCGTTATAAGTCACAAATCTACCCGAAAAAAACCAATCTCTCCATTGGGAAAAATTGTTTGCCGAAATTTGGCTGAAAGCAGTGGAGCAGATTTTGTGGTACTTCCTCAAAATATTTTCAAGAACTCCTTACCAAATGGAAAAGTTTTTGACAAAGATGTTTATCAAATCTTCAAAACTGACCATCGCTTGTTTACCGCAAAAGTTAGTGGAAAGAAACTTAAAGAGATTTTTGAGCTTATAATCTTCAAAAACAAACGGTATCAATATTACGCCCCTGAGTTGAAGCACAATCAAAGCGAAATTACTTCTCTTAAATGTTCGGGATTTTTTGGTCTTTCTCAGATCAAAGACTATTCCCAATACTCCGTAGTAACAACTCAAGAGGGGTTTGACGAATTTCTAACAGACGGAAATAAAAAAAATTCTCTCAACAAATCTCTAATCTCTTCTCTTTTGGAGGAATTGAGAGGAAAAATTCTTTCTGCAGATCTCCAAAATTAAACTTTGATGAAACCTATTGGTATTTTTGATTCTGGCGTTGGCGGTTTGACCATTTTCAAAGAGATTCGCAAGGTTTTTCCTCACGACGACATTATTTATTTGGGCGACACAGCTCGACTTCCCTACGGAACCAAAAGCAAAGAAAGTATAATTAAGTTTTCTAGGGAAAATGTTCGATTCTTGCTCTCAAAAGATGTTAAAATAATTGTAGTTGCTTGTAATACCGCCAGTGCGTTGGCTATAGATGAATTGGAAAAAGAGTTTGATATTCCTATCATCGGTGTAATCAAAATCGGAGCAAAGTTGGCTGCTGACATCAGCAAGAACAAAAAAATCGGAATTATCGGCACGATTGCTACCGTCAAAAGCAAAGCCTATTCCACCGAGCTAACTGCACTCGACAACACTATTCAAACACACAGCAAAAGCTGTCCGATGTTTGTTCCTTTGGTGGAAAACGGATACGAAAATCACGAAATTGCCAAAATTCTGATAGAGGAACATTTGCAAGATTTTCCCGACATCGACACCTTAATCTTGGGTTGCACGCACTATCCCGTGCTGAAAGAGAGAATTAACGAATATTTTCAAGGGAAAATCAACTTGGTTGATTCTGGTGTTGCAATTAGTAATTTCTTAAAAACAAGAATAAAGCCATCTACCAAAAATAAAATCGGCAAAAATCAATTTTTTGTTACGGACGACCAAGAAAATTTTTTGCTTTTATCTCGAAAAATCTTAAACGACCCTAACATCAAGCTGGAGCATGTCAATCTTATCTAAGCAAAACATCTTTGCCAAAATTATTTTTTGTCTATATTTTTTTTACCCGCTCATTTCGTTAAACAAAATTTCAATTTCTCTCGTTCTAATTTTTCTCTTATTAAAACCATCACTCTACAAAAATTGGTTTATCATCGTAATCAAATTCCTACCACTATTCTCATTCTACTTAGGATTTGCACTCTTGCAAGGGAAAAGCGGTCATCAGGAACTCATTTTAATCAGCAAGCTGTCACTTATTTTGTTACTATCCATTTATTTAAGCAAGTCCACTTCTATCGAAAATTTTTGCTCAGACTTACATTTTTTTGGCAAAAAGCTCCTGCTCCCTCTACTAATAATTGAATTCATAGACACAATTTTGAAAAATAAAAAGAAATTTATTTTGAATTACCGTGATTTTTTCAACAACAACTTCTTTTTTCAGTTGGAAAAAAAATCTATACGAAATCTTAAACTGTGTATGCCCCGCAAATTTTCGTGGACTGCAAACGGTTATATAGCCTTGTTTATATTGACAAATTCCCTCTTGCAAAATTTTTCTGACTTAAATAACATTTTTTTTTAGAAAGGGCTTATCATGAATTCACATGCGATACTTTTAATCAGTTGTCACGACCAAATGGGAATCAGTGCCAAAGTTACTGCATTTTTGGCGAAATACAAGGGAAATATTGTTGAAATTGAACAACATGTGGAAGACGACAAGTTTTTCATGAGAGCAAGGTGGTCTCTTTGCGATTTTGAATTGAAGAGAGAAAACATTGAAGCCAAATTCGATGACGAGGTGGCATCTTACCTAACTGATGCAAAGTTTCAATTTTTCTTTACGGATACAAAGCCCAGATTAGCGATTTTTGTTTCCAAAGCCTCGCATTGCCTGTTCGATATACTTTCACGAAGAAGCTCGTTTCCCATGGAGATTTCTCTCATCATTTCCAATCATGACAAGTTAGAACCAATCGCCAAATCTTTTGGCATCCCTTTTTTCTATTTGCCTGTTACCAAAGAAAATAAAGCAGAAGTAGAAAAAAAACAATTAGAATTATTAAAAGAAAACGATATAACTCTTGTTGTTTTAGCAAGATATATGCAAATATTGTCTAACCAAATTATCGAGAAATTCCCCAACAGAATTATCAACATTCATCACTCATTTTTGCCAGCATTTCCTGGAGCCAAACCTTATCATCAAGCGTTTGCCAAAGGCGTGAAAATAATTGGGGCAACCAGTCACTATGTGACGGAGCAATTGGACGAAGGTCCGATAATAGAGCAAGATGTTGCCAGAGTTTCGCACAGTGACTCGGTAAACGAACTGATTAGGAAAGGGAAAGATTTGGAAAAAATCGTGCTATCTAGGGCAATTTACAACCACATCAATCACAAAATAATCACGCACAAAAACAAAACTTTTATTCTCTAACTGCCAAAAACCCTAACGAATATTTTGTCCACATTCCGCAAAAAAGAGGCTTCCGAAAAGATTTCATCTATAGCTTCTTCGGACAGATTTATCTCGGAATTTGCTTTAACTAACTCTTTCAAATCAATCTTCTCGTCCCACGCTTGATGAGCCAGTTTTTGCACCAAATAATAAGCTTCTTCCCGCAACATTCCTGACTTGGTCAAAGCCAACATCAGCTTTTGGGAAAACACAATCCCTTTGGTTTTGTTCAAATTATCTTTCAAATTGTCTTCCAAGACATTTATATTTTGCAAAATTTTTAGTAATCTCGCCAACATGTAATCTACCAAAATAGAGCTATCCGCCAAAGTTACTCGCTCGCAAGAGGAATTGGACAAATCCCGCTCATGCCACAAAGCTACATTCTCCATTCCAGCAAGAGCGTAACCACGAACAATTCGCGACAATCCAGTAATATTTTCCGCAGAAATCGGATTTCTTTTGTGAGGCATCGCCGAAGAACCTTTTTGCCCTTTGCTAAATCCTTCCTCCAACTCCCTAATCTCAGTCCTTTGCAAATTCCGCAACTCAACAGCAACTTTTTCCATACAAGAAGCGAGCAAAGCACAAAAATTCAAGTATTCAGAATGCCTGTCTCTCTGCAAAATTTGTGTGGAAATCTTGGCAAAATTCAACCCCAAGAAAGATAGAGCTTTCTCCTCTACCTCAGGTTCTGTGGAAGAAAATGTGCCCACAGCACCAGAAAGTTTGCCAACAGCAACTCGCTCCCTCAACTGCTCCAATCTCTGGCTATTCCGATTAAAATCTTCGTACCAAAGAGCAAATTTCAACCCGAGGCTAATAGGCTCAGCGTGAACGCCGTGAGTTCTGCCCATTTGTGGTAAATCTTTGTAGCGATATGCCAACTCCTTGAGCCTATCCATCAGCGATGCAATGCCTTCGGAAATTATATCCAAAGATTCCGAAAACTGCAATCCCAAAGCGGAATCGAGAACATCGGAAGAGGTAAGTCCAACATGTACATAGCGAGAATTATCGCCCACATTTTCGGCAACATTTGTCAAAAAAGCTATCACATCGTGCTTAACATCTTTTTCAATTTCCCTCAGTCGAGATAAAGTGTAAGAAGCTTTTCTCTCTATCTCTTCGAATGCTTCATGCGGAATAATGCCCAATTCAGCTTTTGCTTTGCAAACGGCAATTTCCACCGCCAACATCTTGTCAAACTTGCTCTCGTCACTCCATACCCGAGCCATTTTTTCTCTGGAATATCTGTCTATCATCTCACTTAAAACCTTTCAATTTCATTCAACAACAACCTGAGGCAAAATGCTTTCCAATTTCTTTGTGCCAATGCCTTTGACGTTGATTAAATCTTTAGTCGATTTGAACTTGCCATGTTCATTTCTATAATTCACAATCTTCTCCGCTGTCGCTTTGCCGATGCCTTTAATCGTGGTCAGCTCTTCAACTCCAGCGGTATTCAGATTAACAGATGTAGCCCTTCTGTCGTACTCTGTATCTGCTTTCTTTTCTTGCGATATTTTTTTGGTATGATTTGCACCAAAAGGAACAAAGAACTCTTTTAGTTTGTCAAATTTGGCAGGACCAATCCCCTTGACCGTCATCAAATCTTCCAAGGAAGCAAATTCTGCACGGACAGCAATAATTTTGGCAGCTGTTTTCGTTCCTATTCCAGGTACCATTTCCAGCTCTTTTGCCGAAGCTGATCTCACGTCAATCATCACCTTAGCATCGACTTTGACGGCTTCGCTTATTTCTTCGGCTATTTCTTTTTGATTTTTAGGCTCGTATGAAAAGAGGTTTAGAACTTTGCCAAAAGCAAAAAAAATGACCAAAAAGAGAAGAATTCGTTGTTGAGTTTTGGTCAAAAAGTTGTCAAAAAAGTTGCTAAACCTTTCCATGAGAATCTATATCTGCTTTCATCTGAAGCATATGTGTCAACAGCGGTTCAATCTCATGCCAATACTCTTTTACAGCTTTGAGGCTTCCTGGGAGCGTAAAAATTAGCGACTGTTTCGATAGTCCGCAAATGCCTCTACTAAGCAAAGCGTTCCTATTCCCACTGCCATACTTCACTCTGATAAACTCCATCACTCCCGGAATAAATTTGTCAATCAGCGGTTGCACAACTTCAATCGTAACGTCCTGCGTACCTATGCCTGTGCCACCTGTGGTGAAAATCAAATCAATTTTTCGCTCAACTATTTCTTTGAGAATTGAAGCGAGTTTTTTCTCATCATCTGAAAGCAAATGGTACTCTCCCGAGTTCCCGCAAAAAGACTGCAATTGCTCAATCAAATAGTTACCGCTTTTGTCCTCGTAAACGCCCTGACTGGCTCTGGTGCTCAGCGACACAACAGCGAAGCTAATTTTTCCCATTACAAGTCTTGTTTGGTTTTTTCCAAAAGAACTATATCCGAGAAGCTCATCTTCTTATCAACGGCTTTGCACATATCGTAAATCGTGAGCAAAGCGACGCTCACGGCTGTCAGAGCTTCCATTTCAATGCCCGTAACATCCACAGCCACCACTTTGCTAAAGCAAAGAACTCCATCATCAACAACCTCAAAATCTACAGCAACCTGAGAAATGAAAACGTTATGACACATGGGAATCAGCTCACTGGTCTTCTTGCTCCCCTGAATAGCAGCAACTTTTGCCACAGCCAACACATTGCCCTTAATAATGCTATTAGACAAAATTTTCTCCACAGTCTCTTTTTGCAGGTTAATCTTGCCCTTAGCTTTAGCGATGCGAAGCTGTTTTGTCTTGTCGCTCACATCCACCATCTTCGCTTGATAATTTTTATCAAGGTGAGTAAAATCACTCATTGCCAACCTCATTCTGCAATCTTTTCATTTCCAACTCTTCTATTTTCAATTGTAATGGACGATTCAGAGTCGAACACAAATCCACAACTTTCTCCTGAATTTCCAAAGCCATTTCTGGATAATCACCAATTATATTTTTGTACTCCCTGAAAGCATCATCGAATTTTCGCGATTTTTCATAGCTATTAGCAATCATCAGATGAACCTTTTGCCGTTGAGGGCTGTTCTTGAATTTTTCCAAAAATTCCCTGCCTCTACTAATAACTCGAGCATAATTCGTCTCTTGAAAATCGTTATAAATCGATTCCGAAAGTGCTTCTTGCTCAGACTTAGCTTTTTCGCCTGTTTCTCCCTGACACATTTTCAACTTAATAGCCGCATCGTTATATTTTTTGCCAGATGGATAACGCTCCATCACTTGCGAAAAATAGGAGATTGCGTCTTCAAATTTCCCCAAAGCGTAATAACATTCCCCAATCCAATACAAGCTATTTTCAACCAATCCGTCCGTGGGATATTTGTTAATAAAGGACTCAAACGAGGCTATAGCGTCCATAAATTTCTTTCCGCTGTACAAAGCATAACTCTTTTGGTACAAAATTTCTTGCGGTGTTTTGTCATCAATTCCGAGTTTCTCTTTGGACATACTAATTTTTATCCGAGCATGATTTGCTTTTTGTGAATCGGGAAACAGATGTAAAATCTTTTCAAAAACCTCTATCGCCTTTCTGTAATTCCCGATGGAGTAATAGCATTCGCCTTTCCAATAATAAGCGTTCGGCACGTATTTGCCATTAGGATAAGCCGAAATGTATTCATCAAACTCTCCTATCGCCTTGTCGTATTTCCCTATCAAATAGTACTTACGAACGTTTTTGTACTCGGTGAATTCATCCGATTTTCTAACACTTTTTTTGGTGTTGAGTATCATATCAATTTTGATTTGGGCATCTTTTGCTTTATCGGAGTCGGGATAATTTTTAATTACCTTCTTAAATTCACGTAACGCTATATCTTTCTTATCCAAAGAATAATAAGACTCCGCAAGCCAATACTGGCAATTCGGAGCAAATTTGTTTGTTGGATAAAGAGTGAGGAAATCGGAAAATTCACGAATTGCTGAGCTGTAGCGTTTTTGATTATGCTCGTTCAAGGCTCGGCTGTAAATATCTTGAAGCGAATTTTTCTCTTTCTTCTTTTGCAAGGTTGCTATTCTATCCAATCGCCTCTGAGCCAAATATTTTTCTTCACTCTGCGGATACTTTTCAATTACCTCTTGGAATAACTTTGAAGCGGTGTCAAACTCACCCAAATTCAAATAGCAATCGGCAATCAAAAAATCAACGTTAGAACTAAAAGGACTTTCGGCATACTTCCCACGATACATAATAAAAGCACTCAGAGCGTATTTGTAGAGATTGTCATCAAACAAATCTTTGCACTTCTCGAAATCCACCTGAGCTCCGTTCGTCCCAATCTCCAAACTGGAAACGAAATCGTCTTTATAATCGGTAGCCTTGGCAATCTTGCCTTTAACGTAGCTCTTCAGCTTGTAATCGGGGTACTTCTCCAAAATCTGATTGTAAATCTTAATCGAATTATTGTAATCTTTCAACTCAAAATAGGATTGCCCGACATTTAACATAACATCGGCAGAATAAGGACCATCAGGGAAAGTATTTAAAAAAGTTTCACCTAAGCGAATCGTGTTTTCATACTCCTTCTGCCCATAATGGCTAAGGATAATGTTGTACTGCTTTTCCTGAATGCCTATTCCTTTGGACACATTTCCATCGCTATCCACGATTTTATAGACAATGACCAATCCAGAAACAACAGCTAATAGCGAGAAAAAAATGATAGTTAGGCGACGTATAGACATGAAAAAACTAACACTCCCTCAAAAAGCTAAGATAAGCCAAATAGGTGTTATAGACATCAACCTTACTGGACAATTCATAAAGCGAATGCATTCCAAATAAACCAGTTCCACAATCGATAACGTCCGCTCCTAACTCAGCCAGATATTTGGCAATCGTGCCTCCACCGCCTTCATCAACTTTACCCAGTCCTCCCATTTGCCAAGAAATTCCGTTCTTCTCAAAAATTCTAATCAGCTTGGACGTAAATTCGCTACTGGCATCGCTGGAAGAGTATTTGCCTCCTCCACCTCCGAACTTGCAAATCTCTACTCCCGAACCAAGAATTGTCGCATTCTGCTTGTCATGAACTTCTTGATAATTGGGGTTCAAAGCAGCCGAAACATCAGCCGAAATTATTTGAGAATTGGTCAACGCTCTACCGAGTGAATAGCTATCATAACTCTCGCCATTGAGCTTCATGAGTTCTTGGATAAAATTTTTAAAAAAAGCGGACTTTGCTCCAGTATTGCCGTCACTGCCTATCTCTTCCTTATCCGCAAAATAGCAAACAACTGTCTTATCGTTCGCTTCCAAATCCAAAACAGACCTCAATCCACAATAGGAACAAACTCTGTCGTCCTGACCGTAGGACAAAATCATAGACGCATCCAAACCAGCATCACGAGCAAGTCCCGCAGGTACCAAACTCAACTCCGCAGACAAAAAATCTTGCTCTTTAATTCCGTATTTCTCAGACAAAAGTTCCAAAGCTCGCAGTTTGAATTTCGACTTAATCTCCTTATCATCATCACCAAAAGCAGGCATAGAAGAAAAAACCAAATTCATTTTGTTCGCATCAAAAGCGTCGGTTAACTTCTTAGCGTATTGCACTTTCCGCGAAAGATGAGGAAGCAAATCTGGAATCACAAAAACAGGGTCGCTCGGATTTTCGCCAATGTCGATTTTGACCTTCTCCCCGTTCGCCTTCATCACAACTCCGTGAAGAGCCAAAGGAGTGGACAACCACTGATACTTTTTAATCCCACCATAGTAATGTGTCTTCGCCATGCAAACATCGTCGGACTCATAAAATGGATTTTGCTTGAGGTCAACTCTCGGCGAATCGATGTGCGAAGCAATCACATTCACACCGTCCTGAATAGAAGCGTTACCAAGAATGGCAAACGCTATGCTCTTGGATTTGAAAACCTTATAAACTCGGGAACCACCTGCTTCAATAGTTTTGAAACCAGCTTTCTCCAAAAGTTCAACTGTATAATCGACACTAAGTCGCTCTGTTTTGCAACTGTTCAAAAACTCTTTATATCCTTCAGCAAAAGCAAACACTTTCTCTTTATTATCTTTTCGCCAAGCTGTTTTCTTTTCGTATAATAACTTTTCGGATGCCATCTAATCTCTCCAAATCTCTACTACAGAATAAGTAATGTCTCCCGAGGGTGCACTGACAACAAACTCTTCGCCAACCTTTTTCCCTATAATCGCCTTTCCCAGTGGCGACAAAAAAGAAATTGGGACAATACCATCACCAAAATCAAAATCGATTTCATCAACTCCCACCAAAATATGACTGGATAAATTCCCGCTTACTTTCTCCTGCACTTTCACACAAAAGCCAAATCTAACAGCAGAATCGTCCATATTTTGGGGATTGATTACCTGCAGTTTTTGTAATCTGGAAGAGATATATCCGATTTCGTTCTCAATGTTTCTTTTCCGTTCGCGTGCCGCGTGATACTCCGCATTTTCCGACAAATCACCCATTTCGCGAGCTGATGCCACCTGCTTCACAACTTCTGGCAAGCTGGATTTCAGTCCTTCCAGCTTCTCGTTCAACTTTCTTATTCCTATAGCTGTAATATATTCCATAATTAAAATTTAGTTTCCCTGTCTATTTTCAATGCTCAATTTGAGATTTTCAAGACTTTTGTAGTGTCTGCTGTTCTCGTTAAATTCTTGCATAAACTGTGCAATGAGTTGCAAAGTGAAATCATACTCTCTCAATCTATAGCAAGAGAAAACAAAGTACGCATAATACGCTTCTTTATCTTTCAAATTCAAAATACCAGCATTAACTCTATTAAAATAAATCTTAGCCTTTGCATAATCTCTTGAATTACAATAGTATTGCCCAATCCAAGTAAATAGGATTGCCTCTTCCTCGGAATTGTTAGCGAATTTCCCTTTTAGCGAATTGAGAACATTATAGCCCTCGCTCCACTGCCCAACTTCACACAATCTTATCCCCTCGTCCAATCTTGCTCTATCATTAGAAACATTCGTTGGCTCGGAAACATCAACTTCTTCCGCAGGTTGTGGTAATTCGGGTGTTTCTTCACTTTTTTCCAAGCACTTGTCATATCTGTTCTGAACTATTTCTCTCTCTCCAGGCAATCGATTTTCATCGAGGATTTTTTTGTAATACAATTTCGCCATCTCAAAATCTTTTTGCTTATAATAGCCTTCACCAATCAAAAATATAGCTTTGGAGGCGTCCTTGTCGTTCGGGTTATTTCGAAAAAATTTCTTTCCTTCAGTAATCAAATTATCATAATCTTTGTTCTTGTAATACTCCTCAAGACGCTGAAAATCTGTTAATCCTTCTTCCATTTGCACACTCGGACTGCTCTCACCACGAAGTTTCTTTATCTCATTTATTTTGAGCAAAGCGTCTTTTGCTTTGTGGTGCTTGGGGTATTCACTGCGAACTTTCTCAAACTCTGCCAAAGCCTCATCATATTGCTCCTGTTCAAAATAGCATTCACCAGCCCAATAGAAACAATTAGCTGCTAAAATATCGGTGGGATAGCGATTTACAAACTCCCTAAAGTTCTTTATCGCATAATCGTAATCTTTTCGCAGATAAGCCTGACGAGCCTTAACGTAATAGACGATTCGCTCGATTTTCCCCAATTTAGTCCGAGCATCTATAGCTTTTTGATTTTCGGGATATTTGTTGATAACAATATTAAAATTGTCTTGTGCCAACTTAAAATTGAGCAATGTGTTCTTATACACTCCATCCTGATAATTAGCGGTGGCATAATAACTCTCGGCAATCCAATAATAAGCGTTAGGAACAAGTTTGCTATCGGGATACTTTTCAATAAACTCCTTAAAGCCTGAAATTGCATCTTTATACTTTTTTTGCTCATACTTTTTATATAGATTTTTGTAAACCTGCTCCAATTTAGCATCAACGTCATTTCTGAGCAATTTTTGTCCACTCATCAAAATTTTGCGGTTTGCAGACGGAACTTTGGCAGAATTGGGGTAATTCTCTATAACTCGCTCGAACTCTCTTTTGGCACGACGCAAATCGTCCTTGCCATAGTAACATTCCGCCAACCAGTATTGAGCGTTGGGAGCCAACTCGGAATTTGGATATTTCCTCAGGAACGCTTCAAACCCTTTTATCGCCTTGTCAAAATCTCTGCCTTTGTACAAATCGCGACATTCCTGATAGCCACTTTCGGGAGTTTCCAACTTCAAAAAAGAATCCATTGTGCTTCTGCCAGCAATTTTGCCCAATAAATCCAACTTAATCTCAGCAAACTTAGCCATTTGCGAACCTGGAAAATTCCTGATTACGCTATTGTAACCATTTCTAGCTTCGGGGAAATTTTCCAGTCTATAGTAACTCTCCGCTATCTTGAACAGTACGTTGGAGCTAAAATGATTTTTCGGATACTCTTGCAAAAACTTTTTGGACGATCTAATAACCTGCTCATAGTCTTGCTGATTAAAGAGCTCACTTATCTTGGCGTACTCATTGTCAACGCTCGACCGAACAGTTTCTTGCTGATCTTCCACCACGTCAGGAATATTCACCACTTGCGGAGCAACTGCATCATGGGAAAAAACCAAATCGTTAACAACGTAAACACCGCCCAAAACAGCAAGTAATCCCAAAAATATATAAAGTAATTTGCCTTTCATATATAACTTCTTCTTTAATTAATTTCTCTACTTAACAACCTTGCAAGACCCACCTTTCACTTGTTTGCAAGGGTCCAGCTCCTGCTCCTCTGGCTTATCGACAAAAGTTCGATTGGCAATAAATCTTTGTTGCAATTTGTAGATTTTCCATCCCAAATATCCCGCTATGGGCAAAGCTATAAACCAAAATTTAATCACAAAAAGGAAAAAGATTTTGACTACTGCCAAAACCAAAATCACAAAAAACAACACAAGCAAAAAAGGAAATCTCATCTCAAAATCCCAATACTCTAAAATGTAAATATTTATTCATAATCCAACCATCTAAACAGCAACACAAACCATCTTTCCCACATATGCTAAACCTGACAAACATTGACTTCATCTGTCAAGAAAAGTTGCTAAAATTTTACTTTCCCCAAAGTTACAACAACGCAAACAGCTTAAAATGCCAAAGCTAAATTAGCAGAAAATCCACTTTGCTCAGCAAAATAGTACTCTCCACTGAGGTTAAGAATTCCTAATCTAACACCCAAGCCAACAGGAATGCGATAATTGTTCGGTCCATCAACGTCGAAACTTATGGAAGATTTAGTACTTGTATTGGTTCCAGTAGAAATTGTATAATCGTAAGAAAATTCCATATTGCTCGATTCCAGCATAAGCCCAGCGTATGGAGTGAGGTTCAAAAATCTCCAACCAAGTTGCTTGCTCACGTTCATTCCAGCTGTCCAAGCAGACGCCTTGATAATGTCTCCGAGTTTGAATACCTGATAAGAGCCAGACAAATCCAAATCAAAAGGCAAAATGTCCAAAACAGGCAAAAACATTTTTGGATTGTGTTGCAGGGCACCTCCGTAATAACTAACCTTGCCTATAGACTTGTCAACCTCCACAGGTGGCAAAAACCTGAAAGTTCCCTTAGTTCCAAACAGAGTCCCCAAAGAAATTTGGAACGCACCCAAAGGAATGATGGGCAAATCAAGACCTGTTATGTCTGTTTCTATAGACTGCCCTTGCAAAGAATACGAAGTACCATCCACTGTAATATTTTCATTTATAACTAAGGTAATCTTATCGCTATTAGAACCAATTACGGTTGGACCAGAAGCCTTAACTTTTACACTGGCAGCCGAATTGTCAGAACCTCCTAACTGCTCCCAAATTTTCTGAGCCAAAATTTCATTGTCCGAACCATAAAGTTTTTTAGCTAATTCTTTCACCATATCATAAGTCAAAGAAACTTTCCCGTCTGACACCTTGCTAAAAGTCTTATCAGCATCATCAAACATAGTTCCCATAGCAACTACCGAGATCTCAATATCCAATCCCAATACTTTGGCTTTGGGAGCTTTATTGAACCACCCAGCATTCATGTTGGAACAAAATCCGTCCGTAACTGGAGAAACATACGCTTTGCCCACTTCACCCGCCATATCACTAAGCATACTTTCAATGGACTTCTCAGTAGCCCAACTCAAACAAGCACTTGCAATAAAAACACAAAGAATTATTATTTTTTTCATGATTCCTCCCCTCAATTCAAAACATTTTTTAATCTTTTTTTTGTTTCATCTATTCCCAACACGTCAATCAAAATAGGAATGTTGGGGCCTGACGAATTGCCAAACAAAGCCAAGCGAAGCGGGAAAAAATAAGCCTTCCCTTTGATTTCCAACTTCGCAGATGCTTCCTTGACAAACTGTTCATAATCGGCACCTTCTTCCAAATTATCAAAATAGTACTTAAAAATCTTTTGGGAATCTTCGGCATTCAGAAGTTCAAAATCTTCCGTCGCAAACTCCAAGTCTTTGTAAAACATCTGCGAATATTGAACAACTTCTGGCAATCGCACCAAATAATCTTTCGCCACATCGATTACCTTCAAATATTTTTCCTTGTCGCTAATATCAATGCCTGCATCAACAAAATACTTCTCCAACATTTTAGCCAACTCATCAAGCGGTTTTTTGCGGATGTATTGCCCATTCATCCACTCCAACTTCTTCTCATCAAAGACAGCCCCAGCTTTGTTCACAGCCTTGAAAGAGAAATTCTCGCACAAATACTGCAAGTCGAAAATCTCTTTCTCCGATTTGGGATTCCAACCCAAAAGTGCCACAAAATTGATTATCGCCTCTGGTAAATAGCCTCGCTCAAGATAGTTGCCAACCGAAAAATCTCCGTCACGCTTGCTGAGTTTGGACTTGTTCTCATTCAAAATCAACGGCAGATGTACCCAAATTGGCGGTTTCCAGCCAAGACATTCGTATAAAAAAATGTGCTTCGGTGTGGAATAGAGCCACTCTTCGCCTCTGATGACGTGGGAAATCTCCATCAAGTGGTCGTCCACAACAGCCGCCAAATGATATGTAGGAAAACCGTCGGACTTCAAAATGACCTGATCGTCCAACAGCGAAGAATCTATTTTGACTTTGCCACGCACTTTGTCCGAAATAACGAAATCTCTGTCTTTGGGCATCGCCAAGCGAATTACGTAAGGTATTCCCTCTTGCAACTTCTTTTCGACCTCTTCTTTGGGCAAATTTCGACAAGTTTCGGGATACTTCGTCGGCAATTTTAACTCTTTTTGTCGCTGACGAGCCACATCCAAATCTTCTTTGGTGCAAAAGCAATAATAGGCGTCACCCTGCTCTATCAATTGCAAAGCGTACTTTTTGTAAATTTCCAGTCGCTGACTCTGGAAAGTCGGACCTTCATCAAAGTTCAACCCCATTGCCTTTAACGAATTTATCAAATTTTCCGTTGCTCCTTCCACAAAGCGAGTTTGGTCGGTGTCCTCTATACGCAAAATGAACTTTCCAACTTGGTTTTTGGCGTATGCATAATCGTAAAGAGCTGTCCGCAGACCTCCCAAATGCAACTTGCCCGTGGGCGATGGAGCAAATCTAACTCTAATCATATAATTGTATTCCCTTTAAAATTTTCTTCTCTTAAAAAGTCATTTCCACACCGAAACTGACGTTGGAAATGGTCTCGTTGCTTCCGTTGATTTTCCCGTTGCCGTCCAAATCTTTGTACCTCTCAGTGTAAATCCAGTTAACTGCCGTGGAACTGCTGAGTTCCACACCGATTTTCCCCTCGATATAGGTGTTCTCAGTTTGCCATTCGCTGAAAAGGTTCGGTTCGTTTTCTTGAGAATATTTTACATAAGCGGTGGAAACAAAAGGAACGATGTCGGAACGCAAACTGAACATGCCCTCAAATCCTTGGTAATTGTCGTCCTTCATCGCTTCATCATCATAGTACATACTGCTATAACTGATTATCAAATCCGCAATTCCGTAGATATCGCTCGTGAGTGTACCTTGCCACCCGTTGGCAGTTTTGGCATTTTTCAATTCATCTTCTTTGGTCTTCACCAACACTGAATCGCCAGACTTGTAGAGCTTGATACGATTTTGGTCATAAAGATTTCCAAAATAAGGAGCAGTAAATTCATCCTCGTAGTGCCTAAAACCAACATTCAAATCAAAGATGAAAAACTTGGCGATAAATCCTGGAAAAACAAATCCATAGCCATGGTCAACAATATGAGCAACCTCACCGTAATGTTGCACAAAAAGCGAGCGTCCGCGATAAATATCCACTGTGTAATCGGCACCTATCTCATAAATCGCCTCGTCGGAACTCGCACCATTCCGCAAATCATTAACCGTTTTGTGATTTTGAGAAGCTATCAACTTTTTGAAATACTCTTCAAATTCGCTATCTGTCCCAGTCCATGCATCCTTCAAACGAGATTTCTCTTTTTGATATTTGTCGTAATAGCTGTCATCACTGGGATAATCGTCATAAATGTCAGGATAGCCGTCTCCATCTTGATCAACAATTCCATTGTATTGGTCTAAATCCGCAGCTGCCGAAACGCCTATTTGCAAACGACTTAGCGGAGAATAACCAACTCTGGTCGCCACAATATCGTTCTCAATCACATCAGCAGAAAAAAGCTCAACAGACCAGTTTTTGACGTTGAAGCCAACCATCGCTCCTAGCTTGCGATTGTCAGGATAAAGCAACGTGTTGGTGTAATTCTTCATGATGAGCCCTTTGCCCAAAGTGTAAGAGTTGATGTTCCCAAACAGAAAATAGAAAGGGTCGCCTTTTTGAGCGTAGCGTAGATACAAAATCTTGTTCACATAATCTTCTGCCTCATCCCAATCTTCCTCGTAGATGTTGCCATCCTTATCAAACAGCAGTTCGATGTTCAATCCCAAAGCAAATTTCCACACGGAAAACTCTGGCGACAAAGCGATTTTGTTGTAAATCTCATCGTTGAGCGTGATAGAACCTGCAGCACCTTTTGCAGTGAGATTATAGTCCCCCGCAAATAAACAAAACGGTAAGCTAAAAATAATCAGTATAATAAATTTTTTCATCAGTTTAAATCTCCTCATGCACCTGTAATACGCTCAAATCACGATATGTAGTCAACTATTTTCTAAGTTTTCAGCAAGTTTTTTGCCAATTTGCACACTACTCAACACAACCGACAACTCTGCACGGCAAACCCGTTAAGCCAGTAAATTTGATGGGGAAAGTGTAAGCGATGAATGTTGCCGAAGGTTTTTTTTGCAGAATTTCTGCCAAGTTGCAAAGATTTTCCACGATAAAGACGCCTTTGTCCGCACACTTCTGGTCGGTTGGCGTATGCTCTTTTCCTCTTCTGGCGCCTGCAAAATCTACGCCAATAATCGCCACTTTTTTCTCAAGTAAGTAATCGATAAGCTCCCACGACAAATAAGGATGATTGGTGAAATACTCTTTGGAACCGTAACCGATTTCCTCGATAAAGCCCGTGTAGAAGGCGACAAACATTCCTTCTTCTATCACGGAAGTTTCCAAATGTTGCAAACCTATCTCTCCGTTTTGCACAGCCGAAACATCGAAAACCACAGCATTTCTAAGGGCAAAATCGATTGGAAAGGTTTTGTCCATTGTGTCAAAATGTGTCCCTTGATGCCCGAAGCTCACCATTTTCTCGTTGCCAAGGGCTTCTTGCAAAATCTCCTTATTCACCTCGATTGTTAAATCTATCAATCTCTTTTCTGCTTTCATTTCCGCCTCTTTTTGCAAAGTGTAAGTCAGCTACATAATTATTCCAAATTTCATCAGCTCATATTAAAGATAATTAGTCAAGAAAGCCCTTGATGTCAAGCTAAATTGACCTCCAAATACATAACAAAACTTAATTCCATTGACACTATTCTAGTTTATTCATTCCTAAATCCAATCGACTTGATAACATTGAGGTGAAAGAAGATGACCATAGAAAATTTGCTAATAAAAAAAATGACCGTAAACGGATTTGGGATTGGCTATCACGAGGGCAAAACAGTCTTTGTATTTGGCGGAATAAAAGGTGATGTTGTGAATGCTGATATTTACCATTCCAAGAAAAATCTGCTTTTCGCCCAAATAAAATCTTTTGCTAAGAAATCTGAACTAAGAACTGAAACCCCCGAGTGCAATCACGGTAACATTTGCGGAGGTTGCATTTGGCTTGATGTCAACTACAAAAACCAGTTGAAGCTGAAGCAATCTAATATGGAAAGTCTATTCGCCAAATATAAGACGAAGCAAATAATCCCTTCTAACACAGCTACTCACTACAGGAACAAAAGTTTTTTTCCGATTTCTACAAAAGGAACTGTCGGAATGTACGAGAAAAATTCGCACAATATTATAAACCCCGAAAACTGCATATTACACCCCAAAATTTTTCGTGAAATTATAAGCGAAATAGAAGAGTATATTCAAAAATCCAAGGTGAAAATTTATAACGAAAATAGTGGCACAGGCTCGCTGAAATCTGTTGGCTTCAAGATAAATAAGCAGAACGAAATTCTTGTTATCTTGGTCTCACAGAGCAAAAAACTCCCTTTCATAAAAACGCTCGTAAGCAATCTGAACAAAAAATTTCCTCAAATAAAGGGAATCGTTTTGAACATCAACAGAACCAAAAAAGTCTTGGGGAACGAAAACGTAGCTTTGGACGGACAAGATTTTTTGCTCTATAAAATCGAAGACAAAATTTTCAAAGTTGATGCGAACAGCTTTTTTCAAATAAACTCGCTTCAGGCGGAAATTTTGTACGAGTATGTGAAAAAGAATGTTGATGAAAATTCGTCCGCTATCGATGCTTACAGTGGAGTTGGCACGATTGGGATTTATTTGGCAGATAAGCTGAAAAGCGTTTATTGCATCGAGGAAAATCCCTTTTCCATCGAGAACCTGCAAGAAAATATTCGCATCAATTCGTGCGAAAACGTGCAATTTCTTCACAACAAAGTTGAAGATTTTATCGAAATTTCGTCTAATCTTGATAAATTTGACAGCATTGTTTTTGACCCGCCACGAATCGGCTTGGGAAAAAGCATCATCGAGAAATGCAAAGCGATTCCCAAGATAATCTACGTGAGTTGCAATCCCATGACTTTGCTCAGGGACATAAAACTGTTTGAGAATATTGGGTTTGCTGTGAAAGAGATTCAGCCTTTCGATATGTTTCCGCACACTCATCATATTGAGGCTGTGGCTGTTCTGACAAAATAGAGGCTAAATCTTTTCCCAATCTGCAATATCGCCAGCAACTTCCATGAATAGTGGGTGGAGTTCGCACGATACCGCTTGTTCCAAAATCTGATTTTTCTGCGGGTCTCTGATTGCCAATTTTTGGAGTAAATGCTTTCGCTCGAACTCAATCTGACCTGAGGTAACCAAAATTTTGACAACTCCCGTCGGTGCAAGAAACTTGCTTTTGTCAAACTTGTAGCCTCTTGTGTCGGCTTCTTGCCACACCTCTTGTAGATAGAAATTTATCGCATCCAAAGGAAACTCCAACTCCTTGAAACGCAACAACTGAGAATGATTTTTGTATCCGTTGGTGTTGCCTTGCAAAACTTTTTTTGCCAGCAACGTCTCACGCCAAAGTGCCAAAAGCCCTTTTACATCAAGATATTTCGGATGTAACGACCATATTCTCATGAAATTATTTACTGAAATTTTTGTACTGCTTAATCTTTTTGGAGAAGTTTTTGTCTTTTCTGCGTCTCTGCTCGGTGGATGCTGTGAAAACTTCACTCTCCTTCTTCATCTTCAAATAGTTTTCGTACAAATCTTCGTCAAGTTCACCGCTCTCCACCGCCTCAATCACAGCACAGCCAACCTCCGAAGTATGTGAACAATCCCTAAATTTGCACTTTTTGCTCAATTCGGCAATCTCCCCAAAAGTCTCGGTCAAACCGCTTGTCACGTTCGTCAAACCGACCTCGCGAATACCAGGATTGTCTATCAAAATGCCACCTTCGGGAAGAACAAATAGCTCGCGGTGTGTCGTGGAATGCCTGCCTTTGTTCGTGCTGGAGCTTATCTCGGCTGTCTTCATAATGTCGCCACCCAAAAGATTGTTAATCAAGCTCGATTTGCCAACTCCCGATGAACCCAAAAGACAAAATGTTTTACCATTATCAAGCAGAGATTTGATTTCGTCCAATCCTGAAAAATCTTTATTGCTCAAACAAATTGAACGAACATCACCCGTTCTCTCCTGAATTTGCGAAATTATAATCTGAAGCTCGTCCTCCTCCAACAAATCTATCTTGCTCAAAACCACAATCGGCACTATCTTCGCAGATTTGCAAATCGCCAAATATCGCTCCAAACGGTTCAGACTGAAGTCGTTATCCACCGCCTGCACGATGAAGGCAACATCCACATTGGCAGCAATAATCTGTCCCGCAACGCTTTTGCCAGAAGACTGTCGTTCCAAAAAATTTCTCCGCTCCAAAATCTCCTTAATCGCAACTTTATCAAAACCATCATTTGAAAAAGCGACCCAATCTCCAACAGCAGGAATGTTTTTGCTAAACCTCAAACTCCCCGAGACAACTCCTTCGAGGTCGGCATGCGGAGTTTTGATGATGCATTTATCTCTATGCACCAAGGAGATACGCCCTATCTCGCAATGGTCAAATTCATTCTCTTGCCGTATTTTTTCAAAATGAGCATCGTATCCCAAATCTTCTAACGTCATAAATTCCCAAAGTCCTTCAAATTCAATAAAAATAGGCTCTGCATCAAACAGAGCCTAACAATATTTTACATTTTTTTTGTCTATCGCAATTGTTTGGTTGCTTCCACCATGTTTTTCAACGCTGGCTTCACTTCTTCCCACTTTCTGGTCTTCAGACCGCAGTCGGGATTTACCCACATCTTCGGTCTGTCCACCACCTCAAGTCGCTCCACAATTTGCTTTTTGAACTCATCAACCGACGGAATACGAGGTGAATGAATATCGTAAACTCCAGGACCGATTTCGTTGCTGTATCCAGTTTGCTTAAAGATTTGTAGCAAAGTGTTCCCACTTCTGGCAGTCTCGATAGTAATCACATCGGCATCCATCGCTTCGATAGTCGGCATGATGTCGGTGAAATCGCTGTAACACATGTGAGTGTGAATTTGCGTTTCCATTCTAGCGGAAGAAACTGACAGCTTAAAGCTATCCAAAGCCCACTTTTCGTAAGCAGCGATGTTCTCCTTACGCAGAGGATAACCCTCTTTGAAAGCGGCCTCATCCACCTGAATAACAAGAATTCCCGCATTTTGCAAATCGTCAATCTCGTCGCTGAGAGCCAAAGCAATCTGATTGGCAATGACAGCACGCTCCATATCGTTCCTGACAAACGACCAATTGATAATCGTCACAGGACCTGTCAGCATACCTTTCATAATGTTTTTGGCTTTGCTCTGTGCATAGGAAATCCACTTCACAGTCATCGCATCAGGACGACTAATATCTCCGTAAATCACTGGTGGCTTCACACATCGACTGCCATAGCTTTGCACCCAGCCGTTTTTGGTGAAATGGAAACCTTTCATCAACTCACCGAAATATTCCACCATGTCGTTACGCTCAGGCTCGCCGTGCACCAAAACATCAATGTCAATTTCCTCTTGGAAAGACACGCAATCGTCGATGTACTTTTTGATTTCAGCTTCATATTCGGCATACGAAATGTTGCCTTTTTTGAGAGCCAATCTCGTTTTGCGAAGCTCAGGAGTTTGCGGGAAACTGCCAATAGTCGTTGTCGGCAAATCAGGAAGATTCAGCTTTTCTCTTTGGATTTTTATTCTCTCGGCAAAATTCCCTTCACGCACGACCTTGGAAATATTTTTCATTCTGTTGGTTACAGCACTGTCGGTTATCAAAGCGGAATTTTTCTTCGCATCCAAGATTTTTTTGTTGCTCTCAAGCTGAGCTTTGTCTTCAGCTGAAAGACTATCACCGTGGAAAGCTTTACCAAGGAAAGCAACCTCTTCCACCTTTTCCACTGCAAAAGCAAGCCACTGCTTGATGTCGCTATCTGGCTCATTCCGCAAAGAATACGGAACATGCAACAGAGAACATCCCGTGGAAACGATGATTTGCTCTTTCGGAACAACCTTGCTGATTTTCTGCAAAAGTTCCAAAGATTGTGCAAAGTCGTTACGCCAAATATTTCTGCCATCAACCACTCCAGCAACAAGCACTTTGTCGCCGATAGATTTCAGGCAATCCAAATTCTTGCTACCATGCACAAAGTCAAGCCCGATGCCCCAGACAGGAGTTTCGGCAAGCTCGTTCACGGCTTCGCAAGAATGCTCAAAATACGAAGTAACGATTATATTGATGTTGGAGCTAACGTTTGCAAGTTCGGTGTAAGTCTTTTTCACAAACGACAAAATCTTTTCAGACGGATTTTTCACAAAAATAGGTTCATCAATCTGAACGGTAACCGTGCTGTCCGAAGTCGCAATCTTCTTCAAAAGCTCTTTGTAAACAGCAACAATTTTGTCGAAATAGTCGAAAGAATTTTCGCCATCAGCAGTCTTGGACAACGCCGTGTAAGTGATGGGTCCGATGATGTTAATCTTAGTGGCAATTCCCAAATCTTTGGCTTCCTTGTAATCGCTAACAATCTTGTCGGAATTGAGTTTGAAGTCGATTTCGCTGTCCAATTCTGGAGCGATGTAGTGATAATTCGTGTTAAACCATTTGGTCATAGCCATCGCCACAGCATCGGCGTTACCTCTCGCCATAGCAAAATAGCGTTCGGTGTTATCGGCAATCTTGCGAAATCTGGCAGGAATTGCGTTCAGCATCACGGAAGTGTCCAGCATCAAATCGTAGTAACTGAAATCGTTGGAACTAATGTACTCAATTCCACGGTCTTTTTGCTCAAGCCAATGCTTTTTTCGCAACTCTTTGGCAGCAACTTCAAGGTCTTGCAAACTGATTTTGCCCGACCAATAGGCTTCCAATTTCTTCTTTAACTCGCGTTTTTCTCCGATTCTAGGGAAACCGGTAATCAGAGTTTTGTTTATCATTATAAGTTCTCCTTGTTTTTCTCTCAAAATTTTATTTGAAGATTCTAATATATGTTTGATTTTGCTTGCATTTATAGGGAATATTGGGATGATAAGCTATGGAGTTGTTTATACTTAAATGAGGTCATTTTTGTCAATTATAATATTTTGGAAATCATTTTGGTCAAGGGAAAATACTTGAACTTCTTGCTCTCCTGTTCCTCGTTTTCGCGAAAGTGGATGTCCATCTTCCTGTTATTCTATTCCTCATGCCCGTGCAAACGGGTATCCATTGCAATGTGCCTTCTTTTTTTCGCCGTAAAAAAAGAAGCAAAAAACCTCTAAATACAAAATTAAAAAGCTAAATTTCTAACCTCTCCCTCTCACGATAATTAGCACCGTCTCAAATAGCCAATATAGAAAATTATCAAGAGGCTTGAAACGGTTCTATTCTCGTAGTTCGGTCAGCTAATAAATTTCACGCTTTTTGCTTTAATGTATTTACCGTTACCACCCAAGCCCAAAGAGTGCTTCGCTCAGGGTGGTAGACTCTCTTTCTTCTTTCCTTCGTTTTTGAGTCTATCAAGCACAACTCTTTAACTTATTCGTCTTGCTTTTGTGCTTGGGGTGGCTTCAAATCCTTCAAGTTGAGCCTCGTAAAAATTGAAAACGACTGAACTGGATTCCGTGTCTCAAGCACATATATAGACCTTTGCATTTTGTGGGAAAACAAAATTAATCACTTTTCCCAACTAATTTTTCTCAGATTTCTCCAAAATTTCTCTTCTATTTTCTCTTTTTCTTGCTCATTATTATCAAAATGTGCCAAATTTTCCGCATTGAATACAGCAATCCTATATCAATTGTGCCTCACACAGTTTTACGGCTCGCTTTAAATTGAACGCTAACGCTCCCAATTGTAAAAAGAAATGAGTTTTCTCCAAGCCGAAGTAACGACTGCGTCCATATCCATACGATTTATGTAGCGTGCCAAAAGTCCGCTCCACAATATATCGCGTTTTGGAGACCATTTTGTTATACCGCTTTTTTAGGTTCCGAATTTCTTTACTGTCATTTTTCTTGTTTTTGAACATAATTGCACTCTTCAGCTCTTTCTCTTTCAAAATCTCGCGATTCTTCCTGCTACAATAACCTTTGTCCGCATAGACAGGCTTATTCAGTGGTAAATTCATCTTCTGCAACAAATCGGGGAAAACTGTTGTGTCATGCTGATTTGCTGGGGTTGTGATAATTTCCTGCACCAAACCATACTGGGGGTCAACTGAAATATTGCCTTTGTATCCATACACAAAGAGACCTCGCTTGCTCACCCACTTGGCATCGGGGTCTTTGCTCTCCTGAATATTGACTTCGGTCGAAACAAATTTTTGTTCTTCGCTCTCAGCATCTGCCACGGGCTCTGTTTCTATTGTCACTTGCTTTTTGGGGCGTGCCGCAGAACTCACAAGTGTCGCATCCACTACGGCACCAGTTTTTAAGTTAATTCCCAACTTCGCGAATTGGTAATTCACCTCGTTCAGCAACTTTTCCAACAGATTTCGCTGAATAAGTAAATTTTTGAACCTGCTAATCGTGGAATGGTCAGGAGTATCGTCGTCCATACTGAATCCACAAAACTTCATAAACAAAAAATCGTACATCAATCGCTCGGCACACTTCACTTCGCTGAGATTATACCACATCATCAGCAAGTAAACCTTGAACATCGTGGATCTTCTGTAGGGAATGCAACCTGCCACGTTGTCGCGTTTTCGAGGAATTCTGTTTAAAATTTTGCCAATCCTTTTCCAATCAAGTAGTTTCTCCACTTTGAAAAGAAAATGATTTTCCATCTTCTTCAGTTTCGTCTTCATTGCCAAATCCCCAAAAGATATTCCAGTATGCATTTAAATCCTCCAATGCTCAATAATTTTTAAACAAATAAAGTTAGCCTTAACGTATTGTAAATAAATACATTAAACTTTCTTTTTGTGAAAATTTATGTGCAAAGATTTCATATAGTACTAAGCAAAAGATTAACGTTGTGTTTGATGGACAGCGAGAATGAGAAGGAAAAGAAAACGAGAATGAGAAATGTTTGGGCTTTCTGTTTCACTTAGACTTCTTGCTACTCTATTTCTCATGCCCGTGCAAACGGGTATCCATTTATACTTCTTTCTCCACCACTTTTTTGGTGGTGGCTATCTTGCTGTCGGCATACAAAACCACATCTTTGATGACGAGCTTCTGAATGGCAGAGATGAATGTTTCCATTATGGCATAGTTTGGTTGTTGGTTTTGAGATATAGGCAAATTAAAAGAAACTTCTTTAGCAATACTCCAATGCCTAGAATATCCCATATTGGGAATACATTTTTTCCAAGAAGCAATAACACACAATATCATGTTAATTGAATAATTTTCAATAAGTTCCAAAACTTTGACATTATCAGCTACACAAAAATTTTCTTTAGCTAAATTAAAACTTCTTGTATGGTCTCCAAAAACTAAATAATAAGCATTTTTTTCATCAATCAAGAACTCTGCTTCTTTGTTTGTATATCCAATAATTCCATTGTTTGTTGATTCTGAAGAAAAAACTGGTATTTTACTATTATTCTCCAAATCAGACTTGCTCAACTTATTTTTAACTGTAAGAACTTTAAAAATTTCATCATATTCAAATTCACCAAACTCAATTTTATCATCTTCAAAATCTTGCAAAATTTTTTGCTCTTCTTTGGTCAGTTCATAATCTTTGAGACCTGTTGCTGATAGATATGTTTCCAGCTCCGCCACTCGCTCCGCTTCCAGCTCCGCTATAAACTCTTCCATAAATTCAAAATCTATTTCCCCATTTTTGGTTGGTAGTTGAATATAATTTTGCTCTAAAGTTTCCTTTCTCGGATAACCACTATAGCCACCATAAGGAAGACTATTAATCAAACTACCAACAAACATTTTTTGATTTTTTGTTAAATTTGGCATTTTCATAACCAAAATATTATTTGCCAAAACAAATTTTTCATCATGATAAAATACAGTTCCACTATAAATTCCACGAGTTGAAATTGTTAATTCATCTTCAAAAATTTCATTTTCAGGCAAGTTATCTTCTGTATAATAATTAGTTCCATTATTTTCTGTAATACCACTAATTACAGAAATAGATTTTATTGTTGGTTTTTCTAATTCAGTTTCGTACTTTTTGTTTTTACCATACACCCAACTATCTACATCAAACAAATCGCCAATTCTGTATTCCCCCCACTCAACTTCTGCTAATTTCTTATTGAGTGGGGAAACTATTTTCCCAGGCTATCGTCCTCACTATTCTTTTTGAGAATGTTGGAAACTTCCCAAGCCAGATAGTCGCTCATAGTCTTTTTGAAATCTTGCAAAGTCGGTTTGGTGTCGATAGGAGCAGATTGGTTCCAGTCAGCTCCATTGTATGGGTCTATAGTACCTTCGTAATACTCTTTTTCGCTAAAAATTTTCAACTTGCTTTTACCAAATCGCACCAAATTCACCAACTCTTCGTAGCGTTCTTTGGCTTGGTCGGTGTCTTTTAGGTTGTTACTTGCTTTTTTGCGATTGGTTCTGGTGTAGCCGTCGTTGGAAAAATCAATAAACTTCACAATTTCATCTTTGTTGTGTGGCTCATTCACACGGAAAACATACACATTGGTTTGCACACTGGACTTACCAATAAATAAATCAATCGGCATTTTGATACTTGCCAAAAGTGTGTTATGTTTCAAAATCTTTTTGTTATATTCTTTTGCTTTGCCACTTCCAGCAGAATTTTGAATGATAATCGCCGCATAACCTTTGCTCATCATATTCAGAGCTTTCTCCACAAAAACCATTCCGTTGCCACTTGCGGAATAAGGAGGATTTAACACAAAAGCAGTAGCTGGAAAATTGTCGTTTGTGTTTCCGAAAGCATATTTCCCATCAAAATCGCTCAAGGAGTTTTTGTTCAAAATGTTAGAACTTCCATCTCCCATCAATATCATATTAAGAACAGCCAACATATAAATGCTGGAAAGTAGCTCCAAACCAAGTAATTGCTCAGCTTTGATTTTCAACTCTTTTTGCTTGAGTTCCTCTGGCGAAGTGATGGAATTTTTGGCATGATTTAGCATCTCATTCATCGCAGCCACCAAAAGTCCTGCCGAGCCTGTGGCAAAATCCCAAACATAAGAATCTTTGTTCACTCTTGCCAACTTTACCAACAAAGAAGACACATAAGACGGAGTAAGCACCACATCGTTGAGTTTGTCTTGTGTAAAGCCGAGCCAACCATACATTTCGTTGAAAAGTTTGCCTGTAAAATCGGTAGTCAAACCGATTTTGTAATAAATGCCCAAATCATCTACAATTTTGCAGAAAACCCTCTTTAATTGACTTTCACCATCTTGAGGCTTGTTAATATTGTCAGTCAAAAGAGTGTTGGACAAAGTCCTGATAATAAGGTCTCTTTTCTCTTGAGGCAAATCTTTTTCACTCAGAAAAGCTTTAACTCTTCCAATCAAAATGTCGCCATCTCGACCACCATCATATTCTTGCGATTTTAAATCCTCTTTTTCCAAAACAGGCACTTTTCCTGGAATGCCCAAAGTGGCAATAATTGAAGCAGCCACCAAATAGACTCGGTCATTTTCTCCCAAACCCTTCTCACTTTGGTAAATATCATTATTGAGCTTAATCAAACTAATGTCAATCTCACGTTCGCGTTGCTCTTTGAGTTCGTCCAATTCCTCTTGGCTCAAGCTCAAATCTTTTACTTGTTCAATAAAATTATCAAAATTTTCAGGAGCCAAAAAAGAAAAATCAGAGAATTCGCCAACTTTTTGACCTGCTCCAAAGTTGCTTTTGGAAACATAATACACACCAATTTCGTATTGCAATTTGCCAGTATCATCTTTGTAGCCAGTCATTCCGATAGCGATTATATCGGTATACCCTGTATAATGAAGGATAGCATTCGCATAATGCACAGCTCCATTCACTGCATAATCTTTTATATTTTTGAAATTTGGTTCATTTTTCTTGGTTTTATTCTCAACTTGTCCATTTTTAAGTTTCACGAGCTTACCTTTGTAGCCCTTATATTCTATGAGAATAGGATAAAATTTCAGATTTTTATCTTTCAAAAGTAACTTGGTATCAGGACGATTTCCGCCAGTTCCTCCACCCTTGGAGTCATAGTTTTTTAGTGCTCCATCAATTTCAGAATTCAAAGACTCTTGCTCAAGTTTGTAATCCAATTTATAAGACTTCAGCCAACAATCACCTAAGTCTCTAATATTTGGTTCTACTGATTGTTTTGATTTACTCATTTTATTTTCCCAATTCATTTAAATTTCAATCTTTCTTTAATTAGAAAAATTTATCGTCAAACATTTTGTTGGAGTTTTTGGCTATTGCTTTCATAACTTATGGGAGGCGTGTTTTCTCTCGTTCCTAAGTACACAGCCATCTCATACTCACTGTCTATCAAACACAACTCTTTAACTTCTTCATCTTGCTTTTGTGCTTGGGGTGGCTACAAATCCTTCAAGTTGAGCCTCGTGAAAATAGAAAACGACTGAAGTCAATTATTGTGCGATACCTGTCGTCTCTTGCAGAATTGCTAATCTGACTTCACAGGTTGAGCTTACAATAATAACGACGGAGTTGAATATTTTAGAGGCGAGGCTTCGGATTTTGATTTTTTTTCTTTGGCGTTACTCTTTCTTTTTTTATCACGAAAAAAAGAAAGGTAACAAACTAATTCTAATGATCACTCCCCGCATAAATCCACATCGGCTCAGTTTTGCCAGCACGCGAAAACCCCATCTTCTCATAGAAATCAATAGCATCTCCGTCGGCGGTCAACATCTGCATATGGAAATCGCCATACTTCTCAAACATCTTCTCCATAATCATCCGACCGATTCCCTTGCCCTGATAGTCGGGAAGCACCAACAAATGCGGATAGTAAACCACCAAATGTCCATCGGAAATAGAGTTACCCAAGCCAACCAATTTTTCGCCGTCCCAAGCACTAACAAGAGCGTGAGAATTTATCAAAGCAGCAAGCAACTCCTTGGGTTTGGAGGCTGCACTCCACTCGTTCGCTCTATACAATTCCAACACGGCTTTCGCTTCCAACTCTCTATTTTCCGCAATCTTAATCTGCATTATGCACCTCTCCCAAAACTCTTACTTCTTCGGCTTCCTTCTCTTTTGTATTGGCAACTCCGCAAGGGAAATCCTGACCAACTCGCTCAGCCAATCGCTATCCTCAATTTTGTCCTCAATGAGAAAATAAGGCTTCGCTCCCTCATAGGGCGGTTCTTCCGTTACTTGCCCGATAAATTCTTTTCCCGCTTTAGTCGGCTTGATAAACAGCTTGCCATCGTCAAGCAAACCAAAAATTTTTCCATCGGAGTAAATCGCACATCCACCGAACATTCGCTTGGCAATAATTTCTCCCGCATTCGCGATTTGGTCGATTACGTAATCTATAAATTCTTGGCTAATTGCCATCGTCTCCTCCCTGTGTTTTGCCAAAAAACATCTCTCTGTCTATATAAAGCACTGTAATTGCAACAATTAGAAGCAACACCGTCTGAATGACCTTGCTGTCTGGATGAGTCGCAAAAATCTCGTTGGAAATATTCGCCATGAGATGAAAAATAATTGTAACCACAATATTCCGCTTCGTCTTGAAGTAAAGCCAATTCATCAAAACCACAAAAACAAAAAGACTGAAAATGTAGTTCAGCGAGTAAATCCACCCTTCGGCAACCACATTGCTGTGGAAGTAGCCTTTGACAAAAGACAAGGGGAAATGCCAAAACACCCAGTAAAAAGCGAAAATCAGGCAAGTGTTGAACAGATTGAATTTTCGCCTGAGAGTGTCAGTTCCGTAGGAGTGCCACGCCAATTCCTCAACAATCGGAGCCAAAATAAGAATCAACCACGGAGACAGCAGGAAAGAAGTGAAATTTGGCTTGCCCGAAATGTAGAATTGACCCAAATCATGACCAAAAAGTAGGGAAATGAATTGTGCCAAGATAATCGAAATTGGCAACAAAAAAACAGTCATCAAAATGTACTTTTTCTCCACTTTCTCCAATTTGAACAATCGCTCCAGCAAATCTTTCTTCAAAACTTCGTCTTTCATAAAATAATAAGCTGCAACCACAGTAGGTGCAAAAAGTCCCATAATCGCCAAAGTTTGTTGGGCAAGTTGTAGCAAATTACTTTGATAAGGCCGATGACTAAGATAAGCCACCGCAAACCACAAAATCCACGGAATCAACAAAGAGTATCCGTAAAAAGCTATCGTTTTATTATAACGTTCTAACATTTTTTCCTCCCAGAAATAAAAATAATTCAACAAATAAATTGACCGACGGTCAGTCAATATTTTTATTGTATTTGTGAATATAAGAGAATCAAAAAAAGAAAAAACCATAGCTAATATCTTGGGAGTGGCGGAAAAACTTTTTTCTTCTCAGGGCTACGAAAGCACTTCCATAGCACAGATAGCCAAAGAATGCGGGCTGTCCAAAGGTGCAATGTATCATCATTTTGCTTCCAAAGAAGCTGTGCTGAACGAAATTTGCCTCAATTATTACAAATTTTTGAAAGAGAAATTTATGCCGATTGCAACGAACAACAAATTGAATATGTACGAGAAAATATACAAAACGATGAAAATTGCTCGCTCAATGCAACTTAACACCTCAGCGACCTCATTTGCCAAGCCGAAAGAAGCAAACACTTTCACCGTGGAAAATGCTGCCGTGAATCAGCTGTTGGGGAAGTACGCCAAAAAAATTTATACGGAAGTTTTCAGCATTATTTTTGAAACTGGCAAAAACGACTACGAGTGTGCTTTTCCCTGCTCAGCCACTACTATCGCCAATCTCATTTTCAACTTGGACATCAGCACCACCGAGCAACTAAACACCATCATTTTTGACGCTGAAATCGGAGATAAGGAAAAAGCTGTCAACGACACTATCACGGGCTTTGTCTTCGCTCTGTCCCGACTTTTGAACATCAGCTCAGAGAAAATCGCCGAAATCATTTTAATACCCGAACTAAAACAAAAATATAAGGAAATAATCACAACATTATGAAAAATTATTTAAAAATCTCACTCCTATTTCTTATCGCCTTGCCATCACTCGTTTTCGCACAAGAAAAAACGAAACCCAGCTTTATTCCTCTGGTGCAATACGACTACCTGCACGCAGATAAGCAATCCCTCAAAAACAGCAATTTAGGTTTGGTAATCAAAGGAAAAAACCTTTTCATCGTGGGCTTTGCTTCACTTTTCGAATTTGAAAAAAATCTTTTGTTCGACTATCCGCAATCCTACTTCGGCATCGACTTCATCAGCGAATATCACACGGAAAAATCGCAATTCCTCTTCTTGTACAGCTCATACACCGACCTTCCCGAAAAAATGGAAGTGCAGACCTTGCAAACCGCTTTGGTTTACGGACACAAATTCATTGATAGAAAAGATTTCTTGCTTGTCTTCGGTGGAGGCTTTGCGGTTAGTGATTTTGGGATTGAATATGAAGACGGCAAGCCTTGGGTTCTGCTACCCGTTCCGTTTCTTAGAATAAAATCTTTCGGAGAGTATTTTGAGACTGGATTTGAATTTATCTCTTCGCCGGGCTTGGAAGTAACTTTCTTGCCAAAAAGCAAAATCAGAGCAAGTTTTGACGGACGCATCGACCAATTTCGCGATGCAAGAGATTTTATTTATGAAACCAAATTGCATTACCGATTTTTCTCCGAAAATCACAAACTCGGAGATTTTGCAGGAGTTGCTCTCGGCTTCAAGAACGACAACTACGGCGGGTTCGATTTGACCGAGCGAAATTACGGCTCCACCGACGACACAGAATCTTTTGAACTCCAATACAACTCGGTTTTCGCAGAATTGGACTTGTCTTTCCTAAAAATTTCTTACGGCTATGTCTTCAACGCTCGCGAGCTTTATCACGACGGCGACAACTCAACTAAAAAAGATGTTGGAGAGGGATATTACTTGTCGTTGCAAGGGGCATGGGAATTTTAGAAATATGTGAAATTATCTCTTTATTTCTCTTGAAAGTTCTAACCTATAATTCAAATTGCTTGGGACTTCTCTTATTCCAAAGCCCCAAAAATCCCCATTATTTCTGCGTAAATTCGGATAAACATATTTGTAAAACATTTGCTTACCTCTATCATAATTATTAGAATTAATACCTTTCAAACATGCAGAAAATGTCCCAGAAATATAGTCTGCAAGCTGAATACCAACACTTTGATGAGAATTTTCAATATTTAAACTATCTTTAATGTGTTTATATTCGTTTATAAAATCACCTGAATTATACAATTCAAAATACGCATCTCTAAAAAAATTATCCGTATTTTCATTAACAGGATCGAAAAATAAAACAGCCAAATTTTCTTCTGTTCTTGTTTGAACTAGTCAAGTCTCATTTGTGGTGTAAATTCTCTCATGTTTTAATTATTCTTAAAAATTTTCTGCTAACTTAAGTTTTTTCTGTAAGTTGGCTCTTTCTGTTTTTATTATACTCATATAGGTTCGACCCTCTGTCCAGTCCTCATTTTGTTGAATCAAAATTGCTCCAATTAGAAGATTACAACTCTCACAATTAGGGAAAATTCTGATGCTTTTTTCTCGTCGTCTAATCTCTTCATTCAGTCGTTCTATCGGATTAGTGCTTTTAATTTTCGCCCAATGTTGTTCTGGTAAGGCAATAAAATTGCTGACTTCAGGCAGGGTCTCCTCAAGCCAATCAAAAAGTCGTTCACTCCCTTTATTTTCAACATTTGACAACAACTTATTTTTGTGATATTTAAACTCTTCCAAGTTTGCTGATTTCACAAAATTGCTACTCAGAGGAGTTAGCCAGCCCAAATCTTTCTTCGGAACTTTATCCAACAAATTTCTTTGCCAATGCACAATACATCGCTGCTGAATTTGGCACGGAAAGCACTTAGTTAAAGCGGCTTTCAGCCCATCATGGTCGTCTCTTATCCACATATTTGTTTCTCTTAAACCTCTATGTTTTAGACTCAAAAAGAACTCTTCCCAAGAACTTTCGGCTTCTTTTAGGTGCATCTCAAATCCCAAAATTTCTCGCTTCCCATCTTCCGTTAAGCCAAGAGCAATCATAATTGCTTGCGGTCTAACTTGCCCATTTTCTCGCACTTTAGTGTAAATGGCATCAATCCAGATGTATTCATATTTTGAAGCCAATTTGCGAGATTTCCACTTGTTAACCTCTTGTTGAATCGGCTGAATATACCTGCTAACAGTGCTTTTGGCCAAATTTTTTATCCCAAGTCTGTCGAACAATTTTTTCATTTTCCGAGTAGAAACTCCATTGATGTAAGCCTGCTGAACTATGCTAATCAGCGACCTATCGATTCGTTGGTATTTCTCCTATTACGGAAGATGTGAAAGTACCCTTTCTTATTTTGGGAAAATCAATTTCTAACTCGCCTAAACTAGTGGCAAGTTTTCTAGTTCTAAATCCACTTCTATAAGTTGTTCGCTCCTCATTTCGCTCATATTTTTTAGCATTCAAATATGACTCTAATTCTGCTTGAAACAGTTGATTTACAGCTGTTTTCAAAATTTTTGTTAAATTATTACTCGTTTCGTCCTTGACAAAATTTGTAAATTCTTCAAGTTTTTTATCATGGTTGTTGGTCATTTTTGCCTCCTCGTGTTAACTTTTTGTAACATGAGAACAAAAGTGACCATTTTTTACTTTTTAAATTTACACCAACTTTGAGACGTTATCTTTGAACTTCCATCTCAATTCTTTGCATATGTTCTTGTAAATGCATCTTCAACATTGATTTTTCGTTTATTCTTGCACAATTTTTGTTGTCTGTATGAGTTATAATAATTTGCTTATATTTAATTGTTTCAAGCAACTTTAAAGATTCTTCAACAAAATCAATTAATTTGTGATAATCATAAATTTCTAAAAATTTAAAATCTTTATCTTGGGGAACTTTTTGCTCTTTCTTTTGAAAATTTCTTAAAGGCCAAAGATAGCTCCATTTTATCTCTTTAGTAAGTGGCAATTCGTACTTATTTTTCAAACTAAAAAAAGCATTATTGATATTTTTCCATTCATCTGCCTCTATAAGTAAAGTACTTCTTATATAATAAGGATGTCGTTTCAAATGTTTCTCAGACCTTCTTAATTGATAAGCCCCACATTCATCACTAAATCCAAAAAAAATACTCATATTCTCTCCAATCAACTTAAATTCTATTTTTCCGAAGTCTTTATTACTTCAAATCTTTACACACTTTCTGTCAAACAAAAACCGCTACCGAAATTCAGTAGCGTTTTCAATGTTTTTATTCTTATCTCAATCCATATCGCTGTTCAGCTGCTTTGAGAATTGCCTCCAACATCTGCGAATAGTCAATATCGGCAAACTTGCTCATCTTCGCCATATGTCCATCCCAGCACCATCCGGGGTTCGGATTCACTTCCAACAATTTCGGACTACCATCGGCACTCAGTCGCCAGTCAAACCGACAATAGTCGCGACATCCCAAGCGTCTAAACAACTTCAAACTGTGCCTGATTAACTGTTGCTCCATCTCCAAATCGAGATTTGCCCTAATAGATTTCAGATTTTTCATATAAGGAGAATCCTGCAACCACTTTGCCTCATAGCCACAAATCCTCGGCAAACCCTCAGGCAAATCGGAATAATCTTCCTCTATAATCGGCAAAATTATGTCTCCATCCGCATTGCCTATCACTCCCAAAGTCAGCTCCGCTCCAGTCAAAAACTCTTCCACCAAAATCGGATTTTCGTAATCAAACTGCTCTTTAATCCGCACAATCGCATTCATCAACTCCTCAATGTTGTTCGCCACATTTTTTTGCGTAATCCCAAAACTGGAGTCACCAAAGTTTGGCTTGGCTATCACAGGAAAAGAGATGTTGAGTTCATACAAATTGCTATCAGCGGTAATCACAAAAGCGTCCGCGACAGGCACATCAATTTCGTTGGCAATACCTCGAATAAGCGATTTATCATAACAATAAGCAAGCGTTTGCGGATTTGAACCCGTATATGGCAAATTCAGCATCTCCAACAAAGACGGCACGTGCAACTCCTTTTTGGCATCGTTATTGAAGCCCTCGTCGCACAAATTAAGCACCAAATCCGTATTCCCTTTCAATCTGTCGCAATCGCTTATAAGCGTGCTGTGATTGTCCAAATAGCTAAATTCATACCCCTTAATCTTGCCAAGAGCCGACTTCAGTCTATCGATAGTAGCAAAGTCGTCCGAATCGAATTTGGCATCAGGCTTCACGATGTCGTTCAATTTCGGGTCGCCCATTATCACCACTACATTCTTCACGTTTTTGGTAGATTTTTTGGGAGTCCATTCTTTCGTCGCTGTCGCCACCAAAATAATCCTATTGGACATCATCCCCAAATCTTTGCTGTCCATAGACTCCAGCTCCAAATTGTCGTAAAAAATGCTCTCCAAGAAACCAGCTTTTTGTGCAAGTTCGGACAAAGTTTTCTTATCGTAAAGTCGCTCAGCGTAGAATTGGTCAACCACAACGCCCTTTTCCGTGTGAGTAACAACCTCTCTGGAAATCAGCCTTTCGTTGTCCGCAGCCAGTGACCTCTCACGGCACACAAAATACTTCTTATCTATCCATTCCCAACTTCGGGAAGCAAAATTCTCCCGCAGAAACTTTCCATCTGCCACATCCATTAGCAATTTTCCGCCAGGCTTCAAAACACGAAAAATTTCTTTGAGCACCTTTATATCATCTTCCGCAGTCTCAAAATAGCCAAAGCTATTTCCCAAAATGGTGATGTAATCGAAACTATCAGTGTCAAAAGGCAATCTCCGTGCATCGCCCTCTCGGAAATTTATGGAAAGACCCTTTCGCTTGGAATTGTTTTTGGCTCTCTGAATAAGATATCTGGAACGGTCTATTCCAGTGAGCAAATACGAATCGTCCTTCGCCAACTCAATCAGGTGTCGCCCTTGTCCACAAGCTATATCCAAAAGCGACTCGCCACTTTTAATTCCCAAAATTTTCCTAAATAAAGACATTTCCCTGATGGTAATCTGCTCATTATCCAAGACATCGGCGTCCGTTTTCAAATAAATGGAATTGAAAAGTCGCTTCCACCAGTCGGAATGCAAATACTGCTCCAAATCCTCAACTGGACCCACAGTCTTGCTCACACAAATCTGCTTTTTGTGTTTATCATTCTTTTTTCTCTTCATTTTGTTTTTACCTTCGTTTTTTTGAAAAGTACAAGAATCAATTATAGAATTGTCCTATAACTTCTTGTACCTCAATTAAATATTAACAAAACGGAGATTTTTATTATTTTGGGACTTGGATGTCAACACTTAATGAAGAGAATGTGAATATAAGCTTTTCCCACTAAATCCTAATCCATAATGATTTCCAAAAAGTGTCCAAATTTTAAGTTATTTTTCCCGAAGCTGTATATGGCGCATACTGCGAGGGGAAAATAACAAAAAAGTTGGACATTTCTAATCTATTTTCTTCAAAATCTTTTTGAGAATAAAACTTTTTGGCAATAAAAAAAGCTCTCTATTATGGCGGCGACCTACTCTCCCACACAGTCGCCCGTGCAGTACCATCGGCGTGGACAAGCTTAACTTCTGTGTTCGGAATGGGAACAGGTGTGACCTTGTCGCTATAACCACCATAACAAAGAGCTTTTAAAACAAATCGTTATGATAAAAAAGTTGGTGAGATATTAAAAAGAAAAAAATAAGCCAATGGAACAATTAGTATCACTCGGCTGAGCGCATTACTACGCTTACACCTGTGACCTATCAACGTTGTAGTCTCCAACGGTTCTCATAGGGAAATCTATTTTGAGGTTGGCTTCCCACTTAGATGCTTTCAGCGGTTATCCATTCCAAACTTAGCTACTCGGCAATGCAGCTGACGCCACAACCGATACACCAGAGGTTTGTTCACACCGGTCCTCTCGTACTAGATGCAAATCCTCTCAAATTTCCTACTCCCACGAAGGATAGGGACCGAACTGTCTCACGACGTTCTGAACCCAGCTCGCGTAACTCTTTAATTGGCGAACAGCCAAACCCTTGGGACCTTCTTCAGCCCCAGGATGAGTTGAGCCGACATCGAGGTGCCAAACACCGCCGTCGATATGAACTCTTAGGCGGTATCAGCCTGTTATCCCCGGAGTACCTTTTATCCTTTGAGCAACGGCCCTTCCATACAGAGCCGCCGGATCACTAAGACCTGCTTTCGCATCTGCTCGACCCGTCAGTCTCGCAGTTAAGCTCCCTTATACCTTTATGCTCTTCGATTGATTGCCGACCAATCTGAGGGAACCTTTGTAAGCCTCCGTTACTATTTAGGAGGCGACCGCCCCAGTCAAACTACCCACCAGACAATGTCTGCTAGCAGGGTAACTGCTAGCGTTAGTGATTCAACAACATAAGGGTGGTATTTCAAGGGTGACTCCACGCAGACTAGCGTCCACGCTTCAAAATCTCCCACCTATCCTACACATACCTCATCAAATCACAATGTCAAGCTATAGTAAAGGTTCACGGGGTCTTTCCGTCCGTTCGCGGGTAGGCGGCATCTTCACCGCCACTACAATTTCACCGAGATCCTGGTTGAGACAGTATTCAAGTCGTTACACCATTCGTGCAGGTCGGAACTTACCCGACAAGGAATTTCGCTACCTTAGGACCGTTATAGTTACGGCCGCCGTTTACTGGGGCTTCACTCAAGAGCTTGCACTCTCTCACTTAACCTTCCAGCACCGGGCAGGTGTCAGTCTATATACTTTCAATTGCTTGTTTGCATAGACCTGTGTTTTTGATAAACAGTCGCTTGAATCTTTTCACTGCGGCCGGGGGCATGCTCATACCGCGAAGGTAATCACTTCCCCCGGCACCCCTTCTCCCGAAGTTACGGGGTCAATTTGCCGAGTTCCTTAACCAGAATTCTCTCGAACACCTGAGGATACTCTCCTCACCCACCTGAGTCGGTTTGGGGTACGGTCTGTTATGACATAAACGCTTAGAAGTTATTTCTTGGCAGCACTATAGGTGGACTTTGCGAGCTTAAGCTCTCGTCCTGTGTCTCAGAATATTGCTCGGCGGATTTGCCAACCGAACTTCTTACGCACATTCAACACCACTTTCAGCCGGTGTCTCCACTGCAACGCTGCGTCACTCCATCACTTCCCATAACAGGTTCTGGAATATTAACCAGATTCCCATCAGCTACCCTGGAAACCAGACTCGCCTTAGGGGCCGACTAACCCTGAGCAGATTTTCTTTACTCAGGAAACCTTGGGTTTTCGGTGTGCGGACTTCTCATCCGCATTATCGCTACTCATGCTAGCATTCTCTCTTGTAGCCACTCCAGCATCTCTTACAAGACACCTTCAACGCCGACTACAATGCTCTCCTACCCCAAGCACCTATTTTTAACTTCAAACTTTATCAGAATTTTCTACTCTTTTCAGGAGGTATCTCCTTGAGTTTCCATTCTGTTTCAGCATTCTTTCTCTTTTTCTCGCATCACTCTCGGATAAGTAAGCTTCATAATATATAAGCTTCCATTCTCCAGCTTGAGTATATTTACTCTTGCCACTTAAATGCTCAAAAATTCTACGCTCTAAATCGTTGGTGTATCCTATATAATGCAAATTTCTATTCAAATCTTTCAATAGATATACATAGTACATAGTTACTCCTTAAATTCAAAATTAAAAATAGGTGCTTGGCCGCGATTTCGGTATTATACTTATCAGTCCCGATCATCTTCGGTGCATTACCACTTAACCAGTGAGCTATTACGCACTCTTTAAATGATAGCTGCTTCTAAGCTAACATCCTGGCTGTCTTTGCAATAAAACATCCTTTCTCACTAAGTATAAATTTAGGGACCTTAATCGTCGGTTAGGGATCTTTCCCTCTCGCCCATGGAGCTTATCCCCCACAGACTGTCTCCCTTACATCAAATTACGGTATTCGGAGTTTATTAAGGTTCGGTAGGCTTGTAGGCCCCCTAGCCTAATTAGTGCTCTACCCCCGCAATTCTAATAAGAGGCACTGCCTAAACAGTTTTCGGAGAGAACCAGATATCGCCCGGTTTGATTGGCCTTTCACCCCTACCCACAGCTCATCCACTGATTTTTCAACATCAGTTGGTTCGGTCCTCCATTTGGTTTTACCCAAACTTCAACCTGGCCATAGGTAGATCACCGGGTTTCGGGTCTAATCCTGCCAACTAAACGCGCTATTAACACTCGCTTTCGCTTCGGCTCCATCACTTTATGATTTAACCTTGCTGACAAAATTAACTCGCTAGCTCATTATACAAAAGGCACGCCATCCCAAGCACATATTTAACCCCCACAAACTATAATCTCTTATAAAATCTATAAGAATTAAATATGTGCTTGGTCTGACTGATTATAAACATACGGTTTCAGATACTATTTCACTCCCCTTCCGGGGTACTTTTCACCTTTCCCTCACGGTACTAGTTCACTATCGGTCGCAAAATGTATTTAGCCTTACCGGATGGTCCCGGCAGATTCAGACAGGGTTTCACGTGCCCCGCCCTACTTGGGATCCTGCTACAGCAGATACAGAATTTCGTCTACAGGAGTATCACCCTCTTCGCTACAGCTTTCCAACTGTTTTCGACTATCCTCTATCAGTCCGATATCGCAGTCCCACAACCCCAGCTAACAAGTCAGCTGGTTTAGGCTCTTTCCCGTTCGCTCGCCACTACTTAGGAAATCATTATTATTTTCTCTTCCTGTGGTTACCTTAGATGTTTCAATTCACCACGTATGCCCCAAGCACCTATTTAAGCCACAACAGACTAAAATTTCTATTCAATCCGCAAGGATTAAATAGGTGCTTGGTAATTGAGTATAACCTCAATTGGGTTGCCCCATTCGGAAATTCCCGGGTCAAAGCTTGCTTACAGCTAACCGAGACTTATCGCAGCAAACCACGTCCTTCATCGCCATTTTGCGCCAAGGCATTCACCGTATGCCCTTTCTACTTAATTTTCGATTCTCTTTAATAATCTCACCACTTCTATAAAATTTCTTTTCTTAAAGAACTATAAAATAAATTATTAGCCCCAAAATTGAGCTACTAATTTATTCTTTATCATCAATCCAACCGTAAACCCAACATAAAAAAATGGTGGAGGATAACGGACTCGAACCGATGACATCCTGCTTGCAAAGCAGACGCTCTACCAACTGAGCTAATCCCCCAAGCAAATTGCAAACAATTTGCAATTAATAATTTATAATTAATAGTTGATAATTACCGACCCCGTCCCACCAAAACATCTAATTACTTTTAGAGTTTTTGATTATTGCGGTCAGGAGCTTAATTATTTCTACCAGATCACTTTTGAGACCAGCAACTTCATCCTCTGTCAAATAAATGTCAGTAAGCAAATCCAACCAGTACTCAGTTTCTCCAGCCTCTTTGAGTGCTATTGACAATTTCGAGATAAAGTCTTTCCTACTTTGAGCATTCTGGCTTTCCTTGATGTTAGCACCAATTGACGTTCCACTTCTCAGAACCTGCTTAGAGAGCACATACTCTTTTTTGATAGCTGTTAAATACTTGTAGAGCTTAACAATTCGTTTAGCAAACTGAAAACCCTTTTCATAGACAACATTATCTTTCATCTCTTTCCAAGTCCAACGTATCCATAATTATCAATTATTCATTGTCAATTTTCAATTACAAATGGTGGGCCTGGGCTGACTTGAACAGCCGACCTCACGCTTATCAGGCGTGCGCTCTAACCAACTGAGCTACAAGCCCATCAGGATTTAATAAAATAAATTATGTAGAGTAAACCAAAGCCAATCGGCTTAATTTTTTTCCTTTAAAAAAGGAGGTGATCCAGCCACACCTTCCGGTACGGCTACCTTGTTACGACTTAGTCCCCCTCGCTGGCCACACCTTAAAAAGCTGCATCTGCAAAGCAGTTAGCTCACTCTCTTTGGGTGCAACAAACTCGGTTGACTTGACGGGCGGTGTGTACAAGACCCGGGAACGTATTCACCGCAATATGCTGACTTGCGATTACTAGCGATTCCAACTTCATGGAGTCGAGTTGCAGACTCCAATCCGAACTGAGACTAGCTTTATAGATTGGCTCCACCTTGCGGTATTGCATCTCATTATACTAGCCATTGTATCACGTGTGTAGCCCTAAACATAAGGGTCATGATGACTTGACGTCATCCCCACCTTCCTCCGGTTTAATACCGGCAGTATCCCTAGAGTCCCCACCATTACGTGCTGGCAACTAAGGACAAGGGTTGCGCTCGTTACGGGACTTAACCCTACATCTCACGACACGAGCTGACGACAGCCATGCAACACCTGTCACTGGATTCCCCGAAGGGCACTCTCGGTATTACCCGAGATTTCCAGGATGTCAAGTTTAGGTAAGGTTCTTCGCGTTGCATCGAATTAAACCACATGATCCACCGCTTGTGCGGGTCCCCGTCAATTCCTTTGAGTTTCATCCTTGCGAACGTACTCCCCAGGCGTTACACTTAACGCGTTAGCTACGACACTGATTGCATTAAAAACAACCAACATCTAGTGTAAATCGTTTACTGTGTGGACTACCGGGGTATCTAATCCCGTTTGCTACCCACACCTTCGCAAATGAGCGTCAGTAATTACCCAGAAGGCCGCCTTCGCCGCTGGTATTCCTCTTGATATCTACGCATTCCACCGCTACACCAAGAATTCCGCCTTCCCATATATTACTCTAAACTTGCAGTATCAAATGCCATACACCGGTTGAGCCGGTGCCTTTAACATCTGACTGGCAAGTTCGCCTGCTTGCTCTTCACGCCTAGTAAATCCGGATAACGCTTGCTCCCCTCGTATTACCGCGGCTGCTGGCACGAAGTTAGCCGGAGCTTATTCAAAAGCTAATGTCTCCCTCTAATATATCTTATACATAAGAGTATTCTTCACTTATAAAAGGACTTTACGCACCGAAGTACTTCATCATCCACGCGGCGTCGCACTATCAGGGTTTCCCCCATTGTAGACTATTCTCGACTGCTGCCTCCCGTAGGAGTCTGGGCCGTATCTCAATCCCAGTGTGGGCGACCACTCGTTAAAGCCGCCTAACTATCATCGCCTTGGTAAGCTTTTACCTTACCAACTAGCTAATAGTACGCAGACCCATCATAAAGCGATAGCTTATAAATAGAGGCCATCTTTATCAAGTACCAAAGTATGGTGCTTGACACATGCGGTATTAATTCTGGTTTCCCAGAGCTATCCCCCACTTTACGGTAGGTTATCTACGCGTTACTCACCCATTCGCCACTGTACTCACCTTCCCGAGGGAAGATTTTCTCGTTCGACTTGCATGCCTAATCCACGCCGCCAGCGTTCATCCTGAGCCAGGATCAAACTCTCCATCATAATAAATAGTTTGATTGATTGACTTATTTTTAGGTTTACTCTACACTTCTATAAATTTTTCAAGTATCTACATTTTCAACGTGAGCGATAATTATTTTTGCGGTTTTTGTGTCAAACTTATTTTTTTTGACGCATAAAAATACTTTGCCTTCAATTTCTAATACTCAATATTGCTCAACTGAAGACCTAGCATTCAGACTCAAAAACTTCGCTCAATTGTGAATCGTAATTAAAATGGTCTGTTTTGCCGTCAACATAAAAGTTCATATTTTCTGGGCGGTATGCAGTAAAAGTATCCACCCTTGTTAATTTTTTCTACGTCTCTCGAATAAAAATCTGCGATGATGGGATTTATGTTCATGACCTTATAATTAGGCTTTGAAAAATTTCCTTTCAAAATCTGTTTTGGCGATTTCCCATCTCGTCCTCGGTTGCCACGGAAATGATTAAAATAAAGCGTGTAACAGTGGGTTTTGCACAGAAAATCTTCGCAACTTCCAAAATCCTCAATTCTATAAAACTCATCTTCAATCAAGCGGTGACAACTCTCGACATCTGAATTAAAAGTCGGACTAGCTTTTGGAATAAGCAAATGCTTCGCACCATTTTTGGCTACCATTTTTTCAAAATATGTAACGCCTTTCTTCTTGTTAACATGCGTAAACTCTGTGCCATTGTCCGTCTGAAAAGCAATTTTGGAAATATCGACGCCACATTTTGCCAATTTTTTGCACAAATAGTCGATATAAATCCCTGTGTTAACGCTCGTTTTTTCGTAGCAAAATCCAATGAACTGCATCCCCGATTTATAGTCGCGAGCAGTTATTTGGTATTTCGGGAAATTTTTGTATTTAATCCCCTCAAACAGCTCTGGTAAGTCGGTCAGGTACTTAATATCAACCTGAAATTTCTCGTAAATTTTCGCTTTTTTTCGCATCAAGCTCAAGTCTTTTCTGCGTTGGTATCTTCGCTTTTTTTTCTTAATCAAACCTTCGTCGCACAGCTTTTTGTGAACAGTGGAATGCGAGCAATTCAGCTGAAGATGGTCAATAATTCGTCGTGAACCCCACAGGTTTTTGGATTTATTTCGGCACGTTACAATCTCATCAACCACTTCAGGATTCATGCGATTCGGGAAAAATTGATTTTTTCGGGACTTGTTATTCAACCCCTCCTCTCCCTTTAAATTATAAGCTTTTACCCATTTTCGCACAGTTTTTCTGGTGGTGTTGAATTCACGTGCAGCCTCCGAAATAGAAGTTTCTTTGGCGTACTTTACCAACTTTTTTCGGTAATAAACCTTGTACTTTTTATCCATAAAATTCTTATTGCTTTCGTAATTATTCATAGTGGTCAGATTGAGCTTTCACGAGTTGATTTGACCATTTTTTTCACAATTTACGTGAAAGTTCTAAGCAATCTCCCCATTTTTTTATAAACTTTCCTGTTACAAATCTTCAATTTAGGGTGGATACTTTTAGTGTGAACTTTCCAAAAGTTCATATTTTCATTTTGCGAAAATCAATCTTGCAGAACTGCTCCTAAATACCCAAATTATCATTAATCAAAGCCACATGGATGCGATTGGGATACAAGCAGTGGCGGGTAAAAACAATGTGATTGCAGATGCACTCAGGACTCAGACAATCGTGACATTTACCATCAACCACACAAGGCGTGTTTTTATTTAATCGTTTGGAATTAAGAGGGGCAACATAGTTTCTTACTCGTGCCAAAGATTCCTCCTCCGTCTTGCAGATTTTGTTCTTCCCAACCAAAAGAAAAACCTTGGTCGAACCATAAACAAGATTTGCCAAACGATTGCCATTGCCATCAATGTTGACCAGAACGCCATTTTCACTGAGAGCGTTGGAACTCATAAGGTAAGCATCACAGCCAAAAGTCTGCAGATAGATATTTCGCACTTCCTGAGGATTTTTTGCCAAAGCTCTATCCAAAAGCACCGCACCTTTTTCTCTCAAGACATCTTTAATCCCTGAATTGCCAATGCTGAGGGAACCACCCCAAGAAACTGTTTGTCCTGCGTCTATCTGCGATGCGATGTAATTGACTGCCTCCGCTGTGGTCTGAAAATATTGAGGATTGAAATTTCTTTTTTTTAAATTTTCAATTAGTCTTTTCATTTATTCTCTCCAAAATTGCTCAGCTTTTGGATGTAAATTACTTAAACTGCACCTTGCCATCTTTGAGGGACTTAATGATTGCCAAAGATTCTACCCGAACACCTTCATTTCTAATCAATTTCCCGCCGGGCTGAAACTCTTTTTCTATGACGATACCAACCCCTTCCAGTGTTGCTCCTGCTTGTTTAACTATATCAATCAGTCCGAGACACGCCTGTCCATTCGCTAAAAAATCGTCCACAATCAGCACGTGGTCATCGGCGGTCAAATATTTTTTGGAAGCCTGAATATCATAATCAATTTGTTTGGTAAAAGAATGCACTTTAGTTAGATATGTGTCTTTGTCCAAATTTCGTGAAGCAACTTTTTTGGCAAAAAGAAGAGGAACCCCGAAGCTGAGACCTGTCATCAATCCGACCGCAATACCAGATGCCTCGATAGTCAAAATTTTTGTAATCGTTTTATCGGAAAATCGCCTGTGAAACTCCTTACCAACCTCAAACAGTAATTGCGGATCAATTTGGTGATTCAAAAACGAATCAACCTTTAAAACTTCCTCCGAAAAAACTTTCCCTTTTTCAACAATTTTGTTTTTTAACAAATCCACAATTTTCTCCCTTCTTTTGAATTTTAACCATTTAATAGATTTTAAAGACGACGTTGAAACGCCACAAAACGTCTGCAACAAAAAATCAAATTGCAAACAACCAACTGCTCATCCAGAATTATTTTTTCAAAAAAAAGTAAACAAAAAAATGAAATTTTTTTCCCCTCTAAACTTGAATTAACTCAAATCTTATTTGGATTAGCTTGACTTCCCAACCTCTTTTTTTTATCTGCTATAAAACTAAACCACATCGTCAATTAGGAGGAAATATCAAATCACCCGAAATCTTAGCTCCCGTTGGGAATAAAGAGGCGTTCTTCGCCACCATTGATGCAGGTGCAGACGCTATTTATCTTGGACTACAAAATTTTAGTGCTAGAGCAAGAGCTAACAACTTTTGTTTGGAAGATTTGCCTTTTATCCTCAAATATGCACACAATAACCAGACAAAAATTTACATCACTATCAACACTTTGATAAAAAATCGGGAATTGCCCGAGCTGATAAAAACATTATTTTTTCTGAACAAGCTGAAAGTTGATGCCATTATTTTCCAAGATTGGGCTGTTTTATATATCGTAAAAAACTTATTCCCAACTCTCACCTTGCATGCCAGCACTCAACTGGGCATTCACAACTCAGCAGGAGCAAATTTTGCCAAGCGACAAGGAATCGAGAGAGTTGTTTTGTCACGGGAGATTACAAAATCGGAGTTGGCAAGCATCAGAAAAAAAAGCAAAGCGGAATTGGAGTTGTTCGTTCACGGAGCTTTGTGCTACAGCTTTTCGGGAGAGTGTCTATTCAGTAGCTTCATCGGAAGTTGCAGTGGCAACCGAGGGCAATGCAAACAACCTTGCAGGAGACTCTATAACGACAAATATTTATTCAACTTATCCGACCTCCAACTTCTGAAACATTTGCTATATTTGGAAGAAATCGGTGTCGATTCCCTGAAAATAGAGGGCAGAATGAAGTCGGCGGAGTACATCTATAATGTGGTAAAAGCGTACAAAAACAAAGCTGAGAGTGTTCAAGATTTCGGGCGTGAAAAAACCGAATACTTTTTTGGAGAGAAGCTGAATAAGCCAATCATCGACTTCCCTTACACTGGAGAGCTAATTGGCACTATCAGCAAAGTTGGCAAAAGTTCTCTTGATTTGGACTGTAAAATAAAACTGTCTGATGGGCTTCGTATAAGGATTTTGAGCAAAAATGGCTACGATGCACAGCAATTCAAAGTCAAGACTGACAATTTGCTCTCGCCTAATTCCTTGCACAACTTACCCCCTGAAATAACGCAATCTGTGGAAATCGGCGACAACGTTTTTTTGGTGGGTCAACAAGATTATAAGCCTAAAGCCAAATTTCAGCGTAGCAAGTTGAACTTTGGATACGACCCCAAGGTAGTCCAAAAACTTATAGGGAAATCCAAAAGAGTTGACCCTATCCAACGTGAGCTTTTTGTCAAAATCGATTCTCTCGAATGGCTCCGCAAAGTTGACTTGAGAAATATGGATAAGCTGATTTTAGACTTCGACAAAATTTCTTTGGGTAAATTGGATTTGAGCAAAGGATTTTTGCAAAAATTCAAGGAAAAACTAATCGTAGAATTGCCGACCTTCGTCAGTGAAAACAACATAGTCAGCTATCAGAACCTTGTAACCAAGCTGTACAAAGGCGGTGTCAAAAATTTTGCCTGCTACAAATCGCAAGAGGAGTTGTTGCTGCCAGGATGCACCGTCTATTACAAAGACCCGATGATGAACGATTTGGCAATCAGAACTCTGAACAGCAACAATTTCTTCTATCCGCAAGAGGGAGAATTTGAAAACGAATACCGAAATCGGAACGGAATTTTTCCACTATATTTCACGCCTAAACTCTTTTATTCTCGTTGTCCCATAGCGGATTTCGAGCAAATTACCGTTGACCAATTTACACTCAAAAAGCAGTCTCGAAACGGCTTTACCGTGGTTTATCCAGACAAGCCAGTGTCAATTTTGGAAGAAAAAGACAATCTGTACAAAAAGGGCTTCCGAAGATTTTTAATCGATTTGTCGTTTTGCAAGCCATCCAAAAATATTTTGTCCAAACTGATTAGAGAGTACGCCTATCCGAAAGACGGGATTGCGGGTTACAAATTCAACTTCAAACGAGGATTAAAATGATAAAGCCCATCCTGAAATATATAGAAACCCACTTCGGCACCATCTTGAGTGCCTTGATTGTCGTTGCTTTCGTTCTTCCGAATTTGCTGTCTCCTTTCCTTGCTTACATCGATAAATTCCTTATGATCGCTTTATTTTTGGGATGCCTGAAAATCGATTTCGACGAATTTTCACACCTGCGAGCAAACCTCCACCGAATTGTTATCCTCAGTATCGTCTCGACGCTCGCATTACCTTTTTTGGTGTTCCTGCTTGTGTTTTGGATGCCACTACCCATCGCTCTGGGAGCGACCATGATAGCCGCTGCACCGGGAGCTATGATGTCTCCACTAATCGCTGGAATGTACAACCTACGTATATTGTGGACAAGCGTCTATGTCATCATCTCGTCCATCATCTTGCCTGTCTTTCTGCCATATTTAATAGTCCTGCTCTTCGGCTCAAAAGTCGATTTTTCCATCTTGGAGATGAGCCTGTTCCTCACAAAAATGATACTTATTCCAGCTACACTCGCCTTTATTTTTAAGAAATTTTTTCCCAAAGCCTCCGATTTCACTGCCAAAAATTCTGGCTTCATGGGAACTCTGCTTATCGCTTTGTTCATTGCTGCTATCATCGCTGGAAATCGCGATTTTCTGATAAATAGCTTCTCCGCTCAACAGACGTATGTGGCTTTGATTACGATGATTTTGATTTTCATTCTTCGCTTTGCGATTGGCTACTACATCCCCTCTGGCGAATTGCGAGAAAGGCTGACGAACTGCATGATGCTCGGATGCATGAACAACGGCATCATTATTATCGTTGCCAATAGATTTTTCTCCTCCGATGTGCAATTAGTGATATTGCTGTCTGAAGTTCCATGGAGCTTGTCACTGCCGATATTTGGGAAATTTTTAGCTTGGCATAACCAAAGAATTGAATTGGGAAAGAATTAAATTGTGTACATAAAAAAAGGTTTATCTGAGGAATACAAAAGCGAAGTTACAAGATTGCTTTGGGAAGCTTTTGAAGATATATTCATGCCAATACTGAAAGACAAAACTAAAGCAATTGATTTGCTAAATTTGTCCTATAATCCCGAAGACTGTTTTTTGGCGATTGAAGATAACAAGTTACTTGGGGTTTTGGCTTTTCAGACCAAAAAGAGTACATTTCTCTCCATCACAATGTCAAATTTAGTGAAAATTTATGGAATAGTAAAAGGTATTTTTAAAGCTTTCACCCTTTCTATACTTGATTATGAATGCAAAAGTGATGAGTTTTATATTGATGCTATAGCTGTGACAGAAGATTCGCGAGGGAAAAAAGTGGGAACAAAGCTATTAAATTACGCATTCCAATTTGCTGTGGAACAAGGTTTTAATTCTGTTTCATTACAAGTCGTTGAAACAAACCTTAAAGCAAAAAAATTGTATGAGCGACTTGGATTTCGTGTAGTTAAAAATTTGAAAACTTGGCCTTTCCACAAAATTCTAAATTGGGATTTTCACAATACGTATTTAATGAAAAAGTAGGATAAATCCGTATTCATTTAATCTATTCGATTAGTCTCCTTTTGGGCAATTACCAGTGCAATAACAACGTGTAGCATCTTATTTGAACTACACTTTAACTTATTGCTTGACAAAGTATTAAATACTATAAGCATATCAACGAATATTCAAATTAGGCAGCTGTCCATTACTTTAAATTAATAAGGAGAAAAAATGAATTTTGAAGTAAAAACCATAGGCACCGTTAGGATTGAGAACGGCAAATATTCGATAGTAATCCAACCTGAATATAGAGACGGACTTACTAATATAGAAGGATTTAGCTATTTGAATGTATTTTGGTGGGCAAACAAATGTACTGCAAAAAGTAGAGAGAATCTAATTGAAAAATCACCTTACAAAAAATCTCCTGAAATCTTGGGTGTTTTTGCCACACGCTCACCTTTTCGTCCAAATCCAATAGCTCTTTCGTCCATCTACGTTATTGATGTTGACCACAAAAACGGGGTAATCCATTTCCCATACATTGATGCGGAAAATGACACACCTGTGTTAGACATTAAGCCTTATCATCCCTGCTTGGACAGAATAAAGAACGTTGAACTTCCGCAGTGGTGCAGTCATTGGCCAGAATGCTACGAAGATTCAGCAAATTTTGATTGGGAAAATGAATTTCAATTTTAAAGAGTAACTTCACTTACACCGTCTCCACCAAATTTTTCTTCGGGGACGGTGTATTTTATTTTTTTGGAATGCAAATATTCTCTTATCTTTCCCGCTAACACGCCCTTGCCATGAACTATTCGCACAAAATCCAATCCTGACAAAAGAGCGTCATCTATAAAGCTATCGATTTCTCCCTGAGATTCCAAAAAAGTCTTGCCCAACAAATTCAACTCTTTTTTAGCTTGTGCCAGAATGACTTTTTGGCGTTGTGGAGATTGCTCTTGCTTCTTGCCACGGGCGGAATATAAGTCGGATAACTTACACGAAATAAGCAATCTACCGATTTCCACTTTAACCATTTCCCCATCTACGGAAACGACTTTGCCGTTGTCAGCAAAAGTTTTTACGAAAACCACATCTCCTGCGTGAACCTCGGATAAAGTCTGCTCTTCGTTAAACTCCTGCTCTCGAAGTTGGCTAACAATATCAGCAGACTTATCAACCAATTTATCAAAATGCTTATTTTTCTTGGACTCAGCCAATTTCAAACTGAACTCTTTTTGCAAATTCTCAAAATAATTTTTGACTTTCGCCAACTGCTCCTTGCGAATTTTTTTCTCGTTCCGCTTGAAATAGTCCAACTTATCCAAATAGTCTTTCATCAGTTTTTCCGACTCCTGCAAAACCTCGGAGAGCTTAGTATTCTTAGCTTGCCATGAATTTTTCTCTTTGCCCAGTTCGGACAACAAATTGGAAAACAGCAAACTTTCATCTTCCAACAATTCCTTTGCTCGAGACAAAATATCAGCATCAAAATGAAGATTTTTCGCCAACTCCAAGGCGTGACTATCGGCAGGATGACCTATCTGCAAATGGAATGTCGGCAAAAGCGTTGTACGGTCGAAGCTCATGGATGCGTTCTGACAATTGTCGCTATTGTGAGCAAAAAGTTTCAGCTTGTTCAAATGCGTAGTGATAACGCCAACGCTACCATTGACGCAGAGCGATTCCAAACTCGCAGCTCCCAGAGCAAATCCCTGCTCAGGGTCGGTGTAAGAGCCAAGTTCGTCGAACAAAACCAAAGAACCTGCTCCGCTATAACGAAGTGCTTTTTTCAGATTGAGCATATATCCAGAAAACGAAGATAGTTGATTATCAAGCGATTGCATATCTCCGATGCCCACAAAAAATTTGCTGAAAACTCCAACTTTGCTCTCAGAATCGGCAGGAATTAACAGACCGCAATTCACCATCAAAGCCAAAAGCCCAACGCTCTTCAAGAAAATGGTTTTGCCTCCAGCGTTAGCTCCAGAAACCACCAAATACGAACAATTTTTTTGCCCAATCTCCACACAAAATGGAATACATTTTTGCTCCAAATCCATCTTCAATAGCGGATGATAAGCGTTTTTGAAATCCACAATCGGCTCTTTTGTTACCTCAACAGATTTGCATCCCAACTCCAAACTAAACTCTCCCAAACCAAAATAGAAATCCAATTTTGCTAAAATTTTTTGATTGGAAAGAATTTCAAAACTTATGGCAAAAATTTCTTCGCTGAACTCTTCCAAAATTCGATTAATTTCCCTCATCTCCTGACTTCGCAAATCTTGCAACGAGTTGTTCTGACCGACTATTTCCTGAGGCTCAACGTAAACGGAAGCCTTAGTGCTACTGCGTCCATGCACGATGCCATCAACTCTGTCCGAAGCGGATGCCAAAAGCAAAATCCGCCCATCTTGATAAGCGACATAATCTTGGTCGGAATTGACATAAGTTTGCTCCAAGTAGCTGTTAATCTGTGAAGTTAGTGACCTTTTGTGAGAACAAATTCCTGTCAATTTCTTGCTGGCGGATTCTTTCACATTGCCGTGATTATCAAAGATGCGATTGAATTTGGTTGTGATAAATTGCAATTTGCAAAGCTGACTTATCTCCTCTCCCACAAGCAAAAAATCTTCTTTTTCCAAATCTTCCAAGCTTTCCCACTCAGCTGTCAATCTTGAAGATAAAACACAAATTCTGCTAATTTTTTGCAATTGCTCGAAATTCAGACGTTGTGGTCGCTCCAATAATTTGGTGACATCTTCCAATCCATCAAATCTCGCTCTGCTAACTCGGGAAATATAGGAACAAATTTGGAAGATAAATGTTTGCCTTGCAACGATTAACTTGCTCTCGCCCAAAGGAGTCAATTCCAAAAGATGCAACTTGCCCAAAGGGCTGTGAATCCTCGCTTCAATTAACTTTTTAAGCTTCCCAAAATCTAAAGCCTTTTCCCAATCACGCTCTGTTTTCATATCTTTCTTCACTAAATTTCTTGACCTCTTCCAAGTCTATTTCAACTCTAATTTTCATGAATGACAAGGGTGCAAAATACGAAAAAATAGCAAGAAATTTCCTAGAAGATAAAGGGGTTACGCTTGTCGCGGGCAACTTTTTTTCACGCCACGGAGAGATAGACATCATTACCATTGATGAGGATTATTTGTGCTTCGTGGAGGTGCGTTATAGAGCGAAAAACATCATGACCGCCATCGAAAGCGTTGACTACAAAAAGGCGGAGAAAATCAGACTTACCGCTCAGGAATTTTTGGAACAAAACCCACAATTTGAAAATTATCCATTGCGATTTGATTTATTGGCAATCTCTTACGACCAACAATCTCAAAAATATTCAATTCAGCATCTGAAGGATTTCTTTTAGTCTAACTGGCGGTGTATTCCTCTAAAATCCTTTCCCGAGAATAGTTACAACTGACTTTCCGATTGACAGTGCCATCTATAGCTGGCAAAAAACTGATGCGAACTTTGGCGTTTTTAATATTGACCAACCCCTTGAAATGATTGATAAAGCGGATTTTGCCATAGTAATAAAACGTTTGCTTATTCGTCTCGTCAACCGCACGACCGTTAAGTTGCAAATACTTCACGCAAATCGGAACAATCTTGGAATTTACGGCAGATTCAAACATTGAAGCCTTGAAATTCTTCACAGTTACACCATCAGAAGTAGTACCCTCAGGGAAAAGCAAAATCGGAAGTCCACTATCCAGCACCTCTTTGGTTGCCTGAATATCCTCCAACAATCTTGCTTTGTTTCGCCTCTCGATGAACAAACTGCCACCCATAGTGGCGATAATCGCCTGAAATAGATGAATCTTCAGGTCAACAGAAGTAATGAAAAGAGTGGGAGTTACGGAAGCGATTATGGGAATATCCAAATACGAAAGATGATTGCAAACGAAGAAATTTCCACCAAATTCGGGGATGTTCTCTTTCCCGACAACCTCTACCTCGAAATTCATGAATTTCAAAGCACGTTTAGCCCATTTGGAAGTAGTTTTGATGAAGAAAATTCGCCTCTTTCTGAGATTTCTATACCAAATAAAACCCCAAAAAGAAACGAAAACATAGCCGATTACATACAAAAAAATAAAATACAAATTACGATGAAAACTTATCTTCTTATTTGACATTTAATTCCTCTGGGTTTTATCCCAGCCCTTTCAAAAGTCCCTCGACTTTGTCCATCTTACCTTTGACTTCAGCGTATTTGTCTTTTTCTTTGGCAACAATTTCAGAGGGTGCGGAGTTAACAAATTTATCGTTGCTCAGCTTACCCGAAATAACTTTGAACTCTTTTTCCAATTTGGCGAGTTGCTTTTGCAATTTATCTCGTTCCACTTGCAAATCGACCATTCCAGCAAGTGGCAAATAAATTTCAACATTCTCCACCACTCCGGCAATCGCTTGTGCAGGCTTCTGCAAATCAACAGCCACCACCAACTCGAAACAATTGGCAAGAGACTGCAAGTATTGTTTGTACTCCTCAAAAAGTGCAACTTGCTCTTCTTCAGCTACTTTGATATAAATTTTCACCTCTTTTGCAGGAGAAAGATTTACTTGCTTTTTCAAATTTCTAATCGTGGTGATGCTACCCTGAATTAAACTCATACCTTTGATAATTGCTTCATCTATCAAGCTGTTATCGACATTCGGGAAAGCAGAAATCGTAATAGATTCCTCTAAGTCATCTCCCACAAACGGTCTGATTTTTTCAAAAATTTCCTCAGAGATGAAAGGCATGATAGGGTGCAACATTCTCATCGCTCCCTGCATAATCTCCAAAAGTACGTACTGAGCTGTGTTCTTGCGTGTAGCATTCTCACCGTAAATTCTCTCTTTGGACAACTCCAAATACCATGAGCAAAACTCTTTCCACACAAAGTCTAACAGTGACGTTGCAACATCGTTAAATCGCAACTTCTCATAGTTGAAACGAACATGCTCCAGCACCTGATTAAATCTGCCCAAAATCCACTTGTCAGCCAATTCAAGCTGCAAATTATCTTTAGACGGAGCTTGCTCAATCCCTTGCAAAATATAGCGAGTTGCGTTCCAAAGTTTGTTGGTGAAATTGCGTCCCGTCTCCAAAATCTTATCCGAATAATAACTATCCTCGCCCTTGGGTGTATGATAAATAATCGCAAACCGCAAAGCGTCAGCACCAACCTGCTCGATAAGGTCGAGCGGATTTGGAGAATTGCCAAGAGACTTACTCATCTTGCGTCCAAGCTCATCACGGACTATGCCATGCAACAAAACCGTATCAAACGCAACAACGTTCTTGAACTCCAGCGTGGTCATTATCATTCTGGCGACCCAAAGGTAAATGATTTCTGGAGCTGTAATCAGGGTGCTTGTTGGCAAGTAGTATTGCAAATCTTCGGAATCGTCAGGCCATCCAAGAGTGGAAAAAGGCCACAACGCCGAAGAAAACCAAGTGTCCAAAACGTCTTCATCTTGTGTTAATTTCTTGCAACCACAAGCTGAACATTCGCTTGGAACAGACTTGGCAACAACCATCTTCCCACAATCTTCACAATAGTAAGCTGGAATTCGATGTCCCCACCATATTTGTCTGGAGATGCACCAATCACGGACGTTCTCCATCCAGTGCAAATAAACTTTCGTCCATCTGCTCGGCTGAAAATCTATCTCCCCATTCTTCACCTTCTCGATGGCAGGCTTAGCCAACGGCTCCATGCTCACAAACCATTGGTCGGACAAAAACGGCTCGATGATAGTGTTACAGCGATAGCATTTCCCGACTGTGTGAGGATAATCTTTTTCACTGCAAAATACACCTTCGTCTTTGAGCATCGCAATCACTTTCTCCCTCGCCTCTTCTCTGGTCAACCCATCAAATTCCTTGCCCGCTTCTGCAGTCATTTTGCCATGTTCATCTATAATGCTCACAAAATCCAAATTGTGCTTTTGCCCAATTTCAAAATCGTTAGGATCGTGAGCAGGTGTAATCTTGAGGCATCCCGTACCAAACGACATATCTACATATTCATCACCGATAATCGGAATTTTCTTGTGAACTATCGGCAAAACAACTTCCCTGCCAATCAAATCTTTGTATCTCTCGTCATTGGGATTCACGGCGATAGCGACATCCGCCATCATCGTCTCAGGTCTAGTCGTTGCGATAGTCACCTTGCCACTGCCGTCAGCCAAAGGATAGTAAACCTCATACAGCTTGGACGCTTCTTCCTCATGCTCAACTTCGTCGTTCGCCAGAGCGGTCGTGCAACGAGGACACCAGTTTATAATCCTCTTACCTTTGTAAATCAGCCCCTTCTCATAAAGCCTAATGAAAACCTCTTTGACCGCTTCGGAAAGTCCTTCGTCCATGGTGAAACGCAATCGCGACCAATCACACGAACAACCGAGCTGTTTCAACTGCTCAAGAATTATTCCACCCTTGTCCTCTTTCCATTTCCAAATGCGTTCGATGAGCTTCTCGCGACCCAAATCGAAACGAGTTTTGCCCTCTTTCGCCAAATCTTTTTCCACCATATTCTGCGTAGCAATGCCAGCATGGTCGGTTCCCGGCACCCACAGAGCGTTGAAACCGTCCATCCGCTTGTAACGAATAAGAATATCTTGCAAAGTGTTGTTCAAAACATGTCCCATATGCAACACGCCAGTCACATTGGGAGGTGGCATCAGAATTGTGAAAGGCTTTTTGCTACTATCAGGCTCAGGCGAAAAATAGCCCTTCTTTTGCCAAACATCGTACCATTTTTTTTCAATACTCTTGGGGTTATAAGACTTCTCCATTACTTTTCACCACCCTCAGCATTTTGACTTTCCAGTTGCCTAATATAGTTTTGGAATAACTCTCTCTGATGCACAAAAGCCCTGTTGTATTCACCGTTGGAAAGGACAACAGCCTTATCAATCATCTGTCCAGCTAATGCTAAATTGGAGGTCTTGGAAGCCAAATTAACATGCGTCCTATAGAAGACGTTGGCGACGAAATTGCTCATTCTGGAAACATCGGAATCTTTATAATACGAATCGTCCTCAAAGCTCTCTATCATACAATTATTCAATAAGTTACTAATAGCTCTTTGCAATCCCAATTTTTCGTCTGGCTTAACAACCACTCTTTGCACGAAGCCCTCATCCTGCCAATGCTCGTGGAAAAGCATATCGTTGGAAGAAGTGGACGCAAAGTAGATTGGTCGCTTACCAAAGTTATTTTTGATAATCTGCAAAATCGCCAAATCGCGAACATACATCACTTGCCCTTTGGTAATTTTGGTCGAGAGCAGAACCTCATTTGTTTCCTCATCATACAAACGGAAAGTCCTGTCGCTCTGCACGTAAAAAGGTCTCAAGCGGTCAATTTCCGAATCCGACCAACCAAAAATCACGCCATCCTTATCTCGCATCTGCTTGATGTACCACGGAGTGTTTATCAAGCTGAGATTAACAATAGCCACATCGGGACGAATTCCTTTTCGCTGAGCTTCATTAAAAGCTTTGATGCTCGCCAATCTCTGCTTAGTTTTGGCATCAGGCACAACATCCGTGGCAGGAGGCACAACCTCATGCTTTTTGCTATACGAATCGTAGCAAGCCTGTGCATACCACAGCGGAAATGTGTCGTTATCGCCGTTGGTGAACAAAATTGCGTTCTCCTCACAAGAGTTGAGAAAATTGAAAGCGTATTCCATCGCCGTGTAGTTGTTATGACGATTGTGAGTATAAAACATTGAAGCGAAATTCACCACTGGAAAAATAAGCAAAACAACCAAAACAACTCTGGAAAAAACTTTTTTCTGTTTCAGCAAATACGCAATCCAAACAAGCCCCATAGACATCCAAACTGTCCATAAATTGTAAGCAGAAGCAAAGAAATATTGTCTGTTCCTCACCTCATGGTCGCTAAGGTTCATCACGATTATCATTGCAACTGTAGTCATAAACAGGAAAGATGCAAAATAAACAAACGACCTTTTACTCGATTTAAAATGAAAAACAGCACCTGCAATCCCAATCAAAAAAATAAACCAATGCACCAAGAACGAAACCACTCCAGTAGAAATCTTGAGCAGATTGCTAATGTAAGGAATGTGGAAAAATTGCTGACCAAAATATCGCATAAAATGGAAATTTATCTGATAGCCAATAGGAGAATTTCTGTGCATAAAGTTGGAACCACCGTACTGTTTCCGCATAACAAAATCGACGAACGCACTCCATGTGGACGGATCGGATTCGTTGATATAAGGCATTTGAGACGCCCTAATTATCAACAGTAAATGACACGACACACCCAAAAATATAAGAACTGCACCAAAAATCCAAACTCGTTTGCTAACGTCGTCTTTAAGGAAATAGTACAGTAAACAAAAAGCTGCCAAACCAAACAGAAGTTTAGACAAACTGCTATAACCTATCGCTTCGCCAATGGGATAGCCAAGCAACAAAATAGCCAGCAAACAAAATCCATAAACCGCTACCTTAATCCAAAAATTGTTATCGTGAACATGAGCGTGAATTTTAGGATAAATCGCCACAAACAAAATCGCAGGTACTATCTGCAAAACAGTTTGGTGAAAGCTGAACCCGATAAAAAGCAAATAAACTATCACGAGCAAAATATTTTGTCCGCCCAAATCGGCATACTTCTCTCTCCACACCAATGTCAGCCAAATGCAAAGGTTCACGAAAAATAACGCTCCTCCGTAAACTTCCGCTTCGATAGCGTTGTTCCAAATGGAGTTGGAAAAAGCCGTGAGCAGAGCAGCTATAGCCCCGATGAAATAAGCGTAGATTTGCTCATCCTTTCTGCTGAACATCAGTTTGCACAGCTTAACCGCGATGAGATAAGTAAAAAGAACCGCAAAAGCCGATAGCAATCCTGAGTAGAAATTGATGAGAATCGCGTCTTCCACAAGTCCAAAAGTGATGACCTTGAAAAATTTGCCCAACAGCACATAAAAAGGGTTTCCCGGAGGATGTGGCACACCCAAAAATGTGCATCCAGGAATGAACTCTCCGCAATCCCAAAAGTTTACGGTGCTACTTTGACAATAACTATAAACGACCAAAGCTACAAAGAAAATGACCGTTCCTAAAGAATAATGAATTTTTTTGTTAACTCTAAACATGACTTCCCCAAAAGCTCGAATATTTTTCGGCAAAGAACGGGAAAGGTCGATTTCTGTCTATAAAAATTTGTGAAACATGGGATTTATTATATGTTATCGATTGCTATAAATATTCTCTAATAAACCTTTCAACATCTTTTATCATATCTTGAACATCATGCTTATTAAAATTTCCAACATTCCCATGAGCAGCAGAATTTCTTATATCAGCAAGAGCAGTTATTCTTTTCTGTTGCAATTTATTATATTTTCCTATCTTAGCAAGATCAGAATTCATTTTGTCCATTTTCCCTATATTTATATTTTCTTGAGAACACAATTCCCTAAGAGATGATTCTAAAATAACTCCTGTAATAACAGCTGATGCTAATAGATATCCAGAATTCAACAATTCTTGAGCCTGTTCAAGTTCTGACTCAAAAATTTCTGCTTGAATTAACGAGCGTGTAGTACGAAGATATCCTCCTTCGTAATCTTCTTTTGCTGCTATAAAAATAGCTTTTAACCTATAAAAGATATCTAAATGTGTATCAAATCCAATCCTTTTTTCATTTTCTGAAAATATAATATAATGCTCAGAAGTAGAACCACATGCTTTACTTAAAAGATTTTTAACCTTTACAATCCACTCCAATAATGCCGTACCTTCAATTGTCATTTTATATTCATTCAAAAAGCTGTTGTACTTTTGATCTTTAGTAGATTCCAAATTTTCCATTTGCTGAAACAATTCATTAAACCTTTTTTTAAAAATATCCTCCATAAATCTAATCCTCCAAACTCAACCTATAAAAAATCGTCCGCTCTTTCTGGCAACCAAGACAACCTTTGCAACTACCACTACATTTCGGCAAAATCTCCACTTTCTCCACTCTTCCCTTGCGTTCCAGCTGTGTCAAAGCCATACTAATAGTTTCAGGGTCTTTTTTCAGAGACACACTCAAATCCAAGAGCGAAATCGTTCCCCGCTCTTTCAAAATCGTCATCAACTCTCTTAGCATAATCTCCCCATCAAATAAAACAATGTAGCAACCCGCCGACAACAGATTGCTACATCATAAAGTCTTGCCCCAGAATTATCTAACAACTATCGCTTGCCCAGTTTTCTTGGGCACTATCAATCTGGTCTCGCCAACGCACACCACCAAATTGTCTTCGCTGGCATCGTTCTTGCTCATGCGGATAATTTGTCCGCTGAATAGTCCCATACCCACGGTTTGCTCATCAGGATTGACGACTATCTTAGCCCTCTGTCCTTCCGGCAACTCGGCAAGTGGGAAACTGCCTTCCAGATGCCTGCGTTCGCACCTACGCAATCTCTCTTGTCTATCGCCTTCTCTGTGATAACCATGTCCACATCCAAGACCTGAACCACCTCTTTTACCATTAAACATTTTTCCTCCAAAACTTTTAATCCTCAACAGGTTTGTGATATTTACTCAACAAATACAAACCTAAACTAAATCCAAATGCTGTCAAAATAATAATAAACGCTGATGACCCTGGATGGGCGAAAAAGTTTGCCAATTGATAAAACACAGTCGCCACGCACCAAGCAAGCACCGTGAGATAGGTACCAATCAGCACAGTCCAACCCAAAGTTGTCTCTCTGAAAATCGCTCCGACAGCCGCAACGCAAGGCACATAAATCAAGATAAACAGAAGATAAGCATAAGCAGCAGAATTACTGCCAAATCGCGAAATCATATCTCCGAAAGTGTTCTCGTGGAGTTCGAGTATTTCCGCTACTCCCTCTTGGTCTTCGCCCACATCGGCAAATCCCAAGGGGTCTGTGAAAGTCGAAAAGACATCGGCAAAACCTTCTCCGAGTGCTATAAAAGATTCTTCTATTCCACCCCAAAAATCAAATCCCTCTTCGCCTTCTTCTGCTTCATCGCCACCTCTCTCGTAGAGCGAGTTCAAAGTCCCCACAACAGCCTCTTTGGCAAAAATGCCAGTGAATAAGCCAACTGTGGCAGGCCAATTATCTTTCTTAATTCCCATCGGTGTGAACACAGGCGTAATGCTTTGCCCTATCGTGGATAGAACCGATTTGTCGCTGTCCTCGTTGCCAAAACTGCCGTCAGTTCCAATGGAATTCAAAAAACTAAGAATCACAACAATCACCATAATCGCCTTACCAGCACGCTTGATGAACACCTTTAGCCGTTGCCAAGTGTGATAAAAAATACCTCTCACCGTGGGCACGTGATAACTCGGAAGCTCCATCACGAAAGTGGAAACATCGCCTCTGACGAGCGTTTTCTTCATCAGAAATCCCGTGAAAATAGCCAACAAAATCCCAATCAAATATAGCGAAAACACCATTTTTCCCGCATTATTCGGGAAGAAAGCCGCACCAAAAAGCACATACACAGGAAGCCTCGCCCCGCAAGACATAAACGGTGCCATCATTATGGTCAGAAACCTGTCCTTGCGACTTTCCAAAGTACGAGTTGCCATAATCGCAGGAACCGTGCATCCGAACCCAACCAACATCGGCACAAAGGATTTTCCGGGTAATCCTATGGCTTTCATCAGCTTATCCATCACAAAAGCAGCTCTTGCCATATATCCGGAATCTTCCAAAATGGACAGACACAGAAAAGTGAAAAATATCGGAGGAATGAAAGTCGAAACCGTTTGAACACCTCCACCAAGTCCACCTGATAGCAAGGTGTTAAGCCAAACAGGAATGCCAATATTACTCAGCAAAGTTCCCAATCCATCGACGAAAATCGTTCCCGTGAAGCCATCAAAAAAATCGATAAATGGGCTGGATATATTTAAGGAAATCCAAAACACAAGGTACATCACCACCAAAAACAGCGGAATGCCAATCACTCTGTTGAGAGCAATCTTGTCAATCGCCTCGGTGACAGATTTCCCCACTTGGTCACTGCGATTTACCACATCTTGCACTATCCCGTTGATGAAACCATATTTGCCGTCCGAAATCATCAAATCGACATCTTCGCCAGTATGTTTTTCTATCTGGGAAACAGCTGTTCCCACTTCCTTTTCTAGGCAATCACCGATAGTTTCGTAGGCGAACTCGTCATCTTCCAAAAGTTTAACCGTCAGCCAACGAGCATCAACTCCCGCATCTTTTGCAAAAGGCTCAACCTCGGGAATTAGCTCTTTGATTTTACATTCCACAACCGAATCGTAAGTAACCTGAGCCGAAGAAATTTTGTTAGTCTCCACCTGATTGACAATCACCTCTTTCAACTCGTCCAAACCTTTACTTTGAGAGGCAACTATCGGCACAACTGGGCAATCCAAATGAGTGGCAAGATGCTCAATCTCAACTTTTATCTTCTTCCGCTTGGCAGCGTCCATCATATTCAGAGCGACCATCGTAGGAACTCGCATCTCCAAAAGTTGAGTAAGCAGGTACAAACTCCGCTCCACATTCGTCGCATCAATTATGTTGAGCACAAGGTCAGCATCTCCCGACAAAATGTAATCTCTAGTGATTTTTTCATCTATGGAAAAACTGGTCATAGAGTAAATCCCGGGCGTGTCCACCACTTCGATTTCATAGTCCTTGTACTTCATTTTGCCACTTTTTTGCTCCACGGTTACACCCGGCCAGTTGCCGACATATTGCTTGCTCCCCGTCAGAGCATTGAACAAAGTCGTCTTGCCGCAATTGGGATTCCCCGTGACCGCTATCGTAAACTTTTTGCTCATAATACCACCTCCACATTTAGAGCGTCCGCCTCTTTCTTCCGCAAAGTCAGATTGAAATTGTTAATAGAAATCTCCACAGGGTCGCCCATGGGAGCCACTCTCAGCACCTCAAAAATTTTATTCTTGACCAAACCCATAGCCAAAAGCTTTTTCCGATAATTCCTATCATCAGTATCATACGACAAAATCTTCGCCTTGTCGCCAACCTTCAAATCTTTAAGTTTCATATTTACTCTCCTTTGAGTAATATTTTTACAATCTTCACATTCACCCAATATTTTCAGCTCACATTCCGACAATTCAAACCCAGCATCACCACAAATATTCTGCAACATCGGCTTAATCGTCTTAATAGGAATTTCCACTATCTTCCCACATTTCTGGCACACCATATGGAAATGCTTTTTATGCCCAAAGATGTGTTCGTAAAACTCCTTTTCGCCATTTCCCACAGTCTTTTTGATGAAATTGCACTCCTCCAAAATCGGCAAAGTCCTGTAAATCGTAGCCCGTGAAACATCAACACCCTGATTCAAAAAATAGGTGTAAATATCGTCCACGGAAAAATGGTCGTGATTTGAAAAAACATACCCAACAATCAACTCTCGCTCTTTGGTAATTTTGAACCCTTTTACCTTCAGTTCTTGTAAAATAACTTTCTTTTCCATCATGTACACTCCGCTAATTACAAATGCGAATCATTCTCAATTAGAAAATGTGTCAATATCTTTTTAAAAAATTTGACAAAATACTTTGTTCATCAAATCTACGGTCGAATAAAAATTTTTGGAGATATAAGTATGAAAAGTATCAAAAAAGTTGATGCAATGCGTAAGCTGGACGGAGCTGTAAAGTTTATCGATGACGTAAACTATCCGAATATGCTTCATGCCAAGTTTGTTTTTTCCACCAAAGACCATGCCAAAATTAACAAAATCAATTTTCCGAGTGAGTTCAATTTGGATGAGTTCGTCATCGTTGACGCCAAGGACATTCCTGGGAAAAACATCGTGGAAAATCCAATAATGACTCAGCCTCTTTTTGCCGAAGATGAAGTGGAATACTACGGTCAACCTATTATGGGCGTTGCTCATCGCGACAAAGACGTCTTGGAACAATTTATGAACAAAATAGAGATAGATTACACGGAACTGCCTGCTATCACGGAGATTAAGGAATGCTTGGACAACGAAGAAAACGCTTTCCCATTTGACCCTGCTGATATTGGCAATCCTATAAAATCTCAGATAGTTATAGATAATCACAAACACAAAGAAATAGACCCTTCTTGGCTGAAGCATCACGGCGTTTACTACACACCTCATCAAGAGCAACTCTATTTGGAGCCTCAAGGCGTTATCTCAGAATTTTTTCCCAAAGAGAAAAGAGTGTTCGTGAAATCCGCCTGCCAATGTCCGTACTACATCCACGAAGCTATCGAAATATTTTTCGGAGATGCCGTGGAAAAAGTGGAGATTGAAGAAGCCGACGCCCTTGGTGGAGCTTTTGGAGGAAAAGAGGATTACCCAAATATTTTGGCTGGCATAACCTGTTTGCTCTCTTACAAAAACGGTGGCGGAAAAGTGAAATTGGTTTTGGACAGAGAAACCGACATCCAAGTGACCACCAAAAGACATCCCAGTCGTACGGAGATTACCTCGTACACAGACCCCAAAACAGGGCAAATCGAGAAACTGAATGTTGACTTCAGAATTGACGCTGGAGCTTTTGCAACTCACTCTCCTGTGGTGATGGCGAGAGGTGCTTTGCATGCAGGTGGCACCTACAATTGCACAGATGTGAAAATCTTAGCTCGCTACTTCAAGAGCAACACACCTCCCAACGGTGCTTTCCGCGGATTTGGTGCTCCTCAATCGGAATTCGCTATAGAATCGCACGTCCAAGAAATCGCCAACATATTGGGAATGAGCCATTTGGAATTCAAAAACAAAAATATTCTGAGAATCGGAGACCGCTTCCCCACAAACCAAGTCAACAACGTTGATAGCGTTTACGAGACGATGAAAGTTGCTCTCCAAAAATCCGATTATGAGAAAAAAGTGAAAGAGTTTGCCGAGTTCAACAAAACTAGCAAAATCAAAAAAGGAATGGGAATTTCCACTGGAATGCACGGTGGTGGCTTTACTGGAACAGGCGAAAAGACGATGAACTCCAAGGTAAGAGTGAATATCGACAAAGATGCTAACGTCAAGATTTACGTCTCCTCCACGGATATGGGACAAGGCTGTTCCACCACACTTACGCAATGTTTCAGCGAGTGCATCGGGCACCCTCTGAGCAAAACATTTTACCAAATTCCTAATACGCAAAAAGCTCCAAACAGCGGTCCAACCGTTGCATCACGTACTATCTACATCGTGGGCAATCTTCTGACCAAAATGGCAAAAGATTTGGTTGCTAATGAGTTCGGTGGGAAATCTATCGAAAACTATGTTGCCGAAAATCAAAGCGAATTCCCTAAAGATTTCTACAAGACGTTTGAGCTCGATCCGTCTATCCAGTTTAACGTTGCCACCTACGAAGGAATGGGGTACGGCGACTTCTCGTGGGGCTGTGCCATCGTGGAAATAGAGTACGACCCAGACACCTACCAAGTTGATGTAAAAAAGGGTTGGTTCGGAATTGACATAGGCAAGCGAGTGAATGAGGAAATCTGCGAAGGTCAAATTCAAGGTGGTGTGTTGCAGGCTATCGGCTGGGGTTCCACAGAATATATCGAGAGAGCGGGCATGAAAGGCAAATCAATAACCGACTACATCGCTTACACCTGTGCTGACGCTCCCGAGCTGAACGTCTATTTCACGGACAACGACATCGCCAAACCAAAGGGATTGGGCGAATTGCCAATGGACTTCCCTGCTGCCGCCGTGAGAGACGCTCTGCACAACGCCACGGGAATATTCTTGCCCGAAATCCCCATAATACCGGAAAATATTAGGAATGCTATAAAAAAATAATTCAACTGAATTTATAAAAAAGGCAAATCAAATTGATTTGCCTTTTTGCTTTCAAAATTTAATCTACAAAATCTCCCCTACCAAATCGTACTCGAAGCTATTCACTATCTTCACTTTTTGGATAGAACCGACTTCCCGCTTGTCGTCCAAATACACCACACCATCTATCTCGGGTGCGTCGTAACGACTGCGAGCGATATTCTCCTCGTCCAAAATCACTTCCAACTCCAGCCCCACAAACCTCTTCAAATTCTCTTTGGAAATCTCTATCTGAGCACTCATCAAAGCATCGGCTCGCTCTTGTGCAAGCTTCTCAGAAACTTCTGGTTTGAGGTCAAAAGCTTTAGTTCCTTCTTCCTTGGAATAAGCAAACACGCCCATTTTGTCGAATTTGTTTTTCTCCACAAAATCTTGCAAAATAGCAAAATCACTCTCATCTTCCGTGGGGAAGCCCGTGATAAAGGTAGTTCTGAGTACCTTCTCTTGCTCAAAACTCCTGATGTAATCGACAAACTCCTGAAGCTCTCCTCTCGTTCTCTTTCTATTCATCGCCCGCAAAATATTGTCGCTGGCATGTTGAAAAGGAATCTCAAAATAGTTGCAAATCTTGGGCATAGCAAAAACAAAATCAATAAGCTCTTTGCTCAGATGGTCTGGATGCAGATACAGTAGCCTAATCCACTCAATTCCTTGTAGTTCGTGTAGCTTTGTTAGAAGCTCCAACAATCGATTTTCCCCATAAATATCCGTGCCATACAAACAAATATCTTGAGCGGTAATTATCAGCTCCTTGACGCCATTTTTGGCAAGAATTTCAGCTTCATCCACCAACTCGTCTATCGTTCTGCTGGTAAATCTCCCCCGAATGTAGGGAATAGCACAATAACTGCAATAATTGTCACACCCGTCGCTGATACGCAAATAGGCGTAGTGGTTTGGAGTTAGGAGCGACCGCGAGTTTGAAAATCTCGCCTTAAATATCTTGGCAAACTCATCAAAATCTTTGAGATCAACAAGGTAATCAATTTCTGGAATTTCCTGAGACAATTGCTCTTTGTATCTTTTCACAAAGCACCCGCTGACAATGAGTTTAGCTTGTTCATTCTTGTCTTCCGCCACCTGCAAGATGGTGTCGATGGTTTCTTCTTTGGCGGATTGGATAAAAGCACAAGTGTTGACTATCACGAAATCGGCAAACTGCAAATCGGCTGTTTCGGTCAAGCCCGCATCGTCCAAAATAGCTTTGAACCTCTCACTATCCACCAAATTTTTGGGACATCCAAGGCTAATAATTGAGTAACGCATTATCTGTCAATTTTCCTTAGTAGCGACTTCAAACTTTTGTAATCTTCTTTGATGTTCACCATCGCACCTGGCATAAATCTCGCCTGCTCAAATTTGTTAATCAAATCTTTAATCTGCGAAATCAACTCCACCTCGAAGCCTTTGGCAGACAAAGCGTCACAAATTTCCAAAGCGGTAGAACCTCTATCCAGCGAAACCAAATCGCACAAACAGTGCAACAGCCCACTGTGAGCGGCATTATAAAATTCGATGCTCCCCGAACTTGCCAACGCGGAAGCCTCTTTCATATATTTTTTGAAAAGTAAATCTGATTCTTTCTTTTTCAGATAATCTTGGTCAAAATTCTTGTCTTTCTTCTTATTCAAAATTTTTGCCAAAACCAAGGAAAAGAAAATCAAACTCGCACACAAAACCCAATAACGATAGTCGGTTATCCAAAATTTGCCTTCCTTCAGACTGGGTTCGGTGATGATAAAATCGATATCTTCAGCTTTTTTTTTTACAGCCGTAGCACCTTGTCCAGTTGACTGGAAATTGTCGTAACTATTTTCCGACTTTTTCACCTTGATAGTAGCAGGTTTGGTTGCCAACTTCTCATATTTTTTAGTCAGCGGATTGAACACTCGGAAAGTTACAGCTGGAATAGTGAACTTGCCTGGCTTCTTGGCTATCACCATGTATTTAGCTTGATTCAGCCCCTCCTGAGATGTTATCTCTGGAGACGCAAATCGGTAACTTTCGTTCTGAGCAAATTTCGGGAAATCGTCCACAAAATTGCCGTTACCCGCAACCTTAATCGTATATGTGATGGCGTCTCCCTCGGCGACTTCGTTGGAACTGACGAAAGATTCAATCGTGAATTTTCCAATCGAACCGTTGAAATCGGACGGAGACGGAGGCAAATCTTTAACGACAACTTTTTGAGGTAAGCTGACCAAACGATAATCTTTGGTTCTTCCGAAGCTGAAAAAATCGTCCTCCAAATTGACCGAAGCCACTATCACCAAAGGCGATAACTCGAAAGTCCCTGCTTTCTGAGGCGTAAGCTGATAAGAAGCCAGTTGCATCTTCCCATAAATCACACCATTCACAATGTTTTGAGCGAAGTTGACTTGTGTAGCGGTAAAAGTTTGTTTGCTCCAAAATCCGTCAAAAACAGGGTCGGTAACCTTCCTAATTCCCGAAACGTTGTATCTGGTGTAAACAAAATAACTTACCAAAATCTTTTCCCCAACGTAAACGGTAGTTTTGTTGATGTTGGTCTTGATGTAAAGCGGAGAATCGGTAGATTTGGTGGGATTAGCAGGATTTTTGGTAACCGTGATTTCTATCGGTTTAGTCTCGTAAATCTTTGCTCCAGCCACAACTCTTTGAGGCGGAATGACAAACTTCCCTATCTTAGTGGGCATCAGAGTGTATTTGTAACTAAAAGTTTTCGTACTGGAGCTTTTCCCATTAACCAAACGATAGCTAGTGGAAGTGAAATTGGATTTACCAATAATCTTGAAATTCGGCACCTGAGAAAGCGACGGCTTTGGCATCTCACCATCGGTTTCCACCACCTGCAAGGTTAAAATCAATTGCTCATGAATAGACAAACTGGTTCTATCCACACTGGATGTGAAACTATTGCCAAACAAGAAACCAAATCCAAACAAACAAAAAGCAAAAACCGATATTTTCTTACCAATACTTGCCATTTATCGGAACCTCCCCTTTTTGTTTAGATTGTTGTAGTCGAAGCATTTTTTCCTGATTTAAAATCTTGTCGATTTTTTTATCTGCCATATTTTTCTTGATGGCTTCTTTTTTTTGCTTCTTCTCATCCTCGTTATTTTGCTTTTTCTTGTCTATAGATTTTTGCTGTTCATTTTTTTTATTGTCTTTCTCTTCCGAGCTGTTTTGCTGTTTTTGCTCTTGTTTCTTTTGCTCATCGCTCTTTTTGGACTGTTCTTGTTTGTTCTCTTTTTTTTGCTCTTGCTCGTCTTTCTTTTTGTCCTCTTGTTGCTGATCGCTCTGCTGATTTTGGTGATTTTGTTGTTTCTGTTGCTCTTGCAAAAGCTTCTCGGCTATCTCCAAATTTGTGCGTGCCTGATAGTTACTCGGGTCTTCTCTTATCGCCTCAATATACGACTTTTTAGCTTTATCAAGTTCACCCTTTTTGAAATATGCGTTCCCAATATTTTGGTAAGCATAAGATTTATTCGGGAAATCCTTATCCAACAAAGCCAAACTATATTGGCTGAGAGCCTCGTCAAATTTGCCCTGCTTGTAAAAACTGTCTCCCAGATTGAAATGAGAAATTCCACTTTTCCTATCAGTTTCAGCAATCGATTTGCCAAAACTTTTTTCGGAAGAAGCAAAATCTTGCTTTTCGTAGGCTCGTTTGCCCATAAAGTTGTGATAAACTTTCCCAAAATCCAAGGCAAAAGCGAACGAAGAAGAAAATACTAAAATAAAAATTAACCGTTTCATAACTAATTCAAAAATCTATCTGTTTTAATCATCGCCTTGCGGAAAATAAAAAATTCCAAAACCAACAAAATCAACGACATAAGTGCAAAATGAAAGTACTGATGCTTGTATGTCGTACGCAATTTATCATCAAATTTGTTCTTCTCCAGCGTGCTAATATCGTTCAAAATCGTATATATCTCGGCTTGATTTGGCGTGATGGAATACGCTCTGCCCCCTGTGCTATGAGCAATCGACGACAAAGTCACCATATCCAGTTTGGACTGCACGATGTTGCCATCACTGTCCTTGATGTATTTTCCACCGTCGGAATTGTCGATAACAGCACTGCCAAGCGGAGTACCAACACCAACGCAATAAACTCTCACGCCATCATTTTTGAGCGTTTGTGCCGTCTCCAAAGCATCTCCAGTGAGATTCTCTCCATCCGAAATAAGGATAACAATTTTCTGATTTCCCTTCAAAATCTCGTTCGATTTTTGCAGAGCATCAGCCAAATTTGTTCCGTATTTCTTTATCAGATTGGTGTTCAGAAGTTCAACAAAGAGGCGAAAAGTCGCATAATCGTTGGTGAGCGGACATTGGATTTTCGCCACTCCAGCAAAAGGAATCAAGGCGACTCTATCTCCAGAAAGTTGCTCGATAAACAGATTTATCAAATCTTTTGCTCTCGCCAATCTGGACGGCGAAATATCCGACGCATCCATACTTTTGCTAACATCGATGCAAATGGCTACATCCAAGCCTTCCTGCTTGATTTTTTCCGTTTGTCTATCCCACTTCGGTCCAGCAAGTGCAATTATCAAAAAGATGAACGCCACTAAGAATAACAAATTTTTCACTTTCCAGAGAAATCCAAACCTATCTTTAAAATAGTAGGAATAGAATTTTTCCTGTGCAAATTTGGTGAAAGCACGCAAAAAGAACTTCTTGCTAAACAAAATCAGCAAAAAGAAAATCGGCACCAAAACCAACAAAAATAAAAAATAATAATATTCAAATTCCATAATCTACTTCAACTCTTTTACGGTAAAAATATTTTCAGTGGAACTCGTAAAACGAACTCCAACAACATACAAAAAAAGGCTAAGCCCAAAAATATCCAAAATTTTTCTTTGTATTCGTAATAATTCCGAATTTTGTACTCCGTCTTCTCCAGCTTATCAATTCGGGAAAAAATCTGCTCCAATTCCTCGGTGCTCTGTGCACGCCTTGCCATAGTAGTCCCAGTGGTCTTGGCGATGTCGTTCAGCACATTCATATCGATGGGAATATTGACTTTTTGATAAGCGGTTTTGCCAAAAAAATTGGTGTAAGGATAATCGACAGGACCTTCCTTACCAACGCCAATCGGATATACCTTAATCCCGTACGTAGCAGCCAATTCAGCAGCTTCACCTGGACTGACATCTCCAGCATTATTTCTGCCGTCAGTGAGCAAAATCACCACCTTGGACTTGCCTTTGCTGTCTCTCAGCCTGCCAACAGCAGTAGCCAATCCCAAACCAATTGCGGTTCCGTTAGCAGATTGGTCGATTTGCAAATCTTCCACAATTTGCGACAACAAGTTGTAATCAAGCGTGAGAGGACAAGCGGTGAAAGCATAATCCGAAAAAGTCACCACACCGATTTTGTCGTTCTTTCGCTTCTGAACAAAATTGATAGCAACCTTTTTTGCTGCTTGCAATCGGTTGGATGGTTGCAAATCCACAGCCTGCATAGAGCCAGAAAGGTCTATCGCCAAAACAATGTCTATCCCTTTGCCAGAAACTTCAGTCTTTTTGCGGGCTGAACGCGGTCTTGCTATCGCCACAATGAGAAAAACAATCGCCAAAATCCTCAAAGCAAACGGTAAAAACCTGAATACCGAAGACCTTTTGTAAACCTTCTTCAAAATATCAAAACGGGTATATGGCAACCGAACCTTGTGCTTCGCCCTATACAAAAATTCAAAAAGTAGTATGGGAATCAAAATCAAAAGAAGCCAAAGGTATTGAGGGTCTCTAAACATTTTCGCCCTCCTGTTTCTCGGCATTCAACTCGCTTTCCAATTCCTTTTCCATCTTCTCAGCTTCCGCTTTGTCGGCTAAGAATAAATTTTTAGTCCATTCACAGTAGTCTCGCGACAACGAAATATTACCCACGTATTTGGCAAATTTCACCAAATCCGCATAAGAAAAAATCTCAAAAAGTTTGTTGTGTTCACTCATATTCGACAATCGCAAAACAGCTCTGAGTTCATCCGTAGTCATCTGTGTAGCGGGCAAATCGTACTTTCTCTCCAAGAAAAACCTCAACGAGAACGAAAGCTCAAAGAAAAAATTTAGAAGCTCTCCCTTCTGCAAAAATTCTTCAGCTTTTTGCAAAGATTCCAAACCAACCTGCCAAGCAGGGCGATTATCAACTATCTTCTTTTCAATATCATTCTCGCGTTTCTTCCGCAAAAGTATTGGCAACAAGCGAATCAGCAACAAAATAATTAAAACAGCCAAAGCCAAAACAGTATATTCAACTGCCCCAAAATAAAGCGATTGCGGAGCTCTGACGTCAACTATATCCTTGATTGTCGTATCCAAAAGCGTATGCACCAAAAATGGATAAGACTCCGTTTGTATTTTCTTGTCGTTCCCCTTGGCATCGGTGTAAGAAAATTCCAACTCTGGCAAGCTAACCAAACCGCTATTGGTAAAAATGAATTGATGCTTCAATCTGACGCCAGCTTCCTCTTGTTCCACCTGCACATCCAACAAAGACAAATCTGGCAACGTATCAAACAGAGGCAAAAAAATTTGTGGAGATTTTTCCAAATTGCTAGCAGGGTCAGCTTCTGGCAGAAGAAGCTCAGCGGAAAAAACAGTCCCAACATTCAAAGAATCAGGAGCTTTAATCTCCCATTGCTCAACACCAAAAACTCTTCCAACCAAAAGAATAAAGAATAAAAATACAAAATATCTCTTGTTCATCTTCTTTTTATCCTCTTCTTGAAAAATTTCATAAGCTCTTTGATATAAGACTCATGCGTGTACATTGTCAGCAAATCAACCTTCATTTTCTTGAAGTTCTTCTCCAATTCCTGCTCTTGCTGTTCCACGAGTTGTGCAAAAAGATTTCGCTTCTTTTTGTCATAGCTATTTATGGTGAAAGTCTCTCCCGTTTCGGGATTAACAACGTCCAAAAAGCCCGCACTCGGCAAGCAAATCTCAGCCTTATCCAAAACTCGCAAAGCCACCACATCGTGCTTCTGGGACAAAATAGAAAGAGGCTTGATGTATCCATCATCCAAAAAATCGGAAATAATGAAAATGACGCTACGCTTCTTGGCAACTTGTGTCAAACGTTGAATTGCAGAGCCAAGATTGGTGGTTTTTTCCCGCGGAACAAACTGCAAAATTTCACTCAACAGTCGCAAAACAGACTTTTTGCCTTTCTTGGCAGGAATGTACTTTTCCACTCCCTCACAAAAAAGCATCAACCCTACTTTATCGTTGTTGGACAAAGCGGAAAAAGCCAAGACAGCTGTCAATTCGGTGATATATTCGGATTTCAGATTTGAATGCGTCCCAAACAAAGTGGAAGCTGAACCATCAACCAAAAAAAGAATGTTTAACTCGCGTGTCTCCTCAAATTTTTTGATGTACGGATAATCCATTTTGGCGGACACATTCCAATCAATCTGGCGAAAACTGTCGCCTTCCTGATACTGACGCACCTCGCTAAACTCAAGACCTTGACCCTTGAAAATGCTGTGATATTCACCAGCAAAAATGTCGGAGACAATATCTTTGGTCGCAATCTCAATTTTGCGGATTTTCTTCAGAATATCTTTGGTTTCCATAATTCCAAAAAGTTATTATTTCTTAACAAAACAAAAATTACGGTACTTGAATTTCGCCAAAAACTCTGGTAATAATATCCTCAACTGTTACTTGCTCAGCCTCTGCCTCATATGACAAAATCAGTCTGTGACGCAAAACATCTTTGCCGATAGCTTTGACATCGTCAGGAGTAACAAATCCGCGACCACACAAGAACGCATGAGCTCTAGCCGCAAAAGCCAAATTGATCGTGGCTCTCGGCGAAGCTCCACACTCAATTAAATCTTGCAAATCTTCCAAATTCGCGTAATCTTTCGGCTCTCTGGTCGCAAAAACCAAATCTATAATATAGTCTTTAACCTTTTGCTCTATGTAAATCTGCTTAATCAAAGATTTCATCTGAAGAAGCTCAGCCGGAGTAATCACCGGTGCAATTGCCGACGGGCTTTCGCCAACCATTCTATCCAGCACCAATTTTTCCTCATCTTTGGTAGGATAATCAACCTTCAGCTTGAGCATAAATCTGTCCATTTGAGCCTCAGGCAAAGGATAAGTTCCTTCCTGATCGAGTGGGTTCTGTGTAGCCATCACCAAAAAAGGGTCTTCCAATTTGTACGTTTTGTCTCCGATGGTCACTTGTTTCTCTTGCATCGCTTCCAAGAGGGCAGATTGCACCTTGGCAGGAGCTCTGTTTATCTCGTCAGCCAACACAAAATTAGCAAAAACAGGCCCTAACTTCGGATTAAATTCGCCCGTTTTTTGATTATAAATCATCGTCCCCATGATGTCAGCTGGAAGCAAATCTGGCGTGAATTGTATTCTGGAAAAAGACGCTTCCACAGCTTTGGCAGTAGTGCTAATCGACAACGTTTTGGCAAGTCCAGGAACACCTTCCAAAAGAATATGTCCGCCAGTAAGAAGTCCAATCAAAATCCTTTTAATCATATAGTCCTGACCGACTATAACTTTCTTAATTTCTTGATTTAAACTATTAATTTTTATGGAACTCTCGGCGACAACTCTATTCAACTCTTCTATAGTCATAATTCCTCCTAAAAATCTTGGCAATCACACAAAAAGACTGCCAATTTGTCAAGCCAAAATTTCCTTTTTTGACAAATAGATTACAAATTTTCTTAACATCTCTGAGTGAAGAGTAATCAGTTTCACTCAAATTTTTGACATTTTTTTTGGTAATAAAAAAACACTCAATTGCTAGTTCCAAAAAACCAACAACTGAGTGCTAAAAATGGCATCCCGTAGGGGAATTGAACCCCTGTTGCCAGGATGAAAACCTGGAGTCCTAGGCCACTAGACGAACGGGACACTCAACAAAAAATGGTGAGCGTAGATGGATTTGAACCATCGACTCTCTGCTTAAAAGGCAGATACTCTACCGCTGAGTTATACGCCCACTTTCAATATACTTCTCAATTATGGTGTTTTTTTAAAAGTTGCCGTTTATGTGTCAACCCATAACTTGAACTTTTTGCGAAATCTTCCCTCTTCGCAAATACCAACGAATCACCGCAAATATCACGAGCAAAGCCCACAAGATTTTGAAACTTTGCGAAACCATTCCTGTCCATTGGATACTGTACGGAGCAAACTCCAAAAACAATTCATGCTCACCTTTTGGCACAAAAACAGAAGAAAGAACGTGATTGGTCTTGTAAATTAGCACTTCCTCGCCATCCAAATATGCGTGCCAACCATCTGGATAATACACACTACTTATTACAAACAAACCGTCGTTATCATTGCTTATTTTGAACTTTATCTTTTCAGGTTCAAACAGCTTCAATTCAGCATTTGCATTCATCGGTGGCATTATTGGATTGGGCAGATTTTCCTCAAGTAAAGCAGTTTGCTTCACGGAAAAATCTTCGCTCTTTAGATAATCAAATCTCTGTTCTCGTGTAGTAACAACTTTGTAATCCCCAACAAACCAACCTTTCGGCAAAGATTCCTCGTTGAGATAAACATTGTATTGTTGATCTGAATATTCGAGTTTCAAGTTCTCAAAAGGAGGCTGACTTGGTAAAACAGCAGGAGTAAGAAAGTATTTTGCCGAAAGCATGTTGGTAATATTCCGAGACAATCCTCCATTCACAATTCCATAATCCACCAAATCCTGATAAATTCTGAGCTTAGCAGCAGAATATCCACCAATCGACTGAAAAGAAGAAGAAAATTTATTGGTTGCCCAAAAATCACTTGTCACAGGATAAATGCGATAAGGACTATAAATCTCATCCTCTGGCTTTTTGTTAAGTAAAAATTTTTCGGCTGGAGACAATTCATATACTTTTTCTGTTTTTTCGTTGTTCTTCTGCAATCCTGCATAATCGTTACCAATTTTTTTGAAAAGAAATCTATTCTGAATTTGGGAAAAATCGAAAATCATAAGACCTGCAATCAAAACCAAAAATATAACACTTTTCTTGAGGATATTTTTTACATATACAGCTATCAACACAAAAGCAAAAATAAGAAAAGCAAAATATCTGTACAAATCGGAAAACAGAAACTCTTTGCGAATATTTTTGATTATCATCATTGACTGAGCATCATAGTTATCTCTCGGACCAACGAAAGAAAACTGACCAGAAATTGCCAAAACAAAAAGTCCCAAACAGATAAAACTACCAAAAACAATTAGTGTAACCTTCCAAAGATTTTTTTTATCCTTTTTAAGAATATCGTTAAGCCCAAATCCAGCAAATATCGCCAAAATAATTTCAACTAAAACTAAAATCATAGAAGGTACACGGAACTTATTAAATCCTGGAGCAAAATTAAAAAAGAAGTCATAGACAGGTGGAAAATGTCGTCCAAACGACAAAAATACAGCCAAAATCGCCAAAAATGCAAAACCTTTAATTATTCTATTCTTCCAATTTAATATAACACCAATGAAAGCCAAAAATACCAAAACAACACCTGCATAATCAGACCCTTGAGTGAAAGGCATATCACCCCAATATCCTGGAATATCTCTGCCCGCTAAATGCGGATATCTCGGATTGCTAATATCGTATTGCTCCCCACTGGCTCCTCCAAACGCACGAGGAATCACTAAGGTTAATAATTCTTTCGGACTGAAACTCCACGAAGTAGCATAAGATTTGGACAAACCAATTCTACCCTCTTCGGTTTTAGCTCCTCGTATCGTGTATTTAGAATATTCATTAGTTAAATATAACTTTTGGAAAGTAACCGCCGATATAATGAGTAAAGAAAGCAAAACATAAATTCCACTTTTAAATAAATGAGAGCGGTTTTTTCGATATTCAAAGACTTTGATAAAAGCAACAAATCCAAACATAAGAACAGCATAATAAACAATTTGATAATGGTTTTGTTCAACCATGGCAACTTGAAAAAAAGAGTAAAAAAGCATATTTTTTAAACAAGGCCTATCAAAAAGCTTCAGAATAAAAAGTAAACAGAATGGAATTAGCATGATAGTATCCAATTTCCAAATGTGCCCTATCAAATATAAAATTCCCCAATGAGGAATGAGAACAAAGCCTATTGAACTTATTAAAGAAACCAATTGCCCTATCTTAAAATATCTTAGCAAAAAATAGAATCCTAGGGTCCCAAAGACAAATAAAAGCCCTCCTCTAAATAAAAAACCTATTTTAAGATAGTGCACTAATGAAAAAGCTCCTGGAGCATTTGAGAAAAAAGCATATGAAGGTTCTCCCGAAAATCTTGATAAATCATAAAACAATAATTTACCTGTACTGTTAATCCACTGAGAATTTAAACTTTCTACACTTCCTGATGCATCATATCCCGCAGTGTTATAACCTCCATAAGTGATTGGCCAAAAATATATCAATACAACCAAAACCAAAACAACAGGATAAATCCAACTTTGATTTCGTTGGAAGAAATTGTTTTTTACCGAGATGCTCTCTTGAGATTTTACACTATTTATTTTCTTTTTTGATTTTTTATTTTTCCCCACAATAACCTCTTCTATCTATCAATTATAATTTCTTTGCCCGAAGATAGAGCTACCTACACGCAACATATTCGCTCCGCATTCCAACGCAAGCTGATAATCTCCACTCATTCCCATGGAAAGCCATTGCATTTTGGCTGTAGAAATTTCTTTGCACTCTTCGAACAATTTTTTTAAATATTCAAAACACTTTTTTGTACTTTCAGGGTTTGCATCAAGTGAACCGATGGTCATCAACCCCACAACTTGCAAGTTAGGAAGTTCGGAGATGGATTTGACTAAATTATACGCATTTTCTTTGGAAGTTCCTGACTTACTAACTTCCTCGGAAGTGTTTATCTGCACCAAAACTTGCTGAGTTTTCCCCATTTTCTTAGTAGCTTCGTTCAATTTCTCCGCAGTGGATAATTTATCGAGAGAATGAATGAGAGTTGGATTGAGTTTCAAAAGCTTATTTATTTTGTTACTCTGTAAATGACCGATAAAATGAAACTCTTTATAAGGATTTTGCAATTTCGACAGTTTCAACTCCGCTTCTTGAACTTTATTCTCTCCGATGAATTCCGCTCCCGAAGCAATAGCTTCATCAATAATTTCGGGCGAATGAGTTTTGGTAACCACAATCAATTTAACATCTCTGTCGGGGTCACCGATTTTTCTTAAAGTTGAATTGATATTCTCTTTAACTTTCTGTAAATTTGCAGAAATCATAAATCGTCTAAATCGTCAAATAAATCATCATCGTCAATATCATCCAAGTCGTCTTCAACATCTTTGCCAGTTACCCAATCGGGACAAAAGAAAATAGGGTCTTTATAGTCGTGTCCGGAGACATTGTTAAATCCCAATCTTTCCAAAATTTCCTCTTCCCAAACGGTATAATAAACTGCGTCATCGTCCGTCCTGTAGCTCAAAACGGGCTTGTTATAACGATTAAGATCAAGCTTGCGTTCCAAAAGACTGAGAAACTGCTCAATCTTTTTTCTATCAAATTCAATTTTAAACTCACTCATAATATGCTCTCTCCCTTGGCATCAATACCAACCCACAAAGGCATTTTGTCAACCAATAGTTTGCGGATTGCTTCTGTACCCAACTCTGGATACGCTACGATTTCGCTGGATACTATGGATTTGGCGTACAACGCTCCGCAACCTCCCAAAGCTAAGGCGTAAACGGCTTTGTTCTTACATAAAGAGCTTTGAACCTCTTCACTTCGTGGACCTTTTCCAATTAACAATTTCACACCTTTGTCCAAAATCGCTTTGGTAAATTTGTCCATTCTGGCGGATGTCGTTGGACCACAAGAGATTATTCTGTCTCCATTCATCACAGGACCTGCATAGAAAATGACACTCTCTTGCAAATCAAACGGTAGCTTTTTGCCCTGCTCTATCAATTGGCAAATCCGTGCGTGTGCCACATCTCTGGCTAAATACACCACTCCACTATAGTAAAAAAACTCGCCTGTTTCCAATTTTGACAATTCTTCGCGGTTCATAATACTACTTCGCAATGCCTATTCACATAGCAACCGAGATTGATTGCAACTGGCAAGCTGGCGATGTGACACGGAGCTTGCAAGATTTTCACTCCCAAAGCCGTCGGATATTTCTCCAATCCTTGAGGTCCGATTTCCAATTTCTGAATTTTTTCCAAAATTGACTTCTCCATCTCAGCATAAGCAACTGTCGGATTATGCTCACCCAACGGCACAGCCAAAGCTCTCTTTGACAGAACCGCCGATTGCTCAAAATTGCCACCTATTCCCAAACCAACTATGTATGGCGGGCAAGCCGCTGCTCCCACGCCTGCAATCCATTTCACCACAAAATCTTCTATCTCGTTACGTGTAGCGGTTGGCTCAAACATTTTTATTGTACTCTTGTTCTCCGAGCCTCCACCTTTCGCCATGACAAGCAGTTTTAGTCTATCACCCTCAACTATTTTGGTGTGAACAACAGCAGGTGTGTTATCTTTAGTGTTCTCTCGATTGAATAGAGGCTCGGCAACTATCGATTTGCGAAAATTTTGATACGCTGCTTGTACTCCAGAATGAATAGCTTCTTCAAAATTGCCACCAACTATGTGCAAATCTTGACCCACTTCGGCAAACACAACCACAGTCCCCGTATCCTGACAAATGGGCAAACTTTCCTCTTTTGCCAACTCGATATTTTTGACCATCATTCTCAAAACCTTGCTGTTTTGGTAGCTTCGCAAAATATCCACAAGTTCGCTATCCAAAGTCGTCACAATCTTTTCGCACGCGGAAGAAACTGCCTCGGCTATCTGTTTATAATCAATCGTTCTCATAAAGCTGAATTTTAAAAACCAATTTTGTGTGTCAACTTTTTATCAACATCTTAATTTGGACAAAGAAAAACCCGCCATTGATATGACGGGTATAGTTTAACAAAATTCTAACTAATTTCCAAAAACGCCTAAGCCATTCAAAAATACGATGAAAATAATAACTGGAGCAACAAATCTACAAATAAAAACGAACAAAGGCATATATTTTATAGAAAATTTACCGTCACTGCTAAGCTCATCGGCAAGACGCTTTCTGTCCAATTTCCAACCGACAAAATAGCTGATGAACATTCCACCAAGAGGCAACAGCCAGTTGGCAGACAAATAATCCAAAGCGTCAAAGAAGTTTTTCCCTGGCAAAAGGTGGAACTCGCTCATCGGACCCATAGCCAACGAACAAGGAACACCAATCACAAAGCAAGCAACAGCCATATAAATGGTCGCCTTATTACGAGAAATATTTTTTTCTTCGATGAGATAAGACACCAAGCATTCCAAGATGGAAATAGCACTGCTCAAAGCCGCCAAAGCCAAAAGCACGAAGAAAAGGAAGCAGAAGAACTGACCGCCTATCATTTGGTTGAACACGTTAGGCAAAGTCACGAAAACAAGACCTGGTCCTGCACCTGGCTCAATGCCAAAAGCAAAAACAGCTGGGAAAATAGCCACACCAGCCAAAATAGCAATAATTGTGTCAGCTGCACTCACTTGAACAGCTATAGTCCCTATATTCTCCTGTTTTTTTACATAAGAACCATAAATCAACATCGTTCCCATTCCCAATGACAAAGAGAAAAAAGCATGCCCCAAAGCTACCAAAACAGCAGTACCGCTCAAACTAGACCAATTGGGAGAAAAAAGAAAAGCCAAACCTTTAGATGCACCAGGCAAGGTGATAGCTCTTACGCAAAGTACCAAAAGAATGGCAAGCAACAAAGGCATAAGAATTTTTGAACTTTTTTCAATACCTTTTTGCACACCCATAACAATAATTCCAGCAGTGGCTGTCATAAACACAAAATGCCAAATTACAGGCTTCCACGGATTAGAAATAAAACCACCAAAAATACCACCTATCTCAGCAGCAGATTTCCCCGTAAAAGTTCCAAAAGCAGCTTTGAAAATATAGTCTACTGTCCATCCTGCAACGACAGAATAGAAAGACAAAATGCAAAATCCTGCCAAAATTCCAAGAAATCCAACTAAATACCATTTTGTTCCAGGTGCTAACTGGCTAAAAGCTCCAACGCCGTTACGCTGGGTAGTACGACCCAAAATAAATTCGGCAAGCATCACTGTTACTCCTACTACAGCTATACAAACAAGGTAAACAATCAAAAAAGCTGCTCCACCGTAAACTCCTGTAATATACGGAAATTTCCAAATATTTCCAAGTCCAATGGCAGAACCTGCAGCAGCAGCAATGATACCTAACTTGCTTCCAAAAGATCCTCTGTTTTTTAAATCCATTTACTAACTCCTTCTATCTTTAATATTTTAGATTGTCGTCAAAAAAGTGACCTTTAAAACAAGTGACAAGAAAAAAATAAAATAAATAGTCGATTAACTTTGCAAATCATCAAAAAGTCATTCCTATTTGGAATTGAGGCTTCCATTCATTGTCTTCCAAGTTGTAGCCGTAATCAAGTCCGATTATACCTATCGGGCTATTAAACCGAACTCCAAAACCTGCTCCGTTCTTCAACCTGTTGAAATTAAGCTGACTGTAGCTATCCACAGCATCTCCCGCATCGTAAAACAACAATCCAATAAAAGTCTCTCCCACAATAGGATAGGCAAGCTCACTGGAAAAAATAAGCATGCGACTGGCACCATCGCTATCGTCGGGAATGCTACTACTACCATAGCCTCTCAAACCGTTGTAGCCCATGCCACCTATATAAAATTTCTCCGCGGGAGGCACTTCTTCATCGGAATAGAGCGATTCCACGTATCCCGTCCTCCACTTGGTGCGGAAAGCAAAACTTCCAGGCAAATCCAAATACCAACTAACTTGATAAATTTGCTTGAAGAAATTTTCATTCCCTCCAAGGAAAGAACCTGCAAATTCGGTGTAAATACTAAAATCAGAACCTAAACTGGGGAAAAAGACGTTATCTTTATTGCTTCGAGAGAGGCTAATTCCCATACTGCTAGTTGCCTGCCAACCTTTGCCAGCTTCTTTAATAAGCTCGTCACTGGCGTCACTGCTGAGGTCGGAATATTTGGTTATGTAATAGCTGTAGGTAACTTTGACGTTGGCAAGGTCAAGCCAATAAAGGTACTTACCCAAAGTCACCGAGCCACCTCTTTTTTCCCAATCGTAATCATCATACTCTCTTTTTGTGTTGTATAAAGAAAATCCGCCCAAGATATCCGTGTCGTAGAGATAGGAATTGGTAAAATCAAGTTCGTAGTTCAAAAGCGTCTTCGACCACGAAACTGAAGCCGAAGTTTGCCAAGCGTTGCCATAGAGATTTCGCAGTGTGACGCTCGCCTCCAACACCATTCCGTCCAAACTGTTGTAGCCAATCGAACCGTTGAGAGAGTTGGAACTTCTATCTTTCAAATCGAAAATCACGTCCATATCGCCACTGCTATTGATAACCCTGGTGTCGATGCCCATATCAGCTTCAAAGAAACCTGTGTTGTAAATCCTCCGCTGAGTAGAAACTATATCAGACCTTTTGTAATATGCACCCGGACGCACAGACAATTTCCTCCTGACGACCTTCTCCTTTGTCCGCTTGTTCCCTCTGATAATAACCTTGTGCACTTTGGCTCTGGGGTTCTCCTGAATGGTGATGATGACGTTTACCTTGCCACCCTCTTTCTCCAATTCATAATCGACCTTGCTATAGACAAAGCCTTCCTCGTGATACATGGTATAGACTTCAAAAAGCTGACTTTCAAACTCCTGCTTGTCAAATACTTGGTCAGGCTTGAACTTAAATTTATCCAAAATTTTAAGTTGCGAGAAATAAATATTACCTGTAACAAACACATCGCCCAGATAGAACTTAGCTCCAGGTTTGATGTAAAAACCAATCTCCAATCTGTTGGAATCTTCCAACGGTTTGATTTCTGGCTCAGCAACAGACACATCTATGTAACCTTTTTCATTATAAAAAGTTATGATGCGTTCCACGTCCAAATCCACGGTTTCCTTGTTGTATTTGCCCGAGCGAAACCAACCAGAAGTTTTCGTCTTAATCACATCGTTCAGTTCGTCGTCAGAAAAATTTTTGTTCCCGTAAAAGTTAATCCTCTCAACCTTAACTCTCTCGCCTTTTTCTGTGTTGAGCGTTACATTTATGTAATTGTTCTCCAACTCCTCGATGGCAAAATCGATATTTGCGTTGTAATAGCCGTCCTCTTCGTAATAGCTTTTAATTCGGTTTACGAAAGTATCTTTGGCGGTTTCAAACCAAAACGAACCTTTTTGCAAATCAACCATCTTCTCCAACTCAGCTCTGCTGACTCCGTTGAAATCGCCAATCTCAAATTTATTAACGATTTGATTTTCCACAACTTCAACCTTGATTGTACCATTCACATCCTTAATCTCGACCGAAGAGAACATCCCATTTTTCAATAAACTACGTCTGCAATCGTTCAAAATAGTCTGATTATAATAGTCGCCCTCTTTCAGCCCCATCAACGAGTACACGGCTCCAGCCTGCACATTTTGCAAACCTGTTACCGAAATATTTTTTACTTCACTCGCCAAAAGGAAAGTGAACATAAAAGCAAACCCAAAAATTGCTACCAATTTACGCATCTAAAACACCCCTTTCACCACAATTCTTTTCATCTTTCGCACAGCCTCAGCCAATCCGTGAAAAATACTCTCAGCAATGAGACTGTGACCGATATTAAATTCTTCAATTGGCAAATCGAGAAGCGGAACAATGTTGTGATAATCCAATCCATGACCTGCCACTACTCGCATACCCAAATCAGAAATTTGCTTGCAAGCCAATTTTATTCGAGAAAATTCCTCATCACCAACTTCAGTTCCAAAATTGTTCGCATAAACTCCCGTGTGCATTTCCACAGCGTCAGCACCCAATTTTGCAGCTAAGGAAATCATCGCTGGGTCAGGCTCAATAAACAAACTGACCTCAATTCCCGCATTTTTCAACCTCGCAATGTCCTCACTCATAGATTCCTTGAGCAAAAGTCCACCCTCAGTCGTCAGTTCCTCTCTTTTCTCGGGAACTAAAGTAACCGTATCAGGCTTAGCTTTGATGGCTATCTCCACAATCTCGGGATTGAGAGCCATCTCCAAATTCAGCTTTGTGGTCACAACGCTTTTAATCAACTGCAAATCTGCATCTTTTATGTGCCTTCTGTCTTCGCGAAGATGAATCGTTATCTGGTCAGCTCCCGCTTGCTCTGCCACGAGAACCGCCTGTACAGGTTGCGGATTCACACCGCCACGAGCATTCCGCACAGTAGCCACGTGGTCTATATTTACGCCTAAATATCTTTGAAAATCGTTTTTCATATATAAAACCTTAAATCTATAACATTTTAATAAATCAAATAGTTAGCTATTTTGATAATGTCAGCAAAAACTCCAGCAGCAGTAACAGCCGCTCCAGCTCCAGGTCCACGCACTATCAAAGGCATTTGCCTTGTGTATCGCTTGGTGATGAAAACCACCATATTGTCACTGTCAGACAAAGAATAAAAAGGACTCGAGCTGTCAACCTCCTCCAATCCGATTTTTGCTTCATCCTTGGTGATGCTCGCCAAAAATCGCAATCTATTGCCTTTCTCTTCGACCTTTTTTACCATCTCGGCAAAATATTTATCGTTGTCGGATAGGCTTTGCAGAAAAGCTTCCGGCTCATTTTTGCTCAAACACTCTTCAGGCAAAATCGGCATGGAAATGATGTCTTGCAAATTGATTTTTTTGCCCAATTCACGAGACAAAATCAAAGCCTTGCGAGCCACATCACATCCAGTTAAGTCTTCTTTTGGATTAGGTTCGGTGTATCCCAACTCCTTTGCCATCTTCACAACATCCACAAATTTGGTTTGGGAGTTGAACGAATTGAAAATATAACTGAGCGTGCCAGATAAAACCGCTTTAATTTCCTCTATCTCATCGCCCGAACGAAGCAAATCTTTCAGAGTGCTGATAATCGGCAATCCCGCACCAACATTGGTTTCGTAGTAAAATTTGGCATTATGTTCAAAAGCTGTGGTGTGAATATCCTGATACACCGAATACTCGTCAGAATTGGCTTTCTTATTGGGAGTCACCACGGAAATCGACTCTTGCAAAAGTTCTTTGTACAATGGCGTCATCCTCGCAGTGGCAGTGCAATCGATGAAAATAGAGTTGGCACAATTCATCTTTTTGATTATCTCCACAAATTGTTCCAAATCGCTTTTCTGCCCTTTTTGCAAAGTCTCTCGCCAATCCTCAAACTTCAGATTTTCATCAAAAGTCATTTTGTCGATGTCAGCTATACCTTTGAGCGTCATCGTAATTCCGTAATTCGTCTTGAGAAAATCGCGTTGCTTCTCGATTTGCTCCAACAGTGTAGAACCAATCAAACCAGTTCCTACCAAAAACAGATTTATATTCTTGCGGTCAAAAAACTCGCTGTACAAAGAAGTAACCGCCTTGGTTACGTCTTCATTGGCGATTACCACACTGACATTCAATTCAGAAGAGCCTTGGGCGATAGCTCGCACGTTGACTCCGTTTTTGCCCAAAGCACTAAACATCTTTCCAGAAAGCCCAACTCGATTGACCATATTGTGCCCGACTATGGAAACGGACGCCAAATCTGTATGATACTCCAAGTTTTCGATAATTCCTTGCTCAAACTCGTAATAAAACTCTTTGCGAATAGCTTTGGTAGCAGCCAAAATGTTTTCCTCATCGGACTTGATGGCAAAACAGATAGATTGCTCACTGGAAGCCTGCGAAATCAAAATCAAACTGATATTTGCCTTCGCCAACGAACCGAACAACCTCTGTGCCGTGCCAACTCTGCCTATCATTCCTGTTCCAAAAACGCGGAACAAAGCGATATTGCCGATGTAAGAAATTCCTGTTATAAGATCCTGATTTTGGCATACACCTCGAAAAATCTTCGTTCCCACAAAATCCAAATCGGACAAAGATTTAATCACAATCTCCGCATTTTGCTTTTTGGCAATCTCGATAGCCCGATAATCAACAAAATGGGAACCGAAGTGCGAGAGTTCCATCGCCTCCTGATAACTCATGGAGTTTATGTGTTTGCTACCATGCACCAAGGACAGATTGCAAACTGGAACTCCATGACCAGTGAGCCAAAACTCTATTTCCTGAGATGAGCTGAGCTTTGCCAAATAGCACGTCAAAAAATCGGCTTTTCCAGTGACGAAATTCAGTTCACCCGCTTCGTTTATCACTACTCCCGAAGGATAGAGCAAAATATCCTCATTTCCCTCAAATTCACTATTGCCAACCAACTTGTCGCCCATTTGCAGAAGCAAAGAATTTTCGTCCAAACACGCTTTTACCCGAAATCCTTCTTTCTCCAAAATCAAAGCATAAATCTTCGTGTAAATAAAAGACGCTTGAGCCAAGATTTTGTCCAAAGAACACGCAAAATCACACGAGGTCAACTCCAATCCAACATAAATATTTTCCAACTTCTTCAAAAATTCCGAAACCTTATCTATCTCCTCTTGAGTAAGATAGTCGCTTTTGGAAGAAAGAACCTCTTTGCGAAAAGCATCAAATTTTGCTTTCCAATCGTGATTTTTGGACAAAACATCATTTTTCATAGAAGACAAAACATCACAAATCCTGCGAGGGACATCCACCACAATTATCTTTTTGTCTTCCCCTTGTTTGGCAACCCAAAGCGAATTAACAAAAAACTCCTTGGATTCAAAAATATCTCCGCAAAATTTTATAACCTTCATCATTTCCTCAAAATCTTAATTATTAAACAGCAAATATTTCCGAGCAGTGAAATTCCAACCGAACACTATCGTTGCCGAAAAAACCTTGGAATACATGTAAAATAAGCACATTTTCTCGGTGAATAAATACATAAATGTGTTAGTCAAAATCAGCCCCACCACGCTTATCAAAAAGAAAAGCAAAATCTCGTGCCTCTTTTTATTGTACTTGCGTTGGTGGAAAACCCAGTAAATATTAAAAAAATACGACACCAAAACCCCACTGATAAAAGAGACCGTGGAGGAAGTCAGATAATGAATCAGCAAAAAATCCGTCAAAAAAATAAGTATTAAAAAATCCACCAAAGTGGAAACCTGACCCCCAACCGCATATCGAAAAATCTGATGCCGAAACGTCTCCGCATTCCCTGACAAATACCTTTTCATCTACTGACAAACTCCCTTCACAAGCTCTGCATGCTGATTATAAAATTCCTGATAATTCCCTGCCAAAATCGCTTGGCGTGCTTTGGTGACCAAATCTAAATAAAAATGCAACGAGTGGATAGAAGCCAAAATTCCACCTAGAGCCTCGCCTACGGAAAGCAAATGACGAATATACGCTCTGGAAAAATTGCGACAGGCGTAGCAATTGCAGTTCTCATCAATGGGTCGAGTGTCCTCTTTATAGCGTGCAGATTTGAGTATCATCTTTCCTTGCCAAGTGAAAATCGTCCCTTTTCGAGCGTTGCGAGTGGGCATAACGCAGTCGAACATATCCACTCCAGTCAAAATCCCATCCAACAAATCTCCAGGCGTGCCAACTCCCATCAAATATCGAGGCTTGTCTTTGGGCAAAATTCCATCCAAAAGCTCTGTAATCCTGAACATATCTTCTTTAGGCTCGCCAACTGCCAAACCTCCGATGGAATAGCCTGGAAAATCTATCTCCACCAACCTCTTCGCAGATTCCGCACGCAAATCGTCAAAAACTCCGCCTTGCACTATTCCAAACAACGCTTGGTCTTCTGGTCGCTTGTGGGATTCTTTGCCGATTTTCGCCCAACGGATAGTTGTTGCCAAAGATTTTTTCACATAATCGTAAGACTGCCCGTACGCAGGACACTCGTCAAACGACATAATGATGTCAGCACCCAAATTGTTCTCTATCTCCATTACTCGCTGTGGCGAAAAAAAATGGTACGAGCCATCGATGTGCGATCTGAACTTAACACCTTCGGGGGTAATTTTGCGAAAATCGGACAAACTCATCACCTGAAATCCACCGCTATCCGTCAAAATGGGTTTGTCCCATCCGATGAATTTGTGCAATCCACCCATTTTGGCTATCAATTCACTGCTCGGACGAAGATGAAGATGATACGTGTTGCCCAAGATAATTTGTGCTTTCACCTCTTCTTGCAAATCGCGTGGAGACAAGCCTTTCACGCTACCGCGAGTTCCCACAGGCATAAAAATCGGCGTTGTCATCTCACCGTGTTTTGTCGTTAATCGCCCTGCCCGAGCCATGCCCGAAGTCGTTTCTAACTTAAAAAAATCTTTCACAATTTAAATATTCTACTTCTTCAAATTCATAAACAAGCCTATCAAAAACACGAGGCAAGCTCCACCCAAACTGAGGTAGTATTGCGTCAAATTGGCAAATTTGTATCTGTCGTAGCTCATCAAAGCATCGGCTACATTGGCAGGTGGTTTCATCCCATAAAAATAGTAGGTAGCAACCGCACCCGCAATCAAAAAAATCAACCCTATAATTCTTTTCATTTCTCCCCCTTTAATTATTTGGAAAACTCGCTAAAACCTTTGATGGTGTTCAACAAATCTTTGCGTTTTTCGGAAATAATCTTTTTATCATCTTTGACCAAAGCGTAGTCTTTATCCCGCACTTCAAATAGTCCTGCTTTGTACGTCTCAATGGAAAAAACAAAATAGTAATCGGGATAAATCAAAGCCGCATCGTCCCAACCACTGGACTGCACGAACTTATGCCCGTTTCCATTCCACAGGCTCATCCCCTGCGAATAATCGGAAGCGGGATTCCGCACTCCCAACTCCTCCAACACAGACGGAACAAAATCCAAATGCGAAGTCATCTTCTCTATCTTGCCCGAGGGCTTATTCGGCCAATGAACCACAAAAGGCACCTTGGTTTGATACTTGTCAAAAGCACTGCAATGCCCGAAAAATCCATTCTCATAAAACTCCTGCCCGTGATCAGCACTGATGATGACAATCGTATTCTCCAAGTAACCTCCACTTTTCAAAGTCTTCAGAATATCTCCAGCAAGTGCATCATCAAAAACTATCGTGTTTTTGTACGCATTCCGCATCATATCAACATTCTCTTTTTCGTCATCAATCTTCACGTAATTCACAGATTTCTGAGTAGGTGTGAATTTTTCGTATTTGTCAGGATAGTTCGAACCATGAGGAGCATCAAAAAACAGAAACGAAAAGAAAGGCTTACTCGTTTTCTCTCGCTTCTTCTTCTTTAGATAATCAATAAATCCTTGAGCCAATTTTGGGTCTTTTTCTGTCACATCTTTGCCTGGAATAGTGTCATAAATATACTCTGGAATATTGATAAAGCAAGTCTTGCGAAACTCAGGATAAGTTAGTCTGGTGCTAGCGGAGATATAAAAATCGTAATCCAGTTTTTGCAACTCGTCTATCAGAACGCAAGAACGTCTTTCGCCCAAAATTTTGTGCCAATAGTAGCCACTCACTCCGTAGAACAGCGAAAAAACACCAAATCTAGAAGCGTTGCCTCCGCTGTAATGATTGGCAAAAACTGTAGATTTCTTCCCAAATTCCCACACATTGGGAGTTACCTCTGGAGTGAACATATCGTAACGCCAACCATCAAAAAAAATAACCAAAATATTCGGTTTGGACTGGACATTTTCATCATAGACTATCGAATTTTTCGGATAATTCAACATCTTATTTTTTGTCGAAATCTTTATTTCGTCTTCCCGATCTATCTCAAATCCAAAAGTCTTATGCATAAAACTTTTTATCGTGAGAGGCTGATAGAGAGGAAACAACTTCACGAAGCGGATAACGGATGTCTGATTGTATAAATCCGCCACGGCATATATTGCCTTATCTGCTACCAAAAAGAGAAGTCCCAACAAGAACAACCGAGAAATTTTAAAGCTTTTTTTATAAGAATTCACTTTGGAAAATTTGACAAAAATCTTGAAAAGAATAACTTCCACAATTATAGCCACAACTACAAATGCGACAGCCAAAACAGTGGTCAATGCCCCCAATTCTACACTGTCTCCAAATCCACCACTGGTGAAAATGCTAATCACAGCCCCATTGATGTGAAAATTGTAAATCGCATAAACAACAGTATCTATAAACAAAACGAGCTGAAATAGGAAAATTAGCACAACATTAATTATCATATTCAACTTTCTGAAAGGCAAAAAAATCACCACAATAGCGTTCAGCAAAAACAAAGGCAAATACAACATAAAAGTGTTGCCTATCAAAGAAACCCAAACAAAAACTGTGGAAACAATTCCCGTGACATCAGGCAAATATCTGTATCCAATAGCCACACTAAAAAGCAAGTTAACAAACAAAAACTTAAAAATTCCCGATAACATTTTTCTTCTTTTCATTGTTCTCTATTCTCCATCCGTCCGATATGTGATGATAAACTCTATCTCCGTTTGTGGCAACGAGTTACCTTCATCATCAGACGCATTTACAATCAGCAAATAGCTGGTAAAATTGGTGAGTTTACTTTTGGGCAAGTAGCTAAATTCAAATCCGTTACCTCCATCGGAAGTCAAAGCAATTCTCTTTCCAGTCTCTTTTTCCAGCAGGCTCACATCTATATTTTCATCAAATAGCAACCTGTCAAATTTGAGCAAAAATCTCGGCAACAAAGTCAGCACACCTGAATTGGCAACTGGATCGGAGCTAACCAATTTTATTTCCGTGGCTAAAGTGTCTGCTTTGCCTTGGAAAAATACTGTGTCCACTTTCGTGATATTTCCTTTCCAGTCAACCAAATCGTACGCAACCAACATGTATCGCATATTATTCATCGGAGAAGTGAGCAAATGCAATTTCCCATCTACCAAAAGCGATTTCCGCACATCAATCTTTTCGGAATTGCGAACCGTGTAAACCGTATCTCCATCGACATTCACTTCCGCCAAAGTATCCGTAATGGAAGAAATGCTATATTTCTTGAGCTTAACCAAATCCTCGTCAAAATCCACAGTCATTCGACGGTCTGAAAGAGGCAAAACATTTTTAATCAGCGGAGAAATGGAGTCGACATAACCCAAAACAATTGGCTCGACCAAGTACTTATTGCTCACAGTCAAACGCTTTTCCCAAAACGGCTCACTCGCCTCATCCAAGCTACCATTTTTGTTTTTATCAATAAACGCTTTGACGAGGTATTGCCCTTGGCTCAAATACTTCAATTGGTATCCCAAAGAAGATTTTTGCTCGAAAATGAAAACAGTATCTTGGTCATAAACCTGCAAAAGCACCGTGTCCTGCTTGTCTTTCTCTTTCTCGAAAACAAACTCGCCAGAAATCTCGTTAGTGGAAAGATAATCGTTGCAAAAAACCAAAATTTTGCTTTCCTCCATCGCAATATCATGATAACATTTAAGACCCTTCTCCAGCATCAGATAATAGTTCTTGCCCAAATAAAGATCGGATTTTATGGAAATATTCAGCGTCTTGTCCGTGACGTAAGTGCTGAAGCCCACACGAGGATAAAACCTTATGTAGTTATCAACCTTGTTTTCATCAATGGGCTTATTGAAAATAATTTTGATGTTCCTCCCCTTGATGGAGCGAAACTCCGAAGGGTCACTACTAACAACACGGGGAATCAAATCGTCTATGGGTCCACCGGTAATCTCTCCCCTGCTACCGCACGAAACCAAAAACAAAATGGCTGACAGCCCAAAAAAAACTTGACGTAAATTTCTATTAAAAAATACCATATGTTAAACCAAACTTTAGATAAAGAACTGTTTGTCAAACAAGAAAGAGAAATTTACAAAATGAAAAATACCTTTGATACATTGGGACATCACCCCATTCACAAAAACCTATAGACCTTATGGAAATTCTTTCACCAGCTGGAAATTTGGAAAAATTGAAATACGCTTTGCAATACGGAGCAGACGCCGTCTATTGTGCAGGAAAGCGGTTTGGGCTCAGGGCAAAAGCTGGAAACTTATATAACCAAGAGCTTCTGATTGCCCGTGAAATAAGCACAAAACTGGGCAAAAAGCTATACATCACCCTAAATATTTTAGCTCATAATAGCGACCTGCAAGAGTTGCCTGAATATCTCGACTTCTTGAAAAAACTGAAGCCCGATGGACTTATCGTCTCCGACCTTGGAATTTTCTCACTTTGCCGTGAAATAGCTCCAGAGCTACCTCTGCATATTTCCACCCAAGCGAACATCACCAACTACCAAAGTGCAAAATTCTGGCACAATCAGGGTGCACAAAGAGTTGTTTTGGCACGCGAGCTGAATTTGGACGAAATAAAAAAAATCAAGCAAGAAGTTCCCGAGCTGGAATTGGAAGTTTTTGTGCATGGAGCCATGTGCATAGCTTACTCGGGCAGATGTCTGCTCTCAGCTTTCATCAACGAAAGAAGTGCCAACCAAGGAATCTGCACACAAGTATGCCGTTGGGGATTTGCCATCAGCGAAAAGAAGCACGAAGGTCAATGGTTTGAACTCCAAGAAGACAACTACGGCTCTTACGTTTTGAACTCCAAAGACTTATGCCTTTTGGATTATTTGCAAGAATTGGAGAATATCGGTGTTGATAGTGTGAAAATTGAGGGAAGAATGAAAAGCCTGTACTACGTCGCCAACACAGCAAGAGCGTATCGCCATGCACTGGACAACAAAAGTAGCTCAACCTTTCTGCACGAAGAGTTGGACAAAATTAGCCACCGAGAATACAGCACGGGCTTCGTCGCATCTCAGGGAGAGCAAAACTACCAGTCGTCCGCATACATCCGCAATTATCAATTCATCGGCACAATCTTGGAACAAGACGAAAATTTTGCGAAGATAGAGATAAGAGCAAAATTTGAAATCGGAGAGATTATCGAATTCATCTTCCCAAATTTTGAGGACGACTTTCAATACGAGGTGAAAGAAATTTTTGATGAATATATGCGACCAATTCCCAAAACTGACCCGAATAGCACAATTTTTCTCCGAATTAACAAAAAAATCCCTCCACACGGGATAATAAGGAAAAAATTATGAATTTGAATGAATTATTTGCAGAGGCAAAAAAAATTAGCAGGAACGCTTACGCCAAATACTCTGGCTTCCCCTTGGGAGCAGCGTTACTGGGGAAATCGGGCAAAATTTACACTGGCGTGAACGTGGAGAATGCCTCGTTCGGGTTGACAAATTGTGCCGAACGTTCAGCCGTTTTTTCTGCTGTCAGCCAAGGCGAAAAAGAGTTCACCGCTCTTGCCATTTATGTTGATAGCAACTTGTCATTCCCCCCATGCGGAGCGTGTCGCCAAGTACTCAGCGAATTTTGCTCTCCAGAAATGCCCATTTTGTACGGCAACAACCACGAAATAATCACCACAACTTTGGGAGAACTCCTACCTCAAAGTTTTGGCTTGGAAACTGAAAAAACTATTGACTAAAAGGTAAACCAAGAAAAAATAAGACGATGTTAAAGATTAAGAAATTTGAACTTAAAAAGCAAAAAGAAACCATTTTGAGCATTCCTGAAATTCTCCTTGAGGACAAATACAAAAACCTTGTTTTGGGTCCCAACGACAAAGGGAAGAGTGCTTTGCTGAACTGCATTCATTCGGGCGAATGCGTGGAACCTTTTAAAAACAAAGAAAAGAGAGTTCCTTCGGTCTTGATTGACTACCACGATGGATTATTCAACGAACTCTCCATGTGGAAAAATCTTTGTTTTGGCATTCCAAAATTGACCGAAACCAAGAAAAATCTAATCAAAACTTTGGCGGAAAAAGTGGAACTGGACAAATATATGTCCAAAAAAGTTGCTTTCCTTAGCTTTTCCAATAAGAAGTTAGTTGAATTGATAAGAGCCACTGCGATAATGCCTCTCTTGATTTTGATTGACGATTTGGACAAATATTTTGATGACATTAACCTGATAAAAGCTATCAGCATCTTGACATTTGCCTCCAACAACGGTTCGATTATCTTGGCGAGTTCGGGACGCAAAATCTTCGGATTTGACAAAAGTTTCATCATAAAGAATGGTAATCTGTGTCCAGAAGGAGAAAAAAGTGAAGCATAACAATTTTACACACTCTGGAATAGTGCTGTTTTACTTGCTCTTTTGGACGGGCTTCAACTTCCTCTTTTGCACGATGATGGAGCAAAATTTCAATCAAGTGTCCCAAATGAAGATAAAAATTTTGTCGTCCAATCTTAGTACTTTGAAATCGCTGAAATCGGATTTGCTCACTATAGAAAGAAGCAATGACAAAAGAATTCCTTCCTATTTGCAGAGATTCGCTTACCGTTCCAAAGAGTTAACTTGGCTCGCAAATCAAAAAGCTGTTCCTCTGTTTGGGCAACTGAGCATCTCGTCCAATCGCAACCTCACCGAACAACTCTTGAGCAAATACAACCTCAAAGAGAACTATCCGCTGGAAGAAAGCCTCGGCAAAATTCCAAATATCCTAACTATCCAAAATAACGGGCAATTGCTCACAACCAAAACTTTCACCAAGCAACTGCAACTATTCCAAAAATATCAAGCTAACACCTTGCTCAATGGACCTGTGCATGAGATTAGCGAAAAATTAAAAGAGAAAAACTTGATGAACAGAATTTATTGGATTGCCAATATTTTCCTGATTTTTTTCTTGATTATTCTTTTGCACTCGATGCGGAAATCTACCATTTGGTTCAATCATCACAGATGGACTGTTTACAAAAAGCTCGGGACAAAAGTCTCCAGCCGAAATAAGAATATGCTTGCCAGTTCACTTCTTTATCTAACTTTACCAATCGTTTTCAATATTGCTCTGCTTTTTTTTACTAGCAAATACAACATATTTTTCAAGTTCAAAATCAGCTATTCTTCGATTGTGAGACTCTTTGTTTTTATGCCTTTGCTGGAAGAAGGGAGTGTGCTGTTTTCCTGCATCTTAACCCAAATTCGCTTCAAAGGTCTCACTAAATGAAAAAACTTCTGCCTAATTTTTTAACAATTTCTCGGATATTTTTGATACCTGTTTTTTGGTGGTGCCTCGTGGGGATGAAAGAGCCGTGGAACGTCCTCTACTCCATGATTATCTTCATCATCGCCTCCATCACGGACTACTACGACGGCAAATTTGCCCGTAAATACAACGTTACAAATTTCGGCAAAATAATGGATCCGATTGCCGACAAAGGCTTAATCGGTGTGGCTTTTTATCTGCTCACAATTCCGCCGTTTTCTCTTGTGAGTCTATGGCCTTTGTTTGTGGTGTTATTCAGAGAATTTTTAGTCACTGCTCTGCGTAGCTATTACATTAAAAAAAACATTTTCATCCCCGCTAATTTTTGGGGAAAATTGAAAACTGGAACTCAAATCGGCGTTGTCATTGCCGCTTTCGTTTTCCAATTTGTAGAAATGATTTTTAATCTACCACCCTCCGTTTCCAATATTTTGGACATCATTATAATTGTCGCTATTTGGATAACCGTGCTGATAACCATCGCTTCTGGCGTTACATATTTTTTCGGTGAAAAAAAATGAAACGCGTTATTTTGATTGTGCTAGACGGTGTGGGAGTTGGTTATCTGCCTGATGCTAAAAAGTTTGGAGACGAAGGTGCATCCACTGTTCCGAATATCGCTACCAAATTAGATGGGCTTAATTTGCCAAATCTGCAAAGTTTAGGATTGGGAAACATCACTCCTATTTTGGGAGTTGAGACTTGCGACAACCCCTTGGCTGCCACTGGCAAACTATCGGAAATTTCCAACTCAAAAGATTCCATTTCTGGACATTGGGAGATTGCGGGAATTATCCCGAAGTTGAATTTCGACTATTTCCCTGACGGTTTCCCCGATGCAATTATCGATAAATTTGTTGAACTAACAGGTGTTCCGGGAGTTTTGCTAAACAAACCTTACTCTGGCACAGACGCAATTGCCGACTACGGAGAAGAACACATAAGGAGCAAAAAACCAATTGTTTACACCTCTGCAGACAGTGTATTCCAAATAGCTTGCCACGAGGATGTCTATCCGATAGACGAACTTTACAAAATGTGCGAAATTGCACGGCACGAAGTTTTCGATGCCGAGACTTGCATTGGCAGGGTGATAGCTCGACCATTCCTTGGGAAAAATTCACAAGATTTCTACCGAACGGGGAACAGAAAAGATTATGCCATCTCTCCCACCGACAAAACCGTTCTTGACTTCCTGAAAAAAAGCGGTAGAGAAGTGTTGGGGATTGGCAAAATCGAAGACCTTTTCAATCGCCAAGGCTTGACCAAAATCGACCACACCAAGACCAATCAAGAGGGAATTGCCTCCACGATAAAAAACATCAAAGAGTTTAATCATGAAGGTCTTATTTTCACCAATTTGGTAGATTTCGATAGCAAATGGGGACATAGAAATCTGCCCCATGATTTTGCCGACGGACTAAAATATTTTGACAATAAACTTCCTAACATACTGAGTTCATTGCGAGAAGACGACATACTAATCATCACTGCCGACCACGGATGCGACCCGACTTTCCCAGGGACTGACCACACGAGAGAATATGTTCCACTGTTGGTGGTTGGAGCAAGAATACAACCGCAAGATCTCGGTATCAGAGGCAGTTTTGCGGATATTGGCTCAACAATAGCGGAATATTTTGACCTCAATGCCAATTTAGTTGGCAAATCCTTTTTGAGCGAGGTGTATAGATGACAAATCCAACTGTAAACCACGATACGACTTACAAAATTATAAGTTTTTCTTTGTTATTGATTTCTATCTCCATAATTATCATAGCGATGAGAAACTTGCAATCCCTGTTTATCCCTCTGATGTTTGCTATTTTTTTCACCTTCCTTTTCGACCCATTTCACAGATTTCTAACGAGGAAAAAAGTGCCAAACTCTCTGGCTGTTGTCATAGTTTTGATTATCGTGTTTAGCGTGATGTATCTGATTGGCTACCTAATGTTTATCGGTTCGCAATCCTTTGTGAAAGAGTTTCCGAAATACGAAGAAATTCTGTCGCAAAGATTCAGCTCAACCATCGAAGCACTAAAAGTATATTTGCCCGATTTAAAATTGGACTTGAAAGACTATCTACTCAAGGTCGATTGGGCAGGTATGTGGGATAGATTGTCCGTTTCCAAAATCCTGAAAACAACAATGGGAACATTCGTAGATTTTTTGGTAAAACTCTTGCTTTCACTAGTTTTTATGCTCTTTTTGATGGCGAGTAAAGACAAGCTAATTAAATCTTTGGAAATTTCCCAAAAAGAAAAATATGGAAACTCCCACTTGAACCGTTCTATCCGCCAAATCGAAAACTCCATTGGCAAATATTTTGCGGTGAAATCGCTAATTTCGTTCGGCACAGCCTTAGTGGGAATGTTTTTTATGAGCATTTTCGGAATAGATTTTGTTTTATTCAGCGGATTGCTTCTGTTCTTCTTCAACTTCATTCCAAACTTCGGCTCAATCACCGCATCAGCTTTCCCAGTGTTAGTCGCCTTTTTGGAATACGGTTTCAGTTGGCAGCCGTTCTCCATAGCTATAGCTCTCACCGCCACACAATTCATTTTTGGCAATTTGATAGAGCCGAAATACATCGGCAATACACTAAATATTTCGCCTCTATTTATCCTACTGTCATTGATTTTTTGGGGATGGGTTTGGGGTGCAGTAGGTATGGTGTTGGCCATTCCGCTAACCTCGTGCATAAATATGATTATCAAGGAAATTCCCTCTATGCGGACAGTTTCTATACTTCTCAGCGGGGAAATTGATGGCTAGAGGTTGGACAAATTTATTAAAACGCTCGGACATTATTGCAAAAATAAAAAAATTTGTTTATGAATTGCCGAAAAATTACAAAGAGTCTAAAGAAAAAATTAGCATAGACTTGAGCGATTTTTTCGAGAATCCTGCTTTGCCTCTTGAGTTGGAAATCGGCTGTGGCAAAGGCGAATTTATTGCACATAAATCGAAATCAGAAAAAAGCACAAATTTTGTTGGAATAGAAGTGAAGCCCAAAAGAATTGTTTCGATTGTAAAAAAGCTTGATATTGAAACAAACAAAAATGTGAAGATACTAAATTTCTTTTTGGACAAAGAATCTATAAAACTGCTAACCAATAACGCTTTTGAAAAAATATACATAAACTATCCCGACCCTTGGCCAAAAAAGCGACATCACAAAAATAGACTGATAAACACAGAATTTGTGGATTTGCTTTTGTGCTTACTAAAAAAAGACGGTGTATTGCAAATCATCACGGACGACAAAGATTACGCAGAGCAAATAAAAACCGTGCTTGAAGAAAAAGAAAGTCTTTGTGAAGTTGATGCTCTGGCAAAGCAAAAACTTTTAGCTGATAGAAAAACAACTTATTTCGAAGAAGTAAAAATGCAAGAAGGTTTCGCACCCAACATTTTTCTTTTTCAAAAAATATAAATCATTAAGGAGAGAACATGGCTGAAAATCTTATAACTTTCAAAAAATGCGTGGCATATTTACGAATTAATGAAACGATTTTGAACGAATTGATTAAGGTGAACAATTTTAAAACCGTGAAATCGGGAAAGACAATTAAACTAAATAAAGACGAAGTTGACGAATGGATTTCCAATTTGGAAGAAAGAGAGCAAAATCAGCTCGCCATTCAGAGAATTACCTGTAGATTCTCGGACTACATCAAGCCAGAATACATCAAGCTCAATTTTGAGGCTTCCAATAAATTTGAAGCTATAGCCAAAATTTCCCGCTTAGCCAAGGACTGCGAAGTTGTCCAAAACGACCGTTGGCTAAACGAAACCATCGTAGCTCGAGAAAATATGGCAACCACTGCCGTCGGCGAAGGCGTGGCTTTCCTACACACCAGAGCTCCGCATCCCACCAAAATCAACACCCCGAGTGTCCTATTGGCAAAATCGGAAAAAGGAATCAACTTCAACGCTCTAGATAATAAACCCGTGCATCTGATGTTTTTGCTTCTGCTAAAGAACGAAAAAGAGCATCTTTTTTCTCTATCTTACCTAAACAAAGTGCTGCTAAATAAAAACAATATGAATACTTTAAAAAACAGCAATAACGTCCAAGAAATCTTTGATACATTGCTCAATCCTAACTTCGATTTTTAGCACCAGTATTCGAAATTAAATTTTTTTGCAATTTTCTGTTTTTTCTGTTTGACAAAAAACACGTTTTTTTTCATATACCGTTTAAATAACTAATATCCTCGTCCGAGGATTAAAAATTTTAGATTTAAGGTGTAGGCAATGAATAAAAAAAATATTTTTTCTTCTTTCCCAGTGGGAGTCCTATACCTAATTTCTGTCATTAGCATTATTATTGTCCTCGTTTAGCTGTCTCTATATCCCCTATATCTATAGAGGCAGCTAAAATCACAAAAACCCCAATATATATTTCAGGAGAATTTTATGAAAAAAAGAGTATTATCGTTATTAGTAAAAAATCATTCTGGTGTTTTGAGCAAAATTTCCGCACTTTTCACAAGAAGAGGATACAACATCCATTCCCTATCAGTGGGGACTACTGAGAACCCAAAGCGTTCCAGAATGACCATAGAAGTGATGGAAGATAGCAAAATGATGGAGCAAATCATCAAGCAGTTAAAGAAGCACTTGGATGTAATAGAGGTGAATTGCCACACGAAGGACGATTCTGTTATCCAAGATTTGTGCTTGATTAAGGTAAAAATCAACAATGCTGATGATGCAAACAACTTAATCATTATAGCCAGAGAATTTAACGCACCTGTGGTGAATTTCTGCACTGATTCCATTATCGTGGAATTTGTGGGCAGAGAAAAAAAGATGGAAGATTTTTTGAAACGCTTAAAAGATTTTGAGATTTTAGAGTATATACAAACTGGCGTAACAGCCATGAAAAAAAATTAAAGAAAAACCAAGGAGATAAAAATGGCAAAACTATATTATGACAAAGATTGTAATTTGGATTGTTTGAAAAACGAAAAAATAATGATTATCGGGTACGGCTCACAAGGACACGCTCATGCCCTAAACCTAAAAGAATCTGGAATGGATGTTTGTGTAGGACTTTTCAAAGGTTCTAAATCTTGGGAAAAAGCTGAAAAAGCAGGATTGAAAGTTTGCACTGTGGAAGAAGGTGCTAAAAACTGTAGCATCAAAATGTTTTTGGCTCCAGATACACGCCAAGCTGACATTTACAAAGAAAGCGTTGAAGGTTCTTTGAAAAAAGGCGATAGCATTGTTTTTGCTCACGGGTTTAACATCTGGTATGACCAAATCGTTGTTCCTGAAGACATTGACGTGTTTATGGTTGCTCCAAAGGCTCCTGGTCATACTGTAAGATTCCAATATCAAGAAGGCAAAGGTGTTCCTTGCTTGGTAGCGATTCATCAAGACGCCAGTGGCAAAGCTATGGACAAAGCTTTGGCTTATGCCAGTGCCGTTGGTGGTGGTAGAGCAGGTATCTTGCAAACCACATTCAAAGAAGAAACTGAAACTGACCTTTTCGGTGAGCAAGCTGTTTTGTGTGGCGGAGTTTCTGCCCTCATCAAAGCTGGATACGAAACTTTGGTGGAAGCTGGATACGAGCCAGAAAGTGCTTACTTCGAATGTTTGCACGAGCTGAAACTCATCGTTGACCTCATCAATATGGGTGGTCTCTCTTTCATGAGATATTCCGTAAGTAACACAGCTGAATATGGCGATTACGAAATTGGTAAAAGAATTATCACCGATGAAACCAAAAAAGAGATGAAAAAAGTTCTGAGTGAAATCCAAGATGGAAGTTTCGCCAGAGATTGGATTTTGGAAAACAAAATCGGCAAACCGCACTTCAACGCAACCAGAAGAATGGAAGCAGAACATCCAATCGAAAAAGTGGGTAAAGAACTCAGAAAAATGATGAGTTGGATAAAAGAATAAAATTTTAGGAGTTAGAATGGCCAGAACCATCAAAATTTTCGACACAACCTTGAGAGACGGAGAGCAATCTCCAGGATGCTCAATGAGCTTAAAAGAAAAAATACAGATTGCTAAACAACTGGAAAAGCTCGGTGTCGATGTTATTGAAGCGGGATTTGCCATATCTTCAAACGAAGATTTCGAATCGATTTCGGAAATAGCAAAAACTATAAAAAATGCGAGCGTTGCCTCTTTGGCAAGAGCAGCTAAGCCCGATATTGACAGAGCTTGGGACGCTGTTAGACACGCCAAAAAACCGAGAATCCACATATTCATCGCCACCTCGGATATTCATTTGGAATACAAACTAAAAATGACCCGAGATGAAGCCCTTAAACAAGCTAAAGAGATGATAGCCTACGGGAAATCGCTATGCGACGATATTGAGTTTTCAGCAGAAGACGCCACCAGAAGCGACAAAGACTTTTTGGTTGAAATCATCACTGCCGTCATTGATGCTGGAGCTACTGTCATCAATGTTCCTGACACTGTGGGATTTACCACTCCAACAGAATTTTACGACCTCATAGATTACCTAAAGAAAAATGTGAAAAACATAGATAAGGCGATTATCTCCGTTCACTGTCACAACGATTTGGGTTTGAGCGTAGCCAACTCTTTGGCTGCCGTGAAAGCGGGTGCAGACCAAGTGGAATGCACCATCAACGGCATCGGCGAGAGAGCAGGCAATGCGGCGTTGGAAGAGGTTGTTATGAGCCTTGCGGTTCGCAAAGATGTTTTTGGAGTGGAGACCAACGTAAACACGAAAGAAATCTATCACAGTTCAAATTTGGTAAGCTCTATCACGGGAAGCCTCGTGCAAGCTAACAAGGCAATCGTGGGGAAAAACGCTTTCGCTCACGAAGCTGGAATCCATCAGCATGGAGTTCTGACGAATAAAAAAACTTACGAGATTATGACTCCTCAGTCAGTGGGTGTTCCGCAAAACTCTTTCGTCTTGGGTAAACACTCGGGGAAGCACGCTTTCAGTAGCAAACTGGAAGAGCTCGGATACTCTTTTGACGCCAACCAAATTGAAGAGCTTTTTGTTGCTTTCAAAAATTTGGCAGACAAGAAAAAAGATATTTCCGACTTGGATTTGGAAGCTTTGGCACAGAACAAAATTACCCGAAATAGCCAACCGAAATACACGATACAAGACTTCACATTCAGCTCGGGGAAAACCGCAAAACCCACAGTCAGCCTAACTTTGTTGTGCAACAGCAAAGACAACATTCAAACCGTTTGTCACGGAGACGGACTGGTTGATGCAGCATTCAAAGCTATTGAAAAATTGGTGGATAGAGAGTGCACCCTGTGCAAGTACGTGGTAAAGGGCGTTGGAGACGGCGAAGATGCCCAAGGACAAGTGAGCATCACCCTGAAAGACAACCTAACCCAAAAATTGTCCAACGGATATGGGCTTGCCACAGACGTGGTGGAAGCAAGTATAAAGGCGTATTTGCACGCCGTGAACAAACTGGAAGCATTATGCGATTAGATATATTAGACACAACTCTACGCGACGGCTCACAAGCGGAGGGCATCTCTTTTTCCGTTGCGGATAAATTGGACATAACTCACGCTCTGTCGGAACTTGGCGTCGCCTACATCGAAGCTGGAAATCCGGGTTCTAACCCGAAAGATTTGGAATTTTTCTCGACTTTGGACAAAGCAAAAATTCCCAATTCCAAAATCGTGGCTTTCGGAGCGACACGCAGAAAATGTATTAAACCTGAAGAGGACGAGAACCTGAAATCTTTGCTACAAGCTGACACAGAAGCGGTGTCTATCTTCGGGAAAAGCTGGGATTTTCACGTAAAGAAAATCATCGATTGTAGTTTGGAAGAAAATTTGGCGATGATAAAAGACACCCTCGAATTTCTCACAAATCGCGGGAAAGAGGTCATCTTTGATGCCGAACACTTTTTTGATGGATACAAGAACAATCCCGAATATGCGATTGCCTCTTTGCAAGCTGCTGTGGATGGTGGTGCAAAAACGCTTTGCCTGTGCGACACCAACGGAGGTTGCTTTCCTCACGAAGTGGAAAAAATCACCAAAGAGGTAGTGAAACTTTTTGGGGAATCGGCGAAAATCGGCATTCACGCTCACAACGATTCCGACATGGCTGTTGCCAACTCCATCACCGCAATCTTAGCTGGAGCAAGGCACGTGCAAGGGACTCTCCTCGGCTTTGGCGAACGCTGTGGAAACGCCAACTTGGTGTCAATAATCGTGAACCTGCAACTAAAACAAAATTTTGAATGTATCCCCAAAGAGAAGCTGGAATCTATCACGGAAATTGCAAATAGAGTAGCGGAAATTGCCAATATCAGCATTGAGAACCGCACGCCGTTTGTGGGGAAAAGTGCTTTTGCTCACAAGGGCGGTATGCACGTGGACGGAGTGCGAAAATATTCAAAAAGTTTTGAACATCTGACTCCCGAGACAATCGGTGCGAAAAGAAGATTTCTGATAAGTGAAGTCGGTGGGAAAAGTTTGATTTTGGAGAAAGCTCTAAAAATCGTGCCAGATTTGGAATTGAATTCGGACAAAGCAAAGGAGCTGATGCATTACCTAAAAGAAAAAGAGTTCGAAGGCTATGTATTCGAGGGTGCAGAAGCAAGTTTTGCCCTTTTCATAAAGAGGCACTTGGGAATTTTCAAGCCGTCCTTCGATCTGAAGCACTACAAAATAATCGCTGGAGACCAAGAGTCTGCTGACGAAACTTCCTCAGCTATTATCAAGATTGTTGTTGATGGACAAGTTGGATTTACAGCAGCGGAAGGAAACGGTCCTGTGAACGCACTGGATAGAGCTCTGCGAAAGGTTTTGGAAGACTTTTACCCCTGCCTGAAAGATGTGAATTTGATAGATTACAAAGTGAGAGTTCTAAACCAACGAGAAGCGAGCGAGGCGAAAGTGCGAGTGCTTATCACCTCCACTGACGGACACACCTCGTGGACGACCGTAGGCGTTTCGACAAATATCATAGAGGCAAGCTGGATTGCTCTGGTTGACTCTTTGGAATACAAATTAATGAATAAGGAGTAGTTACTATGGGAATGACTATGACCCAAAAGATTTTAGCCCATGCAGCTGGAGTGGACAATCTGAAAGCTGGAGATTTGATAGAAGCAGATTTGACTTTGGTTTTGGGCAACGATATTACCACACCCGTGGCTATAGATGAATTTGAAAAGGCAGGAATTAAAAAGGTTTTCAACAAAAGCAAAATCGCCATCGTGCCTGATCACTTCACGCCAAATAAAGATATAAAAGCCGCCGAACAATGCAAAAAAGTCAGAGATTTCGCTCATAAGATGGAGATTGAAAACTATTTTGAAGTCGGACAAATGGGAATTGAGCATTGCCTTTTGCCAGAAAAAGGCTTGGTTGTAGCTGGAGATGTAGTGATTGGTGCGGACTCGCACACCTGCACATACGGTGCTTTGGGAGCTTTTTCCACAGGAATTGGCTCGACAGACATGGCATACGGAATGGCGACTGGTAAAGCGTGGTTCAAAGTTCCATCTGCTATCAAATTCAACCTCACTGGGAAAATGCAACCGATGGTCAGCGGAAAAGATTTGATTTTGTACATCATCGGCGAAATTGGAGTGGACGGAGCGTTGTATCAATCGATGGAATTTTGTGGAGAAGGCGTTTCTGCCCTTACCATGGACGACAGATTTACCATCGCCAATATGGCTATCGAAGCAGGAGCGAAAAACGGAATCTTCCCTGTGGATGACAAAACCAGAGAATATCTGAGCGAGCATGCAACACGCGAATACAAAGAGTTTGCAGCTGACGAAGACGCTGAATATTCACGAGTAATGAACATCGATTTGTCTAAATTGGAGCCGACCGTTTCTTTCCCATTCCTGCCTGACAACACTAGAACCATTGGTGAGGCTGAAGGTTTGGAAATCGACCAAGTGGTAATCGGTTCGTGCACCAACGGACGTATGCAAGACCTTCGCCAAGCAGCAGCTATCCTCAAGGATAAAAAAGTTGCTGATGGGCTCAGAGTTATCATCTTGCCAGGAACACAAAAAATCTATCTGCAAGCTATCGAAGAAGGCTTGGTGCAACAATTCGTGGAAGCTGGAGCTGTGGTATCCACACCAACTTGCGGACCTTGCCTTGGTGGACACATGGGAATTTTGGCAGCCAAAGAAAGATGCGTTTCCACCACAAATCGCAACTTCGTGGGCAGAATGGGTCATGTGGAATCGGAAGTATATTTGGCTTCTCCAACCGTGGCAGCCGCTTCCGCACTCACTGGAAAAATAACCGACCCAAGAAAAATATAAATTTAAGGAGACAATCCATATATGAATAAAGTTTACAAATATGGCGACAATATTGACACTGATGTGATTATTCCCGCTAGATTTTTAAATACATCTTCCCACAGCGAGTTGGCTCAGCATTGCATGGAAGACATCGATAAGGAATTTGCCAAGACTGTGCAAAAAGGCGACATCATGGTGGCAGGTGCAAACTTCGGCTGTGGTTCTTCCCGTGAACACGCTCCGATTTCTATCAAAGAATCTGGTATCCTCTGCATCATTGCCAAGAGCTTCGCTAGAATTTTTTACAGAAACGCCATCAACATCGGCTTGCCTATCTTGGAATGCGAAGACGCTGCCAAAGAAATCAATCCTGGAGACAACTTGGACATCAATTTTGAAAAGGGAAGCATCAAAAATCAAACAACTGGCAAAACCTACCAAGCTGCACCATTTCCACCATTTATGCAGGAAATCATCAATGCAGGCGGTTTAATGAAGAGAATTAACGGAGACACAAAATGAAAATAGCAGTTTTAAAAGGCGACGGTGTAGGACCAGACATAGTAGCTGAAGCTCTGAAAGTCTTAGACAAAGTCAGCAAGAAATACAACAAAAAATTCGATTTGGAATACGGACTTATCGGTGGCGAAGCTATTGATGCAACCGACAATCCATTGCCACAAGAGACCATCGACATTTGCAAAAATTCCGACGCAGTGCTTTTGGGAGCAGTGGGAGGTCCAAAATGGGACAACCTCAAAGGCAACAAAAGACCTGAAGCTGGACTTCTGAAAATCAGAAAGGAGCTTGGACTTTTCGCCAACCTGAGACCTTCCAAGATGCACAGAGCTTTGTATAAAGCGTGCGTGCTGAAAGAAGAAATCGCTCAACAAGGCTTGGATATCATGATTTTGCGTGAACTCACTGGTGGAATCTACTTCGGCAAACGCGAAGACAATGGCGATGTGGCTTATGACACCATGCTCTATCGCACGGAGGAAGTGGAAAGAATCGTCCGCTTGGCTTTCCAAATGGCAAAAAATCGTAGCAAGAAAGTTACCAGTGTGGACAAAGCCAATGTCCTCGACAACTCTCGCCTTTGGAGAAGAACTGTGGAAAAAGTTCACGAAGAGTTCCCTGAAATCGAGCTCATTCACATGTATGTAGATAACGCTGCAATGCAATTGGTACGCAATCCGTCCCAATTCGATGTGTTGGTGACTGGAAATATGTTCGGCGACATTCTCTCCGACCAAGCGTCTATGATTACTGGTAGCATCGGCATGTTGCCATCGGCTTCTTTGGGAACTGGCAAATTCGGTCTGTACGAGCCAATTCACGGCTCTGCTCCCGATATTGCAGGTCAAAACAAGGCAAATCCATTGGCTACAATCCTTTCTATCGCTATGATGCTCAGACATTCGTTTGATATGATGGAAGAAGCTCAAGCTATCGAAGACGCTGTAACCAAAGTGTTGGACGAAGGTTATCGCACACAAGACATCGCCAGAGATTCGCAAAAAATAGTCAGCACCACCGAGATGGGAGATTTGGTAGCAAACAACATCTAAAAAAAATGAAGGTGACAAAATGAAAAGCAATGTAGTAAAAAAAGGAACCGACAAAACTCCTCACAGAAGTTTATTCAAGGCCTCTGGATATACAGACAGGGAAATCGAGCGACCGCTAATTGGAATAGTAAATTCCAAGAACGAAATCGTGCCTGGTCACACAGAATTGGACAAAATCGCCTCTGCTGTGAAAACTGGAGTGCTATCTGCTGGGGGAACGCCTATCGAATTTAACACCATCGGAGTCTGCGACGGCATCGCTATGGGACACGAAGGAATGCACTACTCACTGGTTTCCCGAGAAATAATCGCCGATTCCGTGGAAATCATGGCGAAGGCTCACGGTTTCGACGCTTTGGTTTTTATTCCCAATTGTGACAAAATTGTCCCCGGAATGCTGATGGCTGCCATTAGGCTGAATTTACCTGCAATTTTCATTTCTGGAGGTCCAATGCTCGCGGGCAGAGTTGACAACCGTGCTGTGAGTTTGTCTTCAACTTTTGAGGCTATTGGCTTATACAATTCGCAAAAAATCGACGAGAAGAAACTCAAGGAATACGAAGAGGAAAGTTGTCCAACCTGTGGTTCATGCTCGGGAATGTTCACCGCTAACTCTATGAATTGCCTGACCGAAGCCATCGGAATGTCGGTGCCTGGTGCTGCCACAGTGCCTGCCGTTTACAGCAAGAGAATTAGGCTCGCCAAAGAAAGCGGATACAGAATTATGCATTTGCTGGAGAACAACATTTGCCCCAAAGACATCATGAACGAAAAAGCTTTTGAGAACACTTTGGCTGTGGATATGGCTCTCGGCTGTAGCACCAATTCCGTTTTGCATCTGCCGGCAATAGCCAACGAAGCGAACATCAACATCTCTTTGAACAAAATCAACCAAATAAGTGCTACCACGCCCAATCTCTGCAAGCTATCCCCCGCTGGCGACAAGCACATAGAAGATTTGGACAGAGCAGGTGGAATCCCAGCTGTGATGATGGAGTTGAACAAGAAAAATCTGCTCCACACAGACCTTCCGACAGTTTGGGGAACTGTGCAGTCTAGAATAGAGAACGCCGTTAATTGCGACACACAGACCATCAAACTAATCGACAATCCTCACTCGGAGCAAGGCGGACTTGTGATTTTGAAAGGCTCACTTGCACCCAACGGTGCTGTCATCAAAAAATCCGCAGTGGACAAATCTATCTATGAATTTACAGGCAAAGCCAAAGTTTTCCATAGCGAACAAGAGTGTGTAGAGGCTATCACTTCTGGCAAAATCAAGGCAGGCGACATCATCGTCATCGCCTACGAAGGTCCAAGAGGTGGCCCGGGAATGAGAGAGATGCTCTCACCCACTTCGCTCTTAGCAGGAATGGGATTGGACAAAAGCGTTGCTTTGCTCACGGACGGAAGATTTTCTGGTGCAACTCGAGGCTTGGCAATCGGTCACGTCTCTCCAGAAGCGGCATCAGGGGGTCCAATAGCTTATTTGCAAAACGGCGATATTATCAAAATAAATCTTAATTCAGGTTCTCTCGATTTTGAGGTTGACCCTGATGAAATGGAAAAAAGACGAAAAAATACAACTTTGAAAGAACCCAAAATCAAAACTGGCTACTTGGCGAGATATGCAACAATGGTGCAATCTGCCGACACTGGAGCGATTTTAAAAGTTTAATTTTTTTTAAAGAGAGGAGAGTTATGAAATTGACAGGAGCACAAATTGTTGTTAAAGCATTGATAGAGGAAGGAGTTGACACTGTTTTCGGTTACCCTGGAGGCACAGCCCTACCTATCTACGATGAACTTTATAAGAATAGAGACAAAATATCCAATATTTTGCCATCACACGAACAAAACGCAGCTCATGCCGCAGATGCCTACGCTAGAGCCACAGGCAAGGTCGGGGTTTGCATGGCTACATCAGGTCCAGGTTCCACAAACTTGGTCACAGGCATCGCCACAGCCCACATGGATTCCAGCCCTATTGTCGCCATCACTAGCAACGTTCCTCTCTCACTGATTGGTAGAGACAGCTTTCAGGAAATCGACATCGTGGGAATTACCATCGGAATCACTAAGTACAACTTCTTCGTGAAAGACGCCAACCATTTGGCAAAAATCGTCAAAAAAGCTTTTGCTATAGCCAAATCAGGCAGAAAAGGTGCCGTGCTTATCGACATTCCCAAAAATGTTGCCTTGCAAGAAGTTGAATACGAAAAACCCGCTGAATACACCTTAGAAACTCCTCATCCCGAGAAAAGCAAATTGGAAGAAGTTGCCAAGTACATCAACGAGAGCCAGAGACCATACGTTTACTTCGGCGGAGGTGTTAACTCGCCCGAAAATTCCAAAGCTCTGAACGAATTTATGAAAAAAGTCAATTGTCCTGCGACTTCCAGCCTGATGGGATTGGGTGCCATCGACCCGAATTATCCGCTCTACACAGGGCTAATCGGCATGCACGGAACCAAGTTCACCAACATTGCTATCCAAAAAAGTGATATGGTGCTCGCCATCGGTGCAAGATTTAGCGACAGAGTAACTGGAAAAGCCACCGCTTTTCTGAAAAAAGCTCACGTTGTTCACATCGACATAGACGAGTCCGAAATCAGCAAAAACATCAATTCATCTATCGACCTCGTGGGAGACGCTGGCAAAATTTTGACTGAACTCACCAAATTGATAAAGCCAAAAAGCAATCCTGAATGGGCAAAGACCATCATGGAGCTCAAGGAAAAACACGACCTCGATTATAGTAAACCAGAAGGCAAATTGACCCCGTATTCCATTATCAGAGAGTTGGATAAATCTACTCCTGAAGAAACTATCGTCGCCACAGACGTGGGTCAACATCAACTTTGGACAGCTCAATATTATAACTTTACTGTACCGAGAAAATTCATCACTTCTGGCGGACTGGGAACAATGGGCTTCGGACTTGGTGCTGCCATCGGTACGCAATTCGCTTGTCCTAAAACACCCGTTTTCTTGATTACAGGCGACGGCTCATTCCGCATGAACCTGCACGAGCTCTCCACCGTCACAGCGTACAATCTACCCGTCAAAATCGTCTTGCTGAACAACGGAACTCTGGGAATGGTGCGACAATGGCAGACCCTCTTCTACGACAAACGCTACTCTGCCACCACACTGGACAGAGGTCCACATTGGGACAAATTGGCAGAAGCGTACGACTTCGCCTACTTCAACTTGGACACTAAAGAAAATTTGGCTTCCGTTATGAAAGACTTTGTTGCATGTAGTGGACCTGCTCTCTTGCACTGCAAAATAGACACGGACGAATGCGTGTTCCCTATGGTTCCCCCTGGCGAAGCTATAGAAAACGCCATCACTCAATAAATTATCAGCCTTCCTCAAAACTTGGGGAAGGCTTTTTCTTATCATTTTAAATTTTCTACTAATATTTAAGTCTTGACAAAATTAAAATGATCCAAATGTAAAATATGCAATCTTAACTTAAAAATACTTAAAAACAACTAAAGGAAATTTTAACGATGAAAAAAGAATTGCCTAAATTCAATGAAACTTTCAATCCAATACTTGATATTTTAAGTAATGGAGAAGTTATTAAAAGTATAGAATTACTTAATAGAGTCGTTGAAAAACATTACAAAGACTTACCTAAAGAATTATTAGAACAAAGAACTAAAAGTGGAAAAATTCTACTACTAGATAGAATATCTTGGGGTAAATCATATTTAAAAAAAGGTGGGTATTTGATGTACCCAACAAGAGGGAGGGTACAAATCACTGAGAAAGGGAAATCAACCCTAAATGAAAATATCAATCTAAAAGATATTGAAAAATCAAATGGTTTTTTTAATTTCTATAATAAAGAAAAATCCTTTGAGGATGAAGAAATTAAAACCTCATCCCCTCAAGATTTGATTGAGAAAGGATTTGATGACATTGAATCTTTAGTTAAGTTTGAATTATTAGAAAAATTGAAAAAAATTGATCCTTTTTATTTTGAAAAAATAATCCTATTGCTACTTAAAGAGATGGGATATGGCGACTTTATTGAAACTCCAAAATCTAACGATGGAGGAATTGATGGCATAATAAATGAAGATAAACTAGGATTAGACAAAATCTATATTCAAGCTAAGAGATATGGTGAAAATAAAGTTAGAGAAAAAGACATAAGAAACTTTATTGGGGCAATGAGTGGTGATACAACTAAAGGAGTTTTTGTAACTACTTCAGATTTTGACAAGGGTGCAATTATAAAAGCCCACGACGCAATTCATACCATTATTTTAATAAATGGCTTTAAACTAGTTGATTTAATGTATCAGTATAATGTGGGAATCCAAGAAAAAAAAATTTATAAAGTTAAGGAATTAGACGAAGACTTTTTTGAAGAATAGAAATTTTAGCAACTATTTGACAACTTCTTCTACTCTAAAATATTTTTCGTAAAAATACGAATGAAATTATGCTGATATAATAACAAACAAGAAAAAAAATTGCCTTCCTCAAAACTTGGGGAAGGCTTTTTTATTGCTTAGCTCAAAGCGACAGCTGTGGGATTTGGGTAGGGCAAAGTAAATACATTAAAGCAAAAATCGTGAAATTTCACAACTGACAGAATTACGAGAATAGAAGCGTTTCAAGCCTCTTGAAAAAAAATCTCACTTGGCTTTTGAAACGATACTAATTCTCGTTTGAGGGAAGTTGCAGAAATTTAGATTTTTGATTTTGTATTTAGAGGTTTTTTCGTTCTTTTTTCACGGTGGAAAAAAGGACAAGAATAAGAATCTCCAAAATAATTGACAAATTATTCCACTGTCAAATATTGTTCGTAAAAATACGAATAGGGTTGTGATGAGATGATAACAAGCAAACAAGAAAAAATCGCCAGATACGCCAAAGCCATGGGACATCCCGTGCGAATGTATGTGCTGGAGCTACTCTCCAAGCAATCTTGCTGTTATAGTGGCGACCTCTCGGAAGTCCTGCCTATCGCCAAGTCAACTCTCTCCCAACATCTGAAAGAGCTAAAATCTGCGGGACTAATCCAAGGCGAAACTAAAGCCCCGAAAATCAAATATTGCATCAACAAAGAGAATTGGAAAGAAGCTCAAGAGCTATTTAAAGAGTTTCTAAAGGTGTAATTTTTTTTGAACAGCCAATTCGTATTTTTGCGAATTACGAATTTAAAATAAAAGGAGAACAAAATGGAAATCAAAATCTTAGGAACAGGTTGTTCCAAATGCAAAAAATTGGACGCAATCACCCGCGAAGTTGCCGAAGAGTTGCAACTTGATGCTAATATTGAAAAAGTGGAAGACATCCAAAAAATCATGGAGTACGGAGTGATGAGCACTCCCGCTTTGGTTATAGACGGCAAAGTTGCAATGTCTGGGAAGTTGCCCAAAAGCGAAGAACTGAAAAAGATTTTAAATGGAGAGAAGTAAAAATATGAAAAAATTACTACTACTGATTTTTATTGTTTTAAGTTTATTGACTGTCTCTTGCAATAAAAAAACAGCCAAAAATGAAAATTCAAAACCAATAGTAGAAGAAAATTCTCAATCAATAACAAAAGAAGAAAATATTGTTAAAAACAATGGAATACAAGTTTTGTATTTCCACTCCAATCGTAGATGTTATTCTTGTGTATCGGTAGAATCGGTTACTAGCGAAGCAGTTCGCGAATATTATGGAGATAAAGTAAACTTCAAATCCATTGATATTGAAGATGAAAAATACCAAAATATCGTACAAGGCTTCCAAATTTCAGGACAAAGATTGTTGATTCTCAAGGGCGAAAACGGCTTTGATTTGACCTATTTTGCCTTTATGAATGCAGCCAAAAATCCTGACAAATTGAAACATCAAATCAAAGTTGCTGTGGATTCTTGTTACAAAATGTAGGCTGATATGGAAATATTGCAAAATCTACTGGAACATTCGCAGTTCCCAATAGTTACGGCGTTCATTTTGGGATTGATGGCGGCACTCAGCCCCTGTACTCTGGCAACCAATATCACAGCTATCGGCTTTATCAGTAAAGACATCTCCAGTCGCAAAAAGGTGTTTCTCTGCGGACTTGTTTACACTCTCGGCAGAGCCATCACTTACACTGGCATCGGCTTGCTTTTCTTCTTTGGAGCCAATCAATTTGAATTTGCAAGTTTCCTGCAAATTTGGGGTGAAAAATTATTGGGATTTTTGCTGATTATAATCGGCTTATTTATGCTCGGAGTTATCAAAATTAGATTTTTGGAGACCAGTTCCTTGGCTGGGAAAATCAGCAAAAACAACAAAAACAGTTTGTGGAAAGCACTTTTGCTGGGAATAATTTTTGCATTAGCATTTTGTCCATACAGCGGAATTTTGTTTTTTGGCATGCTCATTCCTGTGAGTGTAGCCAGCCCAAGCGGATTATATTTGCCTTTCATTTTCGCCATTGCCACGGGACTTCCGGTAATCTTCTTCGCTTGGCTCATCGCCTTTGGACTTTGGTCTCTCGGCAAAATTTATGACAAAATCAAAATATTTGAATTGTGGTTTCGCCGAATTATCGCCTGCCTCTTTATCGTCGTCGGTGTTTATTACATCTTTATAATCTATTTATAATCAACAGGATACAAAATGAAAAACAGAATTTGCACACTCAACCAAAAAATGAACGGCTGGCTCTTCCCCATAATCTTGCTACCAATTTGGATTTTTTTCTATCATAATCTGCAAACATTCGCCGACTTTGTCATTGATGATGTTTTCCAAATGGGTACAGGCAAACACCTAACCGAAACTTTGCGATTTTTCATCTATGAAGTTCCAAAAGTTCTCTTGCTTCTCGTGTTGATTATTTGGGGAGTTGGCATTGTCAGAACCTACTTCACGCCCGAGCGAACAAAAAGAATTTTGCAAGGGAAGTCGCTATTTACGGGGAACATCTTGTCCGCTCTACTCGGAATCGTCACACCATTCTGCTCATGCTCCGCCATTCCACTATTCTTAGGATTTGTGGAAGCAGGCGTCCCCTTGGGAGTCACCTTGTCCTTCCTCATCGCAGCACCAATGATTAACGAGGTCGCCTTGGTGATGCTAATAGGGTTATTCGGCTGGAAAGTCGCCCTTAGATATGTCGGCACAGGACTTACAATCGCCATTGTCTCCGGATGGATAATCGGGAAATTGAAGTTGGAAAAATATGTCGCCGAATGGGCTTACAGCATCAAAGCATATCACGAAAACGAAACGGAAGACAAGCTAACTTTTGCCGAAAGAATAAATTCAGGCTACGAAGCTGTCCGTGAAATTGTGGGCAAAATTTGGATTTACATCATCATCGGCATCGCTGTGGGAGCAGGTGCTCACGGCTATGTACCGCAAGATTTTTTGGGCAAAATCCTTGGCAAAGGCAGTTGGTACGGAGTCCCCTTGGCAATCATTCTCGGCGTTCCCATGTACTCCAACGCAGCAGGCGTCATTCCCATCGTCAGCGTCCTTATCGAAAAAGGCGTCTCTCTCGGCACAGCCTTGGCATTCATGATGTCCGTCATAGCTTTGTCCCTACCAGAAATCATTATCTTGAAAAAAGTTTTGAAATGGCAGTTGATAACGATTTTCGTTGGAATAGTCTCTGTGGGAATTGTGATAGTTGGGTTTCTCTTTAATTATGTGATGTGAGCTAACTGAAAAAAGTCTTGCCAAAAAAAGTAAAAAGAATAGATTAGCAAAATGAAACTTGTTTTAATTTATCTACCGAAGATTTTTAACTTTCTTTTTGCCTTGCTATAGATGTAATACATTCAAAGGAGGATGTTATGAAAGTCAGTGCAAGAAATCTGTTGAGAGGCAAAATCGCCTCAATCGAAAAAGGTGCCGTTAACTCCGAAGTCATTTTGGAATTAGACGGCGGAACTGCCATTGCTACCATCATCACTAATAAATCCGTTGATAATTTGGGGATTTCCGTTGGTTCTCCCGCTTCTGCTATTATCAAAGCTACTCATGTCATCATCGGCTCAGGAGATGCTAAACTAAGTGCCAGAAATGTTTTTGCTGGAAAAGTTGCTAACGTGGAAGTTGGTGCTGTGAATACGGAAATAGCTGTTGATATTGGCAGTGGAAATGTGATTACCGCTATCATCACCAAAAAATCTGCTGAAAATTTGGGGTTGGCAAATGGTTCTCCAGCTATAGCTATTGTGAAAGCTTCGTCAATTATTTTGGCAGTTAATTAATAAAAACATGAAATTATTTATGAAAGCAGGCTGGAAAGTCTGCTTTTGTTTATATTACAAATCCAATAATAGTAATATACTTAAAATATTTAAAGGTATTTTATGGAAGAGGTTATTAAAACAAGAAGATTTGGGTGCTGTTGCAAATCGCATCGTTAGAGAAACAAAAACAATTGCCAAACAATGTTAATAGTTGACAAATAAACCATAAGCCAAAGAGTTGCATTAAATTTAGTTAGTAGTTGCGTAAGGAGTTTTAGGAAAATGCAAAAAGATATTCATCCAAAATACGAAGAAGTTGAAGTTAAGTGTGCGTGTGGCAATAGCTTTGTAACCAAGAGTTGCAAGTGCGACGAAAAAATGATGCAAACTGAAATTTGCTCAAATTGTCATCCATTCTACACTGGCAAACAAAAAATCGTCGATTCAGCTGGTAGAGTTGAAAGATTTAAACAAAGATACAACAAAAAATAGTTCACGCTTATTTTTACAAGACCTTAGGATAATAAGGTCTATTTTTTTATGAAACAAAAATTGGACAAAGCTGGTGGACAAGCGGTAATCAAGGGCGTGATGATGAAGTCTGGCAACAAAATCGCCACAGCTACCATCCGCCTTGATAAGACCATTGAGCTTCATCAAAGAGCTTTCAAAAGTTTGCAAGAAAGGTTCAAGATTTTCAGTTTGCCTATTATCAGAGGATTTGTTAATCTGCTACAGATGATGACTATTGGTTACTCTACTTTGCAATATTCCGCCGACCGAGCTATGTTGGACGAAGGCACTGTTGTCTACAAATCCAAACTCAGAACAAAAATCGAATCGGGACTAACTTTTTTGATTTCCATAGCTCTCGGTTTGGGATTATTTGTGGCTCTTCCCTATTTCGTCTCCGAGCAACTCCCAAACAGTGAAAACAATTTTTCTTTCAATATCATCGCTGGAATTTTCCGTGTAATCCTTTTTCTTGCTTACCTCATAGCGATAAGTTGGATGAAAGATATAAAAGAGATTTTTCAGTTTCACGGTGCGGAGCATAAAACTATCAATTCTTACGAAAAAACATCTGAACTAAATCCTGAAAACATCAGCAAAGAAACCCGAATTAATCCACGATGTGGCACAAGTTTCATTTTCTTAGTGCTAATAATTTCCATATTTTTGTTCTCCGTTTTGGATAGTTTGATCAGCATGAAATTCGGCAGACCGCTATTGCCTATCAGAACTGCTTATCACATCCTCTGCATTCCCATCATTGCTGGAATCTCTTATGAAGTCCTGAAATTTAGCGATAGATACATAGAAAATAAACTTGTTGCTTTCTTGATTAGTCCAGGGCTTTTGCTACAACGAATTACCACCAAAGAGCCAACCATAGAACAAATCGAAGTGGCGGTCGTCGCCCTAAAAGCAGCTCTGAATTTGCCGATAGACGACACAATAAAACGAGTAGAAACAAATGTTTAGCAAGAAATTAGAGAATTTGAAAGCGGAACACGCTGAATTGGCGGAGAAAGTAGTTGACCGTAAGCTTATGAGCAATCAGCGAGAATACGGCAAAATCAGTTCCCGTTTCACCGAATTGGAAGAAATTTTGGCTTGTGCAGACTCCGTGAAAAATCTGCAAACCGAGATAAGCGAAGCAAAAGAGTTGTTGAGTGCAGAATCTGACAAAGAGATGATAGAGCTTGCCAAAGAAGAAATTTTGTCCTTGGAGGAGCAACTGGATGTAAAGAGCGAAGAGTTGAAAAAGCTACTTGTTCCCAAAGACCCCAACGACAAAAGGGACTGTATCGTGGAGATACGAGCAGGAACTGGCGGAGACGAATCGGGTCTTTTTGTGGGCGATTTATACAGGATGTACACTTATTTCGCCGAGCAAAATAAATGGAAAAAACAAGTCATCAGCTCCAATCCAAGCGGAAAAGGTGGCTATAAAGAGATTATTTTTTCGCTAACTGGAAACGACGTTTACGGAACAATGCGGTTTGAAAGCGGAGTTCATCGTGTGCAAAGAGTACCAGAAACGGAAGCCAGTGGACGCATTCACACATCTGCTGTGACTGTGGCTGTCCTTCCAGAAGCTGACGAAGTTGATGTACAAATAGACCCCAAAGATTTGAAGATTGACGTCTATCGCTCCAGTGGAAATGGCGGTCAATCGGTGAACACAACCGATTCTGCCGTGCGAATTACACACTTGCCTACCAACACCGTTGTGACCTGCCAAGACGAAAAATCCCAATTGAAAAACAAAAACAAAGCTATGAAAGTTCTTTTGTCACGTCTCTTGGATGCAGAAGTTGCTTCACAAGAAGCTGAAATTGCTAAAAACAGAAGGACGCAAGTTGGCACTGGAGACAGAAGCGGAAAAATCCGAACCTACAATTTCCCGCAAGGTAGAGTGACCGACCACCGAATAAATCTGACGCTGTACAAGTTGGAAAGCATTATGAGTGGGAACATCGAAGAGATCACCAAATCTTTGCAGGTCGCTTACTACGAAGAGCAAGGCAAGGAGTAATCTGCGTGGGCAAATATACAAGATTGGAAGAAAAAATTTCCACAATCCACGACAAACAAGTTAATTTAGCGGAAATCTTGCAATTTGCTCAAAACGAATTTTCTCACCTCTCCCAAGAAACCTTGGAAAAAATTTCTGACCTCACGGAATTATCTCTTACTCAGATAGTTAGCGTTGCCAGTTTTTACAGAAAATTCAAATTGAACCCTGTGGGAAAACATATCATCAAAATCTGCGAAGGAATGTCGTGCTATGCGAATGGGGCTAACAAAATTGCAGAAGCCGTGCTTTCCCATTTGGACATAAAAGAAAACGAAATCAGCAAAGACAAATTCTATTCCGTGGAAAAAGTTTTTTGCCTTGGGTGTTGCACTCAATCCCCAATTATGATGATTGATGACCAGATTTACAGCAATCTTGCTCCCGATTCTGTCGGGCAAATTTTGGACAAATTTAAATCCGAACACTAATGCTGAAAGATAATTACGGACGCGAAATTAACTACATCAGGCTATCACTGACTGACAAGTGTAACTTCTGCTGTCGATACTGCCGTGAAGAAAACGGCATTACCGACATTCCACATCAAAGCGTCCTCACCTTGGAAGAGATGTACGCAATAGTCAATGAATTTGTAACCCTTGGTGTAACCAAAGTCAGATTGACTGGAGGCGAGCCTTTGGTTAAGAAAAATTTTCTGTGGTTAGTAGAAAAACTAGGAAAATTAGAAGGCTTGAAAGATTTATGCATCACCACCAACGGTGCACTCTTCCCCAAATACGCTCAAGCACTCAAAGATGCAGGCGTAAATAGAGTAAATTTTTCACTCGACACCTTAGACCCTGAAAAATTCGCATATATCACCAGAAACGGAAAATTGGAAGACATTTTGGCAGGAATAAAAACCGCCCAACAACTCGGTTTTTCTCCCATCAAAATTAACACCGTTTTAATAAAAGGATTTAACGATTCGCCTAAAGACCAAGCTGAAATGAAAAATTTTTGCGAAGAACAAAATATCATTGGCAGAACCATTAAAGAGATGAGCCTTGAAAATGGAGCGTTTGAGCCTCTTATCACAGATGAACCAGAAACAACAGCTGGAGTTTGCCACAAATGCAACAAGCTGAGAATTACTTGTGACGGCAAAATTCTCCCCTGCCTTTTTTCCGACAATTTCGTGGATATTCGGAAAGAAAAATCGATAAAAGACGCTATTTATAAATCTCTAGAAATCAAGCCAAAGTCTGGAGAAAGCAATTCAAATTATAAAATCAATCAAATCGGAGGCTAAATTGTCAAAAAAATTAACTCTGCTATTCGCCGTATTTATTGCCTTATATACGGCTTCCAATCTTTTGGGAATCAAAATCATCACATTTATGGGAGTTGACAGCTCAGTTGGAATTTTTATAGCCCCTATACTCTTTCTTATAACTGACTCTGTGGAAGAAGTTTATGGCAAAAAAGTTGTTTTCAATTTGATAATCTCCGCCATGATAAGCTTGGTGTTGGTTTTTTGCTTTTTGCTCTTGGCTATCTGGATGAAACCAGCTACAAGATTTACCCACAACGTTGAGTACATAACCATTTTCGGCTTTTCGCTCAGAATGATTTTTGCTAGCATCACAGCATTCTTCCTCTCGCAATTCAACGATATGCTAGTTTTTTCTTATCTGAAAAAGAAAACAAAAGGCAGATTCTTGTGGCTTCGCAACAACGTCTCCACAATTATTTCTCAAACTCTCGACACCTTTATTTTTATGTACCTGTTTATGTATAAAATGACACCGAAATTTGACGCCCTCTATGTGTTCCAACTGGCTCTGCCCTATTTGGCGTTAAAAATACTTTTTGCCCTGTGTGACACACCTTTTGTTTATATTTTGGTGAAATGGCTAAAAAAAACGGAGAAATAAAAGATGGAAAATAAAAATATCAACTGGGAAAAAATGAGTTTCAGCAAACTCAAAGAAAAACAAGAACAGATTGAAAAGCAAAACAAAGATTTGAAGAAGAAGAATACAAAAAGACTCATTGAAGAAACCCTTATTCTTCTTCTTATCATTCTGTTGTTTTATTACTTAATTCCCATTTTCGCCAAATATTGGCCCAATGTTGAATTCCTTACTTCGCTGGCTACAACTTTCAAAAAGATGTTTGGCATTATTCTTATCGTTCCACTTTCCATTTTCATGATGAACAGAATGAGTAAAATGCCACCAAAGATAATGGAAAACAACAAAAAACTAAAAATCATTCAAGAATTTATAGAGAAGAAGAAGTAATTCCCCAAAAAGTTATAAGATAATCAAGAATTGGTGCAGGTGACTGGACTTGAACCAGCACGCCCTATAAATGAGCACAAGAACCTGAATCTTGCGTGTCTACCAATTTCACCACACCTGCTACAAAAAAAAATGGTGCAGAAGACTGGACTTGAACCAGCACACCCAAAAGCGGGCACAAGATCCTTAGTCTTGCGTGTCTACCAATTCCACCACTTCTGCACTAAAATAGAAACTTATTTAGCTAACTCTTTTTTCAATTCCTCGCTAACTCCAGTATTAACTTCTGGAGTGTTTAACCCCTTGGTATAGAAAGCCAAACCCAAGCAAGAAATTGCGAAGATTAAAATGAAATACTTAGTCCATTTTTTCAAGATTGCCTCAGCTTCATCACCAAAAGAAGCGGTACTGGCACCTCCACCAAATGCACCACCCAAAGCTCCACCTTTGGAAGTTTGTGACAAAATCACCAAAATCAACAAAAGCGATATAATAATATGAACTCCAAGCAAAAAATAAAACATCTAATCTCCTTATTTAGCGTAACTCACAACAATCTTTTTTTTTGTGAATTTGTGTCAACTATTTATTATTATCTTTCTCAGCCTCAATTCTGTGCAAAATACAAGTAACAAAAATACACTAGCACCATGATAGAACCCATGACAACTGGCTTTTTACAACCTTTATATAGTGCAAAAAATGTTAAGCAAATTATCGCTGAAATGCAACTGAACAAAAAGGTTATTTCCGAATTGCTCACACTAATCGGGCGAATAATCGCGGAAATCCCCACTATTCCAAAAATATTCAAAATGTCAGAACCAAGAACGTTGCCAATAGCGATGTCCAAATGCCCTTTTCGTGAAGCAACAAAAGAGGTAATAACCTCGGGCAAAGACGTACCCAAAGCCACAATAGTAACAGCAATCATCGCCTTGCTCATCAGGAAATAGTCGGCGATATAAACCGCACAACCTACAACAACTTTCCCCAAAAATACAACTGCCACCAACACCAAAACAAATCCGAGTATATACAAGCCTATGTGCCTAACTGGTTTCACTTTTTCAACTTTCCCTTTGTTAGAAGTTCTAACGACTTGAAAAAAGTAAAAAACCAAACAAATTGGGAAAAAAAGAGCTTCTTTGAGCGACAAAACTCCATCGGCAAAAAAATGAAACAAAGCTGCTACACCTACCGCCAAAAATATGAGCATTTTACCGAAGTACTTTTTGTTGAAAACAGCACAGCCACCAAATCCAACGGCAATGAATCCCAAGCCTAAAGCCAAAGATTCGTTGCAGATGACACTGCCAAAACCATTGCCAAAGCCAATCTGTGAGTAGCCCTGAATGGAAGCCAAAATACTCACTGCAAATTCAGGTGCCGAAGTGGCAAAGCCGACTATCACAGTTCCAGTGATGATAGCAGGGATGCCAAAATAAGCAGAAATTATCACCGACAAATCGACAAATTTTTCCGCAAAATAGAACAAAAATCCGAAGCTCACTACGAGCAAAATGAAAGCAAAATAAATATTTTCCATAACTCAAACCAACCTAATCGAAAAGATACCAAGTGAAATTAATCTTGAAATGCCGACGATAGATGGGAACGCCCATGTAGCTCTCGTCCTTGTCATAATTTTTGAGATCCATCAGCATAGTAAATTGCTTAGTCAAATCCAATTTCAAATAATAATCCAAAATTTTTGCCGATGATATGGCGTTACCTTTCTTCAAATCAGAAAACGAACCGTAGAAATCGGACGCATAATATTCTCGCTGACCGAGAGTTAGAACGTTGCCGTATTTAAAATAAAAAATCAATTCGTAGCTACTCAGCATTTGCAATTCAGGCGAACTGTAAGGCAAATCGCCCGTGAGGAATTTGCGTGCCTCCAAACCGTAAGCCAAAGCCATTTTTTGACCCCACAAACTGAATGGAAGCCTGACTTTCATATCTGCTTCCACCAAAGTGTTGGAGTATTGAGCGGATTGTGTGGTGCGTACGCTATCGGAAATCGTGTGTTCGGAAATCTTCTGCTCCAACTTCCCCAAAGCTGCTCGTCCGTTCAAAAATCTGTTGTTAAATTCCAAACCAAAAAAGGAAGATTTGTAATCGTCAATCCACGAGAACATAATGTCGTCCAAGACTATCATAGAAGAATCGACTGCCTGATTTTCTTTGTCCACATAGTCGCAAAAAAGACTGAACCCCCAAGGCAATCCTTTGTTGAAATTGATGCTTGTGTTAGTTTCATCGTAATAACCGCTCACGGAAGTGCCATACCACCAGTCACTATTGAGTTTGCCTTTATAATACTCTCTGTCTTCTATTTTGGTCGATTCAAAATTGTTGTAGCTCTTGCGTCCAACCGCCAAATTTTGTCCCCAAAAATCCAAATCAATTGCGTAAAAATAGCTTTCAACATCGTATTTCTTGTCAATTTTGATGACAGAATCGATAGAAAAATCGCTGTACGAATAGCTGTAGCCCGCATCAAAAATTATCGATTTGAAAACCACATAATGCTGTTGAGATTTGTAGGCAATGTGCTGTGCATCCAAAAGAGAATCGTACTTAGCAGTAGTGTTTATTTTGGTGAAAAATAGCTTTTCGCTGGGTAAGTCGTGATCAAGAAATAAATAGGAGTATTCCAAAGAAAAAAAGTCTCGGAAGTAGTAACGGAAACTGCCGAAAACATCTTTTGTTTTTTCTCTGGTTTCGCTGGAAAGCCAATAGCCATCAGAACCATTGAACCCGAGATGGAAATCCAAGCAATTGTAAACTTGCCCTTTGTAGATGTTCACCACAGCTTGGTCGTAGTTACTGTTATTGTAACCTTGCCCAAGCAACGCTTTCGTTGTTAAAACTGGTAAATTGTAATCACTTCCCGTGAAATAGATGTTGCCCTCTTGCAAATGCTCGTCCCAAAATGGACGGTAATCTTGATAATACTGATACTTGCGAAAAAGCAACGGATGAATGGACAACTCCTCAAACTGAACATCCTGACGAATGGGAGCTTGGGAATAATAATGCACATTCTCGCTGTACAAAAACAAAGGAATTTTGGTCTTCGCCTTGTCCTGATAGATGTAATCGGCTACGTTTTCATCGAAATTTTGCCGGAACAAATCCAATTTCGCATCTTCATCCACAAGAGGAATGCTGTCGGAAATGCCAACAAAAATCGAATCACCTTCCACTTTTTTCTCGAACTCAGTTCGCTCCCGCTTGAGAGTGTCGCCGAAACTCACTTTCTGAATATAATCTTGTGCCTCTACTATTCCTTCCAAAGAATCTATCTCTACAGCCCACAAGCCTGTGAAAAAACAAAGAAAAACGAAAAAAATTTTGTTAGAAAATCTCATAATTTTTTAGATAGTTAAGCAGTTTTTCAAATAGAGAAACCAAACTATTGCTAACGGAAAATATCAAAACGCTTTTGTCCTCGCGTGAAGTCGTGTGGTTTGCCAAGCCCGAAAAAGATTCCACAATACTGGCGAAGAAATATTGCTGATTTGTGGGAATTCGCAAGTGATAAAAATTCCCGCCACAGTTGTCGTTCACAACGTCTATCAACTCAACATTCACACAAGTGCCTCGGCAAGTACCTGCTCCACTGTTTCCACGGGAACGATTTCAAGTCCCTGCTTAATCTCGGGAGCTATCTCCGTTAAATGAGGTAAATTGTCTTTGGGAATCAAAACTTTCTTTATCTCGGCTTGACCCGCTGCAACCAATTTTTCCGCCAAACCTCCGATTGCCATCACCTCACCTTTGAGGGAAACCTCTCCTGTCATCGCTATGTCCGCTCTGACTTTTCTGCCTGACAAAATGGAAACAATCGCCGTAACCATGGTAACACCAGCTGACGGACCATCCTTGGGGACAGCACCTTCAGGAATGTGCAAATGCAAATCGGTTTTTTTGTAGAACTCTTTTTCCAAACCGTATTTTTCCGCATTAACTCTGGCGTATGTGTAAGCAGCTTGAGCAGACTCTTTCATCACTTCGCCAAGATTGCCCGTAAGTTTTATCTTGCCCGTGCCAGCATATTTACTAATCTCTATCCGCAAAATCTCTCCACCTACCATCGTCCAAGCAAGTCCTGTAACTACCCCAACCAAATCTTCTTTCAAAATCTTGGTCGGTATCACCTGAGAAATCCCCAAATACTCGGTTACTTTTTTCTCAGTCAGTTTCAATTTAGTGTTTTGCTTCCCTTTCTGCACCATCTCCCTGATGACTTTGCGATAAATTTTTTCAATCTGCTTTTCCAGCGAACGAACTCCCACTTCCCTCGTATAACTCTTGATAATGTACTCAATAACCTTGTCGTTGAACTCAATCTCAACCTTTCCTTCAGTCTTGAAAGTCTCAATCTGCCTGCGGATAAGATGCTTTTTGGCAATGTTGATTTTTTCAAAAAGTGTGTAACCAGGAAGCCTAACCACCTCCATTCTGTCCAAAAGTGGTGACGGAATGGAAGACAAAGTGTTCGCCGTGGTGATAAACGTCACTTGCGACAAATCGTAATCAAAATCGAGATAATGGTCTCTAAAAGAGTTATTTTGCTCAGGGTCTAAAACCTCAAGCAAAGCCGAAGCTGGGTCTCCACGAAAGTCGCTGGAAAGTTTATCAATCTCGTCCATCATAATCACGGGATTCACAGTTCCTGCTTTTTTCATAGAACCGATGATAACCCCAGGAATTGCCCCGACGTACGTTTTGCGATGCCCTCTGATTTCAGCTTCGTCACGCACACCGCCAAGAGAAAGTCTGGCAAATTTTTTGCCGAGAGCTTTGGCAATAGCTTTCCCCAAAGACGTTTTCCCAACGCCAGGAGCTCCCACGAAACACAAGATTTTACCCCTGTTTTCCTGAACAAATTTGAGCACCGCAACATATTCCAAAATGACATCTTTGATTTTCTTCAGCCCATAATGGTTTTCGTCCAAATCTTCCTGAGCTTGCTCCAAATCCAATTCTTTCAGCTCGGATGACGACCATGGCAAATCTCTAATCCAGCTCAAATAGTTGTAAATCACCGTATATTCTGGAGAACCCGGAGGCGTCTTCTTAATCTTCCCCAGCTCAGCATCAGCAATCTCTCGCACCTGTTCACTCAGGGGCAACTTCTCCAAAGCCTCTTCCATCTCAATAATTTCGGCACTATTGTTCTGGTCTATGCCCAACTCTTTCTCAATTTCCTTCAACTGCTCCCGCAAATAGTACTCTCGTTGCTGACGATTTAATTTGTTGCTGACATTAACGTCGATTCTTCTCTCTAACTTCAATATTTCCAACTCTTTGTGCAAAAGTTTAAGAAGCTGGTTGAGAGCCAAATTGATGTTCCCAGTGCGAAGCAACGCAATTTTTTTATCAACAGACGAAGAGATGTTCGCCATCACATAATAGAAAAACTCGCTCGGCTTGGTAATCTCGTCCAAAGGTTTGAGCACCTCTTGCGGGATATTGCCATCAACGGAAATATACTCTGCAAAAAGCCGCTTGATTGCCCTAATCTCAGCTTGCAATTCCAACTCGTCGCTCTTTTCGTAAACCATGTCGTGAAATTTAGCCTTGAAAAATCCGTCTCTCGATTTGTGAAGTCTATCGATGACAACGCATTTCAGCCCCTCGACCAAAATTCGCAAATTCCCATCTGGCAATCTGAAAACCTGCAAAATGCTACAATAAGTTCCCACTCTGTACAAGTCTTTGCTTTCTGGATAGTTAAGACGCTTGTTGTCACGCTTTTGAGTTAAGCAAATTATCCTTTTATGCTTGGCAAGAGCGTCCTCAACAGCATCAACAGTGACTCTGCGTCCAACCAATATCGGGGCAACAATCTTGGGAACCATTATCATGTTCCGCAACGGCACAACGTTCAAATCTTCCACCAACTCTACGTTATTTTCTTCGACTAAAATTTCTTCTTTCATATTTATCTCAATTTTAATTAATTAGCAACCCTAATAATACTGAATTATTTCTGGCTCCCCTGCGTCTAAGTTAGGCTCGGTATAATCTTTTTCTCCCGACAGTCGGAACTTGTAATCGCCATCCTCTTGATGTACAGGGAAATAAGCAAATCGCAATTGTAAAGTTTTAAATACCAAATTTTCGTTTCGGATTCTCACTCCAAAACCGATACTGGAAGCGAACTTTCCTCCCACGGCAATATTTTCGTTTTCAGACAAAAATCCTCCGTCTGCAAAGGTAAAAAGTGCAAAGCGAAACCCAACCAAGTTGTACGGAGCAAAAGTAACCATCTCAGTGGACAAAGTGAATTTCTGCTCGTTCTTGTCGCTCAGAGACAATTCCCGTATATTCTCATCACCAAATACGATGCTGTCGTTTAGCGACCTTTTGACGCCAGTGACGTAGTTCAAATCTGCAAAAAAACGCGTGTAATAAGTTCCCCATTTGTACAATAAGCTGAAGTACGAAGTCCGCATCCTGAGGGTCAAATCTTCCAATTCGTCCTCATCTGAAATCCAAAATCCGCCTAAAGAAACTTTGTTGAACAAATAGCCTACGTTTTTATAAAACTTTGCGTAAGAATAAGATATGCCAAAATAGTCTCGCGTAACAAACTCTGCACTCTCGCGACCGTAAACAAGTTCCATTTTTTTCCCATAAGGGATATACTCGGTTACACCGAAGCCGTAAATCAAGCTACTGCGATAAAAATCTTGTTGACTGAAACTGAACGAAACGAGTCGGAAATAATTTATATCGTGGTAGTTTCGCAGTGTGTCAGCATTCACTCCATTAGGTCGAGTGATGTAGTTGGTAGATTTGTGACGAACGGCTATCGCCATCCTATCAAAGCCCAATAGAGGCTTCCAAAGATTGTATTTTCGCCCGAACCAGCAATCAAAAATCTCACTCTTGGATTTAGGTTTCGTGACAGTAGTAACTCCATTAACTTCGCTCGTGGCTTCCTTCTCTTCCTCAATGTGCCAATCAAGTCCGCCACCATATTTTTTACCAGTAATGTAATTTCTATCCAAACTCCCACCGTATTTGAGCTTGCTATAATCATCAAAATAATCGATGGTCAAATCCACAAAGCTCTCATCAATATTTTTTATGGTGTAAGAAAAGTCGTTCCCCCATTCGGGACTTTTGCCTTTTTCATACTTCGCTGTGTATTCAAATTCGTTACCAAGACCAACGAAGTTTTTATCGTACAAACCTAACTTAAACTTGTCTTGACTGGTAAGATAGCCAACAACCCCGATAGTCCATTTGTCTCTAACGATTAGCACCAAATCCACAAATTTTGAGTTCCCTTTGACAGGCATCAAATAAAAATCCGCATCGCTAATGTACGACAAATCGTTGATGTATTTTTCGTTCTCCGCCATCAGCTTCGCATCCACCATCGAATATTCTTGAAAAAACAAGCTACTCCGAATAATGCCCTCGTGGGTTTGGATATGCGTTTTATTGGCAGCTCGGGAAAAAATGTCTTTGCCCTCAAAAACGTCTTTCTGCTTTATGATAATTTTGCGGATTCTTTTCCCTTCGAACTTCTTAAATCTTTGATCACTGACAGTTACGTTGTTTTGAGATTTAGATGTTTTTTTCTCTTTTTCCTGAACATCAAAAACAACATTGAAAAGCTCCTTGCTCCAACGATACTTGGAAGCTGTGTTTTTCAAATCTTTATAAACTGTTGTTTTTTCTTTTGTTCCAGAAAAACAAATTGAAAAAAATATACTAAAAATTAGAACTAAAAATACACTTTTTTTGTTCAATTGCTTTCACCTCCTGCGAAGAAAATACTTTTTTTCGTTAAAATGGAAAAGTTATTCCGATGTCAATCAAAAAATAGTTTCAGAAAAAATCCCGACCCTACTATACGTAAAGTCGGGAAATTAAATAAATTACAAATTATTTTGCGTCAACTTGAGTAGTAACAACATTCTTAGCTTGGTCACTATCCGATGAGCTATACAAACTCTCCACCATTGGAGAATACGCAATCACCAAACCAGCGAAAACTATTGAAACCATTGACATGAGTTTAATCAAGATGTTGATAGAAGGCCCAGATGTGTCCTTGAAAGGATCACCAACTGTGTCTCCAACTACACAAGCTTTGTGTGTGTCAGAACCTTTTCCACCATAATTTCCAGCTTCAACATATTTTTTGGCGTTGTCCCAAGCTCCACCAGCGTTGTTCATCATAATCGCCAAAGCAAAGCCTGTGGTCAAACCACCAACCAAGAGCCCCATAACGCCCGGAACTCCCAAGATCAAGCCAACAACGATAGGTGTCAATATTCCCAACAAAGCAGGTGCAATCATCTCTTTTTGAGCACCGATGGTGGAAATTTCCACACATCTGGCATAGTCAGGTTTAGCAGTCCCTTCCAATATTCCAGCAATTTCTTTGAACTGTCTTCTAACTTCCGCAACCATATCCGAAGCAACTCTGCCCACAGATTTCATGGTCATGGCAGCAAACACGAAAGACACCATCGCACCGATGAAAACACCGCAAAGAACTTTCGGGTTCATCAAAGTGATGCTATAATAATTAACAAAATCGGCTATTCCAGCCTTAGAAACCTCAATCACCTCTTTTACTCCACTGGAATAAATCACGGTGAAAGTTTTCATGCCCATATCCATAAAACCAATTCTGATTTGCTCAATGTAAGATGCAAGAAGTGCCATAGCGGTGAGTGCAGCAGAACCGATGGCAAAACCTTTACCTGTAGCGGCAGTGGTGTTACCAACAGAATCGAGAGCATCTGTACGCTTTCTAACCTCTTCTGGCAAGCCACTCATTTCGGCATTTCCACCTGCATTGTCAGCGATAGGTCCAAAAGCGTCCATCGCCAAAGTCACGCCCAAAGTAGAGAGCATACCAACAGCACCGAAGCCAATTCCGTAAAGACCCAATTCCATTTGAGAAAATCCACCAGAAACGCTGAACGCAGCAATGATAGCCACAACGATTACCAAAACCGAAGCAAAAGTAGATTGCATTCCCACAGCAAGTCCATCGATAATAACCGTAGCAGGTCCGTAGCTACCCTGAGCAGCTATCCCCTGAGTGGGAGCATAAGCGTCGGAAGTGTATTTCTCCGTGAAATATCCAACCAAAATCCCAGAAGCAAGTCCTATTACAGTAGCAAAGAAAATTCCCAAAGAAATGTCGGCTGGCAAAAGCAACTTAGTTACAAAATAACCAGCAACCACAATAAGAACCGAGCTAACGTGAACACCTTTGTTCAAGCTCGCCATAAGCTCCTTGATGCTAGCACCTTCTTTGGTGGATACCAAGTAGATGCCGATAATCGCCAAAATTGCACCAACTCCAGCCATCACCATGGGAGCTATCACGAAATTCATCGCTTCTGCACCAAGTCTGGCGGCTGCAGAGAAGCCCAAAATGGAAGTAGCCAAAATAGAACCTGTATAAGACTCGTACAAGTCAGCACCCATTCCTGCAACATCGCCTACGTTATCACCAACATTGTCAGCGATAGTAGCTGGGTTTCTTGGGTCGTCCTCTGGAATACCAGCTTCAACTTTACCCACAAGGTCAGCACCTACGTCAGCAGCTTTGGTGTAAATACCTCCACCAAGACGAGCAAACAACGCTTGAGTGGAAGCTCCCATACCAGAAGCAAGCATAATTGTTGTGATGGTTTGCAAATCAAATCCCAAGGAATTTAAAGCAAAAAACTTGAGGCAAATATCTGCCAAAGCCAATCCAACAACAACAAGACCCATAACTCCACCAGCTCTAAAAGCTACCTTAAGAGCGGAATCCATGCTTTTTGTTGCAGCTTGCACGGTTTTGACGGAAGCGATAGTAGCTGTGTTCATTCCGAAAAATCCAGCGAGACCGCTCAAAAATCCACCAGTCAAAAATGCCCATGGCACTAACGGATGAAGCACTCCCATTCCCCATGCCATAATATTAAAAATGACAAAAGCAATTGCAAAAAAGATTGCAACTCCTTTGTACTGCTGTCTTAGATAAGCAAAAGCTCCCTCGCGAACATGCTTACCAATGGTTTCCATAGTCTCGTTTCCAGCAGGTTGTTTCTTTACACCCGCAAAGATAATATATGCGAAAACAAGAGCTATCAAGGCACCAATCGGTGCCAAATACCATAAACCAGGTATTACATTCATTATATTTCTCCTTTACCTTATTTATTACTAAATATAAAGAGTTTTTTTACTTAAAATTTATAAAATTATTCGTCCGCACCAATCTGCCACTGGGCGAAAGAATCTATTATCTCCTGCCTGTTGACACTAACAACGCCAATTCTCCCGCAAACCACACCTGCTGCGTGATTAGCAATGCGAGACGCTTCCACGATGTCCGCACCAGCACCGATAGCCAAGGCCAACGAGCTAATCACAGCATCTCCAGCACCACACACATCATACACATTTTGAGCAAACGTAGGGATATTAACCACATGCCCACGTGACTTTTGGAAAATGGACATGCCGTCTCTACCTCGAGTGACAATTAGATATTCGCACTCCAAATCGTCCACCATCTTCCACGCCTTTCTTTCAAATTCATCAAAATTTGTCATTCCTGTCAAAGCACAGAATTCCGACATATTGGGCTTAAACACACTTACGCCCTTGTACGAAGCAAAATTGTTAAATTTGGGGTCAACACAAACTGGCAAGTTGTGTTTCTTGGCAATTTTGATAATTCCCTCAATCAGAAAAGCGGAAAGAAATCCCTTATTATAATCTTCCAAAATAACTGCCGAACACTCCGAAGCTACTTGCTCGAATTTGCCCAAAACCTCTTGAGCCAATTCGTTATCTATAAAAGATTTCTCCTCAAAATCGATGCGAACCACTTGCTGATTGCTCGCCACAACTCTGCTCTTGAGAGTAGTCGGGCGGCTTTCACTAACAACCAAATAGTCCGCTGAAATATTCTGCTCTTCCAAGCACCTGCGAAGATGATTGCTACCCATATCTTCCCCACAAACACCAAACATAAAAGCCTTTGCACCCAAAGACGAAATGTTCGCGGCAACGTTGGCGGCTCCTCCCAAACTGTACTTTTCCTCTTGCACATCCACCACAGGAATAGGGGCTTCAGGAGAAATTCGGGCGACACTGCCGTTGATGTAATGGTCAACCATTAAATCGCCGAAGACAGCAATCTTCAAGTTTTTAAAAGAATCTAATCGCTTTTTCAGACCTTCCATAACTACTTTTCTTTTTTTTCTCCTATCTTAAGCTCTGTCCCTCTGATGAGCCGTTTGATATTGCTAGTATGTTTAAGCCAAATAAAAATTACAATCAATCCAGTCAATACCAAAATTGCCAACAAATCGACATCTCCTTTGAAATAGAAAAACAAGTTCGCTAAAAATAAAGAAAGTGAAGCCAAAAGTGAGCCCAAAGAGACATAGCGAGTTTTTGCTACAACCAAACCAAACACAACAAAAGCTATCAAAAAAGCGACTGGGCAAAGTCCAACAAAAATACCTGCCGCACTGGCTACACCTTTTCCGCCTTTGAACTTCAGAAAAATTGGGAAAACATTGCCGACTATCACCATGAGAGCAGCAAGAATCAACAAGAAAGACTGATTTGAAAAAAAATGCCACTTCACTATTTGAATAAAAATCAAAGCTTTCAAAAAGTCTGCAAAAAAGACAACCATTCCAAATTTCCAACCAAGAATCCGAAACACATTCGTAGTGCCAATATTTCCACTGCCATGCTCACGAATATCTATCCCCTTAAAAATCTTGCCCGCGATATATCCACTGGGGATGCTTCCGATGAGGTATCCGATTAGAAAAACGTAGAAAAAACTACTCACTATCGACGTTGTCATTCTTCCCTCTTTGCTTATAGGTAATTTTTACGCTAACTCCATGAAAGCCAAACTCTTTTTTAAAATTGTTCAAAATGTATCCCTTGTATGCCGAGCCGATGTTATCAGGATTGGAACAAACCACAACAACCTTCACGGGATTAGTCTGTATCTGCGTTGCATAAAATATTTTCACCAATTTGCCTGACGATTGACGAGGCGGAAATCTATCCAACCATTTCTGCAAAGCCTCATTTAGCTTGGATGTGGAAACTCTGTGCGAACTCCTGTCGTACAAATCGATTCCCTCTTGTAAAATTCTTCCGACCCTTTGACCTGTGATGGCAGAAGTAAAAATTATCGGACAATCGTCCAAAAATCTGAAAAACTTGAACGCCCTCTTTTTGTATTCGTCGTGGGATTTATTGTCTTTCTCCACCAAATCCCACTTATTGACCACAACCAAAATGTTTTTGTAATGGTTTTTGGCAAAAGCTCCGATTTTTTGGTCTTGATTGGAAAAGCTCCGAGTAGCATCCAGCACGAGGATAACGACATCGCTGGAAATGATGGAAGCAATAGATTTCTGAGTGCTGAAATATTCCACTCCGTAGTTAATCTTGCTCTTGCGACGAAGCCCCGCTGTGTCCACAAAATGAATTTCCCTGCCTTTGTAGGTAATGTCGCTCCCAATGGCGTCACGAGTGGTGCCAGAAATGTCGCTCACAATGGAAATCTCTTCTCCGAAAACTCTGTTGAGCAAACTCGATTTGCCCACATTGGGTCGCCCGACAATGCTGAAACGAATTTTGTTTTTCAGCTTTTCTTTCTCTTTGTCAACGTTTACTCTTTCGCCTGCAATCTCAACCACCATATCCAAAAGCTGTCTCGTTCCGCGGTTTAGCTTGGCGGAAACGGAAACAGGTTCACCCAAACCTAATGCCAAAAATTCAAAATTTTGCGAAGCGTCCATCTCCGTATCGCATTTATTCGCAATAAGCAGAGTCTCTTTCTTCTGCAGCAGTTTGGCAATTTTTTTCTCCACTGGTAGCAAACCAATCTGAACGTCCACCACAAAAAGAATAAGGTCGGACTCGCTAATCACTGCTTCGACTTTCTCCAAAATCTCTTTGTCAAAATCGTGCTTGCCAAATAGACCGCCTGTGTCCACCAGCTCAAACATCTTGCCATCCCAAAGCACAACGTAACTCTTGTTGTCACGAGTAACGCCCTCCATGGGGTCAACAATAGCAGAAATGGTTTTGGATAACCGATTGAACAAGAAAGACTTGCCTACGTTCGGTCTCCCAATGATAGCAACTTTTTTTATTGGCATATAGGGAAGGTTTTGCAGAATTCCTTAACTTCCAGACCTATCTTGGATAACTCAAATTCGTCATCGTAATTATTGTAAACACGGGAGATGAAATCAGCGATTTTTTGCATATCGGCTTCGTCCATGCCCCTAGTGGTAACTGCTGGAGAACCTAGGCGAATGCCAGAAGCAACGAATGGCGAGCGAGTGTCAAACGGCACTGCGTTTTTGTTCACGGTAATCTCAGCAAGTCCCAAAGCAGTTTCCATTTTCTTGCCTGAAGGACCTCCACTATCTTTATCGCCCAAATCCCAAAGCATTAGATGATTGTCAGTTCCGCCTGAAACCAAATTGAATCCGTGGTTTGTCATGCTCTTCGCCAAAGCCTGAGCGTTCAACAGCACTTGCTTTTGATATTTCACAAAATCGTCGCTGAGAGCCTCGGCAAAAGCCACAGCCTTGGCAGCAATAACGTGCTCAAGCGGTCCACCCTGCAACCCAGGGAAAACAATTTTGTCGATTTTTTGAGCGTACTCCTCTTTACACAAAATAAGTCCTGACCTTGGTCCTCTCAAAGTTTTGTGCGTAGTGGTAGTCACAATGTCGGCATAAGGAACAGGAGATTGGTGCAAGCCCGCTGCCACAAGTCCTGCTATGTGAGCCATGTCCACCACGAGATATGCTCCAACTTTGTCAGCAATTTGCTTGAACCGAGTAAAATCCAACTTTCTGGCATAAGCGGAAGCTCCCGCCAAAATCATCTTCGGCTTGCACTCGTCCGCCAATTGCTCTACTTTGTCGTAGTCAAGCATTCCCGTTTCTTTCTCCACACCATAGTGAACGATATTATAAAGCATACCCGAAAAACTGAGTGGGCTGCCGTGCGTGAGGTGACCTCCGTGGCTCAACTCCATGGAAAGAACTGTGTCCCCTGGCTCCAGCAAAGTGAAGTACGCAGCCATATTCGCCGTGGAACCCGAATGTGCTTGCACGTTCACATGCTCAGCTCCAAAAAGCTCCTTGGCTCGCTCGATGGCAATTCGCTCCATCTTGTCCACAACACCACATCCACCGTAGTAGCGACCATAGAGGTTGTAGTTCAACTCGCCTGTCTTTTTGCTCCAACGATAAGGGTAGCCCTCAGCGTATTTATTGGTGAAAACGCTACCAGTAGCCTCAAGCACTGCTGGAGAAACATAATTCTCCGACGCAATCAACTCCAAACCCTCTTTTTGGCGTTGTGTCTCTTTCAAAATTAAATCGTAAATCTCTTTATCTCTGTTCTTTAGATTTTCCATATTACCTCTTCATTTTATATAACCTTAAGGGCAAAAATGCGGTTTAAATGTCAATGTTTTTTACCCTCGTGGATGATATTTTTTGTGCACGTTTATCAGATGTGATTTGTCGATATTCGTGTAAATTTGTGTCGTGTTGATACTAGCGTGACCCAACATCATCTGAATGGCTCGGATGCCAGCTCCCGCTTCCAACAAGTGCGTAGCAAACGAATGTCGCAAGATATGTGGCGAAATCTTTTTGCGAAATCCTACCAAATCAGCAGCTTTCTTAATGATTTTCCACACACCCATTCTGGACAATTTTCTGCCGAATTTGTTCACGAAAACCAAATCGATAATGTTTGTCTTCACCAAAAGTGGACGATAGTTTTGAATGTAGCTCTGCATAATGCCGATGGCGGTGTCGCAGATGGGAATGAACCGCTGTTTGTTGCCTTTGCCGATTACTCGAACGACCTCTTGGTCAAACAACAAGTCGTTCAGTTTCAGCTCTATCAACTCGCTCTCTCGCAAACCACAAGCATACGCAATCTCCAACATCGCTCTGTTCCGCATCCCCAAAGGCGTGCTATCCTCTGCGAAAACAGCCAACAATTTTTCCACCTGCTCTATGGACAGAACCGACGGCAAACGTAAGCCTTGTTTGATTTTGGGGAAGTCCGTAAGCGAAATAGCCAACTCCTGCTGAACCTGCAAAAAATCGAAAAACCCTTTGATGGAACTCCGTTTACGCATCAGCGAAGCAGGCGACAAACCGTATGACTGCAACTTGACCAGATAGTTTACCAAATCTTCGTTGCATATATCCTCAAGCTCTCTATTCACAAAGAGGATAAAATCTTCCAAATCAGCAAAATACGCCTGCAACGAACGTTCGGCAAGTCCTTTTTCCACCTGCAAATAGTAGCGGTAAGAATCAAAATGGAACTTCGTTTGTGGACGCATCTATATGAAAATTTATAATATTTTTCTGACTATGTCGGCAAGCTCTTTCACAGGCAGACCAACCACGGCAAACCAATCGCCGTGAATCTTTGTGATGAATTGCCCCGCCAAGCCCTGCAGAGCATAGCCACCAGCTTTGTCATATGGCTCTTTTGTCCGCACGTATTGGTCGATTTGCACCTTGTCAACATCGTCAAAAGTCACCTTGGCTTTGCCATAGCTCAGCAAAGTCTCCTTCTTGTAGTGAACGGCAATTCCCGTGTAAACCGAGTGAGTTCGCCCAGAAAGTTGCTCCAAAAAAAATCTGGCTTCCTCCATATCTTTCGGCTTACCAATGATTTTGTTGTCCAAACTCACAAAAGTGTCCGCACCAATCACGATGCATTTTTCGTCACAATTTTTGGCAACGTCCTCGGCTTTTCTTTTCGCCAACTCTTTGCACAACATCAGAGGAGTTAATTTTTGCCCAATATTTTCGTCTACTTTAGAAACAATTTTTACGAATTTCACTCCCAACATTTGCAAAATTCTCTCTCTCCGTACGGAAGCAGAAGCCAAAACGACTTTCTTTCCGCGTAATAAATTGTGTAAAATTTCTCCTCCTTTTGGTTCTGATTATGCTTTATCAGCTTTCATCACAGCCAAAAAAGCTTCTTGCGGAATGGAGACCGAACCAATCTCTTTCATTCGCTTTTTGCCTTTCTTTTGCTTTTCCAAAAGTTTTCTCTTTCGAGTAATATCGCCACCGTAGCACTTCGCCGTCACATTCTTACGCATCGCAGTTATCGTGGAACGAGCAATCACATCACTACCGATAGCCGCTTGAATAGGGATTTTGAACAGATGTCGAGGGATTAAATCTTTCAATTTATCCGTGATATTCAGCCCCCAAGAGCGAGCTTTGTCCCGATGAGCCATAAAACTCATCGCGTCCACTTTGTCGCCGTTGACCAAAATATCCACCTTCGCGATGTCCGAAGTGCGATAATCGGCATACGAATAATCCATCGACGCATAGCCACTGGAAACAGATTTCAGCCGAGAATAAAAATCAAAAATCAGTTCCAACAACGGAATATCATAATGCAAGCAAACCCTTTCCTCGTCGATGTATTCCATATTTTTCTGAATGCCCCGTTTGTCGATGACGAGCTTCATAATATTGCCAATGTATCGCGACGGCACGATAATTTCCAAATTCATATACGGCTCTTGGATGTGGTCGATGTTTTTTTGCTCTGGCAGATTGATGGGATTGTGAACCTCCACCATTTGTCCTGACTTGTCAAAAACACGAAAAGGAACGGACGGTGCCGTGGTGATAATCGCCACATCGTATTCGCGATAGAGCCTCTCCACCACTATCTCCAAGTGCAGCATTCCCAAAAATCCACAGCGAAAACCGAAGCCCAATGCCAACGAATTTTCTGGCTCGTAAACCAAAGATGCGTCGTTCAGCTTCAATTTTTCCAAAGCGTCGCGAAGCTCTTTGTACTCATCACTCGCCACAGGGAAAACACCACTATAAACCATCGGCTTCACTTCCTGAAAGCCAGCTAACGCTTCCGCACAAGGCTTATTTACGCCAGTCACGGTATCGCCAACTTTGGCGTCCTCTATGTCTTTTATCCCAGAAATAATGTAACCAACGTCTCCAGCTTTGAGGGTTTTTCCTGGCTTCAGACCCAATCCCGCATAACCAAGCTCCTCAACAACAAACTCATAGTCGTTCGACCAAAACTTCACCTTGTCACCCTTTTTCAGAGTGCCATCAAAAACCCTGACCACAATGACCACGCCACGATATTTATCGTAGAACGAATCAAACACCAAAGCCTTAACAGGCTGCTTTTCATCGCCCTTGGGAGGTGGCACATCGCGGATGATACCTTCCAAAAGTTCCTGAATGCCGATGTTGGATTTGGCGGAAACCTTATAAATGTTGTCTTGGCTCAAAAGCTCTATCAACTTCTCTTCGCACGCAGGCACATTCGCAGACGGCAAGTCGATTTTGTTGATGACGGGAATAATCTCCAAATCGTTTTCCAGAGCAAGATACAGGTTGCTCATCGTCTGTGCTTCCACTCCCTGAGCAGCGTCCACTAGCAAAATAGCAGCCTCGCAAGAGTTCAAACTTCGCGAAACCTCATAAGAAAAATCCACATGCCCTGGTGTGTCGATGAGGTTCAGAACATACTCCTGTCCCTGATATGTGTAGGTCATCCGCACAGCTTTGGACTTGATGGTAATGCCACGTTCCTGCTCCAATTCCATATCGTCCAACACCTGCCCACTGGCGTCGCCGAGCACTCCCGTGAGTTGCAAAAACCTGTCCGAAAGCGTCGATTTGCCATGGTCGATGTGTGCGATTATACAAAAATTTCTGATATTGTTCATAAGCCCACAGTTAAAAGTGCCGGTAAATTGTAAAGAAAATCCAAGAGGAAAGTGAGGGAAGATTCATTTTCTTTTGTTGCAAATCTGACCTATTCCAATCCCAGTAGATTCCCGCGTTCGCGAGAAAGAGAAACTATTGGGATTCCTGCTTCGCTTAGACTTCTTGCTACTCTAATCTCATGCCCGTGCAAACGGGTATCCAACCTCAATTGTTTTTCGTAGAAAATTCTCATAATTCCTCCATGAAGGAAAAAAACAATTTTTCTTGTTGACATTGAGACTCATTCTCATTTATAAGTCGCAAAAAATTATAGGAGAAAAGATGAAAAAAATTTTAGCACTTTTTGTGACTTCTTTCTGCGTGCTGTCTCTATCTGCCTTCGACCTTGACTGGTCAGGTACAGCCAGAGCTCGCGGAGGAATTACCAACAACCCCAGCTATGACAAAGACGCTCACACACAAACATGGAGAAGCCAGCGGGTTCAAATCCTGATGGAGGGAAAAACCGAAGACAACATACAGTTGTTTTTGGAAGTTAATTGGGGTGATGGCGACCCTCTGACGGACGCCAATAAATCAGTGAAGTTGGATAAAGCTTATATCTTCGCTCCTGCTTTTATCCCCAATGTGGAACTTTCCGCAGGTATTTATCCATTTGCTGCCACCTCTGGTATGGTGCTGGACGACAACTTCTTTGGCTATCAAGCAAAAACTACCATTGCAGAGAAATTCGATTTATCTTTAGGAATGTTCCTCATCGATAAAGGCGATAACGACAACGCAGACAACGATGCTCACGGAATTATTGCAAGTTTTTCAACGCCAACCGCTGAAGTCGGAACACTCGGAGTAGACCTTTTGGCGAAAACAAATTGCTTGCCAGAAATTGAGGTTAACTATAATAACAATGGATCTCTCGGTACTTTCAAAAGTGAAGGTAACTACAAAAGAGGAAATCTATTTTGGTTCAGTCCCTACTATAATTTTGACGGAAATTCTCTCGGATTAAATGGGGTAACTGTCGATTTCACTGCAACCTACATGACAGGAAATTGGGACGCCAAATCAACTGGATACAAAAAAATTGATGCTCAAGCCTATGCCGTCAGCCTGAAACCTACTTACGCTTCTGAAAAAGGAACCGTCGTTGCCTTCGATGTATTCTTTAGTTCTGGAGCAAAAGGCAGAGATGTAGTTGACGGAGATTACAAGGCTTTCATGGGGATTTCGCCAAGCTACTCTAATGGTTTGGAATATTTCGGCGATGGAGGTCCTACAGACCAATCAGTAATCAATTTGGGGGCAAGTAGCATTGGCGATGACAAAGCAAACACTCACGGAGCTTTGATGTTGGCTCTGGTGTGCGACCAACCAATTGTTGAAAAGCTCTCCGCTCACGTTGCTATCGGCTGGGCTCAAACCGCTGAAGATGTGGTTTATTCAAAAAACAACAAAGTAGAAAAAAGCAAAGATTTGGGAACTGAGTTTGACTTAGGCTTCAACTATCAGGCGACTGAAACGCTCTGTTTGAAGGTAACTGGTGCATACATCATGCCTGGCAAAGCTCTCTACACTAGTGGATCTGGCGACGACCTCATCCAAGTCGGAAGCTATTTGGAATATTCATTCTAACAGAATTAAATCACATACTACCTCCTTGCAAGCCTCTGTAAAAAGGGGCTTGCTTTTTCTATTCCTTTTATCAGGAATGATGATTAGCTTGGGTTGTAGATTCCCGCGTTCGCGAGAATGAGAAACCATTGGGCTTCCTGCTTCGCTTAGACTTCTTGCTACTCTAATCCTCATACTCACGGGAGTGGGTATCCATCTCTTAGCTCTCTTTAATAAATGGCTTTTTTATCATACAAAGGGAACGAACAATAACATTTGACAAAATTCCCCTTCTCCCTCACTTCAAATCAATAAAATTTTCACGCAAGGAGACAAAAATGATTACACGCGAAAGAGCTTTCCAATTATTGGACGAATATCTGCAAAACGAAAACCTGCGAAATCACAGCTTAGCCGTTGCCTACATCATGGAGGAACTCGCCAAGACCACCAACAACGATGCTGACAAGTGGTTCATCACAGGGCTTCTGCACGATTTGGATTACGAAGAAACCAAAGATAATCCCGAGCAACACTCCCTCAAAACAGTAGAATATCTGAAAGGCGTAGATGTGGACGATGATGTGCTGAATGCAATAAAAGCTCACAACTGCCTTGCCGAGAAGAATGACTTACTAAGTCAACACCTCTGGGCAAGCGATCCGATTTCTGGTTTGGTTATCGCTGCGGCTCTGATGAACCCTGAAAAAAAAGTGGAAGCTGTGAAGCTGAAATCGCTCAAGAAAAAATTCAAATCTACCGGTTTTGCCAAGGGTGCAAATCGCGAGCAAATAGCCGACTGCAAAGATTTTGGAATGGAATTAGAAGATTTCTTGCAACTGTCAATTGATGCAATGAGTGGAAAAGATTTGTTATAATTGAGAATAAAACAACTGTATCCAATTACAATATTGTTTCACTAAATCATTATCTATATCTGCAAATATTCTTGAAAACTCACAAGTAAATTTTGGGTCTTTTTCTAATTCTTTTTTTCCCAAAATTTCATTCACTGAATATAAGTTAATTTTTGCTTCTCCCTTGACTAAACTAATCATAATAACATAAACATTTTCATACGCAAAATAGTATTCAGTTGCATCCTTACCATGTAAATCATTTGCACATAGTTTTCCATCTTTTCTGTACTTAACTTCCAACATATAATGCTTTTCACCATCTGGAGAAATTATAAGAAAATCAGGCATTCTTCTAACAATCTTAGAAACATTATTACAATCTTTCCCTATCTTTCCCAAAATTTCAGGATGAGATTTTTCCATACCAAAATCACTAACAATATAACCAGAATCCTGTAACAACTTTTTCACAATATATTCGGCTAATTGACCTTTAATAAATTGTAATGAGGTACTACTATCAACTTTTGAATCTTCTGCCATTATCCTAATTCTCCTCCCCCTATAAGTAATTCGTCTTGATAAAAAACTGCCGACTGACCTGGAGCAATAGCCTTGAGTGGCGTTGCAGTCTGCACGAGATAGCCTTTGCCCTTAGCCGAAACAAAATCGACAGGAACAGGCTTGGTGTTGTAGCAAGTTTGCACAGTTAGATTTTGCAAATTCTCGATGTCGTTATTCCAAAAATTCGTGTTCTTTATGTAAAAAGTGGACGTCGCAAGCATTTCCCTGCTCTCCACAACAGTTATCGCGTTGGTCTTCGCGTCCTTGGACTTAACATACAGAGGCGTCTCGTGAGGCAAAGCCAAACCACGTCGTTGCCCGATGGTGTAATATGCAATCCCCTTATGCTCTCCGATTTTTTGCCCGTTCAAACGAACAGGACCGAGATTAGACCCGATGAGCCGAGTGAGAAGCTCCTTGTAATCGTTCTCAATGAAGCAAACTCCCTGACTTTCGCTTCCATCGGCAACAAGCCCTAACTCCAAAGCCAAAGATTTAATATCCACTTTTTTCAACTCAGATAGCGGAAAAAACATTCGCGACAATTGTTCCTGTGACAATCGCCAAAAAAAGTAGGTTTGGTCTTTCGTGTCGTCTTGTGCCTTGTAAACACGGTAACTACCACTCTCGAACTTCACTTTGGCATAATGCCCACTGGCAATTCTGCCGAATCCTCTGTCCCCTAATCTATCGGCAAACTTCCCCCACTTGATGTGAAAATTACAATCGACACAAGGATTTGGAGTCAATCCTGCTTGGTATTTCGCCAAGAACGGTTGCAAAACAGTCTCGTTGAAATCGTCACTCAAATCAACTACTTCAAAAGGCAATTGCAACTTCTTGGCAACTGCTCTCGATTTCTCAATGGTATTCGCATTGCCATTGCCAGCTGTAAATCCCAGAAGTTTATCATCAAACAACTTCATGGTAAAGCAGTGGACATCATAGCCTTGCTGTTGCAAAAGGTAAGCACAAGCAGACGAATCGATGCCACCCGAAAGAGCCAACGCAATTTTTTCTTTCATCTACTCAGCAACTCTCGTGCCATTTGCAAATCTTCTGCCGTGTCAATTCCCACAACTTTGTCGTCCACCAGAGCCATCTTAATTTTCTTACCCATCTGCAAAAACCTCAATTGTTCCAAATTCTCAGCAATTTCCAACGGAGTTTTTCCGCTATTCACAAATTCCTGCAAAACGCCCTTGCGATAAGCGTAGAGACCAATGTGTCCAAAATAATCGACAGCATTCGCATCGCGATTGTAGGGTATAGCGTTTCGAGAAAAATAGAGAGCAAAATTTTGCACATCACAAACAACTTTAACACAATTTGGATTTGTTGTAACTTTCTCACTTTCAAGGAAATACATAGCAGAACCAACATCAGTTTTCACATCGTCAAACAACTCCAAAACTGACAAAACAGCGGTCTTGGGCAAAAACGGCTCATCACCCTGAATATTGAAAACGATGTCGCAGTCCGCGTTTTGCACCACTTCCCAAATCCTATCACTGCCCGTCCGATGCTCAGCCGAAGTCAACACAACATCTCCGCCAAAATCACGAACACAAGAATATATCCGCTCGTCGTCGGTAGCAACTATGACCTTATCAAAAATCCCAAAGTCACGCGAATTTTCGTACACACGCTGGATTAAGGGCTTGCCACACAAATCTGCCAAAGGCTTAGCAGGAAGCCGAGTAGAAGCATAGCGTGCAGGTATCACCGCCCAAATCTTTTTACTCATCACCGCCTCCAACCAACTCTCCCTTCAACGTCCAGCCAGTGGCGGAAGTGACTTTGACCTGCACGTATTGACCAATCAAACTCTCATCGCCAGGGAAAATCACCACCTTGAAATCTTCGGACTTACCTGCCAATTCCGCTGAATTTTTCTTGCTGAGCTTCTCCACCAAAACTTCCTTCACCTTGCCAATCTGCTCTTCATACTTCTGCGTCGTTATCGCGTTCTGCACCTCAATAATTTCTTGTAGCCTCTCCAAACGCTCCTGCTCAGGAATTTGCTCGGCGAAAGTAGCCGCTTCCGTTCCCTCACGCGGAGAATATTTATAAAGAAAAGCGTAATCAAAACGAACCTCCTTCAGCATCTTCACAGTGTCCAAATACTGCTCGTGTGTCTCGCTCGGAAAACCGACAATGATGTCCGTGGTAATGGCTATCTCAGGAACGGCTTGTCGCAAATCCTTGACCATCTGCAAATAATAAGCCGAAGTATATTTGCGGTTCATCTTCTGCAAAATCTCGTCGTTCCCAGACTGCAACGCCACATGAATATGCGGACAAATCTTGGGAAAATTTTTCATCGTCGCTATCAACTCAGGCGTTATATCCTTGGGGTGCGAAGTAACAAATCGAATTCTCTTCACGCCATCAATCTCGGACAATTTTTGCAACAATCCCGAAAAATTCAACTCTTCAAAAGAGTAGGAATTAACATTTTGACCCAACAACGTTATGTCCGAAAACCCATGCTCAACCGCATCGGATACATCCTTAAAAATTTCCGCAAAAGGTCGCGAACGCTCTCGTCCACGGAGATGCGGAACTATGCAATATGTACAAAAATTGTCGCAACCACGCATAATCGTGACATAAGCGGTGAAATCCTCATAGCGAATGGGAAGCAAAGAATCGTAAATCTGCTCCGAATCAAAATCGGCATTCAAAATATTTTTCCCCAATCCCAAAGATTCCACTATCTTCGGCAGAGATTGATACTTATCAACGCCCACTACGAAATCTACGCCATTCTCAAACAGTTTCCCCTGCAAACGCTGTGCCATGCAACCAATCACGCCCAAATAAAAATTGTCCTTCTTCTCTTTGTACGACAACAAGCTGGCTATTCGCCCCAAAACCCGCTGTTCCGCGTGTTCACGGACGCTACAAGTGTTGAAAACCACCAAATCCGCTTGCTCAACATCTTCCACCATCTCGTGACCAACTTCCTGCAAAATCCCCGCAACCAATTGGCTATCGGCGATGTTCATCTGACAACCGTAAGTTTCTATCTTAAAATTCATTTACATTCCTATAATCGTGCTATTTTATTGCAATTTGCGGGAATGAGAAAATCGGTCAAGAATGTTTGGAGATTTTGGGTAATTTCCAACTTATAGACATTGGTTTACTGTTTTCATCATAATGAATATCAAAATCATTTTTTTTATAAAAATGCAACAATCTTTCCTCATGATCCTGCAAATCAACATTTGCCAAATTACCACAAATTCCTTTATAATTTTGTTCTCTTACAAATTCCTTTAAAAAATCTAACAACATGGTACCAAATCCTTTATCTTGAGGGCAAGGTAGCAAATCGTCAATACTAACCATCATTTCTTTTTTATCAGGAATAATTGAAAGCAAGCGACTTTTACAATTTTCATAAATCCCTAAAATTGTTAAATCATAATAATAATATCCGTTATGGTATTCCTTTTCAGAAACCCATAAAGAATATTTTCCATCAATTAACTTTTTAAAATTTCCATGGTAAAAATTTGTTTGCCGTGAAAAATGATTGATAATAGCTTTATTTTTATACTCTAGGTTATCTCTTTCCGATTTCATTTTTGAATATTTTTTAGATAGTTCAATAGACTTGTCTTTATAAAAAACTACATCAATTTCAACAAGAATCCAACACAAAATTATAAAAATCACCATAAAAAATAAAAGTGTAAATATTATTATGTCTATCCAATTAGAAAACAACTTCAGAGATAAAAAACAAGAAAATGCAATCGAAATTAATTCTTTAAATTTATCTATAATTTTAACCATTTCCCCTTCTATATACACAACTTCAAACTTATTCTCCTTAATGCAATTCAGCTATCAAACTTCCCAAACAATTAATTATTTTCCGCAAGTTATTATCAAAAAATCTACAAAACCATTTATTTCAAAAAATCTTGGAAAATATTAACCTCGTGCTGGCACGCCATCAGAAACAAAAGCTCCATTTTCTTGCGGGCAACTTCTTCGGACTTCTGCCAATGCTTATCGATAATCTGCACAAAGCGAGAGATGTATTCAGCGTACGGCTCTCCAGAATAAGTAGCAATAAATTTATGATACTTGTTTTTCTCTACACTCTCTGCAACCAAAAACTTCCCCAACTCTGCATACAACAAATAGCACGGTAAAAAGGCACAAATCGCCACTTCATAGCGTTCGATTTTCAATTGCATTTCCAAAAACATCCTATAAGCCAAAAAAGTGAATTGCTCCGCGTGGAATCCAGAAACTCCATATAATGAGAAAAATTTGTTCTGCATCTCGGCTTCTATCTGCAAGCAATCGTTCTCCATTTCCTCAAAAAAAACCTTATCCTTAGGATCTTTAGCCAATGTGGAAAGTTGCTGAAAATAGCCTGCCTCTTTTTGCAAATACAAAGCATCCTGCGACAAATACTCTTGGAATATTTTCTCTGACAATTTCCCATTCACTAATTGTTGCACGAATTTGCACGATTTAATTTCCTCCACATAAGGAGTTGCCAATTTATAAAAGTCTATACTCATATCTATCTCCAAAATTTATAAAAATGATGAACAGGTCCATGTCCATCTCCAATAGAATAACCTGCTCCAACTTCAATCGCGTTATGAATGTAATCCTTAGCCAAACTAACTGTCTCTCCCAGAGAATAGCCTTGTGCCAAAAAAGCCGCCAAAGCAGAAGAGAGCGTGCAACCAGTTCCGTGTGTATTCTTGGTAAATAACCGCTTGGATTTGAGCAAATTAACTTTTCGCTTCTCAAAGTCGTAAAACACATCTACGAGTTCATCGTCCTGCAAATGTCCAGCTTTCAGTAGCACACTTACCCCAAATTTTTCGGACAATTCCGTAGCAAAATCTGGCAACTGCTCTTGGTTGGTGATTTTCTTGTCCAACAAAATTTCCGCTTCAGGAATATTGGGAGTGATGATTCTCGCCATGGGAATCAAGTCTCGTTGCAAACTGGCAATCGCTTCGTCCTGCAAGAGTTTATCGCCAGAAGTCGCCACCATCACGGGATCTAAAACAACATTTTTGATAGCAAATTTTTTGAGCATCTCAGCCACAACTTTTATCACTTCACTGCTGTGCAACATTCCGATTTTCACAGCGTCCGTCCCGATGTCCTCCAAAACAGCGGAGATTTGAGAAGCCAAAATATTTTCAGGCACAGGATGAATATCCCTGACGCCCAACGTATTCTGAGCGGTTATCGCCGTGATAGCCGAAGTGGCAAAGCATCCACACGCACTAATCGCCTTGATGTCCGCCTGAATGCCAGCTCCACCTCCGCTGTCGCTACCGGCAATCGTCAAAACTCTACGATATTTCATAATTATTTTCCTTTGTTAAAATGGTCGAATCCTTTGAGTTGCAACTCGGCAATCTCACCTTTTTTTCGCCATACAATTTTATTTGGGCTTTCACCAAGCTCGCCCACAACATAAAAAGACTTGCCAAACTCCTTCGTATACTCATCTTGCAATTTACTCACTTCGTTCTTCGCCACAGTAAAGAGAAGCTCATAATCTTCGCCACCTGCCAAAGCCAAGTCTAGTGCAGACCAGTTTTGTTCAGTGCAAACTTGGGATAATTCAGCAGAAATCGGTAAATCTTCCAAGCAAATCTCACTGCCCAAATTGGAAGCCTTCAAGATATGTTTCAAATCCGAAGCCAATCCATCAGAAATATCCATCATCGCGTGAACGCAATCCCTCTGACCCAAGAAAATTCCCTCGGCAACTCTGGGCTTCACATTATGATGAGCCTCGACTAAAAACTTGCTCTTATCATCAATTTCAAGATGTTGCAAAAGCACTTGCAATCCTCCAGCAGAATTTCCCAAATTCCCCGTTACACAAACCAAGTCTCCGAGCTGACCCGCTGAACGCAACTTAGCTTTCCCCTTGGCGACTTTGCCTATCACACAGACGTTGACGACTAATTTGTCAGCAGACGAAGATGTGTCTCCTCCCAAAAGCGGAATCTGAAAATCCGCAGACAATTCGCGGTAGCCGTCCATAAAGCTCGTCAAATCCTCACCACTTATAGAGGGCGGAGCTCCCAGAGACAAAAAGGAAGCAAATGGTGTCGCTCCCATTGCTGCCAAATCGCTGAGGTTTACAGCCAAAGATTTTTTCCCCAACTCGTAAAAACTCGTCTTATCCAGAAGAAAGTGAACATCCTCCAACAGCAAATCGGTGCTAACAACGAAATCTTCTTTCTCTCCGCCCGAAAACACAGCACAATCGTCACCAATTCCACAAATATCAGATGAACAAAGTGATGAGAACTTTTGAGAAACGCTCTCTATAAATCCAAATTCGCCCAACTCTTTCAATTTCATTTTCGCTCACTCTTCGCTTTTTCTACAATTCCCCGAAGGCTCTTGGATGCCAATTTGGGATTGTCTGCCGACATTATTGCGGAAACAACAGCAATTCCGTCTGCTCCCGCTCCAATAACCTTGTCCGCATTCGCTTCATTGATGCCACCAATAGCAACCCCTGGCAAATTTGCCGAAGCCGAAATTTTATTCACTCCACCCAACCCCAAAGGCGATGAAATATCCTCTTTGGTGTTCGTGGCAAACACTGGCGAATAAGCGATATAATCGATTGGCTCAGAAGCCAAATGCAGACTCTGCTCAACGCTCTCGATAGACAAGCCGATTATCTTGTCCTTACCCAAAATCTTGCGAGCTACAGCACAGGGCAAGTCCGACTGACCAAGGTGCAATCCATCGGCATTCACCGCCAAAGCAATATCCAATCGGTCGTTGATGATGAGCGGAACATCGTACTTGCTCAGTATTTTTTTCAAGTCCATAGCCAAGCGGTAGAATCCCAAACTGTCCGCATTCTTCTCCCGCAACTGCACCATAGTCACGCCACCTTCCACAGCATCTTGCACAGTTCGCAAAAAATCTTTGCCGTTCAGCAAGCTTCTGTCTGTCACCAAATACAGCGAAAGGTCAAAATTCATAACTCTTCCAAAATCACGTTGCCCTCGAACAATTGGTAGAGCGTATCGATGAAAGCTACCTGAAAACTGCCTGAACCCACAACTTTTGCAGACACAGATTCGCCCACTTTACCCATTAACACAGTTCCGTTTACGGAGGCTTGGAAATAATCTTCGTTCACTGCCAAAAATGCACCAAGCAATGCGGAAGCGGTGCAACCCATTCCAGTCACTCTCGTCATAATTGCATCGCCAGAGTCGTTAAAATAGACTTCCTCGCCATCTGTAATGATGTCCTGCTCTCCACTGACCACCACTATGCACTTCTGCGACAAAGCCAAACTCTTGGCGGAATCCAAAGCGTCTGTGGTCGCATTGGCAGAATCAACGCCTTTGCTTGCCACTGTCATTCCCGCTAACGCCATAATTTCCGAAGCGTTTCCCCGGATGACGCTTGGGCTAACCTTGCTCAAAATCTCCGAAGCAACATCACTGCGATAAGAAGTAGCTCCTACACCCACAGGGTCAAACACAATCGGAATACCACGCGATTTAGCTTTTTTGCCTGCCGAAATCATCGCCTCCACCCACTGCTTGCTGAGGGTACCAATATTCAACACTAGCGAAGAAGCAAAGCCCACCATCTCTTCCACTTCCTCCACCGCGTGTGCCATCACTGGAGACGCCCCAATCGCAAGCAGAGCGTTGGCAGTGTTATTCATCACCACATAGTTTGTGATATTGTGCACCAGAGGAGCGTTCTGCTTGATTTTTTGCAAATCCTCACGGAGCAAATTCAAATTTCCCATTATCGCCCTCCACCTATTCTTTCACAGCACAAATAGCAACATAATCTCCACAATCGTAGCCCGAAATCGGTTCTTCCTGAACATCGTTGGAATACAAAGGGTGTTTGGTGAGTGTCTGGGCAAACTGAAAATCAGAAAATCCAACCTCTTTCAGCATCTCAACCTTCTCCTGTGTAGTTCGCCAATTCGCAACCTTAACAAACTCAATCGGATACGGGTCTCGCGGATGCACTCCATGCAACAGCGGATGCTCCCAAGCACCCAAACTCTTGGCAAGATTGTACATAATCGCATAGGAACTCTCTTTGGGAACATCTATCACCACAATCTTTCCGCCCGATTTCAAGGCGTTATAGCTTTTCACAAAAGCCGTTTTCAAATCCGAAATATAGCTAGGAGTCCCGTTGAATAAAATCGTATCGTACTCATTTTCAGGCAGGCTCATCTCTTCAGCGGTGACGACCTCCACTTCCATTCCCCGCTTACGAGCAATCTTCGCCATGCTCACGGACGGTTCTATCCCGTACATGATTTCAATATTGAAGTTGTCGGACAAAATAGATTCAAAAATTCCACTTCCACAACCGACAGAAAAAATTTTGGATTTTTCTTCCAAAAAATACGCAACTAACTTTGCTTCCGAATAAAGAAGATTTTGATTTTCCAAGAACCAAGCATCATAATCCGCAGCAAATTCATCGAATTTCAAGTGCCTCACAAGAGCACCCCACAAAAAGAAAGGCAAATATTGAGCATAATAATACTCTCCTTTAAATAAATTTGCCCCTTGTGAAGTCACTCGAAAATAATCAAAAAATTTTGCAACAAATTTCGCAAATTAAAATTTCAACTCAATTCCACAGAACAATTGTAGCTAATTCAAACTCCCTTTTAATAAATCCATCTGCACCGAAACAATAAAACATCCTTGAAAACCACGAAGTTACACCTTATTGTTATTTTTGTAACAATTAAAAGTAGTCTAACTCTCTTAACTATTTGAAAATAAATATGTTACGAAAACAAATTAATCTTGACACATCAATCCAAAAAAAATCTTCTGAACCCTATATCAATAAATATTAAGGAGTTTACTCATGAAAACAGTAGGCATCATCGGTTGGAGAGGAATGGTAGGATCGGTATTAATGAAAAGAATGACAGAAGAAAAACTTTTCACAAAATTTAAACCTGTGTTCTTTTCAACTTCACAAGTAGGACAAAAAGCTCCTGAAGTTACCAAAGAATCCTCTCTGTTGAAAGATGCCTATGACATCGATGCTCTGAAGGAACTCGACATTGTCGTGGCTTGTCAAGGTGGAGATTACACCAAAGAAGTGTTCCCAAAGCTAACCGCCACAGGTTGGAACGGATATTGGATAGATTCCGCATCCGCACTCCGCATGAGCAAAGACAGCATAATCGTTTTAGACCCTGTGAACAGACATATTATCGACGAGGGATTAAAAAACGGAGTGAAAATTTTTGTCGGTGGTAACTGCACAGTTTCTCTAATGCTTATGGCACTCAACGGGTTGTTCCGCGAAAAATTGGTGGACTGGATTACCTCCATGACTTACCAAGCAGCCTCTGGTGCTGGAGCTCAAAATATGCATGAATTGGTAAAACAAATGGGCGTAATCGGGACAAATGCTAAACCTCTTACAGACGACCCTTCTACACCTATTTTGGATATTGACACCAATGTAACCAAGACTCTCCACAACGGTGAATTCCCAACTCACAATTTTGGAGCCCCTCTGGCTGCAAGCTTAATTCCGTGGATAGACAAAGCTATGGACAACGGACAAACTCGCGAAGAGTGGAAAGGTCTTGTCGAGACCAACAAAATTTTGGGCATTCACGATAATCATTTGCATATTGACGGTCAGTGCGTTAGAATCGGTGCAATGCGTTGCCACAGCCAAGCCTTTACTATCAAGCTGAAGAAAAATCTTCCTATTGAAAAAATCGAAGAGATTATCGCTTCTGGCAACGAGTGGGTGGAGATTGTTCCCAACAACAAAGAAGAGACTTTGCAAAGATTAACTCCTGCTTATGTCAGTAGCTCTCTAAAAATACAAATAGGCAGAATTAGAAAGATGAACCTTGGAGAGGAATACATCACAGCTTTCAGCGTTGGCGACCAACTCCTCTGGGGTGCTGCGGAGCCAATCCACAGAATACTAAATATCGTGCTTGATTATATCGATTAGATTGTATTTGAAATAGTAAAAAGGTAGGAGCAAAACTCCTACCTTTAATTTTTTGGTGAATAAAAACCTTATTAATAGGCTGAAACACCAATACTAAGTTTTCACTTGCAATATTCAATTCCCTATCTTAGATTGTCAACAAAAAAATCGAGGTAAATATGAAATATAGATTAGGACTTGATTTGGGTTCAACCTCCATAGGTTGGACTGTGTTAAAATTGGATGGGAAAGGCGAGATATTTTCTTTGGAAGACATGGGGTCTAGAATTTTTAGTGACGGAAGAGATGCTCAAAGTAAAAAACCACTGAACGTTGCTAGAAGGGAACACAGAGGAGCAAGACGAAATAATTATAGGAAGTTCAAGCGTAAATCTGAATTGTTAGAAGTTCTCATAAAACACAATATGATGACCACAAATAGAGAAGAGCAAAAAATAGTCGCAAACAAAAATCCTTATAAATTAAGGAAAAGAGGATTGGATGAAAGGTTGTCACTGTATGATTTCGGCAGAGCTTTATTTCATTTGGGACAAAAGCGAGGTTTCAAAAGCAATAGAAAATATGACAATCAGGAAGCTGAGAAAAGTAATATGAAAGTTGCCATGGCTGATTTTAAAAATAAATTAGCTAAAAGCAACTGCCGAACAATCGGAGAGTATTTCTGTGATAAAATAGAAAATGGAGAGCGAGTAAAAATAACTGTTTCCAATGTTGGAAGTAAAAATTCTTATTCTTATGTTTTAAATAGAGAGCAAGTGGAAGATGAATTTCAAAAACTTTGGGTAGCTCAAGCAAAATTTCATTCTGAATTAACAGAAGAAATCAAGAATGAAATTTATCACGCAATATTTTGGCAACGAGACCTAAAGCCTCAAGAAAAGGGTAAATGTCAATTTGAACAAGGAGAACCTCGAATTGCAAAAGCCCATCCATTGTTTCAGCTATTTAGAATATGGCAAGAAGTGAATAATTTGAAAATTATCACTTTTGAGGGTAAGAAGCAAGATTTGACTTTGGAAGAAAAAGTAAAATTGGTGCAAAAATTATCTTCTCAAAAAAGTTGCAAATTTTCAGCCTTGCGAAACGAAATATTTGGGAGAGCTTTAGCAAACAATTATGAGTTCAATTTTGAAAAATCTGAAAGCAGAGATGGTTTAGAGGGAAATTTAACTTTTAGTATTTTTAGAAGTGAAAAATGTTTTGGTGCTGAATGGGACAAATTTGATTTACCTACTCAAAATCTGATTGTTGAAAAAATTTTGAACGAAGAAAACATTAAAGAAGTGGAAAAAAATTTAGTTTCTTGGTTGAGCAAAACCTATGATGTATCTCAAGAGAAAGCTGAATATATTTCTTCTGTTTCTTTGCCAAGTGGATATGCAAATGTGAGCAAAAAGGCAATTGAAAAACTTTTGCCTTATTTGGAGAAAGGCTTACAACTGCATGAAGCAATTGAAGAAGTTGAATATACTATCAATAACTATGATGGGACTCTCTATGATGAAGGTAATTTGCCATATTATGGAGAAGTTATGCCACATCATGCTTTGTTTGGCAATGGCGACCAAAATCAAATTCCAGAGATTTGCTATGGAAAAATTGGCAATCCCACCGTACATATTGTCCTTAATCAACTACGAACTATAGTAAATTTACTTTGTAAAAAATATGGAGCTCCAAAGCAAATAGTTATTGAATTAGCAAGAGAATTGAAATTAAGCAAAAAGAAAAATGATGAAATTAATGAAACAAATGAAAAGAATAGAAAATCAAATGAAAAAGCAGTTGCTTTTTTGGCTGAACATGGCTTACCAAAAAACAAAGAGAATATAATCAAATATAAACTTTGGGTAGAATTGAATGCTAAAGACGATAAGAACAGATGCTGCCCGTATACAGGAAAGAACATAGGATTTACTACTCTATTTAGCAATAAAGTTGAGATTGAGCATATTTTACCAAAAAGCAGAACCTTTGACGATTCTTATGCTAATAAAACTTTATGCTTTAGGCAAGCCAATTTGGACAAAGGCAATCGTTCTCCTTATGAGGCTTTTGGACAGAACTCTATCCCTGAATATAATTGGAAAAATATTATTGATAGAGTCAAAGAAAATTTGCCCAAAAATAAGCAATGGCGGTTTTATCCTGATGCTATGGAAAAATATGAAGGCGAAAACCCGATTATAGCAAGAATGCTCAACGATACCAAGTATGTAAGCAAGATTGCCCGAGAGTATATGCAATATGTGTGTGGAGCCAATAATGTCTGGACTATTCAGGGGCAACTTACAGCCAAACTTCGCCATCATTGGGGCTTGAATAGTCTAATAGCGGACGACAATAACAAAAATCGTGCTGACCATAGACACCATGCTATTGATGCTTTTGTGATAGCGTGTACTACAAGAGGAATGCTTCAAAAAATTTTTACTCAAGTTAGAGAGTCTCGTGATAGATTGATAGAAAAAATGCCACCTCCCTTTGAAAATTTTAATCTTTCAGAAATGCAATCTCTCGTTGATAACATATTGGTTTCTCACAAGCAAGATAGACACGGAGCCACAAAACACATTCGTAAAAACCTTCATGCTTGGAACAAAAAAACTTTTGGCGAACTGCATAAGGCTACAGCTTATGGACTATATGGTGCTACCATTTTGTTGAAAAACTTAAAAAAAGAGGATTTGCCTTATTTAATACATAATGAACATTATCCACAGTTAAGAGATTATTTGGAAGGAAAAATTAAAAGCAAAGATGTTCCAAAAATAGACATAATTTTGAGATTTAACAAGACATTCGATTTATACAAATCTTCGCTTATAGATAGAATTAAGAAAATAAGTTTATCTATTAGGAGACCTATAACAGAAATAAGATCCAATGAAATTGTATGTAACAATTATATTAGAGAGATATTAAGTAAAAAATCAAATAATTCTGAAAATTTAACAAAATTGGGTATAATTAGAGTTAAAGTTTTTGATGATAGCATAGATCCAAAAACCGTTATTCCCATCTATGACAAAAATGGAATCCCTTACAAATATTTTGTGAGTGGCAATAACTATTGTCTTGATATTTATATGCCAAATCGCGGAACAAACGCAGGCAAATGGCAAATGGAAGTTATTTCTAATTTCCAAGCTCACCAAAAAGATTTTAAACCAAATTGGAAAATTGCCGAACCTGAGGCAAAACTTATTATGCGTTTGTTTATAAACGACATCGTGAAATATGAAGATGAAGAAGAAAAGGAAATTATCGGAAGAGTAAAGAAAATGGATCAACATCGTGCTTACATAAAAAATATTCGTATTTCTGATGATACGGATGGAGTTTCTTTTAGTATTAGCAAATTTATCAAAACCAAAGCACGAAAAGTTTATATCTCTCCAATAGGCGAATTGTATGAACCATAGGATAGTAGATTTATACCTCCCCAATCTTTATCTAAATGTTTACAGGGGATTCTTGCAGATTTCCCAGCCTGATGTTGATGAGAAAACGAATATTCCTTTGGACGATATTTTATGCATCATTGCCTCTGGATTTGGAATTACTTTTTCTAAACCCATATTAGCACGACTTGGTGAATTGGGCATACCTTTGGTTATTTGTAATAATTCATACCATCCAACTTCAATCCTTTTGCCGACAGCTGGTTATCACAAGGCGACATATAGACTAAAAGAACAAATAAATGTTAGTCAACCCCTGCAAAAAAGATTGTGGCAAACCATAATTAAGTTGAAAGTTAAAGCACAAGCAGAGACTTTAAATAACTGTGATATAAAAAACTTGGAATTACTCAATCTGGTGGAAAAGGTAAAATCGGGAGACATAACAAATGTTGAAGCTGTTGCTGCAAAAATCTATTGGAAAAAATTGTTTGGGCAAGATTTTATTCGAGATTTTGATGCTTCGGGAATCAACACTTATCTAAATTTTGGCTATGGAATTATCCGCTCCGTCTTGGCTCGTTACATCATTGGATGTGGTCTAAGCCCTTGCTTGGGGATACATCACAGAAATATGTATAACAATTTATGCTTGTGTGATGATCTCATAGAGCCTTTTCGTCCTCTGGTAGATGAAAAAGTTTATCAATTGTGCAACGAAGATTATTCTGAAGAATTAACTCCCGAAGTAAAAAAAAGTTTGGCTGATATTTTGAGAAAAAAAATGACTATTGATAATCAAAAAACTTCCTTGAGACATTGCCTGCAAGCAACAGTTTTGAGCTTGGTAAAATCTTATGAGCAAAAGGAAAACTTACTGATTTCCCCGAAATGAATCAACTATCTGGTTACCATTATATGTGGATTATGGTTATGTTTGATTTGCCCGTAATAGAAAAGGAAGACCGCAAAGCAGCTACAGATTTCCGCAAAACTTTGCTAGACAATGGATTCATGATGAGTCAATACTCTGTATATATGAGATTTTGTGGGAAAAGAGAAAAACTACCCAAGTATATAAATATCATTCATTCTGCTTTGCCTCTGAGGGGAAAAGTAAGCATACTCACTTTCACGGACAAAGAATACGACCACATAATAACCTTTAACAATCGTAAAAAATACGAAGAAAAAACGACCAATCAACTAACAATTTTTGATTTATAGCACAGCTTTTTGGTAGAAGATTTTAGGCTAACACCCTGCCCTGTAATAAATTGCAAGGCAGGGATTCTTGAAAACTTAATATTGGTGTCAACCTATAACGAGTTTCGTTATCAATCATTTTTACTTTGTATTCTTGAAAACTTAATATTGGTGTCAACCTATAACTGAATGCGTGTGCCGATGCGTTTTCTTTTTATTCTTGAAAACTTAATATTGGTGTCAACCTATAACTGACCAAATTGGCATACGAAATTAATAGAAATTCTTGAAAACTTAATATTGGTGTCAACCTATAACTGAAATGTCAATAGCACGCAACAAAGCATTATTCTTGAAAACTTAATATTGGTGTCAACCTATAACTACATTTTTAACAATTAGCCAAGACAGGCGATTCTTGAAAACTTAATATTGGTGTCAACCTATAACGAAAATATCTGATACAGGGAGCTATGCAGAATTCTTGAAAACTTAATATTGGTGTCAACCTATAACACGCCCAACCAATCGATTTGAAATTTCCGTATTCTTGAAAACTTAATATTGGTGTCAACCTATAACGTTGTTATAGGTACTTGTAGGCTGGTCAGTATTCTTGAAAACTTAATATTGGTGTCAACCTATAACAGTGACGATTATTGGCTCTGGACCTGCAGGATTCTTGAAAACTTAATATTGGTGTCAACCTATAACTCATCTTTGGTTTCTGTTTGTGCTTCCTTTATTCTTGAAAACTTAATATTGGTGTCAACCTATAACGCAAGAGGGCTTCCTTTGTCTAAAGTAGTCATTCTTGAAAACTTAATATTGGTGTCAACCTATAACCTGTCAAGTCATCTGCAATTAGGCAAGGCAATTCTTGAAAACTTAATATTGGTGTCAACCTATAACTCAGCATCCTTAACAAAATTTAACCGAGTTATTCTTGAAAACTTAATATTGGTGTCAACCTATAACAAGAGGTGCGAGAATGAAAGAGCCTAATAAATTCTTGAAAACTTAATATTGGTGTCAACCTATAACCATTCCTCAATTGATTTAATTAGATTTTCCATTCTTGAAAACTTAATATTGGTGTCAACCTATAACTCACAGACCATTACAACATGAGTTTCAGCGATTCTTGAAAACTTAATATTGGTGTCAACCTATAACCTGAATTTGACACCAGTCTCGTAGACGCTAATTCTTGAAAACTTAATATTGGTGTCAACCTATAACCATAAGCATCATTAATAGGCTCAAAAACAATTCTTGAAAACTTAATATTGGTGTCAACCTATAACAAAGACGACGGCTCCTTGTCCAAAGAAACAATTCTTGAAAACTTAATATTGGTGTCAACCTATAACACACTGCAACTGCCTGATGACGAGCTACAAATTCTTGAAAACTTAATATTGGTGTCAACCTATTATAACAGGGGAAATTATAACCAGTTTAATGGACGCTCCCAAAAATTAAAAGGTAGGCGACCCATTGGTTACCTACCTTTTATTTATGAAACTAATATTTTCAAAATCTGAAAAAGCAATAAACTAATTCGTAGAAAATCTCTTTTTGATGTAAATTTGCTGAACTGTAGAAAGTAAATTGAACACAGCCCAGTACAGCACCAAACCAGACGGGAAATCACGGAAAATGAACACCATGAAAATCGGCATTCCGTACATCATCATTTTTTGGGTAGATTGCATCGCCTTTTGTTGATCTGTCATCTTGGAAGTATCTCCTCCACCCATAGCGGTAAACTTCTGTTGCACGTACATAAAGACACCCATCAAAACAGGCAAAATGTAATACGGATCGGGAGCAGACAAATCAGCTATCCAACCCACAAAAGGTTGCTGACGCAGGGCAATAGAAAACTTCAAAGCTGGATACAAAGCGATAAAAATCGGAATCTGTAACAAAAGAGGCAAACATCCACCAAGCGGATTAACGCCGTAATTTTTGTACACCATACGAAGCTCGTTATTCATTTTGACCTTATCATTCTTATACTTACTTTGAATTTCCGCTATCATCGGCTGAATCTTTTGCATTTTCTGAGTCGATTCAAACATTTTGTGTGTAAGCGGATATAATATCAGTTTGAGCAAAATGGCAAAAATGATAATCGCCACACCATAATTCGGAATGAACTTATGAACAAATCTCAAAATCTTTATGAAAAAATTGCTGAGCCAATTCAAAAAACTCCAAGTCTTGTCAGAAATCTTCTCAAATCCACCACCCATAGTTTGCAAATCTTGAATCAAAACGGGACCTAAGTACACTCGGTATTTATGAGAAAAATTGTCTTTGTTCTCTTGAATTCTAAAATTAGCAGAAGGATTATCATCAACAGCAAAGAACTCACTCCTGACAACATTTTCAAATCCTAATTTCCGCACTCCCAACACAAAATACTTATTATAAACTGCGATAAATGAAGCATCTCCTTCGTAAACTTCAGACTCATCGTCGAAGCTACTCAAAGTTTCATTTTCCAAACTATTTTCAACATAAGCAGCCGAACCATAATCACGATTTTTGCCCTTCACGTGCAATTCCGTCTCGGCGATACCATCATCCATACTGATTTGATAATGATTGAATTTCTTGCCAGCAACTCTAAGCTCAAAGCCCAAAGTATAATCCGAGCCTAAAGTAAATATTTTTTCGTGATTATCACCCACAAATTTGAGAGAATTTTCACTCAACTTATAGTCAAAAAGGAAATTTTGATAATCGTTTTGGTCAAAAGAAACAGAAAGAGCTTTGCCTGCCAAAAGATTGAGAGGAACCTCACCTGCCAAATCTTTGAAGTAACCTTTGAGATATGCCCCCACAAGCTGACCGCCCTGATTGGAAAAAACAAGCTTTACCTTATCGTTCTTCAAAACGATGTTATTGTTCAACTTAATGCCATCGCGAACCTTAGAAACCTTTACCTCAGATTGCACAGTTTCTTTTGCGGAACTCTTCTTTTCAACGGTCTCAACCGTTGATTTACTTTCTTTCTGAGAGGTTTTATCAGCTTTTGACGACATGTACTGACTACTCAAAAAGAATACGCCAAAAATTAGTATTACTGCCAAAAATGTTCTCTTGTCCAAAATAAATTCTCCTAAGTTTTACTTTAGCGGGTCAAATCCGCCTTTAGAAAAAGGGTTGCACCTTAAAATTCGCCAAGCACTCAAAAAAAAGGCTTTAAAGAAAGAGTATTTTGTGAAAGCCAAACGAGAATATTCACTGCAAGAAGGTGTAAATCGACAACTATTCGGCAAATATGGCGAAACACAATTTTTATATATCCAGAGTAGAAACAAAATAATTTTGTTAAAAAAAACCACTATCTACAGCCCAAAGTTTTCTCTTGAAAAGTGTTCATAGACGAGCATACATCTTCCCAATCTAAAAATCCGCTATCTTTCTTCCCTATCACCATCACCTTGTGATTGTCCAATCTACCGAAATCACGAAAATAATGTTTGAGATGTCTTTTTAACTTATTTCGCTTGTTAGCCTTACCAACTTTTTTGGATAAGACTATTCCCACAGCAGACTCAATATCCTTAGCCATTAAAAAGGTAAAGTACTCCGAAGAGTACCTTTTCCCTATAGCATAAAGCTCTTTAAATTCTCTGTCGTTACGAAAAAAACGCATTAATGAGAAAGTCTTTTTCTTCCCTTGGATCTTCTCGCACTCAATATCTTACGACCGCTAGCCGTGGACATACGCTTACGAAAACCATGCTTGTTTTTTTTCTTTCTATTATGAGGTTGAAATGTTCTTTTCATCTTCGCACTCCGTTACCATCTAATGTGGGCAAAAGCTCTGTTTGCCTCCGCCATTTTGTGAGTTTCGTCCTTTTTCTTAACACTGGCACCCTCACCATTATTAGCAGCCATCAACTCTTCAGCCAATCTTTTGCTCATAGTGTTCTCTTTGCGAGTACGTGCAAAATTAATCAACCAACGAAAAACCATAGCTTGTCCCTCTTTTAGTCCGATTTCTCTGGGAACTTGGTAGTTGGAACCACCCAATCTCTTGGAAACCACTTTTACTTGAGGAGTGGCATTTCTAAGAGCACCCTCAAAAACATCTATAGGGTCTTTCTCTGTTTTTTCTTTGATAATATCAAACGCATCATAAACTATTTGCTCTGCCAAAGATTTTTTGCCTTTGAGCATCAAATTATTGATAAACTTACTGAGTTTCACACTGTTATACTTATAATCGGGGGTAATTTTTCTTTCTACCGCTTTTCTTCTACGAGACATCTATTACCAACTCCTTGATTTATTTAGCTTTTTTAGCACCGTATTTGGAACGGGAAGTTTTTCTTCCTTCTACGCCTTCGGCATCGTGAGAGCCACGTACTACGTGATAACGTACACCTGGCAAGTCTTTTACACGACCACCGCGAACCAATACTATTGAGTGCTCTTGTAACTTATGTCCCTCTCCTGGGATATAAGCTGTTACTTCTTTTCCGTTTGAAAGCCTCACTCTGGCAACCTTACGCAAGGCTGAGTTAGGCTTTTTAGGAGTAGTGGTGTAAACCCTAGTGCAAACGCCCTTTCTCTGAGGACATTGATCCAATGCACGATTCTTTTTGGTTTTTACAACTTTTTTTCTACCCTTTCTAATAAGTTGATTTATTGTAGGCACTGCCTTCCTCCAAACTTTTAAATTTCTCCAAGTAGGTCTTCCACACTTTCCTCTGCAACCTCTTCCTGACTCAGAATGGAAGAAACAGCTCCGGATAAACCTTCTTTTTCACTTATCAATCTATCAAATTTATCTCTATAATGCTTGCTTCCCGTACCAATAGGCACAAGATGTCCAAGGATTATATTCTCTTTTTGACCATTGAGTGGGTCAACTTTCCCTTCGATGGCTGAATGTGTCAATATTTTTGTTGTCTCCTGAAACGATGCGGAAGAGAGCCAACTATCGGAGTACAATGCAGCTCTGGTAATACCTAAAAGCACTGGCTCAAAAGTAGCCACAGTTCCTTCGCTCTCCTCAACAATCTTATTTTCCTCCATAACTCTAGGTCTGGCAACTATCTCATCTTGAAGGAAGATAGTGTTTCCTGGGTCAACAATTCTTACGTTTTTCAGCATCTGCTTGATTATCACACCAACGTGCTTATCATCGATTTTCACACCTTGCTTACGATACACGCTTTGGATACCGTTTAGAATTAACCTTTCAGCTTCTCCAATTCCTTTTGCTTTCAACACATCATGTGGGTCAAGAGGTCCATCGGAAAGAGCGTTTCCAGCTTCCACAAAGTCGCCTTGATGCACAATAATCCGCTTGCCAAGAGGAATGATATATTTTTGCTTCTCACCGTTTTCAGTCTCCACAAAGATTTTCCGCCCTGTTCTGGATAAGTCACCAATAGTAATTCTGCCGTCCACTTCCGAAATAACAGCTTTATTTTTGGGAACTCTTGCCTCAAACAATTCCTGAACTCGTGGCAAGCCTCCCGTAATATCGCCCTGAACTTCCGAAGCTCTGGACGTTCTACCCAAAATACTTCCTGGGAAAACGTGATCTCCTTCCTCAACATCAACACTGAGATTCGGTGGAAGAGGTATTATTTCCTCTCCTTTCGCACCGACAATACGAATTTGAGGTTGAATCTTACGGTCTTTTGAAGCTATAATCGTGATTTCTTTGTTGCCGGTAAGCTGATTGAACTCCTCTTTGATGGTTGTATCTTTCACAAATCCGTCGAACTCAACTTTACCCTTGGTGGTAGCGATAATCGGATGCGAGTAAGAGTCCCAAGAAATAAGTTTGGTGTTGGCAACAACGCTTTCGCCCTCTTTCACATATACGGTGGAAGCGTATTCAACATCGTGCTCTTCCAACACATTGTCATCAGCATCCACAATCGCAATTTTACCCAAGTGACCTTTGGCAATAATGTTTCCGTCTGTGTCTTCGATGATGTTCATTCTGACGTACTTCACGATACCATCAACCGAAGAAACTCTTTCGGAAATTTCCACGTTGGTGGAAGCTGAACCTCCAGAGTGGAAAGTACGCAAAGTCAATTGTGTACCAGGCTCTCCAATGCTCTGAGCAGCAATCACTCCCACAGGCTCGCCAATGGTAACCATCTTGGATGTTCCCAAGTTTCGTCCATAGCACTTAACACATATACCTTCTTTGGCTTCGCAAGTTAGCACCGATCTGATTTTTACTTTGGAAACGCCTCTTTGCTCCACAATATCGGCAGATTCGTTGGTGATTTCTTCGTTAGCAACAACCAAAACCTCGCCTGTTTCAGGGTCGAGAATATCTTCACTGGCAACACGACCTCTGATTCTCTCGGAAAGAGACTCCACAACCTCAAGACCTTCCTTGAGAGCGGAAACTTCCAAACCTTTGATAGTTCCACAATCTTCAGTATTGATTACCGCATTGCGGGCAACATCCACAAGCCTTCTGGTCAAATATCCTGCATCCGCTGTTTTCAGAGCGGTATCAGCAAGACCTTTACGAGAACCGTGAGTGGAGAGAAAATATTGGAACAAATCGAGACCCTCTTTGAAGTTCGCCTTAATCGGTGTCTCAATAACTCCCAAATCGTCGTTGTCAGCTTTAACAGGTTTGTCCATAAGCCCACGCATAGCACCAAGCTGCTTGATTTGGTCTTTACCACCACGAGCACCTGAAATATGCATAATGTGAATGGAGTTAAGTCCGTCTTGGTCTCTGCTCACCTCTTCCATTAATTCCTCAGTAATCTCCTCGGTAACCATTTTCCAAGTATCCACACTTCTATTTTCGCGTTCACGGTCGGTAATCCTACCTTCCATGTAGTTTTGCATAATCTCATCAATTTTTTTCTCGGCTTCAGCGATTTTAGTTTTCTTCACCTCAGGCACTATCACGTCTCGGAAGCTAAAAGTAATTCCAGAAATAGTCGCATATTTGAAACCGAGGTCTTTCAATCTGTCCAAATACTCCGCAGTGGCAGCCTGACCAACAGTTTCAAAAATTCTTGTTGAAAAGCTGTTGATTCTACCCTTATCGAACACATGATTTTGGAACTCGATTTCCTCAGGAACAATGCTGTTGAAGATAACTCTGCCGACGGTAGTAGTGATGAATTTTCCATCTACCTTGAACCTAATCCAAGAATGCAATCTCATCGATCTCTCGGACAAAGGCTTTCCAGAAAATCTCTCGTTCAGAAAAACCGCCATCAATTCTTGAGCGTCACCGTAATATTTGATTTTCTTCTCATCTTTCGGCATAGGATTTTTTTCCATGGTGAGATAATAAATACCCAAAACTATATCTTGAGAAGCAAGCATCGCCAATTTACCACTGGCAGGCAAAAGCAAGTTGCGAGACGAAAGCATCAAAAGTTCGGCTTCTTGCACAGCTTGATCGGTGAGCGGCAAGTGAACAGCCATTTGGTCACCATCAAAGTCAGCATTAAACGGAGTACAAACCATCGGATGCAACTTGATAGCTCTGTCCTCAGTCAACACAGGATAAAAAGCCTGAATACCCAACTTGTGCAAAGTCGGTGCTCTGTTCAGCAGAACTGGATGACCTTCGATAACTTCTTGCAAAATTTTCCAAATCTTCGGCTGTCTTTTTTCTATTAGCTTTTTGGCTGTCTTGGTTTTTTCCACCTCGCCATAATGTTCCAATCTCTCTATCAAGAAAGGTTTGAAAAGTTCCAACGCCATCTCTTTGGGAATACCGCACTGGTCTATTTTTAGCTCAGGACCAACAGTGATAACGGAACGAGCAGAATAGTCCACACGTTTACCCAAAAGGTTTTGACGAAAACGCCCTTGCTTACCTTTGAGTTGATCTGTCAGAGACTTAAGTGGTCTATTTCCACTTCCCCTCACAGGCATAGATTTACGGGAATTGTCAAACAAAGCATCCACAGCCTCTTGCAACATTCTCTTCTCATTACGCAAAATAACCTGAGGTGCTCTGATGCTAATCAACTGCTTGAGACGATTGTTTCTGGCAATCACTCTGCGGTACAAATCGTTGAAGTCGGAAGTAGCAAATCTGCCACCATCCAACGGAACAAGCGGACGCAAAGTTGGAGGCAACACCGGAAGCACTGTCATTATCATCCACTCAGGACGGTTGCTGGACTTGAGGAAAGAGTTAACAACTTTTAGCCTTTTGACGATAGAGGTTCTCTTCAGTGTGGAAGTTTCCAAGCTAAGTTGAGCCTTGAGTTGCATAGCCTCTTCGTCCAAATTTATCTGACACAAAAGCTCTCTGACGGCTTCCGCACCAATTCTGGCATCGAAGTCATCATCAACTTTATCGATAATCTCGTAGTAAGTTTCCGTGTCTATCAAATCCAATCTATCGTAATCACTATTTCCTGGGTCAAGAACGATAAAAGATTCATAATAGAGAACTCTTTCCAAATCTTTCAGGGAAATATCCAACATAGTCGCGACCTTGCTGGGCATAGACTTGACGTACCAAATGTGAGAAACAGGCACAGCCAATTCGATGTGTCCCATACGTGTTCTGCGAACGCGGGAAGAGATTACTTCCACACCACAGCGGTCACAGACAGTCCCTGCAAAGCGACGCTTTTTGTATTTTCCGCATGAACACTCAAAATCTTTTTCAGGTCCGAAAATCCTCTCACAAAACAGTCCGTCTCTTTCCGGTTTATGCGTTCTATAGTTTAGAGTCTCAGGTTTGGTCACCTCACCAAAAGACCATTCTTTAATCTTCTCGGGCGATGCCAAACTAATCTTCACTGCATCATAATCAGAAATTACTTCATCTCTTTTAATTTTTCTTATCACAGTAAAACTCCATTATTTACTCTTGTGCTTGTGCATCTTTCAAAAAATCTATATCAAATCCAAGTGATTTGAGCTCACTTACCAACACCATAAAAGATTCTGGAGTGCCAGAAATTTCAGGGTTTTCACCAGAAACTATAGATTTGAAAGCGGATGTACGACCTTGCATATCGTCGGATTTGATGGTAACCATCTCCTTCAACAAGTTCGCTGCACCATAAGCCTCCAAAGCCCAGACCTCCATCTCTCCCAAACGCTGTCCACCATGCTGAGCCTTTCCGCCCAAAGGTTGTTGAGTGATAAGCGAATAAGGTCCTGTGCTTCTGGCATGCATCTTGTCTTTTACCAAGTGGTTAAGTTTCAGGAGATACATCATCCCGACAGTTACTCGCTGGTCAAATTGCTCACCAGTTTTGCCATCGTACAACACTTGCTTGCCATCGGCGTCCAAACCTGCCTTATCCAGAGCGTCCAAAATATCTTGCTCGGTTGCTCCATCAAAAACTGGAGTTTCAACATTGAATCCTAATATTTTAGCGGCAATTCCTATGTGTGTCTCAAAAATTTGTCCGATGTTCATACGAGAAGGCACACCAAGAGGATTCAGAACTATGTCAACAGCCTCGCCATCAGCGGTGAAAGGCATATCGGCAATAGGAGCAATTTTGGAAACCACACCCTTGTTACCGTGACGACCAGCCATTTTGTCACCAACAGAAATCTTTCTCTTTTTGGCGATATAGACTTTAACCATCTTGAATACACCTTGCTCAAGTTCATCACCTTGACGAACACGATCTCTCAACTTCTTGTAAACATTCTCGTTCTCACCGTAAGCAACCTTAACCCTGTAAATGACTGTATCGTAAAATTCGTTGTTAAACTCCTGATTGGAAGTAAAAGAAGCTTTCAAGTCCAATGTTTTGAAGTCGATTGCTTCGATATCACTTTTGGCAATTTTTTTGCCCGGCTCGACAAAATAATGTCCTGAAGTCCTGCTTTTGATGTCCTTGGAAGTCTTGCCAACAATCTTTTTCAAAAACTCAGCTTTCAAAAATTGTTGCACTTTAATGTTGCGACTTTCAAAATCTTTTTTGTATTTATTCAGCTTAAACTCTTTTTCTTGCTCGGCATCCAAATCGTCTTCTTCACGAGAAAATACACGAACATCTACAACAACACCTTCCATACCTGGCTTAGCTTTCAGAGAAGTGTTGGTAAAATCACCAGCTCTATCTCCAAACAAAGCACGCATTAAGTTTTCCTCAGGAGATGGGTCAATATCAGAGCTCTTGGGAGTAATCTTGCCGACAATAATGTCGCCAGATTCTATCACACTACCCAAACGAATTACACCCGTCTTGTCCAAGTTACGCAATGCATATTTAGAAACATCAGGAATATCGTAGACAAGCTCTTCCCTACCCGACTTCATCTCCCTAACCAAAATCTCTTTTTCCTCGATGTACAAAGAAGTAAAAGCGTCTTCCCAAGCGACTTTCTCGTTCAAGATGATAGCATCCTCATAGTTGTATCCGTACCACGACATAAAAGCTACTTTCAGGTTGCGACCAAGAGCCAAGCGACCATCGTTTACAGAAGGTCCGTCGGAAATAAAATCGCCTTTTTTAACAATCTGACCAACCTTAACAACTGGTCTTTGGTTTATACAAGTATCTTGGTTTGAGCGTTTATATTTGGCGAAATCTATTCTGCAAGTCTTGTCAATGCTCACATCATCACTATCGTCGATTTTTTCCAACTCAACATAATCCGCAGTAACTTCAACAACTTTGGCATCAAACGGAGCAAGACGAACGTTAGCGGAACTTCTGGCTACCACCTTTTCCATTCCAGTTCCCACCACGGGAAATTCAGGATTAAGAAGCGGCACAGCTTGACGTTGCATGTTAGAACCCATCAAAGCACGAGATGCGTCGTTGTGCTCCAAGAAAGGAATAAGTGTTGTGGACAAGCTCATAGCCTGCATCGGCGAAACGTCCAAGTAGTTGATTTCACTCTTGGCAACTTGCAAAAATTCGTCACCGCGTCTTGCAAACACGAAATCTCTAACAATTTTGCCCTCGTCATCTATTTCGATACCTGCCTGAGCAACCGTAGCTTTGGCTTCAACAGCAGAATTCAGGTAAACTATATCTTTCAAGACAACGCCGTTTTCCACTTTGTAATACGGTGTTTCCAAGAAACCAAAAGCGTTAACTCTGGAAAAAATAGCAGGCGAGTTGATAAGCCCAATGTTAGGACCCTCAGGAGTTTCTATCGGACAAATTCTGCCGTAGTGCGAGTTGTTAACGTCTCGCGACTCCATTCCAGCACGCTCTCTCTCCAAACCACCAGGTCCCAAAGCGGTAAATCTCCTCTTGTGAGTGAGTTCCGCCAAAGGATTGGTTTGCTCCATAAACTGCGACAATTGACCAGTGAGGAAGAAAGATTGCACAACGGACGACAACGTATTGGAATTTATCAAATCGTAAATCGTCACCTCTTCGGGAGAAGAAATCGCCATTCTCTCCACAGCCACTCTCGCCAAACGACTAAGCCCAACGTTATATTGCTCTTGCAACAGTTCGCCAACAGAACGAACTCGTCTATTTTCCAAATAATCTATATTATCAACGACGTCCTTGCCATCAAAAATGGAAATCAATCTCTTAATAATCGCAATTATATCCTCTTTGCTGAGAACAAATTGGTCTTCGGGCAAATCCAAGTCCAACTTTTTATTGATGTTGTAACGTCCTACTTTTCCAATAGAATAACGTCTGTCATCAAAAAACAAAGAGTTCACAAAAGATGCTGCATCTTCCTCGGATGGATTTTCTCCCGGACGCATCAAGGTATAAATTTTATGGCTTGCCTCGGAAGTGCAAGAAGTTCCGTCCTTTTCCAAAGTGTTTTCAAGCACACTAATTGTCGTGTTAATATCGCCAGAAATCACAGCAACTTCTTTCAAACCGTGGATTTGCAACTCATCTATCATATCGATAGAAAGTTCAACGCCCGCAGCAACCAAAACCTCTCCAGTCTCAGGCGAAAAAATATCTTCAAAAGCTTTCATACCCTCAGCGTCAGCCAAAGGAACAACTTCGTTATCGTAAAAAACTTTGCGGATGTCTTGATCTTCGGAATATCCCACCACTCTCAAGAGAATAGAAATCGGCATCTTCCGCCTTTTGTTGATATACACATAAACAACATTATGAACATCCATGGAAAATTCCAACCAAGTTCCTCTCTCGGGAATAACTTTGGCAGAATAAAGTGGCTTGCCACTGGGGTGCTTTGTCTCTGTGAAAAATACACCATAAGACCTGTGCAACTGCGAAATAATTGCCCGTTCAGCACCGTTCACCAAAAAAGTTCCATCTTTGGTAATGATAGGAATATTCCCCAAAAGTACATCTTGTTCCAAGATGTTTTTTACTTTGCGTTCGCCCGTCTCGGCAAGAACATCCTCATCATATATAGTCAGACGAAGTCTAGCGGTAACCATGGCTTCATAAGAAAGGTTGCGTAATTTACACTCTTCCAAACCATACTTTTCCTGCTTAACTTCGTATTCCAAAAACTCCAATGTGAAAAGACCTTTATTGTCTTCAATCGGGAATATATTATTAAAAACAGATTGTAAACCGTCATTTTTACGCAACTTGGGATATACATCGCGTTGCAAAAAATCGTTAAAAGATTTCGTTTGAGTTTCCAACAAATCTGGAATCTGCAACTGAGGAAATCCAAGGCTCTCAAATCTTTTTTTAATTCGGGAGTAATTTTTAAATTTTTCCAAGAATAAATCTCCTTACTAAATTTTCAACTCCATAGATAGAAAATATAACGGAAGCGTTGTAAAAACACTCCCGTTTAGTAATTTTTAAATATTGATACTTCTGAATAAATGAATTAAGGAAGTGTTCTATTTCATCTCCGCAGTAGCACCAGCTTCTTGAAGCTGCTTAACAGCTGCTTCAGCATCTTCTTTAGACATACCTTCAGCTACAGTTTTTGGGCAGTTGTCTACCAAGTCTTTAGCTTCTTTCAAACCAAGACTAGTGATAGCTCTTACAGCTTTGATAACTTGAATTTTTTTGTCACCTGCACCACTCAAAACCACGTCAAACTCAGTTTTTTCAGCAACAGCTTCTCCAGCAGCGGCAGGTGCAGCTCCAGCAACAGCAACAGGAGCAGCAGCAGATACTCCAAAAATTTCTTCCATTTCGCTAACTAATTCAGAAAGCTCCAAAACACTCATCTCTTTAATAATATCAATTACTTCTTGTTTTTTAGACATTTTATCCTCCACTCAAACTTTTATTTTTTTTCCGCAATTGCTTTCACAGCATATACGATTTTTTTGATAATTTGACTATTAACATTTACAAAATTAGAAATCGGTGCGTTCATACAAGAAAGAACCTTAGCCAAAAGCTCATCCTTGGAAGGAAGTTTGGACAACCTATCCAACTCCTCAATAGACATAAAAGTTCCGTCAACTATTCCAGCTTTAAAATTGAAATCTTTATCCTTCATCATCTCTTTAACAAACTCTTTGATGATTTTGGCAGGGGAAACTTCATCAACCTTGGAAACAGCCACAGCAGTCTCTTGGTTCAAAAAATCATCCAACCCTTCCAAATTGAGTTGTTTTAGAGCGTGCTTGATAAAAGTATTTTTAGCTACGAAATAATCAACTTCCGATTTACGCATCCTGGAACGCAATTCCTCAATCTCAGGAATATTAATCCCTTTATAATTTACCAAGACTATCGATTTAGCATCGACAAGTCTATCAGCGATTTTTTGTACTATATCTTTTTTAATTTCTTGCACTCTATCGCCTCCTACTTGTTAGCTTCCGCAGAAACAGCACGAACATCAAGTTTGATACCCGGACTGATGGTGGAACAAATACTCATAGATTTGATATATTCACCTTTCAGAGATTGAGGCTTATCCTTGAGTACAGCTCCAACACAAGCTAAAATATTTTCTTGCAACTTATCGGCTTCAAAACTTCTCTTGCCAACAATAAAATGCAAGTTTGCCAATTTGTCGGTACGATATTCCACCCTACCGCCTTTGGCGTCCTTCACTGCTGTAGCTACATCTTCGGTAACAGTTCCCACTTTAGGGTTAGGCATCAAACCTCTTGGACCCAAAATCTTGGCAACTTTTCCTATCTTGCTCATCATAGAAGGAGTAGCAACGGCAACATCAAATCCAGTCCAACCTTCGGCTTGGATTTTCTCCACCAACTCGTCAACTCCCACAAAATCAGCACCTGCGGCTTTAGCTTCCTCGGCCTTTTGACCATCAGCAAAAACCAAAACAGTAACGTTCTTACCTGAACCATTTGGCAACAACAAAGAAGACCTAATCTGTTGATCAGCCTTTCTCGGGTCAACTCCCAAATGGAAATGCAGTTCCACAGTTTCATCGTATTTGGCTTTGTTAAAACCCGACAAAAAAGAAAGAGCTTGAGATAAATCGTAGCTCTCTTTCTTATCAAATTTCTGCAAAGAATCCAAATATTTTTTACTTCTTTTCATCTATTTGTCTCTCCTTGTGAATACACAATCTCCTGCAAAATCTCGTATTATAAGCGACAACTAATCTTCGACAGTTACACCCATAGATTTTGCAGTACCAGCAATTATGTTCACAGCAGCATCTAAACTGTACGCATTCAAATCTTCCATCTTGGCTTTGGCAATTGTCTCAAGTTGAGATCTGTTAATAGTTCCAACTTTTTCCTTATTAGGAGTTCCAGAACCTTTTGCAATGCCAATCTCTTTTTTAATCAAAACAGCGGCAGGCGGAGTTTTGATGTCAAAAGTGAAAGATTTATTTTTTTGAACATAGATAACAACAGGAAAAATCATTCCTTTATCGTCTTTTGTTCTATCGTTAAATTGTTTACAAAAATCTGCAATATTAATACCAGCCTGTCCCAAAGCAGGACCCACCGGTGGAGCAGGTGTTGCAGCTCCAGCCGGCAACTGTAATTTTACAGAAGTTTCAAAAGTTTTTGGTGCGGCCATTATAAAATCCTTTACTTAATTTTTTCTACTTGCTCTATCTTAAGGTCAACGGAAGTAACTCTCCCGAAAACCGTAACGTTAACAGAAACCTTATTTTCTTCGGTGGACAGCCGAGTAACCTCGCCATTGAAGTCCACAAATGCACCCGAGGCAACTCTTACAGTATCTCCTACGCCGAAATCACACTCAACCAAAGTCTTCTCTTCTGTTTCAACTTCTTCCTCTCCCAGCATTCGAGCTACTTCGTCTTTGGTCAAAGGCAAAGGCTTTTTGCCAGTTCCCAAAAATTTGGTAACCCCATCAACTCGAAGAATATAGCTAAATAACTCAGGAGACAATTCAGCTTCCACAATAATATAATTGCTAAAAACTTTTTTCTCGCGTTCTATCTTCTTGCCACCTCTCACATGATAAGTAGCTTGAGTAGGAATCAAAATCTGACCCAAATCCTTTTCGTAAGATTTGCCCTTAATTCCCTTCTCTATAATCTCTTTTATTCTAAACTCATAGCCGGCAAACACGTGAACAACATACCAATTCATTATACCTCAGCTCACATCATGTAATTCACAACAGTTGTGAATACAATATCCACAACAGCCAAAAAAGCGGCTATAAAAGCAGATACAACGATAACAACGAAAGTGCTTTCTTTTACTTGGTCAAAACTAGGCCAATCAACAAGCTTCAGCTCTCTTTTGACATTTTTCAAAAATCCTAAAAGTTTTTTCATCTAATCCGTTCCCTAACAAAGTAAATGGCAGGACAGGCAGGACTTGAACCCGCAACCCTCGGTTTTGGAGACCGATGCTCTACCAATTGAGCCACTGTCCTACGGCAATCTTATTTAATTTTACTTACTTGTTTGTGTAGAAGGTGTTTTCTGCATTTCGGACAATATTTCTTATATTCAACTTTTTCAGGATGCAATCTCTTGTTCTTGGTATTTGAATAATTTCTGCTTTTACACGTTGTACATTCTAACACAATAATATCTCTCATCTATACTTCCAAATAATTAATTTTTTATTCTTGTATCTCAGCTATAACTCCAGCCCCGATAGTTCTGCCACCTTCACGGATAGCAAATCTAAGTCCTTTGTCCATAGCGATAGGCACTATCAATTCTCCGTTGATTTTCACGTTGTCGCCTGGCATAACCATTTCTACGCCTTCAGGCAAGTTGAGTGTTCCAGTAACGTCTGTGGTTCTGAAATAGAATTGAGGACGATAACCTGAGAAGAAAGGCTTGTGACGTCCACCTTCATCAGCTTTCAGCACATAAACCTCACCAACGAATTTGGTGTGAGGAGTGATGCTCTTTGGAGCAGCCAAAACCATACCTCTTTCGATTTCGTCTTTTTTGATACCGCGAAGAAGCACACCAACGTTGTCGCCAGCTTCAGCACTGTCCAAAATTTTACGGAACATTTCCACACCAGTACAAACCACTTCGATAGTGTCCTTGATACCAACTCTTTCCAACTTGTCGTTGATTTTGAGAGCACCAGTCTCCACACGACCAGTGGCAACTGTGCCACGACCAGAGATAGAGAACACGTCCTCAACAGGCAACAAGAAAGGCTTGTCAATCTCGCGAACTGGCTCAGGAATATAAGAATCAAGTGTTTCCACCAACTTCTCGATAGCTGCAACGCCTTCTGGGTCTTCCTCAAGAGCCTTGAGAGCAGAACCTTGAACAAACGGAATGTCGTCACCTGGGAATTTGTAAGAGGTCAAAAGCTCTCTAACTTCCATCTCCACAAGCTCCAAAAGCTCAGCATCGTCCACAAGGTCGCATTTGTTAAGAAATACAACCATTGCAGGCACACCAACTTGGTAAGCCAAAAGAATGTGCTCACGAGTTTGCGGCATAGGACCGTCAGCAGCTGAAACAACAAGGATAGCACCGTCCATTTGAGCGGCACCAGTAATCATATTTTTCACATAATCGGCGTGACCAGGGCAATCTACGTGTGCGTAGTGTCTGGCAGCAGATTCATACTCCACGTGAGCAGTTGAGATAGTGATACCTCTTTCTCTCTCCTCTGGAGCGTTATCGATAGAACCGAAATCGGAATATTCGGCTTGTCCCTTGCTAGCCAATACCTTGGTAATAGCAGCGGTAAGGGTAGTTTTACCATGGTCAACGTGACCAATTGTTCCCACGTTAACATGCGGTTTGGTTCTGACAAACTTTTCCTTTGCCATATCTCCTCCTTAGATAAAAAAGCAATTTAATTATAATATTTTTCGTAAATATGGAGCTCATGATCAGACTTGAACTGACGACCTCTTCCTTACCAAGGAAGTGCTCTACCAACTGAGCTACATGAGCCTGCATTTTTCATGATTGAACACAAAAAAAATGGAGCGGGAAACGAGATTCGAACTCGCGACCCTTAGCTTGGAAGGCTAATGCTCTAGCCAGCTGAGCTACTCCCGCTCTTAAAGCCCTAAAAAACAATGGTGGTGGGGGAAGGATTCGAACCTTCGAAGGCTTCGCCGACAGATTTACAGTCTGTTCCCTTTGACCGCTCGGGAACCCCACCACGTCTATAAATTTCAAAAAAATGGAGCCAATGAGAGGACTCGAACCCCCGACCAGCTGATTACAAATCAGCTGCTCTACCAACTGAGCTACATTGGCTAAATTGATAACTGATAGCCTTACCTCTATTTTTAAAAAATATGCCACCTTATGGAAAAAGGTGGCATAAAATGGTGGCAGGACCCAGACTTGAACTGGGGACACAAGGCTTTTCAGGCCTCTGCTCTACCAACTGAGCTATCCCGCCAATAAAGGAGGTAATATTTTTTTCGAAAAGACAAATGGTTGGGCCGGAAGGATTCGAACCCTCGAATGCATGGACCAAAACCATGTGTCTTACCGCTTGACGACGGCCCAACTTGCTTTTCTAAAAAATCAAATTCTAAAATTAAATGGCGGAGAGAGAGGGATTCGAACCCTCGGTAGGGGTGAACCTACACACGCTTAGCAGGCGTGCACCTTAAGCCAGCTCGGTCATCTCTCCACGACATTAATTTATAAAAAATGGCGGAGGATGAGGGACTCGAACTCTCAAGGGCATAACCCGGCGGTTTTCAAGACCGCTGCCTTACCAATTAGACTAATCCTCCATCTAATTTTCACACTTCTATCAGTTATCAATTCTGGTCTAAGAAATATTCGGCTGTTTTGCTGTCAAATCTTTTTTCTCTCTTTGAAAATAGTTATCAAACAATTTCTAAAAACAAGAATTTTACAACTACTTTAACTGTAAACTAAGTGAATAAACTCGGTTTTTTTTTAGCTCAAAATTCAGACATATTTGCTTAATTGCCTCTTTGTGAGAAAGCCCTTTGTCGATTTCTTTTTGCAGTTCCCGTAAGATAAAAGCGTCGTCATAGGATGCTTCGTCCTTACATCCATCAATAATGACAACAAATTCGCCCTTAATCATCAAACCGTCGCTATTCCCTACGAAATCAGCTAAGTTTCCACGATAAAAAGTCTCGTGCAATTTGGTCAACTCTCTGGCAATTACAACTTTTCGATCTCCAAAGAAATCCAATAGCTTTTTCAAAAATGAGATTATCCTGTGGGGAGCTTCGTAGAAAATCAAGGGAACATCTATCTCTAATAATTTCTTATCAAATTTGGTGCAGAATCCGACAAAATAAAAGCCTTCATTCCCAAACCCGCTTGCCATATAAGCAGAAAGAAAAGCACACGCTCCAGGAATTGGCACGACATCGCATCCCAAATCGATTGCCAAATTCACCAACTCGTAGCCAGGGTCACTCACGATGGGAGTGCCAGCATCGGAGACAAGAGCAATTCTGTTTCCAGACTCTAAAAAAGACAGAACCGTTTTGTTCTGCCTTTTCAGATTAAACTTATGATAAGAAATCATCTTGGTGGAAATTTCGTATTTGGCAAGTAATTTCCCAGTAACTCTAGTGTCCTCAGCCAAAATCCAATCAGCCTCTTGCAAAACACTAATCGCCCTAAATGTAATGTCTTGCAAATTTCCGATGGGAGTAGCCACCAAATAAAGCACGCCCTTCGTTTTTGGTTCAGACAATATTCTCTAAGCTCTAATTATAAATTTGAAAAAGGATTGTCAGGGTCAACCTTGGGAGCAGACGCAGTAGCGTATTTCTTCCAATCTCTGGCAGAACCTTTGTCACCAGAGCCCTTTTCCTTCTTCTCGTAATACCCCTTAGGCAAGTTAACTGGCTCCAACGAAAGCTTTCTTTTTACTTTGTCAATGCTCTCAACTTTCAAAGTAACTTCTTTGCCAATGTCGTTTTCGTCATAAAAAAGTTTAGCTGCTTTCATTTTGTCGTTTGGAAGAAGACCAGTTACACCTTCAACAATCTCCACGAAAACGCCAAATTTGGAAACTCCCTCTATAATCCCTTTGATAGGCTCGCCTTCTGTCGCAATTTCATCAATCTTCTGCCAAGGATTTTCTTTCAGGTTTTTAAAAGAAAGCGAAATTTTCTTTTTGTCAGCGTCCACATTCATGATTTGTGCTTCAATTGTGTCCCCAACTTTCACAACTTCTTCCGCTTTTTTAATTCTCTTGCCCCAAGAAAGCTCAGAAATAGGAATTAGACCTTGCACACCTTCAACCAACTCCACAAACGAGCCGAACTTGGTGTTTTGAGCAACCTTGCAGGAAACAACGTCACCTTCTTTGTATTTATTAACAGCCTCGAGCATAGGGTCAACGGTCAAATCTTTGATACTAAGTTCAATTTTATCACCCTTAATACCGATAACTTTGACTTCTGTCTCTTCCCCCAACTTCAACGCTTTGGAAGGATGCGAAATTTTGCTCCAAGAAAGATTGCTGATGTGCAAGAACCCACTGATGCCACCTAAATTAAGAAAAGCTCCGTAATCTTTGATGCCCTCAACTTTGCCTTTGACAACATCGTCCACAGAAAGTTTTTCCAAAGCAGCTTTTTTGCCAGCGTTAGCTTTTTTTATTAAAATCTCTTTGCGTGACAAAACAAAATCTTTGCCACCATTTTCAAATTTGATAATTTCAAACTCAAAAGTTTTTCCAATAAAATCTTTTTCGTCCTCAATGCGAGCCAACGAAAGATGCGAATAAGGGCAAAAACCTGTTTTATCTAATGCAGACACCAAAAATCCGCCTTTGACAGCTTTCACAACTTTGCCTTGAACAGGAAGATTGCTTTCTTTTGCTTCGGAGATTTTCATGTTTGCGGCATGGTCGCTACTGAGAGCTTTCCCTATCTCGATGACGTTCTCGTCCACTCTGAGAACAAAGCCTTCCAAAGTATCACCGACCTTATACTCAAGCTCGCCTTTTTTGTTTTGATACTCAATAATATCGGCAAAAGCGTCTTGTCTCGCCTTGAGAGACACTACAATGCTTCCACCTGAAATTTTGATAATTTCACCGGAAACTTGATCGCCTCTGTTATAACTCACTAAGTCTTTTTCAGACTCCTCAAAAAGCTTTGAAAACTCTTGTGTTGCATTAGTTTCAGACATATAAAACCTTCCAAATAATTTCTCTTGAGTTGCAAAAATAAAGGAAAGTAGATAATGTCTATAGATTTTTGTTTTTTTTTCAAAATTTTGCAAGATAAACTCTCACTTATTATTATAGCACTATTCACTATCAAATATTATATTCTATCTCTAAATTAATCAAAAAATCTTGACCACCTGATATGCTACAAAAAATGTAGCACGGGAGGAGAAAATGATGATAAATATTCCAATTCCTGGAAGTCCTGTTAGAGGATCAAAAAGTGGTAAACCAGTAATGGCTTTATTTGATCTACTCTGTCGAAGATGGTCTATGGGCATTATTTGGAATTTGAGTGAAGGAGAATTAACTTTTAGAGAACTTCAAAAAAAATGTGAAACAATATCTCCAACAATCTTGAACACCCGTCTAAAGGAGTTAAAATTAGTAAATTTTGTGCAGACTTCAGACCAAGGTTATAAACTAACAGAATTAGGAACAGAATTGTTTAATTTATTAAAGCCATTTAAAAATTTTGCAATCAATTGGGGAAGTTTAATTTATAGAAAAGGAGAATGAAAATGGAAGATAAATTTGTACTAAATGAAAGAGGCAACTGGGTGAAAAAAACTCAAAACAATATGCATAAAGAGCATTGTATTTGTTGGAATTGTCGCAATTTTAACCATCTAATTGAAAGCAAAGGATGTGAAATAATTAAACAGGTTTTGACCTTAGCCGAGGAAAAAGAAATTGTCCTTCCTGTTTGGGAATGTAAAAATTTTTCAGAAAAAGCATAATAAAAAAAGCCCGCTAAAAGCGGGCTGATTAAAAAAACTTAGATTATTTCGCCTTTGTCGTTGTATTTCGTTCCGACAAATCTGATAATAGCAAAAACTGTAGCAGCTCCCAACAATAAACACCATAAAGGATTTAATCCGTATCCTGCAAAAATGAACAAGATGAAAGCTATAACAGCGACAACTATTGCGTAAGGCATCTGCGTGCGAACGTGGTCGATGTGGTCTGCACCTGCACCTGTGGACGACAAAATTGTTGTGTCCGAGATAGGCGAGCAGTGGTCTCCCATCACAGAACCGGTAAGCACCGAACCGATGGTAGCTATCACAATTATACCTAACTCAGAGCCTCCACTGATTTCAGCAAAACCAACAGAGATAGGAATAGCTATCGGCATCAAAATGGCACACGTTCCCCAAGAAGTTCCCGTGGCAGTAGCGATGAACGCAGCAACCACAAACGTAAGAGCAGGTACGAGATGTCCCGACAAAATATTTCTCAGACTATCAATTATCCAAGTTGACAATCCCATTTCATCGATTACGGCTTTGAGTGCGAAAGCAAGGCAAAGCACAATACAAGCCACCAACATGGTTTTCACGCCTGCAATCCACGAATCGACAGCTTCTTTCAGAGTAAATTTTTTGTTGATTACGCCCTTGATAATGATAACGATAGAGCTAATGAACGCTCCCCAAGTGAGCACCACAGAAGCGTCTGCGTCGCCAAAAGCGTCCTTGATGCTTTTTTCCATGCCACCACCGTTGTACCAAAGACCAACTACAACTACCAACAAGAATACCACCAAAGGAACAAGCATGTCGTAGATTGTACCAACAATTCCCTCATCTGGCAAAAGCGATTTGTCCTCTGTCACGATAGGAACAGCTCCATCGCGATTCACTTTGCCTGTGCGTCTGGCACGAAGCTCGGCTTCCAGCATAGGACCAAAGTCCCTTCTGAGGAAAATTATCATGAAAGCAAAAAACAGTGCCAACAAGGAGTAAAATCTAAAAGGAATGGTTTGAAAGAAAATAATCATCGGATTTGCCTTGATGCTGAGTGCCTGAAAAGCTGTGGCAATAAGCCCGATTTCCATGGCAATCCAAGTGGAAACTGGAGCAATGGACGAAGCACTGGCTGCACCTGTGTCGATTATGTAAGAAAATTTCTCACGAGAAATATTTTGACTATCGGAGATAGGACGCATTGTGTTTCCCACCAAAAGTGAGTTTGCATAATCATCGAAGAAGATAGCCAAAGTCATCAAAAAAGTGGCAAGCATAGTGGAGCGAGTGCTTGAAGCCTTGCGAGTGAGTGCGTCGGCGATAGCTTTGGTTCCTCCCGTTTTGCTGATAATGCCTATCATTCCTCCGATTGCCAAACAAAAAAGGATTACTCCCACATTCCATGCATCAGCCAGCGATTTGCCAACGATGTATGTGCTGAAAGTTTCCAACAATCCTTTGACAGGGTTCCAACCATTGATGATGGTTACTCCCACGAAAGTTCCCAATAGAAGCGATATAACAACTTCTCTTTTCCAAATTGCCAAACCTATGGCAATCACAGGTGGCAATATAGCCAACCACCCAAAACTAGGCTCCATAATTCTCTCCTTGGTTCTATTTTAGTGAATTTTTTTAGAAATTTTTCGCTTCGCCCGACACGTCAATATTTTTTTAAATAAAAGCGAAGTAGGACGTTACAATTTCTACTTATAATTCACTTTTGTTTCTCCATTCCCCAAATCCACATAAGTAGCAAACGGCTCACACCTCGAAATTACTTTGCCTTTTCTGATGGAATATGCTATCTTAGCTTGCAATCTAAGAACATCATAAGGATTGTCTTCACTGAAAATAATGAAATTAGCACTGTTCCCTTCTTTTATTCCATAGTCTTTCAGTGATAAAGCCTTGGCACTATTGGTAGAAATCAAATCAAGACCACTACACAATTGCTCATAGCCCATCATCTGAGTAGCATGCAAACCCATATGCAAAACTTGTAACATATTACCAGTTCCCAGTGGATACCATGGGTCGAAAATATCGTCGTGCCCAAAACAAACATTAATCCCCGCATCTATCATCTCAGGCACTCTCGTAAGACCTCTTCGCTTGGGATAATTGTCAAATCTGCCTTGAAGGTGAATATTCACTAGCGGATTTGAAATGAAATTAATTCCCGACATTTTCAAAAGTCTGAACAATTTATAAGCATAAGCGTTGTTGTATGAATGCATTGCTGTTGTGTGACTTGCGGTAACTTTATCTCCAATGCCATATTCCAAAGCCTTGGTCGCCAACACCTCCACAAATCTCGACTGCTCATCATCAATTTCATCACAATGCACATCAACCAGCAAACCTGTTTTCTTGGCTAATGCCATAATTTGATTAATCGATTCGACGCCATACTCCCGAGTAAACTCAAAATGCGGAATAGCTCCAATAACATCTGCCCCCAAGTCTATCGCTTTTTTCATCAAATCCAACCCGTTTGGATAAGACAATATTCCCTCTTGTGGAAAAGCAACAATTTGCAAATCTATAACATCTTTCAGCTCTTCTCTTACTTTCGCCAGAGCCTTAACTGCTATCAATTCAGGGTCAGTGGTATCCACGTGAGTTCTGATATGCTGTATTCCCCCTGCAACTTGCCAAGAAATAGCTTTTTTTGCTCTATCCATTACGTCTTTTTCACTGAGCATTTTTTTTCTCTCAGACCACCTCTCTATCCCCTCAAAAAGTGTTCCCGATAAATTCCACTTCGGTTGTCCAGCTGTGAGTGTAGTGTCCAAATGAACGTGTGGTTCTACCAAAGGTGCCCACGCTAAATTGCCTCTTCCATCAATTATCTCTTCATCATTCTCTACTATATTTTCCGCTATTTTGGCAATTTTACCGTCTTTTACCAAAATCTGCCACAATCCATCTCTGCCTTGCAACTTTATATTTTTAACTAACATTTTTTTACCTCAAAAAAATACGAACCGACCCTACTGATTTAGCAAGGTCGGCTCAAATAATACAATTCACATAAGCAAAACAAATTTACGCTTCGCTACTCTTTTCCATTTTGCAACCGATAAAATAACTAATCCCTGCTGCAAGAATTCCATTAATTGGTGGAATACCTGGCAGATATTTAGCAGCCAAAAATCCAACCACCCATGCAACTATCGCAGCCCAATGAATATTCTTGTGATTTACTTCGGAATACTCTTTGTACTTGCGTTTTTTCACAAAATAGAAATCCGTGATGATGATAGCACCAATAGACGGAACAGCTACACTGAGGAAACTAAGCCAGCCAACGAAATTATTATAAAGCCAAATAGCTGCAAGAGTGCCCAAAGCACCTATAAAAATCACCAGTTTATCTTTTGGCAATTTGGTAATATTGGACAATCCCAAACCAGAAGCATAAAGAGCGTTATCGTTAGTCGTCCAAATATTGAAACCGAGGATAATAATTCCAGCAACAATCAGACCTTGGCTAAACAAAACCTCCGAAATGTCGGAATTCCCTGTAGCCATAGCACCAACAGCTCCAAAAAGAAACATCAAAGTGTTTCCCAGAAAGAAAGCTATAACAGTAGTAGAAACTCCTATTTTAGATGTTTTGGAAAATCTAGTGAAATCAGGCGTCAAGGTTCCTCCTGAAATGAATGAACCTACACAAGCGGAAATTGCCAAAAACATCGGCATACTATTTTCGGGAACCAAAGCTGCCAAAGCACCAAATCCTCCAGCAGAAGCTGTAGCTTTGGAAACAGACATCAAACCCAAAATGGTAATAGCTGGAACAGCCACAAAACTGAGAGCTGTCAAAGCTTTAAATCCAAAATAAGCAGTACAAGTCATCAAAGCTCCTGACAAGATAACCAACAAATAGATATTCAATCCCGTTACCTTTTGCACAGGTAAAGCAAACATCGCTACTCCCACTCCAAACCAACCAATTTGGGTAAAAGCAAGCAAAAAAGATGCCAGATAAGAGCCTGAAGTTCCATAAGAGTAGTGAGCCAAAAGGTGAGTACTCAAGCCAGTTTTACCAGCAATATTTGCCAACAATCCCGTATAAAGTCCCAAGATTAAATTTCCACAAAAAACCACGATAAAAAAATTTCCCAAGGTCAATTGTGTACCCAAACTTCCCCCTGCCCACATACTTGCTGAGAAAAAAGTAAATCCCAACATAACCACCAATAACGACCAAAAACCACGTTTAGCATCTTCTGGAACTCTTTCCAATGCATAATCATGGCTATGCTTTTCTACATTACTCATAATTTCCTCCATTAAATTTTAAATGTGTCAATCTACCTCATGCAGAAATTCTTTGTCAAACTAATTACAAAATTTATTAGTCATCAAAAAATAAAAAATTTTTATTCCTTGCGTTTTTATATTCACGTAAAATCTACGGTAATTATGAAGACTTTAATCAAAAATGCGACAATCATCAATGGCGACGGAGTAACTCATCCCTATCTCTCCGACTTGCTAATTAAAGATGAATTGATAGAAAAAATCGATAAAAATATTACTCTTCCTAATGTGAAAACTTTTGATTTGAAAGGGGATTACCTCACTCCTGGATTCATAGATTCGCACTCACACTACGATTTGGCATATTTCACGAAGGATTTGCTACACTCGAAAATTCAGCAGGGAATCACCACGGAAATTACTGGACAATGCGGACTTGGAGTTCATCCTATGCCAAGGAATCTGCAAGCTCAATTCCGAAGCAATTTGCTGATAGGCGACTTGCCCATTGAGTGGAATTGGGAAAGCACTTGGGAATACGTGGACACTCTGCAAAAAAGCGGTCTTGCCATCAACAATGTGCCTTCTATCGCCCACGGAGTTCTCCGCTACACACAAACTCAAGACAAAAATTTAGCACTTACCGACAAGCAAATCAACACCATTTGCGAACTTGCTGAAGAAGGCTTTCGAGCTGGAATAAAAACTCTGTCGTTCGGCTTCATCTACTTGCCAGCATTGTACTATAGAAAAGAAGAGGTCAAATCGCTGCTCAAAGTCGCTGCTAAATACAATATCGTCGCGAGTGTGCACATGAAAAGCGAAAGCGACAAAATTGTGGAAGCTCTCACAGAAATAGCTTCACTTGCTTCCCAAGCCAATTGCCAGTTGCACATCTCACATCTGAAAATCATCGGCAAAGAGCACGCGAGATTTTTACTCGAAATCTTCCAACTTATCGAAAAACACAACCTCACATTCGACACCTATTTTTACAACAACGGTTGCACGCTCTTGGCTTCGCTAATTCCACCAGAACTGATGGACAAGCATGGATTGGAAGCGACTTGCGAAAAATTTAAAAGCAGAAACTTCAGAGAAACCGTGCAAAAAGCAATTGAGAAAAACAACTCATCTTTGCCTTGGGACAACCTGTATAAATTCTTGGGAGCAGAAAATATTTTTATAGATTCACTGGGAAAAAACAAGAACCTCATCGGTAAAAATCTATCCGAAATTCCTATGGGAGAAAATCCTTTGGAAGCAATGCTCCTGCTCCTCTCTGAAGAAAAAGGACACATTTTGATGAAAGATTATTTCTCCTCCGAAGAAACCGCAGAAAGAATTTTGCTTCACCCAAAAGGTGTCTTCTCCACCGACTCACTGCCTCTGAGTACACATCCACGAGGATTTGTTGCTTTTCCCAAAATTTTAAAGAAAGCCGTATTTCAAAAAAAACTATTGCCTATCGAAACTGCCATTCACAAAATGTGTGGCTATCCTGCCAAGATTTTCGGTTTGGAGAAAAGGGGTCTGATAAAAGAAAAATACTTTGCTGACCTTGTCAGCTTTAGTGACAAAATCGATTACGAAGGCAAAGAAATTAAAAATTTGGACTTGGTGATTATCAACGGAACGCCTGTGAAAATCGGAAACAGAATTTTGAAAGAAAAGTGCGGAAAAATCTTACTCAATCCCCAAAAACAAAACTGTTGCTTCTGAATTCAAAAAAAATCTTGACCAAATTCCCATAAGCAAAAAGCGTATTTTTGACAGTCGGGATGTAGCGCAGTCCGGATAGCGTACATGAATGGGGTTCATGTGGTCGCAGGTTCAAATCCTGTCATCCCGACCATTTTCTCTATAATTTTTCCCAACAAAAAAACCTTCCACATCCAAGCAGAAGGTTATTTATATTAAAATGAAATCTATTTAATTCTTTCCAAATATTTGCCCGTGCGAGTATCAACCTTAATCAAGTCGCCCTCTTCGATGAAGAACGGAATGGAAATCGGCATCCCAGTCTCGGTCTTCCCCGTCTTATAGCTCGTGGAAGCGGAATTGCCTTTGACATTAGGCTCACATTCAGCAATCTTGAGGTTCACGCTCGTTGGAAGATCCAAGCCCAAAACAAGACTAGTATCGTTCTCACCGAATTTTATCTTCACCTGTGTGCCTTCCAACAGATAGTATTTATTGTCGCCTATAGTTTCTTGCGGAACTGCCAACTGCTCAAACGTCTCACTATTCATGAAGTGGAAAAATTCCTCATCGCTATATAAATAGTCCAATTTATGTGCTTCCACTCTCACAGGCTCAATCTTTTCTCCCGCTCTAAAAGTGTTTTCCACAACTTGTCCAGTTTGCACATTTTTCAGCTTCGTCCTCACAAAAGCTCCACCTTTGCCAGGCTTCACATGCAAAAATTCCACAATTTCCCACAGCTTGTCTTTGTGTCTGATAATAAGTCCGTTACGAATATCAGAAGTAGATGCCATAACACTGCTCCTAAATTTTAAAATTTACTCAACTCTTTAAAATGACCAAAAAAAAAGCCTCCAAATAAGAAGGCAATAAAAAATGGTGCCGAAGGCCGGACTTGAACCGGCACGAGCAAAAGCTCGGAGGATTTTGAATCCACTGCGTCTACCAATTTCACCACTTCGGCTATATAACTCAAAACTTGAGTGAGTGCATACAAAATTTGGGGGATTTTAAGTCAAGCAAAATATATCGTTCTTTTTTCGGCATGACCTGACCACTACAACCAGTGGCTTCCTGCTCTCCTACTTCATACTCACGCAAGGGGTATCCATTTGCAATATACCTTCTTTTTTTCGCCGTAAAAAAGAAGCAAAAAACCTCTAAATACAAAATCGAAGAGTGCTTCGTTCGAAGTTGAGAGGGCTTCAAATCCTTCAAGTTGAGCCTCGTAAAAATAGAAAACAACTGAAGTCAATTATTGTGCGTCTGACCACTAAAATAAAGCTAATCTTTGAGACTACATTTTAGTGGTCAGATTATTTTTTTTCTTTGGCGTTACTCTTTCTTTTTTTATCACGAAAAAAAGAAAGGTAACAACAAAAATATGTTGACACCGAAACGCCAAAATTTTGTATGTATCCATTCGTTCTGGAATAGCTCAGCGGTAGAGCGGGTGGCTGTTAACCACTAGGTCGGGGGTTCGAATCCCTCTTCCAGAGCCATTTTTTTTGGAAAAGACATCAGATTTTTTGAATTTGGTGTCTTTTTTATTTGAGAACTATTTTTTCTTTCCCGCAAGCTGACCGCAAGCAGCCTGCACCCTACTTCCTGCAGAGTTACGAATAGTATAAGAAAACGGTGCATGCTCAAAATATCGGCAAAAATCTGCAACTTCACGCTTGGTCGGAGAAGCAAACGCTACACCATCAATGCGATTATATGGAATAAAATTCACCTTCGCTGGCAACTCTCCAAGATACGAAATCAGTGCCTTAGCGGACTTCCTGTCCATATTGATTTCGGGAAGCAAAATATATTCAAAAGTAATCTTGAAAGGAGATTTCTTGGAAAAATTGAGCAAAAATTTTTTCAATTCAGACAAAGGATATTTCTTGGAAATCGGCATCAACTGATTTCGCACACCTTCCACAGCACTGTGCAAAGAGACCGCCAACTTGAGGTTTGGCTCATCCATACACAATCTATCAATCCCCTTCGGCAAGCCACACGTGGAAATCACAATTCTTTTCGCTCCAATTCCAAACAAATTCTTGGCACTTCGCACACTCTGTAGCACAGCATCGTAATTGTCCAACGGTTCGCCCATTCCCATATAAACCAAGTTGCTCAATCTGTTGCCGTTAGCCTTGCAGAACTTTGTAGCCCAAAAAATTTGAGCGATTACCTCCCACGAAAGAAGATTGCGAGCAAAACCCATCTTTCCCGTGGCACAAAACAGGCAACCCATCTTGCATCCAACTTGCGTGGACACGCACAGCGTCATCCTGCTGTCAGTGGGAATCAGAACACTCTCAATCGACTTCCCATCACCAAATCCAAATAGAATCTTGCTAGTTTTATCGGAAGAAACCGATTCCCTCACGCATTTTGGGAAATCCCAATTAACATTCTCAGCAAGTATTTCTCGCAAGTCTTTGGGGATATTCGTCATCTGCTGCAAATCCAAAATCAGCTTGTCGTAAACCCAATCGAAAACTTGCTTGGCTCGAAACTTGGGAAATCCGAAAGCACCGATAAAATCGGCAAACTCTTCTTTAGATTTAAACTCAAAAATATGCTTTTTAATAGTGATACTCCTTTCCCGCTGAAATGGTGAACGCCCTGTAAATCTGCTCGCACAGTAAAACTCTAATCATGTCATGAGTAAAAGTGAACTGCGAAAAGCTAAATAGCAAATCGGCTTTCGCTTTGATTTTTTCGGAAAACCCAAAAGCTCCTCCGATGAAAAAATTGATGTTGCGACTGGAATTTGTTTGCAGGAATTTTGCAAACTGAACCGAGGTTTGTTGCTCACCATTTTCATCCAACAGAATATTCATCGCATAAGGTTCGAACTTCGACAAAATCGTTTCCGCCTCTAACTCTTTTATCTCATTTTTGGGCAAATTCTTTTTAACCTTGGGTAAATCACAAACCTTCACAGGCTGGAACTTGGACGAAATTTTCAGATAATAGTCGAGCAAACTACTGATGTCTTTGTTCTTTGTCTTGCCAATCCAAAAAATTTTTATCATTTATAGAAATAAAAGAGCATCTTTGCAACTGCACTCATCTTGCGTGAGATTGCTGGAAAAAACTTTCAAGAAAACTTCAATGAGTTTAGCTTTATTCTTTTGCATACTCGCAGTGATGTCATGCTCGGAAATTTCCGAACTAAACCCAGTACACATGTTCGTTACCACTCCTATCGTGGCGTAGCACATACCCAACTCCTTGGCAAGACAGACCTCCGGAACAGAAGTCATGCCTATCACAGTAGCACCCAAGCGGGAATAAGCTCTAATCTCAGCTGCCGTCTCAAATCGCGGTCCCTGAGTACATCCGTAAACTGCGTTACCTTTGATTTGTAAACCATCTGCATTTCCCAGAAATTTCCTCTGCAAATTCGGGCAATAAGGAGCGTCCATTTTCACATGGGCAACCTTTACCCCGTCTTCATAATAGGAACTAACTCGACCAGAGGTAAAATCGAAGAAATCGTCAATCATCACCAAATCGCCCACTTGGAAATCAGCCGAACAAGAACCGACAGCCGCAGTGGTAAAAACGAAATTTACGCCCAACTCCGACAACGCTTTCATATTAGCCAAATAGTTTATCTTGTGAGGTGGAACATTGTGACCACTGCCGTGTCGAGCCAAAAAAGCTATTTTCTCTCCAGAAAAATCCCCGATGGTTACCGCAACTTCTCCATATTCGGTGCTAACTTTAACCTCTTCAAAGTTGCTTCCACCTTCATAGACACCCGTTCCACCGATTATAGCTTTCGTAATCATTTGCTACACCATTTTATCCAAATCGCCCACAAATTCGATTTTGGGATTTTTCTCTTTTAATTTGGAAAGTGCCGTCAGAACAGCAGGAAACCCCAAATTGAAAGAATATTTTTTCAAGTCTTCTCCAGCCAAATAAGTCACTTGCAACAACTTCATTCTCTTGTCCATAAATTTAATTTGCTTGATGTCCGCTATTTTTATATTGCAAGAACCAAGAGCTAACTTCTTAAAAATTATCTCCGAATCGTCCAAGATGATTGAATTTAGAGTAAAGAAGTTGCGAAAAACTGAATTGAGAGCCAACACAATCACCAAATAAGGCAAAATCATCTTTATTTTGCTGATGTTTTCAGCCTCTGAATTGGCAACAAGTATGATATAGACACAGTACGCAATAACGATAAGACCAATGAACAAAGTAAAAAATCTCAAAAACGGATTGAACCTGAATTTCTCTTTCATAATCGTTCTATCTCCTAAAAAAACGAAAGCTACTCAACCTAAGCTGAGTAGCCAAAATGGCGGGAGTGACGGGACTCGAACTCGCGACCTTCTGCGTGACAGGCAGACGTTCTAACCAACTGAACTACACCCCCGAATATTATAAAAAAATGGTGGGTGTTGAGGGACTTGAACCCCCGACAACCTGCTTGTAAGGCAGGTGCTCTCCCAACTGAGCTAAACACCCCTTTTAAATGGTCGGGGTAGAAGGATTCGAACCTTCGACCCCTGGTTCCCAAAACCAGTGCGCTAACCGGACTGCGCTACACCCCGAACTGCAAACCATTATCCAAGTACACCCACAAAAAAAACCGGAGATTTCTGGTCAAGTTCTTTTTGCTAATTAGCGATTTTTTTTTCTAAATTCCTTCGTAACTAATTCTGTTTCCACAAAATTGCGAATACAAAGCCATTATCAATATACTAAAATTCAAGTTGCTAATCTTCAACATAGCGTCGATATCTTGCACCAAAATCGGCAAATATTGGTTGAAATTTGCATTCTTGACGGAAATTTTCTCCAAAATTTCCCGATAATCGAGATTGATTATGGTGTTTATACCATTACTCAACTTGTAAATATCTATAAAGAAAGAAGAAAGATAGTGCAAAAGAACCAACACTTCATTTTTCACGGACGCCTTGCCCAAGTTCGTTGCTATTTGACTCACGGAGATGTCGTCCCGCTTTGCCATCGCCAGAAGCAAATCTTTGGCTTGTTCCCTGAGTTCCAGCCCGTAGCCTTTTGCCAATCTTATCGCTTTGGCAATATCACCGTCAGCAATTTTCGCATACAATTCCGCTTCCGAAGCCTCCGAAACATAATTTTTTTGTAAAATCTCAGCTATTATTTTCCACGAGAGTTTGACGAAAGGAATTCCTTTGCAACGGGAAATAATCGTCGGCAAAAGACTTTCTTTTTGCTCGGTAAGCAAGATTATGACACAATTCTCAGGCGGTTCTTCCAGTATTTTCAGGAAAGCGTTGGCAGCATTTTGGTTCATAAGATGTGCATCCTCAATGATGCAAACCTTGTACTTTCCCTCGCTGATACTCATATTTAACCGATGAGAGAGCATATGGATAGCGTCTATTCTAATCTGAGTTCCAACCGAGAAAAAAAAAGGTTTGTACGGCGATTCGATTTTGTTTTTTAGATAAGCCTCGTACTCCTTGAGATATTTGCTCTCTTTCACAAAGCCATCAGGCTGAAGTTTGAGGTTCGGAGTTGGAAAAACATAAACAAAATCGGGATGCGAGAGTGCCAAAAATTTTTTGCACGAGTTACATTGTTTGCAGGGTTTTTCACCATCGGAGGTGCAATTAAGCGACATTGCAAATTCCAAAGCCCTGCTAAATTTACCCACTCCCAAAGGACCATAAAAGAGATAGCTCCCTTTTGCTCTATCTGTGGATAAAACGTTGTTTAATATGAGATTGGCTCGGTCTTGCCCTTTGACTTTGTTAAGCATAATTTTGAGGGAATAAGATTCTCTCCACTTCTTGGATGATGATATGCAAGATTATCATGTGAACTTCCTGCACCCTGTCGGAAGTCGTGGCAGGAATAAGGAAATATTCGTCGCACTCTTTCAGCAATTTGCCACCGTCTTTGCCCAAAAATCCTACACAATACATTTGCTTTTTCTTGGCTTCTTTCACCGCTTCTAGTACATTCGCCGAGTTACCACTGGTGGAAATTGCAACCAAAACATCGCCCTTTTGCCCATAAGCTGCCACACCTCTGGCAAAAATTTGCTCGAATCCATAGTCGTTGCCAACACATGTGAGATAAGATGGGTCGGACAAAGCAATCGCTGGCAAAGCGGGACGGTCTTTGTGAAATCTGCCAGTAAATTCCTCCGCAAAGTGCATAGCGTCGCACATGCTACCACCGTTGCCACAAGAGATAGCTTTTCCTCCTGAAGAGAGAGTGCTGGCTAATTTCTCAGCAACAATTTTTGTCTTTCGGATATTTTCCGCATCATCAATAAAATTTTGGAGAAAATTTAGGCTGTCTTTGTACGATTTTAAAATATTATCCATTAATGAACTCTTAAAATTTAATCCTGAACAAATCGGCTTCTATCCCGTATCCTTTGGCAGAAGTGATGAAACCGTCAAAGAAATAGAGCGAAATATCAGCCTCATAATAGCTGAAAATCACTCCCGCTTTTATTTTGTAGAACATCTCTTTTTCTATACCGTTTCCCAAGACAAACTGCATTGGGAAGTGTTTGCTTGGCATATAATTACATCCTAAGGAAATCCCATCATCAAGCTCATATTCACAACTTTTCAATTTAACCATAACGCTAAAATCGTTAGTCAAGTATCGCTCGATACCAAAAACAATCGTCGGGTCAAATTTGATAGTATAGTCATAATGATAAATAGCATCTTCCTTTTCAACAGCTTTATCTATATCTATCCCACCCGTAGAAGTTTCATTAATCTTAACACTTTGTTCTACAACCTTTTGATAACTCATAGAACCAAAAAGATCATCAACTGAAAAATAAAGCCATCCGTCTTTAATATCCATCTTCAATCCCATTCCCAAACCAATACCAAATCCCGTAAAAAATTCATCATTCTCGGAATAATATTTGGTGAAAGAGATATCAGCACTGGAATCAGTAACTTCAAATTTTTCTGTTAATAATTTCGCATACTGAATAGGATTATAAACATTAATATTGAATCCTGGAGTAAAAGCAAAATTTAAAAAATCAAAATCAAATAAATTATCTATGTAGATAGGTTCTTGCTTAGAATATACAAAACTACTTTTCATAAAAATCGTTGACTCCGAACCATTTCCAGGATTCAGTTTCTTTAACTCCTGCAAAGAAGTTGTATCGTTATTCCCTTCAAGCATGAAAATCAAAAACTCGGAATTCATATTAGCCAAATTGCCATAAGCGATGATATTTGAACTAAAATTCCAGTTCCACGAACCAAAATTCAAAACATTAATCGTATTATAAGTCCTAATATTAAAATCGTTCTTAGTCAAAAAGTCTTTATCGCTTTGAGTTAAAGTGTAATCGTTCTTGCACATTTTCAAAATTCGCACAAACCCATCATAATCAAAAGCTTCATTTTCATAACCAAGATTAAAACTTAATCCAGGAAATCTGGCTTCGGAGTATTCACGCGTAGAATAATTAGCCTGATTTTCAGGAAAAAACAATAACGTTGCAAATCCATTCGATGTAGCAAATAGAAAACAAAGAAGAAAAAATTTAAACCTCACTGTTATAAGTCTCCAAAATTATTGTAATCAAACTGAATTTTACCTACCAAATCCAATTCACCAGAAAAACTGGCAGACGAACTTTTAATGGGTATCTTTACACCAACATAACATTTATCCTGTAAGAAAGGTACCAAGTCATTTTTGGTTAAACTGGTGGAAACTTTGCCAGAAGAAATATTAGGTTGAATGTCAGAGAGACTGATAACTCGGGCTATGTAAGACGGATATCCGCTAGTGCCGACTGTAGAAGTTGTTGCTGTAGTGATGATGCTGTCGTTATACAATACACTTTTGTCAGTAGAAAATATCACTTTAGCTCCAAGCGTCATATTAGAAGTATTTTTATAATTCAAAACCAAATTACCACTAATATAGTTATTATAAACACTGTTCGTCAATTGTGCCGAAGTAAACTCTTTATACATTCCTTCAAAACCATTTCCATAATCTTTGCGTAATTCAAAGACCAGATTTTCTCCTTCGGTATCAAATTTAATAGGAGACTTAATATTAACATTCAACGACAAATTGTTGGAAGCATTTATAACAATAACTGAATCAGAAGCTTTAACAGTCGGCTTGATAGAATAGGTAAAATTCTCAGGTAAAATTTTTAGCAAATTCAAAAATGAAGTGTCATTCGGCAAACTTCCTGTATAGCTAATCAATAAAGAAGGAGAAATGCCAAAAGATAAACTATCATTATAACTGCGGATATTTGAATTTCTACTGCTATTCATATCAACTTTTACACGAATAAAATCGTTAATTAAACTGCTACTATTTTGTGTTTTAATAATCCTATTCATAGTAAAAGAAATATCTGAAGAGCCCACTAAATTAACCTCGGAAACTTCCTTCCCATCTTTATCGGTCACATAAAAACGATTAAGGCTTACAGGCACTGATCCACTAACTCCTCCAAAAACAACATCCTCTTTAACTTTACAAATCATTTCTTGCACTTCTAGACTATCCAAGGTTAAACTAACATTAATCTTCTCTTCGGAAACTTGAACAAATTTACTTGATTTGGGGAAAACAAAAGTAGCAATAACTTTTATGGAATCAAATAAGCTGGAACCTGTAGAATAAGCCTCTCCAAAATATCTGCTAGCAAACGAAAGTGAATTGGTGCGAGTTGCACTACTACCAGCATCAGCTTTATAAATAGTTATGTCTCTGGACAATGTATCGTTTCTGGTAGAAGAAACATAGCTACCAGGAAAAACAAAAGATGCGTTTACATTATCATCGCAATAAGTTACACAGCTGATGCTAAGTTTATTATTTGTACTGCTCGTAGAATTAAAAGTATAAATATCAAAATCAACACTACCATCATTATCTTTATCAATATTGAATGCCTGTTTCCAATTAATAGAAACCGTATCTTCCTGAGCATATCCAAAATAATCGCTAGCTAAAATCTGACAACTGGATCCTGAAGCTGTTATAGTGTCAAAGGAGACTTTTAAGAGCAAATTATTACTGGCATTCAAATACAAACTTGTTTGACCATCAACCCAGCCTTCTGCTTTAATACTAATATATTGTGTATACTTTATATTGTCAGCTGAGGAAATATTAGCAGTAGAGGAAGCAGAAGCCCCATTGAGAACCTTGCCGATACTAAGTGTCTTCACCGTATTCCCGGAAGAATCACAAACCGTAACAATCAAAGAATCTACTGCAAAACCTAAATTATTTGTCGCTGTAACACGTAATTCAGCAGAACTTACATTAGCACTATTAAACTCTGTATAAAGATTTGTTGAATTGTTTTTATTCAAACCTGTGAATTTAAAACCATTAAATGAAAGAGAAGTACTCCCAGAACTAAGTGTATTAAAAATATTGTAATTTATCTCCTCCAAAACAAAACTAAAACTTTTACTGTCAATATCAGAAAGAAAATACGGTGGAATTCTGCATACAGGTATAGATGAAAAAGATGTCTTACTAAAAGCAATACCACTACTTTCGTTATAAACTATCGTCGTATCTACACAAAGAGCCCCCGAATTGTCTTTAGATACTCCCTCTGCATACTTCAGCATCTCAGTAGCAATATCATATTGTTCATCAATAAGTTTTATTGTGTAAGAAGCCTCATTATTGGGAACAGCAAGGTCTCCGAAATTGACATCGCAAGCAATCAAAAACAGAGCGACCGCTATTACAAACATTTTCAATTTATTCATACTACTCCTGCCTCCAAAAGGGCGTGCATGTGCAAAATCCCTTTTAACTTACTTTCACTCACCACTGGCAACACCATTATTTTGTTGCTCTCCATCAACCGCAACGCATCGACCGCCAACCAATTTGGTTCGCATTTTTTAAATTCACGAGTCATCAAATCTTCTATCTTGAGATGATAGCACTCTTTAAAATCACGCTTTTGCAATTGTCTTCGCAAATCGCCATCCGTGAATACACCTGCCAAGTTTTCTGCACTGTCCAAAATCGCTACACAACCAAGTTTTCCAGAAGTCATTGCCAAAACAGCCTCTTGCAAACTCGCACCGACTTTGACTGCCGGCGAATTTTTACTCATCAGATCTTCAACCTTGAGGAAAATTCGCTTCCCTATAGTGCCACCAGGATGAAACTTGGCGAAATCTTCCACAGAAAAATTTTTCTTCTTGAGCAGAGCCACGGCTATGGCATCACCAACCGCCAAGCAAACCGTCGTGCTGGCTGTCGGCACCAATCCAAATTGCTCGACACGCTCATCCACTCCGCAATCCACCACATAGTCGGCAGCTTTTGCCAAAGCGGAATCTAACTTTCCTGTGAAAGCGACAATCGGTACACCAATAAATTTGAAATAAGGCAACACAGACAAAAGCTCATTACTGCCTCCGCTGTAAGAAATTGCAATCACAACGTCATCTTTGTTCACAATTCCCAAATCGCCGTGCAACCCCTCCGCTGCATGCAAGAAGACAGAAGAAGTACCCGTTGAAGCGAAAGTCGCGGAAATCTTGCGGGCGATGTGCCCAGTTTTGCCTATTCCCACCAAAACGACTTTGCCCTTGCAATCGAACAAAACATCGACAACAGCCTCAATACTACCGTCAATTCTATCCGCAACCTGCAAGATAGAATCGGCTTCCTTTTTCAATTCCTGCTTAATAAAATCTTTCAAAATTTTATCCTTAACATATCCAACCCGATAGTGAAGCCTTTTGCTCCACCTCCCAAAGTGTGTCCGTAATTCACAAATCGCACGGCAAAATCCACATACCAATCCAATCCGACGACGAAAGAAAAATAGGAATCTTCGTCCAACCCATAGCGAAAATTGATGGGTAAATGCTCGAAAGGATAGTAATCAAACCCGAGGCTAAACCCTTTGTCATAAGCGAACGTTGCTTTGCGATACTTGGTAACAAAACGCATAGAGCCGAAACTGGTTTCATCAAAAAGGCTGTAACTCACGCCCAAGCTGTATTCAGGGTCTAACTTCACCGTGTAATCGTCCAAATCGTAAGTGGTGTCAACTGTAACTGTGTCGTTGCTCTCGCTGTCTTTATAAGAGTAAGTTATTGTCTTGCTGTACGTTGTTTTTTCCATGCCAGAAAACTTTAGCTTGGCAAAAAGGTCGTCAACGCTGAGATAGGCTCGTCCTTTTTTGAGGAAATATATGTCAGGCAACGCATCCACAACCATACCAAATCCGAAGCCCATAGAGCTATTTACACCAATTTTGTCAAATTTGGAATACAGATAATCGTACTCCACAACTGCTTTGCCGTTTTCCAAATCTGCTGTCTGCTTTGAATTTTCGACCTTGGCGTATCCAACTGCGTTATAAATGTTCAGGTTAAGCCCAAAATAAAAATCTCTTTCAAAAAAAACAAATGCGGAAGGGATTGCATAAGTCAGTGAGTTTTTGACATAAGCTATCGCCTCAGAGCCTTCGCCAGAACTTTCCTCGATAAGCATTTGCCTGTCCTTGCCGTTGCCTTCCAAAACAAATTTGAGCCACTGTGCTCCCAAATTCTTTATCTTCGCATTGACTATAATATTGGAGGCGAATTGATAATTGTCATAACCAAGTCCGAAGATAGGCTTGGACAAGCCCAAAGAAATATCCCAATCATTACCATAAATTTTCTCTTTGTCCGCCGTGGAAAGCATATTATCCTCTTGGAACATTGTCACAAAGTCGTTCCAACTGAGATTAGAATTTCTGAAAGTGAAAGTAAACCCAAACGGAATATCAAAATAGAAAACATCACGCGAGGCTATCGTTGCGGGATTTTCGTTGAAAGAGCCATACGCCTTGTACTGCAACAATCTTATCTTTGGCTCAGGCGAAATAGAAGGGTCGTTTTTGAAATCAACAACTTTATTGATAAAATCCTGCTTACCTACCATATCCACAAGAGAAGTATCAAGATCCAAAAGTGACAGGCTATCTAACGGTAACAAACTGTCTTTCGGCTCAGGCAATTCCAACAACGGCAAGGAATCCAAAGCCTCAGAAACTTGTTTTTCAGGTTGCTCTGTCGTAGCACTTTCTTCACCAAATAAATCGATAGGTTCCTGCAACTCCACATTGTCATCGGGAGTTTGCTCAGTTACAATAGGTTCAGCAGTATTGTCGTCTTCAGCAAACTCCAATAAAGGCAAATCATCCAAAGCAAACAATAATGAAGGAATAAGGAGAAGCAGAAACAAAAATTTTCTACTTGTCATCGTCATCCTCCATTAAATCTTCGTTCATCTTGATTTTGACATCCACATAAACTTTGACATCCAATTTACCTTGCAAATCCAATCCGCTTCCTTTGACTTTCGCCTTCATAAAGGTGTAACATTTGTCTTTGTCATCTCCAGCAAGCATCAACAAATCTTCGGTACTCATGGTGATGGTATTGGTATTAAAAGCAGAAGTATCCTGAGTATTGTATTGCAAAATATCCAAGTTGATTCTTCGGAATTTGGCGTTATTGCTTATGCCAGTGTAGAGGTTCTCTTTCAAATACATAGAGTCTTTGCTGAGCAAAAGCTCCGCACCCACAGAAAGGTTCGTGTTATTTTTATACACTATATAAGCCTTGATTTCCATGGCAACTTTCGCCTGCTTTTCCGTCATAATGCAGTCCTGTTCCTCTGGCTTATCTTCAATCTCATAATAAACAACTTGCGACGTGTTTGCAAAAACAATATCACTGGTCAGCTTGGTGTTCGTCTGAATGGAATCTCCACAGAAAAACTTAAATTTCTTGCTAGAACTTATGAGCTTGGGGAAAACCTTAACGACAATGGAATCGGGATAGCTGTTAACAAAACCTTCCAATTCTTCTATCGTAACAGTGTCAATCGCTCCTTTAACAGTCCCAACAGACATTCGTTTGGTAGTATTCTTGCTCTCCACAATATTCCCGTTATCGTAGGCGTACAACTTCAAATCGTATTCTATTAGCTCGGTAGCTCCACTGCTACACACTGCGGGGAAAGAAGCATTCAGAGAAAGTTTCGTGTTCTTGGCAAAAGAGAATGTGGTGTCAGTTCCTTTTTCGTTTTTGAATTTCGGCAAATCATCACCCAAGTCCACCACCTCGGAACTGCTATCCAATTTAAACGCTGACGCATTTTTCACAATAGCCTCTACCCAAGTGAAATCTGTCTGCAATCTAACGCCAATCTCAACAACATCAGTATTTTTTAGAGAGATTGCTGCGTCCTGCTCAGGAGCATAACCGACTTCATAAAAAAACTGCAAACTATCTAACTTGCTTCCATCACCCAAAGTGTATCCAGTCAAATCTATCACAGAATCAGATTCCTCTGTAAAAACAGTTGTATCAAGAGAAGCTCCACTCTTGGTCAAGCCAGGACATTTGACATTTATACCAGTTAATTTGACGCCTGATAACTCAAACTTCTTGGAAAAAGCAATTTTACCAGAACCAATCAACGCCTGATAGATTTCGTAATCTCCTCCCAAGCTAACTTTGGACGTATCGGAAATGGTATCTCCAGAAAAGCTGGTGCTTTCTGGAGCCAAATTAACCTTGGAAACTAAAACCTTAGTATTCGTAGGTGTGTTTGGCAAAATTTGCATTATAATTGTATTAATATTAATAACAGAAGTTGAACTAGTTTTTAAAGAACCTCCCAAACTAATTCCGCTACTTTTTAAGGTAATCCATTGAGTAGTATCAGAAAGAGTAATATTTATTTTACCATTAACATTAAATGTATCTAAAACTGTGTTTTCAGCCCAATCATTCGCAGATAAAACAAGAGAACTATAATCAATATCAGAAACAATTTCTCCTGAAGAATTTTTGCAATGTACTGAAATAACTGCATCAGCCAATTCAGCTTTCTCAAACCCTAAATTACCAGAAGACACTGTTATATCACAACCTGACAAATCTATACTTTTCGCATTAGAAAGAGAAATTCCATCTGCAATAACAAAAGAACAAACTCCCAGATCAGTCAAAGCCAAAAAACCTACCTCTTGGCTGGAACTATTGGACTGCTCTATATTGGGTGAAGTAAACTTAATGTTGTTTTTTCCAAAACTCTTGCTGAAAGTAACCTTGCCATTTTCTGTAACAAAAGCAGAATCTGCACCAGAGAGTTCCTCGGCAACGTCAAAACTCTTCTCCGCAACTTTCAGATACAGATAAGATTCCCACGATGGCATACCAAAGTCGGTCGGCATCTTAAACGTCTCACACCCCAACAATGGTAAAAGAAGTAAAAACAAAATCGTCAACTTTGTCACGTCACGAGAAAAGTATCGGCAACGTTTTAATATCGCTTTGATTTTGTTCTCTTTACCCATTTCTCCTTCTTTAGCTTCAATTCAAAAACTTAAACACCTGCAAACTAATCTGAAATCCATCAAAACCCTCATCGTTCCAATAAACTCCGCCTTGAGCTTTCATAAAATGTTTGCCCAAGATAGAATACGATCCATAAGCAAAATAATCTTCGCCTTTGCCAAGCCAAACAGCAATATCTTTGTTCCTATTCAGTCCGTAATTGTAACCCAAAGAAACCCCCTCGTCAAAAGCGGTTTCGTCCTCCACAGCCTTAATGGCAACAGTCGTTCTCCCCCAAGTAGGAATTGCATAAGCCAACATCCCTTTCACAGTCGGCTCCAGCTCATACTCAATAGTCTTGGCGTCGTTGTCCACCTCCACAACGTACATCTTCTTCAGAGAGTCGTTATAATAAAGTTTCGACTTCTGTGCAGATTTATATTTAATTGTACTATTCAAATCGTCAACACATAAATCAAATCTACCGTTTTCAAAAATCCACTTTCCAGGCAATTCGGAAATCTGTGCTCCAAAACCAAAGCCCAATCCGAAGCTCGGTTGGAAATCGTCAAAAATATTAGCGATGTAATAATCAGCCGTTCCCAAAGTTTCGTTTTTCCTCTCTGCAACGAAGCAAGAAATCGAAGTTAGCAAATTGACCTTCACTCCCAACTTCACTGGATATTTCCTCATCTTGGAGAAAAAAGCGTAAGTGAAACTTGTTTTGTTGTAAGAGTAATTCCTGCTCCCAATTCCAAAATTGGGGCTATCAATAGCCTTTTCGCCCGAAGAACGAGAAAGCACAAAATCGTATAGACTCTCGTTAAAATCGGAAATTCTATTATCAAAAACAACTTGAGAGCTAATCTCCCACGAATCTTTGGAATATTTAATTATTCCCTGTTTGTAAAAGAACTCAAAGTTTTTGTCCTTGCTGTCGCCATCGTGAGATTTATATACCAAATCTCCCCAGAGAAAATCGTAGCCTTTGTTCAAACTGTCTGCCACCATCGCAGGATTATCAAAAGAAAAATCGGCAGGCTCTCCACTCTCGTAAACATAAATAGAATCCCATTGTTCTTTCTCTTTCTCGTCTATGAGGTTCTGCGAACTCAGAGGAGACATAACCTGCATGGGGTCAAAAGGTTTCGCCTCTTGCACACTATCAACATCTGAATTCCTTTCCCAATTCACGTGTTCAATAATCTCCAAAAGTTCTTTTTTGTTTATCTGCTCTTGTGCCACCACACTATTAAAAAAAAATAGCCCTGCAAATAACAGACAAAAACCAAGCCTCATCTTATCTCAAAATATCACTTAATTCACTCAGTTCAAAACTGCCAATATTGCCCTTAGTGTGTTGTCGCACAGACACAGTTCCTGCTTTTTCTTCCTTCTCTCCACAAATCAACATGTAAGGAATTTTTTGCTTTTCCGCAGCCCTTATCTTATAGCTAACCCCTTGGTCTTCGTTGCTGATGTGAACCCTGAAGCCCTGTTTTGCCAACTCGTCACACACTTTTTGGGAATAATCAAGGTACAAGTCGGAAACTGGCAAAATCCTGACCTGCTCAGGAGCAAGCCACATCGGCAAGTTGCCACCATAATATTCCAACAGTGTAGCAAAAAACCTCTCCAACGAACCAAGCAAAGCCCTGTGTATCATATACGGACGGTGAACCGAGTTGTCTGCACCGACATATTCCATGTTAAATCTGGTCGGAAGATTGAAGTCGAATTGAATGGTGCTACACTGCCAAGCTCTGCCGAGAGCGTCTTTGATTTTAATATCAATCTTCGGTCCATAAAAAGCTCCGCCACCTTCATCAACTTGAAAATCGATATTCAATTCCTTGAGTGCGTTCTCCAAGGCAGCTTCGGCTTTTTCCCAGTCTTCCGCTTCTCCTACAAACTTTTCCGCAGGCTTGGTGGAAAGGTAAATTTCAAAATCTTCAAACCCAAAAGATTTGAGCATAAAAACAGAAAACTCGACTGCTCTTTTCACCTCGGAAGCCATCTGCTCATTGGTGCAAATGATGTGAGCATCGTCTTGAGTGAAGCCCCGAACCCGCATAAGTCCGTGCAGAGTGCCTGCTCTCTCATAGCGATAGACGTTCCCCATCTCAGCATAGCGTACCGGCAATTGCCGATAACTCTTCTTGCTACTGTTATAAATCTCGATATGAAACGGGCAGTTCATCGGCTTGATGTAATAGTCTTGCTCGTCAATGGACATCGGAGCGTACATACTCTCGTCATAAAAGCCCAAATGACCAGAAGTTTTCCAAAGTTCCGCTTTGCCCAAATGAGGAGTGTTGACCAAACTGTAGCCGTTTTTGAGGTGTTGTTCTTTCCAAAAGCTCTCGATGAAATGACGAATTAACGCACCCTTGGGATGCCAAAGGACAAGCCCAGCACCTATTTCACTGGAAAAAGAAAACAAATCCAAGTCTTTCCCCAAGACGCGATGGTCTCTTTTCTTTGCCTCTTCCAAATTTTCCAAATACTGGTTCAGCTCTTTGTTGGAAGGGAAACTGATGCCATAAATTCGCTTGAGCATTTTGTTCTTCTCGTCTCCCCGCCAATACGCACCCGAAGTCTTGAGCAACTTAATCGCCTTAATCATCCCCGTGTCGGGAAGATGCGGACCACGACACAAATCCGTGAAACCGCCCTGCGTGTACATGGAGATAACTTGGTCATCTCCAATAGCTTCCAAAAGCTCCACTTTGTACTGCTCATCTTGATTTTGGAAAAACGACAAAGCCTCATCTCGAGAAACAACTCTCCGCTCGTAAGTGAACTTCTTCTTCGCCAACTCTTTCATTTTTTGGGTTATTTTCTCCAACTCTTCGTCAGAAAAAGCGTCTTCCCTATCGAAATCGTAGTAAAATCCGTTTTCTATGGCAGGTCCGATAGCCACCTTCACTTCGGGATATAGCTCTTTTACAGCTTGAGCCATTAGGTGTGCGGTAGAATGCCAATAAACATCTTTGCCTTCCGTGGTATCAAACTTGATGAGCTCCAAAGTGCCGTCTTCGTTCAGAGGTTCACAAACATCCACAGTCTTGCCGTTGACCTTGGCTGCCACCACAGTTCGAGCCAAACCCGAAGAAATCGACTCGGCTATCTGCAAAGCGGAAGTACCGTTTTCGTACTCCCTCTTGTTACCATCGGGGAAAGTTATCAGCATCTTAACACACTCCTACAAAAAAAATTAAGCTTCTTCAGTTTCAGGTTTTGCCTCAGCTACAGCCTCTGCTTCTTCAACTTTAGGCTCTACTTCAGCTTTAACCTCAAGCTCAACCACTTTTTCTTCTTTTTTTGGTTCTTCAAACTTCTTGTGTCGGCAATTCTTGCAAACCTTCAAAGTTTCTTCACCTTTTTTCACTTCATAAACAAGCTTAATAGCTGTTCTTCCACACAAAGGGCATTCCCCTCTTCCTCTTCTTGGTAACTCTCTAAGTCCCGTACCTCTATTGTTTTTTGACATCTTATCTCCTTATAATACAATAAATTACAAAATATATTTGTTTTTGTTAAAATCTAAAAAAAATCCATAAATTCCCAAAATAGAATATGATAAGATAAATCTCTCGTCCAAAGACAGTTAGTCAAGGTATTTTTTGAATTTTTCCCCATCAATAACCGAATTCGGACAAAGCATTTTTCTTTTTTTTCCAATCGCGTTTAATTTTCACCCACAAATTTAGCTTAACTCTCTTGCCTTCCAAACGATAAATTTGAGACTGAGCAGCTTCCCTAATCTTGGCTAATCCACTGCCACCAGATCCAATAATAATGATTTTTTGCGACTTCCGTTCAACCCAAATATTGGCAAAAATCTCCACCTTCTTCTCGTATTCCAAATAGTTCTCTATCGTCACCGCAACTGAATAGGGAAGCTCTGCACCGTAATTCCTAAAAATCTGCTCCCTAATGAACTCCGCAGCAATGAACCTCATGGGCATATCGGTCAAATATTGCGGGTCGTAAAACTGCACGGAATGTGGCAAGTACGCACTGAATATGCTTACGAGTTTCTCTTTGTCGTCCTGCAGGGCACTGACAAACTTCACTTCATCGAACAACCCATCGGGCAAATCCAAATCGGCTACATTCCCTTGATGCAAATCGCTCTTATTGAATAGCAAAATTTTAGGCACTTTATACTTGGCTATCGAAGCCATCACCAACTTGTCAAACTCCGACGGAAATCCAGAGACGCACGAAATGAAAGCTATCAAATCCGCCTTTTTCATCCCTTTGTCGATGTACTCCAGCAGCTTGTTGTGCAACTCGTAACGAGGCTCTACAAAGCCGGGTGTGTCCAAAAAAACTATCTGCGTAGCTTCGTCGCTATACACTCCCTTAACGCTCTGCCTGGTCGTCTGAGGCTTGGCTGAGGTTATGGAAATTTTCGACCCCAAAATTTTGTTCATCAGGGTAGATTTCCCAACATTTGGCTTGCCTACTATCGCCACAAATCCGCTTTTAAAATCACTCATTTTAGAATGTAAATCGTCCTGTTAGCGTAGTTGAGTTTCAAATAAAAATAGTATCCAACACCCAGAATTACAAGCTCAAGCAACAAAAATATCAGAGAAATAACCCGCGTAACTTTTTCCAAAGCAGGGATATACTCCAAAGTGATATTGTGCAAACCTGGGGAAACGTAAAATCCTTGCAAGAAGTAGTTTACCCTATAAATTTTAATGCCAGAGGAATCTTCAAACGCATACCAATCGTCGGAAAAATTGTTGCTGAAAACCAAGAACGAAGACACATCTGTGTAAATTCTCAGCTGAATTTTGTCCTTGTCATTATCGATGATTTTGGCACTATATTTTTCGGGCTGAGCCACTTCAAACGAAAACTCTTGGTCAACTATCGCCTCGTGGAACGGGTCAAAATCCGCAGAATTTATCGCTTTGAACACATATTCGGGATTTTGCAAAGAAACCACTTTATCCACAAACCACAATTTCCCGCGATAATTTTTGTTCTCGTACACTGAAATTTTCGTCTTCACATCGTAGTCAATATAGCTTAGCTCATCAACCTTGAGCGAGGCGTTCTCCCGCAAAATATACTTCACAGCGAGCATATCCACCACGTTCCAATTTATGGGCAAATCACTGCTGAGCTTGAATTCCAAGCAATTTTGAATGAGTTGCCGGAAATTCCGAGGAATGATGCGAGCCGAACCGCCTATCGTTTCAAATCTCTGCCCGAGACGATTGTCACCAAACAACCTCTCCAACGGATAAATCCGATACTCTTCCACATCGTCGCTCATCAGCTTGTCCAAGGAGTTGTAGTAGTCATTATCAGTGCAAGAATAATTCATCCTATGGTGAAATCCGCTGATAGCAAACATCGGGAAAATCAACAAGAAATTCAAAAGTAAGAAGACAGAATGACTTCGGAACTTGCGACGATACGACAACACCAAAACGAATAGAAGCAAAGAAAAAAGCTGAAACAACAAGAAAAATGAGCGATAACTCAAGCTACCACTCCACACTATAAAAATAGCAAGGAGGAGCACGGAAAGAAACAAAAACACAAAATAGTGTCGCCCATGCTCTATCCAACTTAAGTTCCTGATTTTCAAAATTCTGTCTAAACCTATACCAAACAAAGATACTCCAAAACTAAGACTAAATCCAAACAAAAGATAAGGATTTTTTACAATCCAATTTCCGGGCAATATCCCCATGAAAGAAGGCAGAATTAGAAAAAATAAAAGGAAAATTAAAAGCATCACATTTCTTTTGACCCCAAAAACAGCTACCGCTAAAGAGACAGTTACCATTATCAAAAAGGAGTTTATTTCAAAAAATCGGAGGAAACTATCGAATAGAAAAGAAAAATCGTTGGAATAAGTGAAGTCTCCGAAGAGTTTGAAAAAGCTAAACAACGGCTGTGCTGAGGCAAATGCGGCAAACAAAAACGCAGTGATGAACAAAAGCAAGAACTTGGAATACAACAACATTTCTCGCTCAAGCGAATATTCTGCAAAAAAGAAAACTATCGCTGATGCAAAAAAGACCAAGAAGAACCAAAATGCTTGAGGGTCGCACACTCTGAACAGCATTGTGAATGTGATAACAACCCAAGAAAAAGCCCACAAGGTATGATTTTTTTTCAGGTAGCTCACCGCAAAAATCATCCACGGCAAAGCCGCAAAATATCTGAGCAAAGTAAAATCTTGTGATGCGTCCAAATATTGCCAGAACGGCAACACCAGCCAAATCGAAGAAGCTATCACGGCAACCCAACTGGACACACCTCTATCGTAACGCAAGAAAAAATACACTCCGCAAGAACCGACTGCCAAAGAAATAAATGGCAACATCAAAATTGAATCGAAAAAGAGATTGTCGATAATCGGAGGAGTGAACAAAGCGGGAATTCCAGAGAAAAAATTGCTGTTGTACAAACTGTTCGCAGAGCCTTTTGCAAGAAGTAATTCTTGATTTTTTGCAAAAGAAAAGCAATCCAATCCGAAGAACTTCATGGCGTAAACATAAGTAAAAGCCAAGAAAAACAGTGTCAGCACTTGCCAAATATTGCTTTTTATTCCCGATTTTAAATCTCGCCACGGGTAAATCACAAATTTATCCTTTTGATAATAATCTCCGTCCTGTTTATTTGCAATTCAAACGTTTCCCCAAGGAACTCAAAGTTCCCCTCAGGCTTTTTCCCCCAACTGCAAAGCTGCCGATAGAGCAAAAACCCTTTGGTTATCTCTTCCAAGGTTACACAATTTTTGAATTTAATATTTTTCATCAAATCTTCTTTTATCCAATTATTTTCCAGTTTTTTACCTACGGCTTGATTGTCCATAACAAACAACAAAAAAAATTGACATTCTCCACGCACTGCAATTCTTGACAATCAACTGATGCAGGCAACTTAGATAGTGTCTATTCGGCGAACCATGTCAGATCCGAGAGGAAGCAGCATTAAACCGATTTAGATTCGTATTTATGTTTGTCTGCTTTTTTTGAATTTTGGCAAACTACTTAAATTAGAGGCAAATAAATGTTAAATCATTCTCTGACCAAACTGGCAAATGGATTTGAAATAATCTCCTGCCCTCAGACCGATAAGCAAATCGTATATCTCGCTGTTTTCGTGAAAACTGGCTCCAATCAGGAAGCCGACTCAGAAAGAGGCTTTGCTCATTTCACGGAACATTTGGTTTTCAAATCGACAAAAAACTTCCCCAAAAACTCCATAATGGACACAGTTTCGCAGTTGGGAGGCTCAGTGAACGCCTTTACCGAATACAATTCAACTTGCTTCTACTTGATGCTCCCAAGCTGTCACACACACGAGGGAATAAAAATCTTGGCGGAACTCGTACGCTTCGCAAACTTCGATGAAGAGGAGTTCGCCACGGAAAAAGGCGTGGTTATTGAGGAATTGTATCAATATCAAAACGACCCCGATGAATGGTTTTTTGAGAACTCGCTCGGACATTTTTTTCAGCATGCCAACTATCAATATCCCATTATCGGAAACGAAGCCAATCTGAGAAACTCCACACCGCATCAACTACGAAATTTTTACAAAGAAAAATATTCTCCGAAAAACTGCTTTATGGTTGCAGTTGGAGATTTGCCGAAAGATTTTGAAAGCTACGTTCAAGAAGATTTTGACTCGTGGGAATCACGCGAAATTGTAAATCCAACGCAAGATACTGAACCGCTGAACCAACACAAAAAGGGGTACGAGTTTTTTAAAAAATCGGTGGAAAAACCGCAAATCAACATCATTTTCAACTCGCCTGCACAGAACGACGAGGACTACATTCCATTTATGCTGGCTTCCACGATTTTGGCAGAGCATCCCAACTCCATTTTGCAAAAAAGGCTGAAGCAAGATTTGGGGATTGCCGACCATATCGGCTCTTGCGAAATAGGACAAGCAACTCCGGGTTCGTTTGTTTTACAAATCTTCCCCCAAAAGAATCCTCAAAAAGTTTTGCATGAAGCTACCAAATGTATCGAAGATTTTGCATTGCACGGCAGTTCACACAGCCAATTCCTGCAAGCACAAAAAATTTTGTGCACCTCCCACGAATTTAGCTTTGAGTCGTGCGAAGACTTGGGAGTGCAACTCGGGTTGTCCCATATCGCCAGTGACTATAGATTCACTTTTGAATACTGCCTACGAGTTCAACAAGTCACCTTCGCCTCGCTCCAAGATGCGATAAAAAAATATTTCGCCGACTACCAAATATATCACATGGGAAATCGCTCTGTAGAAAATCAAGTAGTTGCAGACAAGAGCAACGCCGATTTACCGAAATCCGAAATCTTCTCCTATCAACTTTTTAAGAACTTCAAACTTGTGATAAAAAAGGAGCCAGAGAAAAAGATTTGTGGTATTTGCTTGTCCACGCATTCCTCCCAAAAGCACGAAGCGTTAGAACAATTTGGGATTCACAACCTCTGCACAGACTTGCTGATGTTTGGCAACCAAAAACAGGACTACAACCAATTCGTAGATTATTGCCAAGAAAACGGCTTTAAGATTAGCTCCAGCAGTAATATAGACAGCACGTCACTGGAAATGAAATGTTTCTCTCACTCAATTCCCGAAGCGTTAGAACTTTTGAGCTTAGTTTTTCTCACTCCCGAATTTGACAAAAAGCATTTTCATCAGCTGAAAAATCGCTATCTATCACATTTGCAAAGGATTTATGACTATCCTGTTTCTCTTGCCAATGAACTTTTCAAGCGGGAAATTTTTGGAATGGAAAACCCCCATGTACACAAAAGAGGTACTCCCGAGAGCCTGAGGCAAATCAATTTGAAGCAACTAAAAACGTGGCATCAGGATTACTTTTTGTCGCAAAATTTTGTTTTGAGTATTGTTGGCGACGTTGATGCAGAAAGGATTATCCCTGCTTGTAAAAAAATATTTGCTGAATTTACTGCTTCATCGCCAAATCACGAGGAGAAACTGGAATTTCAATTTCCCCGCAATCGTGAAATCAAGATACCGTTGGAAGATTCTACACAAGACATCGTCTATCTCGTCGGTTCGACGGACAATGCGAACAACATCAAGGAGACGACCGCTTTTTCTCTATTGAGCCAAATCGTGGGCGGAAGTATAAGTTCCAGAATGTTCAACACTTTGCGTGAACAGATGGGCATCGCTTACTCGTGCGGATTTTCCCACAGTTGCTTTAGCGATTTCGGATATTATCGAGCTGCCTCTCTGGTTCAAAAAGGCTCTGGCGAAGAAGTGTTGAGTGCGACAAAAGAGATTTTGAGCAATATCGCTCAAGAAGGCGTTACCAAGGAAGAGATGGAAATGAGCAAAAATTATCTAAAGAATGCAAAACTCTTCGCCGAGGAAGACCCGCTAAATATCGCTTGCACTTTGGCTCACTTGGAACTGGCAGGACTTGGATATGAGCATTTTTTGAATAGAGAAAAACGAATTGAGCAAACAACTCATTCCGAAATTCAAAAAATCGCCCAAAAATATTTCCAAAATTTCAACACGGGAATTTATTTCGCTTCTCCGAAAAAAAAATAGCCTTTTACATCGTCCTTTCAAATCAACATTTATCTTCTGATGTTAATTGTGTGCCAAGAGCCTCTAAGGCTTTTTGTGCTTGACTTTGTGGTACATTTCAACACAAATGAATTAACAAAATAAAAAAACGAATTTAAGGTTTTTAAAGGAGAGTTGAAATGTTCAAAAAGATTTACAAAAGAAAAGGCATCGAAGTTGCTTTTGACCCTGAAAAAATAACGTCCGCCTTGGTGAAAGCTGGAAAAGCGACTGGAGAATTTGACCAAAATATGGCGGAAAAGCTCACTCTGAGAGTTCTCTCTTTGGCGCAATCTATCATCAAAGACAAAACTCCCACAGTGGAAAATATTCAGGATATAGTGGAAGAGGTGCTTTTGGCTTCTCCCTACAAGAAGACCGCCAAAGCCTACATCATCTACCGTGACCAACACTCCAAAATCAGAGAAATAGCCTCTGCTTCTGGCGTGAAGATGATTGACAGCTATCTGAAAGAGATAGATTGGCAAGTGAAAGAGAACAGCAATATGCGTTACTCTCTGCAAGGGCTGAACAACTACATCGCTTCTCAGGTCAGCAAAACTTATTGGCTGAACGAAATCTATCCTACTGAAATCAAGGACGCTCACTCAAAAGGCGATTTGCACATTCACGACTTGAGCCAACTCTCCGTCTATTGCGTTGGCTGGGATTTGAAAGATTTGCTGATGACGGGCTTTCAGGGTGTAGAGGGCAAGGTTGCTTGTGCTCCACCAAGTCATTTCAACTCCGCTTTGGGACAAATCGTCAACTTCTTTTACACTCTGCAAGGTGAGGCCAGTGGTGCACAGGCTTTTGCCAGTTTCGACACTCTCTTGGCTCCATTCATCTATTACGACAAACTGACTTATCCAAAAGTGCGTCAAGCGATGCAATCTTTTATCTACAACCTGAACGTGCCAACTAGGGTCGGATTCCAAACTCCTTTTACGAATATTACCATGGATTTGACGATGCCCTCTTCATACAAAGATGAAGCCGTTATCATCGGTGGCAAACTCCAAGACAAAACTTACGGCGAGTTTCAAAAAGAGATGGACATGATAAATAGAGCGTTCTTGGAGATAATGAGCGAAGGCGATGCAAACGGCAGGGTTTTCACTTTCCCCATTCCCACATACAACATCACCAAAGACTTCGACTGGGAAAACCCCATGCTGGAGCATTTGTGGAAAGCCACAGGAAAATACGGCATCCCCTACTTCGCCAACTTCGTGAACTCCAACATGAATCCTGAGGATATTCGCTCCATGTGTTGCAGGCTGAATATTGACACTTCCAAATTGCAAGTACGCGGTGGCGGACTTTTTGGCTCATATCCTCTCACAGGGTCTATCGGCGTGGTGACCATCAATATGCCTCGCCTCGGCTATCTATCAAACGATGAGAACGAGTTCAAGGAAAGATTAGCCGTGCTGATGGACATAGCCTACAACAGCTTGGAAATCAAGAGAAAAGTTTTGGAGCAATACACCGACAAAAATCTTTATCCGTATTCCAAATTTTACCTGAGAAGAATGAAAGAAAAAAGTGGCAAATTCTGGGTAAACCACTTCTCCACCATCGGACTTGTGGGGATGAACGAAGCCTGCCTTAACCTTCTTGGGAAAAACATTGGAACTAAAGAAGGTCAGGAATTTGCGGAAAGAGTTATGGATTTTATGCGTGAAAGGTTGGTCGATTACCAAAACACCTCTGGCAACAATTACAATTTGGAGGCTACACCAGCCGAAGGCACGAGTTACCGCTTGGCGAAATTGGACAATGACCTCTACAACGACATCATCTCAGCTGGAAATACTAACGAAAAAGAGCCATACTACACAAACTCAACTCAACTACCAGTAGATTACTCCGACGATATTTTTGAAATTCTTGGCAAACAAGACAACATTCAAACAAAATATACTGGTGGCACAGTAATTCATCTCTTTGGCGGAGAGCAAATTACAGATTATTCCGTGGTCAAAAACTTGGTGAAAAAAATTAGTGGAATGTACAAACTTCCCTATTTCACACTTACCCCAACTTTCAGCATTTGCAAAAATCACGGATATTTAACTGGGGAACAAAAAATCTGTCCAAAATGTGGAAACGAATGCGAAGTCTATTCACGCATCGTTGGATACCTCAGACCCATCAACCAGTGGAACGACGGGAAAAAGACCGAATACGAAGAAAGAAAAATGGTGAAATACCAATGCTAATCGGTGGTCTGCAAAAAGTCTCAATGATAGATTATCCAGGGAAACTCTCGGCGATAATATTTACGAAAGGGTGCAATTTTTTGTGCCCTTTCTGCCATAACAAAACACTCCTCACGAGCGATGGCGAAACCGACTACACCGAAGAAAGCGTCATTGAGTTTCTCTCGTCTCGTCAGGGGATATTGGACGCCGTGACCATCACTGGAGGCGAACCTCTGCTCCAACAAGATATTGAACCGTTTTTGCAAAAACTAAAAAAAATGAATTTTCTTGTTAAACTCGACACCAACGGATACTCACCAGAAAAATTGGAAAAAGTGTTGCCCTATTTGGACTATATTGCTATGGACTTAAAAGCTCCGATAACAAAATATGACCTCTTAGCTGGACAAAAAATAGACACTGCCAAAATTAACAAAAGTGTGACTATAATCAAAAAATTTTCGGGAGAAAAAGAGTTCCGCACCACACTCGTTCATCCATTATTGGATGTGGACGACATCAAGCAAATTTACGAAGAAAATCAGTTGGGAAACATCCCCTATTTTTTGCAAAATTACCGACCAATAGACGACTATACCGAGCAAGAAATGTGGAGTTTTTCCAAAGAAAAGTTGGAAAAAATAGCGAAAGAAATACCATGTCAAATCAGAAATTCAAACTAAAATCAACTTTTTCGCCCAAGGGTGACCAGCCACAAGCCATAAAAGAGCTAACCACAAAATTCACAAATGGCGAACAGTATGCCACTCTGCTCGGTGTAACTGGCTCTGGCAAGACTTTCACCATGGCTAACGTCATTCAAAATCTCAACAAGCCAACCTTGGTGCTCTGCCACAACAAAACCCTTGCCGCTCAGCTTTACGGAGAGTTCAAGCAATTTTTCCCCGAGAACGCCGTGGAATATTTTGTTTCCTACTACGACTACTATCAGCCAGAGGCGTACATACCGGGGCGAGACATTTACATCGAAAAAGACTCCAGCATCAATGAGCGGATAGAGATGCTGAGGCTCCACACCACCATGAGCCTTTTCGAGCGTCGCGACGTCATCGTGGTTGCCAGCGTTTCCTGCATCTACGGACTGGGAATGCCAGAAGAGTATTTCAAAGCTGTTGTGGAAATCTCCACAGGGCAATGCATGGAACGAGACCAACTCATCACCAAGCTCATAGATTCTCACTACACTCGAAACGACTTTGAGTTCGTGCGAGGTGGCATCAGGGTGAAAGGCGACACCGTGGAGATTTATCCCGCCTATCTGGAAAACTCCGTGAGAGTGGAGTTCGACTTTGACCAAATCTCCAAAATCAGTCGCATAAACCCCTTGGACAATCGCATTTTGGAAGAGGTGAACTCTATCCCCATTTATCCCGCAAACCACTTCATCACTAACTCGGAGCAACAAGAACGTGCCATCAATTCCATACAAGCAGAGCTAAAAAATCGCATAGAATATTTTGAAAAACACAACAAAATCTTGGAAGCTCAGCGAGTGGAACAGCGAACGAACTTCGATTTGGAAATGATAAAAGAGATCGGCTATTGCTCGGGAATAGAAAACTATTCCTATCACCTAACTGGCGGAAAAGCTGGACGAACTCCCGTGTGCCTGCTGGACTATTTCCCCGACGACTTTCTGACCATAATAGACGAATCCCACGTGAGTGTCCCTCAGATACGAGCCATGTATGGAGGAGATTTCGCTCGCAAAAAAAATCTCGTTGAACACGGATTTCGATTACCTTGTGCTTTTGACAATCGTCCGCTGAAATTTGATGAGTTTGAAGAGAAAACAAAGCGAACACTATTCGTCTCCGCTACTCCAGCTGACTACGAACTGGCAAAAACTGACGGCGAAATCACCGAGCAAGTCGTTCGTCCAACGGGACTTCTCGATCCAAGAATTATCATCAGCCCGATTTCCAACCAAGTCGATGATTTGCTGGAACGCTTGAGGCAAACTATCGCCAAAGAAGAAGTCGCACTGGTGGCAACTCTCACCCAAAAAATGAGCGAAGATTTGACCGATTACCTAAAAAAAGCAGGGATAAAAGCCGAGTACATGCACAGCAAAACCAAAACCACGGAGCGAACACAAATAATCCGTCGCTTGAGGTTGAAACAGATAGACGTCATCGTCGGCGTGAACCTCCTCCGCGAAGGATTGGACATGCCAGAAGTTTCTTTGGTTGCCATACTAGACGCAGACAAAACGGGATTCCTCAGGTCACAAAGAGCTTTAATCCAAACAGCGGGAAGAGCCGCACGCAATGTTGGAGGGCAAGTAATTTTCTACGCTGACGAAATAAGTGATGCTATCGCCAAGACTGTGGAAGAAACGGACAGACGACGCGAAAAGCAAATCGAATACAACATCAAGCACAACGTCACTCCCAAAACTATCGCCAAGAGTATGCAGGAAATCCTTGATGCCACCAAAGTTGCTCAAGAAGTTGAAAAAAGCAAATCGCCAACCATCGACGACTATTTGAAAGTCAATTCCTCGGAAACAGCTATAGAAGTTCTGAAAAGAGAGATGCTCTCCGCTGCCAAATCTTTGGACTTTGAAAAAGCAGCAATCATCAAAGAGAAACTTTTGGATATAGGAGCAGATTTGAGCGAAAATTTTTAATCCTTTATTGATACTTAAATATCATTGTGAATTATTATTACAGACATTCTTTGATACTCATCAATTGATTTCTTATCTTTAATAATTTGCGAGCATCTAAAATCAAAGTTTTTCTTAGAGAAATGCGTTGATGGTCAAAATTTTTAATATGATATCTACATTTATTTGCCGCTCGTAAAATATCTATCACATTAATTTCATATTTATTTTTTCTAATATGACTAATCACTGGTTTTATAATTTTATCATAAACTATATAAGGGTCTGTCCTGTAATTATCGATTGAAGTTTCATCTACCTGTTGCCATTCAATAATTCTACTATTCCAAAAAAACATTACGTCTTCTCTTTCTGAATTTTTGAATGGCTCAATACTCGGTACATAACTATCATAAATATTTGTAAAAGCTAAAATATCCTCCCCAAACCTTTTTTGAATATCGCAATAAATTTTGTTAAAATCAGTTATATACTCAACCAATTTATTCCTATATAGATTTAAAAAAGTAAAGTTAGCTTGAAAAACATGATATTTTTCCAACTCTTCAGAACAATTCAAATCAAAAACCTTGTAGATATCAATATTGGGAATAGAATTTATGTTCTCAAAACTAAACTTAGAAGTTACTTCCAAGTTTTTATCATTAAAACTTCTTTTTTTTAGCTTATGACCAAACTCCAATAAATAGTTACTTTGCTGTGTAATTCCTTCAGAAATTAGTTCAAGCGAAGTTTTAATAAAAACCGATATTTTATGAATTCTCTTTTTTTCTATTTCTTTTTGTTTCCTCCTTTCATAATGAATACCAAATATGAAAGTTAAAACAGTAGCTATTGCCCCAATAGTTGGACCAATTAAACTAATATAGAGAGAATTAGATTCAGAACAAAACTTACATTGAAGAAAAATCGAATCCATTTTTAAACTTTTCAATCGTTTTCAAAAATTGTCCACAACAAAATCAGACTCCACCATTCCCTCCATTTTACATCTTCTCGACGAACGTCCCTATAATCTTCTTGAGCTCACCTGAACTAAAAGAGATGGTCAATTTGGCATCTTTCCCAGAACCGTTGACGTCCAAAACAAGACCTTGACCAAACTTCTTATGAAAAACCGCATCTTTGTTTTTGAAATAGCTCTCGCCACCAACTTCCACAATTTGCTGAACATTCTTTTGCATTTTGTCTTCGTACTTCTTGCCAAAAACAAAAGATTGCTTTTTGATATTGCTCTTGCACAATTTGCTGTCTAGTTCGTCCAAAAATCTGCTCTTAGTGGTTATTTCGGTCTTAAATCCATTGGAAGAAAATTTTCTCCGCTCACGACAAAAAGTTAGAATCAATTTTTTCTTTGCTCTGGTGATGGCAACGTACAAAAGTCGCCTCTCTTCCTGCAAGCCATATTGCTCCGCCATGGATAGCTGATGAGGCAAAATGCCTTCTTCCAAACCAAGCACAAAAACGTTCTCGAACTCCAAACCTTTCGCATTGTGAATGGTCATCAACTGCACACGACCCTTTTCGTTTTGGTCATCTTCCACGGACGACTGAAGACTGATGCTCTCCAAAAAATCACTGAGCAAAGGATAAGCCCCATGCATCTTGTGGAAATTCTCGCAAAAAGATTCCGTCATCAGCAAAAACTCGTTGATGTTCTCGCCCTTGGACATACTGCTATCGGTCTCTTTCCGCTCATAAAAGCTAATCAATCTGGTGTCGTTGACTATCTCCTCCACCAAAACCAAAGGTGAAAGCACCTCCGAATCAGCTTTCCATTCACGCATCTTGCCTGCCAAATCCAAAATAGCGTTCCATGTTACTTCAGAAATATTAGCAGAATCTTCCTTTGTTAAATCCAAAAAAGATTTCTTCTGCTCGTGCAAATAGTCGAACAGCTTCTTGACGCTGACAGAACCAATCCCACGAACAGGCACATTGATAATCCTCTGCAAACTGTATAAATCGTGCGGATTGTAGAGGAACCTCAGATACGCCACGATGTCCTTTATCTCCGCTCTGGCAAAAAATTCCGTTCCACCTCTAACAACGTAAGGAATCCCCTTTTCCAACAACACATTTTCCAAAATTCTGGACTGAGAGTTGATTCTGTACAAAATAGCCGTATTTTGATAGTCGGAAATCTTCTTTATCTCTTTCACAATAAACTTGGCTTCCATATATTCGTCGCCAAGAGCCCTAACACTGGGCAATTCCCCAGTAAATCCTTCGCAAGCAAACAGCTCCTTCTCATGCCGTTTCGTGTTGTTTTTTATCAGGCTGTTTGCCAAATCCAAAACCTGCTGAGTTGACCTGTAATTTTGTTCGAGCTTCACAGTTTTGGGATTAGAAAAATCTTTTTCAAAATTGAAAAGATTGGTGAAATCAGCACCTCTCCACGAATAAATAGATTGGTCGTCATCCCCCACTACACAGATGTTTTGGTCATTGCCACACAACATCTTCAGCAATTCGTATTGGGCAAAGTTGGTGTCTTGAAACTCATCCACCATCACATAGCGGAACTTCTTGCGATACTTCTCCAAAATACTCTTATTCTCTTTCAAGAGCAATACAGTTTTCATCAGCAAATCGTCGAAATCCAAAGAATTGTTATCCTCCAAAAAAGTCTGATAACGCTTGTATAAAGAAGCAGTTGCACGAGTGTAGGGAGAATCTTCGTTGTGCTTGTGATAATCGTCAGGACCGATTAACTTATTCTTGTGAACCGAAACAGAAGACAGCATCTTCAGGTAAGAAAAGCGTCTCGGGTCGATATTCAAATCTTTCAGAATGCTCTTTACAATGCCCTTTTGGTCTTTGCTGTCAGTTATGGTAAAGTTGTTTTGAAGACCTATTTTATCTCCGTCCATCCTCAAAATTCTGGCACAAACGGAGTGAAAAGTGCCTACCCAAGACCAAGACAACTCGCCATTGTCTTTTTTCAGCCTCTCCTTCAGCTCGGAAGCAGCCTTATTGGTGAAAGTCACTATCAAAACATTTTTGGGATTTACGCCCGATTTGGCAATCTCGGTTGCTCTGGCGGTAATACATCTTGTTTTGCCACTGCCTGCTCCTGCAATCACCAACATATTACGGTCTAAAGTGTCAACTATCTCTCTTTGTCTGTCGTTTAGCATCAAAAATCGTCCTTCCTTATATGAAATACCCACCTAAAAAAACGGAAAGTTGCCAAACTGTCAAGCTTTGTTTATACAAAGATTACAAATGTGTTAACCTAAAAACAATACATCAGCATCGAGAAAAATGTATTTTCAGCAGAATTTTTAGTGAGAGGAGAATTTTTGGCATCATCCAAAAAATACTCTCTGCGAAAACTAGCCATAAACATCCATTTTTCGTTGAAAATAATATTGGAAGTTAGGGAATAAGAAAAGCTATTTAAACCACCATCAGCACTATAAAGCGTTTTCCCATCTTTGGAATAGTAGTTATAATAAGCCTCCGCATAATTATCATCCATCATGTTAAGATTCAAGCTACTGCTAAGCAAACAAACGAACGGCTTTAGCAAAATCGGGAACCCAGGTAGCTCCAAACCCAGTTCCAAAAATTGAGCATCGAGTGAACGACTCTTTATAGCTGGATGGGTGATTTTGACAGGAAAGTAAGTATATTTAGCTGACAAAAAATAGGCAAACGCACCTAAGCTAAAGTTGACATCGTTAATTACCTCCGCTCTATATCCGTCCGAATACTCCTTATCTTCTACCCCATCTCCAAAAGACAATCCCGAAGAAATTCCAAAAGGCTTATCAGAAAAGGTGTAACTTCCCTCTATGCCCGTTCCTGTGAAGCCAGCCTCAAAATTGTTATAAGTATAAGAAAGACCAAAAAATGGCAAAATCATATACGACAATCCAAGGAACTTGTTATCCTCAGAATCATCCGAACTATATAAGTACAACACTCCAAGTGAAAAATTCCAACCATTTTCGATTTCAGCCTTTTCTTTCCCTTGCACAATCTCTTTCTTCTGCTTGTCCACCACCAAAAGTGGAGGCTTAATCTCTTGGGAAACCACAGACTCCTTGGCGAACAAGCTAATGCTAACTAACGCAAACAAAACGAAATAAGTTAATTTCATTCCAACTCTCCTAACAAAAAAGGGCATTAAAAAATGCCCTTCAATTTATTTAAAATTTAATCCATTCTCCGCAACGCTTCTTCCAAGCTGATATGCTCCTTGAAGCGTGTCATACCCAATTTGCCAAAAACGGAATCTACTACCGAATACAAACACGGCAACACCAAAAGCGTTAGCAAAGTGGCAAAAGCCAAGCCAAACGCCATAGCAACAGCGATGGGCTTCCAATCTTCCGTGGCACTGCTCGTGGACAAAATCATCGGCAAAAACCCAGCTATCGTTGTGAATGTGGTGAGGAAAATCGGACGCAAACGAATCTTGCCCGCCTCAATGAGCGAACTCCAGCGGTCATGTCCCTCTTCCCTGAGTCTATTCACAAAGTCCACCAAAACCAAGGAATCGTTCACAACCACTCCCACAAGACCAACCACTCCAATGAAGGTCGGCAAAGAAAACGGCAATCTTGTTATCGCCAAACCGAAAATCACTCCTATGAAAGCGAAAGGCAAAGCGAGCAAAACTATGAAAGGTTGCACGTAGCTTTTGAATTGCCAAGCCAAGATTGTGTAAATAATGATAATAGCAACTATAACCGCCAAAATCAGCGAATGATAAGACTCTTTTTGTTGCTCGGCTTGACCACCATATTCCAAAAGATACCCAGAATATTTGCTGTTAAAATCGGAAAGCAGACCTTTCTCTCCAGTAACCTTGCTCCCAGAGAGCATTGTCGTTACCTCCGAAGGCGACCGCTTAATCATCTTACCGTCTTTCTCATACATTCCACAGCTACCTGTGATGGTAACTACTCTGTCTCCATTACGGTGAGTAATCTGCCCAATTCCCAAATTGATTTTGAACTCGGCAAGCGACCGCAAAGGCACAAGGTTACCAGAAGAAGAGAGGATTTTGAAATCTTTCAATTGTTCCAAATCGCCCACTTTATCTTGGTCTAATCGCAATGTGATGTCACATTCTTCAACACCTTGACCTCTATATTTGTCAATCATTCTGCCGTTCACTGCAGTCCACACGGCAACTCCAAGGTCTTGCACGGTAAACCCGTATTCAGCCAATTTCTTGTGGTAGGGAACAATCTCCACTTGCTTTTTGGTGAAATCCAAATTGTCTTTCACATCTTCAATTCCGGGAATACCTTTCAATATACCTTTAATGTTCTCGGAGATGGAAGCCAGTTTATCCAAGTCGTTCCCTGAAATACGCAAAGAAATATCATCTTCCACTGGAGGACCGTCTCCACCTTCACTGAAATCTATATAAACCACTTCAGGAATTTTTTTCAAATAGCTCCTGATAGAGGTTTTTATCTCACTCTGGTCAAAAGTGGCTTTGTCTGGGTCAACCAAATCTATGTTAAGCGTTGCATAATATGTTCGCACAGTTGGTCGGTGATTTTCACTCATCATTCCCACGTAACTGACAACGGAAATAATATCCTCTTTTTGTGGCATCTCTTTGGCTATGTACTTCTCAATCCTACTGCTTATCTCTTCCGTCTTGTCCAATGCAGTACCTACAGGAGTCTTAAAAGTGAGCGACATAGTTGTGGATGGGCTACTCGGGAAAAATTCAAACTTCACCAAACCTGCAAACATCATCCCAAAACTGACACAGAGTAAAAGGAAAACTCCGAGGATAGTCAACAAGCGATGTCTCAAAAAGTAAGTAACAAATCTCTGATAAATCTCCAACATTTTTTTATGAATCTTGTGTGGTTTTTTCACAGTAATTTGCTTGCTGAAATCAGCCAAGTGGCTAGGCAAAATTATCAAACATTCTACCAATGAGCAAGCCAACGCGATTGACACCACGATAGGGAATACGCTCAAAAACTTACCCATTATCCCCTTCATCAGTAGCATTGGCAAGAATGCAGCGGCAGTGGTGGCAACGGCGGCCATCACAGGATAGGTCACCTCGTTCGTGCCGGCAATAGCAGCTTCTTCGGGAGTTTTGCCCATCTCCATATGGCGATGCACGTTTTCTATCACCACGATAGCGTCATCCACTATCATTCCCAGCACCAAAATAAGAGCAAAAAGCGACAGATTGTTAATGGTGAAATCTATCATAAACATAATGAAAAAACACATCAAGAAGGAGAAAGGGATTCCCAAGCTGGCGAACAAAGCGTTCTTTTTACCCAAGAAAAACAGCATCGCAAAGAAAACCAAAACTATTCCTATAGACATCGATGTTCCCAATGTATAAATGCTGTCTTTCACGTCTTTGGAATCGTCACTCCTGATACTAATCTTAACGCCCTCATGGTCTTCCTCAAATTTCTTGGCGACCTCACGCACATCTTTCATCACAGCGATAATGTTGCCAGTAGCTTTCTTATACACTTCAAAAAGTATCGATTTTTCTCCGTCCAGTCTGGTTATCACTTCCAAGTCGTCATAACCGTAATACACATGGGCAATATCACCCAATTTGACAGTACGCCCATCAGAGTCTGTGGTGATAATTTGCTCTTTAATCTCGTTGACCGTGCTATACTCACCCACAGTCCGCACGGCTCTCTCCGAGCTTCCGAAATCTATATCACCACCTGGATAATTCAGATTGCGAGCTGTGATGACTGAGGCAATAGCATCAAGATTTAGGTTATAAGCAGACAACTTGTCAGGGTCAACATCTATAAAGATTTTGTCTTCCCTATCGCCATATTGTTCCGCTTTGGAAACGTGGTTGACTTTTTTCAGCTTCTCCAGAAACTCATCAGCCAACGCATTCGTCGTTTTATCTTTATATGGAGATGACATGGAAATGTCGCAAATCGAGTTTACCTCACGCATATTGAGCCTGATAATAACAGGGTCGTCAGCACCATTTGGCAGTCCAGTTATCTTATTGAAGGCGACATTCAAATCGTCCCAAGCATCGTCTGGATCGACATCGGTCTCAAAAGTAACCATGCATATTACCATCCCTGTTTGGATAGTAGTGTTTACATAGTCAACGCCATCCACATCAACAATTTCGTCCTCTATCTTATCGGCAACCAACGTCTCCATATCCTCAGGAGACACGCCCGAGTAAGTAACCCAAATAAAGGCTCTTCCAAAATCTACCGCTGGAGCGTCTTCTTTGGGAATAACGAACATCGCATATATTCCGGCTACAAAAACCAAAATCATCAAGAGATTGATTAGAACCGAATTCTTAACCGAGAATTTAGCTATCGACATATTATTAGACCTCTTCTTGAACTTCAGCTTCTTCGGTGGTTGTTTTGTAATAGTTCGGGCTAACGCTTTGTCCATCTTCTATCTCGTCCACACCATCTATCACCACAAAGTCTCCGTCTATCAGAGAAGACTCAATAATAACAATATTGCCCACCATTTTCACAATTTTGACCTTAATTTTTTTCACCGTGTTGTCTTTCATCAGCTTGTAAACATAGTAGTCGTCATAAACCTGCACAAGTGCATCATAAGTAACAGCTTGCACATCCTCAAAAACTCCCACGGCAACTTGAGCAGTAACTGTCATTCCTGGTAAAAGATTTTTCACACCTTCCAATTCGATCTTCACGGGATAAACCGCACTGTTATGTGCAGGAGCTCTGCCCACACCAATTACCTTGCCCGACAGTAAAGTCTCCAATCCGTCGGGACTAACATCCACTTTTTGGTCTTTAGTTAGTTTAACGATACTCGCTTCGCCAACTCCCGTGTTAAGCAACAGTTTCTTGTAATTGACAATCTTGCAAACAAAGCTACTAGGACTAAGACTTTCGCCCTCTTCCACTGGCAAATCCGTGATAAACCCACTAACTGGAGCTGCCATTCTGGCATAATCATAATCGTTCTTAGCCGAAATAAAATTAGCCTGACAACTGGCATAATCTGCCACCATCCCCTGATATTCGGATTCGGAGATTTGCTGAGATGCGTAAAGTTGCTTGCCAGCTTTGAGGTTGCTCTTGGCAACAGTGAATAGAGCTTTTGCGTTTTCGTATTGAGCTTTTTTAAAATCAGCCTCAATATCTCCAATGCTCTCACCCTTTTCCACCCAATCACCAAGACCTTTGTTCAGCTTCCTTAGCTGCCCAGAAACACCCGCAACCATCTCCACTTGGTCTCTACCTTGCAAAGTCCCGCTGACTTGCACATACTCAGGAACATCTTGTCTTTTGAACTCTTGCACCAACACCATCACCGCAGATTCTTTGAGTTTGGAATTTTGCTTTTCCCCACTCGCTTCGGCACCATCACCACCAGAACTTGCACCTATCACCACAGCAATAACTATCAAAAGCAAAATTGCCGAATAAATAATAATTTTCCTCTTCGTAAAAATCCTCATTTTTTCTCCGTTGTCTTTCTAATTAAAATAACTTTTCCAATTCACTATCTTCTTTTATCACCAACAATCTTTTCAAGTCGGATCTGGCTGTAAAAAAGCTGTTTTTCGCTAGCACCAAATTCAATTGAGCCGATTGATAAGTGTTAAGAGCATCCAAAAAATTCGCAGTTGAGAGCAATCCGTTTTTGTATTTCGCTTGATTTTGCTCAAAAACTCCCTCGGCAGCATCAACACCAAACTCCGCAGAAACCACTTGTTTAGCAGAACTTACAAAAGTGTAAACAGCCGCTTTTATCTCCAATTTCAGTTGTGTCTCGGTATTATAATTCTCCGCCTCTACACGACGCAGGTCATATCTTGCCTTTTGGTAAGCAAAGTAGTTGTCGCAAAACGGCAAGAAAGAAATAGGCATCGATACGCTAATAGAAAGCACTTTGCTCGCTTCCTTATAACTTCCTGAAAAGTTTTCATCTTTTTTGTAAGCATAAGAAGCATTCACCGAAGGTAATGGAGACAACGCAGCCATAATTTTCCCTTTTTGAGCAATCTCTTTTTGCTCCTCCAAACTTTTGAGAGACAAGTTTCTGCTCTCGCCAAGGCTGATTATCTTCACCATAATGCTATCCAAACGACTGATGTCCAGTTTCTTCACTTTATCAAACAATACTTGATAATCGCTCAAATCTATAGGTGCTAACTCCAAATCGTTGTCAGCTATATGCAGGAAATCGCAAAACTGATTTCTACTCTGTAGATAGCTATTTTGCTTGGACAACAAAACCACCTCTTTGCTCTTAACCTCAGCCTCCATCGTCAGAACGTCCACTTTGGAAAGAGAACCAGTCTTGCTCTTAATTTTCGCTTGTTCCAAAGATTGTTGACTACTCTTCAGGTCGTTCTCGGCAATCTCCAACTCCCTCTGTGCCATCAGCAAGTTGAAATATTTCGTCTCCACTTCCGCCAAAGTAACAAACTCTTTCTCTTCGTAAGCCAATTTTTTCATCTCTTCGGTATCGGCTTTAATTCGATAATTCAACCAATTCTCACCTTTATTAAAAAGTGGTTGAGAAAAAGTGACGCCGTAAGATTTGCTATTATCTTTAGCATATTCACCCTTATCAGACAGCTGAGTGAAGCCAAATGTAGCCGAAGCCGTTCCAAACAAACCCACAAAACTGCTCCATGTGGAATATACGGCAGATTTGTATTCAGCTTTCGCCGCCTTATAACTGCTACTATTTTCCAAGGCTAACTCTTTAGCCTGCTCCAAATTCAGAACTTCGGCAGACAATCCGACAAATCCCAAAAGCAACACAACAAAAACAAAATTTTTCATTTAACTATAGACCTCTTTTTTATTCACATTCTACTCTGAGACACTTGCAACTCTGAAATCCCTCAATGTTAATTGGCAATCTGTTCCCAATTAACATCTGGATGGTGGTATCTGCCATAGCCTTTCGTCTTCTCATTCAACTGAATGGAATTCACCGGACAATAGTTGATGCACGCCATACAGCTCTCGCACTTGCCCTTTTGCCAAACAGGTTTTCCATTCTCCATTTGGATGCATCCCACTGGACAAATTTTACTACACAGTCCACACTCGTTGCATTTATCATCTACAAAATACTTTTTGCCCAAATCCGAAAACTTCGACCACAGCAAATAAATAGGAAACAACTTCAACAGAAAAAAATCTCCCCCGTTGTGCTTTCCTCTCGCAGACAACACATCCACAATTTTATCTATCTTCTCTTCTGCTATTCGCAAAACATTTTTGGTCTTCTCCTCTGGATATACATCGTTTAATGGCAAATAAGCATTCGGCATATTCACCCTAAAAGATGCGTCCAACTTGCGTTTTGCAAATTTTTGCGTATCCACAAAAGCGTGTCCAGGAGAGCCTCCTCTGGTTTGCAAAGCAAAGAAATAGTCCACTCTGCTAAAATCCGTCGTTTGCAAAAATTTCTTAACCATCTTAGGCACTCCGAAAGCGTACAGCGGAAAAGCTACACCCACTTCGCCTTCCAAAATCAATTGCTTATCCAAGCAAGATTTTATGCTGATTAATTCAGTTCCTTCAATCTTTTTCGCCACTTCTTTGGCAACATAAAGAGTATTGCCAGTTCCAGAAAAATAAAAAATTTTCATTCCAATCCAACTCCCTTATAAACAATTTCAATCTTCTTTTTTAACTCTTTAAGTGCCTGCTCAAGAGGAAAATCGCTTTTGATAATTTTGAAAAAAGTTCCTTTGAAAATGACAACATAAACCTCCGCCAGCAAAAAAGAAGCTTCTTTCAATTTGTCTTGATGCAAACATATCACATTGTAAATCAAGGTAACAAGGTGGTTATAGACCTTTTCATACTTTTTCGCTCTTTCCAAAGATTCGATATATTCAAAAAAGTCGCGTACCCAAACTTCTTTCAAGTTCTCATCAGAAAAATGTACCTTAAAAAACCATGAAAGCAAATTGTACATGTCTTGACAAAAATCTTGTCCCGTGAGCAAGCCCAGTTTTTTCACTTCTTCCAGTTGAGAAATCAGCCTATTCCCAATATAGTCGGCAACCAAGTCCTCTTTGCTTTCGTAATAATTGTACAATGTGCGAAGAGATATATCAAGGCTGTCGGAAATATCTTTCATCGTAAATCCGTAAAGACCGTGCAATGTCAAAAGTCGACTAAACTCTTGAACAATTAAACTTCTTCTCTTTTCTTTTTTTCTTTCTCTTAATCCCATAATCACCATAATTTCATTTCGTGCAAAAATTTAATTTGTGAAACTTTGTCAACAAATTTATTCTTTACAAAAAATCGTTGACCTCATGGCGAAAAATTTTCAGTTACAGTCATTAATTTTAATAATCAGGAAGTTTTATCGTGGCGTGTGAATACAATCGACACATTTTTGGCTATGAATGTGACATTTACGGGCATCTGAACAATGCCAACTATCTCCGCATTTTGGAGGAAGCTAGGTCTATCGCTTTGAGCAAAATAGGCTTTTCTTTGGGATATCTGCTCCAACAAAACATCGCTATATTTGTCACCGACATTCACATAAAATATTTGAAACAAATTAGCTTTGCGGAAGATGTAGTCATCAAAAGTTTTGTGAAGAAACAAAGTAGACTTAAGTGTCTATGGTATCAAGAAATATACGATTCTAAGAACACCTTGTGTGCCACTGCCGAGATTAGCGGTGCGTTTGCCAAAAACGGAAATGCTACCAGAATTGATAAAGAAATGTACGAAAAGATGATTGCCCAAATGAAAGCCAACGAATTGATGAATAACGAAGGATGATAAAAATGAAAGAGAATATCGAAGCACTTTACGAAAAAGCCGAACTTTCCCAAGAGGCTTTGGAAATTTTTCACGAATTTATAATCGCTCTGAACAGGGGACAAATTCGTGCTGCAACCTATGAAAACGGTTCTTGGACTGTGAACGAATGGATAAAAAAAGGCATACTTGTCGGATTTCGCTTGGGGAAAATCACGGAATTTCCAAAATATGGACATCACCACTTTTTGGATAAATCCACTTATCCCGAACAAAAATTTAGCCTGAACAACAAAATTAGAATCGTCCCCGGAGGCTCGTCTGTGCGGAATGGAGCCTATCTCGCACCAGGTGTCACCATGATGCCTCCAGCCTACGTGAACGTCGGTGCTTATGTGGACGAGGACACGATGATAGATTCGCACGCACTCGTGGGTTCGTGTGCACAAATCGGCAAACGAGTTCATCTGTCCGCCGCTGCTCAAATCGGTGGAGTTTTGGAGCCTATCGGAGCAAATCCCGTTATCATCGAAGACGACGTTTTCATCGGAGGCAACACCGGTATTTACGAGGGCGTGATTGTCAAAAAAGAGAGTATCATCGCTCCAGGAGTCATCATCACCAAGGGAACTCCCGTCTTTGATGCCACAAAAAACGAATTTCTGAAAACCGCTTCGGGGAAAGCTCCCGTCATTCCAGAAAGAGCCGTTGTCGTTGGAGGATCACGCACTCTGAAAAGCAATTCCGATTTCAGTGTCTACTGCCCAATAATCATCAAATATCGCGACAGCAAATCCGACAAATCTGTAACTTTGGAAGAAACTCTACGATGAAAATCTTTGAAACTCACATGCACCTTGATTTTCCCGACTTCGATCAGGACCGTGAGGAAATTATAGAATCTGCCCAAAAACTTGGTGTAAGCAAGATGGTCAACATCGGAACGGACACCAAGAGCAATTTGGCTTCCGTAGAATTGGCGGAAAAATATCCGTTTGTCTATGCCGCCATCGGCTACCATCCGCACGATGCTCAAACGATGGATTTGGACTTGCTCCGTGAGTTGGCAACCAACAAAAAAGTTTTGGCAATCGGAGAAATCGGATTGGACTACTTCAAAAATTATTGCCCACGCCATGAACAAGAAATAGCTTTTTGCTCGCAGGTGGAACTGGCGGTCGAATTGGACATGCCCATCATCGTCCACTGTCGCGACGCCTACAAAGATTGCTATCGCATATTAAAAAGCTATTCGCCACGAAAGGTTTTATTTCACTGCTACAGCGGAAATTATGAATACTCAAAACTGATTTTTGACAACAACTGGTCTATCGCTCTCGGAGGAGCTATCACCTTCAACAAAGACGCTCAAGAAGAACTAATTAGACAGATGCCCGACAACAAATTTATGGTCGAGACGGATTGTCCATTCCTCACTCCTCATCCAAACCGAGGCAAGAGAAATTCTCCACTAAATCTGCCCTACATCGTCCAGAAAATCGCTTCCATTAGAGGAGTATCTGCCGAAAAAATTGCCAAACTGACCTACCAAAATGCGTGCAATTTTTTCAACCTGAAATGCTGAAAATCGAAATACGAAGAGAAAAGCGAAAAAGCATCTCTCTGCAAATCGTCGCTCCCGACAAACTGTTAGTCAAAGCTCCTCTCTTTTCGCCAGAATCACAGATTTGGAAATTTGTAAACAAGCGACAAGACTGGATAGACAAGCAAAACGCCATTGTGAAAAACCGTCGTGATTTTTTCGCTCTGAACAAAGTTTTATTCCTCGGGAAAGTGTATATCTTGAAAGCGGAAATTTCCGATAAGAATACCATCTCAAAGTCTGATAGCACCATCACTATCCACCACAAAGAAAGCCAAAATCCCAAATCAATTTTGCATAAGTGGTACCAAAATAACGCTCGGAAAGTTTTCACCAAGCTAACAGACATCTATTGCCAAAAGATGAACGTGACTTACAAAAAGCTCAAGCTGTCATCCGCCAAAACTCGCTGGGGTTCTTGCTCGTCGCTTGGCAACATTAACCTGAATTGGAATCTGATAAAAGCTCCCGAAAAAATCATCGCCTACGTTGTGGCTCACGAGTTGACGCACCTAACTTATCCGCATCATGGCAAATTTTTTTGGAACAATTTGGAAGTTTTTTATCCAGAATACAAAGAAGCAAAAAAGTGGCTCCGCGAGAATGGTGGCTATTTGCTCTATTAGAATGCTTTCTGTTGCCCTGTGATATTGGAGTAGTTTTTGGAATACAGCTTTACACGGTGCGAAGGCTTCTCTTTCCCACACAGAATAGGCGATTTGGGATTATAGTCAGACAGCTTGTAATCCATTTCCGCACTCGTACCGTTGGCGTAGCAATAAATACATTTGTGCGAACAAACTCCGTACGTGCCAACATCCACCGCTTCCACGCATCTGCAATCCGCTCGACCGCTCTTGTCCTTGCCAATCTGTAGCTCTTCACCCAAAAGATTTTGCAAATATCCAAGACTAAAGCAACCGTCATTTTTTATACCCAGATGCGAATAGTCGTTAGCGTCTCCACACATATTAAGCTCAATCCCAGATTTCTCCGCAATAGTTTCCATCTTCCCCAACAATTCGATTTTTGCAGTTTCAGTTGGTGCATAAAATTTGTTCTTCGAGAGAATCTTGGAGACTTTGGGATAAAAATCGAGAAAGCTAACAAAACACTTTTCCGTATAGCTTGATAACAAATTGCAAAAATTTTCAAACTGACAAAGATGATAAGCAATTCCCATCTCTTCACCAAAAATTATCGGGTCGTAACGCCAGTGGACTTTTTCTTTACCAATCCGCTTGCTAAGAGCTTTGAAAGTTTCCACCAAAGCCACTTTATTCGGCAAGTTTTTCTCAATAGATTTGTCATAAGGATTGAGCGTGAAATGAAAGAAATATTTGTAACCTTGGGCATCCAAATAGTTCAAATGTGGCAAAAACGGAGCAGGATTTTTGCTCATAAACACGAAGCAATCAACCACTTTGGGATTTAGTAACACTTTGTACAAGAGGCTGTTGTCGTATGGCGACTGCACCAAAACAAAGCCCTTTTGCACTTTATCTATAAACCAATCTCCAAAAAAAGCGGGAACGTCAGTGCGTCTGCTAACCGAGACAATCATGATAAAATAAGCAAATTTTATCCCAAATCAAATCCTGCATCGGAAATTGCTTTTTTGGCATTCATCAAACACGAACCATCAGAGCAGATAAAACTTGCGGTTTTGGTTTTCAAATCAACTTGGATATCGCTAACTCCCAACACATTTTCCAAAGCATGCAACACACCACTCTTGCAATGTTCACACTCCATATTGCTAATCTTCAAAACTGTCTTTTCACTATCAATTTTACTCGCACGAAATCTATTTTGCACCTTTTTCCCGTAATGAATGACAAACATCAAGCTCAAAAAAGCAATTCCAAGATAATCCATCCAAGACAACATATCACTATGGTGAGCGGAGGCTTTGATGAAATCCAAATCAAGCAAAAGCAAATTCAGGAGATAGCCGAAAATTATACTAACAATCGCAATAGAGCCGAGGTAAATTATCAGTGCCTTCTTCCCGTAAGTGTTCAAAACCGAACTAATCGTCACCATGTTAGTTGCAGGTCCTGTGAGCAAAAATACCAAAGCCGCTCCGGGGCTGATGCCCTTGAAGACCAGACTGGCTGCTATGGGTGTGGAGGAAGCCGAACATACATACAAGGGAATGCCAACCACCGCCATCAATAGCATCGAAGTGAAATTGTTGCTTAGATTTTCTTGGAAAAAATCGGCAGGCACAAGCCAAGAGATAAGACCTGCCAAAACAAGCCCAACTAACAAAGAATTGGCAATTGAACCGAAAAGTTCGTTCTGAATGTAAGTGAAAAAAGAAAGCAAACTTCTTCTGTTTTCCACACTACAACTTTGATTGGCAACCTCAACTTCGCCCTCATCTTCCACCAAAAAATTAGTCAACACTCCAGTAATGATGCCCGTGAAAAAAGATGCAACTATCCGAGCGAGTGCAAAAATCGGACCCAAAAGCGAATAAGAAATCAAAAAGCTGTCCGCCCCATTTTGCGGAGTAGTTATCATAAACGACAAACTCGCACCCTTGGAAGCACCGCTTCGTCGCATTCCCTGAGCAACTGGAATAACTCCGCACGAGCAAATAGGAATAGGAATACCGAAAATCGTCGCCTTCAGCACAGACCAAATATTGCCTTTGCCCAATTGCTCTCTGACAATCCTTTCGGGAAAAAACAAATGCAACAATCCAGCAATCAAAAATCCCAAAACCAAATAGAAGGCAACTTCTGTGTAAAATTGCCAAAAATTCTGAAAAAATTCTAAAATAATCATTTTAACTCATCCAATATCTTCTGCACCAAGGCAACCCTGTCTTTGCAAGGTAATCTGCGGTCTTTGGTAAACCGAATACACTTTGCACTTCCGGCAGCTTTTTCAAATTCACTTCTCAATTTGCTTCGCACCTCATCATCTTCCAAGATGCCTAATCCACCAAACAAAGCTCCACACATCCCTTCTGGGGCGTTCCCTGCTCCAAATTCTGAATACTGCTCAACCTTGCTTTCGTCATGAATTTTTACTATTGCCTGAGCACAATTTAAACCTGAACGAAAATTCTCAACTGCAATCTTCACACTATCTCTCATCAAATTACCTCACTCACAAGATATTGAAAACCTTGCTAATTATTAACACATTTGTGGATTTCTCCGGGAAATTTTTTCACAGCCTTATCCAGCAAATCTTCCGTCTGTTCATCCAAATCCAACCCATCCAAAATCTGACAAACACTGCACTTATCGTCACAGCTCAAGCAATTGGTTTTATAATAAACGTGCTGATCCACCTTATTGGAAATCAGTAAATCTGCTTCTTTCAGAATCTTCAGATGTGCGGAAATAGTTGCCATAGAACAACCTATCAAATCCGTAATCTGATGCACACACAAACTTTTTTTCCGCAATATCAATATTATTTGAAGTCTTGTTCTGTGGGATAGTGCTTTGAAAATCAACAAGTATTTATCCACGGAGAGAACCTATTTCACGGCGTTCAATTTTTCAACAATTTTTGCTTTGGGCAGAACTCCCACAAATTCATCAACTTTTTTGCCATCTTTCAAGATAAACACTGCTGGAATACTCATAACCTCAAATTCCTGAGCAAGTTCGGGATTGTCATCGACATTCACTTTGCCAAAAACGACGTCGGAAATTTCACCCTCCAACTCATCTATCACAGGAGAAAGCATCTTGCAAGGTCCACACCAAGGTGCCCAAAAATCCACCAAAACCACTCCCTTAGAAGTCACTTCCTTAAAATTGTCCTTATTCAAATTCATAATTCGCCATTCCTTTTTTTTATAATTACTTTTACTCGTTTTCCTCAACACAAAGTTGTTTTCTTTTTATCGCAAATATCGTTTTGAAAATTAACAACAATATCATCAAATTTAAAAACACAAAAACTGCCCATGACAAAGCATAAAAAAAATTAAGTTTAGTGTTTTCATACATCAATAAAGTTGCAATTGTTAGAGCATCTAAGGGAAAAGAATAAGCCCACCAAGGCAAATTAAACTTTAATCTTATAAACATTTTTGCTTGAAACAAAATTAAGATAAACAAAAATAGTCCAAAATAATAAAGCAAATTCCCAAATGGATTTAAGCCTCCCAATAATTTTGCCAGAGCAATAAAACCAATCATCGGTGGAGCAAACAAAATAAACATTGTAGGAATTAGTTTTTCTGCTATCGGCTGATGAAAGATAATCCTATTAAAAACAATCGTTGTTAAAATTATCCACCAAAACACTCCAATAGCAAAAAAGAACCATGAAAGCTCAGGATTAAAATGTTTAATTCCAGCAATTGGAATCATAATATTCCCTACAACAGGAATAAACCACGAAGGGTTAATGTGTTCAATTTTGAATTTCTCGTGCCTAATCCAAGCCGACATTATAATAATTGTAAATACAAATTGAGCAATTACTCCTGCCCACCAAAAATATCTTGAAATCACTACATTTATTCCAAGATATATCAAACTGATTATAAGAAAAATTTTAGCAATAATCGGATAAAAGTTTAGTTTGATTGGGTGATTAAACTCTTTTTTAACTTCATTTGGATATTTAACAAGTTTCAATAAATAAGTAAAGGTAACTATAACTATAATTAGCAAAGAAAAATATAAAATGTAATTGCTTATTGAAAAAGACAAATTTAGTATATGTTCTGCTTTTTGCCAAGCTAAAGTAAAACCAATCAAACCAAGACAAATTGCTAAAAAAGATATTGGAAAATTTTTTAATCTGTTTGATTTTGAATTATTGTTCAAATCCATTCTCTTTTCAAATTCCTCTTTTCTTTTTCAACTTAGATATTACTGTTGCTGCAGCTTTCACTAATGGATAGCCTATCGGCGAATCTGTCAGCAATGGATGAGTTCCAATTTGAGAAATCATTAGCGAGTAAACAGTCATTTTATTTTGAATGATAAATCCCAAAACATTAGTAAATTCACCACTGGAAATTCCACCATAAACAGCTCCTCCCAAAATCAATCCTGAATTCCGAGCAACAACAAGCTTAACGTACTGCTTTTTTGTATCGGGCAGAGTTCCCGGATGTTTGTCAAGCCCTTCAAAACTACCTACAACAAAATCTATCTCCTCTTCCTTAGCAAACTTCTCAGTAAGTCCTGCAACTCCAAATCCATACTCTCCCAGAGCAGAAGAAAAAATAGAAATCGCTCCGTTAAAAGTCTTGAGAGAACTTAGTCCAAAAAGGTTTAAACCTGCCGTTCTACCTTCAGAAGCAGCGATTGAAGCTAACATAGTGCCGATAGATTTGCGAGTGATAAAATTATGCTTTGCTGCACAATCTCCAACAGCAAAAATGCTCTTATCAGAAGTCCGCATATACTCATCCACAGAAATAAAGCCCAATTCATTGACACCAAGTTTTGCAGAATCAGCCAAGGTCACATCAGGTCTATAACCAATGGAAAGTATAACCGCATCAGCGTCCAAAACACTCCCGTCTTCCATAACCACTCCAGTTGCTTTCCCATCTTTTTTTGCAATGCTTTTCACCGTTTTACCCGTAGCAACTTTCACCCCACGAGAAACCAACAATTCCTCAACTTTATTGGCAATATCTTCATCAAAAGCCAAAGGCAGTACAGTATCCAATTTTTCAACCAAGGTCACATCTTTGCCTTTTTTACAAAGCTCATCGGAAATTTCCAAGCCAATAAAACCTGCACCCAAAACCACTATTTTATCACATTTTTGCAAGTATTCGTCCAATGCATCCAAGTAGTTCTTGTCTTTGGGAACAGTGAAAACTCCAGGCAGAGTCGCTCCCGACAACCATTTGGGAACAACAGGATTAGAACCGGTTGCAATTACAAGCTTGTCATATCCTATCTTTTCACCTGAAGATAAACAACAGACTTTGTTTTCCCTTTCAATAGAAGAAACCTGCCCAACAAGCATTTCAATTCCCGCAGCGTCAAACTTAGCTTTCACAGGCATAATGTCTTTGTCCGAAGACGGCAACGAACCGAAAATATAAGGAATCCCACACGGAACCAACGTCTGCTCATTTTTAGTTACTACCAAAAAACTTTTCTCAGGATAGGCACTTTTCCCCGTCAATGCAGTAGCTAACCCACCTGCACTACTTCCAATAACAACAACGTCAAAACATTTCATTTTGTCCTCCTATCGTTATTTAGTTAAATGCCTAAATATTGTCAAGAAAAAATCCTACTTGGATAATTTTTTTCTGACTTCATTTCGTAATCTGTTTACTTCTTCATAACGAAAACAAGTGGTTAGATGGTCGTTAACCACGCCTACTGCTTGCAAAAATGAATAGATAATCGTCGGTCCAACAAAGCTCATTCCCCGCTTTATTAGATCAGCAGATACCTCCTTGGCAAGGGGCGTCCAAGTCGGTAACTGCTGACTATTTTCTATTTTACTGTCAAAAGGAACAAAATCCACATATCTCCAAAGGTAATGAGCGAAACTGGAAAACTCTTGTTGAATTTCTAAAAAAACTTTCGCATTTCGGATACACGACAAGATTTTCCGCTTATTTCTAACAATTCCCTTATTTTCTAAAAGCTCATCTATTTTCTCTTGGTCGTAGTTTGCCACAATTTGCGGATTGAAATTGTCGAACGCCAATTTATAATTCGGTTGCTTTTTTAAAATCGTTATCCACGACAAACCTGCTTGAGCACCTTCCAGACACAGCATCTCGAACAGCAACCTGTCGTCTGTGACGGGAACTCCCCAAAAATTATCGTGATATTCTATATACTCACTGCTATTCAAATCAACCCAATGACATCTTTTCATTTTCATCCCTCTACAACAAAAAACTCTTGGTTTTTATTCAACGAAATAAAAACCAAGAGTTCTATCAATTCCTACGGCAGCATTATCTGCATCAGGTACAACGAGTATCATCTCAGCCTTTATTCCAAAATTTTTAGAAAAAAGCACCCCAAAATAAATTTCTCAATAACTAACTAAGGCAAAATTTCCCCTTTCTTGTTAATCTTCAAAGGTTGTTCATTCAAAACAACGTAAGAAACTCCGTCTCTGAAATTTCCTACTCCATTATAAATAATAGGAATTCGCACGCGACCATTTTTATCAATAAATCCATAACGACCGTCTTTCCTGACTATAGCATAATCTTCAACGTACGAGCCAATTTTTTCGTAAATATACGGTGTTATCACTTTGCCTTCGGAGTTCATCAAAGAGAGTTTATTATCTTTGAATAAGTTGAAATACCCATCGTTTCTATCAACTATGGCATCCAACTCTGGCTTAATTAGCAGTTTACCTTTTTTGGTCATTACCCCAAACTTATAGGCAAACTGAACCTGCACAAAATCTCCACTCAAACCCACAACAGATTGATAATCAGTGGGGATACGTATTTTGCCTCTGGGTCCTATAAACCCATAACCACCATTTAGCATACAAACACCTATGTCGTTATGAATAGGCAAAAGTTTATCATACTCAAAAGGTACAGCTACTTTGCCTTTATCGTCCAAGACACCGAATTTATAAACTTTTTTAGCAATTAAATAGCCAAGCTCATTATAAGAAGACAGATGAATATACTCGGTAGGCACGTACAACTCTCCCTTGGAATTAACAGCTCCGAATTTTTTGTTTAACTCAATCTTGAGTCCTCCACGCATAAAAGGTGTAATCTTGTCGTACTTCATTGGCAAAAGGCTTCTTCCATCCTCGGAAATCAAACCATAACCGTCTTCAGTACTTATCCTAAGAAGATTGGGAGCAACTTTCACCAAAACTAACTTCTGGTATTGTGGCTTAACAACATAGCGATAACTCTTTTTATCTATGTAGATTATCCCTTTCTTCCCCTCGTCCATAACGATAAAAATATTGTCAAAAAGAGTTCGCACCAAAGATTCATACTTAACAGGTACTATTTCTTTCCCCGTTCGTATATCCAACATCCCATAATGCTTGGGCGTTTTATTATCAGTAATAGAAACTAAAGAATTTCTATACAAAACAGTATCAATATAGTCATAACTTTTACTAGTTAGAAATTCGCCTGTTTTCGCACTCAAAATTTGGCTTTTCCCATTTAAAACAACAACACACAAATCACTCAAAGTATCAGACAAAAATTTATGCTTAAAATATACACTCGTCCCTCTACCAATTGGGAAAAACTTCCCCTCGCTATTGGAAGCTCTTATGTATCCATCTTTTATTACTGAAATTTCATTATACTCCACGGGAATAACCAAAATACCTGAACGGTTAATCACTCCGTAGTTATTTCCAACACGCACCATAGCAATTTGTTCCTCAAAATCACAAATTGTGTCATAAGTTAGAGGTTCAACAACAACTTTTCCCTCTTTGTCTATCAGCCCATACTTTCCATTGCTAACCACATAGAAAAATCCGCTTTTAAATCCCAGAATTTCATCATATTTGTCGTTCGGAACCAAAATTTTATTAGTGTATGGGTTCAAAATCCCTTCTTTATCATCTAACAGAAAACTATAAAAATCTCCTGTAAGCTTTTCCAGTTTTTTATATTTAAGAGGAATTACTGCCTTCCCCTTTTGATTAATAAAACCATAATACCCTTTCAGATAAATTCTACGGAGACCTTTAGGAAAATATTCTTTGGAAGTAAGTCTTTTGCCTTTGGCACTCAAAATACCAAATTCAAGCCCTTTTTTATAAGTAATTATACCATCATCAAGACGACTAAGTAAATCATATATCCTTGGGATAACTATATTATTTTCTTTATCAATATACCCAAATTTCCAATCATCACGTACACGGGCAATCCCTTCATGAAATTCATCGGCTTCCTGATAAATAAAATCAATTACTATTTTATCATCACGGTCAAGATACCCCCAACGATTTCTCCCTCTAGCACTTATCAATCCTTCAGAAAAATTACCTACTTGCTGAAACTCAATGGAGATAACAGGTTCATTATTTTCGGTCACCACACCCCAGTACTTGCCATCACAAACCTTGTACAGACCTTCATCCATGGGAAATACAAACTTATACCGACCCTGCAAAGCGTCTGGCAACTGAGCAAAAACGAGAGAACCAAAAAGCAAAAAGACAAAGAAAAATATTTTTTTCATTACAAGCTTTTCAGACCTTCCTTAAATCTCTTGATACCCTCAACAAGGTTTTCCATAGAGTTGGCATACGAGAACCTTACGCATCCCGGAGCACCAAAAGCAGAGCCAGGAACGATGGCAATGTGGAAATTTTCCAACATATAATTGCAAAACTCTAAATCGTCTTTAACTTTAGTGCCCAAATAAGCTGAGATGTCGGGGAAAGCGTAAAAAGCACCCGTAGGCATAGAGCATTTAACGCCATCTATTTCGTTGAATTCAGCAATCATAAACTTTCTTCTGGTTGCAAATTCAGTTTTCATTTTCTCAATGTCGTCAGTTTTCACTTCCAAAGCTGTAACAAAAGCTTTTTGACTAATCGAGTTCACGTTGGAAGAAACTTGCGATTGGATGCTTCCCATCTTGGCAACAATCTCTTTCGGACCAGCGGTGTAGCCTAAACGCCATCCAGTCATTGCATACGCCTTGGAAGCTCCATTCACAACTATGGTGATTTTTTTTATTTCGTCAGAACATTCTGCAATGGAAACATGCTTGCCTTCGTACACAAGCTCTTCATAAATCTCATCCGAAATAATCAATATATTATTCTCAACACAAAAATCGCCGATAGCTTTCAACTCATCCTTGGAGTAAACTGCACCAGTAGGATTGGACGGAGAATTGATGATGATGGCTTTCACTTTTCCCTCTTTGGCAACCAAAGACTTAAGCTCATCTATCTCAATCTTAAAATCGTTCTCTTGTTTGGTCTCAAGAACCACAGGAATCCCTTGTGAAAGTTCGATTTGTGCAGGATAAGTCACCCAGTAAGGAGCAGGAACTATTATCTTGTCGCCCGCATCACAAATGGTGAATATCAGATAGAACAAACTAGCTTTCCCACCCGGAGAAACAATAATCTGATCAGATTCAAAATCCAAATTGTTTTGCACTTTAAATTTTTTGGCAATCGCTTTTTTCAACTCTGGCATACCTGGTGCTGGTGTGTATCTGGTGAAATTATCATCGATAGCTTTTTTGCCTGCTTCTTTTATATAATCTGGAGTATTAAAATCGGGTTCACCAACTCCAAAGTTAATAACATCAATACCTTGTGAAACCATTTGCTTTGCTTTAGCAGCCACAGCCATGGTCGGTGAAGACTTAATATCGGTTGCTCTTTTACTTAACATTTACCTCTCCTTAAAATCGTTTATATTTTATATCCATTATAGAATACAATTACCCGTGAACTCCTGCGGTTTGTCAAACAGATATTCTTTTTTTAACTTCAAACTCGCACAGCTTTTCAGAGAAGGCACAATTTTGAATTTCTCTTCTATCTGTTCAAGCGTTCCGTAGTAGTCAGAATTTAGCTCTATCGTCGGCAAAATATCGCTGTGTGGAATCAACCGAAAATTACTATCAAGCGTGAAAAAATCAGACCTCATCAGAAGCAAATCGTTAGTCTTTTTCACAGGCATAAATCTTGTTCGTGGCACTAACAGGACTTTGGTCTTGGGGAAAACAGAAATGGCAGTGCCCATAGCTGTTTCCAACTGTACAACTTCCTTTTCTTCAACGATTTTGGGATTAACTATCAGAGGCAAGCGAAGATTTTTTTCGGCTTTCAAAGATTGCAAATTTAGCCATAAGCTGTTGGTATTGAAGTAGCTGTGTCTATCAATATTCTGAAAATCTTGCAAATCTTCTTCCATGGTCTGTGCCACTTCTCGCAATACCAGTTTACCTTGCTTTTTCGCCAAATGTCCGCCTTTTTTGTCCATCGGAGTTCGGGTGCAAACCTCCATCAGCAAATCCAAACCGCTCTGAGCAAAATAATGCAAAATCTTCGGGTCGAAATAAGCTCCCAAGTTATCGGCATTAGAGATAAAAGCGTACTTCACGCCTCTATCCAGTAGCTTTCCCAACAAGCCACTCGTTTCCAATGCGGTATAAATATCACCATGCCCGGGAGGAGACCAATTCGCTTGTTCATCAGCAAAATCGCACAAAGACAAATCGTGCTTGTGAAGTCGCGGATACTTGTTTTGCAAGAAACTAAGAGGCAACTCATGGTTCGTTAAGAAGTTGTACTTATTCAAAAACTTTAGGCTATCTTCCTCCGTAGCAAAACTGTTCATCAAAATGAGCGGGATTTCGTTGTCGGCACTTTGGATTTGCTTGGCAATTATATCCAAGAAAGTCAAATCTTCTTTCACTTTGATGAGGCTCTTGGCTTTGGTCAATCCCATGGAAGTGCCAAGTCCACCATTCAGCTTAATTATCGCTACATTTTCGGCATACTCAGACGAGGGCAACTGCTCATACCTCACCAAATCTTCCTCAGCAAGTGGCGAAATGTCGCTTTCTCGCAGAAAACTGCTCACACCTTCCTGCACGGACTTTCGGTAAAAGAGGAAATCTTCGATTACTCTATCGGGCAAACCCGCTTCTTTCATTTTTTTTGTTATCGCTTGCAAAATCATCTCCTAAATCTCATCATTATTGATGTTCAAATTCACTCCTATTCATTCGACAGAAAGTTAATTGTCAACATAATTTGTCTTGACACCTAATATCTTGAAAACTTGTTTACAACAAAACTTACAAGGAAATTTGAATGAAATTTGACACGAAAGCCATACATTCCCAAAAGCACAAGAAGAATCCGCATAATGCACTAAACTCCCCAATTGCTATGAGTTCCACCTTCTGCTTTGACTCTGTGGAGGACGTGCAAAAAGTGATGAACTTCCAAAGTAACGACTATGTTTACACCAGAGGCAACAACCCAACTTTGCGTGAATTTGAAGAAAAAATGGCTCAGTTGGAAAACGGAACTGCGGCTGTGGCTTTTGCCTCAGGAATGGCAGCTATCTCCTCCACTTTGCTTTCGTTGCTTCAGCCCAACGATGAGGTAATCGCTCACAAAACTCTCTACGGCTCTTCGTACAATGTTATCGCCAGTCTCTTGCCCAAATACAGCGTCACTTCCAAATTTGTTGATCTGACCGATGCGTCCAATCTCCAAACTGCAATTACTCCAAACTCCAAAGTGATATATTTTGAAACTCCTGCAAATCCCAGCTTGGACATTATCGACATCGCCGAAATTTGCAAAATCGCTCGTGAACACAACCTGAAAGTCGTCATCGACAGTACTTTTGCCACTCCGTATCTCACCAATCCATTGGACTTGGGAGCCGATGTTGTGGTGCACAGCAGTAGCAAATATCTCTGCGGTCATGGAGACGCTTTGGGGGGTGTTGCCGTTTCCAAAGATTTGGAATACATCAATAAGCTGAAATTCGACTATATGTGCGAACTCGGCGGAGTGATGAGCCCATTCAACGCTTTCCTCACTCTGCGAGGGATAAAAACTCTGGGACTGAGAATGGAAAGACATTGCCAATCAGCGAAAAAAATCGCCGTATTTCTGAGCAACCATCCTCATGTAAAAAGTGTTTCTTATCCAGGATTGGAGCAATTCAAAAATCACGAAATCGCCAAAAAGCAGATGTCGGGCAAATTCGGAGCTATCATCAGTTTTGAGGTTAAAGGTGGATTGGAACGTGTCATAAAATTCGCTAACGAACTGAAAATATTTAGCTTAGCCGTCTCTCTAGGCGACTGCGAATCTTTGATAGAAGTTCCTGCCGCAATGACCCACTTCTGCTATCCACAAGACCAACTAAAGGACTTCGGACTAACTCCCTCCATGATTCGCCTGTCCATCGGCTTGGAAGATTGCGACGACTTGATAGACGCATTGGATAACGCCCTCAACAATAATTAGTTATGCAGAAATTCAAGATTCTTTTTGATTTGGTTCAAGAATACTATTGGATGAGTTTCGCTCCGCTTTGGGAAGAGATGAGCAAAGACCCGCAACTGGAGTTGCATCTGCGAATTGGCAAAATTCAAAAGCGTTTCTTGGGTATGTTTTTGATTTCCCAAACCAAGAAAATCGCTAACAAGTTCAAAGGCTTTCCCATAACCACAGAAACTCACGGATTTGACGCTGTAATCTGCGGTGATACTCTGAAAAGTCCTCAGGAGTTTGGCGATGCTCTGCTTTGCAACATCGAGCATGCGGTTAGCATCAAAACTCAGCGATACAGGAAGTTAGCCGAGCAAGCAGGCAAAGTCCGCTACATCCGCTTTGTGGAAGGACAGTATCGCAAAAAAATCTTGGAACAATATTTAGCTCCCAACGATATTTTTGCTCTCGGCTTGCCAAAGCTCGACCAATTGTTCAACGGGAAATATCAACGTGATAAAGTTGTAAAAAAGCTGAACCTCAATCCTCAGAAAAAAATAGTCCTCTATGCACCTTCTTATAAACCGACCTCGATTTTTGATCTGACACCCGAGTTGGCGAATTGCCGAGATTACAACATCATCATCAAGCTCCATCCCTATTCGTGGGCAGGAAAGTACGCCAGCCACAAGCAACATCGCTTCGTGGAAAAAATCGTGAAAAGCAATCCACACCTGATTCTCATTCCCGAAACCGAAGTGAATATAATGCCGTACATGGTGGCGTCCGACGCTATTATCACGGAAGGTTCGAGCGTGATGAACGAATTTCTCGCGATGAATAAATCGGGCATCATTTACAATACGAACGCCAAGCACTCCGATGGACAACCTGTTCTGCAAGAAGACATCAATTCTTGGCTGAAATGTTTTGTGCATATAGATTCTCCCAGTGAACTAACCGATGCTTTGGAAAAAGTTTGCGAACCAGATGACGAACGCATAGCACTCATCGAGGAAGACAAAAAAATGATTTATGACTATTGCGACGACAAAGCCTCCGAGAGAGTAACCGCAAAAATAAAAGAACTCTTGCAAAACAAATGAAAATCATCTCTATCTGTGGCACCAAAAAATCTGGCAAAACAACTACAGCTGTAAAATTGATTAAATTTCTGAAGGCACAAAACTACACGGTCGCTTACCTAAAACTGTCTCCCTCCATCACTTTGGACAGAAAAAATTCGGACACAGGCAGAGCCAAACAAGCTGGTGCAGACTCCATTATCGCCCAAGATTCAGAAAGCACTTTTTTCTCCTTGAACAAAAAGTCTGATTTTGACGAAATTTTGGCAAAACTCAATGCAGATTTCCTCATCGGAGAAAACCTCACAGAAAATTTCGATTACAAAATTTTTTGTGCAAATAACGAAAAAGAACTGGATGAAGCTGATTTACAAGATGTTGATTCCGTGAGTGGTGTTTATGCCAATTGCTTCCTAAAATACAAGTCACTTCCTGTCTATAATGCCAACACCGAAATAGAAAAAATAGCAAATTTTATCAATAAGGACAACCAAATATGAGACGTTTAATCCCTTACAACTACGCATTTTTCCTGAAAATTTTTATCATAGATATATTATTTTTAGCACTGGCAAGAGGGCTATTTTACTACAAATTCTCCTACAATTTCCCTGATGTACCTTGGCAAGAACTTTTGAAAGCGTTCCTAATCGGAGCGAAAATGGATTGTAGCCTGTTGGCATACCTCATCGCACCATTTTTTTTAATCGGCATAATTCCCATTCTTGGTGTGGAATTTTCCAGAATTTCCCGCTTCTTTTTGGGCTATTTGCCATCGATTATTTTCGTGGCTGTTTTGGCTCTGACCTTGATTGACATTGAGTTCTTTGCAGAATACAACTCGCACCTAAACCTAACTGCCATAGAATATCTCAACAGCAATTTGGACGTGATTTGGGACATGATTTGGTCTAACTATCCTGTCCTGAAATATGTCGGTGGCTTTTTGCTCGTTGCCCTTGTTTACCTGTTCATCATCCGCCTAATTATCAAAAAGAAACCTGAAAAAATGAAGTGGTCTCTCAAAAATCTTTTGAAGAGATTTGTATTTTTCCTGATATTCGCAGGCGGACTTTTTCTCGCTGCTCGTGGCTCTATCGGCACCAGCCAAATGGATTGGGGGCAAGCCTTTTTTTCCAACAACAATATGGTTAACCAGCTGACGCTCAACCCAGTTTATAATCTCTACAGAAATATTTATTATGCCGAGAAAGTAGCAAAAGAAAATTTCCAAGAAAAAATCTCCTATTTCGGTTCAAACAAGGAAGCTATCTCATTCGTAAAGAAGAATATAACTCAGGGCGGATACCTTGACGAAAACTTCCCTTTTTACAAACAGGTGACTTCTTCAAAAAAAGAAAAAAAGCTAAATGTTGTGCTGATTATATTAGAAGAATTTTCCGCAGAACTAACTGGAGCAACAGGATATAACAAAAATCTAACTCCCAACTTCGATGCTTTGGCAAAGAAAGGAGTCCTCTTCACACAGTTTTTCTCCTGCGGGCAAAGAACCAACAAAGGAATCTCCTCAATTCTTTGCTCTTGGCCTCCATTGGTGGGCAAATCTATGATGAGCCAAACAGAGGGTCAGCAAAAAATCAGCACATTGGCTTCCGTTCTCAAAGACAAAAATTATCAAACGTGGTTTTGCTACGGAGGCGACGCTCAATACGACAATATGAAAGGCTTTCTCATCACGAAAGGATTTGATAATTTCATCTCTCAGGACGATTTTGATAGAAGCGATTTCATCTCCAAATGGGGAGTTGCGGACGAATTGGTCTTCAATAAAATCATCGAAAAAGCCGATGTCGCCCACTCTAAAAACAAGCCTTTCCTCTTCACCATGATGAGCCTAACCAACCATCCTCCATACACTGTGCCTCACTACGCTTTCGGAGAGATTTTGGACGGTGGAGATTTGAACGGTAACTATAACACTTTCAAATATGTAGATTGGTGCATCGGGCAGTTCATCACAAAAATGAAGAAAAAGCCTTATTTCAAGAACACTTTATTTGTCTTTGTCGGTGACCATTCCAAAACTTTCCATCACGACTTGCCGTTCGATTATCGCAAATCTTTTGTCCCCGCACTGTTTTACTCTCCGAAACATTTGTCGCCAAAGAGAGTTACATACATCGCCAATCAGATGGACATCGCTCCCACCATCTTGGGAATATTGAATATGGACTACAAAGCCAGTTTCTGGGGGAAAGATTTACTAAAGAATTCGAATACAAAAAATTACGCCGTGATTGTGCGAAATTCAAATTTTGGCTATCTGCAAGACGGATACTATCTCACTGGGAAGTTCGGCAACAAAAATAGCAATCTCTACACTCTGTGGGAAAATGAAGAGATAAACAATCGTCCAAAACTAAAAGAAAAATTGTTGGAAAAAGTTCACGCCATAGAGCAGGGTGCTTACAGCTTGTACAAAGAAAAAAGGATTACCCCGCAAGACTAACTGGGGAAAGATTTCTCCAACTCTTTCAACTCCTCAAGGGAATTAACGCCAGTAATTTCCAAAGAATCTTTGCAAACAAAAGCACCGACTTTGTGACCTTGCGATTTCAAAATAGCAATCGTGTCCGTGAGGTAATATTCGCCCTGAGCGTTATCACTCCGCACCAATTGCAAAGCTGAAAAAAGAGCTTTGGCATCGAAGCAATAAATCCCGCTATTGACTTCGTCTATACTTTTTATATACTCGGAAGCGTCCTTAAATTCCACAATCTCTTGCAAATCTCCGTTGATGTCACGCACGATGCGACCATAACTGGCGGGATCGTCCATCTTCGTCGTCAACACGGTGCACTTGTAATTCCTGCTCTGATGATAGCCAATAAGCTCCGTGATAGTCTCCGCCCGCAGAACTGGCGTATCTCCACAAAGAACAACCAATGTACCATCAAAATCGGACAAAATATCCCTGCACACACCCACGGCATCTCCCGTGCCCAACTGTTGTTCCTGCTCAACAAACTCTATATTCGCATCAGTTATCACCGACATAACAACATCTTTTTTGTAGCCAACCACCACACAAATCCGCTCACTACCAAATTTTTTGGCAACTTCAATAACTCTGTTAATCATCGGCTTGCCCACAAAATTGATAGCAACTTTCGGAAGCGTAGAATTCATGCGAGTTCCTTTGCCGGCAGCCAAAATAATACTGGCAATCATCTTTTTATCTCCACTTCTATTTTTGCATTTTTATCAATAAATCTGATAACCAAAGCACCAACGACAAGCCCCAAGAAAGAAAAAATTGTCTGCTTAGTTTGCCCGCTGAGAAATAGTCCACCCAAAAAGTAGAAGCATATCATCAAAACAACGGGAACAACAAAGACAACGAAAGACGAAAGGATTCTGTCACTTGCCTTGACTTCCAAAGAAACTTTTTCGCCTATCTCCATATTCAAGTCGGAATCTATCTGCACAACCTTGCCTTGGCGACCGCAAACTCCCGCAAGAAGACAACCATGACAACCGTTACTGTTGCCCAATTCCAAAGTGTAAACACTACCTTCCCGCTTCTTAACTATTCCGTACTCTTGATTATCTTCCATACAATTCCAAAATTTTATCAATCACTCCAGAGGAAGAAAACCCATCAACAAACTTGAGACTTCGAACTTCTCCGCCTCGCGACAAAACAAAATCACTACCGACAATCTGCTCAGGCAACCAATCTCCACCTTTCACCAAAACATCTGGCTTCACACTCTTGATAAGCTCCAACGGTGTATCTTCATCAAAAATAAGCACCTCGCTCACGCACGACAAAGCCTCAAGGACAGCTTTTCGCTCGCTTTGGGAATTGATAGGTCTATTCTCCCCTTTGAGCCTTTTGACAGACGCATCGCTATTCAAACCGACTATCAATCTGTCGCCCAAAGAAGCAGCCTCTTGCAGATAAGCAACATGCCCGAAATGCAAAATATCGAAGCAACCGTTGGTGAAAACAACTTTGCCCATATCAAAAATTATTCTGACTCAGACTTCAGCTCTTCGCTTTCCTTCGGCTCTTCGCTCTTCTCCACACTTTGCTTTTCGCTATCTATTTCCGCCTTAACTTGCTCATTCACATGCTGATAGATGAAATCGTTGATAGCACCTTCGTAGATAGTAATCTCTTTTTTCATAGCGTTGAGGTATTCCAAAACCAATTGCTCCCTCACCATGGCAATCACCCGAATCTTCACTTGGTCAAAAATCTTGTCCAAAGGCTCAATCTCTTTGTTGTTCTTTTTCAGCCTTTTGTATTCGGTCTTCACGTCCTCATCGGAAACATTTATAGTGGAAAAAATCTCTTTGCTGAGATAAAGGTTAACCAAAATGATTTTGTCTATATCTTTGGTGTCCTCTTTGAATTTGTCCGTTTTAGCAAAGCCTTCGTCTTTGGCGATTTGCTCCAATTGAAGATTGATACCCAGATTTTCAGCAGATCTACGGAAGAATTGCTCTGCTTCCTCTTTCTTCTTTACCTGTGCTCTAACATCGCTCAAAGAAAGCTCACCCAAAGACACCAACAAATCGGAAACCTTGATAACATTATCTTCAACCTCGGAGATAACCATCTCGTTATCCAACTCTTTACCATTCCAAAAGTCGTCAGAAATCTTTTGAAGATTTTCGTCATTCACCTTAACTTTGGCAGACAACGGAGAAACGAAAGTCTGAAATTCTTGCTGAACTTTTTGATTAACAATCTGTTGTTTAATCCTCGCTTTCACAGCCTCAAATTCAGGATAGTCTTTCAACTGCTCTTCGGTCAAAGAAGCCTTGATTTTTTCGTACTCTTCTTTCAGCACTTCCTCGGGAACATCTTCGTCCTTGCCCATAAACTTATCACTAACAAAAGTCCTAATTAAAATCTCTTGCTTGCCCAAGCGAACCCTCTCCGCAAAATCTTTGCTATCTTTCAGACCGGTTCCTTCTGCATTGATGGCAATCAAATCTATTGAAGCAAGCTGAGCTGCTGTGTTCCTTACAAAATTATCCATTTCAAACTTATTCGCAGCCAATCTGGATTTGTCTTGCTCTGGCAAATTACTAAATATTTTCTCCAAAGCTGTCGCCTTTATTTCCACGCCTTTTGCAGACGCCAACAAAGCATCCTCTTGCTTTTTGCCACAAGCCACCAAAAATAAAACAAATATTAAAAATAGTCCTAAACTCTTTTTCATCATTACTCTCCTTGAAGAACATTATTTTTCATAATTATTAAATAACTTCCTAACCTCTTTTCTGTAATTCTCGTCTCTCTGTCAACTCAAAATCTTCGTAAAAAATAATCAACTTTTTATCAAAAAAATGCTTACGACGGTGAGAGCCAAAATTATAGCTTTGCGAAAATCGAATTTTTCTTTGTAAAATATTATCGATAAAACAATCGGAATTATAAAAACGTTGGAATTTATCCCTTGCACCAAAGACAGTGGGCCTAAACCGACAGCTTGCAGGAAGCAAAAATATCCTAAGAAATTCAAAGTACCAATAAGCAACCCAAAACGAAAATCGTGAGAAGATTTCTCTTTGTCGCCCGTCACAAAGCGATTTAGCCATAACATGTTGAACCAAACCAAAAAGTAGGACAAAAGCATATACGAAAAAATTGGCACTCGCTCCGAAGCGAACTTTCCTGCAAGCATAGAAATAGCTGTGGAAATCGTCGCAAAAATTGCGAAAAGAACGCCAATTCGTTGTTTTGCTTTGGGAAAAAAAATCTTCTTCTCCGCCTCATCTTTGAGGTTGAAGTTGATGTAAATCACCATACAAATGGAAATGGAAATCCCCAACCACTGCTTCAACAATAGTCTTTCTCCTAAAAAAATAACAGCTATCAAAATTAAAAAAATGGAATTTATCTTCGTCAAAGGAAAAATAATGCCAGCTGGAGCTCTTTTCAGCGACGAAACCTTAAATATGATGCCCGAAGCAAAAAAGCTGGAATTGAGAAGAGCAAAAAGCAGAATCGTCCTGAAATCAGCAAAACTGCTCCCTGTAACCAGCACAGCTATCAGCGACAAAACTGTCACCATTCCCGAAGCAAAGAACAACACTCGTGACGACGAGCAATTGTGGTTCGCAGCAACTTTATAAAAGAAATCTATAAATCCGTAAATCAATAAGGTGCAAATCGTGTAAAAAAACCAGGTCAACTTCTCTCCAATGCTAACAAATCGTTAGAATAAATCTTTAATCTTGCTGTAAACCATCTCGGGAGTTATCATCTTCATACAGTCGTGATGTCCCAAAGGACACTTCTTATGACCGTGTTTCCCGCAAGGACGACATGGCAAATCAACCTCAAACACAAAATCTTTTTCACGGAAAGGGAAGTAACCCAAATCTTTAACCGTTGGTCCAAAAAATGAAACCACTTGAGTACCTACAGCATTGGCAATATGCATTGCCCCACTGTCGTTGCACAAAAGCAACTCACACTTCTGTAAAATTGCCGTAGATTCCAAAATGCTACTTTCTCCTGCTAAATTCAAGCATTCTCTATTTTCTAACTTCTCAATAATTTTCTGGCACAAATCGGAATCTTCTTTTGCTCCTAGAAAAACGTATGAAATATTATCAGGCAACTTTCTTAATAAACTGGTATAATTTTTTTCTCCCCATCTCTTCGTAACCCAAATAGAGCCTGGAGCTATGGCAATTGTTTTGTTAGAAATATTTTTCAGCTTACTTTCGGCAAATTCTATTTCATTTTCACTTGGATACAATTTGGTTTGTTTCTTATACTCTTTATCAGAGTAGATTTTTAGTAAATCTAAGTTCTTTTCAATTCTAAGACAATCTTTCCTAAAATTAACTTTATCCGTAAGAAAATATTTTGAAATCCTACGATTAAAACCAATTCTTTTTTTAATTCCCCCAAAATATGCTAACAAAGTCGTAGTAAAAGAAGAATGAGGCAAGAAAGAAATTTCATATTTATTAGCTTTTATTTTTTTCAAAACATCAAAAAAAGAACTAAACTTTTTACTTTTGTCAAAGCAGATAATTTCGTCAATATGCGGGTTATTTTGGAAAACTATTTTATTTTTAGGGAGAGTAACGACATCAATTAAACATGTTGGAAATAAGTCTTTTATAGCTTTTATAAGAGGAGTAATTAAAATAGTATCTCCCAAGAAAGCTGTTTGAATTATCAGAATTTTTTTAGCTTGCATTCTTATTTTTCAATAAACTTTCGTACAAATCGATGCTATTTTGAACGGTATTGCTAATATCAAATTTTCTTACACTAATCTTACCCTGTTCTCCAAATTTATTGCGTAAATCTTCACTATCAATCAATTTCAAAAGAGCATTAGCAAATTTCTCGTAATTTTTTTTAGGTACTAAAAATCCATTTTCTTCATCATAAACTGCTTCTGGTATTCCCCCACTTTCACAAGCAACAACAGGCAAACCCAAAGCTTGAGCATCCAAAATAGACGTTCCCAAACCTTCCAACTGCGATGACAATGCAAAAATATCAAAGCTTTTTAAATAAGCTCCAATATTCTCTCTGAATCCAGCAAAAAAAAATCTATCTTTCAGTCCTAAATCATCTCGCATTTGTTTTAATTCCTCTTTTAAATTCCCATCACCAAACACAATGAAGTTAGCTCTTTCACTTTTTGAACATACAATTTTGGCGGCTTTGAGCATTGTAGGGAAATCTTTATGTCCAACCAAAGCAGCGGTTGAACCAATAACGATGCTATCTTCTGTTAAAGGAAACTCCTGTCTAATATTTGCAACTTCCACATCCGAAAATCTCTCTATATCTATGCCACTATAAATTAGTTTGGTGTTTTCATAGCCGTCATTTTGCACAACTTTCGCTATTCTTTTGGAAATACAAACCAATTTATCTAATTTTGAATATTTAATTTTTGAAAAGAAATTCTTTTTCAGATGGAAATCAACTCGTCTCATTCCTATCAAAATAATTTCAGGATAAAAAACTTTTAGCCAAAATCCAACAGCAATAGCGTGAGCACTATGTAAATGTGCTATTTGATATTTTTCTTTTTTGCATATTTTAGCGATTTCCAAAGCAGAAAAAATACAAAACTCATTTTTCATCGAAACTAATTTATAAGGTAACTCTTTTTGTTCACAAAACTCTTGCAACTTGGAATTAGGACGACAAACCATTTTTGTCTTATAACCTTTCTTATACAATGACTCAAAAAGGTAAGTAGCTTGTCTCTGACCTCCACGCCACGAACGCTCGGTGTCAATATGCAGAATGTTAAGCATCTAAAAATGAATTTATCGTTTTTGCGACTTTTTCTATTTCTTCAGGCGTATGAAAATACGATAAAGGTAAACTCAGAGTTTGCTCATGAATTTTGGAGGCGATCGGAAAGTTTCCTTTAACTACTCCCTTTAGAGCTTTTTGGTCTGCTGGAGCAATCGGATAATGGATTCCAGTTAAAATTCCCTTGCTTTCCAAATATTTTTTCAATTCGTCTCTTCTTTTGTGTCTGATATTAAAAATATGATAAACATCTAAGAAATCTTCGTTTACATCAGGTTTGACAAAATCGTCTTTCAGAATATCAAAATAAATTCTCGCCAACTTTCTTTTATGCGAATTTATCTCATCCAAATATTGCAATTTTACAGACAAAAATCCTGCCTGAATTTCGTCCAAGCGGGAATTGTAACCAACAATTTCATTCTCATATTTGACTTTGAAACCATAATTTCGGAGCATTCGCACATAGTCAGCTAATTCATCATCATTGGTAAGTATACCACCAGCATCACCCAAAGCACCAAGATTTTTAGTAGGATAAAAACTGAACGCTCCAAAATCACCAAAAGTTCCAGCTTTTTGCCCCTTGAATGTTGCACCGTGAGCTTGTGCACAATCTTCCACAATTCGCAAATCATACTTTTTAGCAATCTGCAAAATCTTATCCATTTGGCAAACTTTACCATAAAGATGAACAGGTAAAATTGCACGCGTATTTTTAGTAATCGTTTCTTCAATTTTGCTTGGGTCTAAATTGCAAGTTCTCTCATCAGGTTCCACCAAAACAGGCACTAAATTAGCTTGCAAAATTGCTAAAATAGAGGCTATATAAGTGTTAGAAGGAACTATCACTTCGGAATTTTTCGGCAATTGTAAAGCTCGTAACGACAAAATCAAAGCATCTAAACCAGAAGCCACACCTATACAGTGCTTTGCATTATGATAAGCGGCAAACTCAGCTTCAAACTTTTCCAAATTTTTACCCAAAATGTACCAACCACTCTGTAAAGTTTGCTCAAAGGATTTGCGATATTTATTAAAAAAAGGCTGGTTTGATTTTGCTAAATTTTCATATTCAATCGTTTTCATATTTCTCATCTATATAATCTTCTGCATCAAAATATTCAGAAGCAAATACCAAGAGTATTGCATTTTCGCTAAAATTATTCATAGTATGCCAATCTTCACAATTTAAAATTAGCCCCTTTGTGGGAGAATTTAAAAGAAAATTTTTCTTCTCTTCACCGTTATTTACGTAAATTTTACATTTCCCATTAAGACAAATTAAAGCCTGAATGTTTTTTTTGTGCCTATGCCCACCTCTATTAGAATTGACATTATAAATATAATAAATTCTTTTTATCTCAAAAGGAATTTTCTTTTCTATGACAGTTAAATTCCCTCTTTCGTCTGTGTGAGTAGGGAAATCTATCAAATATGCCATTATATATGTCCCCTTTTGTTAAATTGCCAAAGTTTAATATATTTCATGTAAACATTAAATGCCGAATTAATAGCAAGAATTAATCCTATTTTTCCATCTAAAAACCCAAATTTGAAAAAATACATTTTTATAAACTTCAACTTTGCATGAAGTAAAGCAATAACTAAACCACCTTTCTTCCCTTTCTTTTGTAAAAAAATTGCTCCATTTTCACTATACAGGTTAATTTTATTTAAGTGCAAATTAAAGTCAGGATAACATTTATGAACAATATGCTCTTTAATCTTTTTAGCTTTCAATTTTGTTTCCACATATTCGTGAGGGACAACTTCGTTCACAAAGTTCGCAATTTTCCGATTAAAAAAACGAGTAGGATAGTCTCCGCTCCAACAATAGCGAATAATTTTAGTAATATAAAAAGTTTCTCTTCTTATCCGATAAACCTCTTGCAAGTAACCTTCTGCCAAAATAGATAAAATTCTCTTCTTCAATTTTTCGCTAACAATTTCGTCTTGATCGAGATTTAAGATGTTGTCATATTTAGCGTTATCAACCCCAAAACGATGAGCCTTACCAAATCCTAACCAACTTGTTTCAATAACTCTGCAATTGTCATATTTTTTGCATTCTTCTATCGAACCATCAATAGACCCAGAATCTATCACCAAAATTTCGTCAGCCCATTCCACAGATTTCAACGCCTCAGCCAAAACAGGCATTCCGTTTTTCGTTAAAATTACTACAGACAATTTGTTATTCATTTATCAAACCATTACCTTTTCTCTATAGTTTTAAGACAAGTTAACAATTTTTCAAAAACCAAATCAGCCGTAATCTTTTCCTTATTCTCATCAGTTATATGCCAATGATTAGGAAAAACTCCTTGCAAACTCCAATTAGTCGTTTCCGTATAATCCATAAAAATTGCCAAAGACGGTGTCTTAGTTGTTTGGCTAAAATGGTTAATCCCTCCGTCATTACATACAAGAATTTTGCTATATTCTAACAATGCTCCCGCTTGAGAAAAATCTGTAGGTGATGCCAATAAAATTTTCTTTTTTGATAGCTGTTGCACTTTTCTTACTAATTCTAATTCATTTGGTCCCCATAACAAAATAGGAATATAATCCATTTTTTCTATTAACAAATCACATAGTTTGGCGTAATTTTTCAGCGACCACATTTTGCGTGTAACAGGAGATCCTGGTGACAAAACAATTATTTTTTTACCGAGTAGATTTTCTTTTTCTATCCATTTTTTTATATACGCTCTGTCTTCGTCTTTGATAGAAAAAGACAAATCTATTTGTTTTGGTTCTTTTATGTCTAATGCTTTAAGTAAATCAAAACGCATCAAGGCCGAATATCGCTGTTCCCCTTCAAATCCGTGCAAATTATAAAATTTACTATAACGTGAATTAGCATATCCCAAACGATATTTTGCTTTACTAAACAAAGTAATCTGTCCACCTGTAGTTCCTCTAGTTTGGTCAATCAATAAATCATATTTCTCTTTGCGAACTTTACGAAATAGCTTAATCCGCTCAATCAGATTTGCAAAACTATTTTTATTTTTAAATAGCACAAAATTGTCAATATTGGTATTCTCTTCCAACATTTTCTGACATGGAATACGTGTTAAAAAATCTATTTTTGCTTTAGGAAATTTTTCTCGCAAAAAAGGTAAGTATGCACTATTCAGCAAAGTATCTCCAAAACGAAACGGAGCAATAATAAGAATTTTATTTATTTCTTTGTAAAATTTTAGCATATGAAAAATCAAAAACCTTTCTTTCACTTGTGTATTCATCCATATTAAAAATAGAAGCCATGCTATCAATTTTTCTGCTTCTAATTCCAGCAAGTTGTAATAAACTGTTTGATAAAGAAAATGTCGAATATGGCAAATTTATATTCTTTTTTAATTTTGACCATTTTTCATTGTCATTATTTATATAATTTTCAGATCCCCAAACAAAAAAAGGAATTTCTACCATATTTTTCGTGGGGTTATCAGCATCACACCCTCTTATTAAACGACAATCATACACTTCCTGCCCATGGTCAGAAAAGTAGCAAAAAACAGTTGGGGAATTTGAAGATATGCATGTTTTTAAAATTTCAGCGACTACATAGTCATTATAAAGTACACTATTATCATATGCGTTTATATGAGTTTTATATTTGGTATCCAATATTTGCTTTTTCTCAGGTAAAGATTCATCAGTGAAAGTTGACCAAGACTTAGGATAACGCATTGAATATGTGAGATGTGAACCCAAAACATGCAAAAAAATAGCTTTTTTTTGGCAAGTATCTTGCAAAGCATTTTTCAATAAAGGCAATAATTCTTCATCAAAATGAACTGATGACCTTTCCCTATCTGCATAATTAACATATTTTCTAACATCTGCCTGACTGGTAATTTGTTCCAAAACATTACCAGAAGTTGTAGCTGCAGTCTGATTTGAAAACCAAAATGTTTTAAAATTACAATTATTTAAAACATCAATTATGCTAACATAAGGCTTATCAAATTGTTTGTTTGTAAACATCAAACTATTTTTGAGAGCTGGGACAGTATGTGTTGCACTACTTATAACATCGCAAAACTTTAAAAAATTTTCATCTTTCTTTAATAGTTCATTTATTTTCGGTGTAGTATTCCGTAAATAACCATAACAACTCATATGGTTTCTATTAGCAGCCTCACCAACTATAACAACTAAATTTATTTTATCAAATCTTGAATTCAAATTACCCAAATCATACGTTATTTTTTCATAAGAGGGAATTTCTATTACTTTTTCTTCTCCAAAATATTTATTAAGAGACCACAGATTAAGACATAAATAATGAGAATTATAAAATTTCTTCCCTTTTGACAAAGAAACTATCAAAATTATTAAAGAAAAAATTGTAACTATATACGGGAAAATCATTTTTTTAGATAATTTTTTAGAATACCTTTTTACACTTTTAAAACAAATATATGGCAAAATCAATGAAAACAACCAACTACAAATTAGTTTAAAACTAAAAAAATCACTTGTAAATTCTTTAGCTTCCTTCCCTGTTGTCTCAAAAATTGCTTGAATAGCCCAAAATGAAATAAAATTTCTATAAAAAACTATATGCAATACATTAATTAAACTACTTATAAATGCTAATATAAAAACAAAAATTATGTATAGCTTAGAAATTTTCCTAGAAAAAAAAAGAATTGGAGATAACAAAGCAATATCAATCAACAAAGCTCTTGCCATATCAGACAAGACGTAATCTCTAAAAATTAAAAAATATAATAACAATCCATTATATAAAGTCAAAGCAATCAAACAAACTGTATAATTAACATAATCTTGTATTCTTTCTTCTGAAAATTCAATCACACTATCACCTAACTAAAAATATAATTTTTTACTCTCTGCCAACTTCAACAAATACTGCCCGTAGCTATTCTTACTCATCTGCTGACCAATTTCTATTAATTTTTCTCGCGAAATAAATCCTTGTCTATAAGCGATTTCTTCCAAGCAAGCAACTTTCAAGCCTTGGCGTTTCTCCAAAATTTCCATAAAAGTTGCAGCCTCAAGCAGACTTTGATGAGTCCCTGTATCCAGCCAAGCAAATCCCCTGCCCATCAATTCCAGTTTCAATTCTTGTTTTTGCAAATAATAATCGATTACCGAGGTAATTTCTAACTCCCCACGCTCGGAGGGTTTAACATTTTCGGCAACTTCCGAAACACCTTTTGGGAAAAAATACAAGCCCACAACTGCATAATTGTTCGGTGGATTTTTCGGCTTTTCTTCAATGGACAAAACATTCAAATTTTCATCAAAATCAGCTATTCCATAGCGTTGAGGGTCTTCCACATAATAGCCAAAAATCGTAGCTTTGTTTTGATTTTCCAAATTATTTTTTGCGTTCTTGAGCAAACTAACCAAGTTGCTGCCATAAAAAATATTATCGCCCAAAATGAGGCAAACGTCGTCATCGCCGATGAACTCTTTGCCCAAAATAAAAGCCTGTGCCAAACCGTCTGGACTTGGTTGCACTTTGTAAGAAAATTCAACTCCAAAATCGGAACCGTCGCCCAACATTTGCTCAAACTTCGGCAAATCTTCAGGCGTCGAAATTATCAAAATTTCTCTAATCCCAGCCAACATCAGCACGGAAATCGGATAATAAATCATTGGTTTATCATAAATCGGCAAAAGCTGTTTAGAAATCGATTTGGTGAGTGGATAAAGCCTCGTTCCGCTGCCACCGGCAAGTACTATTCCTTTCATTGTAAAACCTCTTTAATATATTTTAAAACCTTTTCAACCAAAAACAAAAATTTTTCAGGTTCGTCAATTTTTTCTAAAATTGCCCCATATCTTTCTTCCACAGCAAAAAACGACAAAAACTTTAGTTCATCTGTATCAAAAGGAAAAGCAACATTTATTTTTTCTAAATTAAATAGTAAAATTCCAATATCGTGAGTTTTTAGAATGTGGACATTTTTATAAGAGAGCAAAGCTTTCAGAGCTTTTTCCACACTTTGTTGAAGATGAAAAAACACTATCCAAATGTCGAGTTTAGAATTACCTTTTTCAATTTCTCTGAAAACTAATTTTGCCGTTTCAAAATCGACAAAAGCCTTTTCCAACAAAATTATGAACTGCTTTTTGAATCCCATATTAGCAAACCCTTGTCATAAATTTCTTTGTAAACTGAGCCATTTTCATGACTATAAAAATCAAATTCCTGTTTGGTGGGAACCAGAATATCTTTTGGAATTTCAATCTCTTTTAATAATTCATAAATTTTCTTTTTTTCGTCCCATCTTGAGCTATAACTTTTTTCCACAACGCACAAGTCCAAATCGCTATCAGATGTAGGATTCCCCCAAGCATAGCTTCCAAACAAATAAATTTTTTCAGGATTTATTTTAGAAAGTTTTTTCACAATTTTTTCTTTTAAAATTCCAATATCAAATTCCACAACTAATCTCACTAATTTTTATACATCTCGGCATAATATTTTTGATAGTCGCCACTGGTCACATTTTTCAGCCATTCCTCATTGGAAAGATACCAATCGACCGTCTTTTCCAAGCCTTCCTCAAATTGCAAAGACGGCTCCCAGCCGAGCTCATTTTTGAGTTTGGTGGAATCGATGGCATAACGCAAATCGTGACCTGCTCTGTCCGTTACATAAGTGATCAGCTTCGCACTTTCGCCCGTAGCTCTACCCAATTTTTTATCCATAATCTTGCACAACAAATGAATTAAATCGATATTTTTCCACTCGTTAAATCCGCCTATATTGTAAGTCTCTCCTATTTTACCAGAGAAAAAAATCTTATCAATCGCCACGGCATGGTCTTTAACGAAAAGCCAATCGCGAATATTTTCACCTTTTCCATAAACAGGCAAAGGCTTTTTATTTTTAATATTGTTGATGAAAAGTGGCAAAAGTTTTTCGGGAAATTGATTAGGTCCGTAATTATTGGAGCAATTGGAGACCACAATCGGTAATCCATAAGTGTTGGCATAAGCACGCACAAAATGGTCGGAAGACGCTTTGGATGCCGAATATGGCGATTTGGGATCATAAGATGTATCCTCCAAAAAGAAGCCCGTTTCTCCTAGTGAGCCATAAACCTCGTCCGTGGAAACATGATAAAATAATTTGTTGCTAAAATCAGCTTTCCAACTCTCTTTCGCTTGTTGAAGCAAAACCAAAGTTCCCATAACATTAGTCCTTGCAAATTCAAAAGGATTGGTAATCGAACGATCAACATGCGATTCTGCCGCAAGATGAACAACTCCGTCAATTTTATGCTCGTCAAAAATATTTTTTATGGCAAGCTCATCACAAATATCAGCTTTGATAAAGATGTAGTTCTTTGCATTTTCAATGTCTTTCAAATTCTCTAAATTCCCAGCATAAGTAAGTTTATCGACATTCACGATTTTTTTCTCAGGGTACTTGTTTGCCAAAAGTCGCACCAAATGACTCCCGATAAATCCAGCACCACCAGTTACTAATATATTATTCATCACTTCTCCAAATTATTCAATTTCTCTAAAAATTTCGTAGTTACATCTTGCCACGATGAAAATTTATAGCCAAGAATTTTTTCTGTTTCGCTTGTGTCCATCACCGAAAAAGTCGGTCTTTTGGCAGGCAAATTGAAAATCTCCTTTTTGACTTTTTCCACTTTTCCACTAAAACCAATTTTATCTAAAATAAATTTTGCCCATTCATAGCGAGTGCAACTCGTATTGCAAAAATGGTATTTCCCGAATTTCTCCGATTCCAAAAGTTTCATCGTCCCAAGCACCACTTCTTCTGTGTAAGTCGGAGCAGAAGTCTCGTTCTCGGCAATCTTCAACTCTGGATTTTTGCTCCACGAAATCACTTTATTCACAAAATTGTTTCCGTAAATCCCAAACAACCACGAAACCCTAATGATGTGAAATTCGTCCGCATTTTGCTCCACGGCAAGTTCACCAAAATATTTTGTCTTCCCGTAATTGGACACAGGATTTGGCTTATCGCTGATTTTGTAAGGCTTACTATTTTCACCATCAAAAACATAGTCGGTAGAATAATGTACCAGTTGACAAGCAAATTCTTTAGCTAATTTTGCCAAATTACCCACTGCCAAATTGTTGAGCAAATTCGCATTCTCAAAGTCTTCCTCTGCTATGTCCACAGCATTATAGGCAGCACAATTGATAATGTGAGTGAAATCACCTTGTTGCAAAATTTCTTTCACAGCTTGCTTATCACAAATGTTGACCACTTGATAATTCTTCTCTTCTTTTTGGATAAGGTCAATTCCCAGAAAAGCTATTTCATTACCTTTGAAATAGTTGGCAAACTCTTTCCCCAACTGCCCTTGGGAGCCTACGAGTAAGATTTTTTTCATAAGTTTTTCTTAAACTCCTGCAAACTTTGTAGCTTAGCATCCTTATCAGAAATAATCGGCTCTTTTATCCCGTACTTTTCAAACTCCCAATTTATCGCCAAATCTTTGTCGTTCCAAAAAATCCCATTGTCATGCTCTGGAGAGTAATAATTGTCCACCTTATACTGAACTATCGCCTTTTCACTCAAAGTCAAAAAACTGTGAGCAAAGCCCTGAGGCAAAAAAAACTGGCTTTTGTTTTCTTCGGACAATTCTATCATTTTGTATTGCCCAAAAGTTGGAGAACTTGGTCGTAAGTCCACAGCGATGTCGATTATCTTGCCCAGAACACAACGCACCAATTTGCTCTGAGCAAAAGGTTCCGTCTGGAAATGTAAACCTCTCAGCACCCCAAAACTTGAACAAGATTCGTTTTCCTGTACAAAACTAATTTTCCCAAGTGCTTTTTCAATCTCACTTTGCCGAAAACTCTCCATAAAATACCCACGAGAGTCAGTAAAAATTTTGGGAGTGAATAAAATTAAGCCTTTTATATTAAATTTAATAAACTCCATTTATCCCTTCTTTTTCCTTTTTAAATTTTTAAAATAATTTCTATGATAAAAATAATGTTTTTGAATAGGGCTTTCTTTTACATCAAAATCATTAAAAGCAATAGTATCTTTTGTAACAACTTCATCAGTCCATTCAATACTGGTAATACCATAGTTGTTTTTTAAGAAAAATTGACTTAGTGCAATTTCTCCATTTGCAATAATTTTAAGCTTATCAGTTTCCATAGCGCCAGGAAAATTTTCTCCCAACATTTTTAGATAAACAACTTTTGTTAAAAAGGCATAAGTTTGCACATGAGCCATATTATTTTTGGCACTTATAAAGGGATGATCACAAAAATTAATAGTTGCTCCACAAATGGCAATAGAAGTAAATTTTTCGAATTGTTCAACATAATTTTTATACCAATTTGTAAGAAAAGGACCATAACCACTTCTATTTTGGAAAAAAACATAATCCTCATCAGTAGCAACAAATTTAACTTTTTCAAACATCTTTTGATACGAACTAAAATCCCTCCCAATATTGCTTTTGAAAATTACTTCTACAAGCTTAATTGTTGAATGATTTTTAAACATTTTCTGCACAATTTTTTTAAATACTATATCAAAAAAATTAAACCTACGAACTTTGCTCACAGCAATAAATAAAAAGACTTCTTCAACACCTGATGCAATATTTTTAATCTTCTTTAAATTTTTGAAATCTTTCCGAAAAAAACGAGAATCGTTACCTGTAGCATAACAATGAAAATATTTTAACTTTGTCTTTTCCATTTTTCCTCTAAGCAACAAGATTATTTTTTTCTTTTCTAAAGAAAAATATAAAGAAACATAGTAAAAAAGCAAAAGAAAAAATTCCTATTCTATACCAAAGAATGTAAGCATCTACCGAAAAATGAATTAAAAAAACCAAAAATAGAGACAATAGCAAAAAATTCTTTGATTTAATTCCTTTTATTATTGCCATGCCAAAAATCAAAATCCAAGATAAAAAAGCAAAAAATCCATATTTAAGTAATTCATTCAAAAAAATATTATGTGCATTATAATTATTTGCTTGTTTAACGGCTTCTGTAATATTTGTATTTTTTAAAGTTCTATTTAAATAAACGGCTGTATTTGTTGGACCTACGCCAAAAAAGAAAATTTTTGGTGTGCTCAGCGAAACTTTTATTGCAGATTTAGCCAAAATAATCCTAGTATTGTCCTTAATAAGAGAAAAATTTCGATAATTTGTCATTTTTGTATTGAAAATAAAAAAAACTAAGAAAACAAGTAACAAAGCAAATAGTTTTTGCATTTTTTTTAAGTAAAAAAGAACCCAAACAAATAAAACAATGCCTAAAGAAAAAATTCCAGCCCTACTCATAGCAAAATAGGAACATGCTAAATAAATCACTGTAGAATAAATTAGAAAAATTGTAACCCCACAATTCTTTTTAACTGTATTCCATAAATAAATGGAAAAAGCAAGACCTATGGAGCAACACATAGACAGCCATGCAGGATGAAAATAAGAAAAATCGACATAATACATCCTATCATAAATTATTCCTCTAACGATGCAATATGTCCCCAAGATAGTAAGAGCTACAAGATAACAAAAAAGAAAGAAAGAAACATAATTTTTTTTAAAATTAGCCTTAATAAAGGAAAAAATAAAAGGGAAAAGTAAAAATCCACTATATTTTTGCAACATAACAACATTATAATCACTATAATTTAATAATAAATTCAAACTTATCCAAAGATAATAAAAAATTAATATATATAAAAAGGATCTATTTTCTTTATTTGTAAGAAAGCTAATACTTTTTTTCTTGTTCTTTAAGAATAAGCACAAAATCAGCAAATATCCAGATAATTCTGGAATAAATTTTACATAAGGTATAAAGAAAAAAATCACTCCAATTAAAAAAGTAATAACATAATCTAATTTATTTTTTTTGAAAATCTCTATCATTTTTTACCTAATTTAGCAAGTAAAAATTTATATTTAAAAAATCTTCTCAAATTTTTACATTTAACCTTATACCTCAAGGAATACTTAATAGCCTCGTAAGCTCTTTTTATTTCTCCAGCATCAAAAAGTCTTCCAGAATAATTCAAATATGTGTTATATAAGGTTTGTTTCTTTATTCTTACAAATTCTCTTGGAGAAATTTTTTTTTCATACAAATCAAGATAATAAAAAATATGCTTTAAATTATATGTTTCATTTGTATTGATAGATTTGGATTTATTATCTGGATGCAATGAATAAAAAACTAATTTTTCATCAGAATACCCAAATTTAATGTCACAATAAGAAATAGCCAAAAGCATAGAAATATCTTCCGTGATATCTTTTTCTAATAAAAGATAAGGTAAGGAATTAATGAAAATTTCTCGTTTAAAAAACATCGTTGAGGGAAGACCTCCTTGCCATTTTATATGACAAAGCAATCTTTTTGCTGCATCCAAGGAATCAGCAGATTCATCTATCGGCTCATAATCATTTTCTTTTACCTCTACAAGTGTTTCACCTTCAAAATAGTGTCTAACATCTCTGCAAGAAACAAAATCATAATTATTTTCTTCCAAAAATTCTTTTTGCTTTTCCAATTTTGTAGGCACCCAAGTATCGTCTTGATCGCACAAAGCAATATATTTTTCTTGTGAATATTCTATCCCATACTTGCGAGTATCCCCTGTTCCACTATTTTCTTTGTGTAGCAGAATAATTCTCTCATCATCTAATTCCTTTACCAAGTTCATAATCATTTGCTTTTTTTCTTCATGTGAACCGTCATTGACTATATATAATTTAAAATTCCTGTATGTTTGATCTAAAATAGATTCAATAGTCCTTTTAATAAAAAATCGTTCACAATTGTAATAAGGTATTACTACAGCAACTTCGCTTTCCATTGTCATCCTCTTTAGCCTTCATTTATAATTTTTGCAATCTTATTCACAAAATTGCTCTTCATCTCATCAACAAAAAAATAAGTAGAAGTATCTTTCAATGGTTTCCATTTGGTAGAGTTTTCCTTGTCATTTTGAAAAAACGCAAAACTTTTAACATTATGACATTCAGCAATATGAAACAAACTACTGTCATTGCCAATGAAGAATTTCGCACCTCTAATAAATTCAGAAACAAACCCTAAATCCCTATTAGATAAAATATCAACTTTCGTTTGCTCACTTTTTTTAAAGTTTGAAATTTCATCTTCTGTTCCAAAAATAAAAATCGGTTTTTTTATCTTTTCAATCAGTTCATAAAAAAGTTTAAGATTCCAATTTTCTTGTGAAATAGTTGTCCCAAAAGGGTGCATAACAACATAGTCTTGAAAATAGAATTTCTTTTCTATGAAACTATTAACATCTGTTTTGAAACTCCCATTGATCGGAAGAAAAGGAAAGTCTTCAGAAATTCTATCAAAAACTTTTTCTATTAAATATTTATAGTTTTCACTGGAATGTAAACCAACCTGCTTTTCAAATTTTTTCGTCAAAAACTGAAAAGAGCCTTTTAATTTGTACCCAACTCTTTGCTTTACATTTCCCAAAAGTGCTACCAATTCATTTCTTACTCCACTACGAAGATGAAAGGAGAAATCGTAGTGTTCTTTTCGAAATAATCCAATTAAAGTGATCTGTTTTTTTATTCCGTCTTTTTTGCGGTTAAAATTATAAATTTTATTGATATGTTTGTCCGCACAATAAAGTTGCTTGCCAAGTTCATCAAAAACCACGTCAATTTGAGCATCAGGAAACCACTTTCGTAAAGTCAAAAACACAGAAGAATACATTATCGTATTCCCAATAGATCCGTTACAAAAAAGCAAAAATTTCAAAAAATTAAACCTCTATTTATATTCCACATACTCTTTTTCTTCTACTAAGAGCGAGCCGAATTTGAGATTGATTGCTTTCTTTATTTCTGCTCTGAAGTCGTTTTTGAAGTAAACACTGCGAGCTATTTGGATAAATTCGTCATCAAATTCACCTTTTGCTTCTTTTATTCTGATGGAATCTTCTATGTCCCAAAGAAGCAAGTTCACCGCTTTCAAATCCGCAAACTCTTTTGAGGAAAGGCTCACACCAGCTTTCTCCATCTCGGGAACTAAAATATCAAACTCAGTTTTAACGTTCGCCTTTTTGGCTTCGTCTTTGAACTTTTCTAACTTTATGGATAAAATGCTTACCTTATCCACCACTTCGCCTATCGATACTTCAATTTTCATCTTTTCTCCAATTACATTGCCAACTTCTCTTCCAATTCGGAAATCTTTGCATCATCTTTAATTTTTCTATAGTCAAGCCCATTCATCCCATAGTCGACTTTGAAATAGCAATCTTGTCCTATGGCATCCGCCAAGTATAGACCTATGAAAAAACCGTTTTTTATCTTGTCGAAGAAAGAAGCTGAAAATTGCTTTTTTCCACGAAAATCTACTTCCCATGTTTTATCGGAATGAAAAATGGCGTCACCTATGCCCGATAGTTCCAACTCTTCTCCTGACAAATTGACTTTTTCTATAGTCAACAAACTGTCCTTAACCGAAGTTCTCAACGACAACTTCCCCAAATTCAACGAGGTATCGGTGACAAAATCGTTCTTGCCTGAAAAACCAAGACTGGAAACCAACACATCACAATCGCCACTCTTGATTTGGTCTTCATCAAATCGCAACTTCAACTTCGTATTTGCAACGCCTTTGAGCTTGTAATTACAAGCTATCGGAACATCTTGCAATTCAACATCAACAATATCAAGTGACAAATTGCTATTGGAATAACTTCCGAAGATTTTGCCCTTGCTAATCATAAATTCGAAATCAAAATTCTTGTTCTCGCTAAAAGCAGAAAAAAGTCCAACGGAAATTTTGGCATTTTCAAAGCTGAAAACAGGCTCTTGATTGTAATAAAAAGTTCCTTTGCCCAAATCAATCCACGCAGGGAAAGTATAACTCACGGACTCGATTTGAAGAGCTAAATCGGAATCGAAAAGATTCACGTATCCGCTGACATCAAGTGGCGTCAATTTATCTCTAAAATAGCGATATGTGCCATAGTATCCCACTGCCAAAATCAGCAGAACCAAGACAACAATCTTGTAAATTTTAATCTTTTTCAATTTCAAAACTCGTGCTTTGTCGGTCTCAAAAACAGATTTTTAATCTCTTGCTTGGGGTCAGCACCATGATTAACAATCTTGTTTACCACCGCCGTAATAGGCATATCAACATTCAGCTTCTCGGCAATTCGCAGGATAGCACTGCTTGTGGCAACGCCTTCTGCCAATTTGTTGAACTTATGTCCTTCAACTATCATCTGTCCAAATTTCCGATTGTTGCTATTTTGAGAAAAAAGTGTCGCCTCATAATCGCCCAAATGGCACAATCCGTAAGCGGTAATCGCTTTGCCACCCATAGCTTCCATAAGTCGAGAAATTTCCCTAGCTCCGCGAGTCATCAACGCTCCTTTCATCGCCTGCAACTTCATTCCGTCCAACATACCCGCAGCCAATCCCATCACGTTCTTGGCAGCTGCTCCCACTTCATTGCCTATCAAATCGTCGCCGTAATAAAAACGGATTAGCGAGCTTTCCAAAATATCTACCAATTTTATCGTCAAATCTTTCTCATCCGAACAAATCACCATACAGTTGGGAATCATCTTGGTGAAGCTCTGCACATGCCCAGGACCAAGCCAAACAGCGAGATTTATACCCTGATTGATTTGCTCTCTGACGACCTGAGTGAGCCTTTTGCCACTGGATTCTTCCATTCCTTTCATCGCCAAAACAAAAGTTTTTTCCTGCAAATCGTAGGCATTCAATCGTGTCGAAAACTCCCGCAACCTTTGGGAACTTATGGAAATCACCAACAAATCCGACTCCAACGCTTTGTCCAAATCGTCAGTAATCAAAATCTCTTTCGGGAAAGTCAAATAGTCGTTTGCCCCAGTAGCAACCAATTTCTGAAAAATCGGGTCGCCAGTCGGTCCCCAACACGTGACTTGGAATTTTTTGACCGTGCTCAAGTACCACGCAATAAATCCACCCCATCGCCCACACCCCAAAACGGAAACTTTCATGATAGTTTAACTCCTAAATTCAACTCTCGTTCAGTCTGTGATTTGCCAAAATAGGTCAAGCAAATTAAAACTATCCCTTGTTTTCATAAGCTGTTATTTTGTCCAATCTCTTTTGATGACGATTACCCTCAAATTCCGTATTTAACCAAGTATCAATAAGTTCCACCGCATACTGAATATTCAAAAATCGAGCGGGCAAAACCAAAATATTGGAATTGTTGTGCTGGCGAGATAGCGAGGCGAACTCCGAACAATGACACAAAGCGGCTCTGATGCCCTTGACTTTATTGGCGACAATGCTCATGCCAATTCCCGAACCACAGAGCAAAATTCCTCTGGGAAATTTCCCCGAAGCAACTGCCTCCGCCACAGCAAAACCATAATCGGGATAATCTATCGACTCACAACTATAACATCCAAAATCTTCAACTTGAAATCTTGAGGACAAATGCTCAACAATCTCCTGCTTCAACTCAAAACCCGCATGGTCACTGGCAATCGGTAAAACTTCCATCATTTACTCCAAATCTAAATCAATATTTCTTTTTTCTCAAAGCACGTTGCTTTTATCTCTTCCAAAATATCTCCAAGCACTTTTTTCACATTCGGGCGAATATCACCTGCAACTATAATGAAAAGCAAATCGTCACCTGGCAAAAACTTTCCTTCCTTAGCCTCAACAACAATTTTGAAAATTCCCTCAGCTTGAGAATATTTTTCCACCAACATCTCTATCTTTTCGTAATTCGCCTTTACTTCTAGGGACTTCACAGGCTTACCATCTCGAGACGTTCCTCTGACCATTCCATTGTGAGCAAGCACCATTCCCACTTTTTCAACAAACCCAGGCAACTTTTTCAATTCGCCAATTCTTTTCGATATATCCATTTTCACCTCATTGGTTTAACACAAAACCTTCCAAATTACTATCCCTTTTCATTTCAAAACACGTACTTTTGTCAAGCTTTGTTTTGCCAAATAAGTTCACAGTTTTACTTTTCTTTTCTTGACAGAATGTTGGTTTTTATAGCCATGAAACAATGATTTTACAAAGAGAATATTTAAATCAGTCCAACTCTTGGCTCTTTCAAGACGCCATAAAATTCGCCAAAGAAGAACTGAACGTCAAAATTAGGAAGTCAGGTGCTGACAGTTACAAAATCTTACTTTCCTCGTCTCCTGAAAAAGAAATGTTGAACTTCAAAGTCGAAATCGACTACAACACAAAAGAGGACAAAGTCATCTCCCATAGCTGTGCATCATGTGGAAGAAAAGACTGTATGCACTATTTTTCCGCCATCGACTATTGTTATCACCATTTATCGGTTCAAGATTTGGAAGAAAACGACCGAAACCAAAATCTTGAAGAGGAAATCGAAATCTTCAACAAGTTTGAAATTTTGTTCTCGGAGAAAACTATCTACGTGGAAAATCTGCTGATGCACAACACTCCCCTGAAAGTTTATTTCACAGGATATTATTCCAATTTGAATAAAGAAAACTTTGAACGAGACCGAAATCTCTTCTCGGATGAAGACATAGCTTTGCTAAAATTTTTGGTAAAAAATCGCTCTTTCACAAACTCCAAGCAAAAATATTTCATCATTCCCGTGAACAAAATTCCAGAGTTGCTGTTCATCCTGAAAACTTTCAAAAAGGGACAAGTAAAACTGAGAGAAACTGAGGAAGTCCTGAACTTCGTGGAAGAAGAACCAAAATTCGAAATAAGAGTTTCCAAAAATAGAAATATTACCTTGTGCACGGAGTTTAGCACCTACAACTACTTTTTGGGAAACAGCCTCTATTTTTGTTCTACTAACTCCATTTACACTACTCAATTGCCTCTAAATAAATCCAAAGCAAAAAAACTTTTGGATGGAACATATTACCTAAACGACATCGAAGTTGTTTTTTTGCATCTGCTCGTGAAAGACATAATCAGCAAGCAGGGGGACAAATGCTACATAGACTGTCCTATTCCTGCACATTTGCCAAATCCGCCAAAATTGCATCTGCGACTGGCACATCCTCCAGGGAAAATCACGATGGAAGCTCAACTCGTTTTCGATGAAGAACATGTTTTGCCTTTGAGCCAAGCTCTCGAATCATACAGTTTGAGCCTACAAAAATTCCCCGATGGTGAAAAATGGTGCTACATTCCACAAGAATTTTTGAGCGAGATAAAAGATTATTACAAAAACATCGGCAAAATTCCCGACGATTACACGGAATTTACGGGGTACGAAGTAGAGCTGGTGAAGGACAATATCTATCAGGTGGAAAATCCCGCTTGGGAGATTGAAGTTGCCAAGGAACTGCGTGACTTGCTGACTCAAAAAGTCGATTTGCTCCCCGAGTTTGACATAAAATCTTTGCAACAAAATCTATTGGAAGTGAAAATCAATTTCAGTTTCGATAGAATAAAAATCCCTTTATCTGTTCTCAAAAAAATGCAACGAGAAGGCAAAAAGAAGTATCAACTGAGCAAAGAGAAGAAGATTATCATCTCCAAAAAAACTTTCGACCAAATCGATTTAATCGAAAAGAATCTGCATCAACAACTCAGTTCGTCTGAGGAAAGCCTCACTCTGCCACTCTACAAACTGATGCAATTGGATGCGATTGGAAATGGAAGAACTAACATTGATGACGACTATCTAAAGCAAGTAATCGGCGATTTGCTCGCAAGGACGAAGCAGAATATACCGCCTTCTCCGTTGAATAAATATCTGCGAAAATACCAAATCAACGGCTATAACTGGCTGAAAACCTTGGAGTTTTATCATCTGAATGGGATATTGGCAGACGAGATGGGAACAGGGAAAACTTTGCAAACTTTGTCTGTTTTGGCGATGATGCCCAAGAACGAAAACAGCTTGGTCATCTGCCCCAAGACTTTAGTCCACAACTGGATTTCCGAGGGGAAAAAATTCGGTCTTGCTGATAAATTGGTTGAATATCAGGGGAACAAAGAAAAGCGAAAAGAGTTGCTGGATGACAAAGGCAAAATCTTCATCGCTTCATACACCATCGCTCTGCGTGATATTGAATTTTTTCAGGAACACAAATTTTTCTACCTCATCTTGGACGAAGCTCAAGCCATAAAAAACAAGCTCTCTTCGAGGTCAATCGCCGTTAAAACCATCTCCGCTCAGCACAAACTCGCCATTTCGGGAACTCCAGTGGAAAACTCCCTGCAAGACCTTTGGTCGATTTTCGATTTTCTCCTGCCAGATTATTTGCCAAATTACAACAACTTTGTGAAAGAAGCCGAATCCAAAGCAAAAGAAAATCTCCTGCAAAAAATTATCTCTCCATTTGTTTTGAGACGGAAGAAAATCGATATCTTGCAAGAACTTCCCCAAAAGGAAGACCAAGTTATCTACTGTGGGATGAGCGACGAGCAGCACAATTACTACTACTCCATGTGGGAACAAATCAGCAAGTCCATCCTCAACGACAAAAAAATCACGCCGATACACATTCTCTCTGGCATCACCAAACTCAGACAAATCGCCAACGGATTGAACCTGTTGGATTTAGAAGAAACCGAGCTTTCTGGCAAGATGGAAGCTACCACGAATTTAATCAAAATATGTGTGGAAAACGAAAAGAAAATCTTGGTTTTCGCCCAATTCCTAAAGAGCTTGGAAGCTGTGAAAAACTTCCTGATTTCGGAAAAAATCGATTTCAGTTATATGGACGGCTCAACATCAAATCGCCAAAAGGTTATCGACGAATTTAACGATAACGAAGACAAAAAAGTTTTCTTGCTCAGCCTGAAAGTTGGTGGATTAGGGCTAAATCTGACAGCTGCAGACACCGTGATTTTGGTTGACCCGTGGTGGAATCCCATGGTGGAAAAGCAAGCTATCGACCGTACTCACCGCATCGGGCAAACAAAAAAAATAAATGTTTACAAACTTATCACCACTGGAACTATTGAAGAAAAAATTTTGGAATTGCAAACTAAAAAAAGAGAACTCTTCGAACAGACTATCGAAGGAGTGGAAGAAAGTTTGCAAAAAATGAATGTCCAAGAGTTAAAAGATTTGTTCGTTTAGAATTTTAATATAAAATCAAAATCGAAAAAAGCTGTTCATTGGTGCAAAATCCTTGCTGAAATTGGCTTTTCAAAGGAGCAATCATAGTGAAAAAATACGATGTGGTAATAATAGGCTCAGGACCTGCTGGACTGGGAAGTGCCTTCAAATTGATAGAAAGCAACCCAAAATTAAAAATCCTTCTTTTGGAAAAAGAAAAAATCTGCTCGGGCGGATTGCTAAACGATTGCAAACAAAATTACACCTTCCCCATCGGCTTCACAGAAAGCTATTGGCAAAAAGAAGAAGCGGAAAAATATTTGGAAGAGGTGAAAACCCATCTCAAGCCAAATATTTTGAAGAAAGAAAATATTACCAAATACCAACTCCGAGCAGAAAAAGTTGGCGTGAAATTACTCGACATCAAACAAGCTCACATCGGAACTGACAAAAGTGTTTTTCTGATAAGAGACCTCCTCGCAAAATTGGAAAACTTGGGTGTGGAAGTGAAATTGAAATCCGAAGTTTTGGAAATTGAAAAGGACGCTGTCATCACCGATAACGAGACTTATTCCTACAAAAAGCTGATTATCGCTCCTGGGAGAATGGGCTTTTCTTTTCTGCAAAGAGTTATGAATAATTTTGAGATTAACTATGTGGATAATATTGTCGATATTGGGATTCGAGTGGAAACGAAGCTGGAAAATTATGACATTGTGAAAGACTATTACGACCCGAAATTCTACTTTCCCAACAAGGTGAGGACTTTCTGCACCAATTCGGGGAACGCCTACGTTACCATGGAAAAATACCACAAATTCAACATCGTAAACGGACACGCTCTTTCCAAAGATAAAGGCGAAAACAACTTGGTGAACTTTGCGATGCTGAGAACGATTGGCTTGAAAAAACCCGTGAGAAGCGGTCAAGTTTTTGCCACATATCTTGCCAGAGTGAGCAACGAGATTGGCGGTGGACTTCCCATCATGCAGAGAATTGGCGATTTTGTTGCGGGCAAACGCTCGAAAATCGAGCACTTTAACGATGATTTATTCGACTTCAAGCCGACTTGCAAAGCCTGTGCTGGAGACATCACACTTGCTGCACCTTCCAAGGTTATGAGGGATTTGTGGAATTCGCTGAAACTCCTGAACGACATATCGCCAGGGCTGTTGCATCCTTCCACCATCCTCTATTATCCCGAGATAAAGATGTACGCCAACAGACCTGAGTTTGTTGATGAGTACTTTAGAGTGAACGAGAACATGTATATGATTGGCGACGGAGCTGGCACTTCGCGAGGCATCACGGGAGCTTGGGCAAGCGGAATAAGAGTAGCGATAGGGATATTAAGCAAAAATTAAATTAGTAAAATTATTGACTGTGCATTATCAAGCATTTAATAAAGCCCTAATTTCAAAATAAGGAGAGTAAATTATGTTAAAAAGAATACTATTGTTTATCATTTGTACCATTACATTAGTTGGTTGTTCTGCAACAAGTTTTAAGTATGTAGATAAATCTGTCCCTGTCAAAAAAGGAGTTACTAAGTACCACCTAGAAGAAGTTAATGTTACCTTAAAACTTGGCACTAATGGGGAAGGAAAAGAAAACGACACTGTATACGCTTCACAAGATGAGTTAAAAGAACAATTTTCTAATGGTCTCAAAAAATATTTGGGAAAATATAATCTTTTGGGCTCAAACTCTGAAAGTTTAGCAATTTCTGCTTCTTTCGATTTTACTAGAAATTTTAATTTCGGTGGAAAAGCCTTAAATATACCAACTTTTTCTCATGAAATTACTATAAAAAAAGGCAATACTAAAGTTGCTACTTATAATTGGTCTAATTATGTGATAGATTATAACACTCTAAGAAACCTAAAAATTGCCTCTTTTTTATCTGATGCAGATGATGAAAAGAAAGATATAGACCTTATTTGTGAAGAAATAATTGAAGATTTGAGTAAGTTTGGAGAATAGTATAAACTACTCTTAAAATAAGGGATTTAAGATTACTTAAATTCCTTTTTTATCTCAAATAATTAAAACCAACTACTTCCTATCCCGTCTCTGCAACTCGTTGAAAACTTCTTGGAACGAGATTTTCTCTTTTGCCATGAAGCAAGTGAGAAAATAGAGCAAGTCGCCAACTTCCCAAATTTTGTCCTCTCGGGAGCGAGCCTCACACACCTCTTCGGCTTCTTCCATGATTTTTTCTCGGAGCAAATCCCCGTCAACCAACTTCGCAGTGTAGGAATTGGGTCGCGGATTCGCAAACCGACTTTGGATAATATCGTAAAGCACCTGCAAATCAAACGGCTTTTCTCCAAAGCAAGAATAGTTCCCAAGGTGGCAAGCAACGCCCTTTTGCTCGGCTCTGATGAGCAAAGTGTCCCTGTCACAGTCGGTGCGGATAGATTGGAAATTCTGAAAATGCCCACTGGTTTCACCCTTAGTCCACAGAGCCTTGCGACTTCTGGAATAGTAGGTCACGTTGTTCTCTTGCAAAGTCTTGTAAAGCGACTCCTTGTTGGAATACGCCATCATCAGCACATTGCCGAATTTATCCTGTGTGATAGTCGGCAGAAGCTCCTGCTTGTCCCACGCAAGCGACTCCACGAAACATTTGTGCAAATCGATAGCTCCAGTGTAGAGAGCCATCCCCACTTGCACGTCGTAGCCCTGACGACTGAGCTCAATAACCTGCTCGTTGTCCTTGATACCGCCTGCCACGGTAAGCTGATTCTTCGTCTTAATCTTCTGAATAGCCTCAACGTCCATTCCCGTCATGCAACCCTCGGTTTCCACCATCGTGAACAAAAAGCTATCGCAATATTTCTCCAACTCTTGCACAGTGGAATAAACATCAAGCCCCGTATCGTGCTTCCAACCCTTCGTGGTGATTTTGCCCTTGTAAGCATCGATGGCAATCATGATGCGGTGTTTACCAAAATTGTCCACCAACTCTTGCAGAAATTCGTGATTGATTTTGTCGTCGCTGAACGCAACAGTGCCGATTATCAACTTTTGAGCACCGTAACTAAAAATCTTTTTGGCTTTTTCTATAGTGCGGATGCCTCCTCCAACACGGCAATCGGCGACTGTGCAGAGCTTGCGGATTAATTCCTCGTTGTCGCCCTGCCCAAGAGCAGCGTCCAAATCTATCACGGCAACCTGAGAAATCTTGGCAAACTCCTTGGCTAACTCCAGCGGTTCGCTCTTCTCCAACACTTTCTCTTTGCCGTTGCGGAGTTGCACGGCTTTGCCATCCATCAAATCTATAGAAGATATTAACATCGTCACCTCGTTTCGGATAAAAAAATGGAGCGGGCAACGAGAGTCGAACTCGCGACCCACAGCTTGGGAAGCTGGTACTCTACCACTGAGCTATGCCCGCTCATATCTGTCAAAAATAAATCCTCCCCAAAATTCCTTTTAAGGAGGAAAATTTTTAGTTTCTTTTATTTAAATTTCTCTGCAACGCTCTTGCACAAAGTGTGCATCTTCTCTTGAAGAGCGTCGGTGAATTTTTCTGTGGACAAAGATTTTTTCAAATCTCCAAACTTATCGTCCAACTCCTCGAAAAGTTTCTCCTCCACGTTGACAATCTTGGACAAATCGATTTCGTCCAAATAGCCGTTATTCGCCATGAAGATAATCATAATTTGCTTGGAAACTTCCAGAGGTTTGTATTGCCCTTGCTTCAGAATCTGAATAAGTCTCTCGCCTCTACGCAACTGAGCTTGAGTTGCTTTGTCCAAATCCGAACCGAATTTTGCAAAAGCCTCAAGTTCCGCATATTGAGCCAAGTTGAGTCTGAGCTGACCCACAACTTTTTTCATACAGTTGATTTGAGCAGAACCACCCACACGCGACACGGACAAACCAGCGTTAATCGCTGGACGACGACCAGAGTAGAACAATTTGGAAGAAAGATAAATTTGCCCGTCTGTAATAGAAATCACGTTGGTAGGGATGTAAGCTGAAATATCTTCCGCTTGTGTCTCGATAATCGGCAACGCCGTGAGACTGCCTCCGCCCAACTCGTCATTGAGTTTACTAGCTCTCTCAAGCAAGCGTGAATGCAAATAAAACACATCTCCAGGGAAAGCCTCACGGCCTGGTGGTCTCCGCAAAAGAAGCGAAAGCTCGCGATAAGCCACAGCATGCTTGGACAAATCGTCATAAATGATAAGAGCATGCTCGCCCTTGTCTCTATAATATTCCGCAATGGAAGCACCCGCAAACGGAGCAATGTATTGCAAAGCAGGTGAAACGGAAGCTGTAGCACTAACAATCGTAGTGTAAGCCATCGCACCATGCTCTTCGAGAGTCTTCACAATACTGGCAACTGTAGAAGCCTTTTGCCCCACAGCCACATATATACACTTAACGCCTGTTTCTTTTTGATTGATAATCGTATCGATACCGATAGCGGTTTTACCTGTTTGACGGTCACCGATGATAAGCTCTCTCTGACCTCTACCGATGGGAATCATGGAATCGATAGCTTTGATACCTGTCTGCAAAGCCTCTTCCACTGGCTGTCTTTGGATAACACCAAGAGCTTTTCTCTCCACTGGCAAATAAGCCTCTGCTTTTATCTCGCCCTTGCCGTCTATCGGTGCACCAAGCGGATTAACAACCCTACCCAAAGTAGCCTCTCCAACTGGCACTTGCAAAACCTTTCCACTTCTTTTTACAGTATCGCCCTCTTTCACGCTACTACCATTACCGAAAAGGATGCAACCAACATTGTCTTCTTCGAGGTTGAGAGCCATTCCGTGAACGCCATTCTCGAAAACAATCATCTCGGAAGCAACTACATTGTGCAATCCGTAAACACGAGCAATCCCGTCACCAACTTCGACTACTTTGCCAGTCTCGGCTATATCCACATCGAAAGAAAAATCGTCTATTCTACTCTTTAAAATACTACTTACTTCATCAGGTTGTATCTTCATTCATTCACTCCTATTGAGCAGCAAGTCTGCCTAAACTATTTTTAATGGAACAATCCACAATAAATTTTTTGGTATGCACCACAAACCCACCAATAATACTCTCATCAATAGACACAGTAATATTTGGCTCCTTACCTATTTTTTGTTTTATCGCTTCACCAATTTCGTTAATCAAACCATCGGAATGCTGTCTCGCCAACACCACTTGCACTTCTTCCTTTTTTAGATAATCAAGCACAATCTCTTGCAATTCTGCCAAAATATCCAAAACAAGAACAAAGCGGTGTTTTTTCACCAACAACAACAAGAAGTTAAACCAAAGTTTGTTGCAAGAGGTCTGCTCGGACAAATCAACGACAAACTCTTTCTTTTTGGCAAAGCTGAAAACCGAACTATTCAGGCTTTGAACAAGTTGGGAATGATTTTGGAAAAAAGCAACCAAAACATCAATGTCAGCAGCGAACTTATCCAAATCATCTTTGTTTGCCAAAGAGAAAACAGCCTTAGCATATCTGGAAGCGATTACTTTATTTCTCACTTTCAAATTCCCTTGGAAATCATATTTCTGATAATTTCGGCATCGGTTTTCTCATCGATTTTTTGACCGATAATCTTCTCGGAAACTTTAGCCACCAAAACAGCAACTTCATCGCTAATGCCTTGCACAATCTTAGACTTTTGCGAAAGGAGTTCATGTTTGCTCTCTTGGATGATTTCCTTTTCTTTGTCTTTGGCTTCTTTCAAGATTTGACCAGCTTGCACTTCAGCTTTGTCCAAAAGCCTCTTCTTTTCCGCTCTAATCTCGGCATCAGCTTTTTTCAATTCGGCTTCTTTCTTCTCCACCAAACCTTGCAACTCAATGCGAGCTTCTTCCGTCTCCTTCAATTCCGTAGCAATCTTCTCTTGCCTTTGCTTTAGAAACTTCTTAACGTTCTGAAAGATAAACTTATTCAAAAGCCACATCAAAACGATGAAGTTCAAAATAACTAATATCAGCGAATAATCTATGCTTACCATAAGCTACGACTCCTTTCTAAAATTTTCCGTTAAATTCAGACGATTTATACCGAAAACATCAAAAGAAGAGCGATAACCAAAGAATAAATACCAGTAGATTCCGACACAGCCTGACCAACAAGCATTGTTCTGGTGATAAGACCTGCATGTTCTGGGCTTCTGGCAATACCTTCACAAGCTTTACCAGCAACAAAACCCTCTCCAAGTCCAGGTCCCAAAGCTCCAAGACCCATACAAATACCAGCTCCAAGCAACGCAGCAGCCTTAACGATAAACGACATATCCATAATTACATCCTCCTAATTCTTAAAAAAATTAAGAATTATATTTTTCAATTTTATAAAACAAACATTAACAAAAATGAGACAATAAGAGCATAAATAGCTGTAGATTGTGTAACAGCAGAACCTATAAACATTACCCTCATAATTCCCATTTCGCCTTTACCGACTTTGGCAATAGCCATATTAGATTTACCCACCAACTCTCCAATGCCTAACCCAGGGCCTATGCTACCAAGACCTATGCATAGACCAGATGCGAGAAAAGCAACAGATTTAATAACTATGGGACCAGTAATTAATCCTTCAGGTTGCAAAGGTGTGGAATATAAAAGCATTAAAGAAACCAACAAAGCATAAATCGTCACGGACTGACTGAGTGCCTGTCCTATTAGCATATTCCCAAGCAAGGTGGCATTCTTATCAGGAACTCTGCCCATGGCCACACAAGTTTTCCCTCCTATAACTCCTGCACCATAGCCAGAACCTAAAGAACCCAATCCGATGGAGATGCCCGAACCCATCAACGCAGCTACTCTATACCATCCTCCAGCAGGATTATCCAACCCACCGAAGAGAAGCAAAAGTCCTACAACAAGAGCCAAAATAGCTCCCGTTTGGGAAGCAGCTTGACCTATCAGCATAGAGCGGAAAAGTCTTTCGTTTACCTGTGGCTGTCTCTCCATAGCTTCAACAGCACCACCTGCGATATAGCTAGAACCGATTCCTGTGGCAAGCGAAGACGTGCCAACTGCTATACCAGAAGAAACGAAAGCTGCCATTTTAATAATTCCAGGGTCTATCATTACCTAATCCTCCACAATACCAGCACTAAGATAGGAAAGCGAAAGCATGGTGAAAACAAATGCCTGAATAATGCCGATGAATATCCCAAAAAACCCAGACAAAAACATCGGGAAAACAATAAATTTTGTCAGATTGGCAATAACCACACAAATGATGGAGCCACCCAAAATATTGCCAAACAAACGGAAAGAGATAGAAACAACTTTGGAAGCCTCTCCAACAACATTCAAAGGCATCAAAAAAGCCATCGGCTCAGCATATCCTTTCATGTAACCCCAAGCTCCGTTAACTTTAATCATCATGAAATGCACAACTACATTAGCGATAATCCCCATGCCAAGCGGAACGTTCAAATTTCGCGTAGGCTCGGACAATCCGGGAATAACGCCCAAAAGATTACAAACCAAAATAAAAAGGAAAATCGTGGCGATGTATGGCAAGAAATTCGTTCTCTCTTTGCCAAGAGAATCAGCAACCAAATCGTCAAAAAATTCGTAAATACCTTCCCAAAGCAACTGCCATTTCCCTGGAATAAATCCAGAAGTCTTCGCAACAAAAATCGCTCCAGCCAAAAGTACAATATCCACTAACAACAACATAAACAAAAGTTTGCTCATTCCCAAAGGGGTGGAAGAGAACTTGGAATAAAATTTGTACAACGCGGTGCTTCCAAAAACTTTGCCTTCTCCTCCGTTGTCAGCCAAATATTGATCAGGTTGGAACTCGGTTAAAATCTGCTTTTGGATAGTGTTGTCATTTGGTGTATTCCAAACAGAGAACTTGCCCGTCTCGGGATTGACACCGATATTTAAATCCGAACCTAATCCAACGAGCGACACAACCACTTGCAAAATCACCATGAAAGCTACAAAAAGAAGCAATTTGTTTTTAAGCATTTAACTTCCCTATCATTTTTTCTTTCTACTTCGTTTGCACTACTTCAATTTGTCAAATATTTTCTCCCATAAATTGCAAAAAAAACCTTATAAATCAACTGAATTTGTTTATCAAAATGATTTTTTTTACTGGAATTTAATTTAATTTGCATTTATAGTTAAAGATTTGATTTGCAACATTATATAAAATAATGTGTATTTTCTTCTTCTTTACATATATTCTTGACAACTTACTGATTATTAAAATTGTTAGCTCTATAAAGTATAAGTTTGAGGTAAAATGAGAAAAATATTTTGTTGGTTTATTCCATTGGCAATGCTTCTTTTTGGATGTTTTCCTGTTTCCGATGTGGTGTCGGACGAAGATTTTGACATCACAACTCTGTCTTTCCCTAACTCAAATCTCAAGGTTTACATCAGCCCAACTTCACAGCAAAGCTCCTCCATTCTGTATTCCACAACTCCAGCTACACAAACTGACACGACTATTGCTCTCAGCTATTCCCCCGCTAACGCTCTGAACAAACACATCACATGGAGCATCTCCAACACTGACGTCGTTTCTTTTGCTGATGAAGGTACTTTCCAAAGGAAGATTTCCGTAAAAAATGTCGGGAGTAGCCAAATTACCGCAACGGCAACCACCCTCAAAGAGACTACCCTGCAAACCAGCTTGGCGGTCAATTGCTACTATATTATTCAGGGATTTTCCATAGACACTGCCGACATCCCGTCTGGAGTTAGCATTAGGGAAAATCAAACCTACCAACTCAAAACGAATTTTTCGCCAACTGACAACATCGATACCGAGGTCAACTGGAGTAGCAATAAAAATTCTGTCGCTACCGTCAGTAGCAATGGCTTAATCACTGGGGTGGCTTATGGCGAGGCTTACATCTCAGCCACACCAATTGGAAAAGCTGTCAGTAACTTCAAAGATTCCGTGCTTGTGTCCGTGGATTATGCCACAGGTTCCAAGATAAATTTCTTAAATGATAATGTGGAGCTACAAATGCACTACGTTCCGCAAATGACTTCGTTTCCAGCTAGCTCTGGTACAGAAAGTGTTGAGCAAAGCTATTGGATGGCTGAAACAGAAACCACAAAAAAACTTTGGGACTCTGTAACCACATGGGCGACCAGTAATGGATACACATTTTCCTCCGATCCCACAGCTCCTTCTGCCGAATATCCGATAGGAAATGTTTCCTGGGGAGAAGCAATTATCTTCTGCAATGCCCTAACTGAATATTGCAACTCCAAAATGGGAACTTCTTATTCTCCCTATTATCTAAACGGATCTCAGACAATAAAAAATGCAACCTTTTCTTCTGTTAACCTCTCTTCCACAAAAAACGGATACAGATTACCAACTGGAGCCGAATGGAGGCTTGCAGCCATGTATATTCAGGATAAGAGCTATGATAAAACTCTGCTACCAAACAACAATGAAGCTACCGATTTAAACTGGGCTAGTGGAGCATCTTCATCTTCTGGTTTTTCAACTGTAGCTTGGTATGGAGAAGGAGAAAGTGGTAGTAGTCATGAAGTTAAAAAGAAAAAGGGCAATGCATTAGAAATCTATGACATGAATGGTAATCTGTGGGAATGGTATTATACAAACGGTGTATTAGACGAAAATAGAATGAGGGCAGGTGGAAGCTATTTAAGTACAAGTGTATCTATAGTATTCCAAGATAATTCTGACTATTATACAAAAAGTCCTGCTTTCGGTTTCCGAGTGGTAAAAAATAAAGATTAGATTTTCTTTAGTTCCTTGGCGAACTGATAGATAATTTCTCGCTCGTCCAACTCATCCAAAGGCACAGCAAATTTCTCTTCTTCTCGATACTCAATTTCTTGGTAATTCATCCGAAATCGCAAATCACCATAACCATACAGCAAACCGTTTTCAACAAGCAGTTCGCTGCCTTCCCATTGACACTTGAAAGACAAACTCTTGCTCTCTTGCAAAAACCAGAGATAGTCAAAATATTGGATAATTGGCTTCGCCTTCTCACTCAATTCGTGAGACTTGGCAAACTCCAAACTCTCTTCCAAATCACTAATCTGTTGCAAATAATTCTCCCGCAACTCGAAATTTAAGTAGTAATCCAAAATCTTCGGACAACTCTTTTCCTCGCCCAATGTAGGCAGAGCAAATTCACGGGCAAAAGCGTCAGTTATATCGGACAGAATGAACGGATTGCGGAACGGTCCCACAAAAATTTTCCCCGAAGTAGCGGTGGTATTCAACGAAGACAGACAAGGAGTTTCGTCCGAATCCAAAGCCAAATACTGATAATTTTTGTGTTGCTTATGTTCGCCTTCCTGCAAACTCTTGAAGTAAATCAAAGCCTCAAGCAACGAATCAAATTCCTTGGTTTCCGTCTGAGAAATTTTCCCCTGTAGCTCCGTGAAATTGGCGGAAGTCAAATATTTTTCTTTGCTCCTCTCCACATTTTTGCAAATAGTTTTCAATAGAACGTTGTGCTGTTCATCGTAAAAAATCAAAACCCCTGACATCTACACTCCTATTTTACTACATAATTTTGTTATCGGGCAATTGCCACAATCAACCGTAGATGCTTTGCACAGTGTCTGCCCCAAAGCTACAAAGTAGCGGTTCGCATTTTGGATAAATCTCACAGGCAAAATCTCCGTCAATTCCCTCTCGGTTTTTGCTGGCGACTTGCCAGAAGTCAGCCCAATTCTGGCACAAATCCTATGAACATGAATATCCACACAAATATACGGCAAATCGTAGGCTCTGCTCAAAAAGAGATTGGCGGTTTTCAAGCCAACTCCAGGCAAACTCATTATTTTCTCTCGGTTTGCGGGCAATTCCCCTGCAAATTCCTTGCAAATAATTTCGTGCCATTTGCTCAAATGAACTGCCTTTTGCTTATAAAATCCCACTGGATAAATCAGCTTTTCGATAGCTTTTGCGGTTAAATTATCCAATTCATACAATTCACTTATTTGCCAATTTTCGATGACCTTGGTAGTTGTAGCATCGTTGGTGCGTGCGGAGAGCATAGCCGAAATCAAAATCTGCAACGGCGTTTTGGAAGAAATTGCCTCAAACTTTTTGACCTGAGCGGTGCATTTTTCGTAGTAATCAGCAAGTTCGGAAAACAAACTTTCAAAATCGAAGCTCTTGATTTGCTCCTTACTTAGCACAAATCCTTTCCTGTTGTACCAATTTTCGTATTGTCTTGGCTGCCATCAGCAAGTTATCAACAGCAAAATCTGGTTTGATTTCTCCTGCACGCAAAGTCTCTTCTCCATAGCCAGTCCTAACCAAAATCGTCCGTAAGCCACTTCGCTTGCCAAACTCTATGTCCGCAGGCTTGTCGCCAATCATAAAAGATTTTGATGCCTTGATATTGTATTTTTTTTGCATCTGCCTAAAAAATAGATTGTTAGGCTTTCTGCATTCACACTCTATTGCAAGAGGTTTCACCGCTCCTTGATGATGATGGGGGCAGTACAAAATTTCGTCGATTTTAGCACTATATTCTGATAGTTGCTGTTGCATCTTGGCGTGAATTGCTTCCAAATCTTTGTCCGTGAAGAAGCCTCTAGCGATACCAGATTGATTGGTAACCACAAACACTAAAAAGCCCAAATCGTTAAAAATCTTGATAGCCTCTCCACTGAAAGAAAAAATATTAAACTGTGACGGAGAAGAGATGTAGCCCTCATCATCAGGGTTTATCGTCCCGTCTCTGTCCAAAAAAATCGCTCTAATCATCGTTGGAGTCAGCATCGTCCTCGTATTTCAAATCGTCGGGCAACTTGACATTGAAGAATTTAAATGCGTATTCCCAAAATGCTCCATCCTGAGTGTAAGAAAAGCTAAATTGCCAGTCGTACAGATTTTTCACAGCGGAAAAAGTTTGAGCACCCAAATCGTCCTCTTTTATATTGTATGAGTTGGAATATTCCAAATGCCAAGTTTTGGAAAGGTGCATCTTCGCCCCACTGGTCAAATCGAAGGTGTAATCTTCGGTTTGGTTAAAATCTTCTCCTTTCTTTTGACTTCCCACAAAATTGTACGCATAATTTACGCTCACCGAGAATCCGTTGTCTTGCTGAATATAATTTTGACGCTTGGCTGGAGGACCATTATTGAAGAATTTGTTCAACTCAAATTGATTGTATTTAGCAGGCGAGTAGTTGAAATAGCGTAACTTTCGCGACTTGGAAAGTTTGAACCCAACGGAATTGGAAATCGGAACTTTGTATTCCCACTCTTTTAGTTCCCAATTGTAGGGGTCTTGGGTTGCGGAACCCGTGTTGGCGTTGGTCACGGAACAAGAGAACCAGTTGGAAAGATAAGTCCATTCAAGAATTTTGGAAGCCAAGCTACCCACTGGCACCAACTTTTCACCATCTAATTTCGCTGCCCAAATAATGTCATCCCATTTGCCTTCGGTGGCTTTATCATCACTGAAAACTGTGTAAGCAGTTGTCGCAGTCAAGATGCTATTTAGCAAGAGTTTATCCGTTTTCCCAGGAGGATTTAGCTTCAAATCCCATGCGTTGGAAAAATTCAATTTGCCAGTTTTGGATTCCGCTGTAGAGCCCAAAGCATAAGGTCCAGAGGCTTCGTTCTCTATCTCAGGGACAAAAGAAAAAGAACCAGAAACGTTGATAGTGTGCCTAATTCCCTTAAGGAAAAATTCCCCGAAATTTCTGAATCCAATTACATTAAACCCCAAGCTGTTGGAATAGTTGTATTGATAAGAATGGTCGAAAGTGGAATAATTGATTTCACTGGTTGAATACGCCGCCTTAATAGGCAAACTCTGGCTAAACGTAAGCCAACTCAAAACCTTCCGCGAATGAGTAATCCCCAAATCTAACCATGCCCCTGCTTGGTGCGTATTGATAATAGTTCCCGCACTGTCCTTTTGGGATTTCCACAAAACATCGTCAAGTCCCGCAGATTTCTCCGACATTTTTCCGCTCTGAGTAGCCTGCGTCTTAACGGAATAGCTGAAGTCCGCCCACCATGGGTCCTCATCTTCGTCAATTTCTTCCGCAAACATCTCCCAAATCGGTCTAGAATTCTGTGTGTAGCTGACGTATGGTAATGTAATAGCTCTTGCATTGGTATTCATATCTTGAGAATATTCACTACTCATATACAAAGTACTGCTTAGAAATGGTTTGGAATAAGAAATCTTCGATTCGACATTCTCATTCGTTCGCGTATTGATGTCCTCTTCATCTTCCAAAATTTCCTTGCTGGAATAGTAGTTAATATCCACGCTCAGAGCCGAACCATCAACAAAAGTCTGATCGTGTACATAATGATAGTCACCCGCATAATTGGTAGCTTTCCCCGCATCACTAACGGATCTGGACTGATTTATTTCCAAAGTACCTTCGTACTCATAACGCTTTTTGTAGCGAGTGATAAACTCTCCATCAACGCCCGTTTTTTCCCGAACGTTCATTATCACAACAGCGTCCCAGTAGTCCTCAAAAAACAGGTAGTAGCCGATATTTTCCACGAACTTGCCATCTGTGGAGTTGCGTCCAGGAGTTGGCATCAGAAAGCCGTTTTGCTTGCCTCTGGCGATGGAAAAAGAGTACGACGGCAAAGCAAAAACAGGGAAATGGTTCACCAAAATCACAACTGGTTTCATCACTATCAACTGCCCGCGATATAGCCTCATCTGCACAGCATATATATCCCAAGTGTGACTTGGCAAATCGGAGGTCGTAAACATTCCGTTATCAACATCGTACACGCCACTTTTCACCTGACGAGTTTGACTGCCATAATAGTAGCCGACATCTAACTTACCAGCAGCTTTATTGAACAAAGCCCACTCTTTTTTCGGATTGACCCAAACATCGTTGGCAATCATACAGCCAGAAACGTCCTTGATGTAAGTCACTCCGCTTGTTCCCATTATGTTGGTTTTCAAATCCAGTGTAATGGTGTCAGTTCGCAAAATAGAACCTTCCGACACGACACTGACGTCGCCGTATAGATTAGCCCTAGAAAACACCACATCGTAGAACATATGATCAGCAACGTAGGTGATGGAATCTCCCCCAACCGTGACATCCACAGCACTCCCAATGCCAGACATTTTATCACTGGGGAGCAAAATGGCGGAAGTTGTGGGAGTATGCTCAGCGGCAAAAAGAAAAGCCCAACTATGCAATAACAACAATATGACAAAACTTCTCTTCATCTAAAAAACTTCAATCTTGAAATATCTGGACGGATTTGCCTTTACATCAATGAGAATGGAATCGACCCTCTTGAGACTGGTGGAAATTTGCTGATACAAAACTGTGTCAGTTAGGAATTTGTTCGCAGAAGAATTTTCGTCGTTGATTTTGCCAAGAATTTCGTTAGTTCTGCTAATAACCTCGCTGGTTTGGTCAAGCATCCCCTCGTTCTTGTTAATCTTGGCAAGCAGAAGATTTAGTTGTGAAAGAACCCCATTGATGTGAGAGTTGAGCTTTTTGAAATTATCAATCTTAATTTTCTCAACTTCCAAGCTGTTCAAAATGTCGTCAAGTTTGCCAATGAAACGAGTCAAAGTTATCTTCACTTCGCCACGATGTATTTTGCTCAAATCCAACTCTTTACCAGTGGTCACAGGCAAAATGTCAAGTTGCTTATTGCCCATCATATCTATGTCTTCCACGATGAATTGCGTACCCTCGCACAGAGTAATCGGCAACTCAACCTTCAAATAGAAAATGACACCGTCAGCGGTAATATCAACTTTATCCACAAGACCTCTTGGCACACCACGAATACACACGGTAGCACCTTCGGACAATCCGCTTGCCGAGGAAAATGCGACTTTTACTTTCTGATATTTTCCGTCCGTGAAAATTCTGGTCATCCAGCCATAAGACAAAAACAAAATCACCACACTAACTGCGGTGATTAGTCCGACTTGGAAAAAAATCTTACCTTTATCTTTATAATATTGCATAACAAATGGTGCCCCCGAGAGGACTCGAACCTCCTGCCTTTTGAACCGGAATCAAACGCTCTATCCAAATGAGCTACGGGGGCTAATTTATTTAGAATTAATCCGCACTTATCCTAAGTTCTTTAGCCTTTTCGTATTTTTCTTTCAACAACTCTTTGATGTCGTCCGTGGCGTTCTCAAAGCAAATATCAAAAATTTCATCAAGCTCCAAAGTCTCTTTTTGCAAAAGCTCTTCGGAAAGAACGACCAAAAGCTTATCCTGTTTAGCCAAAATCTTTTTAGCTTCCTCATAAGCCTCGGAAATGAATTTCTGAATTTGTTGGTCAGCTTTTTCACTCAAATACTGGCTGATAGAATCGTGATGAGCCAACTCTTTGCCCAAAAAAGTTTGTTCCTGTTCGCGTGTAACCGCCATCGGTCCAAAGGAATCGCTCATTCCCCAAGAGCAGGTCATCTTCTTGGCAATGTCGGTAGAGCGAGAAATATCGTTGCTAGCTCCCGTGGTAACGGAATCGAACTTTAGCTCCTCCGCTGCACGTCCACCCAACAACTGCACAAGCATTTGCTTCAGATACTCCTTGGAATAGTTGCTTCTGTCAGTTTGCAAATAGTGCGTTGCCCCTGCGGTAAACCCTCTGGGAATAATGGAAACTTTGTGCAACGGGTCGGACAGTGGCTGACAAATAGACGTAATAACATGCCCAACTTCGTGATAAGAAGTGATCTTCTTGTCCTCTTCCGAAATTACCTTGTTTTTTTTCTCTTTACCCAAGATAATCTTGTCCTTAGCTTCTTCCACTTCCTGCAAAGAGACTTCTTTTTTGTTTTTTCCTGCTGATATCAAAGCGGCTTCGTTGAGCAAATTCGCCAAGTCAGCACCAGAAAATCCCGCTGTTGCTCTAGCGATAGTGGAAAAGCTCAAATCTTTTTGCATCTTTATTTTTTTGGCATGCACTTTCAGGATAGCTTCTCTGCCACGTATATCTGGCAAATCTACCGTAACTTGCCTATCAAATCTACCTGGTCTTAGCAACGCAGGGTCAAGTACGTCAGGTCTATTGGTCGCAGCAATTATTATCATGGAGTCGTTCTCGGAGAAACCGTCCATCTCCACCAAAAGCTGGTTCAGAGTTTGTTCTCTTTCGTCGTGTCCACCACCAAGTCCCGTGCCACGATGGCGACCGACAGCATCTATCTCATCGATAAAGGCGATACATGGAGAGTTCTTTTTGGCAATTTCAAAAAGATTTCGCACTCTGGAAGCTCCAACTCCCACAAACATCTCCACGAAATCTGAACCGCTCATCCTAAAGAACGGAACTCCTGCCTCTCCAGCTACAGCTCTTGCCAAAAGAGTTTTGCCAGTTCCGGGATGTCCCTGAAGCAAAACGCCTCTGGGGATTCTACCTCCCAAAGTCAGAAACTTCTCGGGGCTTCGGAGAAATTCCACTATCTCCTCAAGCTCCGCTTTCGCCTCGTCAATCCCAGCCACATCCGCAAAAGTGGTGTTGATGTCTTCTTTGTTCACCAGCTGAGCCTTGTTCTTGCCAAAGCTAAAAGCTTTGCCACCTCCACCCATGGAACGCATCAAAAATATCCAAATGAAAATGAACACCAAGAAAGGAAACCACGACAAAATCGCAGAAACCAAAAAAGATGGCTTGTGCGAAGAGACATTCACCCCTTCAGCTTGCAATTTGCTCACCAACTGTGGATCTTGAAAAGGCAAATATGTAGAGAATTTCACACCTTCGGTGGTAGTAAAACGAACTTCTTTTTCATCAAAACTGGCAGACAACACCTGTCCAGAGTTGCTCATTTCCACAAATGTGGAATAACTAACCTCTCTTACTCCCACATCAACTGCATAAAACATTTGATAGAAAAGTATTCCCACAAAAATTATTACTAATATCAAAGTTACATTGGGCTTCTTGAACTCAGGCAACTTGTTTCCCTTTTTATTACTCATTTTTTATAAATCATCCTTTTTAAGCACTCCGATAAACGGCAAATTTCTCATTATTTGATTGTCATCCAATCCATATCCAACCAAAAAATCACTCTTGGTAAGCGTAAATCCAACAAAATCAGCTTTCAACTCTACATCTGCATCTCTTTTATGAGGACGGTCAAGCAGCGTGCAAACCTTGATAGAACGAGGACCTTTGTTGCTCAAATATCCTACCAAATAGTTCAGAGTAAGCCCCGTGTCAAAAATATCTTCCACAATCAAAACGTCTCTGCCTTCTATCTGCTCGTCCAAATCTTTGCTAATCTTAACAACGCCCGAACTACTTCTACCAGAACCGTAGCTGGAAACGTCCATAAAATCCACTTCGCAATCTACAGTTAAATTTTTGGTGAGGTCAGTAAGAAAAAAAACTGCACCCTTCAGAACGCAAACAAGCACAGGACATGCCCCGCGATAATATTCCGAAATCTCTTCCGCTAAGCCTTTAACTCTACCTTGAATCTCTTCTTCGGATAAAATTATTTTAGAAAATCTGTTGTCCATGAATTCGCTCCTTTACTTCGTCCTCTGAGCAGATCTGGATTTTTCCAACCTTTCCAACTCAACCCTCAGGATGTTTGCACACTCTTCACTGGCAACAGCTCTATTATCTACTCTATAACCTCCAACCCAAACTATACCCTTCATATCGGTAAGAATAGGTATCTTCTTCCTCTCAAATTTGGAGACCTTTTCGTCAATAAAAAAGTCCTTTAATTTTTTATGCCCTTTCATGCCCGAAGGCGTAAATTTATCACCGGGGACAACCGTCCTCACAACAAGCGGAAACTCCAATTTCGCATAGTCCAGAAAAGCGACACGTGTCTTGTCAAACTCTTCGGGAATTTTGAGAACCTTGGACAATCTAAACCTGTAATTGTTATGCACAAAAACTTTCAAAATCTTGGGCAACACCAAAGGTTCTTCCAATTCTGGCTCATCCGCAAAATCGTGGTCAGCGAAAAACAAGTTGTCGTACTCCTTGATGACGAAAATCTTCTTGAAAAGTTCGATTTTTACAGAGCCTTTGGATTCAAAAACTTTCTCTATCTGACTGAAATGCTGACGATAAAAGCCATCCGTGTTTCCAGTAAATTTCTCATACAGCTCTTTGTACAGGTAGTAGCGAAGCAAAGGACTTTCTTTCGTCAGCTTATTCACAGAAAAGCAATCAACTCCTTGGTCGCTTTCTCCTTTGATTTTCAGGCGGTTAATCTTGCTTTTTGCCTGCTCCTGCCAATAAAGATGATTTTCGTTCAGCACCGAAGAAAACTCAAAAATGTTGTCCATCGCCTTACAGTTCAGATTTTCCCGAAGCCACGGCAACAACTCCAAGCGAATTTTGTTCCGCGAATAAATCGGCTCGGAATTAGTTCTATCCTCAGCCCACTGGACGTTTTGGTCTTTCAAAAACTCAACAATTTGAGTCCGCTCAATATTCAAAAGGGGGTGCGACAAAAGCAGATTGGAATTCAATTTCAGACACCTTTTAATTCCTGCTGCCCCTGAAACGCCAGAGCCTCGCACAATGTTGAATAGCACGGTCTCCACTTGGTCGTTCTTGTTGTGAGCAAGGCAAAGATTTTTTATTTTGTCCCTCTCGGCAATTTTGGTAAACTCCTCAAATCTAATTTCCCTAAGCCCTTTTTCTGAATGCCCAGTGCCATCTATCTCTTTGACTTCCAACAAGATATTCTTCTCAAAACAAACCTTCCGTAGCAATCGACAATCGACATCACTTTCATCGCCACGGAGTTTATAGTTGATGTGGGAAACTAGCAACTTCAGATTATACTTGTTTCGCATATAGTGGAAAGCCAAGAGCATCGCCAGTGAGTCACTGCCACCAGAGACACCGAGAAGGAATTTTTTCCCCTTGAGAGAAATGTCGTTTTGCAAGAAAAAACCTTCCACTTGATGAACAAAATCGAAAGAGACCTGTTCACCCTGAATGTTCATCCGATTGTCTTTACCCAAAATCTTAGAGAAAACAATTTGCCGATTTTTAGGCTTTTCCTCTCTCTTTGCAACCTCTTCTTTTGCCATCACAGGCACAGCCGAAGCAGGTTTTTCCTGTTTCAGAGCTATACCATCAAACACAAAAAGTTGTTGAATCTTATCCAGTTTTTTTCTACCCATTATTACACTTCCCACATGTATTACACTTATTTCTTTGGAATACAAAAAGAAGTCAAGGAAAAACAATAAAATTCAACTATTTTTTGACTGAGTTATCTTATTGGAAATGAAAGAACTAAATATTTGTCGTCTAAATTGATTTCTGAAAATCAGAATTATCCCTGCCAAGATTCCTAGTGGCAAGTCCAGCAACTCCGCAATAAACAAAAGCCATCATTTCCCGAAAAGCCTTTCTCCGTTGCTCCGCACTCAAATCGTGCATCAGACTCTCTTTGATGGTGTTGAAAGAGTAGGAAATTATATTGTGAACAAAAAAAGTGTCGAAAACATCCTCGCCCCATTTGTTGCAAATTTCTTTGTTAATACGCTCCGTGTTGAAGTCTATCAAGTCGTCGATAACATGCTCCAGAGACGAGCCTTTGCTGTGGAAAAAGAGAATGTAAACTAAATTTTTGTTTGTGCTCACAAAGTTCGCTATGACCTCCCCAATCTTCATATGATGTTTCAAATCGTCTTCCATTTGCTCAAACTCGAACTCGGCGTGCGAATCCACCATCTCTTTGATTTTGGCGATTTTGTCCAAAAGTGGCGACATAATCGAAGCAAACAACGCTTCTTTATTGTGGAAATAGTTGTACAGATTGCCAACACAAATCTCAAGCTCCGAGGCTATTTTTCGCAAAGAAACGTTGTGGAAAGAATTTTCGGTAAAATGCTTGAGAGCCACTTGCAAAATTTTTTCTTTCTTTTCCAACTTCATTTTCTGGAAAAAACACGTCATAAAATCTCCTTAGTTTTATAGAAGTAGCAAACTGATTGCCATAACTATCATCCCACAAATCAGCCCGTAAATGGATAAATGATGCTCTCCGTATTTTTCCGATGCAGGCAAAAGCTCGTCGAAGGAGATGAAAATCATAATTCCCGCAATCAAAGCAAACAAAAACCCGAAGACTGCCTCGTTCATAAAAGGTAGCAAAATCAAAAAGCCGACAATTGCTCCAACTGGCTCTGCCAAGCCTGACAAAAATGAGAGGTAAAACGCTTTCTTCCTGTTACCGGTAGCGTAGAAAATCGGCACACTGACGGCTATTCCTTCAGGGATATTATGAATGGCGATGGCAACTGCTATGGCAATTCCCATCTCGGGATTGCCCAAAACTGCCACGAATGTAGCCAAGCCTTCGGGGAAATTGTGCACGGCAATAGCGATGGCGGAAAATATCCCCATACGATACAATTTGCCTGAATTGGACTCACTCATATCTTCTACCAACTTGGGTTCGTGCGGATTTTCGTGATTGGGAATTAGCTTGTCAATCCCAGCTGCCAAAAGCATTCCTACAAAAAGTGCCAAAGTCGCCAGAGCTACGCCAAATTTTTCTCCGTATTGAGAAACAAGGCTGTGTTTTGCCTCAGGGAAAATCTCCACAAAAGAGACGAAAATCATCACTCCTGCGGAAAAGCCCAAAGCCACCGACAAAAAATTGGTGTTCGTCCGCTTGGCAAAAAATGCCAAAGCACTGCCGATGCCCGTGGACAAACCAGCAAAGAGGGTCAGGCAAAACGCCAGCAAAAGATTTTCGTTATACATTCTTTGCTCTCAAAATCGCCGTTTTGTCCAAAAGACCAAACCTTTTTTCGATGACAAAACCTGCTTCTTGAGCGAGTTGCAAATACTCTTTCAATTTCTCTTTGTCCACATGGATAGGTGGCTCGGTGTGATAAACTCGTGTGTCTTTGTGGCAATGCTCGTAAATCTTGCGGAAAACAGCCAACGGGTCGGGCACTTCATGAATTACATAAAAGAGCAACACAAAATCTACCTTTTGACCCAACTCAAACTCCGAAGCGGAAGCCAACACTTTTTCGATTTGGCTGTCCACATCTTCGAGCTTGGCTCTCGCATCCACAATATTCAACATCTCCTCTTGCAAATCCAAAGCAAAAACTTTGCCCCTACTTCCAACCATTTTTGCCAAAGACAAAGTGAAATAACCCGGACCGCAACCGATTTCCAAAACCTTGCTTCCCTCCTTCACATAAGGGGAAAACATCTTTTGCGGATTGTGGATTAATTTCCTGAGTTTGCTCAATAATACTCTCGATTTGTTAACTGGACAAATTTTTTCTTTAGTTCTCATTTTTCTCTCCAAATTCTACGTGTTTGCCAAACGGCTCTAACATCCTAATCAAAATCGGGGTAATGAAGAAATCCGACAAAAGTGCAGAGCTGATACCGATTATCGCCAGTAAACCCACGTGTGTCAGCATCTTGGCGACCGAAGTAAGATAAACCGCATAATTCAAAATCAAAATCACAGAAGTGGTTATCAGAGCCATTCCAATGGAGGAAAAGCACTTGGAAGAAGCAAGTTTGTAGTCGCCGTACTTATTATAATAGAGCTTGTAGTGATTGATGAAGTGAATGGTGTCGTCAACCGCCAATCCCAAAATCATGGGCATAATCGTCACGGTAATCATATCCAACGGAATGTCCAAATATCCCATAGCACCGCCTGCCAAAATCGCCGGTGTGATGTTGGGAATCATGCCCACAAGTCCCACACGAACTCCTCCGAAAGCTATCATCAGAATGATGGCAACGATTATCAAAGCGATTAGAAAAGAGTAAAGTTGTCCGTGAGTTACCCGCTCTGCCATGGCAATCATTTTTGCCAAAGTCCCCACTTCCTTAATTTTGGCATTGGGGAAAAGTTTTTTGGCTTCTGCCTTGATTTTGGCTATATCTTGGTCTGCCAGCTCCGTGTCCATCTCGGGAAGCTCCACCTGAATGCGATAGCGTTTGTAATCGTAGTCTATCCAACGAGTTGCTTCCGTGCCACCAGAATTTTCATAGAGCAAAAGCTCCTGAGCTATCGCCTGTCTGGTATCGGGAATTTTGTACTCGCTATCTTTGTTATCAAAAAGCACTTTGTTCATATCTTTGATTATCTTCACAATCGATGTAACTCGCTTGGTGAGAACCGTTTTCGTCTCAATAAATTTAATCAATTCATCGAGATTTTTCATATTTTCGGGATTTTTCACGGCCTCGTTTTCGGGAAATTCTATGATAATGTTGTAGGAAGAAAGAGCACCAATTTGCGAATGTGCTATCTCGTCAACACGCTTCACATAAGGCACTTTCACGCCTATGGAATCTGTGGGGCTGAAAGAAATCCTGAACATAAAAAATCCGCAAGCTCCTATCATGGTAATCAGCAAATAGAAAAAAATTATTTTCTTCCGATTGGCAAAAATCCAGTCGCTAAACCCTGCAAGCCACTTGTTTGCTCGGGCATTCTTGGCAATAGCTTCTTCGCTGACAACTGCCTTGTCCTTGCCAAACGAAAGCAAAATGGGTGTGAAGCTCAAAACCAACAGTAAACTCACAAAAACGATGGCAGCCGAGGCGATGCCTATCCATTTCAGCAAAGGCGAAGAGATGAAGAGAAAGGAACACAAGGCAAGAATTGTTGTGAGAGCCGTGAACAAAATCGGCCAGCCACTCTCCTGCAAAGTGTAATAAACGGACTCCTTCACTTGCCCTGTTAGTTTTCGCTTATTATTGAAGAAGTGGAAAATGTGGATATTGTAGCCGACAGCAACCGCAAATCCCAAAAAAATCGGCATAGTTACCACGGTCGGATCTATTGTAAAGCCGATATGACCCTGCACTCCGAAAACTATTACCAAACTAAAGCCTATCGTCAAAAACGGAATGACTATTCCTCGCAGGGAACGCAAAGAAACAAGCAAAATCAGGAAGACCACCAAAAAGGAAAACTTCATAACTCGCGGTGTCTCATAGCTAAAGAACTTGGTTTTTTCGTACATTAGCACGGGGACGCCTGTAGCTCTGGGATTGAGCGGAGCATATTCAGGTTTGTTCACAATGTCCAAAAATCCCTTTCCAATCTTCAAAGTGGCATTATCATCGCCGTCGTCGTATCGCAGAAGTCGCAAAATTATCCAGCCTTCCGTGCAATCTTCGCTGATGACCTGCCCTTTGATTAGCTCTTTGGAAACAGCTTTTTTCTGCAATTCAGCCAGCATCTGCGGGTCGTCGGGAATCTCCTCGGGAATCAAATCTTCTATCTCAATTCCCCACTCGGTGCCTTGGCTATATTCCAGCGAAGTGATGCTAAAAACATCGTCCGCATAAGGCACATTGTCTTCCAACTCTTGCCCGAGCTTCCTTATCAATTCCAGATTTTGCTTGGTGAAAATATTTTCAGCACTCACATGCACAGCCGCAATATCCGTGTTGCCAAAGATTTCTTCCATCTCGTTTTGCTCAATAATCGTCCTGTCTTTCTTGCCAAACCAATTGTCTTCGTCGGCAGAAGACTCCAATTTTGGCAATCCAAGAATGACTACAAACAGAAATAAAGCAAAACACAAAAAATACCATAATCTATTCCTAATCAGCCACTTGCCGTAAGAGTAGAACCAATTGTTTATTCTTTCCAAATTTATCATAACCTAAACCTCGCTAATTAAAAGGAATACTTGGCTTTGCACCACATCATGGAGTTATCGGCAAATTTGCCAAAAGTTTCCGATTTGCTTCCTTCGTAATAGTCGTAACCAAGCAAAATATGCAATCCACCACTGAAATCGTAATCTACCTGAGTTCTGCAAAAGAAATCCCGATTTGCCAAGGAGTTGACTATCTGGTTGGACAACTCCAATTGCTCACGAAATAGCTTTTTCTTCAGCGTCAGTGTAGCCGTGCTTTCGCTCTCGTCCCTGCCAACATCTTTGGAGTAATCGCAAACCAAATCCGCCTCCAGCTGTGCTATCACCGTCCAATTGTTCCCAGGATACCAATCTACTCCCAACAGAGCGTCAGCCCGTGGCTTTTCCACAGTTCCGTATTTAAAGAAATTCCGCTCGTAATAAGCCGACTCAAACCTGAAAACGTAATGCCCCATTGACGTGGAAGCCTCCAAGCCCACGAAGCTGCTTCGCTTGTAGTTGATGAGCAACGAGCCTTGATAGAAACTTTGCACAGGCAACCACACATATGCACCGCTGACAGCCACATCCATAAATCCAAAATTTTTGCCCATTCGCCCTGCAACCTGCGACGATTCCAAATTCTCCTTTGGCAGATTGTGAACCACTTTGCTGTAGCCGTAAACATTCCACAGCGAGCTCGCCGACGGATAAATATTTTTGGTAACACTCGGCAAAAAAATCAAATCCAAATCGAAGCACTCGGGATAAAAGCCGAATTTGAACGCGTCCACGGGAATCCGCATATCCTCCAAGTCTTGCCCTGAGCCGAAGCTGTAATCCATCGGACAAATGATGTCGGTTATCCGCAAACCGTCAGCTTTCCCCCAAATAATCAACTGCCGTCCAAAGCGAAAATCCCAACTATCTGCAAGGTAATCAAAGTAAGCCTCTTTGAGCTCCAACTCGTTCTCGTCGGTGATATTGTTGTACTTCCCTTTCACGCTGGTGAAAAAATAGTTGCTGTTCTCATCGTGCTCCATCTCCAGCAAAAACTGGTTGTTATTGATTAAAGTTTTGTTGGCGTCTTTGCTTTGCCAACCGTGATGCGAACTGACCTCTCCACCAAAATCCACAGCAAAAATGTATGCACAGCTAAATCCCAAAAGCAAAGTTAGAAGCGTTCTCTTTTTCAAAATTTGCCCCTTTTCAGATTGCTAACCTTGAAAGTCCTGTCGGAAATTTCTTCGTTGTACTTCACACTCTGCACCTCCAAAAGTGTTGAATGTTGCTCCTGCTCGTTCTCCATAAATCTGGAAAACGCCGTCCAAATTCCATCAACTTTTCTAAAATCACTCACCGTCATCTTCTTTAAATATCTTCCTCGTTTGTCGTAAAATTCTCCTTTCACCACCAAAAGATACTCCTTGCTAATCCACCACAAAACTCGCGAATATTGGTAATCTTTGTCTTTGGAAGTAGACTCCACCACCCAGCAATCCACATCTGCTACCTTCTCCTCTCGCAAAAGTTTATGATTGTCCTCCTCAGGCTCTCTCTGCCCCATGTCGTCATAAGTGAAGTCGGTTCCCATAAAATAGTCGCCAGTGTTGGAAGAAGCAATCCTCCGCACCTTTCGCAAAGCTGGCATATACAGCCACTTCTCTTCGTCCTTGTTGATGTCGTCGTAAGACCAATTCAGGAAAGCTGTTCCTTCCACATCAGCCGGCTCCAAAAACACAAACAAAGATTTCTCGTCCTCTCCATACTCTTTGCTAAACCTCTTGGTCATGCGAATCCTTTGTCGCCCCTGCCTATTGGTAAGCACCATTTTACTCGATGAAATCTGCGACTTGCCGTTTTCCCGCTGGTCAACCATATTCATAATATCCAATCCGCTAAGAGCAAACAAGCAAGTACTCACACTAAAAATAATTCCTATTAAAAACCTCTTCATCATATCCTCCTAAGAATTTTGAACAGCGTTTACTGAACAGTGTTCACTGTCAACCTAAAAAATAAATTAAGTTAAAAATTTATGGCTTGACAGGATGTTGGATTGTATAAACAAATCGATTTATAATTTTTATAAAGGAAGTAGAGTTTATTATGAAAATAGGTGCAATAATTTTTTGACCCCTATTTGGTGTTGTAAGAGCAATAGCTATGCACAAGCGTTAGGAAACATAATAGAAGAACACTACATAAAAGATAAAATGAAAATTAAAAAAGTAACTGTAAACGACTTATTTGACACTTTCAATCACGAGATAGACTTCAAGCATGAAGAAGGCATTACATTGATTTTAGGTCAAAATGGATTAGGTAAGACAATGGTATTAAAAATAATCCAAGCCATTTTTCAAGCTGATTTTCTGTTTTTAGAAAATGTGCAATTCTCCTCAGTCCGAATTGACTTTTTGGATAATTCTTCTTGGGTGATAAAGAGAGTGAAAACAGAAGAAAAAGAAGAGCTTGTGTTAATTCGATTATTAAACAATGAAGAGAAAGAAAAAATTAGTATAAGTGAAATGAATCATAACAACGATAAATTCAAAGGTATTCTACGCAAGTATTTACCAGACTATTTAAGAAGGATTGAAGATGATGTTTGGATTGATAGAAGAGTTGAAAATAGTTACACTACGCAAGAAATATTCCATGCTTACAAAGAATATATTCCAAAAGATTTAGCTAACGAATATATGGTTTATCCTAAATGGTTTGGTGATGTAATAGATAATCAAAATATCGCATTAATTGAAACTCAGAGACTATTAACTTTTTCAAAAGAAGAGGATTATAGATATAGGCGGCCGACTTTCAATTACAAAAATACTGTTGAAGAATATTCCGAACAACTTTCAAAAGAAATCAATGTTCAATTGGCAAGTTCTTCTGAATTATCCACAAAATTAGATAGAACTTATCCAAACCGACTTATTGAAAGATTGAAAAAGACCTCTAATATTAGTCAAACAAAATTAAACCAAAAACTAAATGAATTAGAGGAAAAAAGAGCACGATTACAAAAAGTTGGTCTATTGGATTTAGAGAAAGAACCAAACTTAGAATTTATAAAAGAACAAGACGAGGCGATTCGTGAAGTTTTATTGGTATATATTGAAGACAGTCAGCAGAAACTTGAAGTCTATAACAATTTAACGGACAAAATTGAACTCTTTTTAAAAATAGTAAATGAACGTTTTTTGAAGAAACAATTATCTATTTCAAAAGATGAAGGATTTCATTTTGAATCATTAAAAACAGGTAAGCCAATACCTGTAAAAAGCCTCTCGTCTGGTGAACAACATCTTTTAGTTTTATATTATCAACTTTTATTTATTCTAAAAAAGGATACAATTATTTTAATGGATGAACCTGAAATATCGCTTCATATTACATGGCAAAAGAAATTTATTTTAGACTTAAAGGATATACTCAGGCTAAACAAAATGGAAGTTGTAATTGCAACTCACTCACCTTCAATAATTGGTAAAAATTGGGATTTAACTGTAGAACTTGAAGCATAGCATATGAGTTTAAGAGACGAAATTACTCCTAACATTATTGCAAATACTATTTGTCAGGATATTTATGAAGGCTACTATATACTTGTTGAAGGCGATACTGATGAGCTATTCTTTTCAAAATTTTTAAACGCAGAAAAGAGTCAAATAGAAATTTGCCACGGAAAAGAAAACGTAATAGAGACAATACAGATTTTAAATAAAAGGAATAATAAGAAAAAAAATAAGACTTTAGCAATAGTTGATAAGGATTATGATTTTTTGGATAATACAGAATATCCTGAAAATATTATCCAAACTGATTTTCATGATGTTGAAATGATGTGTTTGAAATCTGAATCTTTTGATAGCGTAGCAAAAGAATATTTTTCGAAAAAGAAAATTGAAAAACTCAAGCAAGACCAAGTTGATTGCATTAGGAGTTATTTTCTGAGCATTATAAAACCAATATCCGAATTAAGGATAATAAGTAAAAAAGAAAATTTAAATCTCTCATTTAAAACAACAAAAAAAAGACCAAAAGAATTAAAATATGAAAAGTTCATTTGTAAAGATAACTTTGTTTTTAAAGGATATGATGAACTTATTAATACAGTCAAAACGTATTATAATCAGGCGATACACTTAAATAATCAAGAACTTATTGATAAAATCAAACAATTGGATTTGGAGAAATATGATGCGTTTGATATTTGTCATGGGCATGACTTATCAAGAATAATCCAAATAGGTCTAAAGAAAAAAATTGGGAAAAGTAAACTTACAAGTGTAACAATTGATGAAATCGAAAGAGCATTGCGTTTAGCATATAGTTTAGTGGATTTTGCAAAAACTGATTTAAAAAAGAAATTAGATAAAATAAATAAAGAACTTGTAAAAAATTACGTTGCCTAACATTTTGTATAAGTAATGGCAGGCAAAGTGCAAAATATCAAGGTCTGTAGCCTGCTCAAACGATATAGCGGTTTGACAGGAAATCGCTCCACAATCTACCAATACTCATAAAATTTAACTAAAGAATCTATATGACTGACAAAATCAAGCAATACATCGAAAAACAGAATCCTAAAGAAAGACAACTTCTTGAAGAAGCCCGAAAACTGATTTTCAATACTATTCCAGAATGTGATGAATTCTTTCAATGGGGTGTGTTATGTTACGCTAAAGGGAAAATTTACCTTTGTGCAATGAAAGGCAGAATTCACATAGGCTTTTCAATTATTGGTTTGTCCAACGAAGATGTGAAGATTTTTGAAGGTAGCGGGAAAACTGCCAGACACATAAAAATATTTACAGTGAATGAGTTAGAAGAAAAAAATATTGCAAAACATCTCGAAATGGTTAATAAAAAAGCGGGCATACCCGATTAGTCTTTGCTATTTATTTCAACTCTCTTAAATTAAGGGTATTCAACAATGAAAAACAACAAATTTGCAACAGCTATAAGTTTAACAGCTCTTTTCCTCTTAGCATTCTTTTATGAATGGTACATCAAAGTGTGGTCAATAAGTCAAATAGGTGCAATAATACGAGTTGATGCCTTTATCATCTATCCTGCTATCCTACTTCTCTCTCTTGGAATATTCTTTTTGCTAAAGAAAATCAACTCAACTATAACTAAGTTATTTTTAACTGTCCTATTCCTCTTATTTTGGATTGTATTTGCTGGGATGTTCAAGTTTAATATTTTGGCAAATATGGAAGGGTATGACTGTGATGGCAATTTTGTAGGACTGGAACATACCAATTCTGAGATTAACGAGGAGCTGTTAATTGGTTCGTGGTTAGACACTTCTGAAAGCAAACTCCATTTCACTTTGTTTGCAGATAGCACTGCTCGTTCGGACAATATGGAAACTTTACTTTATAGAAAATGGCGTTTGCAGGGAAAGAGTTTAATTCTAACAGAAGAAAGTATTGGCAACGGAACCACTTCTGTTGGCGACTATGAATACGAAATTGTTTCGCTAAACGACAAAACATTGAGTTTAAAAAATGGGAAGTTCACAAAACAATATGTAAAAAAAGACAAGCAATAAAATTTAACCTTTGCATAAGAAGCGTTTATGAAAACTATAAAAACCACAATAGATAGAGTCGCAAATTTCCGAACTGACTACTTCAATTCACTACCAAAATTTCAAGAGTTGTTCATTGAATTGAAGGTGAAAAACTCTGACATCTATCTTATTCAACAAGAGAATAAAGAAATTGCTTACGCAATCAAGAGCAACAACGGCATCTTGATTGAATTTTATGTATTTGACGAATATATCCCTAACAGCAATGAAATTTTTAGACAATTATTGAAGAGCTTATCAATAACAGATATTTACTGTAAATCGTTTGACGCTCTCTTGCTAAACAATTGCTTATTAAACTCTTTACCATATTCTCTACTTGGCTTGTTGTACCGTGATTATGCGAAGGCATTGATTGAAAATGACCCAAACGTGATAGCAAAAAAAGCAGACGCTTCATCTATAAAATTATTGCTCGGACAGGACGAATCAATAAAGGAGCTTTTTGAAACAGAACAGCAATTGTCCGATTTTATTCAAAATGAGAATGTTTTTGAATTTTACAATAACGATGAGTTCATTGGATGCGGAATGGTGATAAGGACACATTCTGATTGGGATTTTTGTGATTTGGGAGTTTGGGTCAAACCATCAAAAAGAGGAAACGCTATCGGTTCTCAAATGATTTTGAAGCTGAGAGATTTTGCCATTAAAAACAATATAAAGCCAAGTTGTGGATGTGGAATTGAGAATTTAGCATCACAGAAAGCTATTAAAAAAAGCGGATTTGTAAGTAGAGATTCATTGATAAATTTTAAGTTGTAAGTATAACATCAGCATTCCCCTCTCAGAAAATCCCTACAAAATTTTGGCTTGACAGAAAAATGTATCCTATAAACAAATTGAATTATAATTTTTTGATTAGTTAGGAATGGAAATGATAAAAGAAAAATATAAACAATTGTGTTTATCCCTCCAATTTGGCGATATAAGAACAATAACTATACACAAATGTTGGGCATAATTACAAAAGACAATCATGAAGTACGATCCCAAAATTATAGATGATTACATAAAGTCAGTAGAATATTATTATTTCCAAGACTTTTGTGACAGACTGTTGCTTACTCTTTACCCTAAAGAATATGTGCCAGTTTGTGCGGGCGGTCAAAATGGTGATATGAAAAATGACGGATATTGCTATGCATCTCGTATATTCTTTCAAGCCCATGCTACTAGAGGAGAACGTGCTAAGCAAACGAAAAATAAAATTGAATCAGACCTTATTGGCTGCATTGACAAATGGGATGATGTTGAAAAATTCGTTTATATAACCAATGATACTTTGATTGGAGAAGTTGAAAACCATGTTGATGCTTTGAGACGAAAGTTCCCAAATATCATAATTGAAACATGGGGATTTAAACGATTGACTTCAGAAATTAGAAAACTAAAAATTGATGAAATTGAATTTGTAATTGATAGAAAAATAATACCTGAAATTTCATTTTCTAACAGTGCAGTTGTCAGTACTAAATTTTTAATCACAAACGAATTTGGTTTCATCAAAGAAATATCGGAGAAGGACTTAACTAATTTTCCTTTTGAAAATCCCATTCTATTAGAAAACAAGACCCTAAAATTTCTTCGAGAGTTAATTAATGGACAGAATTACAGACAAACCGAAATTGAAAAATTTATTGATATTGACAAAGAACAATACATAATAGAATATCCTGATGCCGAAACACTTCCCCAGAAGAATAATGAATATCAATTCTATTTTCACAAACGGATTCCAAAATATCAAGAGTTGAAGTCTACAACTGAAAAAGATAATATTTCACAATTCCTTTTAAATAATAGCATATCAGAAGAAAGAATAAGTGAGATACTTACATGTTATGAGGGGGAATGTGCCGGTGCTGGCAGGTTCGAAGAACTCTATCACCTAAGACCACTATATGCTCAATTCCTTGTTGTCAAAAACATTTCAAATTACCCAATTAGATTAAAGAGTTTAGAATCTGTCTACCATGATGGAGTGCTATATGCTTCAAGTATAATAGATGAAAATAATCAAACTAATCTTCCTGAATTTATACTAGAGCCTTCACAAAATATCATTATAAATGTTGGTCTATTTTTGAGCCAATTCAACGAACTCTCAAAGTTGAATCAAGACATTGTTACATCAACCTATGTTCCAGATCAAATCCAACAATTAGAATTTGGTTCCATTAAGGAAAATCAAACTATCGAATTTATTGGTCCAAGGTTAGTACCAAAGAAAATCCGTATTGAGCTTAATAAAGCGGAATCAGAATGTGACATACATGACTTTTCATTTGAGAAAGTTTACTGGGTTGACAGACATTGGCAATGTGGAAGCTGCCCTCATCTCTTTTTTGTACAAAATGACGAATTGAAATATCAAGGAGAAATACTATCTGTTAAACCTAATCATATTCAAACTGAAAGAATATTAATCCCACATAAGGTTTCAGAGTTGATAATAGCAGAATTAGAACAAGAAGTAACGAGTATTAATTACCTAAAGCGAAATGAATTAGTTATTGATAATCAAATTACTCTAACAGAAGGAGAAATTTGCTCATTTTCAGTTTCAGAAAATGACCTAATTGAAATAGAAGGTAAATACGAATTAAAAAAATATTCGAATAAAACATTACTTAAAAAGGATAAATATAACTTGATTGAAAAATTTAAAAATAACTATGCTCAACATTTTGTATAAGTAATGGCAGGCGATGTAGCAAATATCAAGGTTTGTAGCTCGCTCAAGCAGCGTAGCGGTTTGACAGGAAATTACCACGCAACCTGCCACTACTCATACAATTTACCGTTACCATAACATTATAAACAAAAACTTCTAAGAATATGTATCTGTTAGAAAATCTCAACTTATAAACCTTACATCAGCCTTCATTCATCAGAAATTCCCCATATTTTATTGACTAATTTTTGAGCAACTTAAAGAAAGTAGCACTTAAGAAATTATTATTAAGGAGATTATAGATATGAAAATTTTAGTAGCAACTCAAAAGCCTTTTGCTACCGAGGCCGTAGCCAAACTGAAGGAAGCTGTAAGCAAGTCTGAACACGAGTTGGTTCTGTTTGAAAATTACGCTGAGCAAAGCGATTTCGTGGGAGCTGTGAGCGACTGCGACGCTTTGATTATCAGAAGCGACAAAGTAACCAAAGAAGTGATGGACGCAGCTCCAAATCTGAAAATCGTGGTTCGTGCAGGTGCTGGATATGACAACGTTGACTGCGAAGCCGCCAGTGCAAAAAACATCGTGGTGATGAACACTCCAGGACAAAACTCCAACGCTGTAGCTGAACTAGCTCTGGGCATGATGATAATGGCTGCTCGTGGCTGTTACAACGGCAAATCTGGCAGTGAATTAAAAGGTAAAACTTTGGGAATTCACGCCTACGGAAACGTCGGTTGCCTCGTGGGTAATATCGCCAAGGGATTTGGTATGAACGTGATTGCTTTTGACCCATTCATCGACAAATGCAAAATTGAGGAAGGATGCGGAGCTTGTGCTGAAAGCGTTGAAGACCTCTACAGCAAGTCCGACTACTTGTCTTTGCACATTCCAGCTAATGACAAAACCAAAAAGTCTATCAACTACGAACTCTTGTCCAAAATGCCTAAAGGTGCTTGCTTGGTAAACACTGCGAGAAAAGAAGTTATCGACGAAGACGGCTTGCTCAAAAAAATGCAAGAAGATGGTAAATTCAAATACATGACCGACATTGCTCCCGAGAAATTGGACGAATTCAACGCATTTACCGACCGCTTCTTCGCTACACCTAAGAAAATGGGTGCTCAAACTGCAGAGGCAAATATCAACGCTGCTGTAGCTGCTGCCGAGCAAATTATCGCCTATTTTCAAGACGGAACAACAACTTTCCAAGTGAACAAATAGTTCATTCAAAAATTTATTCATAAGACAGACTTATAGGATTAAATCTGATGTCTGCCTTTTTTACTTTAAAATAAAATGGATTATTCGACTCTCGCTCAATGGTGCGATGAACCTTTCGACCAATCTCTGAAGGTTAAGGGAATTGAAAAGTTTGAAGACCAGTTTCGCATTTCTTTTGTAGGGAAAAGCAAATTTTTGCAAATCAACCTATCTGGAGAAAACAGCTTTTGCTTCTTCACGGAAACAGACATTCTGGATTTTGCACCTACTCTTTCGGGAATAGCCACTACCTTTAAAAACGCTCAATTATCGAAAATTAAAATTTTAGGTAGCGACAGGATAATCTGTTTTGAATTTGAAAAAAAGTCCATTTACGGAGAGAAAATCTCTCTGAAAATAATCGCCGAATTGATTACAGGAAAACAAAATTTTATTTTTCTGCAAGATGACATCATTCTTTCTGCCAAAAAATTCTACACTTTTGCCGAGAATCCACAACGTCAAATTTTGCCCAAAGCGGAATACAAAACTCCCGAAAGCAAAAATACGCACGAATATGACCCTCAGCAGTTGCCTTGGCACGATGGCGATTACTCTTTCAATTCGGTTAACGCCTATTTGGAACATTACTTTTATAACAAACTCTACCCGAAGAAATTAACTGCTCTCAAGCAAAGAAATGAAAGATTGGTCGAAAAGCAAATCTCTAAAGAAAAAAACAGCTTAAAAAAATTGGAAAGCACTCTAACAGACTACGACAAATTGGAATTTTGGAAGATGTCTGGTGAATTGCTGAAAGCCAATTTCGCAAAGATTCCCATTGGAGTTGAAGAAGTCCAATTGGTGAACTATTACGACCCTGAGTTGACCAAAATCTCTCTCAAACTAAAAAGAAATTTGTCTCCACGCCAAAATGTTGATTACTATTTCAAAAAATATAAAAAAGCTCTCTTGGGGAAAGAGATTTTGGAAAAGCAAATTGAAGCTAAAAAGAAAACTATCGCCAACTTGGAAAACAAATCACAAAATGTAGTCGTTCCAAAACCTTCTCCAATAAAGAAGCAGCCCACTAAAAAAGAGTACAAAGAGCTTAAAATAGACGAACACATCAAAATAATGATTGGGCGAAACAGCTTTGAGAATAATCGAATTACCTGTAGTTTGGCTGGCAAAAACGACTTATGGTTTCACACTAGGGTTATCAAAGGCTCGCACGTGGTAATTTTTAACCCATTCAAAAAAAATATTCCGCTAAAACTAATGGAGATTGCCGCCAGCTTAGCGGCGTACTATTCCAAAGCCAAACATTCCGAAAAAGTTGCCGTGGATTACACGCAGATACGCTATGTGTGGAAAAGAAAAGGAGCTGATTTAGGGCAAGTAAACTACAAAAATCAGAAAACTTTGTTCGTTAATCCTAAATCTATCAGAGAAATCAAGAACAGCTTAATGAATGTCGATAACGACTCGACGATTTAAGTCTCGATTAGCCTTTATCGGCTTACCTTCAGCATCCCTGTTCGGTGCCAAAGGCTTGATGTAAGCATATCCAGCCGCTTTCATCTGCTCTGGAGTAATCCCCTGAGAAATGAAATATCGAACAATATTGGAAGCTCTGCCAACAGACAACTCCCAATTCGACGGGAATTTGGAATTGTTGATGGGGGCATCATCAGTATGCCCCTCAATATCTATTTTTGGCTCGTAATATTTGATAGACTTAATTGATTCGGATACTTTGTGCAATATTTGGATATTCTCTTTGATAATCACAGCTTCACCTGTGCGGTAAAGAGCGTCGGACAAAATATTAATCGTAATTGAAGAGCGATTTAACCTTATGGAAACAATTCCTGCCATTCTCTCTTCCAAAAGCATAGAATCCAAATCTATCTTCATTCTAGATAAAGGAGTAGCAAAATCGTTCTCATTGGATTCAATTTCAGCTCGATAGCCTTCCTTAAATTCTTCCCACATACCCATGTTCGTGCTTGACATAGAAACTATAAGCACAAAAAAGCATAACAACAAAGTAACCAAATCAGAATAGGTGGTCATCCACGATTCGTCTATCGGCTTAGGAGACTTCTTTTGAAATTCCATGAAAAGACTTAAATATTACTATCACTGATTATTTCTTCAGCCTCAATAGAATCGGATTTTCCCTTTTCAACAAAAGAACGCAAAAAATCTTCCACATAAAAAGAAGACTTATCCTGCATAATTAGGCAAGCACCTTCCATCAACATCATTTTTCTGAACATTGTTGCCTCACCAATAGAATAAGATTTGTTGGAAGCAGGAATAAAAAATAGTCTCGCCAAAAGCAATCCATAGAAAGTTGTGATAAGAGCAACTGCCATTGCTGGACCGATTTTGGAAGGGTCATCAAGTTGGCTAAGCAAAATCACCAATCCTAGCAAAGTTCCCAACATACCAAAAGCGGGTGCACTACCACCAAGATTGGTTAAAATTTGTGTCCTTCGCTCACTTATTTGGTACTCTCTTTGAACTTCGTTTGCTATAAAATCGCGAGACTCCTCAGCAGAATAGCCAGTAGATAATATAGAAAAAACATACTTTTCAAACGGATCTGAAACTTCCGAATAAATTTCATCGTAAGCTTTTTTGCCACCACTCTGTACCTGATCTGCCCAACCTTTTATCTTGTCGATTTCTCTAGCAAAATTCCTGCTCACCATAGGTTGCTTAAAGAAAGACTTTAGCACAAAAAAAAGAGCTTTTAAAGTCTCTCTAAATCCTCGTCCTATAAATTCACTGGCAATAGTACCACCAATAACTATCAAAAGACTAGGAGTATTAACAAAAACCTGCCAATTTGATGTCGCGATAAAAATAGAAAATATTACTATTGCCCAAGTAACAACGAAAGCTAAAAACGAACTAAAAGATCCAATCATCTTAATTCCCTATAATGTTTAGCATTTGTCTAACGCCTTGAATATTGCTATCCAAACGCAAAGAATTCACCCAGTTCTTCCTAGCTAATCCCAAATTTCCAAGCATGTAATAGATACTACCTTTCAAAGCATAAGCCTCGGCAGTAGGTCTAATGTTAATAGAATTGTCCACCTGCTGTAAAGACCTTTGATAATCTCCAGAATAAAAACTATTTTGTGCTTTAGTTAGCATATCTCTCTCGGAAGAATCCATACCTTCCGTTTTACCCGAACTTCTACCAGAAGAAGGAGAAGAGCCAGAAGAGTATCCTGAGGAATTCAGAGGAATAGAACTTTCGGAGAACATATCGCCTGCACTTTGAGCTTTGGAAACATCAATTTGCACATTATTATCTCTAGGGTCAAGGCTCAAAATAACTTCCGAAGATTTATTCCGATATTTTATGAGAATTTCGTTCTTCCCAGGTCTTATTGGATTTTGCTGTATAATTGTGGTCTCCTGCTTTGTCTCACCAATACCACCAAGACCTCTATCTGCATCAGTACTACCTACCCCAGAAGTAGCTGCAATAGCAGCTTGTTCTGATATTCTACTAGTTTCAGTAGTACCCTTCTTGGCTATATATTTATTCCACAAAGAACAACCAGGAAGCAAAAAAATACTAGAAATTATAACTAACGTTAATTTCATATTTCATAACTCCAAACTCTATATAATTAGTACTATTTTTTTCCAACTTCCTTCCAAAAGGCATCATACCAATACCCGCACCTAATTCTATATTCTCAGTAACATCTGTATTAGCTCCAAACACCAAAGACATAAAACTTCCCGAATAGTTTATCGGAACAAAAAAATCACCACGCAAAAACGGTTTAAACCAATAAGCCTCATTCAGCGTCTTCATCTTAGTCTCTTTTTTGAAATAATTGAGTATAACACCTCCCGACCCAAAAGCTAAGAAAGCCGTTGGAAGCTTGGTAAATCCGTCTATAGTGCTTTTCATTGTTAGTTGACAATTGATAATAGACAGACCTCCCGAAAGAGTCAATAACACAGGAGCAAAATTAAAATTCGATATTTGTCTGCGAGAAATACCTATACGATAATCTGTCATAACAACTTTGTTACCTTTGTTAACATCACTACTCAAATTATCTGTATTGAAAAGAGAAACTCCACCTTTATACTCATTAACAGTAAAGAAACCTATGTTGAAATCAAGAACATACTGTTTGGGAACTTCAATATCGCGGTCGTTATTAGGTCCTTCTATGAAAGCTTTAGACCAAATGATTTCGCCTGTCTTATTACTAACCATTTTCAAAGAAAGCAAAATGTCTCCATACGCACTGCGAGTACAAGTTCCTTCTATAAAGGCGTCTATTTGGTATCTATCACCCAACTCTCTGAGTTCGGCAAAAGAACGAGCGGAATTTACATAACTGAAAGATGTGTCCGTAATCTTGACACGAGCCAAGTTGAACTCAGGAACCACAACCAGCTCTATCAATTTGTTGTCCAATAGAACTTGTTCCAGCTTAGATTTAACAAAACGAACCATCCCTATGGAAATAGCATCTCTATCAGCTCTAATTCGATAAACAGCTACCCGTCTGACACCTAAAGGAAAATTAAGCACAGATTCTTTGACTCGCATCATAATTCTAGAGATATTACGAACTTCCGACCTGTCGCTTCGCGGAGTAGTACCAACGGCACTCATGTTCGAAAATTCATTGTACTCAAACTGAGCAAAAAGACAAGAACTTAAAGCTACAAAAGAAAAAATCAAGAAAACTTTTTTAATATTCATCGCCCATTCCTTGTTCATCTGCTTGAGCCTCTCCAATACTTCTACCACCAGCTTCCCTAATTTCTTTTTTAACAATAGCCATAATTTTTTTTCTAGCTTTTTCAACATCGTCAGGCTTAAGCTTGTTCTCGTTAATTCTAAGTTCGGACTTTATTATTTCCCTCATTCTTTCAGGAACATTAGATAGAATACCATTTGCTTTGATTTCATCAACGCCCACCAAGGCAGAAGACAAAAGTTCTCTGTCCATCTTTTGAATAGCTTTTACCAATATTTTCTCTTCCAACTCAGCCAAATCTTCAAACGCTATAAAGAATTTCAAAACTTGCTCGGCAACACCAACATCTGCTTTAGTGATTTCATCAATAAACTCTTTTTGTTGTACAGTATTAAGAGTTTCCAAAATCTCCAACATCTTGCCTGCACCGTCGGACGAAACATATTCCATTCCACGCATTTTAAGAGCCTCTTTCGCCAAACGACTGGAAACCTCTTTGTAAACAGAAGTAGGTATTTTACCAAGTTTACCCATATTTCCCATTATAGAAGAGCGTTGCTCAGAAGTATAAGAAGCCAAAATCTCCGAAGCCTTGTCAGCAGATACCTGAGTAATAACAAGAGCTTGCACCCCTTCAGCTTCGCCTTTCAGAGCTTGCCTAATTTGTTCCACAGACATAGAGTTCAAGAAGCCAAACATACCTGTGTCACTCTCTTTGTCATCTGTGGCTGTCAGTGAACTCCAAGCATTTTTGAAATTCTGCAAAGCCTCTAACTTGGTTTTTGTATCAAGTTCTTCCATGTTGCGAACATTCCAAGACAGTAGTTTGAAATCGTCGTGGGAAACTTTCTCTTCCAGCAAATCCAACAAGTTTTCATCAATAGCTTTTATCAATTTGGAAGCCTTGTCTATCCCCTCATCTCCACCGCTGTCAACCCAACCTTGAAGAACAATACCAACATTTTTAGCTTCTGCCAAAAACTTATTTATTACAAAAGAGCGTAATTTTCTATATTCGGCAACTTCCATTCGAGCAGGGTCGGAAGTTCTATTAACATTTCTAAGTTCCCGAACTTCCTGCATAAGGCTGTCAAACTGCTCGTCATATCGAGGAAAGTTAACCTTAGGCTGTACCAAATTGGCATTCATGGCGGATTGCTTTTTAGACATAAAAAAGAATACGAGAAATAGTCCAACCAGCATCAACAGTCCAACTAATCCCACCATAAGATAAGTAAGGAAATTGTCTTCTTTCGGCTCAGGTTGAACTTGATTAGCCTTGTCTAACTCTTCTTGCCTCTTTAGTCTTTCCTCTTCTTCAGCTGCCTTTCTTTCCTCTTCTTCTTTCTTCTTCTTCTCTTCCTCAAGCCTTTGTGCTTCTTCAATCATCTTTTGTTTTTGGTTCGTAAATCTAACCAAGGAAACATTGACCACATCGCCACGATAAGCGTTTACTCCTGCTTTCATTCGCACAAGCTCTTCGATAAAAGAAACGTCCTCATACGTGTATGCAGAGTTATCAAGCATAACATTAATGACGACATTTTCAATGTCATATTCTCCCTGACTACCTCGAGGAGAGTAGGTGCTTATACTGGGGGTAGAAACCGCAGATGATTGGCCGCCAAGACCCATGAAGTCGTCCACAAACTCGTTGAGAAATCTTCCATCTGTCCCTGGCATCACTACACCGTCACCCATCATAAAATCAGACGAACTTGATGTAGTACTGTATGACCTGACAGAGCCTTGTTTGGGTTTTAGATTAACCGTAACATCTACTTCGTAAGTTCCTCTCTCACAATAAGAAGAAAGAGTGGAAGAAAGTCTTACTTCATAGCTTCTAGAAACTCTGTCGGCATACATAATAACGCTTAAAGACTCGTTATCTCCCTGAATTAAGGGAAGTTGGGCATGCAACAGGCTAGTAGCCAATACGAATAAGAACAAAATTAATTTCTTCGTCCACATTTTAATTCCTGATTTTATCAAAATTAATACTTTTTTTACCATTACACATCAAACGGAATTATAAATAGTTTATGTGTCAAACCTTTTTTTTCTTTTTCACTGTTTTATTTTTGCCATATCGCCCTTATTTGTCTTCCATTCAACAAGTTAGCAGTAATTTTTATTTTTTTGTTTTTTTTTGTATTTTTTGTATTTTGTTGTATTTTTAGCATTTACAAAATTTATTTTTTATATTTGCTCTTGACTAACAACGCATTTTTTAGAGAAAGAATTTATGAAAAAAAATCTGTTTTTTTTGGTGCTTTTTTGCATTCTTCTTTTGATTTCTTTTTGGAGACAAAAATCTAACCAGAATAAGGCAACCAAATCCAGAATTGCTCTTGGTACTTTCGTGGAAATAAGTTTAAAGGGCAATCAAGAAAATTTGGACGCTATAATTGACTCTTGCTTTGACATTATCAGCAATCTTGAAAATAAGCTGAGTTATCAAAAGTCAGAAAGTGCTCTAAATCTGATAAATTTGCATGAAAAAGCTGAAATGTTCCCCGAATTGTACTTTCTTCTGAATTACAGCAAAAAAATTTACAATTTGTCCAAAAGAAAATTCGACCCAACAATCGGAGCGTTGATAGATATTTGGGATTTTGAAGAAAAAAGAGTTCCCTCTTCCAAAATGATAAAGAAGACAAAAGAAGTTTGCGGTTTGGACAAAATTCGCTACGATTCTGCCACAATAATTAAACCAAAAGAGCTGAAAATCCACTTAGGAGGAATTGCCAAAGGCTATATCGTGCAAGAGATTTACAACTACCTACAGCGATATGACATATCCGATGGCTACATAAATGCCGGTGGCGACTTGCTTATCTTCGGGGAAACTCCAAAGAAAATCGGCATCACACATCCTCGCCAAAAAGATGTGCTGATTGACACCGTGGAAATCGCGAATGGTGCGATAGTGACCTCGGGCGACTACGAAAGATTTTTTGTTCAAGGTGGCAAAAGGTATCATCACATCATCGACCCGACTACTGGCTATCCCAGCACTGAATGCATCAGCATCACCGTGATAGACACCAGCATCCTGCGAGCGGACGCCCTTGCTACAGCGTATTTTATGATGCCGATTGACGAGACTATCCAATCAGCCAACGAAAATAATCTTGCACTTTTGGTTTACTATTTGGACAATGGCATCCTCAAAAGCAAAGAGTCGGAGACGTTCAAAAATTACAGGATGAAAAATGATTGATTTTAGCATAATCGTGCCCACGTACAATAGACAAAGCGAGATTGAAGAATTTATTTCGTTCGCAGACAAATTGGATTATCCTAAAGATAAATTTGAGCTAATTGTTGTGGACGACGGTTCGCACGATTCCACTCCCGGTTTTCTCCAAAAAGCTAAAGAAATTTACCCCTTGCTCAATCTGAAAACGCTCTGCCAAAAAAATGCAGGTCCTTCTGTTGCTCGGAATAATGGTGCTACTGTCGCTGACGGTGAATATTTGCTTTTTGCGGATTCGGACTGTTTGCTTCCTCCAAACTGGCTCAGCGAGATTAAACAAGAGTTGGATACAGAGGAAGTTGACTACTTCGGTGGAGCGGACAAAGAACATCCAGAATTCACTGCGATGCAAAAAGCTATCAGCTTCTCGATGACGGATTTTCTGACCACAGGAGGCATCAGAGGTGGCAAGAAGAAGAATTTTCAACCTCGTAGCTTCAATATGGGGATTAAGAAAAGTGCTTTTCTGCAAGTCGGTGGATTTTCCAATCTGCGTTTCGGCGAAGATATTGACCTGAGTCTCAGATTGAAAAAAAATGGAAAGCAAAGTCGCCTTTTTCCCAACGCTTGGGTTTATCACAAAAGGCGTGCGACTATCAAGCAATTTTGGAAGCAAGTGCTAAATTCTGGCTCGGCAAGGATTAACTTGGGAACTCTGCACCCCAGCACGACAAAGCTCGTTCACTTGGCTCCTGCGATTTTCACTCTGGGATTTGTGGGAATTTTAGCAGGAAGTCTCTTTTGCCCATATTTGCTGGCAGTTCCGCTTTTTTATATTCTGCTACTTTGGCTGAGTGCCACCATCAGATACAAAAATCCGTTTTTAGCTGTCCTGTGCGTCATCACAAGTTTTGTCCAGTTGCTTGGTTACGGATGCGGATTTCTCTTGGCTTGGATAAAAAAGGTGCTTACGGGGAAAAGTCGGCACGATATGAATTTGGAAAACTTTTATAAGTAAGAAGCTACTTTCTATACTTTCCTATTACCTCTCTATCCTCGCTCCGTCTTTGGTGTCAACTATCTTCAAGCCCAGCTTCTGCAAGTCGTCACGGATTTTGTCGGCAAGTGCCCAGTTTTTCTCAGTTTTAGCATCATTCCTATAGGATAGCAGAAGCTCTATCAACTGCGATTCCAAGCCTTCCAAGGCTGTCTCGTCAACGGTCTTGTCCAAGCCCTGAATTTGCTCTTCCAATTTGGAGAACAAGCCCAACACTCTGCCCAAATGAACTAGCGTGTAAGCTGCTTGAAAGCGGAGAGCCTCCGAATCTGACTCTTTCTTGATTTTCCGAGCTACACCGAACAACACCGCCAAAGCCTTTGCCGTGTTGAAGTCGTCGTCCATCGCCTCCACAAAGGTGGCAACCTCCTCCTCCAACAAATCGCTCTTCTCAATCTGTTCCCGATTGGCAAGATAATCGACAGAATTTAGAGCCGAGATAAAATTGTGAATAGCAACCTTCGACTCCTGCATAATCTTCTTGTTGAAATCGATTGGCGAACGATAGTGCTTGGACAAAAAGAAAAATCTTATCGTGTCCACGTCGTACTGCTTGAGGATGTCGCGAGCGGTAAAGAAATTGTCCAGCGATTTGGACATCTTCTCGCCTTCGATATTCAGAAATCCGTTATGCATCCAGTAATTCACAAACTGCTTGCCAGTTACAGCCTCAGCCTGAGCAATCTCGTTTTCGTGATGTGGGAAAGTCAAATCTACTCCGCCTCCGTGAATATCAAAATTTTCGCCCAACAAGTCTTGACTCATCACTACACACTCCGAGTGCCACCCAGGTCTACCCACACTCCAAGGGCTTTTCCACGATGGCTCCCCAGGTTTGGAAGATTTCCACAGCGTAAAATCGGCAGGATTTCTTTTGCTCAAGTTCGCTTCCACTCTGGCACCTGCACGCAAATCTTCCAGCTTCTTGCACGACAATTTTCCGTAGTCAGCAAACTTGGAAACCTCGAAATACAAATCGCCATCAACAGCGTAAGCGTAACCCAGTTTCTCCAACTTCGCCAAAAAATCTATCATCTCCTGAATGTAGTCGGTCGCTTTCGGGTTCTCATCAGCAGGCATAATGTTCAACGCCTTGGTGTCCTCAAAGAAAGCTTTTATATATTTGTCAGTAATCTTCGAGATGTCCACGTCCTCTTTCTGAGCCTGAGCAATAATTTTGTCGTCAATATCGGTGAGATTTTGCACGAACGTAACCTCGTATCCCTTGTAGAGAAAATATCGGCGAACCACGTCGAAAAACACGAACGGTCGGGCGTTGCCAATGTGAAAATAGTTGTAAACAGTGGGACCGCAAACGTAGATTTTCACCTTATTTTGCTCGATTGGAACAAATGCTTTCTTGTCTCTACTCAATGTGTCAAAAATTTTCACTCTTTCTCCTTCAGAATCAGATAGTTAATTCTATTGTCCGTTATCTCCTCGATTTTTAAAACCTTGGTGTCGCTAATCTCCAAAAAATCGCCAGATGACGGCACTTTGTCCAATTTGTCGTAAACATACTCCGAAACGTTATCATATTCGTCAGCAGGCAATTCCAACCCAAATTCCTGATTCAAAAAATACAAATTGCACAATCCATTGATTTTATGCCCATTATACAGCTTTTGCACCATCGGTTCTTCGGTGTCAGATTCGTCCAAAATCTCTCCGACAAGCTCCTCCAGCACGTCCTCCATGGTCACAATGCCACAAGTTCCGCCATATTCGTTCACCACCACAGCCATATGTTTTCGCCCTATTTTGAACAAATTCAGCACCTTAGAAATCGACATATTCTCCGTGACAAAAACCGCTTCTCTCATCAGCTTATCAATTTCGAAATTTTTAACTCCCTGCAAAATAATATCCTTAGCATAAATAAACCCCAAAATATTATCTATATCACCCTGGAAAACGGGAATTCTGGAAAATCCGCTCTCTACAATAACCTTGATGACTTCCTGAGGAGTTTGCCCCCTTTCCACGGCTACTATGTCCACCCGTGGCACCATCACCTGAGCAATCTTGGTATCGGGAAATCGCAAGATATTCTTCATCAGTTTCTTATGCTTCACGTCGAGGCTCAACTTCCCCGAATCCACCAAATCGTTTATCTCTTTTTTGGTAACATTGTCATCTTTTTTGCTATGCGAAAATATTTTCCCGAGAAACTCGATGAAAACGATAATCGGGAACAAAGCATAGACAAAAATCTCCATAACAGCCGCAGAATTTTGCACAACGAACTTAGAATGCTTGTAGCAAAAGATTTTGGGCAAAACCTCTCCAAAAACCAAAAGTATCACCCACACAATCAAGATTTCCACCAAAATAGCCCATTCGGTAATCCAACCAAATCGCTCTATCAAATCCAAAGTGATGACAGTCGCAACCGAAGCAATCATCACGTTTACCACGGTGTTAGCTATGAGGATGGCTATCAGAAGTCTATTCGGATGAACAAAAAGCCTTTGAACGCTATCAGAAAGCTGACAAAGCCTCCTCTGCTCAATCTTGGAAACGGAAAAGTAAGAAGATTCCACTCCCGAGAAAAAAGCCGAAAGCAAAAAAAGAAAAATTAAAAAATAAACGTACTCCAAAAAACTACATCTCCAAAAGTCTATCTTCTTTAAATTTCATAAGTTCCCTCTGTTCAGCTGTCACGTGGTCTTCGCCCGCCAAGTGACAAACTCCATGAGTAAACACAGAAAGCAAATCTTGTGCAAACTGTTCCTCGCCACTTCGCTCCCACAGATATTCCAAACAAATGAGGACACTCCCTGCAAATTCACTCAGCTCAAAAGACAAAACATCTGTTTTCTCTGCCAAGCCTCTGTAATCTCTGTTGTGTTGGCGAATAAATTCGGCATCGCATAAGCAAACATCAAGCTCATACCCAACTGGCAAAAAGCCATTCTTCACGGCTTTTTCATAAATTTGCTCTACCTTGCCACAATCAATTTTGAAATCAGTTCTGTTGTTAATTATTATCCCCATAGTCTCATAGTAGCAACATCAACACCTCGCTTGCCAATGTCAACACAAATTTTACTTGACGACAGTTAAATCGTTTTTTTTTTGATTGTGGTTGACTCATTTATTTTCAGTAGCCAAAATCATTTAACTACGGAATTCGAATAAACAGGCTTATGATAAAACTTATTATTGACGAAAAATTAGAAATTTATACAGAAAAAATAACGGAGGTTCTCGACCTCAGCTTTGAATATTTGGGCTTTCAGCACGAAGTCATTGCTGGGCTAATGGAGATAGAAACCGACGATATTTTGGTGTGCTATTCTCTAAATCAGCCTAAAAATCGGGAAATCGCCGATTTGATAAGATATTGCAAATGCTCCAACATTTTCTTTGTTTCGTTCGCTCCCGACTTATACGATAAATTGAACGAGAGTGAATTTAAGAAGTTGAAAAAGGAGTTCTCAACATTCCACGTTCTCAGCTCTGAACCTCCTCACATTCAGGAAAAGAAAGACTCTTTCACCAAATGCTATTTCTACAATTTCGACTTGTTTGGCAATATCTACCAATTTTCCAATTATCAAACCGATACGTCCACGAAGCCTATCTGCAACTTATTGCTGAACAATTTTTTGACCTTGATAAAAGATTGCGTTGATGATGAGCATTGTATGATTCGCAAAAAAATGTGGCCGAATAACGAAAACTTTGCCATATCGCTGATTGCGGAAATTGACAAGCTGTACAAGTGGACGAGCTATCCCCAAACGCTAAAGAAAATTCTGAAAAATCTGTTTTCCCATCCGATTTCGGCTCTTAAAGAGTATTTTACCCTCAATTTCAAAAGCGACGAGCCTTATTGGAATTTCGATTTGTTGGAGAGCATCCCCAAACTAACTTATTGCTTGCTAAAGAAAAACAAGAATTTTGACCCCGATAACTTGGAAATCAAAAAAGATTTGTTCAGAATAAATCGATATTTGACAAAGCCCAATTCGGAAGCCTTGCCTATCAAGAAAAATATTTTCTTTCCAACCGAGAAAGAAGAACTATTTGCATCATTTTCCAGTAGCGAATTGGTGCATGGAGACTACAAAATCACCGACGAGCCAACTGCCCAAACACACATATCTTCGCTCATCGATTACGGCTATCAAACCAACGGAGCTATCGGCTTTAATTTCAGATTTTCCGATTTATACGATGTGAAATACTCTTTTGACTTGCTAAAAAAACTGGTGAAAATTGGGCGAAATCCAGAGATTTATTTTGAGAGTCAAAAGGAAATTAAAGAGTGGCTCAAGAAACGCAAACAGCTGAAATTTGTTACGGACAAAAATATCGTTGAAGTCGCCAGCAACTTTGACATCGACCAAATCGTGCTGGAGATTATGGGGAACTATGAAGTTGAGACTTTCACTGGATGCAAACTGAGAACCGAAGATAACCTCATCTATCTGAGTGAGATAAAGAAATACACGTCAATCAATATCAGTCTGAAGAGATTTTATCCACTAAATAAATCTTTTGGACATTAATAGCTACTTAATCAATTTCCCTGTCAAACCGTCGTTAGATAAAGCCTCAGGTAAAATCTGCACCTCACTGCCATCTGCGGATAGATCCTGCACATAAACCGTCAAATACCTGTCACTTACCCCAGTGACGTAAATTCCTTTCTTCTGCTCCAATTGAGCGGTCACGACAACCTTATCCTTGATTAACAATTCTGCAAACGCTTTCTTCTTCTCCGCTGACAATTCTCCCAAAAGATGAGCTCGCTTCTTCTTGGCTTCCTGAGATAGATGACCGCCCATACTTGCAGCTTTAGTGCCTTTCCGCAAAGAATACGGAAAAACGTGCAGATAAGAAAGTGGCAACTTCTGGAGGAACGAATAAGTTTCTTGGAAGTTCTCTTCACTCTCGTCAGGGAAACCGACTATCACATCACAACCGATAGCAAAATGAGAATCGAGCTTCTTCAAATCATCAATCAACTCTTCAAACTCTTTTGTCACATAGCGTCTGCCCATAGCTTGCAAAATCTTGTCACTGCCAGACTGCAACGGAATGTGCAAATGGTGAACGAGCTTTTCACTGGTGCAGATAAAATCCCAAATAGACTTCACGTGCTGAGGCTCTATGGAAGAAATCCTAATCCTTTTCAAACCATCAATCTTCTCGATGGAGAAAAGCAAATCTTGCAAACTTTTCCCCTGATGCTTGTACAGTCCGATATTGATGCCACCCAAAACCACTTCGCGATAGCCATTTGCCGCGAGAACCTCTATCTGCTGGAGAACGTCGTCAAATTTGCGAAAAGTGGGAACTCCCCGAGCGTAAGGAATAATGCAGTACGCACAGAAGAAATTGCAACCGTCTTGTATCTTGACAAAAGCTCTGGTGCGGTTGTACATTTTGTTGGTTTTTTGCTCGATGTAGTCGGTTGACAGCGTAGATGATTTTAAATCATGTAATATATTGAAAATCTGCGACTTATCTCTGATAAAGTGGTCAATATTACCAAGGCTCTTCAACGAATCGGATTCGATATTGGACAAGCACCCTGTCACCACCAAAACAATTTGCGGATTGGCTTCTTTGAGCTTCAGAATCTTGCGGATGGTCTGTCTGCACTTCGCTCCAGCTCTGGCTGTTACTGCACACGTATTCACAACGAAAATCACAGCCGTGGCATCATAGCGAGTGACGACTTTGTATTTTGCGGAAAACTCTTCGGTGATGCACGCAGATTCGTAGCTGTTGACCTTGCATCCAAAGGAAATGATGGAGACAATCTTGGGAAATTCCGACATACTAACCTCTTATAAAAAAAGCCGCCTTCTAGTAAAAGCGACTTTCATAATTGGTACCAGAGGCCGGACTTGAACCGGCACGGACGAAACGCCCGAGGGATTTTAAGTCCCTTGTGTCTACCAATTCCACCACTCCGGCAAGTATAGAAACTGGAGGCGACACCCAGATTCGAACTGGGGATGAGGATTTTGCAGACCCTTGCCTTACCACTTGGCGATGTCGCCAAAAAAAATGGAGCGGAAGACGAGATTTGAACTCGCGACAATCACGTTGGCAACGTGAGGCTCTACCACTGAGCTACTTCCGCATTTTTTCTCATAAAATTTTGGTTGCTTCTCCTGTCAACCAGTTTTTTAGTAATTTAATCAAATTATCACTTGGATAGCGGACAAAATCTATTCAAACTCAACACTCCGCAAACTCCCGCTGCTGTCGTGCCAAAAACTGCATACTCTTTTCCATGCTTCTCGATGCCGTCCATAATCTTGTCAAAAGAATCGTTGCAGAGAGTGGAACCAGTGAAGAGAACGAAATCGGAATTTTCTATCAGCTCCTGATTAACAACACTGCCGTCCTCTATCGTGCAACCGAATTTGTTTTTGCCGATAAACTCCGCATCCAAATCGCTACATCTGATGGTCAGACCTGCCTCACACAGATTTTGCAAAATCGCAGGATTTAGCCCTATCATTCCAATCTTGTAATTTTTGGAATGCAATTGCTCCACAATCCACTTCCCGCACTCTTCTGGCTCTTGGTCGTGGCAATGAATTGTCCCTTGGCAAAATCCAAGATACGCTGACAGCGAATTTAGTGTAGCGACCAATATCGCTCTGTTTGAGAGGATTTTTCCATCCAATTCGAACACCTCTTGCAATGTGCCGACGAACTTTGTGGGGTTTGTGGTGAACGCCTGCCCCATGTAACCCTGATAATCGGACTGTATCATGATTTCCTTGCTTTTTTGAATAGGATAATCCTGACGCTCGGGCTTGCCAATGGCTTCCTCCACGCTCAGACCTCTGATGGAAACGTTCACTTGATTTTGTAGCTCTCCGCTCAGATTTTCCTTAACCTTAGCCAAAGCCAACTGCAAATAATCTTTCACTGCTTTACCTCTTTTAGAATAAGTATTTATAAGAGACAAAAGGGATTTCCGAGACCACCAAGAAAATCCCTGTTTTCGTCTAAATACGAGACTTCAATAAAAATTTCTATCTAATGGCATCCACGCTCGTGTGCACTGCAAATAGATCCGCTACTGGTCAATTCACCACCAAGATATTTGGCTGTCAACTCTTCGATGGAACCTTTCGCTCCCAAAATGACCTCGATGTTTTGCTGAGCAAAGAGATTGACTGCCATAGAACCCATGCCTCCTGTGATAATCACGTCAGCTTTTTTTTCTCCCAAAAATTTTGGCATCACACCTGGTTGATGCTCGGGAGATTTTTCAAAATTCGTGGCTACAACCTTGCCATCTTCCACATCCACCAAAGCGAAAAATTCGCAATGACCGAAGTGTTCTTCTACATTCACCTTATCGTTTGTCGGAAAAGCTATTTTCATTTTTTCTCCTTTTGCTTAAAACTCTTTCAATTTACCAGCTTGATAATCCGCAACAGCTTGACTACCACTCATGTCCATCGCACCCACATACACCTTGATGCCCAACTCTTGCAACACTCTTTTGGCGTTGCCTCCAGGACCGTTGCCCGTGATGAGCACTTCCACCCCTTCACCTTCCAACTTGGCGGCAGTAACAGGACCAACTCCGTGAGCCTGAGATTTATTCCCCAAATTGTCTATCACTTTCAAAACTTTATCGTCTTCACAAATCAGCAAGTAATCGGCTCTGCCAAACCTTGCGTCCATTGGGTCGGCGAGACTTTGACCTCTGGAAGTTAATGCAAATTTCATCTTTCCTCCTACATTTTCTTTATTTTTTCGTATATTTCTTTAAACTTTTGCGAATAAGACTGCTCCGTTTCAACAATCGTTTTCCCCTCGGCAAGCGACTTGGAAAAAGCAACATCATAAGCAAATTTCGCTACAACCTCGATTTTGTTCTTCTCAAAGAATTGTTCCATTTCTTTGCAAATTTGCAAATTAACATCAGCTTTGTTGATGATGGCTGTGACCTGCAAATTGAACATTTTCACCAATTCCAAAACTCGCTTCAAATCGTGAAATCCAGAAACCGTCGGCTCGACCACCAACAAAACCAAGGAAGCACCCGACAAGCTGGAAACAACAGGACAACCAATACCGGGAGAGCCATCCACCAAAATAATTTCTTTGCTCTCTTCTTCGGCAATTATTCTCGCTTTTCTTTTGAGTTCCGCCACCAATTTGCCAGAATTTTCTCCACCAAGAGACAAGTTGGCATGCACCAATTTCGTTCCCGTTTTTATCGTGGAAACCATCGCCACTCCAGTCAATCGCGGATAGTTGGCTATCGCTTTTGCCTTGCAAACTCTGGCACAGTAGCCACAGCCTTCGCACTTCAAACTGTTGACCGAGAACTCATCGTCTACTAATGATTGTATCGCTCCGAAGGCACAGATTGTTTGACAAACTCCACAACCAACGCACTTTCCATTGTCGATTTTGGCTATCTCCCCAGCGTAAAAATCTTCTCGCTTTTGTACCTGTGGCAACATTATTAAATGCAAATCGGGGACATCAACATCGCAATCAACCAAGACGATTTCCGCTCCTGCTACCACAGCTAAACCAGCACTGACACTGGTTTTCCCCGTTCCGCCTTTTCCCGAGATGACCACTATTTCTCTAATGTCGCTCATAATTCGACACGCTCCCGCATTGCAGACAAATAATCCAAAACCTGAGTAAAGCCCTCGGTGATTTTGTCATTGATATTGTAAATCGGCAAGCCTTGAGAATAAACCTCAGCAACTTTTTTGTCCTGCGGAAATTTCGCTATTACCTCCACGGACTTGTCAGCGACGAATTTGTCCAACAGCTCGTCCTCTCCTGCGTATTTGTTGACGACCACAGCCACAGGTTTATCCAGACTACGCACCACATCTATCGTCAACGAAGCGTCATAAATCCCAAAAGGCGTCGGCTCCACGACCAACAAAATGCAATCGACACTGCCGAAAGTTTCCACTGTAGGACACGCAATCCCCGGTGGAGAATCGATAAGCGTCAGCCCATCTACAAAGGGGTTTGCCTCCAAATAAGAATACGCCTCGGCAATCACCGGAACAGCTTGCTCCTGACCGACATCAAGCCGACCCTCGATGAACTCCAAGTTGCCTTTCCGCTGAAAACTGATTTTGCCAACCTGATAAGATTTCGGCTCAAGTGCAACTGTTGGGCACAACTCCCAACAAGCTCTGCAACTGTGACAAAGTTGCTCGAAAACCATCACCAGTGATTTCGTTTGAATAATGGAATTGAAGTTGCAAACTTGCTGACAATTCCCACAAAAAGTGCATTTAGCCTTGTCCCACGCAGGAACTGACCTTGTGACAATTTTTTCTTCCGAAATCGGCAACGATAGAAACAAGCCAGAATTGGGCTCTTCCACATCCAAATCCACCAAGCGAACTCGCAACTTCTCGGCACACAGCAAGGCAAGGTTTACCGACAAAGTCGTCTTCCCTGTTCCACCTTTGCCACTGGCGATTGCCACTCGAAAATCTTTTCTCTTCTTCATACAAATGGCTTTATTTGGTCTTTTTCTCTATAGCGTCCACAATGGAAATGAACGGCGAATCGTCAGCCAAGCCGATGTGTGGCGTGCCGTTGTCCGCTCCTATCATAATTTGCGGATTGAGAGGTATCTTCCCCAAAAAATCAAGATTGTACTTTTTGGCGGTTGCTTCTCCACCACCACTGCTAAAAATGTCCGTCGCTTTGCCACAATGAGGACACGCAAATCCACTCATATTCTCTATAATTCCCAGGACTTTCATATTCAGAAGTCCTGCAAAACCAATTGATTTACGCGTATCGGCGAGAGCAACTTCCTGAGGAGTGGTCACTATCACACAGCCGTCGCTATCTGGCATAGTTTGAGCGATGGTCAATGGCTCGTCGCCTGTTCCCGGAGGCAAATCGACCATGAGATAGTCCAACTGACCCCACTTTATGTCGGCAAGCAACTGGCGGATAACACCAATTTTCGCAGGTCCACGCCAAATCGCAGGGTCGTTCACATTGGATGAGTAGAAGCTGAGGGACACGATGCACAAATTCTCGTCCACCTGATAAGGCTTGTTCGCTTCGGCAGGATACTTGCCATAACTACCGAACATCACAGGAATATTCGGTCCGTGCAAATCGGCATCCAAAATACCAACTTTGTAGCCCTTACGCGAGAGTCCATAAGCTATATTGCTAGTGACTGTGGACTTACCAACTCCACCTTTGCCACTCATCACGATTATCTTGTGCTTAATCCCCGACAAAGTTTGAGCAATTTTCGCGTCTTGCTCTACCATTTGTGCCGCTCTATCTTGTTCCATTATTCCTCATCTCCCTTAATTATCAATAGGTTATTGTCTAGAATTGCTTCCAAAATCTTCTTAGAGCCAGATGCCAAATCTCGCTGTAAAGTCCCTCTGGAAATGTGCATTTTCTCAGCAGCTTCTATCTGATTGCAGCCTTCGTAATTGCAAAGTCTGAGTGCCTCGAACTCCTCAGAACTAATCACAACTTCTCCCAACTCACATCCAGGGAAACCCAACGGCTTGAAAACCCTGTCTCTTCCTAAATATCTGCATTTTCTCATTTTACGATTTCTTGGCATTGCTCTTCTCCATTTTGTAGTGTGCATATGCACAAAATAGTTTTAGTAATTACTGTCAAACTAAATTGTAGTTTTTAAAAATTTATTTGCTTGACGAATAAATTAAAAACTTGCTCATAAGTTCAGCGTAGATACTAGAAATTGGGTATGTTTTTATCTGTAAAATAGAGACAGCAAACAAATTACTCTTAAAGAAGAAATAGGAGGATTAAATTATGATGAAACTATTTTTAACATCTTCATTTGCAGATGTTTCAAAACATTTCCCAGATTTTGTAGATGAAGATTTCAGAGGGAAGTCCGTAACTTTTATCCTCTTCCTCATCATACTAACTTTCCATTTAAGAAAGCTGTTGAGAAAATCTTGGCAAAATATGAAGGGGAATTAGATTTACGACCAATGAGCAATAAGCAAGTCATAACAGTTTGTGGCGAAAAAGTAGATTGCCTTGGTTGATATTATAACTGTTTTATTGCAAACAAAATTTCACAATGGACAATGAAAAAAAAATGAAACTAATCAAATTGGAGAAGATTTATGAAATTCAGTAACGTAAGATTGTTAGTCAAAGACTACAAAAAATGTTTCAAATTTTATACAGAACAATTAGGATTAGAACCTCTTTGGGGAGATGAAAACGGATGCTATGCAGCATTTAAAGTTGCAGAAGGTATTGAAGGGTTTTCCATTTTTAGTTCTGACATGATGGCTTCGGCTGTTAGGGATGAGGGAAAAACTCAACCTATTGGTTACAGAGAAAAATCTTTGGTTGTTTTTGAAGTAGATAATGTAGATGAAACCTATCAAGCATTTTTAGAAAAAGGCATTTGCTTTATTAATAAACCGACTGATATGCCAGATTGGGGAATGAGAGTTGTTCACTTGAGAGACCCAGAAGATAATCTAATAGAGCTTTTTACACCCTTGACTGCACAGTAATATGAATTGGGAGCCATGGACAGGTTGTTATAAAATAAGTGATGGTTGCACTTACTGCTATTTCTATGGCTCATACTCAAAACGTTACGGACAAAATGATATACATAAAACGCATGAATTCGATAAACCTATAGCTAAATCGACTAAAGGCACATATAAAATTCAAAGCGGAAAGATTGTGGCAACTTGTTTCGCAAGCGATTTTTTCATTGCCGAGGCTGATGAGTGGCGTGCAGAAGCTTGGGCAATGATGAAGAAACGACCAGATCTTGACTTTTTGATTTTAACTAAACGCATTGACCGCTTTAACATTTCTCTACCAAGCGATTGGGGTGATGGATACGACAATGTGAATATAGGATGCACAATTGAAAATCAGGAAACAGCTGATTATCGATTGCCTTTGTTTTTGTCCTACCCCATTAAAAGAAGATTTATAGCCACCGCACCACTTTTAGACGCTATTGATATCTCGGCTTATCTTGACGGAATTGAGCATGTTACCGTAGGTGGTGAAACAGGACGAGAAGCTCGTGTATGCAACTACGATTGGGTTTTAGATATTCGCGAGCAATGCGTTAAAGCAGGAACAACCTTTTGGTTTAAAAACACAGGTTCGCTTTTTAGGCATGAGGGTATAGTAAAAAGAATAAATCCATTCAAGCAGAGTGGTGTAGCAAAAGAGTTTGGGATTAATATTTTGAAAGGCAAAAAACTATAAGGAAAACAAAATGATGAATTCTTTATTTGAAAAAACTAATATTAACACGAGCAGGCAAATTGAGCTTGATATAGCAAGAGGTTTGGCTGTCCTTTTTATGATTACGGTTCATGTGTTGGGAGAATTTTCTAACGAACAGGTAACCTCATCGCTATTTGGAGCAATTGTTGAGTTTCTCGGAAGCCCTCCTGCTGCACCTGTGTTTATGTTCTTGCTTGGAGCAGGCATTGTGTATTCAAAGAAATCCACACCAGCTCTTTTGTTCAAAAGAGGAATTATTATTTTGCTTGGTGGATATATCTTAAATTTTCTGCGTGGAACATTGCCAAGTTTGATTGCATATGCATTAGAAGGCAATAACGAATTTCTTATCCAATCTGTTATGGAGCTTATCTCTGTTGATATTTTGCAGTTTGCCGGACTATCCTTGATTTACTTTGCAATAGTCCAAAAATTGAAATTGAATTTAAAAGGAATATTGATAACAGGCTTCGTCTTTTGCTTCATCAATCTTTTTGCAACGATGAAAATCGACAATCTCTTCTTGGCATCATTTTGCTCACTTTTTTGGGGAGCGAACGAATTGTCATACTTCCCTTTCTTAACTTGGATAGCATACCCCATTTTCGGTTATTGCTTTGGAACTTTTTTAATCAGATGTAAAGACAAATCAAAATTCTACTCAATTTTGTTAGCTGTCGGTTTACTTTCTATTGTTGGTTTTGGCTTTATATTTACTGAATTTTTTGGTTTTGATTTGGGCATGGAAGATGAATACGCATATTATCATCACAACATTTTCGGGAACATTGTTTTATTGAGTTTCGTCATAATATGGATTAGCTTTTTGTTCTTTGCTTCCAAGGGATTTGTCGGTATTTTAAAATCAACTGTTCAAAGATGGAGCAAAAATGTAACAAAAATTTATTTCATTCATTGGATATTGATTGGCTTCCTATACTTTTTAATAGGTTCTGAAAGTTGCGGACTTGTTGCTACAATCGTACTCACCATTATTCTTGCCGTGGTTAGTGATGTGCTGGCAGAAGTCGTCCGAAAGAAATTGGAAAGCAAAGCAAGTAAAAAAGTAGTTCAAAAATAAAGGCAAAATCTTTACTGGAATTGGGAAATAAATGAAAATGCAACTCAACAAAACTGAAATTCTACAATATATTTGTTACACGGAACTAGTCTATCAACGAATAAACAAAAAGTTAAAACTCTCTTTATCGAAAAATGAAATCGAAAAGTTGCTTTACGATTCTATTCATGAAACTCCATTAAAAAATTTTCAGAAAATTGGGAAAAATATTTATGTTTCAAATAATAAAAACAAAATACGAATCACTATCAATTCAAACACTTACCGAATAATTACTGTGGACAAAATCACGAACACACTTGCAAATAAGGAGTTAGATTAAATGATACTAAGAGGAAATTTATTTTCTGAAAAATTAGAAATGGAAACTGGAATTTCCATTCTCTGCAATGGAAACCACGGAAATGAACCTTACAAAATTGTTTATCTGTTACACGGCTTGTGTGGGCGAAGTGGAGATTGGCTCGATTACACAATGTTGCCAACCTATGCACTGAACTACAACGCAATTTTCGTGATGCCAAATGTCGCCAGAAGTTTTTATTCCAATATGAAATTTGGTTCAAACTATTTTTCCTATGTAACTGAAGAACTTCCTCAAATTTGCCAAAAAACTTTTAATATTTCCGCCAAAAAAGAAAACACTTACATAATTGGTGCATCTATGGGTGGTTACGGTGCCTTGAAATGTGCTCTGACCAAACCTAAAAACTACAGAGTTTGCTGTGCATTTTCTTCTCCATGTTTATTTATGAAAGAAGATTTGGAACGCTCTAATGGTGCTAAAAATTTCAAGGAAATGTATGGAGAAACTCTCTTCAAAGATTTTCAAGCAATTTTCGGTGAAGATATTTCGTATAATAAAAAAGAAGATGTTTTGGAACTTGCACACAATTCAGCTAAATTGCACGAAAGACCAAAATTTTATCTCTCATGTGGGAAAGACGATTTTTTCTACAAAGACAATTATCGCTACTACGAAATCCTGAAAAATCTAAATTATGACGCTACTTTTGAAGAAGCTGAAGGCAATCACAATTGGGAATTTTTCGATAGAACTCTGAAAAAATCTCTGGAATTTTGCTTCCAAAAAAATAAATCTATTGAATGAAATGACCTCTAAAAACGCTGGATATTGGGAAGGTATTGTTTCCGTAATCGTCAACTGCCTTCTGTTCGCTCTCAAATTTTGGGCTGGAATTGTCACTGGCTCCATCGCCCTGACTGCTGATGCGTGGCACACTTTGTCCGACTCGCTGAGTTCCATCATTGTGGTCATCGCCACCAAACTTTCCGCCAAAAAGCCAGACAGCAAGCACCCCTTTGGCTATGGAAGATTTGAATTGATAGCCGCTTTATTTATCGCTTTTTTACTCGGATTTATAGCTTTCGGCTTCATCTGTGACGCCATCGCTCGCTTCCAAATTCACCAAGCTACCAAATTCGGCACTCTCGCCATTGTGGTCACTGCTGTGTCCATCATCACCAAAGAACTTCTGGCACAATACGCCTTTTATTTGGCTCGTAAAACCGAAAATGTGAGCGTCAAAGCTGACGGATGGCATCATCGCTCGGACGCTTTATCCTCGATAATCGTTTTGATTGGCATCCTCTTTGCCCACGAATTTTGGTGGATTGACAGTGTTTTGGGAATCGTCATTTCGCTTATGCTTTTCTACGCTACACTAAAAATAGCTCACGAAGCCATTCGCAAACTTCTGGGAGAAGAACCTTCACCCGAGCTAATCGCGGAAATAGAAAAATCTGTTTCTGGGAAATTCGGCACAAATCTGCAACTGCATCATTTCCACATCCACAACTATGTGAGCCACCGCGAAATCACTTTTCACATCAAACTGGACAAAAATCTGAGCATTGCGGAAGGTCATCATATCGCCACAGACATCGAAGAAATCGTCTATAAGCAATTCAACATAATCTCCACTGTGCACATCGAACCGCACGACTTTGAGCATGAAGCAGATTGAAAAAAATAAAGGGGCAATCTATGCAAAACTACCAAGTAAAAAAATCTTCTGAGGACGGCTATATCAAGGCAATCGAAGGAATTGAGCGGAAAACCTTGGCTTACGGCGACAACACTTTGATGGTTAAATTCAAATTGACAAAAGGGTGCACAATGCCAAGCCACAAGCATCCTCAAGAGCAAACGGGGTATTTGATTTCGGGGCATATTGTTCTGACTATCGCCGGAGAAAGACACGAAATGCACGCAGGCGACAGCTGGTGCATCAAAGGGAATGTTGAACACTATGCGGAGAGCGTGGAAGATTCAATAGTTTTGGATATTTTTTCGCCCGTGAGAGAGGATTATAAATAGCATTTCAAAATTTACATCCGTGTCTATACAAAACAAATTTTCAAAAAATACTATAGCAATAAACATAAGACAAGGAGAAAAATGAAAATATTGGTTCTAAACGGAAGTCCCAGAAAAAATGGCATTGTTGCCACAATTGTAAAAACCATAATCAACCCCCTATCCGATAAACATACAATAGACTGGATTGATGCTTGCGATTTAAAGATAAAATACTGCACAGCCTGCATGTCCTGTAGAAAAAATGACATCTGCGTTTTGCCGAAGGACGATGCTCATTATGTCGGACAAAAAATAAAAAATGCGGATTTGCTAATTGTTGGTACGCCAACACACTGGGGAAACATGAGTGCTCCTCTGAAAGTACTTTTTGACAGACTTGTTCCTCTTTTTATGGGAGAAAGCCCCAAAGGAATTCCTATTCCCAAACTTAAAGGGAAAAAAGCAATTATCGTAACCGCTTGTACTACTCCTTGGCCTTTCAACTTTATTTTGCCTGAAAGTAGAGGAGCAATTCATTCCGTAAAAGAAGTTTTGAAAAACGGTGGCTACAAAATAGTAAAAGCTATTTCCCAAGCAGGAAGCAAAAACTTGAAAAAAGTTCCTAAGAAAACCTTGAGAAAGGCAACTAAACTCAGCAACTATTTTTAGAAGATGAAAATCGGATAAAGCAAGTTACTTCATCCGACCTTCTTTAAATACAAGCAATTACAAGTTTTTCACAATTTCAAAGAATTTCTTTTTGTTGGAGAACATCGCTGGATGCCCTCCTTTTTCGAACATGTGAACTTGTGCCTTCGGCAATTTTCTTTGTAATTCGTTATAGATTTTATCCAGTGAGTTGCAAAACTCGTCTTCCATGCTCCCCGTCAGCAAAATCGGAACTTCCAACGAAGAAAACGACTTGTGAAAGAACGATTTTCCACTTTTCGCAAAATCTAAATTCATTTTTGTGTCCAAATCCACCACTTTGTGCCAATCGAACCCATGACAAAGAAACCAAAACAGCTTTGCCAACAATTTCTTTTTGTCCCGCTCTCGCTCTGCCCAAAGAGTCTGAATATAAGAATTCAAGGGATTCTCACCCTCAAAGCTATCGGCAACCACTTTACTCACCACTTCGGGATGCTCCAAAGCCAAATTGATGGCAACCAAAGCACCACCACTTGTCCCAACAACGAAAACTTTCTCCAGTGACAAATATTTGAGCAACGCATAAGAAACTTCCGCATTATAAAACCAAAAATCCGTCTCAAACTCCTGCACTCTCTGGGATTTCCCATGTCCGGGAAAATCAATCAGTATCACCGTGTAACGCCTCGCATAGCTCTTGATAACGCTCTTGAACATTCGCGAAGACGCCGTATTCCCGTACAATAGAAGCATCGGAGTGCCTTGCCCCACAACTTTGTAATAAACTTTCTTTTCATCGTATATAAAATATGACATTATCTCTCCTCTAATTTTTGGAGGCGACCGTAAAAATCACATTTTTGCCGTCCCATAGTCCGTCTCCAGCCAACACATCATCATGAAATGAGTAATCAGCAAATCCGTTTTCTTGCAATAAGTTACTCAACTTTTCATCATTGAAAACCCCAGTCCAAAATCTATAAATCCGCACATCTTCATCTTCTGTAATGATGGCATTTTGGTATAAGATAACCTTTTGCTCCTCATACAGATATGAATTTGACAGTTCCAAATAAGGCTTCGCATCCCAAAATCCATTGTCAGAACAAAGCTCCCAATTTTTGGGAGAAATCTTTTGCTCCAATTCAGAATCGCTCAACACATCAAAAACGAAAATTCCATTCGGCTTCAAAGCTCGGTGTATTTTATCCAAAAGAATCTTTCTCTCACTGGGATTTAGCACTCCAAAGTCAGTATAAATCAAAAGTATCATATCGAATTTCTGTTCTTCCAGCTCCAAATCCAAATAGCTTCCGACACGATAGTCGATTTTGAGATTTTGCTTTTTGGCGGAAGTTTTGGCATAATCGATTGAATTTTTGGAAATGTCAATTCCAGTCATTTGATGCCCTTTTTTTGCCAATCGCTCCGAATAAAGCCCTGGGCCGCAACCCAAATCCAAGATTTCGAGCTTCTCTTCATTTGCTTTCAAATCCAAAATCCACTCGATGGTTTTCTCGATTGTCGCCCTATTTCTGCTTGCCAAATCAACGTCAGGATTCAAATGTATTTGCAAAAGTTGGCGAGAGATGTACTCGTTAGTCCACATAAAATGCGTGCCTTTTTCGTAGATTTTCGGCTTGTTTATCATGTTTAATATATCATTAATTTTCATTTTGTTCTCCAAAATAATTTATCTGAAATTTGTTAAGACTATTCCCCTGAACACGACAATCTAAACCTCTGCTTGGGCTAAATCTCCCAATAAGGTAATCGATTTTATTCAAAGGAAATAAATGAATTCACCACAACTCCGCACACGAAAAGAAACTCCGTATGCCCTGCAATTGTTATGATGAATGAGAATTATATTAAATATTCATGATGCGAGAATTAGAAAGAAAAGGAGGTAATTTGTCAACAAAAAATCTCGGCTACTTCGTAATCAGCATCTCTTTTCTCAGCTCTTTCGCCTTGATAACCACCTTGTTGGGCAGGCACACTATCGGCAAACGACTACCCTGATGGACGCAACAACCTAAAATTTTGTTTGACTTAAAAAGATAAAATCAAATCTTCAATTTTCAAGAGGTCTTAAATGGAAACAATAATTTATAAAGATGAAATTCGATATATAGAAAAGCAATTTGCATTAGAATCTGATTTTGAAAAACTCGTTGTTCTTAATTCTAAAATTTTCTTTGGAGAAAAAACTATATTTGTTGATGCTAAGAAGAAAATTGACAATGACTCGTTTGGTGGTGTTATCCCCGATGGTTTTTTAATTGACTTTTCTGACAAAAATAATCCTGAATTTTATCTTGTAGAAGTTGAGTTGGCTAAACATAGTTTCTTTAATCATATTTTCCCACAACTTACTAAATTTTTCGCCTTTTATAAAAATCCATCAAGTCAAACCAAACTAATAGAAAAACTATTTTCTATTTTTGAAAATGATGAGCAATTGAGAAATCAACTGAAGAGCGAAATCGGAAATAGTGAAATTTTTAAATTCTTCAAAGATACAATTGAAAACAGTCAAAATATTTTGCTTATCATTGATGAAAACAAAAAAGAGTTCCCTGAAATTATTGAAACTTACACTGACACTTGGGGGAAAATGGTAAAAGTTGCCATTTTAAAAGAATATACCAATCAAAAAGATTCCATTTTTACTCTAACTCCCAGTTTTGAAAATATTAAAAATATAGATTTGATTTCTGATAACTCAGACGAAGAGAAAATGAAATCTGTATATGATGAAAATTTTCACTTGGATGGTGTCGATGACAAAATAAAAGAAGTTTACTCATATTTGAAGAAATCTTTGGAGGAAGTAAATCCCAAAATACAATTCAATTCCCAACGGTATTATATTTCATTAAGAAGTAAAAGAAATTTTGCTTTCATAGAAATAAAGAAAAAGAAAATAAAAATAACTGTTATGTTAGCAGAAGAGAAAGTTAGAGAAAAAATTAACCACCATGAAATTATATCTTTGTCCGAAAGTGTACAAAAATTTTACAATGGTAAATGTGCAAAGATTGAAATAGACAATGATAAAAATATTAAGGAAGTAATTGATTTACTTATTGAAATTAAAGGAACGATAAATCGTCGTTAAATCTTAATCACTATTAAGTTTAGCTACTTCGTAATCAACATCTCTTCCGTCTGCTTTTTCGCCTTGATGACCACCTTGTTGGGCAGGCACACTATCGGCAACCGACTACCCTGTTGGACGCAATGTTGTCCAGAGCAAGTGGAATAGACAATCCGAATTTTGTGGTCTTCTATTCTCGCCACAACGCATCCCATATCAATTAGTTGCTCATCAGCCAAATTGTACTCTCCAACCAAAGTATCATCTCTGAAAATCTGCACAATATGAGGCTCTTCGGAGGTCAGTTGAAAAAATCCAACCACAAGAGAAATCGCCACAAGCACGCAAATCAGCACCACATCCGATTTGGTGAAAATCTTGCAAATTTCTCTATAAGATATTTTCTTCATGCAAAATTCGCTCAATGTGAGCAACTATCTTCGCGGTCGCACCCTTATTCTTGAAAACAAAATCGGCACAATTCTTTCGTTGCTCGGCTATCGCAACATCATTTCCAAAAAAGCGAGTGAACAAATCTTCAATTTGCTTGCTATCTGTGACGACACTCGCCACTTGCTCATCCACCATACATTCCGCTTCGTAGGATGAGTGAAAATTCGCTCCGAAAAACAACAGAGACCCGTAAACTGCGGGTTCTACCACATTGTGCAAACCGTCCGTGCCAAATCCTCCACCAACATAAGCTATCTGAGCCAAGCCGTACAAACCCGATAACTGCCCTATGCTGTCAACCACCACCACTTGCGGACTTTCGCCATCTTTCACCTCGGAATACAGCTTCGCATCGGCAAAATCTTTGGCAAACTCGGAGACGTAGCTCAAATCGTGTGGAGCTAATATCACTTTAAAATTCGCATGTTCTTTCAAAAAGTTTTTGAGTACTGGGAACAAAACTTTTGCACCTTCCGACCAGATACTACCGGCAATAAAAACCACGTCATTCTCGTCATATCGCAAAGGTGTAACGAATTTTTTCTGCTGGGCAGCGGAAATCACCAAATCGTATTTCGTATCGCCACAAACGTGCATCTCCCCTTGATACAGCTTCGCCAATCTGCTTTTGTCATCATCGGAAATGGGAAACATCGCATCAATCTTGGAATACAATTTCTTGTGAAAAATAGCCGAAATCCCCTTGTCACGCTTAGACAATTTGGTCAGAGTTGCACAAGTCAAAAAAACTTTAATCCCTCTTTGCTTCGCCTCAAGCAAATGATTTGCCCACACATCGAGCTTGGAAATTATCCAAAACTCAGGTCGAACTATCTCCAAAAATCTCTTGGCGTTCTTTCGTGTATCCAAAGGCAAATAGGTTTTGACATCAATTACTTCGTGATTGGGCTTGATGAAGTTGAAGCCAGACGGAGAAAAGAAACTGGCTATCACAAGCAACTGCGGATTTTTCTCTTTCAACTTTTTCACGATTGGCTCAGCCTGTAGCCACTCGCCCACAGACGTGCTATGCACAAGCACTCTTGGTCTATTCTTGTCTAGTTTAGACAAATCTCGTTCTAAATCAACGAACAAACTTTCCCGAGCTTCCAAGCCCTCGGAGAGCTTTTTTACGAAGATTTTTGCTACGGGCAACACACATGAAACAAGAGGCAAAAACAGATAATTGTAGAGCCAAATCATAGCCTCTCCCTCATTTTCGCCAGAACCGTTTGAGCGTCAATCCGCTCCATACAAGCAAAATGCTTTTTCGGGCATCTGTCCAAACCCATTGTCGTGCAAGGTCGACACGGCAAATCTACCTGAACTACCTCGCTATTACCGTTGATGGGGAAAAAGCCAAGCTCTTTGGTGGTGCAACCAAAAATCGCCACACAGGGTAAATCCTGCGATTGAGCCAAATGCAATAGACCACTGTCGTGGCAAAGTAGAAGTTTGGACTCCTTCATCAGAGCCGCTGTCTGCAACAAATCCAACTTCCCACACAAATCCAAAAACTTGCTTTCCTTGGGTAACAAACCCTTCAACTCTTGCACATCGCCTTTTTCTTTTTCTCCACCCAAGACAATCAAGTTCTCGTCCTGCAAACTTGAAATGACCTCGGCAAATTTTTCCAAAGCCCACTTTTTAGTGAAATGTGCAGCCGATAGCGAAATCAGAATCGGCTTTTTCTCCAGAATGTAACTCGAAACACTCTTAGAATGCTCGGGCGTGAAATGAACAAAATATTCCCGATACTCTTTCAAATTCAACTTCCGACAGCCCTCATAATACCTGAGATAGATGCCCTCAGCTTTCTTCAAAAGATTTATCCCGAATCGCACCAAAAGCCAACGTCGGAAATAAGGTTTGGAATAAACCAAAATATCCGAAGCCAAATTGAACCGCAAATAGCGTGAACGCAAACTGTTATGCAAGTCTATAACCAAATCGTATTTCTGGGATTTCAGGTTTTCTTTAAGTGACTTTGCACTTAACTTCGATTTGTCATAACTCAACACGCTGTCAACATCGGGGTTGTGTTCCAATAGCTGAGCGAAATCCGCTTTGGTTAGATAATCAATGGTTGCATTGGGGAACTTCTCCCGCATACTCCTCAAAATCGGCGTAGTGATGATGATGTCGCCGATGGAGCTAAAGCGAATTATCAAAATTTTCTTGTAACTTTTGTCCAAGCCTATTATTCCCCAATTATCTTTATCAAAACTCTTTTGCGGCGATTTCCGTCAAATTCACCGTAAAAAATTTGCTCCCATGGTCCAAAATCGAGCTTGCCATTCGTGATAGCCACAACGACCTCTCTGCCCATTATCTGACGCTTGCAATGAGCATCGCCGTTATCCTCAAAGCCGTTATGAGCATACTGAGACACTGGTTCATGCGGAGCGAGTTTCTCCAACCATCTGTCGTAATCTTGCAGAAGCCCTGGTTCGTCATCGTTGATGTAAACACTGGCTGTGATGTGCATGGCGTTCACGAGGCACAGACCTTCCCTAATGCCACTTTCGGCGAGTGCGTCCTCCACTTCGGGAGTTATGTTGATGTACCCTCTTCTGCCTTTCACGCTAAAAAACAACTCTTTGCGAAAACTTTTCACAAATCCCCCCTTAACTAATAGAAAAACAAAAAGTTAAAGTAAATCTCAGGCTGATAGTCTTCATTTTCTTTTTTCTTTTCCCAACAAGAACCGACTTCAAGATTTGCGGATATATTCCCCATCATTGTCGCCAGATTTGAGACTAATCCTACACCAAATTTGGTATCCAGTTCATAGCTATCTTTGGACAATTCGTCCTTGTCATAATCGACAAAAAACTTCAAATTCAAATCTCGCATATACAAACTCGGAGACCATAGCCCTTTTTTTACATCACATATTTTTTGCAAATAGAAAAGGTTAGCCTCTTTCTCCATCTGATACCACAGCAAGTTTTTGTCAGCAATCTTCTTCACACTGCCAGCAAATCCCAATTGCGAATTACGAAAATAATGATTAAAAATGAGGTTACAATCTACGTCTTCATCATCATCAAATGTGGATGTGAGGCTCAAATAGTCGTGAGGCAAATTGAAAACAAAATTCACTCCTGTAAAATAAGACTCTTTGCTATCTATTGTTTTCTCGCTCTCCTCATTATCAAACTCGTATCCCAGCAAAAGATAAATATTACTAAGTCCAAAATCGTACGAAGTGTAAACAGGCAGGAGTCCGCTAACACCATAGAATTTATTTGGGGACACCGAAAAGTTGATAATGAGCGGGTCAAAAAAAGTTGTGAAAGCATTCAAAAAGAAAAAATCGCCAATTCCCATTACATAGTTTGTAGAACCAAGCAAATCTGTACCCTGCTGAATGAGAGGAGTTCTTATTGGGGGAATCAAAAGTGAAGCCAAATTCCGCGTAACCGCTCCTCCCTTATCAACGTATTCAAAAGTTGAAATGTCCAATTTCTCATCCACACTGTTGGGTGGGAGTGCCACAGTTCTATTTTTAATCTCACTTCTGCACACCCTATATCCATCCTTGCCTAAGCCCAAATAGTAAGCAAACTCGCCATCAACTTTGGTAGCTTTGGCAAAATCAGCATCGGTAATTTTGGTTAGTTTTGCACTCTGCAAGTCGTAACAATAGCCGCTTATGTTCTTATCATAATTCGCCGTGAAATAGAGCTTGCCAGCTTTCACAGAAGGATAAATTTCCGCGTATTTTGAATTGATGAGCATTTTCAGGTTTTCCTCACCAGCTTTCCACGAATATAACCCCAGCGAACCTAATTCCGATTTGGCTGTCAATATAAGCAAGCCCTCAGCAAAAAACAATTGAGATATGCTCATATCCGTGCTCATCAAGAGTTGTGGATTTTCGCCAACTTTTTTGAGATACAACTCGCTGCCATAGGAATCTTTTCGCTCCTTGGTGTAATATATATTTTTCTGCTCATCCACAAAAAAGCTCTCAATATTCTCGGGCAAAACCAATTTCTCTTTCTTCCGAGCAAGGTCGTACACATATAGCTCTCTGCTAACTCCTGTACCCATTTCGTCTATATTGGCAAAACCAGACTTGAACACATATTTTTTGTAATATAAGCTCTTCCCCGATAGCTGAAACGAGTAGTCATCAGCAGAAATGAAGTTTTTTATAAATTCCGACTCTCCGTTCTTCCAGCAATACAGTTCGCTCACGGAAGAACCTGAAAAATCGTAAGTTCCCACTGTGTAATAGCATTCCCCGTCTTCCACTACAAACTCGTGAACATTCCCTTTTTTCTGACCTTGCAATTCCAAATCGGTGTTGATTTCCACCTCTGGCAAATTGTCTATCGCCTTTTTGTACAATGAATGAAATTTTTCACCAAAAACTTTTTTGGCAGCTCTATCCATATAAAAATTTGGAAGCAATACATTGAAAACTCCCCCTACTCCTCGTGCTTCTACAAGGTTATTATACATCGTTAGCGACTTTTCGCCGTAGGTCTGCGAGAGATAATCCGTCAAAATACCCCCGTAGAGATACTGTGCATCAGGGGGAAAATCTTTGTAATCGTGATAAGTGAGGCTCATTAATGAGGGAGTGGTTCCAAAAAATTTCTGAGATTTGGCTATAGCATGATAAGCACCATTATTGAGTCGCCCCTCATTTGGAGAAATTTGGGATTCGCTATAAACCGTGTAACCCTCCAAAATCCACAAAGGCTGATATATATTTGGACTGAGCCAGTAGCCGAATATCGCCGTCGCCAAATTGCCTTTTCTGGGCGACATCTGAGCAATATGCGTATATTCATGCACCGCCACCATCCTATACCAATTCTCTCCCCACACAAATCCATCAGCCTTCATGCCACTGTGGAATAGAGAAATCTTGGGCATAGTTGGGTCTGCATATCCATTTGCAACTCCCATATTTTGGAAAACAATCGGAATCCTTTGCTTGTACTCGCCCTCGGAAATAGTAGTTGGTATTTCCAAAATATAGGAACCAAGATTGAAACTTCCCGTCTTTGAAAAACCGACCAAAGAATCCACTTTAGCTTTGTGCTTTTCAAGGAAATAAAGCCCCTTAATCGCCTTATCCTTGTCCCCTTTTTTGTAATAACCATCAAAATTCTCGGAACTGATATACCTCCAATTCCAAGTGGAACTGAGCAAAATACATGGGCAAAATAAAAAAATTAGAACTCGTGTTCTCATCTTAACTACCTCCTTCTAGAAGCTAAAATCAAAACGTCCTTTAAATCTTGCATAGTGCGAGCAGCCATCCACCTTTGCTCAAACTTGGGATTTTGCACTATCTGAGCGATGGCAGCCAAAGCCTTGAGATGATAAGTCCGCATATCCATGGAGCCTACCAAGGCAAATACAGCTTGCACTCCGATGTTCTCGCCACCAAAATCTATCCCTCGCCTACACCGAACTATCACCAAATCGAACAACTCTTTCCCCTTCAAAATGATGTGAGGTATCGCCAAAAAAGAACTGATTAGAGTTGAACTCTGTGCTTCTCGCTCTTGGAATTTTTCCAGATAATACTCTTTGCTCTCACCCAATCTACCAGCTAACTCTTCGCTTATCATATCCAAAACCATTTCTCTATCAGCAATAGCTGGAATGTCGATGACAACAGATTTCAAAACGGTTTCATCAAAAAAATCGGTTACAATTTGTTCCCTATCAAGCAAAATTTCCCTTAGCTCTTCCGAAAATTTTTCGCTCGACAATTTCTTGCCAATAATCCTATCGACTATATTCATGAGGGCAAAAGTTCTGTCCGAGTTCACTCTGCCGTAAAACCAATACCAAAGAAAACTCAAAATCAAAAATCCACCTGAAATCAGCAAAGGAGTTTTCCCCATTTCAAAGAGCAACAATGCGTAAGAAATCAGCCCGAAAATCTGTATCCACGGATAAAGTGGCGTTTTGAATCTCGGTCTATAATTGGCAATCTTGCTCTCTCGCATCACGATTACCACGAAATTCACTGTGGCAAAAAGCAAAATTTTGAGTGTGGAAGCGGTTTTGATTAGCATCTTGAGATCCAAAAACAAAATGACCACAATCATAAACAACGACGTGATAATTATGGAGATAATCGGTGTTTGGCTCTTGCCGAAGAGTCTGCCGAAAAAATTTGGCAACAATTTGTCTTTCGCCATCGCCATGGGAGTTCGGGAAGCCGCCATTATACCCGCGTTGCCTGTGGAGATGAAAGCCAAAAGAGCCGCTATCGCCAAAAGGACTTTGCCCACAGAACCCATAAAGACGTTCGCAGCGTCAGAGATGGGTGTCAAAGTCGGCTCTCCACCTGCTATCAAATCTCCTTTAAGAACTCCGACAGTGATGAAAACCACCAAAACATACAACACGGTAACCACAAAAAAGGAAGTAAACATTCCCAAAGGAATGTTTAGCGAAGCGTTCTCGGTCTCCTCGGCTACACTCACCACTTTGGTCAATCCTCCGTACGAAACAAAAATCATTCCGACTGTGCCCAACAACACTCGATGACTTGGCCAAAAATCTTCGCTAGTGTCGAAATAAGCAAAATCGACATTTGGCAACCCAACGGCTACATAATAAAACAAAATTGCTAAAAGAAATAACACCAAAAAGATTTGCAAAGAGCCTGCATGCTTGGTGCTGTAGATATTGACAACCATAAACAGCACGCAAAATCCAACCGCCACCAATTTAATCTGCCACATCGGGAAATCGGGAAGGACAATCCGCACGAAAGCACCAATTCCCAACAGAGCAAAAGCACTTTTGAAGCTGAGAGAAAACCAAGCCGAAATTCCAGACAAAGTCCCCGCAGCTGGTCCTAAACTTCTATCAATATGAAAATAGTCGCCTCCCGATTTGGGCATGGCAGTTGTCAATTCGGCTTTGGAAAAAAGAGCAGGAATAACCAAAACCCCCGCTATCAAATAAGCCACAAAAACGCTCTTGCCACACATCGCATAAGCTATCGCGGGCAAAATAAACAATCCCGAGCTAATCATCGCTCCAGACGAGATGCAAAAAATATCCCAAAATCCAAGATTTTTTTTCAGACTCATTCGACTATCCTCCTTATTTCCACTTTCAAATGAAAAAAATGACCTTAAAAGATTTACGCAAAATCCCTAAGGTCACATAAAAATTAAATTCTAAGTCTAATCGGTATATTCTATTTCTATTGCCTTTTTCGGACACTTGGCAACGCAAGCCTCACAACCGATACACTTCTCAGGGTCAACCACATGTTTCTCTTTCAAGGAACCACTAATAGCTTCAGTCGGACAAACCCTCGTGCAAAGAGTACATCCAATGCAATCGTCCGTAATTTTAGCTTTTCCTCTCTTCTCTTTATTGTCAACTAAAACTCCAGTTGGACAAGCAGAAGCACACAGTCCACAAGAAATACATTTGTCATAATCGATTTTTGCCAAATTGTCTTCCACGGTGATAGCACCAACGGGACACTTCTTCTCGCAAAGTTTACAACCGATGCATGCCACAGCTCCGCAATTTTTCTTGGCTACAACACCTTTGTCCTTGTTGCTACAATACACATGCACTTCTTTGTCGATGTCAGCCAAAACTATCAGCTCCCGAGGACATTCCTTCACGCACGTACCGCAACCAGTACATTTGTCGTTATCAACCGTCTTGTTGCCAAATTCATCCAAAGCAATAGCACCGAACAGACACACATCCACACAACTGTTGCCACCAAGACAACCGTAGCTACAAGCGTTCGTGCCCACACCAACTGTGTTCATAATCTTGCAGTGGTTCACACCGTTATATTCAAAAGTGGTGTTGGTTCTGTCCGTTCCACCTGCTCCGCACAAAATCACAGCAACTTTTCTCTTTTGAGCTCCAGCTTTCACTCCCATAATTTCCGCCACTTTGTCCACCATAGTCTGACCACCAGGAGCACACTTGTTTATCTCAGCTCCCTCTTTCACTATAGCCTCTGCATAAGCAGAACAACCAGGAAATCCACAAGCACCACAATTTGCACCGGGAGTAACCTCCAACACTTGCTCTATCTTAGGATCGACTTCAATCTTGAACTTAATGGAAGCAAAAGCTAAAATCAATCCGTAAATTACACCTAATCCTCCGATGATAGCCACCGGATATAAAATAAATTCCATCATTTCCTCCAGTAGCTAAATCTTAAATCCTGCAAATCCGAGAAACGCAAGAGCCATACACCCTGCAACTATAAAAGCGATTGGCATACCTTTTAGCGAATCGGGAACTGGACAATATTCCAACTTCTCTCTAATGCCTGCCATTAGCACAAGAACAAGAGTGAACCCGATACCTGCAAAAAATCCCTGCAAAATAGATTCGATGAAGTTGAACGGCGTACCGTCCGCCCAAGTTGACTGAACATTCAGAATAGCCACACCAAGCACCGCACAGTTGGTGGTGATAAGTGGCAAAAACACACCCAAAGCCTTATACAAAGCAGGGGCGTACTTGGCGATACCCATCTCCAAAAACTGCACAAGCGAAGCAATCGTCAAAATGAAAGCGATAGTTTGCAAATATTCCAAGCCGAAAGGCACAAGTAGATAGTATTGAATAAGATAAGAGATGCAAGACGCCATGCTCATCACAAAAATCACCGCCATACCCATTCCAAGAGCCGAATCCAACTTCTTGGAAACTCCGATGTACGGACACAACCCCAAAAACCTCATCAACACGAAGTTGTTGACAAACACAGTGGAAATGGAGATAAAAAGTAACTTATATATAATTTCCATAATCTATTTCTCCTTCTTTTGCATCATATTGATAAGTGCCATAATGAAGCCAAGAGTGATGAAAGCTCCTGGAGCAAGTATTGCCACGAGCATCGGTTGATACGAACTTGGCAAAACTTGGAATCCCAATATCTTACCCGCACCAAGTATCTCCCTGATAATGCCCAAAAGTGACAAAGAAAGCGTAAAACCAAGCCCCATGGAAATCGCGTCAACAAAGCTATCAACAACTCCATTCTTGGAAGCAAAAGCTTCCGCTCTACCAAGAATCATGCAGTTCACCACAATCAGCGGAATGAAAAGCCCCAGACTCTTGTGCAAAGCAGGCAAAAAAGCGTGCATCAACATATCCACAACAGACACAAACGACGCAATCACCACGATATAGCAAGGTATTCTTACCTTAGCGGGAATAAAATTCTTGATGAGCGAAATTATCACATTGGAACCGATAAGAACAGATGTGGAAGCAAGCCCCATACCGAGAGAGTTCTCCAAAGAAGAAGTAACCGCCAAAGTCGGACAAAGCCCCAAAGCCATGGTGAAAATCGGATTTTCTTTCACAAATCCTTTTAAGAGATTATCTTTCAAGCTCATTTGTTGCCTCCTTCTTTCACTACAGCCCCTTCCAAAAGTTTAATTCCAGCACTGATAGAGTTGGAAATCGCCCTACTGGTGATGGTTGAGCCAGTTATACTGGTAATCTCGCCACCATCTTTGATTACAGCTATCTGAGCAATTTTTTTGTCCTTAAACAAGTCTTGCCATTCCCTCTTTTCGCAATTAGCTCCAAGACCTGGAGTTTCAGCTTGGGAAATAACTTTTATGCTATTCACGGAAAAATTCGTTTTCAGCCCCACAACAGTCCGCACCACGCTGGAATAACCTTGCTCGGCAACGATAAATACATAACCAACCAACTCTCCATCGCTCTTTTGACCAAGGAAATATTCAAAATCTCCTGCTTCACGCTTTTCAAAAGTTTCCGCATCTGGCAAAACATAAAGCATCGCTTTTTTTTCTTCCTTAGCAGCAATCTCGTCGATAATCGGCTTCGTCTTCTTGTTCACAAGAGCCAAAGTCCCACTAGCCACAACGCATATCAAAAGGAGAATCCCTGAAAGTTTCAAATAATGTTTCATTTTGCACTCCCCTTTTTAGCTGACCCAAAAAACTTCGGCATAGTCCATTTATTTATCAAAGGCACTGTCAAGTTCATGAGCAAAATAGAGTAGCAAACGCCTTCGGGATAGCCACCTTTAATCCTTATCAAAACCGTGAGGATTCCGCATCCAATACCGAAAACTATTCTGCCTTTTCTCGTCTCGGGGGAAGTCACCATGTCGGTCGCCATAAAGAAAGCTCCGAGGATAAGACCTCCTGCAAAAACCTGAAACGCTGCAAACAAAACAGAAACTGAGAAAATCCCGTCTATTCCACCAAAAATATATGTGAGAACAAACACTGTCAGGATGTAGCAAGTAGGTATTCTCCATTCAATAATGTGCTTATACGCAAGCCAACCTGCACCAAGTAGCAACGCTATCACGGATGTCTCTCCCAAAACTCCACCACAATTTCCCCAAAAGAGATTTTGCAAAACCTCAAAACTGGACAATTTGTTCATCAGTAGCAACGCAACCTCTTTCCCCTGCTGAGCGGTAACGCCCAAGCCATCCACAAAACTCTGGTCTCGCAAGAATTTAACAACTCCCAAAGGTGTTGCACTGCTCACCAAAACCTTAGCTTTGGCGGAAACCAAATCTCTGCTAACGCCCATCATTCCACTGATAGAGCCAAGAGTTGTTTTGCTCCAATTGGTCATAATCGTCGGCCAAGAAGCCATCAAAAAAGCCCTCGCTAACAAAGCAGGGTTAAGAATATTAGAACCCAATCCTCCAAAGGCGTGCTTACCCACAGCCATGGCAAAAGCACTGCCGACAACGGGTATCCACCATGGAGCACTAACTGGAACATTAAAAGCCACCAACATACCAGCAACAAACGCACTTCCATCATCTATAGTCACAGGAACTTTTCTGAATTTTTGGATCAAAGCCTCGCAAATCATCGCCGAAGCAATTCCACAAACTGTCAGCAAAAGTGCCTTCAAACCAAAGTAATATACGGAAAAACACAACGCTGGCAACAACGCAAACGCCACATTCCACATAATCGATTTGGTCGATAATTTATCGTGAAGATGAGGAGCAGCACTAACTACAAGTTTCATTTTTTCTCCTCCTGTTTCGGTTTTTTCGCCAATTCCAACCGAGCTAAATCTATCCATTGCACCAAGTTGATGTGAGCAGGACAAACGTACGCACAGCTACCGCAACGAATACAATCCAAAGCTCCGCAATTGGCAGATTCGTCCCAAAGTCCGTTCTGAGACGCATCAGCAATCTTCCCAGGCAATAAGTTTTGTGGGCAGACATCCACGCATCTGGCACAGCGAATGCACTTGCTCTCTTGACTCTGAAATATTTCCGACTTACGCAGGAAAACCACAGCTGAACTCGTCTTGGTAATGCATGCACTGGAGTCGCCAACAGCAAAGCCCATCATCGGACCACCAGAAATAATCTTGGCTATGGGAGCAATCGACCCTCTGGCTTGTTCCAATAAATAATCGAAACTCACTCCCAAGCGTGCATTGAAATTCTTGGGACTTCTCACGGCAGAGCCCGTAACAGTTATCACTCTCTCTATCAGAGGTTTTTTGTAGCGGACAGCTTGATAAGCAGCAATAGCAGTGCCCACATTTTGCACCACCACACCCACATCAGCAGGCAATCCACCCTTATTGGGAACTTCTTTGCCCGTGCAAGCATAAATCAACTGCTTCTCTCCGCCCTGCGGATATTTTAATTCCAAAGGTTGTACATAAATATCTTTTTGACCTACGAGAAGTGAATGAATAACTTTAATCGCTTTCGGCTTGTTGTCCTCAATACCAATAATCCCTCGCTTAGCTCCGAGAACTTTCATAAAAATCTTCAACCCTGCAATAATCTCTTCGCCTCTCTCCATCATAACTCTGTAATCGGAAGTGATAAAAGGCTCACATTCCACACCATTCAGAATAACCGTGTCGATGTTTTTGCTCATGAGCTTCACATAGCAAGGAAATCCTGCACCACCCATTCCAACAACTCCAGCATCTTGAACCCGTTTGATTATTTCTTCCGTCGGAAGCTCCAGATATTTCTCATCATCTACAAGTTCTACCCAATCATCTTCGTTTTCGGCTTTTATTTGAATCGCTTTGCTCTTCTTCCCAGTTGGGTCGATAAAGCAGTCAATAGCAACCACTTCCCCTGTAACAGAAGAATGAATATTGGCAGAAATAAATCCGTCTTGCTTTGCTATCAGTTCGCCAGTTTTTACCCTGTCGCCCACCTTCACAATCGGAACAGCGGGTTTACCCAAATGCTGCGACAAAAATAAAGTAGCTACTTTCGGTAAATCGGGAACCTCTATAGCAAAATCACTGCTAAGACTTTTAAAATCCGGAGGATGTACTCCGTGCTTAAAAGTTTTCTTACGCATATACTCTCCTTACAATATGGCAATAAAACTAATCTAAATTCAAATTATCTAATTGTTCGTGAAAAGATTCTACAGGACCATCTTCGTCTTGATTACGCGATTCATACGCTTGGTCAGCAGGCTTCAAAATAATCCTACAACCTTTGCGATCAACCTTGGAAACCAAAAAGTCGTGTTCAGAACCTTCAGGATACTTCTCGGAAAGGCTTTGCCCTTGGTCTAACGAAACATAAGAGAAGGGAACAAATCCCTCAAAAACCAAACCTTCATATTCCAAATCAAGCACAACACCTTTATTTTGAACAGTCTTTTGCACTTTAGCTTTCACCTCTTGTCCGTTTTTCAAAAGTTCAGCTTTCTCCCACGGATTTTCGGTCAATTGCTTAATACCAAAAGACACCTTATATGCAGAAGTGTCGATGTCCAAAATCTTGACTTCGACCTCCTGACCAACTCTATATACAGACTTGAGATTGTCGATTCTTCTGCTCCAAGCCACATCAGCAATGTGCACAAGTCCATCGATGTCATCATCAAGTTCCAAAAACATCCCAAAACTGGTAATCGATTTCACAGGTCTGGTTACCACCTGCCCAACTTCGTATTTCATCTCAATAGTCAACCAAGGATTTATCGTCATCTGACGAAGCCCCAAAGAGATTTTTTTGTCTTCTTTATCAATATTCAGAACAATCGCACTAATCTCTTCTCCCTCGGATAAAACTTGCCCAGGATGATTAATCGTTCTCGTCCAAGACATTTCCGATTTGTGAATAAATCCTTTCAAACCAACTTCCAAATCCACAAACGCTCCGTAAGAAGTCAACTTGGTGACAACACCTTTGACGGTGTCTCCCTGCGAAATCTTCTGATCGACATTCTCCCATGGATGAGGCAGAAGTTGCTTCACTCCAAGCGAAATTCTATTTGTGTCGGAAGCTATCTTCAAAATCTTTACTCTAATCTTGTCTCCAACCTTGAACAATACGGAAGGATGCGAAATATTTGACCAGCTCATATCCGAAATATGCAAAAGACCATCAAACCCACCAATGTCAACAAAAGCACCGTAATCGGTGATGCCTTTCACCACACCATCAACTTCGGCACCTTCTCCCAAATTCTCAAAAACTTCCAACTTCTTCTTATTTTGTACATCCAAAAGAGAATCTTTGCGAGAAACAACAATGCTCTTTTTGGCTTTATCAATATTGATTATCTTCCCTTCAAGTGTTTGATCTAAATAATGCTTGAAATTTTTAACAGGCTTTATATCCACCAATGACCCAGGCAAGAAAGCGTTGCAACCGTTCACAGTAACAAAAAAACCACCGTTAACGAGCTTCTTCACCTGAAACTCAACAACGTCACCGTTTTCATGGGCTTTCACAAGATTTTGAAAAATCTCTTCTTTTTCCGCCACTTTTTTAGAAAGCTTAACTCTGCCCGTGGCGTCTTCCATGTAAACTATATAAACATTAATTTGTTGACCTACCTCAGGCACATCATCACTAAATTCGCTAAGAGAGATAACTCCCTCGGATTTATACCCAATATCAACAACAACATTGCTCTCATCAATACCGACAACCGTTCCCTCTACGATTTCTCCTTTTTTTATGTTACCGAACGATTCTTCCATCATTGCCAGCATTTGTTCTTTATTAGACATTATGTTTCCCCTAATCTTGCCAAAATCACGAAACTTATGACGAGCACAACATCTCGATTTTAGAAAGTACACTTTTTATTAGCCAACTTGGTGTCGAAGCTCCCGCTGTCAAGCCGATTTTGCCAAAACCTTCCACCATAGTAGCTTCCAAGTCTTCTGGAGTTTCCAAATGAAAAGTTTTGCTAAATTTGCTGGCAATTTTCGCCAAAGTTCTGGTATTGGCAGAATTCAAACCGCCAACCACTATCATCACGTCAACTTCTTGAGCAAGTTTTTCTGTGGAACTTTGCCTCACCTCCGTAGCGTTACAGATGGTGTTAACCACCTCCAAATTCTCGCACTCATCACGAAGTTGTTGCTCAAATTCAGAAAATTTTTGCTTGTTCTGGGTAGTTTGAGAAACCAAAAGAACCGACTCTGAAGACAAAAAACTTTTGGGTACATCTTCAATCTTTTTTACGACAACGGATTTTTCGCCCGCATAAGATTTGATAGCCACAACTTCTGGATGGTTTTCGTCTCCAAAGATTATCACATCTTGCTTTTTTTGGGAACTTTCCTGCACCAATTTGTGGATTTTCGCTACATTCGGGCAAGTCGCATCAACGATTTTCACGCCTCTTTTTTGCAGATAACACAAATCTTCTTTCACCATCCCGTGAGAACGCACTATCACGCAATCACCGTCTTGCACATCCACTAACTCGCTCAAACACTTCACGTTGCGTTCAGCCAACTTCTCAACCATCTGCGGATTGTGGATAATCGGCCCAATCGTAACTACTCGTCCAAACTCATTCTGAGCAGTCTCCAACGCTATGTCTATGGCTCGCTTCACTCCATAGCAAAATCCCGAATGGTCGGCTATCTTGATAGTTGGCTTCATCTTCCGACAATCTCCAAAATTTTCTCAACCTGCTGGGGAATTGTTAGATTAGAAGTGTCGATTTCTATAGCACCCTCGGCTTTCACCAGAGGAGAAATTTCTCTATTCATGTCAGCTTTGTCGCGGGAAATAATGCTACTTTTTATTTCTTCCAAACTCAAATTCTCTTTTTTTTCTACAGCTTCCAAATATCTCCGTTTCGCCCGAGCTTCCACAGAAGCATCCAAATAGAATTTGAAGTCTGCATTTGGGAAAACAGCACTGCCAATATCTCTGCCATCCATAACCACCGATTTGCTTAGTCCGATTTTTCGTTGCAATTCCGTCATCTTCTCGCGAACAAAACCGATGGTGGCGACCTGAGAAGCTCCACTAGAAACAGCGTCCGTTCTTATCTCTTCGCTCACATCAAATCCATCCAAAATAATCTTTCGACCATTGTTGTCGAAATCTATTTTTACAGAATCTATAATCGCTCTCAATTCTGGAGTATCCTCCATCTCAATTCCCAGTTTGATTAGCTTCAATGCACACGCACGGTACATCGCCCCAGTGTCTATATAATTTATACATAGCTCATCGGCAATTTTTTTGGCTGTAGTGCTTTTTCCCGAAGCCGCAGGTCCATCTATCGCAATTATCATAATTCTAACTCAACCCTTGCAAAAAGGGATTTCTCTTTTTCTGAACGCCCAAAGTCGTGCTATTGCCGTGTCCTGGATAAACCAGCAAATCGTCAGGCAAATTCATCAATTTGGACTTAATCGAATTCATCAATTTGGCGTGAGAGCCGCCTGGCAAATCAGTCCTGCCAACACTCATATCAAAAAGTGTATCTCCAGAAAATAGATGCTTGCCAATCAAAAAACAAACTCCTCCCAATGTATGTCCAGGAGTATGCAACACCTTGATTACACTCGTGCCAAATTCAATTTTTTGCTCGTCCGAGAGAACACCATCTTCTTTTGGAGAAAAAACTTCGCTACTTCCGTAATAGGCACTAAGATTAGCTTTCGAATCCACCAGCATCGCCTTGTCTTGGGAATGAATCAACAATTTTGCGTCGGGATATAACCGCTTGAAATAGCCGTTTCCTCCAATGTGGTCAGAATGTCCGTGCGTATTCAAAATATAGAGCAAATCCAAGCCCTTATCATCTATAAAATCTTGAACCGATTTGCCAGGAGCAGCCGGGTCAATCAAAATAGCTTTTTTGGAATCCTGCTCATACACCAAATAAGTGTTAGTTTCGTACCCAGGCAACAAAACAAAACTTTTAATCTCAATCATATTTCCACCTTAAAATAAAACACATTTATCCCAAGCTTGATATTTTTTTCAACCATTTAATTCAAGCCTTTTTTTACTTTTTATCTCCATTAAAATCCACCTTTTACATCTGGAAAGAAAAAAATGTTGACAATCTGTAGTTTTGTAAAACTATCCTTACACTCAAAATTTTGGGGGTGAATTTGGTTTAGACAGAGGTTTAAATCGACTTTCGGTGCATACCGGGCAATGTTCAATTATCCCGTTAAAATGCTTGGACAACTAATAAGTAGACGGAAACGATAACTACGCAATGGCTGCCTAATTAGGCGCCTGCCTTCTCGGGTGATTTTTTGATTATTCCCCGTAAATAAGGTATCATTTTTAATCAAATAGCAAGAGAGATTTTTTCTCGTCTTTCGTGCGAAATTCAAATCGAGAAATCGCCATCAGTTTAGGTTGATTGTTATCCTTGCTTTTGGTTAAATCAAAACAACTAAGTATGTAGAGCCGGTAGCGGTTGACTTTTGGACGCGAGTTCGAATCTCGCCACCTCCACCATTTTTTTAGATTGTCTTGCCGTAAATCGCAAAATCGCTCTTTAATGTGCCCTTGAAGATTGGCATAGTTGCTTTTGAGGAATTTGGAATCTTCCATTTTTGCTCTTCTCTGCACAAATCCACACAACACCTTAGGTTCAAGATAGTTAACTTCTTTTACTTTTTCCCAAATTTTGCCTAACCAACGTAAGGCTAACATTTTATTGATATTTTTTATTGACAAGATACAACGAGACCATAGCAGATGAGTAATACTCTAATATATAAGGAGAAGACATGACAAGGGAAGAAATTGTAAGCAAAATTGCCGATGATGCCAAAATTACTAAGAAACAAGCCACTGTTGCCCTTTCATCTTTCTTGGGTAGCGTTACATCCGCTTTGTCCAAAAAAGATAAAGTTGCTTTAGTTGGTTTTGGAACTTTTTCTGTAAAACACAGAACTGCTAGATCTGGGAGAAATCCTCAAACAGGTGATAGCATTACCATTCCTGCCAGAGATGTTCCTTCATTCAAGGCCGGCAAAGGATTGAAAGACGCAATCAAATAGTTTGCAAAATTTCAAAACTATTAAAGGCAAGAGCTTTGAGATAAATTTAAGGCTCTTGCCTATTGTTTTGGTTCTATAGTTTTTAATAGTTTCCACTAAATTCATGGAAAACATTAAAAATTTCGGATAGAACATTTGTAAGGGAGATAAAATGAAATTTTCTATAGAAAAAAAAGATATAGCTGGCAAACTTGCTCACTTGGTAACCGTCGTTCCTACTAAAAATACCATGGCGATACTCACTACCTTTCTCCTTGAAGCTGATCAGGATGAGGAGACCATCACCATTAGTGCGTCGGACATGGAGATAACCGTAACTGCCAAAATCAAAGCCAACGTTTTGGAATCTGGCAAAACTGCCGTGCCTGCCAAATACTTCAGTGACATCATCGCTGCTTTGCCTTCCAGCACTATCTATGTACAGCAAAACGAAAATAAGCTGAAAATAAACTGTGGGAATTCCAAATTCTCCACGCCGATTGTTGAAGATTTTTCTGTTTTCCCCATTATTCCCAAAATCGACTTCAACAAAGCAATTGAGTTCGAAATGGATCTCTTCACCAAGATGATTGACAACACCTCTTTTGCAGTGTCCAATAGGATTAATTCTCCTGTGTTGAACGGAATTTTTTGGCAACTTAGCCCACAAGGGCAAATCATGGTGGCAACCGATGCCAGCAAAATAGCCGAAGTTACTGTGAAAGAAAATCTTGATGTTACAAACGAAATCAGCAAAATTATGCCCGTGAAAACAACTTTATTCATCAGCAAGATTTTGGACGAAGACAGCAACAAAATCAATGTTCTCTTTGAAGAAAATCGCATCGTTTTCAATTACGAAAACTTCACTATCTTCTCACACGTCATCGAGGGCGAATTCCCCGACTACAAAAGGGCTTTCCAAGTAGAAAACAACAATGTTGTGGTTGTCAACAGAAACGAAATCAGCGATGCCATCAAGCGTGTTTCTTTGGCTTCGTCCGATATAGATTTCAGAGTTTTACTCACCATTAGGGACGACCAACTGACGCTCAGCTCTTCCAACGACGAAAAGGGTTTTGGAAGCGAGGACTTGCAAACTGCGGAAATCAACTCAGAATCTATGGAAATCACTCTCAACTACAAGTTTTTGCTCGCCATTCTGAACGTAATTACTAGCGACAACGTGAAGTTCTGTTTGAAAGGTCCTACCGAGGCCATCCTAATCTACAACAACGAACAAGTGGACGAAAATCTTGAAGCTCGTTTCCTCTTGATGCCTCTGAGAGTGAGATAGTTTTTCATTAAATGTTCATAACCAATTTATGCAAAAAAGGAGAATTTTTTCTCCTTTTTTTTCTTTTGTTCTTTTGCAATCTGTCCGCTTTGGAAAAAGCCGTTTGGGCAACTCCGTGGGATATTGACAGCAAAGAAAAAATAGACAACATGATAAACAAACTCTGTGAATGTGGCATCAACACAATCATCGCTGAGGTTCGCTACAGAGGGGACGCTTTGTATTTTCCCAATAAATACGACTCCAGCTATCCCAACGAGGAACCCCGCTATCACAAGCTCAGCAATAGCGACTTTGACCCTTTGGAATATTTGTCCGAGATTTGCCAACAACGAGGATTGAGACTGGTGGCTTGGCTCACCACATTCGTGGTTACAGGCAACGAAACCGACAATATCGGACTGGAACATCCCTATTTGACCTACCCTTTTTGGATAACTCACAACTCACATGGCGACAGGATGCTTCCTCAGAAAGAAGAAGGTGCGTATTTCGACCCTGCAATTCCCGAAGTGCAAGACTATTTGTACAATGTTTTCATGGATGTTGTTAACAATTACAAAATTGACGGCATCCAAATGGATTACATTCGCTATCCTTCCAAAGAATACGGCTACAACCCTTTGGCTTTGAAGCTATTTAAGGAAAGCAACTTTGTGGATTTTCAGGAGTTTAAAAGAAGCAACATCTCCAATTTCGTAAAAAAAGTGTTTGAGGGTGCTAAAAAAATCAATCCACAACTCACTGTCTCCGCAGCGGTTTTCGCCAATTACGATGACGCCTATTACACCAGAAGCCAAGACTGGGTAAAATGGCTACAAGACGGCATTATCGACAAAGTCTATCTGATGGCGTATGCAAAAGAGAACAAAATCATAAAAGAGCAATTGGCTTTTGCTTCCTCATTGAAAGAAAAGAAACAAATTGTTGTCGGCTTGCGTTCTTGGGACGACGATAATGCTTACAGAGGAAAAGAGATTTTGACAAAAATCCGTGCAACCTTGGACAAAGATTTTGGTGGAATTGCATTTTTTAGCCATTACGGGATTAAAAGCCAAAACTATTACAAATTCATAAAGCAAGGTTTGAATGAAAATTGATGCCGATTCTATGCGACTGGACGCTCTTTTGAGCAAACTATGTCTCACCAAAACACGTTCTATCGCCCAAAAGGCTTGCCAAAAATCTCTGGTAAAAGTCAACAACAAAATTTGCAAGCCTTCCGAAAAAGTTTTCGCTGGAAGCACTATTGAGATTTGCCTTGTTGGATACACAAAAATCGTTGACATTTTGCAGATACCCAAGGGGAATGTTTCCAAAATTGACAGCGTTAATTATTATAAACTAATAGAAAATAGGAGGAATACCGATGGAGACTAATCGCCCGATAGAAACCGACGAAATAGATCTGCTGGAAATAGCCGCCAAGCTTTGGAAAAGAAAATGGATAATTGTTTTAATCACCATAATTCCAACTCTGTTAATGGTAGCTTATGCTCTGCTAAAAATAGAACATATTCCCCTATACAGAGCAACAACTGCAATCGAGACTTTTTCCGAAGAACACTATTCAATGCTCAAGCTTTCTTTCGAAAATAGCGAATTTATCGAGAAAATTAACAAAAAATTCCCCTCGCTAACTAAAGAAAATTTTTCTATAGTTATTGATGAAAAGAATAAGGCTGAAAACAAGAAAGAACCCTTTACTCTTAGTGTGATTTCCCCTGAACAAGATATCGTTGCTCCTGCCACCAACTACGCAATAGACGTGCTAATTACCATTTTCAAGAATAACTTTGCTTCTACTATATCCGAACAAATAGAAAGAGTGAACTATCAAAGCGAACTGAAAACAGCTTTGGAAAATTCCATAAAAGAGATTAGAAACAAATCCAAAAATTTCAAAAGTAAAGAAGATTTGGCTGCAATTACTCTGGCAATCAACACCGCCAACGAATGTTATAACGATTTGAAACTAATCAATCCTGATTATGAAAAAATAAACGTTTTGGAAAAAGCTTCTACACCAAAATTAAGCATCCAAGAAGAAGATAAACTACGCAAAAAAAGAGAAGGTGAACTTTCAGGAAAATGGACAAGTCGCAGAAACTTGACTATAATAACCTTTTTTATTTGCTTCTTTCTTTCGGTTTTCTTAGTTTTAGCTGTCGATTTCATCAAGAACAACAAAGACAAATTCAAAGAATATTTGAACAAATCTTAGACCTTTCGGTAAATTCTACAGAGGAAAAATGAGTAATATAAAAGAGATTTTCGGGAAAAAAGTTTTCAACTATGCGTCTATTAAGAAGAGATTGATTTCCAACGATTTCGATAAATTCCTGTCGTGCATAGAGAACAACCTTAGACTGCCTGAAGAGTTGGCGGACAAAATCGCTACTGCTATGAAAGATTGGGCTATTGAAAAAGGTGCAACTCACTACACACACTGGTTTCAGCCTCTCACTGGCTCTACTGCCGAAAAACACGACTCTTTTATAAACCCAATAGACAATGGCAACGCCATCGAATTGACGCTCTCAGGAGCCGAATTAATTCAAGGTGAACCAGACGCTTCCAGTTTTCCTTCGGGTGGACTGCGTAGCACCTTTGAAGCTCGCGGTTACACCAGCTGGGATTACACTTCTCCTGCTTTTTTGAAAGAAGACACCGCTGGAGTTACCCTCTGCATTCCCACTGCTTTTTGCTCATACAATGGACAAGCACTGGACAAAAAAACCCCTCTTCTTCGTTCTATGCAAGCCATCAACAAAGAGGCGACCAAATTGCTACATAAACTCGGCTACTCCGATGTGAAAAATGTTAATTCCAGTGTCGGAGCGGAGCAAGAGTATTTCTTGATTGATAAAAAATATTTCTCCAAACGCCTGGATTTGATTACCTGCGGACGCACCCTTTTCGGTGCAAACGCTCCCAAAGGTCAAGAACTGGACGACCACTACTTCGGACAAATCAAAGACCGTGTGGCAAATTTCATGAAAAATTTGGACATCCAACTTTGGGAAATGGGAATAACCGCAAAATCCAAACACAACGAAGTTGCTCCAAGCCAATTCGAGCTTGCATCCATCTATACTCAGGCGAATTTGGCGGCAGACCAAAACCAAGTAATAATGGAAACGATGCAACGACTGGCTAAACGTCACGATTTGGTTTGCTTGTTGCACGAGAAGCCTTATCAAGGAGTCAACGGTTCTGGGAAGCACAACAACTGGTCGCTTGTCACCGACACAGGCATCAACCTTTTCTCACCCGGCAAAACTCCTGAAAAAAATCAATTGTTTTTGATTTTCCTTGTTGCTGCTCTCAAAGGATTTAACAAGCACGCAGATTTGCTCAGAGCGTCAGCCTCAAACCTCGGGAACGACTATCGATTGGGTGGAAACGAAGCACCTCCAGCCATCATATCCGTGTTTTTGGGAGACGCCCTAACAGAAGTCTTGCTCAATATAGAAAAAGGCAAAGATGTCGCCAGCAAAGAGAACGATTTTTTGGAACTGGGAGTAGATACACTCAGCAAACTACCCAAAGACAACACAGACAGAAACCGCACCTCTCCACTGGCTTTCACAGGGAATAAATTCGAATTCCGAATGGTGCCCTCTTCTGCCTCCATCTCTATGCCCAATGTCGTGTTGAACGCATTGATGGCGGAAGAAATAAACGCACTAAATCATCGGTTATCAACCTGTAAGGACACAAAAAAAGAGATATTCGTCTATTTGAAAGAAAGCATCTCCGAAGCAAAAAAAATCATCTTCAACGGTGACAACTACTCCGAAGATTATCGCAAATTAGCCAAAGATTCTGGATTGCCCTGCCTTCAAAATTCCGCCGAAGCTATTTCCGCTTATCTAACGACCAAAGCCAAAAATTTATTCAACTCCACAGATATTTTGACTCCTCAAGAGTTAGATTCCAGAGCTGAAATCTACTACCAAAGATATTACAAGCAAGCTATTATCGAGGCTCGCTCAGCCATGCGAATGGCGAAAACCGAGTACTTCCCCGCTATTATGAACTATATCGGTAAATTGGCAAAATCTATCAAAAATCTGAAAAAAATCGATTGTGAACCCAAAATCCAACTGGCGATTTTGGACAAAATTAACTCCCATTTTTCTGTCGCTTACAATTGTTTGAACGTCCTCTCTAAAACGATGTACGATATAACTCATTCCGATAATGACCGCGAAAAAGCCGAACTCTGTGCCACAGAGCTAAGCAAAAATCTGTCCGACTTGAGGGTTGAAATCGATAGCCTCGAAAATCTTTTACCTGCGGAGCTTTGGCCTGTGCCTTCATATTGGGAAATGATGTTCAAACTGTAGGCAAATCGTCCAATTGAATGAGCTTCTCCGAAAAAAAATTCGCCTCGTTTACTTCAGAAAAGCAAATCAAAGAACTTTTCGTCCTGTTGGACAAAATTGAAGCTAACTGGCAAAATTCCGAATTAAGAGAAACCCTGCAAGACGAATTCCTTTCACTCGCTTCTCTCTCCTCCGAAGAACAGTACTTTTCGCGAGTAACATTTACCGATTTAAGGGCTTTTGCCTCGGAGAAAACTGTTTTAGAAAATAGATTCAACAAATCCAAAAGAGACTGGGAAATATTAAGCAAAGATAATTCTGAGAAGAAATGCAACGCCGAAAAACTTCCTGTGGTTCTGATTTTGGACAATCTTCGCTCAGCTTTCAACGTGGGTTCCATTTTGAGAACTGCGGAATGTTTCAACATTGCCGAAATTGCTTTTTGCGGTGTGACCCCGAACCACAAAAATCCGAAAGTGCAAAAAACTTCTATGGGTTGCCATAATTTCACCAAAAACTGCATTTTCCCCACAACTGGCGACGCAATCGCTAACTACCGAAATCAAAGCTACAAAATTTTCGCCATGGAAACCACCACTAACTCGTTGCCTATAAAAAGCGTTCCCGTTGACTATCCCATTGCTTTGGTTTTGGGAAACGAAGCCCTTGGAATTGAGCCAAAAATCCTCGACATTTGCGATAAAATTTTTCAAATCCCCTTGCAAGGCTGGAAAAATTCTCTGAATGTTGGAATTTGTTGTGGCATCGCTCTTTACGAAATCAGCGAAAAATTTTTGCCTAAGTAATCTCTTGACCTTTTGCACCGCTGTTTTCTTTATGTGAGGTCAGATTGAAAATTTTGTGAGATAATTAATTTTGGAGTTCACTATGTTTAATCAAATTAGATTTGAAACTCTTTTGAAGCAAGAGTTCGATTCAGAAATAATAAACAAAGCTAAAACACTTTTCTACAAAAAGTTATCTCTATTGCTGCACAATCATTACAATGGGAAACTGGAGATAATGCCAAAAGTTCCCGTTTGGAATCCCGAGTGTTTCAGCGTGTGGTACACCCCTGGAGTTTCCGGAATTTCATGCCAAATCCGAGACAATAATTTTCTGGCTAACTCCCTCACTATCAAAGGGAAAACTGTGGCTATTGTCACCGATTCCACCAGAGTTTTGGGAGACGGCGATTGCTCTCCTTTTGGAGGAATGGGTGTGATGGAAGGTAAAGCTCTGCTTCTAAAGTATTTAGCAGGAGTTGACGCTTTCCCACTCTGCATCAACTCAAAAGATGCACAAGGCAAAAGCAATGCAAAAAAAATCATCGACACCGTGAAAGCTTGTAGTCCCAGTTTTGCTGCCATCAACTTGGAAGACATTAGCCAGCCGAATTGTTACCAAGTCCTTCATCAATTGCAAAAAGAGTTGGATATTCCCGTTTGGCACGACGACGCACAAGGCACAGCCTGCATCATTCTTGCTGGAATCTATAACTCGCTGAAACTCGCCAAAAAGGAAATTTCCGATGTTAAAGTCGTTCTCATTGGTGCAGGTGCAGCTGGAAGTCAAATAGCAGAATATTTGCTCAAGGCAGGCGTAAATTCCGAAAAAATCTGCATTTTTGACGACAAAGGCGGTTTGCACAAAAACAGAAAAGATTTAAAAAAAAATCCGCTATTTTTTAAACAATGGAGTCTTGCGAAATCTACCAATCCGCAAAATATCACCTCGCCCATATCAGCCTGTGAAAACGCCGATATCATAATCGGAGTTTCCGCTCCGAACGCCATCACTGGCGAGATGATAAAGAAGATGAACAAAAAACCAATAGTTTTCGCCTGTGCAAATCCTGTTCCAGAAATTTACCCCGAAGACGCTATAAATGCAGGAGCTTTCATCGTGGCGACTGGACGTAGCGACTTCCCAAATCAACTCAACAACTCCTTGGTTTTCCCCGGTTTGCTCAGAGCCGTGGTAGATACATCCGCCTCAAAAATAACCGACTCTATGGCTCTAATGGCTGCAAAAACCATTGCAAATCACGTCAGCGATGCGGAATTGACACCTACCAACATAGTGCCGAAGATGGAAGATTCTTCCTTGGTTTCCGCATTGGTGCAAAATGTTTCCACGGAAATTATCCAAAGCAAGTTGAACAATTTAGACGTAGATCCCGAAATCTTGGCAAAGCGATGTGACGAAGAAATCACAAGAATCCGCAACTATACCGCATCAATTCCGTATCCACCCGAAGAGTACATCCAAAAGGCTCTGCAATGGACAAAAGAAAATATAGCAAATTCTTAATCCTGCTCTTTCTGTGGCTTTTGGGGATACCATCACTGTTCGCATCTTCCCCAAAAATCGGCTTAGCCCTCTCGGGAGGAGGAACAAGATGCCTGACCCAAATAGGCGTTCTGCAAGTAATCGATAGCCTGAAAATCCCCATCGACGTTATCTCTGGAACCAGCATGGGTTCCATCGTCGGAGGATTGTACTCCTGCGGATATTCGGGAAAAGATATAGAAAAAATCATCTCTCAACTTGATTGGAACAAGCTATTCAACGAATCTATCTCCCGACAAAACTACTACGGAAGAAAAAAAAGGTGGAAAAATTTCACTCGCCTATCTATCTACCTCTCCAACAATTTCATTCCTGTATTCCCCGAAGGATTTCTGAAAGGTTCGCACATCACCAACAAAATGTTCGAATTGACTTTCCCTGCTCATGATGTCCGAAATTTCGATGAACTACCAATCCCATTCTTCTGCAAAGCTACGAGCCTCTACAAACACAGCTCCGTAACATTGGACAAAGGATACCTACACTTAGCAATGCGTGCCTCGATGAGTATACCTTCAATTTTCTCTCCCTTAAAAATCGACTCGCTAACCCTTATGGACGGAGGCATCTTGGACAACTTCCCAACAAAAGATTTGGCAAAACTAAACGTAGAAAATATCATCGGTGTAAAAGTTTCTCTTCCCGTAACTAAAGAAACCGACGAAAACCTCTTCTCCATCCTCAACAAAACCGTCATTCTCGCACTGAACAACAATGTGAAAAAATCCGAAAAATACGCCTCGATTCTCATCTATCCGCAAGTCACAAAGCAACTGAATTTTTTGGAGCTTGATAATCTGAACTACCTCATCGAACTCGGCAAAAAAGCTACTTTGGAACATTTAGACGAATTAAAAAAAATGTCCAATCCACAAAAATTCGCACTTTTGGAACAGAAAAAGAAAGATTTTGTCAATAAAAAAGATTCGTTCACCATAAACAAAGTCGAAATTGTTGGGAATCACTACTTGGACGACAAAGCTATTTTGTCCCTGAGTAAGCGGAAAATTGACCAGCTAAAAAGCAGACACGACATCACTGGGCTATGCAACGAAATTTTCACTTCGGGTTTCTTTGAGTACTGCTATCCTCTTCTAAACAAAGGCACTCTAACTATTGTCGTGGAAGAAAAATTACAACAAAAAATCGGTTTTTACGCCAAATACAACGACTACACGAAGTTCTCAATCGGCTCGTTGCTACAAGTTGACAACAGACTTCTGCCAAACTCCAACCTTCTGATAAATGGTGAATTCGGCAAAAAGGAGGAGTTCGATTTCGATTTCGTCAAAAATTTCGGAAACAGAGGAAACAGCTGGGGGGCTTACCTCAGAGCTTTTACCTGTTACAAAAAGCAACCACTCTACATCTACGATGCAGAATCTTTTGAAAAAACCGAAGAAAAAGACAAAGAAGAAGTCGAAATCACATTCGGTGCTGGGATGTACACCAACAAATCGACCATCGTCGAAGGATACTATTTTTACTATAACTCAAAGTTCACAGACAACGTGAGCAAAGACCTCGAGAATAGCTCATTCTCCACCAACGGACTCGGGATAAAAGTTTATTACGAATACATGGACGACTCTTTTATGCCCATGGACGGCGAGTCGATTTTGTCCAAATACCACATCAGCAACGAAAAAGCTGGAAGCGAAACCGACTACCAAAAATTCAGATTCAAATACAAAAAGATTCTGCCTATTTTTGAGGATAGATTTAGCGTAAAGCTGAGATTGGAATACGGCAACTTGTCCAGCACCAGCGAAATAGCAAAAGAACACGACCCCTTCTATCTCGGCGGATTGGACAACTTCTTAGGGTTTAAAACGAACTCAATCCTAACACCAGTATATAAAACAGTTTATTTGGGAACTCGCTTGAAATTCAAAACCAACTTCTTTTGGGACTTCGGAGGCAACTTCACAGACCTCAGAAAGAAAGATTACCTAAACGTTTTCGACAGCAAAAACAGCACCTACAAAAGAGGAGTTGGCACATCGTTTACCTTCTACCATCCGCTATTCATTTCCAAAGTAGGCTTAGCTATAGACGATGACGAAAACACAACTTTCTACTTCACCTTCGGACACGATTTCGATTCGTTTGAGTTCTCCAAGAAATAACTAACCCTTCAGAAGAGCAATTTTCTGATTATAATCACCCTGAAAGACAAAATTACCTGCGACAAGAATGTCCACGCCTGTTTCGACAAGTTCTTTGGCATTTTTGTCACTAACTCCACCATCCACTTGTATCTGAAATCCAAACTTGGCTTTGAATGGTCGCAAATAGCTCAACTTGTCATAAACCAAGGAAAGAAACTTTTGTCCACCAAAACCGGGATTCACACTCATCAACAATACAAAGTCTACTTCCGATAGAAGCGGTTCAAGTAAACTGACAGCTGTTCCAGGATTGATAGCAATTCCCGCTTTGATTCCCAAAGATTTAATCTTCGTCAAAAGCCGATGAGCGTGAGCTGTCGCTTCCAAATGAAACGAGATATATTCTACGCCAATATCAGCCAATCTATCCACATACTCTTCGGGCGAATCCACCATCAGATGTGCGTCCAAAGGCTTATTCGTGTTCTTTCTGATAGAGTCAATAATCGGGAAACCGAACGTCAGATTAGGAACAAAGTGGTTGTCCATAATGTCCAAATGAAGAAAATCAGCAGCTTGCAAACTGTCCAACTCACTCTGCAAATTGCAAAAATCTGCCGACAACAACGACGGAGCTATAAGCGTTTTTTTGTTCTCAACCATTTGTACTCCTTTTGATTTTTCGAATAAAAAACTATCTCTCGGATAGCCATTCCGCCTCTAATGTGCAATCGTTCGATAATCTGACTCTTTAATAAAGAAAATTCCTGTAGCCAAACATTATCGACTACAGAAATATATAATATACCATCTTCGTATTTTTCAACATTGCTGTGAGAAGCCATCAATTCGCCAACGCATTCTTCCCAACATACCAGTGCAAGAGCAAAATCTCTATATCTTTCACCAGCAACTTTCAGGATAAAAGATTTGGCATTAACTCGCTTAATTCCTCCCACAACAAAGAAAACTTAAGCTTCTTCTTCGGTAGAAGCCTCAGTTTGCTCCTTGGTTTCCTCAACAGGTTTCAAAGCTTCCAATTCGCTATTCTTCACCAAAACGTTGATGTTCACAGCAACCTCTGGTCCAAAATGTAAAATAACTTGGAACTCGCCAACATTTTTAATTCTCTCGGGAAGCTCAACCATTCTTCTCTTAATCTCCAACCCGAAAACATCTTTGATTTTAGCTATAATTTCTACATCCGAAACAGAACCATAAAGCTTTCCATCCTTGTCGGAATTCATCTCAAATTCCAAAGTTTTCCCTTCCAAAACTGAAGCTGATTCTTTGAGCTCAGACAGAAGACGAAGTCTTGCTTCCTCCGCTCTCTTCTTGATAGCCTCAATCCTCATCATATTGCCTTTGTCAGCCTTAACAGCTTTCCCCTGAGGCAACAAATAATTTCTGGCAAAACCATCCTTAACTTCAACAATTCCCCCAGCTTCTCCCACTTTATACAAATTTTCAGTCAAAATAACTTTCATTTTTCCTCCTAACTCAGCTTCCTAAAATTAAACCAACGATCAAGTAATCCTAGGAAAGACAAAATAAACACTAAATAATTATTAAATACTAACACTATTACAAACAACAGGTACAAAATTTTGTACTTTTCAAACCATTTTTGCCAAACTGTGAAAACCACTCCCAAGCCAGCTAACGTAAAAGCAACTGAAGCGACAATCAGCAAATTGCTTCCTATCGACCAAGCAACGCTCTTCCGGAAAACAAAAAGCACAATCCCAGCAAGCAACCACAAGTCAACAACCTTGGGCAAAGCAAATCCACGAAAATTAAACCGCGGAATTTCGTTTTTTCTTCCGAGCAAAATTGAACCCAAATACAGAGCAAACAAAAACATCACGGTGTGTAGCGACGGAAAATTCTCCTTATAGAGTTGCCATACAACGCCCAAATACTCTTGATTGGAAGTCAAAATCTTGTTGGTGAGAGCAAAAGCGGTATCGATAACCTGCAAATAGTACGGATTGAATGCGATAAAAAGCACTACTTCCCCAACAAAGCAAAAAACGCTCGTTCCCAAAATAGCCAAATCGTACTTTCCCTTATTCACCAACAAATAGAAGTAAACATAAAAAGCCGATTGAGCGAGAAGAATCTCAAAAAAGTCTACCTTAGAAATTCCTCCCAAGACAACTCCCAATAGAGACAAGCCGAAAGAAGCCAAAAAGAATTGGTTTAACTTGCCACTTTTCAGCACCTTATCCCCGATAAACCCCACACCATAAATGGTCGCCAAAAACGGATTAAAAAAAACAAGCACACTATAAAGTGCTGCGTACAAAAAAATCATACTCTTTTGTAGGGCAACAAAGCAACTTGTCTCGCCTTTTTAATCTCCTTAGAAACCGCTCTTTGATGTTTGGCACAATTACCAGAAAATCTGCGAGAAAGAATCTTGCCACTTTCCGAAATCATCTTTCTTAGCAAATCCACATTCTTGTAATCAATTTCTAATTCTTTGTTCTCACAGAACTTACATTTTTTTTTCTTAAATATTATTTTTTTCTTTCTAAAAGCCATAATAAAAATCCTTATCTAAATTTTTTATTAAAAGGGTACGCTCTCGTCATCCAGATCCATTTTCGGTTCAACAAATTGCGAATTATCGGAACCAGAATTTTGAGCAGGACTACCATTGTCTTCCATTTCCAAGAAGTGAACTCTATTCGCTTGAATTTCGGTTATTTTCACATTTTTGCCGTCTTTGGAAGTGTACATTCTGGTACGCAAACTGCCTTCCACCAAAACAGGGTCACCTTTTTTCAAAAGTTGAGCACACCTCTCGGCAACCGCACTCCAAACAATCACATCCAAAAAACTGGTCTCTTGTTGCCATTGCCCTTGTTTGTCCCGATAGTTACGAGAAAAAGCCAAAGGCAAAGTAACCACCTGAGTTCCTGAATTCAAATAGCGAAGCTCCAAATCACGAGTTAATCTTCCTGAAATCGTAACAGAATTGATATTAGGTAATCTAAATTTTTTACTCATCTCATCACCCCTTTCTTCTTCTTAAAGAGTTAATTCCTTCTTAAGATTTGACAGTCGTCAAAAACCTTACCACATTTTCGTTGTAGCGATAAAGTTTTTCCAATCCATCAAGCTTATCTACTTCCAAACTGAAATAGTTGAGATAGTAATAAGCACTCTCTCTCTTCTTAATCGGATAAGCCAATTGCTTCTTACCCATGCTCTCGCTGGAGGTCACTTCGCCTCCGTTATCTTTGATATAATCAAGGACATTTTGATTGATAGCGTCCGCTTCTTCTTGGGACAAATCCTGATTAATCAAAAACATACTTTCGTAGTTCATCTTAATTCTCCTTTGGTCTTTATTCCTAAAGATCCTGAACAATTCGTTCAGAATAGGTTTTTTTATTTTTACTATAATGTTCCAACATTTTGGTCAAATCTTGATTGATGAACACGTCCAACAACTCAGCGGAAAATTCCAAAATTTCGGGCAATTTCTCTTTTTGGCCAGCGGTAAAATTCCCTAACACATGACCAACTAAACTCGCTTTTTCTCCACCACCAACGCCAATCCTAAGTCGTGCAAATTCGTCTGTCTGCAACTTCTCGATGATGGACTTCACTCCGTTGTGCCCTCCGGCAGAACCGGATTTACGAATCCTCAACTGAGCAAAATCGATATTTACATCATCAAAAGCAATCAAAATTTTCTCGGGATTAAATCTCTTGAAAGCGTCTTTAACAGCCACACCGCTAAGGTTCATCATCGTCCGAGGTTTAACCAAAACACAATCTTTTTTCTTGGCAAAATAGTAATTCGCCGAAGCAAAAAATTTGACTCCCCAGTGGACAGCCAAATAATCTGTCAGCATAAAACCTATATTATGCCGAGTGTTTTTGTATTTTTCCCCTATATTCCCAAGCCCAACGATTAGCGTAGTCAAAAATTATTCTGCCGATTCTTGCTTTTCGGCTACTCCCTCTTGCTCGTCTTCGGTCTCTTCTGTGGCAGCCGCTTTGATAGGAGGAAGAATATTGACAACCGAATTTTCAGGGTCACCGTTAGCGTGCAAATCCCCAAGGTCTATGTCTTGAACACGCAAATTTTCTCCAATCGCCAAGTTGCTGATGTCAACTTCTATCTCGGAAACAATCTGAGAGGGAAGACAACTAACAGAAAGAGTGTGCATCAAGAAATCAACGATGCCACCTTCACGCACACCTACGGAGTCTCCAACCAATTTAATCGGAATGTCAACCGTAACTGAGTGACCTTTGGTGAGTTCCATGAAGTCGATGTGAAGCAATCTTCTAGTGCTGGGATGCACTTGCTTGCTTTTGATAACAGTCTTATAGCTCTTGCTACCAACTTTAAGATTAAAAAAAGCAAGCTCCCCCAAAGACTTATTATAAGCTTTAACAAACTCGTTAGATTTGAGCTTGACAGGAACACCTTCTTTCCCATCTCCATAAATAATTGCAGGGATATATCCCTCGTTTCTAATTTTTTTACTATCAGATTTTTTTTGAGCCACAGCTCTTTTTTCTACTTCTAAATTAAAATCCATCTTAAGCTACCTCTTTTCCTACAAATCCATCATAAATAATTCACTGACAGATTTCTTTTCACTAATATTATATATGGCTTTTGCCAAAAGTTTTGCTATGGAAACAATCTCCAAACGGCTACATTTTCTAACCTTATTCGGCTGAGAAATCGTATCTGTTATATAGATTTTCTCCAAGCAAGAATTTTCTATTCGTTCTATGGCAGGACCAGAAAGAACTCCGTGTACGCAAGCAGCATAAATTTTCTTCGCACCGTGCTTACGCAAAGCCAAAGCCACTTTCACCAAAGACCCCGCAGTGTCCACAATATCGTCCGAGATTAAAACGTTTTTGCCCTCAACATCACCGATAATGTGTGTCAAATCAGCCTTATCATCATTTCCAGTACGTCTTTTATCTCCAAAAGCTATTGCAGTTTCGTTCTTTTCATTGCACTTCTTATCACATCTCCGAGCATAGTTGATGCGTTTGGATAACTCTCTTGCTCTCGCCACTCCACCAGAATCGGGAGAAACTATCACGTCAATTCCGTAGCCATCATAAAAATGCTTCGCAAAAAGATAAGAAGCCGAGAGATTATCCACTGGTATATCAAAAAAACCTTGTATCTGTTGTGAATGCAAATCGAATGTGATAATCCGCTGAGCACCCGCAGACTCCAACATATCAGCCACGAGCTTTGCCGTAATCGGAGAGCCAGACTGATCTTTTTTGTCAGTTCTAGAATATCCGTAATACGGGATAACACAGCTAACACTCTTGGCAGAGGCTCTTTTGCAAGCGTCCATCAAAATCAACAGCTCCATCAAATTATCGTTAACGGTGCGATATTGATTTTTGTCTTCTTTCTCAACAATTTCCGACGGGCAAATAGGCTGAAAGACAAAGACATCCCTATTTCTGATGCTCTCACAAAGTTTGGCGAAAGTCTCTCCATTAGAAAACTCAAAGACCTCCGCCTTACCCATAACATCTACGGCACCTTCGCCCTCTATATATTCAGAGACCCGTTTCGCTAAATATTTATTAGCGTTGCCTGAAAATATTTTAATGTTATTCTCCTTATAATCTGAATATTACCAACAAATTAAGCTTCGGAACTGTTCTTCTCTTCCTCGTACTTTTGCAACACCAATTCCTCTATCTCCTTTCTCGTGTCAGAGTTAAGAGGATGTGCAATATCTCGGTAAGACCCATCACCCAGTTGACGATTTGGCATAGCAACAAACATTCCGTTGCTACCATCGATAACTTTTACATTTCTAACGATAAAGCTATCATCAAAAATGAGATTAACAAAAGCCTTCAATGGTTTGTCATCGTCTCTTAAGAATACTTCTACTTTTGTAATGTTCATGTTTCACTCCTTCCAATTTTAGTAATTGATGTCCAAAAATTTTTCTTTTTAAAATAATTCTTTGCTAAATTTAGAGAACCCATATCGTCAAAAAACCCGATTACCGTGGCTCCACTTCCAGAAAGCATTGCAGAAGTTGCCCCGCTTTCAAGCAAACCGTTTATGCATTCTCCTATCACAGGATAAAGATTTTCTACTCCTGATTGCAATGCGTTATAGCAAAATTTCGTGTCCGCTGAATAGACAAATTTCTCAAAATTTTCCGTTGCTCCAAATTCCGCAACAGCTTGATAAGCCTCTTTACTGGAAATAGGTACATTCGGATTTACCAGCAAGATTTTGTCGTCTACCTGCAAATCGATTTTACTAATTTTTTCACCTCTGCCTGTGCCGATACAAACTCCTCCAAACAGGAAAAAATTTATGTCACTCCCGAATAAAGCAGCTATTTCGTTCTGCTCAGCAAAAGACAAGTTGAGCTCCCATTCGTCGTTCAGCATAGTGAGGATTTTGGCGGCATCACTGCTACCTCCACCCAATCCTGCGGCAACGGGAATATTTTTCTGCAAAGAAATATCTACTCCCCACGAAACCCCATATTGACCTTGCAAATACTCCGCAACTTTACAAACAAGATTTTCGTTGGTTTGCAACTCTTTGTCATTACATTCAAACCTAAACTTACCACTTCTATTTCTCTCTACCCTCAGGACATCGTGCAAATCTATCTCGGCGAATATCGTCCTTATCTCGGTAAATCGCTCGCCTCTGGACAATGCGTCCAAGTACAAATTAATCTTTGCGTGAGCGTTCCCTATTAGCATCTATAAAAATTTAGTATTGTTTTTTCTCTTTAATCTTGGCTCTTCTACCGCTAGCTTCGCGTAAATAGTACAACTTAGCTCTTCTAACTTTACCAAATCTCAAAACTTCCAACTTGGCTATAAGAGGTGTGGACATCGGGAAAATTCTCTCCACAGCTACACCGTTGCTAACTTTTCTCACGGTAAAAGTCTTGGAAACATCACTTCCCTTTTTTTGAATAACAATTCCTTGAAAAGCTTGTATTCTCTCTTTAGCACCCTCTTTGATTTTATAATCTACACGTACGGTATCGCCAACTCCAAACTCAGGAAGGTCGGTTCTTACCAATTCTTTACCAACTTCGTTTAATATATCCATTTTATCAACTCCTTATACAGACAGCAATCTATCCAAGATAATAGCAACAGCACTCCGAACCGAAAGATGGTTATATTTTCCTCTCCCTTGCAAAGGGGTCAGTATGTAATCTGCACTTTTGTGCACAGTATTTCCAAGACCACCACCTGTGCCAAACAGCAACAGCAGTGGCTTATCACACAACTTTCTCAGAGCTTCTATCTCTATTTGATTATCCATTTTTTTAGCTGTTGTAGTTACAACAATCGGATATTCACTGTCTCTATCTATAATTTTATTTATTACTTCTTTTAAATTTTCCGCATACTCAGTAACTTTCAACGCTTCTACTCTGTCGGAATTATACTCCCGAGCAAAATCTGTTTCCCAAAATTTCAAGATTCTTTGCAAAAACTCTTTTTGTCCCTGCAAAGGATTTACCACAAAAAAACCATTCACCCCAAACGATGTGCAACTGCGTGATATGTCGTGCACGTCCAAATTTGTGATGGAGGTCACAACATCGTTTCCGCTCTTGTCCACAACATCCGCATGGAGTAAAGCCAAGTAAACGCTTTTCATTTGAGCAAATCTTCTCTATTTTTTTTGGTAATTTCCAAGGCTTTATCTTTTCGCCATTTGTCTATTTTCGCATGATTCCCACCAAGAAGAACACTTGGAACTTTCATCCCCTCGAACTCCTCAGGACGCGTATAGCTCGGTACACCCAAGATGCCATCTTCAAAAGAATCGCTTAGAGCAGAATCGATATTCCCGAGAACTCCGTCCAACAGCCGTGCCACACCGTCTATCAATACCATCGCTGGCAGCTCGCCACCAGAAAGTACATAATCCCCAACGGAAAATTCCTTGGTGATGTACTTGTCGCGTATTCTCTGGTCGATGTCCTTGTAATGACCGCAAACCAAAACAACTCTCTGCTTTTTCTTCAGCTCGTGCAAATCGGCTTGTAACAACGGCTTCCCCTGTGGAGTGAAGTAAATCACCTCGTCAGCTTGTTGACAATCACAATCTTTCAACGCATCCGCCAAAGGCTGAGGCGACATCACCATTCCACCACCACCACCATAAGGATAATCGTCCACTTTCTTATGTTTGTCTTGGGAAAATTTTCTGATGTCGATTACATTAGTCAACAATTTGCTCTTTTGATGAGCAAGCCCAACAATGCTCGTCTCCAAGAAAGTAGGAAACATCTCTGGAAAAATCGTCAGAACATCAATTCTCATAAATTCAACAAATCTTCTATGTTTTGCAATTGCAATGTGTTATCTCCAACACCAGCAATATATTCAGAAACTTCTGGAACTAACAGCACTTTGCCATCAAATTCTATCTCCAAAACTGCCAAAGCACTTTCTCTACTATAGCCCACAACTCTACCAATCAATTCACCTTGAAAATAGACTTCAAATCCACAGTAAGCACAATCTTCGGAAGTCAAACCTTGATAATCTTCTTTCAACAAACCTACACCAACGTTTTTAACCTGCAAAAGCTCTTGCACCAAATCGTCATCATCTATCTTTAGATAAGCCTCGTCGCTTTCCTCAGGATAGTTCAGCTCAAAGCTGTCCAAATACCTGATTTCCTGACCGAATAGTAACAAAAAATAGTCACTTTTACTAACACTTCTATGCCAACTTCTATTTTGTTTCAGCTTTACAACCCTTTGCGTACCCAATAAATAGCCACGAAAGGAAGCCAAAACAGTTACTTTTGAATTATTCAACTATCTCCAACTCAAAAGTTTTCCCACTCTTGCGAGCAACGCTTTTGAACACCTGCCTCAAAGCGGAAATGGTTCTGCCCTTTTTCCCAACAACTTTCCCAATGTCTTCTTTATTCAAATTCACTTGGAAAATCTCCCCGAACTCACCGTCAAACTCTTCGACAACAACATCTGATGGGAAATCAACCAACTCTTTGATTAATACAGCTAATAACTCTTTCGTTTGCACGCTTAACTTTTGGCAGCGGCAACTTTTTCTTCGTGCCAGCCTTTAAGAATGCCTTCTTGTCTTAACAAAGATTTTACTGTATCGGTAGGTTGAGCACCCAAATTGAGCCACTTAACAGCTATTCCAGCATCAATTTTCACCTTGTCGCTTTCGCTTTTAGGACTGTAATAACCCAAGGCTTCTATATATGCTCCATCACGTTTTTTACGGCTATCAACAGCCACAATTCTGTAAAACGGGATGTTTTTTCTACCCATCCTTTTTAGTCTTAACTTAACCATTATGCAAATTCCTTCAATTTTAAATATTTTCTCGTCAAACCAAAAAAATTAAGCAGTTATCACAGTCAAGTAAAATTAGTTTCTCAGTAAAATTTTATTCAGGCACTTAGTTAATTTGGGTTGAACAAGATAGCCATAAGATTTGTGCGGGTTGTGATAGCCCGAACAAACATACGGATTGTACAGATTTTTATAATCACGAAAATCTTGCAAAATCCCCAAATTTTTCATCGGCTTCAAGAGTATTTCTTCGATTTGGGAATTGTGTGTAACGACATCTCCCAAGCAAGAAAAATTGTACCAATTCAATAGATTTTTCGGATAGAACAAATCGCCTCTTTTGCGATAAGATGACGAAAGTAGGTTTACCTGAACTTCTTTGTTGTCCAGTGGCGAACCCATGGTAAAGAAAGCTTCGATTTTGTTGCCGCTATATTTTGCATATTCAGCACGATACGACAGTTCCCAAAAAAGGTCGTACGCTATCACGGAACCCATGCTGTGAGCGACAATCACAACTTTTTTCTTTCTCTGCCAAGCGGAAACAATTTTTGACAGCAAGCATCCTCGCATCTGTTCTGCGATATGAGAATCCAAGACGTAATACTTGGCATCTTCGGACACGGAATTGATTATGTTTTCCTTGAGAACTATCGCCGAATTCAGAATGTTTATCAGTTCCTTGCCTTTGTGAGCAAAAAACTCGTCAACTTTGTCGCCCGCTCCAACATGAAAATTGTCTTTATTCACAGCCACGTATTCCAACAAATCTTGAACCGCTTTGTCCGTGGAAGTTCTGATGTTTTCAGGAATATGATTTGGAATGCAGTCTGCCCAATAAGCCATCTGTACAGCTTCGTCGGGAATGTTCATCTCAGAACCGCAAAGCAAAAACTTTCGCCAAATAGGGAGCAAAATTTCTTCTGGCAACTTCTGCCCCAACCCATGAATGAAAATTATTTCCGTGCCAAACTTTTTCATATTAACTTACTCTAAATCTTGTAATGATCTTCCAACTGCTTGCCGTAATAGGAGATAGCTTTATAGGATAGGGGCAACGAGAAAAACAGCCCCAAGCCCAAGGGCAAAATCGCTAAAAGATTGAGGAGGAACAAAGCCCAAAGCAGAAAAATTTGTTGCCATCTACTTTCTTTGATAACCGTAAAACTCCACAAAAAAGCCTCGCAAAGTGAACTCCCTTTGCCAATTTTATACACAATTGGTAACGAAAGGCTCAACCCGTAATTGCACATAATCAGATAGACCAAATTCAGTATGGGGTCGCCCTGACAAACGATGCGAAGCAAAGAAAGGTACGCCACAAAAATCAAAGAGAATGGCACAAATCGGACAATTTTTTTGTACCACACACTGTCTTGTGCCAGAGGCGAGAGAAACAGAGGCAGAACAATTATCAATCCACAATAATACGGGAAATAGCTGACGAAAAATAGTGAGAAAACGAAAGCAAGGAAAGGCAAGAACAACAACGCACTCAGCAAACGGTGCTCTTTCCAATTCACATTTTTGAAAGAAAATTGCAAAGCATTGAACGCATTGAGTTCGTTTTTCAGAAGTCCAGTTGCCTTGCGACAACTTTTGCAAAATGTCGGATCACCGATTACCAATTGACCACAAAATTCACATTTCATCTTCATCACATATTCGCCTTTATCGCTTCAGCCAGACGTTGCACGCCTTCTCTTATCGTGGCTTCGGATTCGTAGGAAAAATTCATCCGCATGGTGTTTTTGCCAGAGCCATCACAATGGAAAACAACTCCAGGGACAAAAGCCACCTTGTAATCTCTGATGGCGACATCCATGAGCTGCAACGTGTCCATATGTTCGGGCAATCTCAGGAACAAAAACAGTCCTCCCTCGGGCGTCGTCCAAGTTACTCCTTTCGGCATAAATTCCTCAAACGCTTTTATCATCGCTTGAGCTTTCTTTCCGTAGGATTCGATGATTCCACCCAAGTTTGCCTCAAGATAACCAGCTTCCATATACCTGCCTGCAATCCGCTGAATGAAAGGACTGGTGCATAAATCCATTGTCTGCTTCACAACGATGGCGGCGTCCAAAATTTCCGTGGAAGCGATTATCCAGCCAAGACGGAAACCTGGAGCAAGCACCTTGGAGAATGTCCCCAAATTTAGAACTCGTCCTGTGTCGTCCAAGCTGTAAAAAGTAGGCTGATGCTCACCAGAAAAGCGGATTTCGCAATATGGAGAATCCTCGATGATAAGCAAATCGTGCTCTTTGGCAATCTCCAAAATTTCCAAGCGTCTGTCCAAAGGCATGGTAATTCCAGCTGGATTTTGAAAGTCGGGAACGATATAGACGAATTTCGCCTTCTCCCCTTTCGATTTCAGCTCTTCCAAAACAGTTCTCAGTCCCTGTGCAGAAAGACCTTTTTCGTCGTGTTTTACTCCGATGATGTTGGGATTGTACGCCTTAAAAGCGTTAATCGCTCCGAGATACGACGGAAGCCCCATAATGATATTGTCGCCCTCGTCCAAAAACATTTTCCCGATGACATCCAAAGCCTGTTGCGACGAAGCTGTGGGCAAAATATTTTCGGGAGTAATGCCAAATCCCTTGCGATTGTTATAAATAGCCAACTGTTCACACAAAATTTTGTCACCTTCTGTGGTACCATATTGCAAAGCGATTTCGCCCTCTTCAGCCAAAATCTTGGTTGTAACCTTGCTAATATCTTCAGACGGGAAAGACTCGGGAGATGGAAGACCGCCCGCAAACGAGATTACATCGCCTTTATCCATTAATTTCAAAATTTCTCTGATGAGAGAACGCTCGCCCCTGTTAGCCAAGGCAGACAGCTTTTCAGTCAAATTCTTCATCGCTCAACCTCTACTTTTTCTGCCAAGTAAAACCATTTATTTCAGTAGCCTGTCAAGAATTTTCAAGTTATTTAGCTTCATAAATTCGGCTCCCCCTCTTACCCTAAAATTTTGGTCATTATGTTTTCAAATCGCGTGTTGCTGATGGGGTGATGGCTGATGATTTTTATTTCGCATGTTGTAACTTTCTCTTAAAAACTATTGATTGGCTTGCTCATTTTTTTACTTCAGAATAAGCAAAACTTTCTTCTGCTATTTTGCGTTTTTTTTGAAGCTCTTCCCATTCGTCCCAGCCTTTATCTCTTAGAACTTTGTTGTCATTCTCTAGGGTAGAATATCCTTTGAACAATTCACTTAAGGAATTACACGGATAATTTTCACAAAACGCACACATTTCAACATTTTTTTCTTGAGCACACACTCTGACTTTGCAAGCAGGATTTCCGCTCCCAGCTTTGCACGAGTTACACACTCCTTGAACTGTCATATTTTTCAGAAATGACCAAAATTTCTCTCCATCAGGAAAGAAAGAGACAATTTCTTCAAATCCCAATTTGTTCATCTCATCGTAGAGGACTTTTGCAGCAGGTTCAACTTTCGCTTTTACAGCACAATTTTCGCAATAGAGTCCGCAGTAACAAGCTTTGCTTTTGTCCATTTCTAACACTCCCTTTACTTCCTCTTCTGAATTTCGACTATGTTGCCTTCGGGGTCTCTGGCATAAACGAGCGAAATTCTGCCGACACCATCTATGCTCGTATCAACTACTTTTCCAACTAAAGACCCACCATTTTCCAGCAAAAGATTTAATTTCTGTTCCACATCTTCCACAGCAAAAGCGATATGTCCAAAGCCTTCCAAATTGATTTTCTTGGTAGGATTGTTTACGTTTTCGTTGTATTCAAAAATCTCCAAAGTCGGAGCTTCGGCATCATATCCCGGCAGAAGCAGATGCATCCCCTTAATTTTTACGTTTGGCAAATCGGTCAATTTGTCTATCCAATCGCCAGAAAGATTTCGCTCGGGAGGTTTTGGCTTGCAGTCGAAAACTTTGATGTAGAAGTCCGCCAAATTTCTCCAGTCTCTGCTGATAATATTTACATGCGAAAATTTGGTTTTCATTTTTTTTCCTTCTTAGTTTTGCAATTTAAACAAAAATCTCTGTGGACGCTCAATCCCGCTCCGCAAACCTCACATTTCCATCTTTTTTCTTCGTTCTTCAAAAATTCTTCAAGTCCGAAATCCTTGATGTAAGCAAGATTTTCAAGCATACTCATTCCATATTTTTCTCGGTATCTTTTGTCGAGATTTTTTAATCTGGTGCATGGATATTTTGCACAGTCATAACAAAATTCTGATTCAGTTTTTGCCAACATATTGCAATTGACTATTTTGCACTTTCGGCAACCTTCTGGCTTGTTTTCATCATCGATTTTGAAGCATCCTCCGCAAGGTTTTTTTTTGCGTAAGTAGCTGATGCAAAGTCCGCAATTCATTCCACATGCAGCAATTAGCCCGCTGTATTTAAGATTTTCTTTCATAAGAAGTTATACCTTTTCCTTTTTTGGCTACCGAAGAATATTATGCAAAGCGTTCAGTTCACTTATTTCGTATTTCGGCTTAATTTCCATTTCATTTTTTGCATTATTCGGATTGTACCAGCAAGTGTCTATCCCGGAATTCAATCCGCCCTGAATATCAGAAGTCAAGGAATCGCCGACCATCAAAACAGAGCTTTTGTCGCTGTGGTTAAGCGTGTTCAATGTGTGCTCGAAGATGTATGGATTGGGTTTGCTCACGCCAACCTCTTCCGAAATCACGATTTGGTGAATGAATTGCTTGATAACCGAACCTGCTAACCTTGCGAGTTGCACTTCTTTCATTCCGTTGGTTAGAATTACCAATTTGTACTTTTTGCTTAGCTCTCTGCACAACTCTTCTGCACCGCACAAGAGGTAACTTCCTTCTCCTAAATATTTTGAATAGTGCAAACTGAAATCTTTGGCACTATAAGAGATGTCAAATTCAGCGAAGAGCCGATTAAATCTGTTGAATTTTAGCTGGTCTTTTGTGATTTTGCCTTGCTCCAATTCAAGCCACATGGCACTATTTATGGCACGATACCTTTCTCGTATTTCATCCAAACCACTGTTTACACCGATGAATGATAGAGCTTTTTCCAAGGCTATTTCTTCGGCTTTGTCGTAATCAAAAAGCGTTCCGTCGGCATCCAACAAAATTATTTCGTACATATAAATCACGCTCTAAAAGTGAGGAGGCTAAATTTCTTGAAAGCAATTTGAAGCAAGTCCAATTCCAGCACCAATGAAAGAAACGCCAAAAATTTTCCCCACATATTTAGCAGTTCCTGTTCGTGAAAGAAGAGAAAAAAGCTTTTCTCCTCCGATTGCATAAATCATAAAACATATGAATGCTATTAGGCAAACAATTCCAAGTAATAGTAATGAATGAATTAGTAATGTGGATTCAATATCTACGAATTGAGGGAAAATAGCAGTGAAAAATAGTATTGCCTTGGGATTTGCGGCTGTGACAAGCATTGATTGAATAAACAGCTTTTTTGATGATGAGGTTTTCAAATTTTCTTCATTTTGCTCTACATTGAAATTCTGATTTTTCGAAAGTATAAGTTTTAGTCCCATATAGAACAAATAAATCACTCCGACCCACTTAATTGTTACGAACAGGGGACGAGAAGTCATTAATATGGCTCCCAATCCAACAATCGAGATAGTTGACTGAACCAGAGTAACTGCAACGTTTCCCATTGCTGAAATGAGAGTTTTTTTTATTCCGAATTGAACTCCATGCGTCAAAGCTAAAAGCATACTTGGTCCGGGGATGATAGACGCTATAAACACTGTGAATGAAAATAACAATATGTAGTTAAAGCTCATAGTTTCCTCCTTAACTAATTTATTCTTCTTAACTTTTAGATTTTATCCAATAAATTTCGCACCTGCAATTCCAATTCCAGCACCAATTATTAGCGAAAAAATTGTCATCGGAACGATTGCTTTTTTGTCTTTTGGGAAAACAAGCACCATAAATGGTATTGAAGTCAAAAATGCAATTAAACTCCCTTTTGCCCACGGTGTTAGTTCCCAATTTACAAATGGAATTATCAATCCAAGAGCTAAGTAGTGGATAAAAGCCGAAAGGTTTGAACTTTTATCAAGTTTTTGGATTATCATTGGAATTACGTCAATCAATCCAGCGACTAATCCAATTATTGCCGATATTAAAAACTGGTTCATTATTTCCCTCTCTTATTCATATAGAACACCTCCCCCGTTTTTCGTCAAGCCTGAAGTTCATACCAACCAAAAAAAGCAGACCTTACAAGCCCGCCTTATGAGTTGTTGTGAGAATTGTAGGCTGTGGTTAGCTTGTCAGCAAATTGTATTTCCTGCCCAATTCACTCAGGATGTCGGCGGTCATATCCAGTTGCTCGTAGGTGTGGCTTGTGTTTATTATTAGCCTGATTCTGCCGTCTGTTGGGCTGACTGCAGGAAAGATGATATTCACGGCAAAAATTCCCTTTTTGTACAAATCTTTCCCGAACGCTTCCAGCTTCTCCACATCAGGAATGAATATGGGAATAATCGGCGATTTGCTATTCCCGAGGTCGAATCCGAGTTTGGTTAGCTTTGCTCTCATGTATCGGTTTTTGGCATGCAAATCCTTTGCCAAAGAGTCGTCCGATTTTATTATTTCCAGTGAGGCTTTCACGGTGGCAACGTCCGCAGGTGAGATGCAGGCTTGGAACAAGTATGGGTTAGATTTGCACATCAGCAGAGTTTTATATTTTTCTTTGGTGGCGACAAATCCACCGATACTGGCACAGCTTTTACTCAGGGTCGAGACAAAAAAATCCACTTCGTCCAAGACGCCCATTTCACTTGCCAAGCCTCTGCCTCTTTTACCGCAGAAACCGAAAGTGTGAGCTTCGTCAAGATAGAGATAAAAGTTGTGTTCTCGCTTCAGCTCCACGATTTCTTTCAACGGAGCTAAGTCTCCGCTCATGCTGTAAGCACTTTCCAATATTACTATTTTATTGCCGTCGTGGTTCTTGTGTTGGTCTAATTTCCGAGCTAAGTCGTCCAAGTTGTTGTGCTCAAAAAAGAAGCGTTTTGCTTTGGAGAGCTTAATTCCGTCGATAATAGAGGCGTGAACTTCGCTGTCGGCAAAAATGATGTTGCCTCGTTGGCAGAGACCACTAACGACACCAAGATTTGTGGTGTAACCTGTAGGGAAAAGCAAGACAGATTCTTTGCCAAGAAATTCTGCGATAGATTTTTCGAGTTCATAGTGAAGTTGACTTCTGCCTCCGCTCACAGCAGATGTTCCACAGCCAGTTCCGTACTTTTTTAGAGCGTTGATGGACGCTTCGATTACTTTCGGATGACGATTCAAGCCCAAATAGTGATTGACGCAATAAACGATTTTTTCGCCGTCTTCGTGGAAATTGTCTTTGATAATTCCCTGGCTATCGCTTCCGTTTTGGATAAATTTGTCATAGCAATAGTTGTTCTCCAACTCCATCGCCTCACGCATTTTTTGCAGTTCCGTCGCGATTGCATCGAAATCGAAAATTCCTTGCTTTAGCAGTTGGATGTAGAGGTAGCCGATACCGAGGTGATTGTTATTTGCTGAATCTTTATAAGTCATTTAGTGTTTTTAGTAAATTATATGAGTTATTTTATTTCAAACAAATTTTTGAATTGTTCATAGCTATCAATTTTAGCAAAATTAATTTCAAATTCCGAATTACTAATTTTATCCACCCTAACAGAATCTATGCCCACCAATTGCAATTTTTCATAAGTTAGCAATTCACCTTCTTTTAATTTTAAAACATCTCTTAATATCCACTTCCCCAATTCTCGATTTGAGTAAGACATTAAAGCTTTGTTGTTTGCTTGACAAACTTTAGCTTGCATAATGTTTCCATTGGGGAGCTTTAGCGAAAAGGAAGTATTTCTATCTGGGAAAAACCCTTGGCAATTTTTGTTAATTAGAGCAGGTATAGGAATATATACTTCATTTGGATGTCGATCTCTTCCTTTCGCATTCCATTGATTTAACCCACTATTTTCATGAACGATTTGGCTTCTCCCATACAGAGGGAGATAAATCGTTTGTTTAATTCTTTCTTCTGTTTTCAATAGAAATTCACTTTGAAAGAGAAGTTTTTGTAGTTCAAAAAGTGGGTCTTCTAAAATGTTAATATCAAAATCAAATATGGAAGATTTTGTAAAAAATCTCTTTGTGAGAGTACTCTTTGAGATAAGAAAGGAATATTCGTTGAGACCATCATCAAAAATTATAGAATTTTTGTTATTTTTAACTATTTTTATCTTTTGTATATCAATTTTATCCATAGGCTCTTCAAAAATTTTGAATTTCCCAAAATCTCTAAGAACACAATGATACAAAGAATTATTTAATCCATACACATTTTCCGTAAAATCAATTCTTGTATTTCGAAGCTCAGCTATTTTTTTAACCAAATCAAAAGGTCTTAAATTGCTATAAAGAGGTCGATCACTATTAAATTCTGCAACTTTCTGGAAAGTTTTATTATTTCCAATAAGAAATGTTTTGAGACCGATACCAAGAGTACCCTTTTTGGCATCTGCTGAAACATCGCTTCTCGATAAATCTTCTGCATTAAAAGCTCTGCAAAATATTTTCTCGGCTACTCGATAATACAAATAAGGAACTCTAGAATCAGAAAAAAGATTAGATAAACAGCCAGCAATTTTTAGAAAATCTTGGTACTTTTGTTTTTGTTCTTTTGTTTGGTTTTCAAAAAACATTCTATTTATCCAAAGCTAATTTAATGTTTTTTGCAATTCTTTCTACGACAGGAACAGAAACAGAATTTCCAAATTGCTTGTATAGATGCGAGTTCGCTATGGGCGGAAGTTTATAAGATTTTGGAAAGCCTTGAAAATTGGCACATTCTCTAGGTGTTAATTTCCTAATTCCTTTTTCACTTAGCACAATTGGAACATTATGTCCACCCATGCCCATATTGGCTGTAAGAGTTGGACAAACGCCATTTTTGTTTTCCCTTACATATTTTCTTCTCCATTGGTAGACAGTATTTTTTTTAGTAATACAGTGTTTAAGTTTTTCATAAAGAGGCTTGCCTTTGTAATAAAAAATGTCATTAATTTCTTTTTTTTCTAAACAATCGTGAATGGTTTTAGTAAGAGGAATTTTTTCTGGAAAAATAAAGTTTTCAAAACTTTCTTGTTCAAGGAATCCAACAATATAAACTCTTTCTCTATTTTGAGGAATATTTCCGTATTCCATTGAATTCAAAACTCTATCTGTTATTTTGTAACCTAATTTTTGCAATTCATGATAAATAATTTTAATAGTTTTTCCTTTGTCATGAGTTTTAAGGTTTTTTACATTTTCAAGTAGGAAAGCTTTGGGAGTTTTATTTTTGAGTATTCTAAGAATATCAAAAAACAAATTTCCTCTTCCTTTTTTGTCATCAAATCCTTGTCTATATCCTGCCACAGAAAATGGTTGGCAAGGAAAACCACCACACAAAATATCACAGTTAGGAATATTATCGGTTGAAATTTTTTGGATATCTCCAAGTACCATTTCCTTATTTGTATTAGAATTATGAGAAAAATTGAAGTCAAAGGTTGTTTTAGCATTTGAATCAACATCATTGGAAAAAACGCATTGAAAACCTGCATTTTCAAAAGCTATTTTTATTCCTCCAATTCCAGCAAACAAATCTATAAAATCCATATTCCCCTTATATTACAAACAGATATAAAATTAAATTTAGAATAAAAACAACTTCCGTTGTGTCAAATAAAAACGGAAGTTAAAAATGATTTTTTGTAGGACATATATTCTACAAAATTACTTTCCTCTCAACCCTTACTTTTCCTCACCATCACACTGCCTCCACTATTCAATTCAAAAAAGACTTGCTTGGATGAACCTTGCGAATTTTCTGTCTCTATGTTGAAAAATTATAAAGCAATTAGAAAGAATTTTTCTCTGTTCTTGGGGTGCTTTGCCCTTGTGTTGACGCTATTTGGTTGCAAGCCTGCTCCTGTGGAAGGAGAGGCTATCAAGCTGGACATCGTTAACGGTTGCGGGCAGATAGACGCCGCCATTCAGTTCAAGGAAGTTGTCCCTTCTGGCAAACTTACGGTTACTTCCATCAGTAACGCTTCCAATTTCAACTACGACAAAACAATTCTTGTAAGCCACACGGAAGACCAAGTGGAGATAAATATCGTGAAAACTTTGCTCAAAATCAACGAAGTGTCGGTTATAGTTGACACAGTGAGTGCGACGAAATTCACGGTTTATTTGGGGAACGATTATAAAAAGATAATAGAAAGGATTAGAAATGACTGATAAATTAGTGTTGTGGTTGGATGAAATGAAAGCTCTGGATATCAAGCAATACGACCTAAGGAAAAAGGTTTCTTATGCGGATATGGTGGTGGTGTGTACTGCCAAAAACGAAAATCATGCGAAAGCTATCGCCGAGTATCTTTTGGAAAAATCCAAGGAAGTCGGCATAACTATATACAATAAAGAAGGGTTTGGTTCCAAATGGGTGCTGTTGGATTATTCCGAAGTGATAGTCCACATCTTTTTGGGAGAGACCAGAAAATATTACGACTTAGAAAATTTTTGGAGTGGTGCAAATGATTAAAGAGATTATTGCTCAAGATTTGTTGGAATGTTTGCAAGATTTGCAAATAGAGCCGAAGAAAGTGTTGGTGTTGGATGCCGACCCACAATTTGGCGACTATAGTTCCAATGTGGCTATGGTGCATGCCAAAAGTGCTGGGATGAAGATTGATGAGCTTGCCGATGCGATTGTCAAGAAGTTGAAAAAGAGCAAGTACTATAAGAAAGTGGAGCTTGCCAAAGGTGGCTTCATCAATTTTGTTTTGGATAGCAAGATTTATCACGATGCTTTGGTGGATGTGGAAAAGAGCAAGTTTGCGGGGCTGAACTACGGTCAGGGCAAAAAAGTTTTGGTGGAGTTCGTCAGTGCAAATCCAACGGGACCTCTGAATATCGTGAGTGCCAGAGCCGCTTCTTACGGAGACACACTTTGCTCCGTGATGAATTTCATCGGATATGAAGCTACAAGAGAATTTTATGTGAACGACTATGGCAACCAAATCGATATTTTGGCTGAATCGATAGAGATTCGCTACAAAGAGATTTTGAGTGGTGTTGAGCAGGAGTTTCCCATCGAGGCGTATCACGGCGAATACGTGAAAGAGATTGCTCAGAAGATTGTGGATATTGAGGGTTCAAAGCTTTTGTCCTTTTCCAACGATGACCGCGAGCGTCGCATCAAGAAGTTTGCTCTCTATGAGATGATGAAGTCGCAAAAGAACTCGCTGACAGCTTTTCGTGTGGAGTTCGACAATTGGGTTTCGGAGAAATCTCTGAGAGAGGACAACATGGTGGAAGAAGCTCTTAGCTATTTGTCGGAAGCGGGCTACACATACGAGCGAGACGAAGCTGTTTGGTTCAAGTCCACCGCTTTTGGAGATGAAAAAGACAGAATTTTGATGAAGTCCGATGGAAACACCACGTACTTTGTGCCTGACATTGGCTATCATATCAACAAATATCAACGTGGTTACGACATTCTGATTGATGTGCTTGGACCTGACCATCACGGCTATCTGAAGAGGATGGAAGCGGCAATGAAGGCTATTGGCTATCCAACAGAGAAGCTGGAGTTTATTATCCTGCAACAAGTTAACCTCTATGAAGGTGATGAACTTATCAAGATGAGTAAGCGTGATGGCAAGATTATCAAGATGGACGAATTGATTAAGGAAGTCGGCACGGACGCTGCCAGATTTTTCTTCCTCGACCGCAAGATTTCTTCTCATGTGAATTTCGATTTGGAGTTGGCGAAGAAGAAAACTAACGACAATCCCGTTTACTATTGCCAATATGCTCACGCAAGGATTGCCAGCCTTCTCAAGAAAGCCAAAAAGGAAAAAGTTCTTTTGAACAAATTCAAAAAAGAAGATTTGTTGAAACTGACTGGGAAGCAAGAGATTTCTTTGATGAAGAAGATTTTGCAATTTCCAGAGATTTTGGACGCCGTGGCAACCAGCCGAGAGCCGAATAAATTGACCAACTACACTCACGATTTGGCAGCTCTCTATCACAAATATTACGGTTCCAGTAAGATGATAAATAATGAGAAGCCGGAGCTCACACTTGCAAGGCTATACCTCTCTACGTGTGTAAAAATGACTTTAGGGAAAGCTTTGGAATTGATGGGTATTTCCGCTCCTGAAAAAATGTAAATAAATTTTTAGAGAGGAACACATGAAAGAAAAATCTTTGTCATGGGTTAAGGGTAAATTAGCGAAGAGCAATTTGCCACGTGAGATGTTTCCGATTGAGGTTGCCAGAGAAGCGAGGAAGTTTCACAGGCAAATCCCCGGATACAGTATTTCGCCTCTGAGGTCTTTGCAGAATTTGGCTCAGATGTTCGGAGTTGGAGGCATTTGGACTAAGGACGAAGCGGTTCGTTTGGAGCTGAGCTCGTTCAAAGTTCTGGGAGGTTCGTTTGCTATCTATCAGTATGTGAAAGAGAAGCTGAACATCGACGAAGCCAAAATGAGTTACGAATTTCTTATCTCCGATGAGGTCAAAAAGAGGCTCGGAACGATAACTTTTGCTTCTGCCACAGATGGCAATCATGGACGAGGCATCGCTTGGGCTGCCAAAAAGCTCGGTCACAAGTGCGAAATCTATGTGCATGCCGAGACTTCGCAGAGACGCATTGACGCTATCAAGTATCACGGAGCTAACGTTACAGTCATCAATGGCAATTACGACAATGCGGTCAAACAGTGTGTTGTGGACGCCAAGAAGAACGGTTGGGAGGTGATTTCTGACACTTCTTGGGATGGATACGAGGCTGTCCCCACATGGATTATGCAGGGCTACACCACGATGATGAGCGAGATTCAGGAACAATTTTCTGCTCAGGGCATCATCAAGCCGACACACATTTTCGTGCAAGCGGGCGTAGGAGCTTTGGCTTGTGCGGTTATTGGCTTTTACAATAGCCTATTTCCTGATGACCCACCTATTTCCGTGGTGGTTGAGCCAGATAATGCGGCTTGCCTATTTCATTCCGCCAAGGTCGGTGACGGCTTGCCTCACACTGTGGACGGTTCGCTTTCCACCATTATGGCAGGTTTAGCTTGCGGAGAGCCCAGTCCTATCGCTTGGAAAGTGCTGAAAGACCACGTCGACAGATTTTTGTCGTGTCCAGATTATATCGCTGCCAAGGGAATGAGAATTTACGCTACACCGCTGAAGGGCGACCCTTTCATCGTCTCTGGTGAATCGGGAGCTGTTACTCTCGGAGCTTTGATTACCATTCTCAAAGAGAAATATTTTGTGAAATTAAAATCTGAATTGAAATTGGACGAAAACTCTCAGATTCTTTTGATAAACACCGAGGGCAACACAGACCCTGTCTTGTTCCGTCAGGTTATTTGGGAAGGAGCTAATCCTGTGCCAAGTGACCATTGGACTGAATAGAAATTTTTTGAAATCAAACTTCTTCGTCATAATTGATGAAGAAGTTTTTTATTTCCACAAAATTCATCCAAACAAGTTTTTTTGAATTGAATAGTGAAAGTTGCTTGGTGTATAGTGGGAAATTGGAATTTGAAAAAAACTGGAGGCTAAGTTTACAAAAATTCTAAAATCAACACCTGTTTTTTGCTTGACCGAAAAGTAAAAGTTTTTACTATAGAGAAAATGAATATTAAAATTCCGAGCGATCTTTATGATAAAAAATAGTAAGAGAATAGCAAAACCCTTTGTAAAATGGGCAGGTGGCAAAACGCAATTGCTCGACAAAATAGATAAATCTATCCCCGCTATTTTAAAAAAAGTAAAATCTATATACATAGAACCATTCGTTGGTGGTGGAGCTGTTTTATTCCATATTCTAAACAATTATCCAAATTTTGAAAAAGTTGTGATCAACGATATAAACACAGATTTGATTGATACTTACAAAACCATTAAATCTAACGTCTATGAGTTGATTAGTATTTTAGAAGAATGGGAAAATGAATTTCATAATTTAGTAGAAAAAAAGAACTATTTTTATGCCAAAAGAGAGTTGTTTAATTCTCGAACTTCAGACAAAACAATGCAGTCTGGTCTGTTTATCTTTTTAAACAAAACCTGTTTTAATGGATTATACAGAGTAAACAAAAAGAATGAATTTAACGTTCCCATTGGAAGTTATAAAAAACCAATGATTTGTGATAAAGAAAATTTACTGACTGTAAGTTCACTACTCAAAAAAGTCTTGATTTTAAATGGAGATTTTGAAGAAACGTTGAAAGAAGCACAAAAAAATTCATTTTTCTATTTTGACCCACCTTATAAACCACTAAGTGAAACTTCAAATTTTAATTCCTACACAAAATACAACTTTAATGATGATGAACAAATTCGACTTGCCAAGTTTTGTGATAAACTTGATGAATCTGGCTATCAATGGATTTTAAGCAATTCCGATGTAAAGCAAAAAGATAAACACAATTCTTTTTTTGATAATCTATACAAAAATTATCAAATAAGCAGAATTTTTGCAAAACGATGTATCAACTCTAATCCATTGGGAAGAAGCAAATTAAAAGAGTTGTTAATTACTAATTAGATAAAAATATGGAAAGAGATATTGCACTCAAAAAACTTCAACGCATTATAGGTAAAGACTTAAGAGTCTTAGCAGATAAGTATGAAGTTACTGTTTTTAAAAACGATAAGAAAAATAAAGGTTGGGCAGGACACACAGTAGAACATTTTCTTGGTTTGCCTATTAATTCTTCTCAGTCCCCAAATTTTGGTTCGTGGGAATTAAAAACAATTTCTTTAAAGAGATTAAAAAAAGGAAATCTTTCAATAAAAGAAACAATGGCAATAACAATGATTGACCCCTATAATGTTAAAAATACTCGTTTTGAAGAAAGTCATTTGTTGTCAAAACTTAAAAAGATACTAATTCTTTCAAGAATTTGGGTCAACCAATCAGAACCTTCTTCACTTGTTTATGGATTACACACTTTCAATTTGGATAACCCCCAAATATACAATCAAATAAAGGCAGACTACAATTTGGTCAGGGACACTATTGTTAATTTTGGTTTTGATAAATTGACTGGAAAAATGGGTGTATTTATTCAACCAAGAACTAAAGGTTCTGGGCATGGAAGTATTTCAAGGGCATTCTATGCAAGAACTTCATTTTTAAAATCCATTATTGATTTAAAGTGACAAATTTAAAACCTTATTTCAAATCTTCTGACAAAAATTTTACCTTGTTACATGGCGATTTGTTCGACTTGCTACCCAAATTTGAACACAAGTTCGATATGATTTTTGCAGATCCCCCCTATTTTCTTTCTAATGGTGGTTCAACTATTGAAAATGGCAAAATCGTTTCTGTAAACAAAGGTAATTGGGACAAATCACAGGGTTTCGATTTTATCAACAATTTTAATCGGAAATGGCTGAAATTAATTCGTGATAAAATGAAAGACAATGCAACTATTTGGATTAGCGGTACAATGCACAATATTTTTAGTGTTGGGCAAATTCTCACAGAGTTAAACTTCAAAATCTTGAACATTATAACTTGGCAAAAGACAAATCCTCCTCCAAATTTTTCAAGGCGATATTTCACACATTCAACTGAGCAGATTATTTGGGCAAGGAAATGTAAAAATGTTCCTCATTATTTCAACTATAATTTGATGAAGGAATTGAATGGCAACAAACAAATGAAAGATATTTGGACTTTGCCATCTATTGCACCTTGGGAAAAATCTTGCACAAAACATCCTACTCAAAAGCCATTGTCGATTCTAACAAGAATTATCCTTGCCTCTACCCAAAAAGAGGCTTGGATTTTAGATCCATTCACAGGAAGTAGCACAACAGGAATTGCTGCGAACCTTTTGGAACGCAAATTTCTTGGAATAGATATAGAGAGAAAATTTTTGGATATTAGTGTTTTAAGAAAGAAAGAGATTGAAAATTTGGAAATAGCAATAAATTATAGATCTAAAATCAAAGGATTTGGAACTAATAGTCAGCTAAACTTATATGTGGCAAAAGAGCCTAAGTCTGAATATGTTAGTGAGTTAAAATTAGGGTTATAAAGAGCGTGCTTCCAGAGATTTGCTGAGTTTATCGGCAGTTTCCAAGCAGATTATCAGGAACGGATACAGCTTGTAGATAATTCGTTTGAATGGATTGAGGTTGTAAATTCGCGACTTCTGAGCCAACTCCAATTGCCTGTACTTGTGAAACACTATGGGTATCAAGGAAAACACCACAAAGATTGTCAGGAAGATTTTTTTTTGCCACGGATTGTGCCAACAGAAGAGGATAGCGACGCTTTTGGCTATTTGCTGTGGCGTGGTGCTGAACACAAAGAAGATATTGATTATCAAAATGATGGTCAGGCGGAGTGTGTAAATGAGCGGTGATTTCAACTGGCTAAGAGTGAGGCTTTGGTAGTCAAGATTGAATAGCGAACTTAGGAAAAAGATGCTTACGAAGAAAGTGATTATCTGCTTCCAACCGTTGATTTTCCACCAAAGTTTGGCAACTATCAAAACTGCCAAAGCAACAAGAAGGCTCTGAAGATTTGCTTTGAAAATCAGATACGAACCAATTCCAATAAAAGCCAGTTTCAGCAACGAGGGAATTTTATGCAGGACGGTTTGACGTGGGCTGTAGCAAAATATTTTCATAGTAGCCAAGAGGCTTTTTCGGGGTCATGAGGCTTTTTTATTCCCCAATCTTCGATTTTTTCCATAGCTTGCAACTTGTCGCCGTCGTAAACGATTTCTCCCTCGTGTATCACCAGCAGTCGCGTGGCGTGTGCCAAGATTTTGTCCAAGTCGTGTGAGATGACGATTATGGTAATGCCTTGGCGGTGCAAATCTGCCAGAGTTTGCAAAATCATTTGCACTCCGGGGTAGTCCAAGCCGATGAAAGGTTCGTCCAAGATTAAGATTTTCGGCTTCTGTGCCAAGATAGATGCGATGGTTACTTTCTTCAACTGACCGCCAGAGAGGTGGAACGGAGAGCGATTTTTCAGATGAAGAATGTCCAATTTTCGCAAGATTTCTTCCGCAGATTTTTCGGGATTTGGCTCTTTGGATTGCTTGATTGCGAAGCTCACCTCTTCCAACACGGTTTGACAAAAAATCTGCGTGTTAGCTTCTTGAAAGACCAAGCCGATTTTTTTCTTCGCCTCTTTGTTTTTTTCTAACCTTTTTCCTTCAAAGTAGATTTCGCCTTCACTGGGTTTCACCAAGCCACCAATATGCAACATGGTAACTGTCTTGCCTGAACCGTTTTTGCCAGCAATGAGCAGAAATTCACCTTCGTCCACTGTGAAATTGATGTTGGACAGAATGGTTTTGTCGTTGATTTTTTTGGTGAGATTTTTGACTTCCAAAAGTGGCATTTTACAGGCTTTCTTTGAAATAGGGCTTGCTCATTTTGGCTAAAATCGCCACGACAACAGCTTTGACGATGTCACCGATAAGGAAGGGATAAAATCCTATGCTCAAAGTTTTGGCGATTGTCCAATCTGCTCCGATGCTACTTTTTAGCCAAATCAGTCCGATAGGATAGATGCTGAGCGAGGAGACGATTGCTACTATCAAAAAGCCGATTAGAGATTCGGGTGTGATTTTTTTGAGCAAATTTCCAACTATCACACACAGCAAATAGCCGACGATGTACCCGCCTGTAGGTCCAAGGACGACAGCGATACCGCCTTTTCCCATAGAAAAAACAGGCAATCCCAATGTGCCGAGAATTACATAGATGGCTATCGCCAAGAACGACGAACGCAAATCGAGAAGAAGTATGCTGAGCAGGATGAATAGGTTCGTGAGGACAATCGGCACTGGTCCAATAGGCACAACGGTGTATGAACCGATAATGAAGAACACCACGAATAGTGCGGTTACAGTTATTTTTTTGTAGTTCATTTTAATCCGAATTATTAATATTTTCCAAAAAGCTCAAAAGCGTATTCCCAGCTTTTATCTCTTTGAATATGTTGAAGTTAGTTTTGTTAATTTGTTCCTTCGCAGAACGCTCCACGACGACTATTCCTTTTGTTGACAAAGTTTTTTTTTCACAAATTAGCTTCAAAACAGGTTCAAGCAGATTGTGTTCATACGGTGGGTCTAAGAAGATTAAATCAAAAGTCTCTGTGTTTTTCTTCAAAAAAGATTCAGCGTTTTTTTTATGGAGCTTGCACTTTGTGGCAACATCGAGCTTCGTGATATTTTTTTTTACAGTGGCAAGTGAATCTGACGAAATATCCACGAACTGAACGGAGTTTGCACCACGACTGACAGCTTCCAAACCCAATCCCCCAAAGCCTGCGAACAAATCCAAAACGTTCTTATTCTCGCAAGAGCCGATGACAGCAAAAATCCTTTCTTTAACGGAATCTGCAGTTGGTCTGACGTTGGAAGATTTTGAGGAAAATAGTTTAAATCCCTTGAAATTGCCTGAGATAATACGCATTTGAGGGTTTATAGAACAAGCATTTTTTTTAGCATACCTATCGTTATCTGATTTAGCTTCATCCCGCTATCGAGCTTTTCGCCTGCTTCGTTCAGAAGTTCGGCAATGTTCATCTCCTCGAAATTCTTGGCTTTGGCAGTTTCTTCCGTAGGCTTGGAATTGGCTTTTTGTTCTTTCTTGGGAACGACCTCTTCCTTATTTTCTATCGGAGGAACTTTGTAGGGCAATTCGGGATAGCTCTTTTTAAAGTCGTCCAAACTGATACCGACATCCAACTCATAAGGCAAATCCTCAAGCGTCTCCTGCTTGGTGCTACTTTTTTCAATAGGTGCTACTTTTGTCTCTTTGGGAATAGTTTCTTCGGATGCAATTTCCTCCGAACTTCCTTTGGAAGTTTCGGCAGAAGTCTCTTTTATCTCCTCAGGTTCAACTTGCTCGAAAGTCAACTTTTTGTATTCATAATCGGGCAACATGTTGAGGTTTCTCAGCTGCTCTTTGGAAAAAATAGAAAGAATAAGTGGATTGTATCTCAAGCTGGTGTTAGCAAAAACTTTCTTGTCGAGTTCCTTAACTTTCTTCCGAGCGAATTTGTCCTTGTCCGCAAGCATTTGATAAACTCCCAGAGCATGCGTAAATTCGCCTTGCTTCTCATAGAGCTTAGCCATTGTTAGAGTGGGAGTTATCATCGCTTTATTTCTCGGAGATTATCTCACGATAGTTGCTTTTTTGTCTGGACCTACAGAAACTATGCTGATAGGAACTCCGCACAAATCTTCCAACTTTTTGACGTAATCCTTAGCTTTTTCAGGGAGTTCGTCATAGGTAGTGGCTTTCGTGGTGTCAGACATCCAACCGTCCACCTCGATGTATTGAGGTTCAATTTTCGCATAATCGAAGCGGTTAGCAGGCATAGAAGTTAGAGTTTTGTCCCCCAACTTGTAACCTGTGCAAATCTTGATTTTCTCGAAGGTATCCAAAATATCGATTTTGGTCAAAGCGATTTCCGTAAGTCCGTTCAATCTTGCAGCGGTTTTCACCACCATAGCATCGAACCATCCGCAACGTCTTGGTCTGCCTGTGGTTGCCCCAAATTCACCGCCGATTTGTCGTATGTTTTCGCCGACTTCATCTTCCAGCTCTGTGGGGAAAGGACCTTCGCCAACTCTGGTGGTATATGCTTTGGCAATACCGATAATTCTTTCGATGCTTCCAGGACCTATTCCACTACCGCAGAAAGCCGCACCAGAAACGGGATTGGAAGAAGTTACATACGGATATGTGCCATGGTCAACGTCAAGCATAGAACCTTGAGCACTCTCGAAAACCACATCTTTTCCAGCTTTGATAGCTTCGTCCAGAAGGATGGAAGTGTCGGTCATAAAGCTCTTCAATTTATCAACAATCTTCGCTCTTTCGTCCAAAATCTCTTTCTTAAGGTCGGAGATATTGCAAGCAAGAGCGTCTTCTTTACTTTTCAAATTTGCAGTCAAAAGGATTTCAAACGCTTCATCGTCCACATACTCAGCAAGGCGAATACCTTGTCTGGCTGCTTTGTCGGTGTAAGCAGGACCTATCCCTTTTTTGGTGGTGCCAATTTTGTTTTTAGAATCTGCTTCTTTGGCTGCGTCCATCAGTTTGTGATAAGGAAGTATCACGTGCGTGCATTCGCTAACGAAGAGCCTATCCGCACAAACGTAGCCACTTGCTTCCACCTCGTTTACCTCTTTTATGAACTCCACAGGATCAAAAACAACGCCGTTGCCGATGATGCAGATTTTGTCATCTTCCAAAATCCCCGATGGAATAAGGTGGCAAACGAACTTTTTGCCATCAAAAATGATGGTGTGTCCCGCGTTATTACCGCCTTGATAACGGACGATTACATCCGCCTTTTCTGCCAAAAAATGGACAATCTTGCCTTTTCCTTCATCTCCCCACTGAACTCCGACGATAGCACTGTTTTTCACGTTTATATCTCCTTAAATTTCTAATTGAATTTTCGCCAGCCGATCCAAGCCGTTCAAGTCTTGCGTAATCTGACATGTGTAACCTTGGCGATGAGCAAATCGCTTGATTTCTTCCGCTTGAGTTGCTCCTATCTCCAAGTATAAAGCACCTTTATAGGTCAAAAATCGGTTTAAATCTGTCAATATCTTTTTATAAAAATAAAGTCCGTTATCTTCTGCCAACAAAGCTTGTTGCGGTTCGAAGTTTTTCACTTGTTTTTCCAAGGTTGAATACTCTTTTTCTCCGATGTACGGCGGATTGGAAACGACGATGTCGTATTCATTAGTGACGTTGGAAAAGATGTCGCTTTGGAAGAATTTGACGCTTGCATTGTGAGTGGAAGCGTTCTTTTGGGCGATAATCATTGGATGGATGTCCACAGCATCTACGTGAGAATTTGGCAGTTTTAGAGCAAGAGAAATCGCTATGCATCCGCTCCCAGTTCCAATATCCAAGATGCTCAGATTTTCTTTGTTTCCGTTGTCCTGAATGATTTTCTCCACCAAAAGCTCAGTCTCAGGTCGAGGAATTAAAACAGTCTCGTCAACTTCGTAATCTCTATCGTAAAAATAGCTATGCCCAAAAATGTATTGCAAAGGCTTGTTGTTTTTTCTTTGTTCAACAATTTCTAAGAATTCAACCCACAATTCTGGGTGCAAAAGACTGTTTTTCTGAAATTCAATCTCGCTGTAATTCAACCCTGTCAGCTCTCGCAAAATGTACAGAATTTCCGATTTGGGCAACTCCGTGTCCCTTAGAGCATCGTCAAAGGTTTTGCTCACTCAGTTCCTTTTCCAGATTAAAAGCTGCCACAGCACCATCGGCAGCCGCTGTAACTACCTGACGCAAAGATTTTTGGCAGATGTCACCCGCAGCGTATATCAGAGGGATGTTGGTTTTTTGGTTTTGGTCGGTGATGATGAAGCCTTTGTCGTCAAGCGTGATGAAATCTTTGACCAATTCAGTTTGCGGTTGTGTGCCAGCATAGATGAAAATTCCGTCCGCAGTCAGATTTTGCTTCTCGTTGGTTTTCACGTTTTTGAGGCTGATGGTCGAAACCTTACTGTCACCGTCAATTTTCTCCACCACGGAATCCCAAATGAACTCGATTTTTTCGTTTTTCTCAGCTCTTTCGCCAATTATTTTGGTGGCACGCAGTTGGTCACGCCGATGGATGATGTACACCTTCTGGGCAAATTTGGTCAAGAAGAGAGCCTCTTCCACGGCAGCGTCTCCACCTCCCACTACAGCCACAATTTTGTCTCTGTAGAACATTCCATCGCAAGTGGCACAATAGGATACGCCCCTTCCAGTGAATTTTTCCTCTCCTTCCACACCCAGTTTAGCAGCTTTGGTTCCCATGGCGAGGATAATTCCTTTGCAGACAAGAACTTGTGCGGAGGTCGTGATTTTGCCTTTTTCGATTTCGGTAACTTCTTCGTTTCTGATTTCACAGCCAAAACTTTCAGCTTGCTTGCGAAAAATGTCTGTTAATGTGAAGCCATCGCCTTCGGGATAGCCGGGATAGTTTTCGATATCGGCAGTTTGCGTAATTTGACCACCAGTGATTCCCGCTTCCAAAATCAAAGTTTTTAGTCCTGCTCTCGCTCCGTAAATCCCCGCTGTTAGTCCAGCTGAGCCTCCACCAACGATTATCAAATCAAAATCCATTTCGTCGCCCTCCTTCATTGCTTCACTTTAAAAATGAGTTGTTGCTTAGCAGAAAATTCCATTCCTCCAATGCTGTCCAACTTAGTTTGAATAATTTTGTTCCCCTCGGAGTTAATCGCTTCGATTTTTGCGTTGTTCAGATTTTTGGATTTCCCCACGAAAATCAATTTGCTCGGCTTGGAATTTTCGGTCTCGTTTTCGCTCTGAAGCATAAATTCGCAAGCACAAAAAATCAAAATCACCAAAAATATGCAGAATGGGAACAACGACCTACTTTTCATCGTGCTAATTGATTTTAAATTTTTCCAACTCCATGTCAGCCATTTTAGTTGCAGTTGTCGTGGCAAAGTCAGTTCCCAAGGCACCGCAATAGATTTCTGTTTCTTGATTTTCAGCCACTTTATTGCAATAGCGAAGCAAAATACCTCCGCACAACTCCACAATCCTTTGGTCAATTTCGCTTTTGGATTGAATAATTCCCAGAGGCGAAGCAAAATTTTTCGCTCTGACGGCAAATTCTCCAGCACCGTTTTTTGTTAGATAGTTGTTCTCGCCCTGATTTTTCCCAAGTATGAACTTGGTGCAATCGTCAATTCTGAAATGGCGACCAAGGTGCAAAAATTTCAGATACTTCTTTTCTAACATATCATAGTCAAAAATATCTTGCAATCGCTTGCAATAGCCGATGTCAGTCAACAGGCAACCGCCACCAGAAGATGGGATGGAGGGCAAATTGAATTTTTCTGCCAATTCGTGTTGCCTCTTGCGGGAGCGACCAGAAATGTCCAAAAGTTTTTCTTTGTCCACAAGTCCGTTCAAAATCGGCTTCGTGTCAGGCAAAAGTTTTTGTGAAAGCGGACGGATAATGTGTTCCTTTACTTTGCTGACTTTGTCCACAGCAGCAAGGGAATTTTTGGTTTGGGACATCGGGCGTTGCGAGACGACCTCTCCGCTACAGATGAAAGCAGCTTTCTCACTTAGCATAATCTCATACGCCTTATTCAGCATCATTCCGTGGCAGTTTATGCAAGGATTGAGGTTTTTCCCATAGCCATAACTTGGACTTTTCAGCATTTCCAAATAGTCGTCCGTAATATCCACGATTTTTATACTAAAATTGTTTTCTTTAGCAATCTTTATGGCGTTGTTTGGAGGAAAGAATGGAGTGGAAAAACACACGGGAAGCACATCAAATCCCAAATCTTGCATGAGATAAATGATGAGAATGCTGTCCAATCCTCCAGAAAAAAGAGAGATAACTTTTGGTTTCATCAATTTTGACCTCAACTAACTTCAACAACGGTCTTATGCAAAAGAAAGATGTCAAATATTTTTACTTTTTGTCACTCGCTTGCTCATAATCTTCCATTCGGTTAAACGAATATTCGTATTGATAACTCATTGGCACTATTTCGTTATATTCATCAATGCTTGCGTTCGACATACAAGCCTCAATAATTCGTTTGCCAGTCAGCAATAAATCTTCTTTAAGATACTTTTGCAATTCAGTTTTAAAGAATTCTTGAAGTATCTCAGCTCCAGCATCGTAACCTTCGCAACCAACCTCTGTTTGTGTGTAAACTTTAAAAAATCTTGAAGGTATTTTTGAGCCTTCCAGAGTTAGGTAGTTTAATTCATAACCTAACAATGGACAACGAGCAGCTTGATATTGGTCTGCTCTCAAGCGTGCAACACCTCTTCTGGTCAGGTACTCTCGCATTAAGAGTTGCGGTTTAAATCCAACATTCCAAACACCAATATTTTGATTGGGAACTAAAGCAAATGTAGTGCGTGGAGTTTCGATTATCTGTTTTAGCAACATATTTGCGTGCACCACACGTTTACCGGTGGCAAAAGGCCAATATGAACCAACACCTTCACTTTCCATTTTCCCAGAACTAACAATGCTCGGATTGTTGTATCCACGAGGAGCAACGAGCCTCCATAACCAAGCTAATGCGGGAGGCAATATATGAAACAAGCCTATAATCCCATACGATGGATTTTCTTTTGAACAAACAGGTGTGCGTATTCCAAAGCTTCTAATGTCCACGGAAACAGATTTGTTTACCACATTTGGCACGATTTCACGCGGGATAACAACTCTTGGATTAGGGCACAGTTTCCCAGGTTCATCTTGGATGTGTTCCCAAATCAAAGCTGTGGAAGTTGGTGTAGTTTCAATATTCAAAAATAATAGTGGCGAAGATGGACATAGTGTCGTTTTTTCCAAAGTAGGGTCATCTCCATATTGCTTAACGCTGTCAACTCGCACAAACCACGAATTTTCGGCATCAATTATGCAAAGCTGCCCGTCTTCTTTCTGGAGTGATGGATGGCAAAAAGCCATATCGTCTGCAACAGAGTTGAATGAACAAAAGCGAGGAATTGTTATAAATCTTTCCTCGGAAGTTATGATATTTTTGCCCAATGATACGCTACCGTCCGATTCTCTGAGTATGTGCTGATGCATTTCACTCTTTCCACCTCCACTGGCTCCTTCGTGCATAAAAGTGGTTATGTTGTCGTAAGGGCTTATCGATTGCACTGCTGAACAGTGAGCTATTACCCAATCCTCTTTTTCGGCATGATTGAGCATTACACCGTAAAGACCTTTTTTGGCACTTGGTCCAGGGTATAGATTGTAGGAATAAAGCTCGTGAACTGTTGCGGTGCGATTGTGAACTACAACTTGTTTTCCATCAAAATGAGTGTGCCTGAATATAGGAGCAACAAAGATTACCGACTTCAATTCATCTTTATCTTTCAACTCATTTACTGCTACCATTTTTTGTAGCATAGACAAACCAAGAGCAAAAAATGCCGCATTAGCTGGAGTAATGGCTATTCCCAAAGAACCGATATTTTCTCTACCTGCAAAATAGAAGAACACCGCCAAATCTTGCTTTTTCAGCCAATCGAAAGTCTCTGTTTGCAAACCAGAAAATTCATAGCCATATTTTTCGCTGAACCGCTTTTTATCTGTTGGCTTATCATCAGCAATAACCATAGTGTTCGGGTCTCTGCGACGCATATATGCTTCTGTATAGTTTGCCGAAATACCGTTTTTTACTTGTTGCACAATAGCTTCGGTATAGAGACCTTTTCCTGGTATGTCGTATTGAACTTCATACTGTGTGTTTTCTTTGCCATTAGTAGAAGCAATCGCTAATTCTTCACAGGTATTGAATACTGTATAGCTTTTGCATTCCTTCAACAAATTTGAAACATTATCTGGCACAACAATGTTTTTATCTTTTAAAATAGTTAATAAATCTTTCATATCAAATCCTTTTTATATATAACTACGAGAATCCAAGACGTCATTCTCTATCTTTTTCATTCAAAACAGTTCGATTTTTTTAAATGCCCAAATTGAGAAAAGGCAAAATAGAGGTCAATATTTTTTTGTAATAGTTGGTACAAGATGGGTAATTTTAGAGTATTCTTTTGTTAGAATAATTTTAGCAATTCCAAATCTGCTTGCTAAGTTCTCAAATTTGAATTTCACTCCGTTTTTGCTAAACTCTTTAAACGCTTGTTCCTTTTCGTACAAGGGTGCAATCTGCTTGTCCCCTGCAAAGAAATTTCCCAAAGCAACAGAAAAATTGTTGCTGAGCTTGACTTCCAGTCCCAAGAATGGTGAAGTTTTATCGAAACTCTCTGACCCCGTATAACTCAAAAAGAAGCCACCCAAAACAACTTTGGCTTTGTCTTTGTACTTATATTCTATTGAAAGAAAGAGATTGTAGCCCGTGAGAGTGTAGCCAGACAGACTGGAATATTCGTTGTTTTTGAAATAGGTTTCGGCTCTAAAATTCAAATCAAGTGAGTCTGCACCTTTCTGAAAAGCAAACAATAATCCATAAACAAGAAACGAAAAAATCAATATCTTACGGAGCATAAACAAGTTGAATACCTATTTTATTTTGAAAATCTTTGTAGTCTCTCCCGAGACCTCTTTTGTTGGAATAGAATAATCCAACTCTGCCATTGCCTATTTTGTAGGTCACGGAGGAGCTTATTCCGAGAGAATTTCCGTAATCTTCGTCTATGTAAGATAAATCTCCTGATAACCAAAACTTCTTGTAAAAGTTGTAATCCGTGGCAGTGCGAAGAAAATAATTCAACTCTCTGCCCGTGGTGTGATAGTAGTATCCTCCACCAAAATAGTAGGCTATTTTTCCCGATGCCTTGTAGCCAAAATTCAAAATGATGCATTCTTGACTTATTCCGTCCAGTTCTTCGTCCGTGAAGGTGTTTTTCAAGCTGTCTGGTCTGGAAGAAGATTTCAGCAATCCATCCACATAGTGTGAAGATTCGTGGTACAAGGGCAAGAAATTCACCTGCCATTTTTCGCATATCGCATAGGTAAAATTGATGCCAATAATTCCATACATATCGTGAACAACATAATGACCTCGAAAGTCGCTAGGAGTTTGAACAAACAAATTCAAGCCGTAAAAAACGTTATAATGATACTTGTTTTTTTTCACCGTGAAAAGATTGTTTATAACCTTGGGATTAATCTCCTTAACGTCGTAATACGAATTGTAGGAAATGTTTAGCTCGTTGTAAGTCGATTTGGGGTTTTCGAGAAATTGATAGGCAAAAATATTTGCACAAAAAACCGTAAACACAAGTAGCACAAAAGGCTTCCTGAAAGCACACATTTGGAAATTCATCAATTTCACTCCTTCTTTATAAGGGCGAAAATTTCTAAAATTAGTGGTTAGTCAAGACATCTTTTTTGGGGGAATTTCAGATGTTGAAGATTTGCCGATTTAGGCTGAGAAATGGAGCCAAAGAAGGGAGTTGAACCCTCGACCTACTGATTACGAATCAGTTGCTCTACCACTGAGCTACTTTGGCTCTAAATAAATATTTTTCTAAAAATTAAAGGAAAGACCCACTTTCTGCTCTTCTGGTTGGAACTCCAAGCGAATCTCTCGTTTCATTATGTAATAGTTATACAGTCGAGCATCCACAAAAGCGTCCAGCATAGAATAAAGCGTAATCCCAACAATCCAACCGATGTAGCTTTGCCTCTTGTCATAAAAATGTTCATAGAGAGCTTCATTTTCACTTTTCTTTATTTTTTGCAATTCCTTGTTGTTCTCATAGGCTTTTCCCAAGTGATGAATAAAAAGCCCTGCAACAGCAAACCCTTTCAAATAGCTTTTGTTATAAAACTGTCCTCCACCCGGAATGACAGCAGACAGAAGAATCGCTTTGTAGGAATTTTTAGTCTCAAAGAGATATTCCCCTTCCACTTTGTTGGGGCTAACAGGCTTCCCATCGTCGATTTTGTTGATTTCGCTTTTGGTTTCTTCCTGCAATCCCGACAAGACTCCGAAGATTAGTAAGAAAATCAGAAGTAATATCTTTTTCATCCCAAGTAACGTTCCTGTTCACTGTATATGCATCCGCAGTATTGCTGACGGTACATCTTTTCCTGCTTTGACATTTCTATGCCTTCTTTCCAATAAACTCTCAAATCGGAGTCTAAAAATTCGACGCCATATTTTTTGGCAAGATTTTTGCCGATTTCAATAATTTTCTCGTGATTTTGAAATTTGCTGTACAGAAGAGTTGTGGAGAAGCAATCGAAATTCCCGTTTTTAGCGACAATGGCTGTATATTTTAGTCTCTCGTAATAGCAAATTTCACAGCGATTATCTTCGCGAAAGCACATTTGTTGCAAAAATTTTTTTACCTCATATTCGTCTTTGATAATAGATTTTATTCCGTGTTTCTCAATAAATTCCGCAAGGCAATCCAACCGTTTTTTGTATTCTGCATAAGGATGAATATTGAAATTTGACCAAAAAGCTGTAATGTCAAATTCATCTTTTAGATGACGATACGGAGCGATAAAACAAGGTGCACAGCAAACGTGCATCAACAAATTTTTCATTTTTTGCCCATTAGGAATAACGGTTTCGCACCTAGTTTAGTTAGCAGGCGATTACCGATGATGATGTCCGCACAAGCTATGAGCAGTAGAATATACAGTTTTTTACGATTGATTTTCATCTTTCCTCAATTTCAAAAAAGGCTTGATTGCTTTTTCGCAAATTCTCCAAAATTTCGTGAGAAAAAACTCTTTCTTCCGCAATGGGTCCAGCAAAATCGTCGTCAGGTTGAGATTGTTGGCAAAGAAAATATCCGTGATGAGGTTGTCGCCGATAAAGAGAGTTTTTTCGGGGTTTATTTTTTCGCTGATGATAATCTGAACAGCTTTGCTTCTGCACGGCTTGTGGCAATTTCCATAAGCCTTGATAGGAAGTTCTCCACAACTTTTTTCTATTCTTTTTTGATTGCCGTTGGAAAAGACAAAGAGACGAAATTTCTTGCTCAAGCTATCCAACTTTTGCGAAATTTTGTACGGAATTTCTCCATTCCAAGCGGTCAAGGTGTTGTCGTAATCGAAGATGATGTCATCATAATGCACAAAGTTGCTGAAGTCAATTTTGTCCAAAGAAGAGTAATAGTGGTCAGGCTTAAATTTGTCGAAAATCATTAATAAAGATGCTCCAAAAGGTCGTTGAACAGATTGTTTATTCCAAAGCTAATGCTGTAAGTTTGGTAGGTTGTTTTGAGGTTGTAGTAATCCGTTTTTCCGGTTTCTTTGCCTTTGGAATCCAAGATTTTGTGAGCAAAGCCAGAGTTGTCGGCGGAGTAGTTTTTGAACATAAGTTCGATGGAAATATCGGAAAAGACTATTGCTCCGACGCCCAGTCCGAAATATGTCCCCTCCTCCATTTTGCCTGTGTTGTACGGATAGCTGCCCTTCTGGAAAGTGATGCCTTGATGATAAATGCCGTAAAAATCTATATTCTTGAATTCGTAAAAATGTATGTTGCTCATGAAATACACGGGGACAAAATAAAAATCGCCGAAGTCTCCGCTGGAAGTTGGCACTTGAAAATTAACGCCTGCACCTAAATCCAAAATCCAAATTCGAGAGAACAACTCCACGCCACAGGTGAAGGTGTTGTAGTCTTTGGTTTGCGGGTTGAAAGTGCTGTCAATTGGAGTGGCAACAGGTGTGTAATCAATATCCATCTTCCCCGATTCCAAACTGCTTTTCGCTCTAAAAGTCAAAGGGAAGCTGTCCTTGAAAATGGTTTTCAAAAGACTTTCGGAATGCAGTAAACAAGCAGATGCGAATAAGATACAAAGGAGAGTTTTTTTCATATATGTTTTTTTTTGATACAAAATGGCGCCCCCGGGCCGATTCGAACAGCCGACCTTTTCCTTAGGAGGGAACCGCTCTATCCTGCTGAGCTACGGGGGCACAAATTGATGTTTGCCTATCAATGTGTTAACAATCACTTCAACTCATTTTACTTTACATATATCAGGCAAGAATTTTTTGATTTTTTGATGTTACAGGGACATAAAGTCTTAAGATTTTGATATTGTGTTGACAAATTATCATAATAATTTTCCATTATCTTGTCACATTCTTAGGAGATAGTGAATGTTTAAAAGAACAGCAAGAAATAAGATTGAAAATAAAATCGATAGCGGAAAAGCTATAATTATTGTTGGAGCAAGACAAGTAGGTAAAACAACGCTACTAAAAAGCATCCTAAAATCCAAAAAATATCTCTTCCTTGATGCGGACGACCCTACCACAAGAAATCTACTGCAACGCCCGACCACAGAACAAATTAAAACTTTTCTTGGAAAATACAAATACGTTTTTTTGGATGAAGCTCAACGAATACCAGAAATAGGTCTTACTCTGAAAATTATCACCGACCAATTCAAAGATGTTCAACTCTTCGTCAGTGGTTCTTCATCTTTCGATCTGGGAAATGCTCTCAATGAACCTCTAACTGGAAGAAAATGGGAATACGAACTATTCCCCATTTCATGGGAAGAATATGAGGACAATATCGGATTTGTCAAAGCGGAACAACAAGTTGAAAACAGATTGCTTTACGGCTTCTATCCTGACGTCCTTAACAACCAAGGCAACGAACTGGAAGTTCTAAAAAATCTTGTAACTAGCTACCTATACAGAGATATTCTGTCTTTTTCAGCTATCAGAAAACCCGAAGTCTTGGAACAACTTTTGCAAGCATTAGCCCTACAAATAGGCAACGAAGTCAATTATCACGAACTATCAAAACTAATCGGTATAAACAAAACCACAGTCCAAAATTATATCGATATCTTAGAAAAAGGCTATGTCGTTTTTCGCCTTAATAGTTTCAGCAAAAATTTGCGGAACGAAATCAAGAAAAATCGCAAAATCTACTTTTATGACAATGGCGTTCGGAATATGATTATCGGCGATTTCAAACCTTTAGACCTTAGGATGGACAAAGGTGCTTTGTGGGAAAATTTTCTTGTAGCCGAGCGATTGAAACAAAATAACTACAAAAACACCTTTGCAAAAATGTATTTTTGGCGAACTCAACAGCAACAAGAAATAGATTTTGTGGAAGAAAAAGCAGGAGAAATTACTGCATTTGAATTTAAATGGAAAGACAAAAAAGTAAAATTTCCAAGAAAATTCTTGCTTGCATATAATGCCCGTGGAATTCTAATTGATAGAAATAATTTTAGAGAATTTGTCCGTATAAACTAGCGATTAACCAAATCCAAATTGTTAGGGAGAGACTGCAAAATGAAAACAAAGAAACGAATTTATGAGATAATAGAAAAAGCCCGAGAAGGCGACAAAGCCAGCAGAATATTCGACATCTTCATCATTTTCCTAATTATGCTGAATGTCCTGTCGGTCATTCTCGAATCGTTCCAAAATTTGGCAACAACCTACAACGAGATCTTCCGAATTTTCGAACTATTCTCTATCACGGTTTTCTCCATCGAAATCATCCTCAGGTGCTACACAAGCGACTTGAAATGCAAAAGAGAAACGAAACTTCGTTCCCTTTTGGCGTACATAATTTCCCCGATGGCTATAATCGACTTATTGGCGATTTTGCCATTCTACTTACCCATTTTAATTCCTATCGATTTGAGATTTTTGCGGATTTTGCGACTAACCCGAATCCTGAGGGTGCTAAAAGTCAATCGATACAGCAGGTCGCTTGAGCTAATCGGCAAAATCATTGAACGGAAAAAAAGCGATTTGCTCGTCACCACATTCATCACAATGCTCTTGCTACTACTGGCAAGCTCGATAATGTTCTACTTGGAAAACGAATCTCAGCCAGAATCTTTCCCCAATATCATCGCATCTTTTTGGTGGGCAATTGCAACTCTCACCACAGTCGGCTACGGAGATGTCTATCCCATAACTGTTTTGGGGAAAGTCGTCAGTGGAATAATTGCACTACTGGGAATCGGATTGGTCGCTTTGCCCACGGGTATCATCAGTTCGGGATTCATCGAGATTTTGGAAGAAAAAAAAGGCGATTCCGACAAAATAAGATTTTGCAAATATTGTGGTAAACCAGTTGATGACGAACATTTCTTGCAAAAAAAATCACACTTCAGGTTTCACCCAAACATAATTTCAAAAAAGAAATAGGTTTGTTTGCAATCTTTTTGCTTGACCAATGAAGCTTGGATTAGTTAGCTAAATTTAAATAGATGAGTATAATATGTATAGTGAATAGTTACGATATTTTGGGGGAGAAAGTGTATATTGATTGGAGTAAATTAGCAAAATCCAAATTATATAAAAAAATAATTAACAATTGGGAAGCTCTATTAGAAAACAAAAATCTTAAAGAAAAAGATTATCAAAATTTTTTAAGTTATAATCCTGCAATTTTTTTAACTATTTATGATTCTTATTTGGTTGTGTCAAAACTAAAATTAGGTTCTGATTATGAGACAGATTTTGTTATTGTTGAAGAAGGATATAGTGATGGAACTAATTATGAATTAATTGAAATTGAAACACCTCATACAAAATTATTTGACATTTCAGGAAAACCTACTTCAAAATTCAATACAGCTTTACAACAAATACGAGATTGGAAAAGATTTTTAATCAATAACAAGCCTGAATTTAATAAAATATTTCCAACCTGTTCGACTCGTGTAATAAGGGACAGTAAACTGAAATTTAAAATAATTATTGGTCGCAGAGAATTAAATCAGGAAAACTTGGAAAAACGAAAACAAATCCAACAGAGTGAAGGTATAGAAATAATCTCCTTTGACAGACTAACCGAAATTGCAAAAAGCAGAAGACATTTTCCTGAAGAAGTCTTAATTCATTCTAGCGAAATGGATAACATGGATTCGTATCTAAAAAATCAACTAGCCAATCCTTTTTATAAATGCACAAACGACTCGACTTGGAGAAAAATGTGTAAAAGAGGTCATATACATATATATTCAACATTAATTAATGAGATTTTAAAACATCGAGAGAATAATGATTATTATGATGAATTTATAAGAGAAATTACCGCTAACAATCATTTTTTTCAATAAACCACCAAATCCCTTGCCACCACCTCTTGCGTCTGCTCTGCCAACTCCTTGGTCGATTTGCCCACAGAGCTAACAGCTGGATGAATTATCACTTTAATCACATTGTTCCTAGAAAACAGCTTGTTAGTCCCAATGCAAGTAATCGGCACCACGGGGACTTTCGCTGACACTGCCATCTTAAAACTTCCCGCTTTAAACTTCTTGACTTCCCCATCTCTGCTTCTGCTCCCCTCTGGGAACACCAAAAGACTCTGACCAGATTTCAATTTCCGCACACCCTTGTGAAAAGCATCGGCAGAACTTTTGGCACTACTCCGCCTCAGGCAAATACATCCCAACAGCCTCATCCACATAGCCAGAATGGGGACTTTGTACAATTCGCTCTTGGCAACAAATCCAATTTTCCGCGGAACAGCACAAATAATCACAGGAATATCCATAAGATGTTGATGATTGCAAACTGCTAAAAAATTCGTCTCGGGCAAGTTCTCTCTCCCGACAACCTCAAACCTGCTATCCGCAGCCAAAATACACAGGCGAGAATAAAAAAAAGCGAACGCTCGTGTTATCTTATCTCTGATTTTTTTTAGTGGAGAAAACAGCGGATAGAGAACGAAAGGGACTATCGAAGTCAAAAAAATCAAGCCCCAAATGACTGTATAAATCTTTTTTTTCATCTCTTCTTATTAACAACCTTACTTTTCATAGCTTGGTCGATTTTTTCAAACTCTTTCTTGGCAGCTTCGGTCTCTTTGCTGGAAACTCCCAACTCCTTAAAATAAATCTGATAAACCTTGTAATAATACTCTTTCGCCTTGGTCGGATTTCCATTTTTGTACCACAGAGACGCCAATTGGCGGTAATTAGATGCAGAATCTATCTCGCGTGCTCCGAACGCACCGCTCTTGAAAGAAAGCAAACTGTTCAAATAAGAAATCGCCTTGTCATAAATTTCGTTCTTAGCATAAACTTCGCTCAATCTCTCGTAAACCTTTGCAGTTATAGCGTTTACAGAACCATAATTTTGAGAAGCCATACTCAAAGCCCTTTCGTAAAAACTCACTGCCGTATTCAATTCCTTATCCGCCATCAAAAAATCTCCGTACAAAATCAGCAAAGTTACATACTCTGGGAAGTCAGGCAAACACAGACCCTGATAGGTCTGGAGAGCTTCCAAGACGTACTTCTTCGCCTTGCCCTTTTTGCCCAATTTCAAATAGCATTTTGCGATAGATTTCTGTGCAGTAAACACCTTGAAACTGTAACGACCAAACTCATTGACATAGTTGGAAAGAGCTTTTTTGAAAAATTTAATCGCCGTGCTGTAATCTCTCAAATTTTTCTTCGCTCTGCCACAAGTGAAATTCTTATTGTACTTGTCGTCATCCGTGAAAATCAAACCACTTTTGCAGGCTGCTACGCTATTGGCGAGATAACCACCTACGCTCTCTCCAATGCCACCAATGGCATTGCACCGAGCATAATCCGCAAAAATAACTCCAGAGAGCAGATGAAAAGCACCGACACTGCCTTCAATCTCCACGATGGCACTCCGATAAAATCCACAAGCCTGAGAATAGTTTCCGCGAATTTCCTGAATTTTGCCCTTGAGAGAATAAACCCAAGCCGTACGCAGAGACTTGCCATTCGCCAAAGAGTACAAGGCGTTCTCAGCTTTTTTGGCATACTCCTCAGCCTTGCCAAATCGACCAGTCTTGACCCACACATCACAGTTCGCACACAGCAAATCCAAATCCAAGAGAACACTGCGGTTCGCCTCCATCATTCTGGAGTTGAAAGCCAACGCCTTGTTGTAATACAACTTCGCAGAATCGTATTGCCCCCAGCAATACAGCGTGTCGCCCAAAAGTTTCAACACTTTGGCATAGCGGAAATTATCCCACTCGTAGCGACCCTGATTTATCCCCAAACTCTCCGCACGCTTCTTGCAAACCATAGCTTTTTCAAAATCTTTCAATTTAACGTAAATAATCATCAGATACGCATACGTCACAGCCAGTTCAGATGTGTCGGAAGTCATGGCTTGGTTGTTGAGGCTATCCTCGCCAACAGATTTAGCACTGCCAAAATCACCCAATTTGATGTGCGTCGCCATCAATTCGCTTCTGTATTTATTGGCGTTGGGGTCTAATAAGATAGCTTTTTCAAACTTGGGAATAGCCAAATTGTACGCATATTTACCAACATAATACACGCCTTGGATATAGTTCAGAAAAGCCTTTTTCCTCACATCTCCCTCGATGCTACCGACAGAAATGGCGAACTCCTTGGCATCTCCCGATTTCAACAAATCGAAACTCTCATGTCCAGGTTCAGCCACACGCTCCAACATAGCCTTGATGTAGAGATGGAAGTTGTCAACCTCCCGCAACTTCAATTCCAGCTCTGCAGAAGAATAAACGCCCTTGAAAAAATGCGACTTGTACTTGTTGCTGATTGTGCTCATCACGGCATCGTAGCGATTAACATTTCCACCTTTATTGCCAAAAATTCTCGAAATGACCGACGAACCGACTGCAGGATTGTAAGATTTACCCTCGAAAAGAATAATATCTCTACTGTTATTTGACTTCGTTAATCCCAAAATCTATACCTTCCTTTTGCTCAATCAGTGCAACCAATTCGCTCAGCAATTTGCTTTCATGAACTTTTTTTACTATCTTTCCCTTGGCGAAAATCAGCCCCTCTCCAATACCTCCAGCCACTCCATAATCCGCTTCCTTCGCCTCTTGCGGTCCATTGACCACACATCCCATCACGGCTACTTTTAAATCAAACTCTTCAAAAGGTGTCAAAGCATTTTTTACTTTTGTCGCCAAATCTATGAGATCGATTTTCGTTCGTCCGCAAGTAGGACAAGAAACTATCTGCAATCCCTTGCGAAGTCCGAGGCTTTTCAAGATTTCTTTGGCTGCATAAACCTCTTTCACGGGAGAAGCCGTGAGCGAAACTCGTATCGTGTCTCCGATTCCATCCAAAAGCAAAGCTCCAATTCCGATGCCAGACTTTATCAATCCTGCGAAATCGTCTCCCGCTTCCGTCACTCCCAAATGCAGTGGATAATCAACTCTTTGCGAAAGCAATCGATAACTATCGACCATCAAAGAAACATCGGAAGCCTTCACGGAAATCTTCGTCTGATAGAATCCGAATTTCTCCAAAAGCCCAACGTGTTCCAAAGCACTCTCCACCAAAGCGGTTGCAGACAAACCATGTTTGTCCAACCACTTCTTGTCCAGCGAACCACCATTAACACCAATCCGTATGGGGACGCCCAAATCCTTGGCAGCAGACACCACCTCGCGAACATTTTGCTCTCCACCGATATTCCCAGGATTTATCCTCAAGCCATGCACTCCTGCTTTGAGCGAAGCCAAAGCCAACCGATAATCAAAATGAATATCCGCAACCACAGGAATATTGACCTGCTTCAAGATTTCGGGCAAAGCATCGCAAGCATCTCCATCGGGAACAGCCAACCTCACTACCTCGCATCCAACATTCTCCAGTTGCCTAATTTGCCCAACAGTTGCCATCACATCAGCAGTATTGGTGGTGCACATAGACTGAATAGAAATGGGGTTGTCGCCACCTATCAGAAGATTGCCCATTCTAATTTCTTTGGTTTCTCGTCTCACATCAAATTCCTAAAAAAATAAGCTCTATCCGATTTGCAATCAGCAAATACGAAGATAGAGCTTTATAAAAATTTATCTATTTTTACTTTTTTTTCGCTCTCACAAAGCTCTTTTTGATTTTGGCATTCCCACTAGTTCCCCACGATTCCACCTCAGCGTTTACAGCATCATCTTTCACAAAAATAGACTTACTAAGCACCTCAATCACGTGACCGTCCTTAGTTCTGCTTAATTCACAAAAAATTCCACTAAAGATTTTCGGGTCAATTTTCGCTATTTTCTTCAACAAGTCGATGAAAAATTTATCCGTAACATCTCCGCCTTCGCTAATCAACACAGACAATTTGGAAAACACAGTTTCAATAAACTCAGGTCTCTTTTTGAAATCACTACCCAACACACTCAGAAGACTTTTGTTTATTTTGGTCTCTTCCTTTTGGACAAGCATCAAAATCGTATCAAGCCCTTTTCCCAAATCTTTACGCAGAGCTGGAGCAACGATTTTCTTAATCATCAAATCGAGTATCTCGCCATGAGCTTTCTGCAAGTAAGGAATCACAATTTCTTGATAAAACTTCTCATTTTTCTTGGACAAGTCCGCAAAAAGAATAACGGAAATATATTTCCCCTCTTTGCCCAATTTGTTCCAAGCATAAGCAAAAAATTCGGAATTTAGCTCCTTGCCACATTTTGCTATCTTCTTTGCCACATAGTCCAAAACTTCTTGTGGAACCATTCCCTCTTCCCTAATTGGAAAAATCCGATAGATTACCCCCATGTCATAATCGGCAGAAGGCAACCTCTCTTTGACAAAAAAATCTATATCTTTGTCAAATCTATCTCTCCAATCCACATTAATCATAAAGATTTATCCTATTTCAAAAGTTCGTTTTCGTTGCACTTGCAAACATTTTCCATCACAAAGTTGGGAGCCCAACCTCCCTTGTCGGAAATTTTTGATTTTATAAATTTAATTTGCTTAATCTCGCTATTGCAAACAGGACAAATAACTTTTCCTGAATTTTTTGCTTCGTGAGCAAGTTTAGCTTTTCCACCCTTTTTTCCAGCCATTTTATTTATCTCCTTAACACTTCAAGTATTCTAAATTAATTTTCTAAAAATTGGTACAATCGCTTGCAAGACGACGATACCTCATCAACGCCATTATACACAGCCAACACCTCCGCAGCTATGGACACAGCTATCTCCGCAGTGGTAACCTTGGCAACATTCAAACCTATCGGGCTATAAAAGTTCTTCAAGAAAGGTTCGTCTTTTTTTATTTCCAACTTCTTCAGAAATCCTGCAACTTTTCTAGCAGAACCAATCAAGCCGAAATACTTTCCGTCAAATCCCTGACGATATATTTTCTCCAAAATCTCGTAATCGAACGAATGCCCATGCGTGAAAACCGCCACTGCATCATCGCTCTGCACCTGCCATTTGTCCAAAAACTGCAAGTAATCTTCGCAAATCACCTCGTCCACAAACGGCAATCTTTCCTGCATGGCGTATTCACTGCGATTGTCCACAGCCACCAATCTAAATCCCAGCGAGCTTAAAATCGGTGACAACGATTGGCACAGATGCCCGCATCCAAAAAGGTAAAAAGTTTTTCTCGGAGCAAAATACTCAAAGAAAACTTTGACCTCACCACCACAACCCATATTCATTTTCTCTTCGGTGAGTTCGAAAGAATGCAAAGAATTTTCTCTGCTTCGCAAAGTTTTTTTGCAGATAGCCACGCTATCAAACTCAAGCTTTCCTCCGCCCAAAGTACCGCAAGTTGTCTCATCTGAAAGGTAAACAAGTTTGAAGCCAGATCTACCGGGCGAACCGCTAAATCCCTCAACAATCGTCGCTAAAACAAATTCTTTCCCTTGAGTTTGGAGCCTCGCAACTTCACGCAAAACATTGTTATTGTCCAATTTACAGCACCTTCCAAATTAATTTCCTTCAAAGAAAATCAGGGCATATGTTCTGTCAATCGTAAATTTGCTTTTTTCAGGGAATTAGTCTCTCGGGACGACCTTTCCCACGTAGGGTAGATTTCTGTGACTTTGAGCGTAATCGATGCCATAGCCAACGACAAACTCATCGGGAATCTTGAACCCCACATAATCGACATCCACATTCACCAAGCGACGCTCTGGCTTATCCAACAAAGTACAAATTTTCAACGATTCTGGCTTCCTGAGTTTCAAGATTTTAGCAACTTTCTTCAAGGTGTATCCTGTGTCGATAATGTCTTCCACAATTAGCACGGATTTGCCCTCGATTTGCTCTTCCAAATCTTTCAAGATTTTCACATCGCGGGAAGATTCCATATCGTTCCCGTAGCTGGAAACAACCATAAAATCGAGCTTGGCGTCCAAATCCAGCTCTCTGACCAAATCCGACAAGAATATCACGGAACCTCGCAGAAGTCCCACCAAAATCAGCTCTTTTCCTTTATATTCGTTGCTTATCTCTTTTCCCAATTCCACAACTCGCTCGGCTAAGGTTTCTCTGCTCAGCATCTGCTCAATATCGTACTTCATTTTCTCTCCTCTATTCTCTTGTCGCTCAAATCTGCTAACTCCCAACAGACCTAATACACAAAATAGTAAATCATATAAAAATGGGAAAAACTCCCCAACATTACAAAAATATGCCAAATATCGTGGAATCCGAAAAACTTGAAATTTGGTTTTTTTAAGGCGTAAATAACTGCTCCGAGCGAATAGAAAAATCCTCCTAAGAACAGCAAAATGAGACCGCCTTGAGAAATGTTTTTTGCCACTTCTTTCAGGGCAATCACCACTATCCAGCCCATTGCCAAATAAATTCCCGTATAGAGCCACCGCGGAGCAGTGAGCCAAAAAATCTTCATAAATATTCCCAAAATTACTAATCCCCAGCAAACACCGAAAATGCTCCAACCCCAACCACCTTTCAGAGTTAGCAAGCAAATCGGAGTGTCGGTTGCAGCTATAAAAACGAAAATCATAATGTGGTCGATTTTGCGAAAAATCCTTACTCCTTTCTCCCGCAAAGGCAACCAATGATAAAGCGTGCTGAACAGATACAGCAAAATCATTCCCGCACCGAATATGGAAAGAGACGTGTAGCTTATGGCTGTATTACGCGGACGAATAAGCATCATCACCAATGCCCAAATTGCCAAACCAAATCCAACAAAATGAGTGAAGCCACTCATCGGGTTTCTTAAAAATTTCATCATCATTCCCTCATGATTTGTTCTACTTTACAGGCTACCAACAAACAAAAAAGCTCCGTAACAGAACAACAAAAAAGCAAATATGTAGTCTATCGAAAGCCGAGCTTTTTCAATAATCGAAGAATTAGACAAGTTTAGGGAGAAATTCTTCAACTTTAGCACCAACAACCCAACGCTCATTATCGTTAGAGCCATACCCAAACTCATAAATCCGCTCAAGAGCAATCCAAGTGGCAGAGCATCGTTGGAGATGCAAAACAGCATAATCATCACCACTCCTGGGCACGGTATCAACGCCACAGAGAACGCCAAAGCTATTCCGCCTTTTTTCTCAACATCGTGACTATTTCGCCTAACAAACTTCCTGACAAAGAAATACAAGCCCAATGCCGAAATCAAAAAGAAAGAAACTCGTTGGATGACCAAGGAGATGTTCTGTTGCAACAAATAGCTGTAAATCTGCAAAAGATACTTCAAGGTGATAACCATCAAGACGCCCATAAATCCGTGAAAAAAACCCACAATCAAACTGAGGGAAATTCCTCTAATGACTGAGACTTTTTCGGACATAAAGTAGAAAATCGAAAAAACTTTTCCGTGTCCGGGACCTATCGCATGAATGACACCGTAAGCAAATACCAAGAAAATCAGCGGAATTAAGCTCGTCCAATCCTCTTTTACTTTTCTACTGGCAACAACGATTTTTTGATTTAGCTCCCGTTGCACTTTCATAAGTGACAAAAAAACTTTGCTGTTTGTCAAAAATTCAGTCTTCTTAGCTGGAGCATTCTTTTCCCCTGCAAAGAAAGGATTTGTCGCATAAATAGATGCGAAAATCGAAATCGCCAAAAGCACCAAAATCAGCCGTTTCATTGCTTGCCTATCTCCAGTTTGACCATGTTGGGAAACTCAATGTCGTCCAAAATCTTATCCTTTTCGTAGCTCATCGTGTACGCATATCCGTTCGGCAAAATAACCAAAGGGTCGTCCACCAAAAGCAAATCGGTGAAAATCGTCGGGTCGTAGGAGATGAAATTCAGAACTGAATTGGGCTTCAAAGTGGCATTGAACAAAACTTTGAAAGAGTAAATGACTTTTTCGCCATCCGCTTCTACATTAAAGTCCGCATAACGAATAGACTTTTTCACTCCATCGACAAACACATAAGAGTAAAAATCGAAATTTTTGAGATTTACGAAAGCCTCTTTTTCTATCTTGGCAACTTCGCTCTTGCTGAATTTCCCATCGTGATTAGTGTCGTAATCCTCAAAAATGATGCTACTGAACATCGGATCAAAGCTCCAGCTGTTTTGCAATTCGCCAGTGGAATTATCCTTGACCTTCAAAATCAAATTGGACTCAACCCAAATGTGAGGGTGAGTCCATGAAATACAATAAAACAAAGTCAGACAAAAAAAGGAAAAACTACGTTTCACCTGAAATTAGCCGATAGTATAGTCTTCTTGCTTAACTCCGTCTACATAAACAGCTACAGGATTGTCCGGCGAACCTTTTTTCTTGATGCAATCCAAGTCTCTATCTCCAGCTTGACGCCAAATCTCCGTCTCTTCTTCATCTCCGCCAAGGCAAAAAGTAATCTTCTTGTTGATAAAATCTTTTACAATAAACTCAACCTCAGATCTACTGCAAGCCTTGGTCACAGGAATGCAAAAATCGTCCTTTTTGTAAACAAAACTCATTTTAGTCTCCTTAAATTCTCAACTACTATATTCTGATTTTTTCATCAAATACGCAACAGCAATGGACACAATCAATAGGTTAGAGCCTCCGTAACTCAAAAAAGGCAAGGAAACTCCCGTGGAAGGCAACAATCCTAAAGTCATGCCGATATTAACCAAAAACTGGTAAAACAAAAATGCAAAAAATCCTACGCTAACCAAAAATCTATTCCCATCCTTCCGATTACTCGTCAAGTAAATAATTCGCCAAAAAAATAAAAAATAGATTAGCAACAGAAAAAAAGCTCCCAGAAATCCCGTCTCTTCGCAAATCGTGGAAAAAATAAAATCGTTGTGACTCTCGGGAAGAAACTTCAAATTTTTCTGAGTTCCTTGCAAATATCCTTTGCCAAAAAGTTCTCCCGAGCCAATGGCGATTTTGGACTGGATAATCTGATAGCCTGCTCCCAAAGGATCTAAACTCGGCTCCAAGAAAACCAAAATGCGATTCTTTTGGTAATCTTTCAGCAAATTCCAAGCAACTGGAATATTCAAATAAACAAAAAGAATGAGCAAAACAGAGATGCTTTTTTTAACAAAGGAAAAATCGGAATAGCGAAAAATGTAGTACGCAACCAAAGCAAAATAGAACAAAAACAGCCAAATATTCGTTATGAAAAACGCACTACAAAATGGTGCTAACACGGAAACGAGATAGTAAAAGGGAATTCTGGAGAAACTGAGCATAACAAAGGAGATGAAAAAATAGACGAGCGTTCCACTGAGGTTCGGCTCGATAACGATAAGCCCCGTTGTCAATCCCAAAAGAATAGTCCATTTCCACACTATCTCTATCAAGCTCTTCGCTTCTGTTAGTAGCTTCGCTCCATATAGCACAAACCCGATTTTCATCAGCTCCGACGGCTGAAACTGAAATCCGTAAAATTTAATCCACCGATGAGAGCCTTTCACCTCTGGAAATAAGAAGACCAACCCTAATAGCACGAGAGAAAAAATGAAAATTCCCTTGGGGAACATTTCCAAATAGCGTGTCGGCGTTTTCAAGATGCCAAAAACAATCAGACAAGAAATCACCGTCCAAAATGCTTGTTTGATGTACAATTTGTTCAAATGTGTCGGTTGCCCAAGTGACGTTTGATGAGTGGCACTATATATCGCCAGCCATCCTATTCCAAGGAGCAAAATATAGAGTACGAATAAGGGGAAATCCAATTTTCTGGAACTTAAAATTTCTCTCATTTTTTTCTTCTTTCTCTCAAAATGGATGTATATTTTCTGATAATTCGAGCGGCAACGGGAGCAGCAATTGAGCCTCCTCCACCATCTCTATTCTCGAAAAAAACTATGTAAGCCAACGTCGGATAAGTGGGGTCTTTGTATCGGCAATATCCAGCAAACCAGACATGGGGCAACTCGCTGACATGATTTTGAGCTGAGCCAGTTTTCCCATACATTACAGGGTCTTTCAGTTTTGCCCATGGAGCTGTGCCGTCCTTGTCATTCACTACCTTATACAAACTTTTCTCCAAAATCCCAAGCGTGTTTTGAGAAATATTTAAAGGATAAGAAGAAAACTCTATATCTTCCGAACTCCCCACTACTTTCTTCAGGAAATGCGGTTGTCTCCAAGTGCCTCCATTCGCCAAAGCTCCGTAGTATGCCAGCATTTGCATGGGTGTAACTTGCAATTCGCCTTGCCCGATAGAAAGGTTGATTTTGAACCCTTGTTGCGAAGAGGTAAAAGGGTATTTCTGCCTGTACCAATATCTGCTCGGGAAAAAACCCATAACTTCATTGGGCAAATCTATTCCCGTTCGCACGGTTATTCCGTTCTCTTTGGTAAATTGTCGGAAATTTTCCAAATTCAGCCGCAAAGATAAATCGTAAAAAAACACATCACAAGAATGCTTCAACCCTCCGACAACGTTAACTTCACCATGCCCATTCCAGTCCCAACATTTGAAGACGTTTCCGCCATAACGGAAAGCACCTGTACATTTTGCCAAAGTCGTATTCTCATCGATAATGTTCTCTTCCAAGCCAAGCGACGCTGGAATGGGCTTGAATATCGATCCTGGTGGATAAACAGCTCCTATACCTCTGTCCAACAGTGGATTGAGAGTGTCGGTCAGCAAAGACAACCAAATATCGCGACTGATGGTCTGATTAAGCAAATTGTTGTCGTATTGAGGCAAGCTGACATAAGCCAAAATACCGCCAGTGTTAGCGTCCATCACCCCAATGAAGCCTTTGTAGTCTGTCCCCGCAAAATATTCGCCAATATAATCTTGCAAATCCATATCGATGCTCAGCACCAAAGATTTCCCGTTTTGCACCTTCAGCCCTTCGGCAATCAGACCCGATCTCTTGCCGAAAGCGTCCTTCTGCTCCAGTTTGTAGCCAGGTTTCCCTCGCAAGAGTGCTTCGTATTGTTTCTCCAAACCTCTTTTCCCAATGAAGCTGTTCAGAGAATATTCGGACTCACGAAGCTCTTTGTACTCGTCCGCATCAATGCTCCGCACGTACCCAAGAAAATGAGATTTTATTGTGTACTTTCTTCTGCTTTCGTTTTTAATAGCAAGAGCGGGGTAATAGTTCAGATTTTCCGCAATTTTAACAAATTGCAAATACGCCAAATCTTCCTGTAACAAGACGTTAGAGTTATTCTCGGAAAGTTTTTTGTTTAGATTAATCACAAAAGCACTGCTATCCGAACCAAATATCGGAAACAGAAAATCGGTATATCGAGCCAGTTCATCGACTTTGTCTGGATGAATATAGAGGTTGATGGACGGACGATTGAGAGCCAAAGGTCGAAATCTGCGGTCGTAAATCATCCCTCGCTGAGGCGGAACGATTTTTTTCACAAAGCTGTTGTTACGAGCAACTTCGCGATAATAGTCCCCAAGCTTTATCTGAAGCCACATAAGCCTGCCGAGCAGAACACAAACACAAAGAAAAATTAGAACAAAAAAGACTTTTAATCTATCTTGATTTTTCATGAAGAACAAATCGCAAATTATAAACCAAATCAAAAATTATAAAAATCACCGTGTTGGAAACCAAAGAACACAACAAGTAAGAAATCATTTGCAGAGAGCCGATTTGTGTAACGTCAGCTGATAGCAAAACAAAAATGAAATAGTACACAAATTGGTAAAATACAGTCGTTACAAACAGAACCAAAAGACACGAAGAAAAATTGCGGACGTTAAAATACGAAAACAGTTTGGAACAAATCATCAGGCAAATTAGCAAAACAAATGGCGAGAATCCAAGATACAGCGAATTGAAAATATCGTTCCCAAATCCTAAGAAAAAAATGAGCCAAATGGTTTTTCGGCTACTACCCCACACAGCGTAAACCAGCACAACAAAGGGCAACAGAAAATTGGACAAGCACTGAGAAAAATCCAAGAAGTCCGCAAAAAAGATTTGCAAATACAAAGCAACAAATCCGATTACCAAAATTTTCACATTTTTCATTGTTACTTGCCTTCCTTCAATAGATAAACCGTTTCCAAATTAGCGATGTCCACAATCGGCTTGATAACCGCTTGTAGCCTGTTTCCGTAATCCGAAGTACGCAGAAACTGCACATGACCAACACTGAAACCTTCAGGAAAAACCGAAGATAAATTGGACGTGATGAACAAGTCGTCCGCACGCACATCTGCTCCAAAATCTATCATATCCACGAACACAGAGCCATCTAGCGAGCAAGTAAGCACTCCTTGAATTTTAGTTCTTTGCGATTTTACGCTCAAGTGGAATTCGATATTGTTCAAGGGCAGCACCTGACACGTATTTAGTTGCGTTGAAACGACTTTGCCCACAATTCCCAAAGACGTGAACACAGGCGTATTGACTTTGACTCCTTGCATAGAGCCAATATCCAAAATCAGAATTTTTTGGTTATAGTTTCCCAAAACTCCCACCACAGTGGCAAGTTGCAGACCGCGTTTCTCCAAGTCTTTCTTTTCTAATGCCAGCTTCTGGTCGCGATACGCCAAATTCTGAGTCAAAAGCTCTCTGTTCATCTCTTGCAATTTTCTGTTCTCTTCTACCAATTTGGTTTTGGAATCCAGAGTTTGAAAAGAAGATACCACTGGCAAAAACAGAAAACGACTAAAAAAACTCGCAATCGAATTTTTCGTCGATTCTCCAGAAAACAGAATAAAAAAACTGAATATAATTAGAACAAATAGTTGAAATTTATACTTCATTCGGGGAAATTAAATCAAAACAGCTGAATATTCGGAAAAGTTCTCCATCACTTTGCCCGTGCCTCTCACCACACAAGTCAAAGGCTCAGGCACAACGTGAATGGGCAAATTCGTCTCTTGACGTAGCTTCGTATCCAAATTTTTCAAAAGAGCACCGCCTCCAGTGAGGAACAATCCATTCTCCGCTATATCCGCAGTGAGTTCCGCAGGCGTCATTTCAAATAGTTGCAAAACCGCACTCACGATTTTTTGCACTGTGTCCGCCAAAGCCTCTTGAATCATATTCGATGTTACTTTGAATTTAATCGGCAAACCAGAAACCAAATCGCGTCCCTTGACCACCATCTCCAGCTCTTCGTCAATTTTGATGGCAGAACCGACTTTCTGCTTGATTTCCTCGGCAGTCAATAAACCCACAAAAACCTTTTTCTTCAGTCTCAGATAGTTCACAATGGCATCGTTCATCTTGTCGCCAGCGATGCGAATAGAGTTATGCGTCACGATATTAGACAGCGACAACACAGCTATCTCGGTGGTGCCACCACCAATGTCAATTATCAGGTTGCCCTGTGGCTCTGTGATGGGAATACCTGCTCCAAGAGCTGCTGCAACTGGCTCAGAAATAAGATAAACTTCCCTAGCTCCAGAATTTAGCACGCTGTCTTTCACGGCTCTTTTTTCCACCTCTGTGATTCCCGAAGGAATGCAAACAATCACTTTGGGCTTAATCAAAAATCTTTTGCCCAACGCTTTTTTGATAAAAAATTTGAGCATCAATTCGGTAACGGAAAAGTCGGCAATCACACCGTCCTGCAAAGGTCTGGTTACCTGTATCAAATCGGGATTTTTCCCCAACATCTTTTTGGCTTCCCTACCAAAACTCACCTTCTTTTTATCCTTGGTGGAAATAGCAACGATAGACGGTTCGTCCAACACAACTCCCTCATCTTTGACATAAATCAGGGTATTCGCCGTACCCAAATCTATCACAATATCTTTAGTAAATATACTCAACAATTTATCAAACATCTCATTCCCCTTTTATCTCAAAAAAACCGTGGCAAAGCCTATTAAACCGCCAAAAACTCCTCCCCACACTACAAGCCATCCCAAATGCTTTCTTATCATCTCCTGAATTATTTTTTTCACCAAATCGGGTGTAAGTTCATCAAGCCTCTTCTGCACAATTGTAGAAATTTTCGCCAAAATGTCGTCGTCTTTTTTTATCAATTTTTCGGTTATCCTCTGATGAAAATCCTCCGACGAAACCATGCCAACTGTGGCATCTTTTAATCTGGAAACGACAGGCTCTCGCAAAGTTCCCAGCATCGCAGAACCGCCAACCATCGCAAGCATTCCACCGAAAGAAGATTCCAAAATGGATTTGACCAAAGCGTCAAACATCGGATTGAAGTCGGTCTCCTGAATAATCGGCATCAAATCTATCCGCTCGATGCCAGAGCCGTCCAGAAATTTGTCCACGTTGTCCTTGGTGAAAAATTGGTTCATCATCAAGTTCTTGATTCCCAATTTAAACTCTTGGAAACGAGACGGAATAACACCTGAGCCGTACAATCCGGGAACTTTCTCGAAGAGCATATAAACAGCTATCCAATTGGTGATGCCTCCTGAGAACGCAAAAAGACCAACTGTGAAAATTATCTCTTTGCACAATTGGTACTCCACCGCAAACGGCACAAACAAGCCAATCAACACCAAACAACCGCTCAAAAAATTCGTAATAAAACTTTTATTCAACATCTATCTAATTTCCCCGATTACCAAATTCATAGGTGCGACAACCAAATCTTTTTTGTCAATCTTATTTTTATCAAATCCCTCAAAATCAACCTGTTGCACCTTCAAACTTTCTGTAGCAATGTCTTTCCAAACATACTCTTCTTCACCAAAATTAATGCCCACAACATACGCACATTCCACGCCTTTCAGCAAAAACCCTCTAAAATTATCGTCCGCTTCCAATCTGTCAATACCCAAAACAGCTTTCTTCTTGAGCTCAAGAGCGAAAGCGATAAATTTGTCGTCCTTGTACATTTGCAATTTATTCTCGGATAAATTGTCTTGCAAAAGAAAATTCTCGGATTTGCAAAGCGAATACACCAACAAACATTTTTTCAGTCTGTCCTCAATCTGCCCATCGTCCGCAGTGTAATAGAGAAACTTTCTTTTGCCATCTTCCAAAAATTTGTCCAAATTTGCCAAATCGACACTCTCTTCCAACTGGCGAAACAGCAAATTGAAGCATTTGAAAGAATAGTCCTGATACTTGCTCTCATTCGTGGGAAAATCAAATTCTCCAAGCGAACAGCAATTGCCACGTTCAGCCACCAAGTCTCGCAAATAGCGAACAACTTTCAGATTCAAGTCTGTCAAGTCATGGTGGTCAATCCTGCCTTCCATATCGTACATGCAGTTGTCAATTCCTGCAAAAACTATGCCGTCAATTCCCAAACTCAGCAAATGCCTGACAACCTTGCCCATCTTGGAACGCAAAACCGAGCTGTGCCAATCCAACAGCGGATAGCCTTGCCCGTGATGGCTCAAGTAAAATTTGCCTTTGTACGCATGCCACAGCGATTCGCCCTTTTCGTCTTTCCAAGGACCAAATCTATCGGAGATGGGGTAGCACTCGTTCCGCGTCTCTTCCAGCTTGAACAAATTGTTGTCAATTGTCGTGCAATCCACTCTAATCCTGATGACAACGGCTATCTCCTCACGATGAAAAGCGTTGAGCATAGACAGGAAATCTTCCTTTTCTCCTTTCTCAGGACTGAATTTGTAAAAATTGTTCACAGCACCAAAGGGATAATCGGCGTCCAAAACCTCGTTCAGATATATCGCATCAACGCCCATCTGCTTGTAGCGAGCGACCTGCTGAGTCAATTCACGAAACTTCAAATTCACTCGTGGCTGATAAAAATACGCCGTTTGCCACCAATTATCTCTACTACTATTTATCATCTTTTTACAAAATTTCCGCTAATTTCTTCTTTATCAAGCTCATTACTTCCGCTTCTCCGCCTTGAGGGAACTCTCCTGCACCAAAAGCCAACTCTGGTCTGCCACCACCTTTGCCACCGAACACCGAAGCAATTTCCCTGATGACATCGCCAGCTTTCACCTTCTGCACATTATCCTGCGAAACTCCCACTCCGATGGAAATCTTCTCCGCCTTGGGTGATGCCAACATCACCAATCCGTTACCCAATTTGTCCAACAAAATCGGAACACTCTTCTTCAAGTCGGAATTTTCGGGCAAATATCCAACCACAACATCGATGTCACCAATCGCTTGCTTATCCGAAAGTAAATCGTTCAGCTTGGAGGAAACCAATCTGTCGTTCAGGCTCTCAACCTCTTTCAGCAAGCTCTTTCGCTCTTGCACCAAACTCTCAGCTTTTTCGGAGAGTTTGTCAGCCGAAGCTCCCAGTTTCCCCGACAAATCCGACAAAAGCTTTTCTTTGCCAAGGCAATAATCCAAAGCTTTTTGTGCACACACTGCAGAAATCCGCCTGATGCCCGCTGCAATAGAACCCTCGGAAACTATTTTGAACAAACCGATTTGTCCGCTGTTTGCCAAGTGTGTGCCACCGCAAAGTTCCATGGAAACGTCGCCGACATTCACCACGCGAACTTTGTCGCCATAATTGTCATCGAAAAACGCCAAAGCACCTTCGCTCTTAGCTTCCTCTATCTCCATAACTCGTGTTCCCACAGGCAAACAAGCACGCGAAACCTCGTTAATCTCGTTCTCGATTTTTTGCAATTGCTCGGCAGAAATCTTATCGATGCACACAAAATCAAACCGCAAACCATCTTCCGTTACTTGCGAGCCTTTTTGCTGAACGAAGTCGCCCAAATTTTTCTTGAGCACCGACTGGAGAATGTGCGTTGCTGTGTGATGCGTGCTGATGATTGCACGCCTGTCTATATCGATAGACGCTTCGACCTTATCGCCAACTTTGGCAGAATTCCCAATCAACTCGCCACGATGCAAAATCACCTTGCCGACCTTGGAAACATCTTTTACATTCAGCGTCCAATTTGCTCCAACTATCTTGCCAGTATCACAAATCTGACCACCAGAGGTCGCGTAAAATGGCGTTTTGTCCAAAGCAACTATCCACTCCTCATTGTCCTCTTGTTCTGCGTAAAGAACTGTCAAATTGCAACTAACTTCCTCATAACCAACAAACTCACTCGATGCAACAGCAGAAATATCGCCCTTCAACTCGGAAGCACCTTGGTCGAATTTCGCAGCGTCTCTTGCCCGCTGTTTTTGCTCGTCCATACACTTCTCAAAGCCTAACAAATCGACTTTCAAGCATTTTTCTTCAGCCATCAGAGCCGTTAAATCCAAAGGGAACCCGAAAGTATCATAAAGCAAAAACGCATCCGCACCACAGATGTCTTTGCCCGAAGTAACAATCTCTTCAAACTTAACCAAGCCCTTGTCCAGCGTCTTGTTGAACCGCTCTTCCTCGGACTTGATTATCATCTTGATGTAGTCCTGCTTCTCGCCAATCTCCGTGTAATGCTCGCCCATCGCAGCCACCACAACATCCACCAAACTGAACAGGAACGGCTCGGTGAGACCAATCACTCTGCCGAAGCGACACGCACGACGCAAAATCCTGCGAAGTACATAGCCTCTGCCCTCATTGGACGGCATTCCACCATCAGCCAACGCAAAGGTCAAAGCCCGAATGTGGTCGGCTATCACGCGAAATGCAACATCGTCCTCAATCTTGGAAATGCCACGAACTCTGGCGATAATAGGCGTGAAAACATCCGTGTCATAATTGCTCGGCACACTCTGAATGACGCGGGCAATCCGCTCCATTCCAGCACCAGTATCGACATACTTATTCTGCAAATCCACCAGCGAACCGTCTTCCACTCGCTGATGCTGAATGAACACCAAATTCCACAGCTCCACAAAGCGATGACAATCGCCATTCACCTTGCAGACATGACCTTTGACATCTTTCAGATTGCACTCATCTTCGCCCAAATCGATGTGAATTTCCGAGCAAGGTCCACAAGGACCAGTAGCTCCCATTTCCCAAAAATTGTCCTTGTCGCCGTGATACTCAATATGCTCAGGATTGATGTCCGTGCAACTCTTCCACAAATCAAAAGCCTCTTGGTCGCTGGTGTGCACAGTGGCATACAGCTTGTCCTTCGGCATTTCCAACACCTCTGTCAGAAATTCCCAAGCCCACTGAATAGCTTCCTTTTTGTAATAGTCGGCGAACGACCAATTGCCCAACATCTCGAAAAACGTGTGATGATAGCCGTCTTTGCCCACATCTTCCAAGTCGTTGTGCTTGCCACCAGCTCTGATGCACTTTTGAGAATTTGCCACTCGGGGAAATTCCGGCTTCTCCAATCCCAAAAAAATGTTCTTGAATTGGTTCATGCCAGCATTGGCAAAAAGAAGCGTGGGGTCGTCCTGCGGAACCACAGACGATGATGAAACAAACTTGTGTTTCTTGCTTATAAAAAATTCTATAAAACTCTTTCGCAGTTGATTACATGTTAATTTTTTCACTACTATCCTAAATCCTTATGTCGATGTAACACCGATTGATGCTTATTGTTTAGATTTGTAATGAGCTAAGCGTGTCAAGAAAATTTTGGGATAGCGAAATTTGCTGGCTAAATAAAATATGCTTTGACTAAAAAAATGTGCATTGCTCATTGGTTCAAATCCAACCTTTAGGAGAATGTTATGAGATATACACAACCAGAAGTTTCCAAAAAATCATTCACTTGCCCTCATTGTGGAACAATATCAAAACAAGATTGGTGGGGTAGTTATTGGAATAAAAATGTATATTTTGAACATGAAGAAAAAGAGTTGTGGATAGGAAAATGTCAAAACTGCGAAAAGCATACTCTTTGGATTAACGATAAAATGTACTACCCCGAAACTGGTAATGCACCTTCCCCAAACCCTGAAATGCCAAATTCAGTCAAAGTGCTATATTTAGAAGCTGCTTCTATTCATACAAAATCTCCTAGAGGAGCTGCTGGATTATTGAGATTAGCTATTCAAGTATTGTGTAAAGAATTAGGAGAAGAAGGAAAAAATATTAATAATGACATAGCTAATTTAGTAAAAAAAGGTCTTCCTGAAATTGTTCAACAGTCCTTAGACATTGTTAGAGTTACAGGAAATGACGCAGTTCATCCTGGACAAATAGATACTGATAATAGTGAAACTGTTAAAAAACTATTTGAATTGGTAAATATAATAATTGAATATATGATTGCACTTCCTAAAAAAGTAAGTGGTTTGTATGACTCCTTACCTACAGACAAAAAATCTGCCATTAAAAATCGCGATAAATAATTTGCTCTCGCTCAAGTTTGCCTTCCCAAGCTGGAGCTTAGGAACGAGACCAAAGAATATTTCGTGTGGGTTGGGGTGGCTACAAATCCTTAAGTTGAACCTCGTGAAAATAGAAAACGACTGAAGTCAATTATTGTGCGATACCTGTAGTCTCTCTAACAAATTGCTTCTCGGACTTCACAGGTTGAGCTTACAATATGACGAAGAAGTTGAATATTTTAGAGGTGAGACTTCGGATTTTGGTTTTACCTTTTGTGTTACTTTTAGCTTTGTCCACACAAAAGGAAAAGTAACAAAATCAAACAAAAGAGAGAGTACAAACTGGATTCCCACTTGCGTGAGAATGAGGATGCTTGGGCTTCCTGCTTCTCTTAGGCTTCTTGCTCCTCTATACCTCATACCCGTGCAAACGGGTATCTATTCTTGACTATCTTTTAAAAAGGAAAATCTACAAGATAGCTTGACCAATTCCCCCAACAAATCTTATCAAAATCACCATGAAATCATCAAAAAAAATATTGCTCTTCATCGCCATCTTCCTGCTCACACAAACAGCCTTGCAACTGCTATTGCGATGCTATCCAAACAGCTACCTACCAGACCAAAAAGCTCTCTTCAGCCTCATCTTCACCGCCAAAAATTCTGGTAGCCACCTGCTGATACTCTCCCTGTTCTTCTACTTCTGCATCACCGCACCCGTTGTGGAAGAAGCCATTTTTCGCCTCAGCTTAGGCAACCTCAACTTCCTGCCCATCAGTATCTTCTGCTTCGTCGCCTTCGTCAGTAGCGAATACTTCTTTCGCCTACAAGCCGAAAGCGTCCTCCACCTGTGGCTCAAAACATTTTGGATAGTCTGCATCACCCTCATCCTGATGCACTTCGGAAAAAATCTCTTCTATCTGAGAGCGTTGGAAAATTTTTGGAGCAAGCCAACAAAGACAGCAATCATTTTCAGCTTCTGCTTCGCCCTGTTGCATATGAACTACGGCAACATCGCCAGTCCACTGAGCTTCGTTTTGGGAATACTCCCCTTTCTGTTTTTGGGATTCGCCCTCAGCTATTTGAGGATAAAATTGGGATTCGCCTACAGTTGCACCTATCACGCTCTGAACAACATCTTGGCTTTCGTCATCGTTTTCGCTAATGTCTGAAGTGTCGCACTCCCGTGAGAACCAGCCGAACTCCCCGCTTCTCACACGCTTGGATGACCTGCTTATCTCGGATAGAACCACCAGGCTGCACAATCGTCGTTATTCCAGTTTCCGCTATCGCATCCACATTGTCAGCAAAGGGCAAAAAAGCATCTGAAATCAAATAGCAATCACTCGTCTTACCTGTGAAGTCACCCAACTCGATAGCTCGCTTCAGCTTACGCACAGCCAACTCGATGGCGTCCAACCTATTCGGCTGACCACACCCCATGGAAACCTGACGAAAACAATTTTTCTCATCTCGATAAACCACCGTAACCGCATTGGAAAGCAAATTCTTAACAACTTTCGTCCCAAAGGAAATCAGCCCTCTATCAAGCCCATTCTCATCGCCGACAATCACCTGCAAATCCTCTGCTTCGACCGCATCAACCTCTTGTGCTATCATCAAAGTGTCCAGTTGCTTGAACGCAACATCGGAAAATTTCGCCTCTTTGTCGTAAGTACACACAGCCAATTTCTTCTTCCGAGCGAGATATTCCCGTGCATCCGAACTAAAAGACGGAGCTATCACAGCTTCCACGAATTTGGTGCGAGATTTGTCCTCCAAGCACAGAAACGCCAAATCTTGCTGAGCAACCTCGTAGGAAAAGACTATCACCGAGCCGAAAGCCGAAACGGAATCTCCAGACCAAGCCAAAGACAACAAATTTTCATTACTGGTTCCTGCGGAAATCCCACACGGATTCCCATGCTTGATGATAACACAAGCCGGCAAATCCTGCTCTCTCGCACACTCCAAGCCAGCTTTGATGTCCAAAAAATTGTTATAAGACAACTGCTTCCCTTGGAGTTGTCTAAGTCCCGCAAACGCAAAATCTTCCACTGGATAGCACCACGCATTTTGATGAGGATTTTCCCCATAGCGAAGAGCATCGTCACTCAAACCCAGAGCAATCATTCTGTCGTATTCACTGCACTTCACAAAAGATTTTATCGCCAATCGCTTGGAAGTCTGCACGCTGATGTTTCCCTGATTTTCCTCGAGTTCCTGCACAAAATTGTCGTAATCTTCCACATCACTCAGCGACACCACATAACGATGATTTTTCGCAGAAGCTCGCAAAAGAGCAACACCACCAATGTCGATTTGCTCTATCAACTTATCCGCATCCGTCTCATCTCGCCACACGGAGTAGAAATCGTACAAATTGCAAACCACCAAATCGATGGGAACAACACCCAATTTCTCGGCCTCCGCACCATGTTTCTCTCGGTCAAAAAGCAAACTGCCCATAACCTGCACGGACAAGCTCTTGCACCTGCCATCAAACGCCTGATTGTACCCCGTCACTTCAGCCAGAGGAAGAAAAGGAATGCCCTCGCTCTGCAAAAACTTTCCCGTTCCGTCACTAGCAACCAACTCCACATCAAATCTCCGCAACGCTTTGGCTAAAAAAGATAAGCCCTTTTTATCCGTAACAGACAAAAGAGCCCTATTGATTTTTATCATCTATTTAATATTCCACCAAACTTCTCACCTGCATTCCAGCGACCGTGTAATTCTTGTCATGCAAAAAGGGCAAATCGATGAGAACACTCAAACCCTTTACATCGTAACCAGCTTCCTGACAAAGCTCATAAGCAGTTTGCAGAGTTCCGCCCGTAGCCAAAACATCATCAACAATCAAAATCTTCTTGTTCCCAGGTTTTACTTCCAAAACTTCCCTCGCGTATTCGTTAGTGGAAAGTTTAGCCAAAAAGGGCGGAGGCAATTTTCCTTTCTTGCGGATAAGCACCAAACCTTTCTTCAAAATCGCACTCATCGCACTGGCAAAAACAAATCCTCTGGACTCAATGCCAGCTATCGCTTCTACCTCATCCCAATCCACATCGCTGTTCTCAATCATCTCGTTGGCGGCTTTCACAAAATTCTCGCTATACAAAAGAGGCGTAATGTCCTTGAAAATGACGCCTTTCTCTGGGAAATCGGGAATATCCGCAATAAACTCTTTAATCCAATTCATTTCGCAGTTCCTCTCAACTCAACTTTACAATGCAGAAATCACTTCCAACAGCTTCTGAATGCTCAAAATAAACACCACAAACAAAAACAAAAAGCAAAGCAGATTGACGAACAAAGAAATCGTCAACTTCCGCTTCAGGAATTTCATCGCATGCTCCAACTCTTCTATCCTTTTAGAATCTTCTTCTTGAGTTCTCCTGACCAGCAACATCTGATAAGAGTTGGAAAGTCCAACCTCCACTTCCCCCGTTTTCTCATACTCTTTTTTTACGTTATGCTCGGTCAAGCTCTCCAATTCATCCAAATAGAAGTCTTCATCAAAATGATAAGTCTTTACAAATTTTCTCATACCCAAACTCTTTACTCAGAGTCTTCTCTGTCAACTAAAATAGTTTTATTGAAAACTGAAATCACTTTTTGAAACATCGTGAGTTTTTGCTTGACACATTTTGCGTCTATTTTTTTTAATCACCAACAATTATAAAAACTTTAGGAGAGAAAATGCCTGAACATAAATCGTGTGAAAAGCGACTAAGACAAGACAAAATGAGAAACGCTAGAAATCACTTTGTGAAATCTACCATCTCCACTTTGTCCAAAAAAATCAAAAAAGGTAACCTTGATAAAGAACAATCTATGGCTGTTTTGAGAGAAGTTTTTTCAAAATTGGACAAGGCTGCCAAAACCAAAGTTATTCACAAAAGAACCGCAGACCGGAGAAAAAGCAGACTGCAAGAATTTATCAACAAGAAATTTGCTGAATAATTAATTTATGAATTTATCATACCTGATAATAGGTGCAGCCATTTTGCTGTGCCTTTTTTTTGTTATATTTTTTGGATTTAGGAAAAAAAGCAAAACCAACTCCACATTAGTAACCGGCTCCCCCAAGAAGCAAAAACTATTTCATTCGCTAACCTCAATTTTCAACTCGACGGTAAATCAAGAAATTCTGACCATCTTGGAAGAAAAACTCATTCAAGCGGACATTGATTTAGAAAGTTGCTCACAAATATTGAGCGAAGTTAAAGCGAAAAGCAAAATCGATTCCGATGAACTCAAAAAAATTCTCTCCGATATTCTGCACAGAGACTACGACCAAAAGCAGTGCAAACTTGACTTCTCCAAATCTCCGACAATCATGATGTTCGTGGGAGTGAACGGCGTAGGCAAAACATCCACCATTGGCAAACTGGCATGGAATTTGCGTCAACTGGGGAAATCGGTCTGCTTGGTGCCTGCGGACACATTCCGTGCTGGGGCAATTGACCAGCTGAAAATCTGGAGCGAAACAGCGAATTGTGATTTCATCCAAGCCAAAATGAACGAAGACCCAGCTGCAGTTGTTTATCGTGGCATCGAGCAAGCAATAAAACAAAAGTACGACGTTTTGCTCATTGACACCGCAGGCAGATTGCACAACAATTCCAACCTAATGGCACAATTAGAAAAAATCAGCAAAATCGCAAAAAAACTCTTGCCAAATGGAATTGATGAAACCATAGTTGTTTTGGATGGTTGCTTGGGTCAAAATAGCCTAATTCAGTTGGAAGAGTTTGATAAAATTTGCTCCCTCAGCGGTGTGGCTATCACCAAACTTGACGGCAGTGCAAAAGGTGGTGTCGTTTTTGGGATTAAGAGGAAGTACAATATTCCCGTTAAGCTGATAGGTATGGGAGAAAAAAAGGAAAACTTAAAATTTTTTGAGGTTGATGAATATGTCCAAAACTTGGTTTAGATTTTGTGCTACTTTACTTTTTTCTTGTCTTTCTTGTGCCTTGTGGGGACAGATAAGCATTCCCGAAGAATTAGCGAAAGCCGAGCAACTCTATGCAGAAAAAAACTATAACGGTGCTGTTTACCACTACACCAAGATAATAAACGAAGACCCTCGACATATCACTGCTTACAAAGGAATGGGCGACTGCTACTTTCAAAACAAAAATTACGAAGAAGCTCTTAAAAATTACAAACGTGTAGAGTGGCTGGAACCAGATTACATAGACTATCGACTGGGGCTTACCTATTACTGCATTGGCGACTACCGACAAGCAAAAGGCTATTTTATTAAATCTATTCGCAACGATCCCACGAGAACCAACGTAAACTATTATTTGGGTAGAATCCACGAATATCACAAAGAAGACGACTTTGCTCTTGATTGCTTCAAAAAAGAGTTGGAGCTTGCACCCATCGAGATGAACTATTTGGTTTTGGCAAAATTTTACTATAAAAGACTTCGCTATGACGAATCCGTAGCGGTGATAGACAGCTTGGTGAAAGAGGTTCCTTGGTCTGCAGAAGGCTATCTATTGTATGGACAGATTGCAGAAAAAAGGAACTTTGAAAACAAAGCTATCGAAGATTATCAACGGGCTGCTCGTTTGGGTAGCGGAGAAGCTCAACTTTGGTTAGAACAAAAAGGTGTACCTTGGAGAAAGGAAAAAGGATTTTTGAAATTCCTAAAATTTTGGGAAGATTAAAAACTAAGGAGAAAATATGGAATTTGAAGCTCAAGACATTTTTGGACAAGTCCCCTCTGAAAAAATAGAAGATGAAACTGTCAACGAAGAGACAGAACAAGAAAAAGATTTGGCAAAAAAAACACAAAAGGGCACTATCGTCTTGGTGGAAAATAATGTATCCACAAACATCACTCTGCCAGAAGAAATTTTGGATTTTGTGATTAACAACGATGAGAAAAAAAGTTTTATCGACATTAAAATTGTGAATAAAATCCACTTGATTTTGATGCCCAAACGCGGGAAACACGACACAAATCTTATCGTTTACACCCAGCATGGAACATATTTTTTCTCCATTAAAACCGCTTCACGCAAGGACTTCGAAGACCCTGATACTAATATTGTTATTGATGACCCAAAAGTAACCGAAATTCTTAAACAAAAACAAGAGAAAGAGGAAACAAAACAACAAGAACTTTTGGAATTGAAACTAAAGGTAGAAGCTGAAGCAAAAATGCAAGCTGAAGCTGATGAGGAAGAAGATGAAGACGATTTTGATTTACCAGAAGATTTGGAACAATTGGCTCAACTTTCTCAATTGCAAGAACTTTCCCGCCTGACAGAACTAACTAAATTGCAAGAACTGCAAAAACTGAGTTCAGTTTTGGAAATGCACAAAATGTACGATCTGCTACAATTAAAAGATTTGAGCAAGCTGTCCGAACTCAGTCAACTCGCTAAACTCAGCCAACTTTCAAATCTTACAGGGAAAAAGAAAAAAAAGAAAAAATCTGCTGTTGTTGAAGCCCCTAACGAAGCAGAAAATGATGAACATCTGGAAGAAATTGAAGATTTAGAAACTCAAGTAGCCTTAGAAAATGATAATGAAGTTCAAGAATTTACAGATGAAGGCAGTAGCATAGAGCCCGCTGAGAATCCATATGAAATGAATGAACAAACTGATAGCCTTCAAGAAAAAATAACTGATCCCCTTTCAAACGAAGAAGACGAAATTCCAGATGAAGCTGATAAGGAACAACCCAAGATCTATCAAGAAGATACTCCCGAAACCCCTTCGGAAGAAACTTCTGAAGAAACTGATGAACAACCCGTAGAAGAAACCAACGACTACGATTATTAATAACCAAAACTATTATTTTATGGAGATATAATGAAGAGATTGCAAGGAACTTGGACAGCTCTTATCACCCCTTTTAACGAGGACAAGAGCATCGATTTTGAAGCGTTTGGGAATCTTATCGATTACCAAATTGATAACGGCGTAAACGGACTGCTGTTGCTGGGTACTACTGGCGAAGCTCCAACCATGACTGACGAAGAAAAAGAAGAAATTATCAAATTCGGAATCAAAAAAATCGCTGGGAGAGTTCCTGTGATGGTCGGTTCTGGCACAAATAATGTCGATAAAGCCATAAAGGCTACAAATAGAGCCAAGGAACTCGGTGCGGACTTTGCTTTGGTCATCACCCCATACTACAACAGAACTTCGCAAGAAGGACTGTATCAGTTTTTCAAAGCTGTTGTGGAGAATACCAACATTCCGATAGTGATGTACAACGTGCCTTCTCGCACAGGAATGAACATGGAAGCGGCTACCACTGCGAGATTGGCTAACGATTTTGAAAGAATTGTGGGAGTTAAAGAAGCAACTGGAAATTTGGTGCAAGTGACAAAAATTTTGAAAGACGCTCCTGACGATTTCGTGTTGCTCTCGGGAGATGACGATGTAACAATTCCTATTATGGCTGCATCTGGCAAAGGCGTAATCTCAGTTACTTCCAACATCGCACCCAAAGCTATCAGCGATATGGTTAGAAGCTGGCAAGAGGGACATCAACAAGACGCCGTGAAAGCAAATCAATATCTGTCCGACCTCAACTCAGCTATGTTTATGGTTACCAATCCTATTCCAGTGAAAGACGCTCTTTGGCAAATGGGAATGATTAAAAGGGAATACCGCTTGCCTCTTTGGTATTTATCCGACGAGCAAAGTGCCAATTTGAAACAAATTTTGAAAAGATACAAATTGATTTGATGCAACAACCTTTGAAAGTAGATTTACATATACACACCAGCTTCTCCGATGGAGTTTATTCGCCGGAGAAGCTTTTACATATTGCAGATACAAAAAACTTTGATGTCATCGCTTTTGCCGACCACGACAATGTTGACGGCTATTTGCACGGAAAAGCGATAGCTTCCAACTACAAATGCAAATTGATTCCGGGAATAGAAATCAGTTGCTTTCACGAGGGGTTTGATATTCACATCTTGGCGTACAACTTTGACCCTACACACAAGGCTCTTTTGGACGTGATAGAGTACAATTTGCAAGAGCGAGAAGACAGGATTGCAAGATTTATAGAGAAGCTTGCCGAATACGATGTTTTTCTTACTTTGGAAGAGATAAAAACCGAGAAAACACATATCCTCGGCAGACCTCACTTGGCTAACGCCTTGGTCAAAGCTGGATACGCCAACACTTATGCGGAAGCCTTCAATAAATATTTGGTGGAAGAATCGCCTACATTCACTCCCAAGAGAGCTTTATCTCCTCTGAAAGTGATAAAAGCTATTAAAGCTGCGGGAGGAATTTCCGTGTTGGCTCATCCTTTTCGCCTAAATCACGAACAGTACATTTACGACCTGATTAAAATGGGTATCGAAGGCTTGGAGGCGTACTACATCTCTCACAGCAAAGCCCAAGTAAGCAACTATTTGGAAATTGCCCGTGAACACGATTTGTTCGTGACAGGCGGGAGCGATTTTCATTGGCCAACCAAGAACAAAAATTTCGGAGATTACCACTGTAGCAAGATTAGCAAAGTCTTTTTGCCCGAAATTTCGTCTATTTAAGCACCCAAACTTTCACTTAATCCATTAGATTGGATAACTTTATTCGCTATAAATAAAAGGACAACAAATCAATTTGCTGTCCTTTTTTTGGTTTAAATCTTTTAACTTGCGAAAATAACTTTGCCCACTAATCTCTAACCATTACACCTTCCCAACTGTAGTTGTCGATATAAGTAGCGCTGCCACTTCCCAAAATTCTACCTGCATATCCATTGTATTCACCAACGACTAATGCACCCACAACAGCATTTTTGCTAATAATCGCATTAGAACCAACCCCTACAATACCTCCCATGCCAATCGTATAAGTAGAATTCCCCGTTAAAGTGTTATTTACAGACAAACATCTGGTCACAGTACTTGCAGAGTATCCGACAATACCACCAATCCCTCCTGTAGCAGTGGTTTGCGTAAGTTTAGACCAGAAGACTCTACAGTCTTTAACTGTACCGCCAGTTCCTTGGTACGCTAACACACCTCCGACATATCTGGTACCCTCAATGGTAGCAGAATCCAAAACAACATTTCTAATTGTATCACTCTCCCCTACTGTCTTGGCGAACAGCCCTGCATATTCTTTGCTATTATCAACTAAATGCAAGCCTGAAATCCTGTATCCATTACCATTGTAATACCCTGAGAAGCCATCTAATGTTGCATTGTAAGGATTGTCACCAGCCGTACCTATAGGCCAGAAATCTTCCGTGCCACTCATATCTATATCAGCAAGCTGGATGAAATAATATGGACCTTGTACATATTTCCTGTAACCCACCTGCATCAGCGTGCGAGGACTTACGATTTGATATGGATTGTCAATAGTTCCCTTACCCCTCAAAGTACCAATGATACCATTATCAATGTTCAAAGGAACTTTCTTCAAGGTGAAGATGTTTCGTATAGGATCACCCGTTAAATTTCTGAAATACGTAGTCGAATTGAAGCCATTGTCTGTCCACATATCATTATCTCCAATGTGGTCAACCATGTAATATAACTTCCCATCGGAAAGACTAGGAGAATCTCCATATCCACCACCAATGGTTGTGAGCGTGCTATCGCAAATAAGAGTACTAACAGAACCGTATCCCAAAATTGTGTTAACAGTTGTTGAATTAGGAGAAAAAAGCGTATTACTCATGGCAGCTATACTCGAAAGTGTGCCTCCTTCATACACTCCTATGCCTCCACCAACATAATGACCTGTTCTAATCGTATTTATGACAGATATGCCTTGAGCAACTGTTCCTGCTTTAACTCTACCAATCAATCCACCAATTGCAGTTCCATTAACAATTAAATTATTTCTGGAAACAACCGCCTCTACAGAACCATTAACAAGTTTGCCAATAACAGCACCTACATTCCCCCTTTCATTTGTAGCCCCAGAGAAAGAAGAGTTATAGACACCCATACCCGTAATGCTCCCTCCCACAACAGAAGCGAAAAATCCTTGATTGCATTCACTCTCACCGTCAATACAATAATGTTGCACATCCAGTCCTGTAACACCTCCCAAATTGAAATTCAAATATCCTTTGAAGTCATCTACAGGTCTCCAGTTGCCTGCTTCGGATCCGTTCAAATCACTTTCCCAATCAGTAGCAAAAACACTCAAATCTATTACATTGCTGTCTGAATAAGATGGTAATCTAACTTCAACATACTTATCAGCAAGAGGATTGCCCTCAACAAAGTAGTGCAAGAAGTTCAGCTCTCGTTTAGTAGTAATCTGATAAGGGCTAGCAAGAGTTCCTTCGCCACTGCTAAATTGCAATCTACTCAAAACAATGCTGTCGTAATTCATATTCTTTAGGCTCGGTGCAATTTGGAACTCCTTGGTAGTAGAAGCTATCCAACCATTAGCACGAGTAAAGTTTTTGCCTTGCCAATAGGTGGAATCTACAAAATCGGCAACAATAACGTTATTACCAGTTGAAGCACCATAACTATCAGAAGATGGAGGTGTCTGAACTGAAGTAGATTTTAGCACTCTGTTGAAATACCAAGCAAATCCATTATTAGCACTAGCATCTACAACCTCTGCCAGTCTATTTATAATTCCACTAGAATTTGTCACCTTCATGCTATCCATAATAACACCACAATAAGACAAATCTTTAACCTTAGCAGAAATACCACCCACATAACTATTGGCTTGTAAATATCCGTTCACAGTCAGACAGTTTGTAAACTTAGCCTCAGGAGCTCGCCCAATTATTCCACCTACTGAATCCCCAGTGGTGGTAACTTTATTATTATAAGATAAAAGATTCTCATATGTATAAGCATATTCCGACGGACTTTCATCCTCTCCAGCAAACGGACCAACACTATTTTTAGCTCCTCCGTTAATTGTAGAGTTCATAATCGCTAAATTCTTGATAACCATGCCACTGGTAGTAGCTTTTATCTTTCCAAAAAGTCCACTCACGCCATCAGTAGCAACTATATTGTTCGTGATTCCCGAAATATAGTGATAGTTCCCGTCAAACCAACCTTCAAACGGAATGGTGTCTGTGCCTATAGGAACAATATGTCCATGTGTATCTACAATATTAGCTATCATCTTGAAATACATCTCTGGACCGTATTTGATGTTATTCAAGTCCGCTACAGTCTGCACCTGATATGGAGCGAAATAAGAACCATCTCCTCCAGCAAAAGTCTTCGGATTGGGAACTCCAAAATCTACATAACCAGAATCGATGCTATTGGGAACCCATTTCCCAGCAGGCACAAATACATCGTTGGGAGCTGATGTCACTGGCCAGCGGAAATTATCAACCATGTCCAAAATAACATAACTATCAAAATGGTCAGAATTGTAAGCTAAAAGTGAAATAGATTTGCCATGGACAGTGGTTTTGCCTGTCAAATTGGATGGTACGATTTCTCCATTAACAATCGCATTTCTATAAGCAAAATTCCCTTCCAAGCTACCACCACTATTACTACCCACAACTCTACCACCAGATGTTGTATAAGTAATGGAATCTGCTATGGAACTACAATATTTAAGCGACCCTGTATTCGATCCAACAATGCCTCCAACAGTTTGTCCGCTCAAGCTGTTCCCAGCGGACAGGCTACTGGTAATCTCATTAATATTTTGACCAAGAATGCTGCCAATAGCTGTACCTGATGAAGAAGAAACTTTGCTGTCTTTCACCAAAACATTACGAATCTTTCCGTAGTTATACGGACTGAGAACCCCCGCAACAAGAGCACCAGTATGAGCAATCTCAGCACCATAAATGCTAAGATATTTCACTTCCGCATCAGTTACACCTGCCTTCCCTATGCTCCTAAATAACCCTGCAGTATTAACATTTTCAATCTTCATGTTGGAAACGCTATAGCCATTACCATCGAAATTCCCCAAGAAATATCCATCTTTGCCACCTATCGGCACCCAATTGCCATTGGTTGCATCGTCAAAATCGACAGTATCGCAATTCACATTACCTTTCATAATGAAATATTTGCCACTTTGAGCAAAAGCTCTGACTAAATTCAATTGCTCCAAGCTGACAATAGTGAAAGGCATATTTGAAGAACCATCTCCAGCGGAGAAACGAAGAACTTCAGGACTGGCATCTTCTATAGACATTCCTGTCAAAACAGGTGCACATTGCCAATCTTCTTTATCTTCTGCCCAAGACCAAGCACCCGTAGTGGCAGAAATAAAGTTGGCATAGAAACTGCTGTCCAAAATAGTTGGGAAATCGATAGATTTGCCACTTGTTCCTGACAAACCGGCTGTTCCATTACCAATAGAATCTATTATCCAAGCGTAAGCACCACCAATAGTCCCACCAGGAATTCCCCCATTCCCAGAAATTCTGCCCGTTGTCTTCCCTACAAGTGTTTTATTGAAAGCCACAACATCATCAAAAGTACCAGAAGAAACTGAGCCTACTATTCCTCCAACATTAGAGTTGGCTTCATCCCCACTTAGGACAGTATTCAACGCTATTAATCTGTCACAATCAGAAGAAACACTCTTACCTATAACACCACCGACAGAACTGCCTGAGGCAGTGCCAACCACACGGCAACTTGCCAAATAAATATCTCTAATTGTTCCTGAGGTAACATTACCAACTAACGTTCCCACTGTTGCACCTGCACTACTATCTACCACCTCACAATTTATCAATCCCAAATTCTCAACAACTGCAGTACCTTTTATTTCCGAAATCAAACCACTCGTGCCATCAGTAGTAACAATTTTAATATTCTTGATAACATGACCTTTGCCACTAAAGACTTTACCGTCAAGAGGAGCAATCGGTTCAAAGTTTCCATCACCTTCATAAAAATCGTCATTGTCAGTAAAAGTTATATTTTTGGTAACAACAAAAGAATCCACAGCACTTAAGGTTGAATATGAAGAAACAAATGCTAAGGCAGTAGGCGTACTAATTTCCATGGTTTTCTCTGGAATGCCCAAAGCTCCCGAAATCTCTGTTACGCCTATTTCAAAAGAACTACTATTGAAAATTTTCAAAGCAGGTATAGTTCTGTATGCTGTAGAAAGAGTAGAAGTAGTCCATTCGGATGTACCCAAAGCTAAATTCGCGAATATATCAGCGGCTCTTGTAACATGCAAGAAGAGGTTTTTACCATTAGCTGTCGTTTTACCAGTGCCTATCACCCAAGAAGTATCAGCATCTGTTACCAAATTAGTCTCAGCCAATGAGTAAGCGGAATCGACACTACCACTGCCAAGGCTGGAAACTTTATAAATATTTGCTCCTTTCAATAAGCGAGCAGAAGAGTAAACTTTATTGATAGTTCCACCTGCTTGCTCGGCAACTATACCCCCAACATTGCCAACACTCGTAATAACGCTATCAGCTGAAGCAATAGATGTAATCAATCGCCCGCCCGTCATTTTGCCAATAAGAGTACCAACAGCACGCAAACCAGTAATATTGTTATTTATAGTATTAACATTTTGGATAGTTCCACCTGTTTGCTCTCCACAGACAATAGCTATATTTTTACCACTGGCAATCTTAATATCAGCCGAATCAACTTGCACCTGATCAATTATTCCACTTTCCAATTTGCCACAAACTACAGCACTCATATCTCCTAAGGTAATAGAAATCTTAGCTTTGCTTAAACGCAATTTTTCTATTTTGTCTCCTGCAAAATAACCAACCAAAGCTCTATGAGGATATCCAGAATTTATTCCAAAATTGTTATACGAAAGATCCAACCCTTTTATTGTGAATTCTGCACCTGAAAGACTACCCATAAACGCTTTGCTATAATTTGCATAGCCTATAGGAGAATAACCCACATATCCAGAGAAATCAAGGTCGTTGCCCAAAACAAAACTATCTACCAAACGTAACCCTGCAGGGAACACAGTAGAATTAACCTTAAGATAATCTTTCGCAACCAAGCGTACATCCCCAATAGCATCCAATTGAATTGGCTTGGTTACAATATAATATCCCTCTCCATTTTTATCCATTTTCAAGCTGTTGCTCAAAATGGAAGTATCTATCTCTCTAACATTATCTATCAAAATAGGATATGAATAAAGATTGCGAAGTTCATAATTCTCATTACCAGTAATATCTTCGGACATTAATATTCTGTTCTCTGCAATAAACGCTCCACTTGTATCTCCAGCTGTATATGCCCCTACTTTATTTGTAATCTCGGTGTAATCTGCAGCTCCTACCTTCACTTTGTTATGAATAGCATAGCTATTAATAATCTTTCCAGCAATCATATTGCCGACAAATTGAGCGTTGCTTCCTGCATCGTCTCTATCAATTTTATTACCCAAAGCGTATGAAGACGAAATTAGACCTTGAGTCAGTTTCCCTACCAAAAGTCCAACTCCACCTAAGGTACCTGAAGTATTAATATCATAAACATAGCTCTTACTAATTCCTGTAGTGATGTCGTCACTAGCCAATTCTCCAACAAGGCCGCCAACGTAAGTTCCGCCTTTGATAGTTACTAAGCTATCAGCATAAGAAGTAGATAAATTAGTGTTGTTGCTCAGCTTACCCACCAAGCCACCTACAATCTTGCCACCTTCTATAGTAGCTCTAACTTTGAACCCGCTTAAGCTTCCACTATAAGCATGACCAACCAAACCACCATAATATGCATCTGTTCCCGCACTAGAAGTTCCTGTACTAATACTTATTCCTCCAGTAGAAGTGTCCACCAAGATAGCTCCCACAGATGCACTCAATTTTCCGAACATTCCGCCGACAGCAGACTTTTCTCCCCCAGCAACAAGCAAATCAATTGTTCCCTTGTAATCTATGTTCAATCTATTTGTAGAAACACAAATTCCTGCAATTCCACCAACTGCCGAAGAATCCCCAGCAGTATTCACAGAAGTTGATGAGAACTCAAATTGTGAAATTGAACTTGTATCAATTGTGAAAGTATTCGCTTCCAAATATCCTGCATATCCACCAACTGCCGAGCTATCTCCAACAGCAAATGCAAAAGATTTCAAACTTAATTTTTCCACTGCCGTCACATTTACGTTAGAAGAAGATGCATACCCGTAAACTCCACCCATGTAAACTTTCCTGTTGGCAAAAGCAGGATCGCTAAAATCAAAATTAGCAACAACATTACAACCGCTCGTAGTGGAAGAATTGGCATAACCGGTCAATCCACCAGCAAACAGATTGGTTACAGAAGAAAGTCCACTGTTGAACGCTACATTGCTTCTCACATCTACATCGGTATATTTACTTCCTGTAGCAGTTTCATAGCCAACAGCACCTCCAACATATCCTTTAGGGGCACTAGCCTTAAATTGAACGGAATCTATTTTTACATTCCCCAAGCTCAAAGCCTTAGAACATCCTACTACTCCACCAATGTGTATATTGCTATTAGTAGATGTAGCTGATAAATACTTGTTGGGAGCAAGAGATAACTTGATAGAATCATTTGTAGAGCCTATGCTCAAAGAAGATCTAATATTTTTAGTTCTACCAGCAACTATTCCCACGCAAGCAATTCCACTGGTAGAATTTGCAACTAAACTGTCACATCCTTGGATATTAAATTTCTCCATATATCCACTTGTATAGTCGAACATACCTACAAGCCCACCAACATGTACATCGCCACTAGCTACACCTTTAACACTCTTGATGCTACCGATGGATATGTTGCTAATTAAGGCTGCTTTGCTATATCCAATAAATCCACCAACTGTAGCAATACTCACATCAGAAAAACCAGCTTCTATAGTCGGAAGGTTTGTTGCGGTAATATTTTTGTAAGAAGAACCATCTCGGTCAAAACCTACAAAACCACCAAGTCTCACTTCAGTACCAGCAATACCAGATTTAATCTTGAGTCCACCCGCTATATCCACTTCACTATTGGTAATAGCACCCCAGAATGTACCAATAAATCCACCTCCAACTGCATTAGTATAAAGATTAGTGCTACTACCAGCAAGAACTTTACAACTATCCACCGAACTATAGCCCGTCAATTCTCCAGCAAGACCGCCCACATAGGATTTACCAATAATATTTTTGTTAAGATAAACAGAATCTTTGATTAACGTTCCAGTTCCACTTCCACCTCCTATTAACCCACCCACATAATCGACGCCTGAAACACTATCGTTGAATGTAACAACAACATCCGAAATAGTCGTGTTTCCTGTAAGTTCAGCAACCAAACCACCGAAATACTTAGCAGATGTTGTTACTACAGAAGTAGTGTATATAATTTTCAAGTTCTTAATAGTTGCCGAGTTAGTAGAGCCAAATAGACCTATTCTGATTCGATTCAAATCCACAACAGACACGGTAACGGTATGCCCATTGCCATTAAACTCTCCAATAAACGGATTCTCGGGACTTCCCATAGCAACCAAACTATCAACTCCCTCGAAAGTTATATCATTTGCCAACTCTACACTAATACTTCCACTGACTTTGCCTTTGGATATTTGTTCTGCCAAATCAATAAATTCACTAGCAGTCGTAATATTATACTTACCATTTACCAACCCATAAGTCCGATAAAGAGTATTGCTCCAACTTGTATACATAGTGTCGTCTTTGGGAGCATTCAAAACACCTTTCTTAATCCTATAAAAATATCTAGTGCCCATACTGGTCTTCCCTAAAGGACTATTAGTTACATTAGAGTCCAAGAACATTGTGTCACCCAAAATCAAATCACCAATACCCAAAACTGTAGCCATAGCCGCAGGTTCATAGTTATCATCTTGATTCTCAAAAGTAGAAAGCGTGTCTCTACCTATTATATAAGCATATCCTTCTGTACTTGGCTTCTCCCACTTGAGTTTAATACCATACCTTACAGAGTTTTCCAGAATATAGTCAATGTCAGTTAAATTCGGTCCTTCCATTTTGAGATAACCATAATAATCTTTAGTCCCATCTGTGCTATCTTTAATTACCTTAGATCTAAAGACTGTTCCCGAACCATAATCTATGACTCCTTGCACAGAATAAACATATTTCTTAGCCTCTTTTAACTCTGTAGGGAATATTTGGTCATCAGCATTGTCATCGATGTAGTATTCATTAAGCCCAGTGGAAGTAATCACAGACAACTCTTTAACATTAACCGTATCCCTATCTTCCTCTAAATATCTTCCCAAAGAATCTTCCAAATATCTTGCCACAACATAATAACTCACGGTATCAGGAGTAATCCCCACAGTATCATAATCACTAGTATCTCTATATGGATTGAATTGAGTAAATCTAAAGACAATTTTGTTTGTATATTTTCCTAAACTTGCACTATAAGCAGTATTGGTTCTTGAGGAATCGTTTGACCAGCGATAATCGTACAACATATCCATGCTGTCGGAAACGATATGCATAGTGTCTTGCAATCTACTTATAATCTTAGCTCTCAATAGATAGCGATATTGTTTGCCTATCTCTTTGGCGGTGGCGAATAGTCCTGTTCCGCTGTCTTTGATAGTTATAATAACATCATCCGTTACAGTTTGTTTCGTAACCTTATCGCTAATATCAACAAAGGTATCTACTTCTGGAGTAATTTTCCTGGTTAAATCATAACCATCTGGTATCACTCCATCTCTAAAATTAAGTCCCTGTGACCAGAATAGCTTAACTCCCCCAGCAATAAAATCAAAGTCAACCGAAGAGAAAGTGCTCTTGATATATCCGTATTTTCTATCAACAGGAGTAAATCCAAATTTAGTACTCATCGTTTTATCTTCGCCGTCAACATTCACAACGCTCTCAGCCACTAAGCCATAATAGTAGATTTTACCGTTTAATACAGTACCATCTGTCCAAGTTACAGAATCTCCCACAGCTACACTGGCTGCTTGTGTGTTTGTCCAAGAATTAAGTACGGAAGAAGTGGTTGGCAAAGTATCCACATATCTGTAAAGTTTATAAGAAGATACTCCTTCTATCGTATCAAAAACTACCGATAAATTGGTTTCATCCTTGCTAATCCTCAGGTTAGCTTTCCCCAACGGCAAATAAACATCTTGTGATGTAACTGGAGAGTAAACCGAAGCACGTTTATCGTTGCTGTAGTATACCTTAACTTTATAATAATAAAAATTCCCTGGAGAAACTAAAGCACTGTCTATAGCTATAGATGTAGCTAAGCTGTCGCTAGTGGAAGCCACTGTGGCAAATACACCCTTTTTGGTGTTAGCAGCTTGATAAACCACATAAGAATCAACTTCACTTCTTTTATAAAATTCTCTAAGGCCTGCCCAACTAACCACAATAGAATCTTTAGTAGAATTGTACTCAGCAGAAATCCCCACAACAGACTGACTGGCTATCACACCCGAATCTTCCATAGACAAATCAGAATAACGAAGGTTCCCTTTTAGACTCTTTACGTAAGACTTAACTACAAAATAGTAATCATAAATACTATCGGCTCTACCCAAGAAATCTTTTGGCTTATATTCCAAAACGGTGTCGTATTCGCTAGGACTTTCTACACTATCTATCGGGTCAAAATTGGCAAGTAAACTACTCTTTGCTAGATAGACCCAGTAACCATGTGCATTCTTCTCATAATTCCACTTAATCACAATCTCGCTGGTATCTAGATAGCCATCAGCATATTGGTCTTTTTTCTCCCACCACACACTGTCAGGCGGAGCAAGTTTGATATATCCAGTATCCAAATTGCTATAATTAATTAGCCCGTTTTTATAAACTCTAATTTGATAAACATATTCCGAATTTGCTAACAAAGTTGTAGAACTATCCAAAAATTCTGTTGTTGTGCTAGCATTAATTTTCAAAGTATCTACCCTACTTGGTATATTACCAGAATTTGTACGATAGAGAACTATAGAATCGGCATATTTTGGAGTTGTGTATTCAATTTTGATTGTATCGGTAATAGTCCCAAGACTCGCTGAAAGAATATAAGCACTGTCAGGGAATGTATAGCCCACTACCATAACAGAATCTTTGGAAAGAATAGTATGATTAGATTCACCGTTAATTATAGTTTCCTTAATGACATACTCAGCCCTTATATCGTACTTGTAATTTTGCCCTCTTTCGATAGTTGTACCAAAACTTGTTCCTCCAACAGTATCAACATAAATACTATCAGTGGTTCTGATAGAACCTAGAACAACACCACTTGTGTCATATTTGGTCAAAATGTAAGTAGGCGACTCTCCATTTTTAAAATAACGAACCCTATCCCAAGACAAAATTATGCTATCTTGATAAGGTACAAATTCAGTTGCATATGTTCCTCCAGCAGAAGCGGAAAACCCTTTTACATTCGGCATAGCTAAGAACCCGTATTTAGGTTTACTCGCATTAGAAGCAACACTACTAATGGAAACAACACAACGATAGAAATAAAGATTTCCAACCGTCAAGTCATTATCGGAAGGCGTATCCATGGCATAATACAGTGTATCTGTTCCAGGAACTTTATATGAAGCCACTCCGCTCATCTTATACTCATCCGTTATGCTGTCCACTTTACTAACTGAATCATATTTATAAAAAGCAAACTGTGGATTAACTATAGAAGTAGGGATAACCCAACTAAAGTAAATCGTATCAACTTTTGGATTAACTGTGTCAATAAACAAGCTATCCAAGCCGTCATATTTGCGTGTTCCCCAATCAGCACTGGACAACAAAGAAGTTGTGTCATATCCAAAGGCTTGCACCTTGTAGTAAACTTTTTGTTCAGGCAAATAATAGAGACTGTCATTGTAGGAAGTATCAATTGCAGAATCTGTAGAATCAATTATCAGATAAGCAGAAGAGACAGTCCCATCAGTGTTTAGCGTAGAGTCAGCCCAAATAACATAACCCTTATCGGCATGATTTACCTTATTCCACATTACTTTGATACTGTCTTCAAACTCTCTAACGCTTACTCTTACCAAATTCGGAACATTTAACTTAGCAAAAGCTTTAGTGTTTTTGGCAGTAGTGTACGAACTTGAACCCAACTCGTTAGTAAAACAAACCTTATACTCATAGAAAACACCTTGGTGAATATTATGTGTATCGTTTACAATATACATATTGGCACTCAGTGGGGCTTCAACTCTGTAGGCAATTGAATCCTTATTATTCATAGTAACGGAAACCTTATGAACAACTATAGAATCTTGATATTCCTGAACATTCGGAGAGAACACCTTGAGTTTTATCAAATCTCCAATTTCGCCATTGTTGGCTATCAAAACACTGTCAGGAGCCCCTAACAAGCTGTAGCCGCTGTCAATTTTTGTATATTTCTCAACTATTCCCTTTTTCACCAAAATCCTATATTGGTAAAGAACACCCGTTTCTATTGTACTATCTTTATAATACGCGGTCGTAGTCACATTACCAAGTAAACCAGAAAGAGCGGAAGCTGGCCAACTTTCATCGGAATACAATTTTCTGTAAAGCATAATCGTATCAGCATTCTCAGGTGTTCTATAACCGATAACAATAGTATCTTGAACAGTTCCTCTGGTCACGCTCTCCAAAACAGCTGTATCAGGGAAAGTATAGCCAAGAGCGGAATCGGAAATCGGACTCAATAACTCTTTCACAAAAGCGTCGGAGACACCACCCACTGAAGTGTCCTGATTTATAGTCATCTTTGCCATTACAGCATATTTATAATTCGCCCCTTTGATCAAAAGAACTCCAAATCGGGAAGTTCCAACACTATAATCTGTAACCTCCGCAGAGTCTCCAGGTATAGAAATCATATTTCCGTCTGATCTATAAACACGATAACTATCTACCTTTTCGTTTTTCACCATTGGCAATTTAGTCCACGAAACAACGATGCTATCTCCTTCACCAACAGTTGCATATACGTTTTCAACTTTCGGAAGGTTCAAATAGCCGATTCCCAAATTAGACGGTGTGGAAGCCTCAGAAACTCCTTCAATTTTCACCCTAATTCTGTAGAAGTATAATTGACCTAACAATAACTCACTTTTTACACTAGTATTCAAATATTTATAGTTTGTATAATCTCCGTTTGCAATTGAGGTAATTCGAGAAGCAATTTTGCTATTTTCCAACCTGTATGCATCCAAAGTATCCAAATTTGCACTAGAATCAGATTTTAAAAGACGAGAAATGAAAATAGAATCTATGGAAAGAGCTGTCGGCATCGTCCAAGTCATTTGCATGCTGTCCGTTGACATATTTTCAGACCAACCTTTCACAACCAAATCTTTGATTCCCTTATATTTGAGATAACCGTAATCTTTAGCAGATTTAGCAGATTTGGTATTCTCACCTACACTCATCACTTTGTAATAAATATGTTTACTGGCAGGATAATTTCTGGTATCCGCATAGCTAGTGTCGTTCACTCCAGGGGACAAACATAACGAATCGTAAAGCGAATCTACAGAACCAGTTACTCCCGAAGTATCACGATATATTATGTAACCACCTGTTGCATATTCGTTTTTGCTCCAAACAAGATAGATAGAATCTTCGTAAACTCCTTTGCTGATACTCACAAAATTCGGAGGAAGAATTACCTTTCCTATGGTGTCAACAGCATCTCCATACGGGCAATAACCCGTGGCGGAATTGTACAAAGCAGCCTTGTATTTATAAAGAGTTCCTGAATTGCCTCCAGTATCGGTAATCGTTACCAATCTACCCGTAACCTCTGTAAAAAAGCTGTCTTGACGAACATCAGTTAAACTGTATCTACTAAGTAACACAGAATCAGCAACTCTGTAACTATTGTCCGCAATGGTCACCATGAACTTAATTTCGCTCGTATCATAGTCCAAAGTGATTATTGAAACTACTGGTTGCAAATTAGTATAAGAAACTGTATCATAATAAGCTTCAGCTTCATAATCAGCCCCCATTTTTATTCTATATTGTAAAATTTCTCCCCTATTGCGACTTCCTGTTACGGTATCATAATAATTGAGTGTTGTAGCACCTAAAGTATGAAGTGTATCTGCCAAAATAAACTGCCCAACATCTAAAGACTTCCTGTAAATATTTAAATAAGTTACATAACTCGGCAAACCAGTGAACTGTATATTTATGACTGAATCAGAACTATTTGCAGGAGGATACAATTCATTTATTCCTGAATTATCATTCTTAACAACTGTAACTTGACTTGCAGTTAAACTGCCTATCTGAGCCCAACCACTGCCAACATTGGAAAATGTGGAGTACAAAGTTGTGTCAAAGATTCCTCCCCCTGTGTCAGCTTCATTGATTTTTACTACAGCTTTTATTTTATAACTATAATTATGTCCAGGCTGTAACAAAGTGGTCATTCTTGTGTCATAATCTTCAAAGGTTGAGTCTTTTCCCCCAATAATTATAGAATCGTAACTACTAAAGCCATCTTGGGAGCGATAAATAATTTGAGCATCAACTGTATCTTTCAGCAAGCTCGAAGCAACAATCTTAGTCCAATTCAGAACAACTGTATCTATTTTAGCTCCACTAGAAGCAGAAACACCTGTAACCGCAGGAGGCAGAATATACCCTTTAGCAATATTGGACAAATCACTATAAGTTACAGAAGAAGAAGATTTCGCCAAAACTCTATAGAAATACAATTGCCCAATAAGCAAAGAATCCTTGTCTATTAAGCTATAAGAGCCTCCCCCATTAATAGTGGCAGTAAAATTAGGAGAAAACTTCGTATTCGTGCTGTCAATGTTACTTATAGTATCGTACCTCATCAGTTGAACACCTTTGTTGAAGTTTTCGGCAGGAGACGGATTGCTCAACGAAATACTAGGCGGAACAGAAAAATCTAACTCAACCTTGGTAAGTTGCGGAACATTTTTGCTGACCAAGTCTTTCACGCCTCTAAAAGCTCTACTTCCATAATCTAGTATACAATCTGAAAGCAACGAAGTCGTATCTTCGCCAACAGCCAAAAGTCGATAATAGATATTCTGACATTGCTCATAAACACTGCTATCCTTACAGAATGTATCTGTGTTACTGCCGAAAATTTTAAGTAATCTAAACGATTCAGTAGGATAATTGTCGTTATAATACAGTCTATAACCCTTTGAAGCATCGCTCACGGATTTCCATCTGATGTAGATAGTGTCTTTATCAACTCCCTTGGAAATGCTGTCAAAAACAGGAGCTTGCAATTTAGCATAAACAGAATCAACACTATCACAAACTCTGGAAATTCCCGTTTTGTTATTGTAGAAAGCAGCTTTATAGCTATAGAAAAGTGCTTGTGTAAGACCAAATGTATCTATCACAACGTTAGGATCCATACCAGAAGAATATGCATATTTCAAAGTATCCCTATTTCCTTTACTATCCTCTCTATACAAAATTATCGAATCAATTAAACCATCATCATTATTTCCTTTAGAAACTTTCAACTTAATTTGGCTAAAGCTCAAATCGTCACTACTCCATGTAGGTGTAGCGGGTTTACGCAAAGTGCTAAAACTATAATATTCTCTTTCAAATCCTGTTGAAACCTGATTTACAAACTTCAGAGAATAACGATTAATCTTGCCGAAAGTCAGATCTAAATCTTTACTTATTCTCTTACCACTAGTCAAGGTATCAATAGTATCAAAAAGCCCCTTGATAGTATTATATTTAGAAATGTAAACATTTTTAATATAGTTCAAATTAAATGCTCCCGTAGCGTCAAACTGAGTAAAAGCAGAATCTCCCACATTTGTAGAGTCTGTGCCCAATTTTATCAACGAAGTATCATTCGTAATAATTACGGAGTCTCTACCTATCTCGGGTATCAGAGCATAACCACTGTCAATCGAAGCAAATTTAACAATCGGATTGTTTTCATCGCCTTCCAAGTTTATTCTGAAATAATACCACTGCCCAGGGAAAGTTGTCGTTTTATTCGGAATCCAGCTCTTACCTTCAGAAGTTTTCAAATTTTTAATTGAATCCACCTGCGTACTATAGTTATTGCCATCAAAAACTCTGATAGTAAAAGATGTGTCCAAATCGGCTGTCCAACTCAACTCAACCGTATCACGCTTTTCACCATCGGTAGCTAAGAAATTAGTAATATTATAAACATTTACATAAACCTTAACCGAATCTGTAAACTCAGACTCCGTACTGTCCAACTTATTAGCTGCTTTAATCTTATAGTAGTAAGATTTTCTTCTGTCAGCTTCCGCTATGGTATCAATGAAGCTACCATTACTTCCCGATGTAACGACGGATTTATACAGTGCAAATGTGTTAACACTTGCTCTTGTTTTATAAACTTTAATCGTATCTACGTTCGAAGGATTGCTCCAAATCAACTTAATAGCCATCGTATCCAAAGGATCTTCCAAAGAACTTGATTGGAAATTGCCTGGAGTTTTTAACTTTGTCCACCCAGAATCAATCTCCGACTTTTCAGAATATACGCTTCCCAATGACCAAGAAACCCTGAAATAAATCTTAGCTCCATATCCATCACTGTAAAGCCCCGAGCCACTCTTAAATACCAATCTATTGGAATCACTGGAAACATATTCTCCATAATCAGGGTCAATTGAACTTATCTCAGGTGAAGTTTTGTCTGTAGAATAATACATTCTGTATTTAGTTTTTTCAGAACTTACTTCAGCTTCGTTCATTACCATCACGATGCTATCCAAATAGCGACCTTGAGTTGGACGATCAGAGAATATAGGTGCTTCTATTTTCCCCATACCAATGACCAAAGGATAGCTTGTGTCGGATGTGCCAAATTTATCGTGCTTGGTATATACTCCTATCTGCTTTTCACCATCGATATAACGAGATTCGAATTTCAAACTGTTAACATTCCCAACTGTAGAATCTTTCCAAGTTCCATCTGGCTTTTTGTATACAACTACATAATTTACTGTATCTTTCCAAGAATATTTGTTCCAAGTAACTTTTATGCTATCCATTAATTTTGTAGTGGCGGACACACTCGTCGGAGGTATCAATTTAGACCAACTACTATCAATTGCCGACCATGGAGAAGACAAAGAATCCCAAGCTGTCATTTCATACTCTTGGTTTTGTTTCTGCATTTTGAAATAATACACTTGTGTCTTCTCTAAACCTTCGACAGGTGCATAGAAATAGCTGTCAGAACTTCTGAGAGCGTTATTGGTCAACCCAAATGTCACAGGAGAGGTGAACGCCATAGTCGTATCTCTGAGGAATTTATAGTAAGTTACCAAACTATCGGAAATCCAAGAGAGTTTTATCGTATCCACTTTGATACTGTCCAAGTTGCTAACTGCATGAATAGTAGGTGTAGCGAATTTTTTGCCCCCGTAAGTAAGTAAAGACCAATCCGCACTAATCATGCCAACAGAGCCCAAACTCGCTCCAGTTTTATTACTCCAAACACTCGCATCGCCATGAGCAGCAAGACCTATATAGTTGCTGTTATAAGCCTTAAATTCATAGCTATATGCCATCCCCTCTTCCAAATTGGTGTCATCTTCTACGATAGAATCGCTAATAAGAAGAGTGGTAACAAAAATAGTGTCTAAATTCCCCTTTTTCGTTCTGATTCTACGATAAACATATCGAGTGTTTTTATCGACCAAATTATTTACGGTAAAATACAGATTTATTTTAGCAGTTCCAGCATCAACAAAAGTTCCTCTAACTTTGCTCACATCGGGCAAAGCAACCCAACCTGTATCAACATTCTCATCAATTGTGTATTTAGATTCGTATCCGTTAGCAAAAGACCTAAGAGCGTATTTATACTTTCTACCACTAAAAAGTGTATCGGAACCTGAAGAGATTGCTCCCAAAACATCGTTAGTTTCTACAATCTGCCCTTCATAAGATTTCACGGTAATGATATGGTCTTCCTCTGCCCAACTCCCTGCCAAAGTATCTCTATAAAGTCTGAAGCTATCAACTCCTTTGGTAAATCTATCAAGATTCCAAGTCACATAAACTCCGCTGATTCTAGTGCCTTTGGAAGCACTAAGCCCGTTTGGAGGGGAAACTGGACAGAAAGTGTCTACAACCTCAGAGCTATCCGAACCTCCTGTTGCATTGTTGTACGCCGTGACATAATACCAGACCTTTTGCCCTGGAGAAAGAGTGTTGTCAAAAGTGTCCAGTCTGCTTTGATTTGCGTGTGCCACTTCAAATAGTTTAGCAAAAACGGAAGATGAAGAACCAGAATATACTATATATTTTTCTGCTAATTTAACAGTATCAAACGAAATCCGAACACCACTATTGGCGGTATCTTGCTCCAATGTTACACTGGTAGGAGGTTTGAGCATGGCAAATCCAGTAACCGCATCAGACCATTTCGGAGAATCTTTCCCCACAAACGAATTGAAGGCACAAACCTTGAAGCTATAAACTTTGCCTCGCTCCATGCCTTTCCAGCATACACTTGTATCCGAAACGAAAGTATCCAAGTAAACAGTGCTTCCTATACTTCCCTGCAGGCGGAAAGAATCCACATTATTCATCTTATCCCAATATATCACTATGGAATCCGTATAGGATATATTCTTATCATTTTTCATAGTTGAGGAATAGAAAACACCAGAAGCAGTGAGATTAGAGGGAGCAATGAATTTCGTCCAAGCACTATCCACTCCATTGTAAGCTCCACTCGCATACCCTCTTACACGTTTTTTGGGACCTTCGGAATTAACCAAATAGTCCTTTTTAGCGATAATCCAATAATAATAAGCAGTTCCTGGTAATGGATCCGATTGGTCATTAGCACGAATATCTTGGTAATAGCCTACATCTTTCAGAGTGAAAGTTGACAAAAGGGAAGTTTGAGTAATATCATCCACAGTAGAACGATATAAAACATAAGATACATTGCTTCCCGCTTCTCTATCCCAATAAAGGTTTATTCTGTCGTCTTTTATACTGTCAGCTTGGTTATAAACTCGGAAATTGGAAACTGTATCGTATTTCAAATATCCAGATTTGCTTTCAGAATAACCTGATTCAAGATATCTTCCATAATTGCCATGAGTTGCTCCTTCAGGAGACACACTGTTACTATCAATAGATGCGTTAACCTTGAAAATATACTGCTCACCTCTTGTTAAAGAATGAGTAACTTTAGATAGTTTAGCTGTCGTATCTGTCCCAACGGATAAATACTCCCAAATGGTTGCACTATTGTTGCGATATGCTAAAGTGAATTTACTGTATTTGGATTTAGTCCATCTAACATAAATAGTGTCGGCAGATTCCCCCGCACTCACAGAATCGACGATAGAAACAGTCGGCAAAGTATAAACCAAAAGTCCTTTATTGTTATCTGGAGACCAGCCTCCCGTATTGCCTCCAGACGTTTTGGCTTTAATCCAGAAATGCCAAAGCATCCCAGGGAAATCAGCAAGTGAATCACTAATCTCAGTAGTGAAGTTTTTGTCAGAAATTGTTACATCTATCTTTTTAGCGGTTGTCGTATCAGCATAGCGAGAATACCAAATTTCATAATCTACCAACTCTCCTCTTTGGCTCCAATAAAGAGTTGCAGAAGTTTGCCTAATGTCCGCAGTGTCCTGAACAAAATTAGAAACCATTCCTATCTTTGTATCAACACCAACATGAACAGATGTATCCGATACTATAGATACGGAACTATTGGAAGGTCTAGAAGATGCATAAGCTTTAAGATAATATTCATAATGATACCCAGGCAAACTTGAGGAATCTATATAGCTAGCGATTGTTCCCGTAGAACCATCGCTGTACATATGTATCACCGTCGTGACAACATTTTGGTCATCTTTGCGATAAATAGAGTAACTTATTTCCTCATTGAGTCCGAGATATCCCTTAGTCCAGGTTATTTTATTGTTGCCTGTATTGAGAGCTTCCCCACCTACTCCTACAGGAGCAGGAATTCTACTATATCCACTATCCCAAATAGTATCTGAACCAGCGCCAGACAAAAGACTATTGGCACTGACACCAACCTTGTAATAATATCCTGCCTTATTAACTCTCAGAATAGTATCCGTTCCCGCCATACTCGTAGTGCTATGTTCTGGAGATGCGAAGTCCGAGCCTAAGGTATCAACCTGTAATGTGAAGCTTGAGATATTGGAATTGGTCGGCTTAGTGAACGAAATCTTCAAGCTGTCTTTTATCAATCCTTTGCTAACCGACAAATTTGCTAAAGCTGACAACCTTGTGTAGCCACTATCCAACGCAGGTTCAGAGCGACCATAATCGTTTTGAGCCCAAAGTTTCACGTAAATTCTTCTTCCACGCAACGAATCAACGTTGATAGGAATAGTGAACGAATCTCTGGCAAAAGTGGAAGTGCTATAGTCGTAATCACCCTTTTCACCAAGCGGATTTACAAAAGTCCCATTGCTGTTGGAAGTTGTGTCCAAAGCCCATTGCAAATAATATTTCTTATAGACATTTGGTATCTTTGTCCAAGTAACTCTTATAGAATCTACGGCCTCTGCCTCCCAGCAATTAAGATTGCTCGGAGCACTCATCAAAGCATATCCATAAACATTGGATGTAGAGATAGTGCCAGTATCTACAACGCTATTGAATGCAGCAACTTTATACCATCTTATTTCCCCTTCGGGAACAGCTTTAGCATCAATTTGAGTCAAGGTTGAATCATAAACCTTAACCGTATCCCATGATGATAGTGGGTCAGTATTATAATTATCTTTATAGAAAAGAATGTATCCACCAACCACTCCTTGATTTCTGATGGAATCCACTTGATAGTTACACGTTTTGCATCTTTGGTGGCAGTGAGGTTCTGCGGAGCCGAGAAGGTTGCATGCCCATTGCTAACATTCCAAGTTGTGTCGGACTCTTTGTCCGCGAAACCAATGTTTTTTCTCTTAGTCGTGATTCCGTATTTATAAGAAATCCCCTGCTTAATTCCATCTGAATCGTAATAAAAAAGCGAATCTCCACCAGAAATCATTGTCAAGTCAGTCTCAATAAGAGCAAATCGCTTGCTCAGAACAGTGCCATTATAGCGATAAATTATAAAGCTATCGACATGTGCTTTCTCTTGATCGCTTGTCCATGCCCAATTCAACGCTATTTTGTTTTCATATTTGCCTGCCGATGCATCCAAATATTTAGGAGGATAGATGTAGTAATATGTGTCCACAGCCACTGACATAGGCGATTGCAAACTCAAGTTCCCATTTGTAGAATAAGTTCTAACCTTATAACTCACGTGCTTACCGACATTGTATTTTTCGTACAAAACAGAATCAACATAAGTTCCACCTGCTGCAACTTTAATCGCCGAATTAGTTTCACCATTGATAGTTTTGAACAACTCAAAAGGCAGTGAGCCGTTGGTGATGGAAATTACATTGTTGCTGTCAGCATTCCGTGCGAAAACAATGACTGGAGTATCCAACATCATCCAACTACTAGCATAGTTATTAGAGACACTAGAAGTAGTGTAATTATCACCTCCCTTATCAAAAGCTAATAATCTAATTCTGTAAACATATTTGATACCTCTGTCGTTAGTTGATGTATCTCTAACCACTTGAGTCGTTTTCACAATTCCAGAATCTTTAGCTACATCATCTTTGTATTCAATCCATTTATACTTAATCGAATCCAATTTGGAAGCTATAGCTGGTACACTCCAACTAACCACCAGAGAATCTGTGCTTTTTACATTTTCAACTGTAAAATCACCTGAATAAGCGTCTATTTTGCTGTATCCGAAACGTTTGCTCGCATCAGCGAATGCATAACTTTTGGTACTATCGGAAATTGCGGTAGCAATAGTACTCTTGGTAGCTTGAACAAAGTAAGCATATTTAATGCCATTAGTCCCATTTGTCACCGACGTGTAATCCACACATTGATATCCACCATTACCAGAATCCGCAAGGGAAACAGTTACTTTTTTATACTTATCATATTGGGTAGCAGTATTTTTATAATACGCAGTATCGGGGCTACGATAAACATCAAAGGTAAATCCTGGATTAGGATAAGAAATATCTATTTTAATTTTGCCAACAGAGTCTTTGGAAAGAGCTGTTATCGTAGGTTTGGTGAACCGTAAAAATCCTTTATCGTATACGGCATCAGAACCTATAGTATCGCCATTATTCACACAATTTTTGTTCTTAGCTACCACCCCAAATCTATACACAATACCATAATCCAACAAACCACCCAAAGCTATTTTTTTCACTGCAACAGCACTGTCCTGAGTAATTTGTCGCACCGTTCCCAATAAAGTTCCACTTTCAGTTTCTACTCTAATATCGTAGAATTCTGCCAACGCTATTGTGTCCCAACTGACCAAAACTGAATCATCGCTAGTAGCATCAGTTGCTTTCACGTTAGAAACTTTCCCCAAAAGAGTAAAAGCGGAACAGGCATTACTAGTATCAGAAATTCTACCACCAGCTAATGCCACAGCTTTATAACTATAAGCTTGCCCACTTACAATGTCTTTGGAATCTATATAATATGTCTTTGCTCCGTATGCCAAAACTGAAGTAGAGGGGAAAATGACCGTATCCCATGGAATATAATTTGTTTCATCTCCTGCTTTTCTGAAAAGATATAAGCTATCGGCACCATAAACTCTTTTAATTTTTAGTAAAACACTATCCGTGTAATATCTGCCTTCTATTCCCATTTCAATCGTTGGTGTAGAAATCTTCAAATGTCCAGAATCTTTTATTTCTACCCAAGGAGAAACACTCTTGTTAGTATTTCCCAAGAGATTGTAGTAATAAGGGCTATAATATCTGACACGATAATAGTAATTATATTGAGGCCATAGATTGCTACTATCTATGAAAGAATCTGCCAAACAAGGAGAAGCTGTTTGATAACCTGAACCTATAAAAGCATCAGTTGATTTTCTTCTCTCAACTTGATATACAACTCCCATGTTATTGTAAGCTGTTATTTGATCCGCGTCAGTTAATTTCTTCGCCCATTTTATTATAATATTATCGGTAAAACTTGTGCTTAGTGTAGCCACAGAATCTATCGGAGGTAACAATTTCGTCCAACCAGTTGCAGTAGGCAAATTAGAAGTTACACTATCAATCCTCGTTGCTACTCTCGAAACCCCTCTGACTCTAAACTTGGTTTCAACTCCAAGAGGTATGTTTCCAACATTATAGACTACATCATAGAAACTGTCTTTGTCAGAAATTCTCTTGAACAAAGTATAATTGGAAGAGTTCTCATATTCCAAAACATACTCGTACGTGCTATCTTTGGTCTTATCAGTTCCTTCTAAATAATTGTTCCATGTAAAACGCAATGAGTCGTCATAAATAGCTCGGCTTACTGCTAAAGAAGTAGGTGCTGGCAATTTAGTCCATCCAGTGTCCACATCCGAGTAATCCGAAGCAATATTACCTCTAGAGAATTTAACTCTGAAATTGTACTTTGTTGCCGCCAATAGCGGATAGTCATCAGAATTTACCACCACTTCTAATACGGTGTCATTCTCATTATTATTTATTTCGCGATAAACACTGTCTCCCAAAACACCAAAATTGTCTAACTTCCACTCAACGCGAACTAAAGACACAACGTCGCTAGGCATTTTATTCCAAAAAACTTTGACAGTATCCAAAAGGTTTTGTGTAACCTCTATCTGTGGTATCTGCAAAGAAGAATAACAAACTTTTGACGCAATAAAGTCTGAATAAATTGCAAAATTCTCAGCCGTATTTCCTTCCCTCATCACTTCACTATAATTTGAAATACCTCTTATTCGGATGTAATACTCTTTCCCTCGAACAAACCACAAAGGAGAAGCAAATTTGGAAATTAGATTGCTTATCTCCTTTTCTCCAAGCTGAACAGAATCAAGTGGAGAAGAAACTTCAACACTATTTCCAATAACTAAGAAAACCGAATCTATGGAACTCCCACTAGTATTCCATTTAACTTGAATACTATCCTCGTTATTCACTATACCACCAAAAGCAGGTACACTATACTTGGTAAATCCAGCCACAAACTTACTCGTATCGGAAGTAAATCTACCTCTGATGCTTTTTATTTTGTAATAGTAGATTTTGCCGTCTTGCAAGTCTTTGCTGTCGGTGTAAGTTTTTTTTGTAAAATTAACTGTATCCAAAATCTTAGCAGTAGAGAAATCAGCCAGAGTATCTCGCATAATGGAAAGACTGTCTGCATATTCATCGTCTCGCCACTGAACTATGATTTGGGATGTGCTTGTTCCTCTTGATACAGTATCTATCACTGGAATGTCTAAATCTATGTAATTACTCTTTATATCACTAGTGTCTGACAAAGCCAAACCACTCTTGTACGCTCTCACACAATAGAAATAGTCTTTGCCCTTTTCACAAGTCGAATCTATCCATGAATAAGCGGATTTTGTGGAAACATAAGCCTCAGAATAACAATATTCGGGCAGAGCAGAATTTTCGCTCTCTAAACGATACAAATAAAGCGAATCGATGTCCATTCCCATGTTATAAGTCCACTCAGCTTTCAAGTTATTGCCATCGACTTTGACCGTATCCATCACTGGAGTTAATATGGTTGCATACCCTTTGGCGGAATCACTAAAATCTGATTTTTTGAATTTCTCGTGTGACGCCCTTATAGAATAAAAGAAAGACGAACCTTGGGAAATTCCAGTAGAATCATAATAGCTATTTTTACCGTTCGTTACAGAATCCAAGCGAACGCCACCTCTGAATATCTCGTAGGTCATTGCTGATAAGACAGACGATGGCAAACTGGATTGTGGAATCCAACTGACATAAATAGAATCGGAGTATTCGCCCAAACCCATGGTACTCATTTCCACTTTCTTGAGTTTATACCATCCAGAATCCAAAGCAGAAAAAGCCGACGTAATTTCGCTTGTCCCCTCAGTTCTATAAATCTTTGCTCTAAAGTAGAAAACCTGTCCTTGCTTGATAGTGATATAATTATCAGCGTCAAGCATCAAGTATCCTTTATCAAGTTGCTCTTGTTTATTGAGAATAACCGTTTTGGTAAAACTTATGGTGTCAGCACCGTACTGTATTTCTATTTTGCTTGCACTTCTTCCAGCAAAAGAAGATGTGTCCCAATGAATTTTTATAGTGTCAACTTTCAATGAATCTTGCTCGTCATAGACACTAATCGGCAATACAGGCAAAGAACTCCAACCCTCTAGTCCCCAATCGCTCCATTCAGACCATAACAATTGTGAAGGAATAGATATTCTTACACGATACTTATAAATAAATCCTTCTCTCTCAGCATCGAAAGAAGTATCTTTTATCACAATGGAGTCGTCCACTACAGCAAAACTAGCGTAACTAGTCACATCTGTCGTATCGGATTTAGAAACACTATACCTTTGCATTTGATATTGACTTGGATCAGTATAGCCAGTAACCTTATTAAAGATAACTCTGACAGTATCGTTATATGTCCCTTGAGAAGCTCTTACATTTTGCACTTTGCCCAAAGACATATACCCAGAATCTGCAATAATATCTGACAAACTATTTGACCTGTTTCCAGTGAAGGCTCTGACTTTGAAGTAATAACATCTACCCAATTGCAAACCATCAGTTTCGCTATAATAAACTCTATTAACGCTGGCAGAAGTCATTGTATCTATTGTGCCATAGGTAGAAAGCCCATATCCACAAGTATCTATGTAATAACCTTCTATTTGGGAAAGTTGATCCCAAGAAACCAGTATTTTTCCTTCTAGAGTTCCATCGGAAGCTGAAATGTTAGTAACCGTTGGTAATTTTATCCAACCTGTATCAAGGTCAGAATAATTTTTCTTGGAATTGCTGAGGTTTTTAGTCCAGCTATTAGAACCCAGAACTCTATAAAAATAATCTTTGCCAAAAACCAAAGAAGTTGTATCATCATGAGAGTTAGTGGTAACAGTGGCAATGGCAGAACCTATACTTGATGTATCTTCAGACCTATAAACAACATACTCATTCGCACTTGCCAACCCAGTCCACTGTATTCTAACCCTATCCGAAAGAGTTCCATCGGTAGCAGTAACTCCTGTTATTTGAGGGAACTGTGTGAATCCAAAAACTCCCACGCTTTGGAAATCTCCTTCAACTCCTGAGATAGGAATTGCAGAATTTCTAGCCCTGACTTTGAAATAGTACTTTTGCCCTTGGACTAAATTGCTCCCCTTAAATACTTTTTTGTATTCCGTATATAGATCCCAATCGTAATTCTGAACCAATGTTCCCAAAGTATCTTCAACTCTCACATTATATTGGTCTACATTGGGCAAAGAGTCCCAATAAACCAAGATACTGTCTATATAATCTCCCTGCGAAGCTCTTGTAATATTCACAATAGCAATTTGTGCTAAACCAGTATCTTGACAGCCTGTATCCGCTACATTGGACAAACCGAAAATTTGGTCATAAAATCTGGCTCCAAAATACTTATAAACACCTCTGGAACTATCGGCTTCTATGGGGACGTTATATTCAGTTATTCCTCCACCAGCAGAATACAAGAAGTTATCCCAAAGTGTTGCTTTGTCATCACTTTCATAAATTCGCACAATTAAACCGTCTGGATTGCTCCATCTCAATTGTATTTTATCTGGTGAATATCCTGCATAATTAGCTTCAAAATTTTCGGGCATTTCAAGTGCTAACCAACCTGTCAAACTGTTAGAACTAATCTCCGAACTATCCTCAAACGTATACGCAGACCCTGTCATTAATCCTCTTACATTGAAAGTGTATACTTTTTGCTTCAGAAGATTGGCAACAGAATTTTCCTCTTTGGGCAAAACATAGCTTACATAAGTCCCATCATAATTATAATCTGACGAGCTTAGAACTTTAGTCTGCTGAGTCCCTCCGTCATAAGACCAATATAGCCTATACTTCACATAAGTGTTGTGAGCATACGCCTTGCAAGCTTTCCATCTGACAACTATGGAATCCGAATATGCTCCTTTGGATACACTATCCATAATGGGTGCACTAATAGAAATATAGCCTGAATCTATGTTGGAAGGAACTGAAATAGAGCTTGGATCAGTATAGGTATTTGTTTCATTGGTTGTAGCTGTGAAATAGTATTTTCGCCCTCTTTCCAATGTTAACCCCGAATGATAAGGATTTCCTATTGTGAAAGAAACTGGACATTGCAATGCTGATTTGTGAATAATTTTGTCGCCAGAAGCAACAGCCGATTTAAAATCATGATAAACAGTATCGGCATAAATATTATAAGAAATTACTCTGTCGCCAGAAGCAACGGAAGTCCAATTGACAAAAACATTGCTGGAAGACTCTCCTCTGGTTACACTAAAATCCCCAGGAGGAATTATTTTTGTCTTCACTTCAACAGTGTCGCTTTCGCCTGAATATCCAGCGTACTTGCTATACAATTTGAAACTGTATCCATATACTGTACTCAAAATAAGACCACTATTGTCTTCATAGGCTACCGTAGTAGATATTCCAGGATTTTCAACTTGCATCACTTTTGTCGAACTCGCACTACCGTACACTTTTCTAAAGAAAACTATAGAATCAACCCAAGAGCTAATTCCTTTGTAATTAAGGGAAACTCCCTTTTCACTCGCCGTTAAACTACTGATGATGTCTCTTTTGTTGGGAACCGGTAATATAGTATATGTTAACATACTATCTGTAGTCAAAGATGTACCAAAAGTATCTCTTACGGAATACATTTTTACGTAAATACCTTGATACCTATCTGCTTGTGCAATGTTTAAACTAAAACTTGTAGATCCCCAAGATTTTGTATGGGTAGCTGTAACTCCATTCATAGTAACCAAAATTTTATATTCAACTGATGAAGTATCCAAAGAACAAGGGTCGCTCCACTTTATTCTGATAGAGTCTGCCTCCAAGGACATAGAGCCGTTATAACCAGTGTAGTCTATAATCTCTGGGGCAGGAATTTTTGCCCAGCCAGAATCGATTTTACTCGGGGCGGAAGTGTTACCAGCTCCTCCTCTGGCATAAACGCGATAATAGTACATTTTCCCCAATTCGGAAGTAGTCAAAATGTCATTATAGGTAATTGTTCTATTGGCAGAGACCGTATTCCAAGAATTGTCTTCCACAGTTTTCAAAACTCTGAAATTGGAAGTATCCAAGCCTCTTTCTACTATATACTTTTCAGCTCCATAGTTAGGAGTGCTACCTGATACAGACCAAGTAAGCTGAACTGTGTCAACTTTAATTTTAGCCTTCTTGGTAGCAAATAAATCGGTCGGAGGTCCCAATTGTGCCATTCCAATAAGAGAATTGCTCCAATCGGAAGTATCGCCTAAGCTGGTATTGATAGCTCTTACGGTAAAAGTATAGTATTGCCCGCTAAATATCCCTGTTTTGTCCAAATAGTTGCTGGCACCTACATAGCTGGTATCCACAGAACCAAATCCCTCAGCTCGCACTTGAGCATCAGTAGCGAAACTTCCATATTTCCACTTGACTCTCACTCTGCCTATAATATCAGTACTGGCACTGTCAAGTATCGGAGCAGGCGTCTTCGTCCATCCGTAATAAACACTTGGAATAGGAATAAGTGGTGTCAGTTCTGACCATTCCCCATCGGTAAGAGTACGGGTACGAATTTTATAGAAGTATTTTTTGCCTGGCGTAAATCCATTCAAAGCTGTATTTGCACTATGCTTAAATGCGTATGAATTGCTCCCTGATTCTACAACTGTTAAAGTATCAAATGCTACTCCAGAATTGTAAGAAGCTTCATCTGCATAAACAAATATTTGGAAATTAACTTCGTCTTTTGTAGGCAAACAAGGCCAAGTTAAATAGACATAAGCTAAGTGGTCACCCTTGCTGATAGTATCAAAAGCAATAGTTGGAATTAATAAAGAAATATTTGCATAAACATACTTGGAGTTCCTCTCAATGCCATTTACAGTTCTTATGCCCTGAGCTCTGTATTGTATATTCATTCCAACTCTCCTACCTGAATCTATGTAGGAGGTTGTGCTTTTGGGCAAAGTTTTTAAAGCGTCCCAAGAAGCTGAAGTTTTTATCTGTAATCTTATGGAATCTGCTCCATCAGGAGAAATCCAAGTAAGCTGAGCTTTCGGGTTGGCAGTGCCAGCATCTGTTTCCACAACTTTGAAATTGGACACGGAATCAACCAAGCAATAACCATTGGCTACATCACTCGCCGCCGTAGTTCCAAAAGAAGATGTAACACCTTTTACAAAGAAGCCTAATGTCGCTCCTTTGTCGCTTGTGGGAACATTGTAAGTGCAATTCTTGGTCGAAGAGTTAACACCAACTATAGCCACATTAGGGTTATCTTCTCGATAAACATAATACGAATCCACATTAACAACTGTAATAGTGTCCCAAGAAATAACTATGCTATCACTAAGTCCTTGACTTGCTGTAACACTAGACGGACCATAAAGTTTCAAATAGCCACTGCCAGGATCACTGGGGCTAATAGATTCTATTGTCCCTTTCTTGGCAATAACCACATAGTTATATATTTGTCCGTCACTTAACCCATCTGACCTTTTGTTTTGATAAATCGTGTCTGTTAAAGTAAATTCACCTCTTAGCCCTCCTTGGTAATAGCGGTAAAGACTGTAAGAAGACGCAACGCCTACTTTATCCCAATAAATCAAAATGCTGTCTCTATATGTTCCTTGTGAAGCCACAACTCCCAATACTTTGGGCAACTTGGTATATCCAGTAGCAGAAGTTTTTAGGACAGTGGTGGAAGTGTCACTATATTCGGTAGAACCCATACCATACAACAAATTGGCTTTAACCAAATAGATATAACCTTCACCCTTTTTTAAATCGGTAAAATTATAGAAATACACTCTTGAACCGTCAGAAATTAAACTCGGATTAATAGCCTTAGTAGCCCCAAAGCGATCTATTCGCAACACGCTGTAGCTATTTGCAAAAGGCAAAGAATCCCAACTAATTTTTATAGAATCTCCATATTCACCTTTACTGGCAACAACGTTTTGCGGGGGCAAAAGAGCCATCTGCCCTTGAGCAATACCAGAAAGTTTATAGTTAGTAGGGAAATCGTTAGTATAAGATTTTATTCTGTAGTAGTATGAATACCCTTGCACATTGCCATAGAGTTTGCTATCTATCCAAATATTTGTATCCAAGCTGCTTCTTGCAGTAGTCCAAGTCGCACTGTTTACAGCTCTTCTCTGAACGTCATAAACAACTTCTCCATCCAGAGGATTCCATGTTAGCAATACGGAATCTTCTTTACCCATACTGGCTGTCAATCCTGTAACCTGCCCTATAGTGACATATCCTGATGTAGTGTCGGAGTACAAAGATTTAACTAAAGTACTGTCGAAACCCGTATAAAAAGCGTTGCAAACATTCAATGCAGTCTGGTCAACAACCCGACATCTATAAATATATTTAAAACCTGCATCTACAGTGGTATCATTAAAGAATGTGTCCGTAGTTGAGAACAAAGCTGAAGAATAATCCGAATTTTTTATTCTAAGAATTTCGTATCGAATATTATCAGGATTTTCAATCTTGTTCCATTTAAAGTCTATATAAGACAAAGTCCCCTTTGTAGCGGGAGAAGAAATCACAGGTTTGTCTGGAAGTGAAAATCCTGGCTTCATGTCGCTTAGAGCTGATACCTCTCCCGAAAATACCGCTGCCATCTTGAAGTAGCACAATTGTCCATTTTTCAACCCAAGAGTACCAATGTCCAAGGCGTATTTAACCTTCCCCTCGGAATATGGCGTAACCGCACTCTGAGTTATCTCTACATAAGTTCCGCTAGAGAAACTGGAATCTGTAGAATAATAGCAACGATATGGAGAAGCAGAAGGCAAACTTTTGAAGTAAACGGTAATCTTTCCACTTATTTTCCCGCAATCAACTTGATATAAATCAGGAGGCAAAATCTTAACTCTTCCAGTGGCAACATTGCTATATTTTTCGCTAACTCCAATTTGCCCAGCATAATCGGAACGGTAAGACTGTATTTTATAATCGTAATTTTGCCCACCTTCCAAATTATACGCATCGTTATAAGTATATTTCTTGTAACTAGTGCCAACAGTAGCAGTTGCCAAATCACTAAACGAACCAACCTGCAAGTAATCGTTCGTTCCCGATTTGCTTCTCATAACGTAAAACGTTTGTGCTCCACTATTGAGGGCGGTATACCAAGTAAGACGAATAGTGTCGGAAATAGTGCCCGCAGTGGCAGTTAAACTATATGGAGAATCTAATCGGCTATATCCCGTCTTGGTAATACTCATATCAGATTCAACATCGTAAACAGCACTAATCCCAAACGTATAAACTTTACCTGGAACCAAGAGAGAATCGTCGGAAATAGTATATTGCAAAGAGGTTGTCATTCCCAGTTCTGTATAGCCACCACTATCTGTTTGTCTGTAAACCTTGTAATTCAACCCTGATATGCTGGAAGCACTTCTCCAATATGCAGTAATAGTCCCATTTCTATCTCCTGAAACAGAGTCTAAAACAGGTGCCGCAAGTAAAGTCCTAGTAGTTAGTGTGTCCGAAGCTTCAGACCATTGGTAAGAACTGGAAGAAGGTAGGTAACGATAACTGACTGTGTAAAGTTTGTATGTGTATGATGCTCCCGAAGTTAAGCCTGTATCTGTATATGAAGTAACACCAACACTTAAAGTGTCCAAATTTGTATAAGAGCTTGATCCACTCTTTCTGGCTATCACATATGACTGTGCATTTTTTACACTGTTCCATGTCAAAACAAGAGAGGTTTCCATTCTCTCCGAAACATTCAAATTGCTCGGAGCTTCTATTCTTATCCAGCCAGAATCAGTGTTGGAATATTCGGAATATACGTCTTCGTATGCTCTAACTTTAAAATAGTAAATCTTGCCAGTTTGATAAAAGGCGTTGGTAAAAGTATAGACTGTGTCAGTAGTACTCCCTGCATATCCCAAAGAACTGCTATCTTCTCCAATGTAAGCATGATATGTAACGCCATTACTTACTTTGTTCCAACTAACTTTAACATTTTTACTGCTCTCGCCATCTGTGGCAACCAAGTTTTGCGGAGTTCCCAAAGGACACCAACCGACAACTTCGTCTGAATAGCCTGATTCTCCAACCTTGGCAGTGCCAGACAACCTGTAGATTTTTGCAGAATAATAATATTTTTTGCCTGGTGAAACGGAAGCGTCTTGCAAAGTGAATAAAGAATCTGAAATAGCAACAGGAGAACCAACAGAAGCTAAAGAGCCAGAACTGGAATAGTTTCGACGATACAATTGTACGTAAACGCTATCAAATTGAGTTAAATCCGCTTTGTAATTCAAAACAACCTTGCCTACAATGTCGGTAGAAACACCTCTATTCTCAATTGTAGTATAATTGGCATACCCCATGTTGAGATATTCACCATCAGTGCCTTTATCATCTTTGCCAAAGTTCAAATCCAATGTACCGTTAGAAGCTACTGTCAAAACAACATATCTGTAGGGTTGACCTCTTAGAATGCTGACATCTGTGTACGACAAGGTGTCTGCACCTCCTATAACACAAACCGTTGTGCCATAAGTAGTGAGAAGACCTTTGTCCTCTCCTCTTTTTATTACGTAAGAATTAGCCCCAACAGCTTTATCCCAACTAAGGCGAACACCATTGGAATAGATCCCTTTGCTGGCAGTAACATTTCTCGGAGAAGTTAGGGCAGTCTTGCCAGTAACCGTAGAGCTAGCAGACGAGTGTTTTAGTTTCAAATCGCTTTCTCCAGTGCCCTTTACGGAAACTTTGGTCTTGATATAATACTCTTGACCTATTGTAACATTGGTCAAATCATAACTGACATCCAAGCTACTCAAAGGTATAGAATCTTTTGTCCCTGTCATTATAGTGCTGGAATTGTCTGAATAGTAAACAGATACATATCCTTCTACAGAAGAACTTTTTAAAGTGGCAGGTACAGTCCACGACAAGACTATTTTATGCTCTTGGTCAATGGTAGCAGCCACATTTTCGAGAGGCGAAACTGCTAAATTTCCTATTCCAACTAAATTTGATTTTTGAGAAAGAGTGGATGTGTAAGACGCTACTCTGTAATAATAAGATTTCCCAGGGACTAAAGAACTCTCCGTATCATCATATGAAAAGCCTGAAACTTCTGCTAATTTGGTGTAGTCACTACCTGATGTCTCGCTACTCTCGGCACGATAAACTATGAACCTGTTTGCGTTACCAGAACATGTCCAAGTAACAGTTATTCTGTCTGAATAGGAAGTACTGGCTTGCACATTGGTAGGAATAGGCAATTCATCGTTGTTCACTATCATATCGTTGCAACTCAAAAGAGAAAACAACAAGAAAACTACGAATATCTTGAGATATCTACTCATTCACTTTCGCCTCTCTATTAAACACGACCGACTCTCCCAGTTTCCCTTTGGAACACAATAATTATCCTTCTTTTACCAGTTTAAAAAGTTCATACTTTTGCTACGTACATACTATACGCCCATTAATAGTAAATAGTTGGCAGTAACGGAGTTTGTCAACAAATTTTGTCCTTTTTCGGTGATTTTTGTCAACGTTATAATTCACAGTAAGATACGCTGAGAAGAAACGAGGAAACTCACATCTTATCCACGAACTATAACCCCCCTATTCCACAGAAAGATAACGCTAAAGCAATAGATATAAACATAACAACGAAGATAGACTTACTGAAATATACAAAAACTATTTACTGTCTAACATTTCTTTATTCACGTGATAGCAATAAGATACAGAATTACTAAAAAAAAATTCTTTTTTATATACTTTTCTTATCTGTTTCTATTTTGGCATGATAACGACAAATGTCATTTTATGAAAAAAAGCGACTCAAACAATCTCGTTTGAGTCGCAATTTTATAATTCTAGTTAGAATTTATTTTTATTGTTTTACGATTACACCTTCCCAATAGTAACAGTCAGTCGGTGTCTTTCCAGCTGCATCTCCAGCAATCGCTCCCGCACTGGTTCCTGTTATATATCCACCGACAGTTACGGAATTGGACACCACATAGGCTGTCTCTATGAAACCAACTATACCTCCTGCTTTTGAGCCTGTAATCTTGCCGTTTATGGACAAGCACTTGGTGAGTAACGCATGCTCGTCGCCCAATTTACCGACAATGCCTCCTACATTATAAGAGCCAGTACCACTACCTTTTATCTCAGAATTATTCACACGGCAGTTTTGCACCACTACATTGCTACCAGCATAAGCCAAAATACCTCCTACATCTCCTCCTGTGCTAGTGTTAAGAATAGTTGCAGAATCCAAGACTACATTCTTGATCGTGTCATAACCTCCAGTGGTACCATGATATCCCTCACCTGTGGTGAAAGCGAACAATCCCGTTCTGTTTGCTAATTTAGAATCACTGGAATTGTGCAAGCCGTATATTTCATAGCCGTTACCATCGTATACTCCTCGGAATCCTTCCTTGCCACCTTCAGCTATACTGCGATTAACTGAATTTTTAGTGTTAGGTAAGCCTATTGGCCAAAAATCAACTGTTTCACTACTCATGTTGATATCTCTTTCCTGACGGAAGTAATACCCTTCCTGTACATATTTGGTATGTCCCACACATTTGAGTGTTATTGGATTTATGATACGGAACGGATCTGCCAAAGTACCTGAGCCCAAGAACGGATTGAGGAAACCATCGTCAATTGTCAAAGAAACAGCCATCAAAGTAGGATAGTGCCTGTCTTCTACGTCTCTTATACTACTATTTGATCCAATAGAACCCATGGTATAGCCTAAAGTTCCATTCCAAATGGAATGATTTTGAGCGGTCGTAGAAGATCCTAAATAGTCATCTCTTTCTTTGGTTATCACCCCATAAGTGTTATAAGAACTTGAAAGAAAATCTCTACCTATAGTGGTTGAACCTGTGTCAGTATAGACATTTGAATAGCTTGCACTAGCACTACCGAAAACAGGTCCTGCGTTCGCAGGCAATACATTTCCTAAGCTTGCAATTTTGCTAATATTACCTGCGGTTACAGAGCCAAATGTTCCACCAACTATACTACCCGTGTCTATTTGATTTTTGGCTGAGATTACATTGTTTATGGTTGGTGCTCCAGTTACCGAGCCGATGAAACCACCGACTTTACCCGAAGGTGCTCCACTAAATTTGTTGCCCACACTCCAGATATAGTTGAGAGTTGCTGCACCAGAAACTACACCGGCAACTGCTCCCTGTATATCGCTGGAATTACCTGCAAATGTGGAGTTGTAGATTCCCAGATTTTTCACTGTTCCTGTGGTAAGCTCACCAATGAATCCTTGCTTTGTATAAGAATTGCTAGCTACTACGTCTAGCCCTACAATACCTCCATAAGCTCCATCTATGGTTCCAGAGAATCTGTCTATCGGCTCCCAGTTTCCAGCACTTGAGCCGTTGAGGTCGTGATACCACTTGCCATCACTCAATTTTATCACCGTGGCTGTGTCTGAGCACCTGAACGTATATTTAAAACTTGGGAAAGCTTTGATGACGTTCAATTGGTAAGCCTCGCTGATTTCTTTCTCGCCGTTGCTATTTTCTGCCAGTTTGATTTTGCTAGCAGTGATAGTGTCTTTCTCCATTTTATAGAGAGCTGGAGCCATTTGCATTATTGCTGTAGGATTGGAGTTGAATTTCCATGTTGTTCCATTCAGGTCGAAACCGCGTGCGTACCACCAATCGATGGAGATAAAGTCGGACAAGAATGCATTTTTGCCGTCTCTGGTGACATCTAACTCGTCACGAGGATTGTAAAGCGTGTCGTTTCTCTTTACATTGGTAAAGTACCAACCGTAGCAATCAGTAATAGTTGCTCCGTCTTTACCAAATACCCTGCCTCCATATACTCCATATGTAGGAGAAACCTTGCTTACTATAGAATCCATGATTACCACACAGCTATCAAGTATTGCACCATTTGAATTAGTGCTGGCAAGAACACCTCCTGCAATTCCAGAATTAGCAACCACAGAACCACCAACTACCAAATTCTTATGGAATTTGCCATATCCAGAAGTTCCTATCACTCCACCAACATTTTGATTCCCTCTAACATTATTATTATAAGATAAGATATTCGAATAGTTATATCTTTTAAGTTGCTCGGAATCATCGCATCCTGCCAACGGACCTACATAATTATTATTCCCACTAATGGTACTATTGCAAATTGCCAAATTCTTTATCTCACGATTTTGATCATACGCCTTAATCCAACCAAACAAGCCAGAGACTTTATCATCACCTGTTATTTGTGAAATGCCACTGATGGAGTAATTTTGACCATCAAAGCTACCTTGGAACGGCAGATCTTTAGATCCAATAGGTGTCCAAGGTTCAACAGGCAACTCAATGTTTGCTCCCAACTTATAATAGAGTTCCACTCCGTATTTAATGTTTGTCAAATCATTTTTGTTCAAGACTACATACGGAGACAGCTCTGTTCCCGAACCACTGGTAAATGTGTGAGGATCACTGGTGATGCCAACTCCCGACCAATCTACCGTGCCAGAGTCTATTTCTGGGGGTACATTTGAGCCCACAGGGTGTACTCTGTGGCTGCCAGCAGGCCACTTCCAACCATCACCATAAGCTATACCCACTCTCTCCGCAAAGAAATCTTCGCCAAATGCAAGCAAAGAAGTAGGACGACCATCCTTGCCATTTAATTCTCCGCTATTAAGTTTTACAGAAGTACTGCCATCGCTTAAATCTTTCAAATATGTCCTTCTGAAAGCGTAGTTGTTTCCTAAATCATCAGATCCAGCAATGTCCCCAAGAATTCTTCCAATGTTTAGTACGTCTGTTCTCGTACCCGCTATAGTGTCATTAATAGCCACACAATTTACAAGAAATGTGTTTATCCCATAACCTACAATCCCTCCAGCAGTTTTATTGCTAGATTTTACAACATTATCAACAGAGATTAAGTAAGTGTTTCTATAATTTTGGTAGCTATACCCAAAAAATGCCCCTGTACAGCTGGTGGATTTCACTGTGCATCTTTTTACAAGTATGTTTTTCGTCATACTGCTTGCATTTTTTGTAAACACTCCTATTACAACTCCTGCACTCTGATTTCCTACTCTTGCTTCTACATTGCAATCATAAAAACTCAAATTTTTGATAATTGCAGCTTGCTCTGCGGTTCCACCATTATCATGAATCAACACGTAATATGTTTCGTCAATAAACCCTACGTTTTTATGCTCGTTAGATATAATATCCATTCCTGAAATACTATAACCATTTCCATCTATTGTCCCATAGAATTTATTTATCGGTGTCCAGTTGCCATCTCCAGTGGAGTCACTGTTGTTATAGCCTTCTGTGTCGAAATTGAGGTTTTCTATTAATTGGAAATTTTTACCAAGGAATGCACGTATCAAGTCCAATTGCTTAACGTTTTTTATCTTGTACGGAGTGGACTCTGTCCCTCTACCCTCAGCAAAACGCAAAACTTCAGGGTCACAATCCGTCGCCAACATTCCCTTCAATTTCGGTGTACATACCCAATCACCTGGTGTCCATGTCCATGCATCTCTAGCATCAAAATTAACCGTGCTGGTATAGAAAGTACCCATGAGCAAACTGGAGAATGCATATGTAGAACCATCCATATCTGTTTTGCCAACATCTTGCCCTTTGTCATAATAGGCGTTGCCATTCCAGGCATAGTTGTTGACAAGCCCTTCATCTATGCTAGGAGCTATTCTTCTGCTAAACTGTACATTAGTGACTTTTAAGCTATCTATAGCAGATACACAGTTCTCCACTTCGGCTCCCGCCAAAGCTCTTCCCACTACTCCACCTGCATAGCCTGAAGATTTAATAGTATTCTTGAGAGTTATGCTCCATTTCAATTCCGAACTGGACATTCTTCCTGCTATAGAACCAACGGCGGTTGCACCCAAAGAACCATCAACTGTAGATTCTCCGACATATATGTCCTCTAAGGTAGAAGTTGTTACAAACCCCGCAATGCCTCCAATATCTTTAGTAGAAGAGCCCCCGACAAATTTACAATCTATCAAAGCCAAATTCTTAACTGTACTGTTATCCAATTGGGAGAATAGTCCTAAATAATCTTCATTAGAATTAATACTCATCCCCTTGATACAATATCCTTGCCCGTCAAAAGTTTTTCTCTCAAATGAAGGTATCGGATCGAAGTTACCAGTGCCGTTGCTATAATCGTCGTCATCACCAAAAGTAAGATTGTTCATCAAGCGGAATGTATCTACCTCGGTCAGATATCCTTTTATCATAGCGAGTCCAGCTAACGATCTAATCTCCATTACATTGTTGGAAATCTTAGCTGCTCCTTCCAAATCGTTCTCTGCCATTTGTAGTTTGCCTACATTTTCAAAATTCAACAAATACGGACAGTTGCGGTCTCCTACCTCCATTGCCCACGGTGATGTCTTAAATCCATAGTATTTATCACCAAAGAATTTCGTAAATCCTCTGAAGAAAACATTACCTCCATTCTCTCCTGTAGAATCCACACCTATCAACCATGTAGTGTCTCCTTTAACCACCATCTTAGTTTCAGCTGTGGTATAGTTGTTATTGAGTGTTGCACCGCTATTTTTGGCAACCTTATATACTGCACTACCTCTTATCTCTTTGGCTATAATGAAACAACTGTCAATCGTTGTTCCCGCTCCTGCCAAACTGGTGATACCACCAGCTTCACTGGTAGTAGAGACTATGCTGTCCACTATACTCACGGCTTTCACAACCCTACCACCCGTCATATCTCCAGCGATACCTGCTGCACCATTCAGACTTTGCAATTTGTTATATCTGCTCAGAACGTCTCTTATGGAGCCTCCTGCCATAGTCCCTATTACTATAGCTCCCGAACCTGACGTATTGGTAACTTTAGAGCTGTCTATCACCACTTGGCTAATAGTTCCTTCTTTCAAAACTCCACAGAGAGCTCCCGTGTAATTGCTACCAGTAACATTTGCATTTACCATTCTAATGTTACTCACAGTTCCACCATCTATGTATCCAAAAACTCCTCGGGCAACACTAACTCCAGTACCTTTGCTGGTAGTGATAGTGAGATTCTTTATAGATTTGTGATTTCCTTTCAGTTCTCCAGAAAAAGCCAACGAGTTGCTGTAATATCCTATAGGAGTATATCCCGTGTATCCACTAAAGTCTAAATTGCCGTTGATGATATATTTATTAGTCAGCTTCAATCCGTCGGACAAATCAACAACTTTGTCATAACTCCTGCCTGTGGTGAGCCTTACATCGCCTATAGCGTCCAATTGTATCGGTTTGGTTATTATATAGTACCCTTCACTATTTTTCTCCATTTTGAGGGTATTAGAAAGCTCGCTTGTTGGTATTTCGAGTTTGTTGTTAACAAGATATGGATATGAGAAAGTGCTATCCAAAGCCCATGCAGGATCATTTAAAAGGTCTCCTGTCATCAGGATTTCACTCTCGGAAACAATTGCTCCAGCAGTATCTCCTCCTCTGCCTATTCCACATCTTTTTTCTTGCAACGCTCTGGCAGAATAAGAGTTGTAGATTGCTCCCGCATACATTGCTCCAACAAAGTTACCTACACTGTCCCCAATAGCCGCATCGCATTTCAGTGTATAGGATGCTTCTATTTGTCCACCTCTCATCTCTCCTACCAAAAGACCTAGTGTATCAATATTATTAGCACTAACGTCGTAGCTAAAGCTATATTTCAGCCCCTCTGTCTCATCGACATCCATCACACCAACGATTGCTCCTACTTTGTCGGCATTGATTAAACTAATTTTGCGTACAGAAGACTTTTTGATTGTACTACTTCCAGTCATTTTACCTATCAAGCCTCCCAAAACAATCCCGCTATTTTCTACACCTGATATACTGGTTTTAAGTCTACAATCCGTAAATTGTGCATTTTCTGCCCATCCTGCCAAACCACCCGCGGTAATCCCTTTTCCAGCAAGATTAATAGAAATATTGCTGAATGTATCTACAAAGCTGGAAGCAACAGATCCTGAGTATTTACCGAAGAAACCCCCGACATAACTTGGCTCGGATGTAGAAGAAGATGTAGAAGTAACTTTCATCACCAAGTTCGCCTCATAGTCTACCGTTGCACTACTCACAACGGAAACTACACCATAGAATCCTCCAACATACGAACCTTGACCTACCACAATGTCATCGAGATTTATTCCGTTAATTGTTTGTTCATCAATAGTTGTTTTCATAATTTTGGCATCTCCCGCCACAAGACCTATCTTGGAGTTTTTGCCAACTTTAGCCTTAAACGAACTAATACCCAAATTCATATTGTTTAATTCCAATGAAGCATTTTCTATCTCTCCGCATAATCCCCCAAGTATTGCACTCTTATTGGAAAAATCAGTAGTTAAATTAATATTAGCATTTATATGAATTTTTGACATTGATTTCGTCTTGCCTGAACCTAACAAACCTCCTACGTACAGAGTGTCTGCTCCTTTCAAGCCTTCAGCAAATTTGACTGTAGTAGCCACCACTATGCTATCATATTTACTTCCAGTTTGCTCTTCCTTACCTGCAATACCTCCAACATAAGCTTTTTCCGCTGTCGCACTAAAAGATACGTTTTTTACACTTATAGAATTGAACGAAGTGGAAGAGATATTTCCAACTACACCACCAATATATGCAACTCCATTCGTGGCAACACCTTTTAACGTTCTACCTGTTCCATCCAAAGTGCTAACTTCGTTCGTTTTACCTATGCTATTATTAGAAATTTTGACCACTCTACCTATCATCATCCCCGTATAAGAGTTAGCAGAAGCGGAAGTAGCACTGATATCTCCTGACAAAGTGAGTTTTACTGTCTTTATCGACCCTGAAATATTTTCAAACTTACCAATTAATCCACCTGCACAGGCCTCATTTGTGGCGTTAGCCACAACATTCATGACATTCCCCATAATAATACTATCTATCGTTGCAGCTTTACTATAGCCTATCATATATCCAGCTGCCGCTTCTAATCCTGCTGTAGTATTATTCCCAGCACTTACACCCAGAGAGATATTTCCGACTGTTGAGTTGTTGTACTCACTACCTGTAGAATGTTCATATCCTACCAATCCACCAGCATAACAAATATTGCCACTGGAAACAGCTCCAACATAACTAGCACTAATAACGTTAGACTTTTTCATTATTCCGCTGAACTGCCCTGCCATTCCTCCTGCACATACTGGGCTTAAAGTTCCTCCTCCAGCAATAATGCTTTTAGCTGTTACTTCACAGTTTACTATTTCACTCGGTGTTACAGATTTACCAACCAATCCTCCTGCGTAAACTCCTCCTGTCAAAGTTCCTGTAATAGCTACGGTATCGTTATAGGCTTTCAGAACTCCTTCTCCACCTCCCACTAATCCTCCAACTGCAATCCTCGCAGCAAAATTCTCTTCCATGCTAATAGAAACTGTATCTACACTAGTTACACCACTAATTTGCCCTATAAGTCCACCGACATAATCAGCACCATTAGCCGCACTAACAGCCTTTCTGTGCAACACTTTTAGATTCTTGATAGTTCCACCATTTACCACACCAAAAATACCCACATTGGCAACATCGTCTCGAATAGCCTCTACCGTTATGGTTTTCCCTCTACCGTTAAATTTGCCCGTGAACGGATAAGTAGCATTACCCAATGGTATCAAACTATCTGAACTGCCAAATGAGATATCATTAAACAAAATAACACTAATATCTCCTGTAATCTTTCCAGAGTTGTATTGATCTGCCAAATCGTTGAAATCTACCCAAGTAGAAATTAGATAGTTGCCATCTGCGTCCTTGCCATATGTATAATTTATAGCATTACTCCACTCACTATAAACTGCTGAGCCGATAGAGCCCATTTCTTTGGCAACACGATAGAAGTAAGTGTATCCCATTCTAAGTTTGCCAAACGGACTCACTTTCCCTGCACTATTAATTTTTTCTTCATTATAATCTATGAACATAGTATCGCCAAGTACTATCAAATACTGTTCATTTGCCAGAGTGTCTTGACATATAGCTGTATTTTCTGCTAAGGTTGCAGAGCCAGTGGCGAAACTGCTGGATGTATCTCTACCTATCACATAACGACTGCCTACTTCACTCTCTAACTTCCAAACTACTCTCGCTCCCAAAATAACACTATCTATATGTGTCTCAACTTTTAACAATTCCATTGGGGACAATTTCAAGAATCCATAAACCGTAGAACTTTCCAAAATTTCGGAATTAAAGATCGTTCCTGCAGAATAATCTATATACCCCTGTATAGCATAACAATATGACTTCCCTTCTAATATGTTACCAAAGTTATTTGTATTCGTTTTATAGTCTGTAAGAACGTATATTGTGTTTCCTGTTGTTTCGTTTACCTCTTTTCTAAAATCACTAACTCTGAAAGTATCTGCCGTTCCACTATATCTATCTCCCTCAGCTAAATACCTAATTATTTTGTAGAAGCTCACGGTGTCGGGAGTTATTCCCAAACTGTCATAGTCGCCAGTAGGTCTACTCGGTTTAAACTTGTTAAATCTCAGCTCTATCTTGTCGCTATATTTTCCTCTTGTTCCCGAATAATCACTATTTGTACTCGCAGAATCTTTATCCCAATCGTAGTAATAGCTCATTCTCATTACAGAAGACTCGATTGGCATGGTGTGGTCAGCAACTTTACTACTCTTAGTAGATACAAGTTTGTAATCATATTTATTGCCCTTCGTCATAGCCTCACCAAAAATCTTAGTACTGCTATCTTTTACTGTGTATAAAGAGTCACTGGTCGAACCAATTTGAGTTTTAATTATGTAACTTGTTACCTCTTCTTGTGAATAGTTACCATCTATTACTTTTCTCTTTAAGCTATATCTCTCAGGATTTACTCCCACAGGGAAGTTTTGTGTATTATTAGGCCAAGAAATCGCTATACCTCCTGCACAGAAATCGAAATCAACAGTACTAATTTCACTCTTGATATATCCATATACCGCACTACTCAAATCAAATCCTGTCTTAGTAGACAAAGTGAAATCGCTTCCATCTACAGGTATCGTTTTGCTAATCTCTATTGCGTAATAGTATATCTTACCTTTTTGTGCAGCATTATCGACCCATCTAGCTCTACCATTCGTGGCAAGAGCAGTCACCTCGGCTTCACTAAGGGTTGCCACAGGATTTAGTTCTAACGGTATAGTATCGGCTGCTCTGTAGATTTTGTAGCTGGCAATTCCCGAAATTTGATTAAACCACAAGATTTGGCTGACACTATCTTTGCTAGCTTCCAAATTCAAATTTCCCAGAGGTGGATAAACTCCATTACTAATAGGAGAGTAAACCGAAGAATCTTTTTCGTTGTTGTAATAAACTCTAACCTTGTAGAAATAGACATTGCCCACTGGTGTTTTACTGGTATCTATATTTATACTCTTAGCTGATTGCGTTTCTTGAGAAACTACTAGCTCAAAAGTACTCTTAGTGTTTTTAGCTTGATAGATGCAATATCTCTGTACTTCACTGGTCTTATACCCATATGGCAAGCTGTCCCAACCTACGCTTATTTTCTTTATGCCCACTGCAGAATTGTATACAGCTTCTATTCCTCTCACGGACTTACTCACCACAGCACCAGATGCTTGGTTAGAATTCTCGGAGTATTTTCTAGAACCATCATTGTCTATCATAAATGTCTTAACTACAAAATAATACTTCAGAATCGAATCTTGGGCATTGCCAAACTCAGGAGGAGTCCAGAAGCAAGTAGTATCATAGGCAGAATTTTTCTCCACAGAGGCAACGTAGCCGACAGACCTTACTGGAGTAACAGTATCGAAGTAAATAACATATCCGTTTCCGTCTTCCTCGGTATTCCAAATTGTATTTATTCCCGTGGTATCTTCTTTGCCTACCTTATAGTCGTATTGGCTTGATCTGACAAATTTCAAGTTCTTCGGTGCACCTAATTTGGTATATCCAGTAATAGAATCACTAATTCTAACCAAATCTTTCAAGTAAACTTTGGCTCTGTATACATAGTTTCTGCCTGCCTTAAGAATGCTTGATTTGTCTGTGAACACGGCATTGCTCATTCTTGATCTCATTGTGGTTAAAAGTCCAACTCTAGTCCAGATGTTATTAGAGCCCTTCCTTTCCAACTCGATAGAATCTGCATGTATACCACTGGTATAATAAACTTTGATGCTATCTACATATATTCCTTGAGAGGCACTAACCAAATCAACGCTGTCAGGATAAGTGTATCCGATGACCGTATCTCCTGCTGGAGACATAATATCTACAGTAAATGGAGAAGATCCAGAGTTGCTCGTTGTGTCCTCGCTAATTTCGTAACAAGCTTGAACTGTGTAGCGATATATCTGTCCTTTTTCCGTTTTGTCAGAGAAATAAGTATTGCCAACTTTATCCGTAAATGATGTGTCCTTTCCATTTTCCATTTTATATTGGACACCTACATTTGATTCGTCTACATATCTGGTTATCATGTAGTAGCTTACCGAGTCGTTAACAACATGAGAAATTTTCTTCCATGTGAGTTTAATGCTGTCTTCGTACCTAGTAAAGACTCCTTCTGTCAAATATTCTCCACCAGCAGATGCATCCACTCCGCTAACTTTCGGCATATCGAGATATCCGAAGGCTGTATTGCTTGGATCACTCACGGAATTGTTTGCTGTCACCACACAACGATAAAAATACAGATTTCCTATCAACAAACTATTACTGGCAGGACCATCGGCAAAATTGTAATTTCCGTTGCTGCCATACGCTAAAATTTCTTTTTTATACGTATCGTTAATGCTGTCTACTTTGCCTATGGAATCAAACCTATAGAAGCTAAATTTGGACACAACCAAAGTAGTAACTACCGACCATTTGAAATACATACTATCTGCTTTAGGTCCAACAAATTCAAGGTCTTTTACGCCCTCATATTTACAAATACCATAGTTACTCTCCGACCTCTCCGAAACAGTATCATAACCTACAGCTTGGATAGTATAATAAATACTTTGCCCCGGAGAATAAGCATATTTATTAGCATAGATAGTATCTTCGCTACAGTCTGAAACCGCTGTATTTTCAAAAATCTTTTCGTAGTTTGTAACAGTGGAACCATCAGTACCACGAACACTGTCCCTATAGATTCTATAGCCCTTATATGCTGCACCTATTTTGTTCCAAACAAGTTTAATAGTATCCACATATTCGCTACGGCTAATGCTAACCCAAGTCGGAACATCCATTTTAGCAAAAGCTTGGGTGTTTAATGCTTTTGTATAGGAAGAAACCCCTAATTCATTACTAAACGCTACTTTGTACTGATAGAAAACACCTTGGTTAATGTTTTGTGAGTCTTCTACCACATACGAACCACTATTAATATTCGGTTTGCCTATTTTTACGGTATCTCTCTGCCCAGAAGTAACTGCATATTTGATAAGAACCAAAGTATCAACGTATGCATCACTATTGCTTGAGAAAACTTGAAGTTTTATTCTATTAGAATATTGCCCGTTAAATAAGATTTTTATGCTATCTGGGCTCTTCAACAGGCTCCACCCACTATCTTCAGTAGAAGTATTGGTATATTCTCCCTTGCTTGATACTATCTTATATTGATAAACTCTTCCATACTCTATTTCGCTGTCGTTCTCTTCTCCATCTTCCGCAGTCTTGCCTACAGCTAATGTCTTGTAAGCAGAGCTTCCCCAACTGGTTTCTCCAGAGCCTCTACGATACAGTTCTACTTTATCTACATAAGCAGAAGAATAATATTTTATGTTTATAGAGTCTGCAACTGTTCCCTTGCTAATACTCACTATTCTGGCAGTGTCAGGACAAGAATAGCCAACAACTGTATCGGAGTAATCTCCAGTTAGAGTCGTAAGAAACTTGCTACTGGTTGATCCAGCTACGGTGTCTTGAGCAATATCCTTTATTCCCACTACATAATATTTGTAATCTTTCCCTCTCTCCGTAGAAATAAATGGAGATCTTCCGCTTACAGAATAGTCTATAAGTTGGATTTTCGTTCCACTTACTTCTATACTTGCCGTTTTATTGGAAACAGCATCATATCTATAAACCTTGTAATAGTCCACTGAGTCGTTCAGCAGGTGAGGTATCTTATTCCAACTAACAACTATGCTATCTCCTATAGCCTTAGTAGCTTTCACTCCTGTGACTTTCGGCATATCCAGATAACCTATTCCTATATTGGATGGGGTACTCAAGAATCCTGAAGACTTAACTCTAACACGGTAGAAGTAAAGTTGACCTATAAGCAAATCCATAGAAGTAGAGACATATGTGTACTTGTTATAATCTCCGACCTTATCACTTCCTAAATATCCCTTAAGCTCATCTTGTGATATTCTGTGAGCATCTACAGTGTCGATGCAATTTGCAGAATCCACATCCGTTAATCTAGAAACGTAGATAGAATCCCAAGAAATAGCACTAGGTATTGACCAAGTCATCTTCATTGTATCTATTTTCGGACTATTCGACCATCCAACGACTTTCAAATCTTTAACTCCGCCATATTTGAGGAAGCCGTAATCAGAAGAAGACCTACCTGAAACCTTGTCCTCTCCTAGTGAAATAATTTTATAATGAATCTTTTTACCTGCTGGGTATTTTGTATAATCACCGTATACCGTATCGAACTTCGAAAGAATTAGCGGTTTATCTACCGTTTGATAAAGAGAATCATACTTGCTATCATCACTTCCATCACCGCCTGTAGAATCTCTGAATACTTTATATCCGTTGGCGGCACCTTCTACCATGCTCCATGTAATCTTAATTGTATCCTCATTTTCTCCCTTATAAACAGCCAAGATTGTAGGAGCAGAAATTTCTTTTCCTAAGGTATCGGCAGCATTACCAAAGAGCGAGTATCCTGTAGAATTATTGTACAAAGCAGATCTATAAACATAATTCTTTCCTTGTACTCCTGCAGAATCTTTCAAAAGTATAAACGAGGCACTTGTTCCTGCATAAATAGTAGTATCTTGTGCTACTCCGGCTGTTGTGCTTCTGAGAAGCAATATAGAATCGACCGAAGCATTGTTCTCAGGCAAAGTTATCTTGACTTGGACATAGCTTTCTTCGGTGGCAACCTTCTCCAGTGCAATCGCAGGACGCAGATTAGTATAAGCCAAGGTGTCCGTATAGTTTTCAGATAAGTGATCATTACCCAATCTAAATCTGTAATGCAAGATTTGACCCGCTTTAAGTATTGTATCATTAAACGTTGTTATGTTCCTTCCACCGAGATACGCTACACTATCAAATTGGCTTTGAGAGCCATATACTTTACGATAAGCCAAAGAATATTTTTGATAATCTTTTGCACTCATGTCCACTTTAATCGTGATAGTAGTATCTGTCCCCACTTCAGGTGGATAATTTTTGGCAATCTTAGTTATTATTCCCTTAGTTACTTCTATTTTTGGCTTGCCCAAAGGTTGCATCTCTGCCCAACCGCTGGCAATGTTGCTCGAATCCGAAGTCATGGAAATATTGCACTCTTGTACTCCTGTCACCACAGTATCTTCTTTTATCGTAACATTCGCCAAAACATAATACTTATAATCTTTACCTGGTTGGAACTCATTACTAAAGATATTCCCTGAATAATCGTAGAATGAGGAATCAGAACCTTTGACTTCTACTTTCTCTATGAGAGAACCATCACTTTCACATCTTGCAATGCTGTACGACGTTACTGTATCGTTTTCTATAGTAGATTTAGCTATTTTATCCCAAGTAACTGTCACTGTATCTAATTTCCCAGATGTTGCTACCACATTCTCTACTTTAGGTGGGAAAACCCAGCCCTTGGCCATATTAGATAGATTCGTATTGGAAGTAGATCCAGAAACTCTCAATATAACCTTATAGAAATAAAGATTTTTCAATTTAGGATTACTATTGTCCGTGATAGTGTAAAGGTTGTTTGTTTTGATAATATTTACAGAACTTGGTGAAACTATAAAGCTATTGCTAACGCTATTGGTGCTGTCTGCCACATCATAACGCATCAATTTAACACCTTTTTTGAATTTGTCAGTTTCATAGTCTACGTCCAAGCTAACCGAGCTCGGTATCGTGAACTGGAATTGTGTTTTGCCCTTTTGAGGCATATTTATAGCAACAAAGTCACTTACTCCCCTGTACGCTCTACTTCCAATCCCTGTACTGCATTCAGTAAATACTGATGTTGTATCATAGCCTTTGGCAACAACCCTATAGTAAACTTTCTTGCATTGTTCATATTCATTTTCATCAGCATAAGTCGTATCTGTATTGTCTGCCCCCACATAAACTTGCTGTTTGGTACTCCAATCGCCTGCTGTTGAAGTGTCACAATACAAAATGTATCCGTTTTCTGCATCTGGTATTTTATTCCATGTCAACAAAATGGAATCCTTGTTTGTTCCATCCCATACAGAAATGAATTGAGGTGATTCTAACTTGGCAAAAGCTGTGTCTTTGGATGTACTAACTCTGGACAATCCTGTCTCTCCATTGTAATAGGCAGCTGTATATGTGTAGAAGAGACCTTGTATCAAATCAGTTGTATCCGTAATAACATTGGGGTTCAATCCTGATTCATAGGCGACTATAATAGTATCATTTTCGTTTGGTTTGGTAGTAGCAGTTCTATACAAAAGTAGGGAATCAACTTTGCCGTTTGTTTCAGGATTGGTAACTCTTATCTTTATATTCTTTTCTGACAAAGTAGAAGATCTCCACTCAACAGTTGAGGGCTTCCTCAATGTAGTAAATGTATTGAAGTACAAAGTTTTCCCAGGTTCTATTCTATTTACAAATTCCAAACTGTAACTATAAACACTTCCAAAATTACTTTTGATAGTGTCACGATAAACAGAGGAGCTTTTTGTCATAGTTCCCAAAAGGTTATAAATAGAAGTTTGCGTATTATATTTCTTTAGGTAAACTTTGGAAATCCAAGTATTGTTTAAGGCACTCGTAGCATCAAACTCACTATATGCAGAATCGCCAACATTGCTACCTTTTATGTTCAAACTAATCAAACTTGTGTCATTAGTGACTTCAACCCACGATCTACTTATTGAGCCCATGTCTGCATATCCACTATCCGTAGCAAAATAGGTTGGACTTTCAGCGTTGTTCTCGTCACCTTCCAAATAAATCTTGAAATAATACCATCTACCGCTTTGACAACTGTTATCAGATAATCGCCATTCTTTGTTACTCCCTTTCAAATCAGGAAGACCTGCCACGAAACTGGCAGAATTTACAGGATATACGGTATCTACCTGAATTCTGAATGTGGAATCCAAATTCCCTGACCAAGAGAAGACAATGGTATCCGACTTCGTTCCCTTGGTAGCCGAGAAACTGCTAATTTTATAAATGGAAGAAACAAAAGTTGAGAAAGCAGTCGACAAAGCCGATTCGGAATTATCCAATTTATTAATAGCTTGTACAGCATATTGATAAGTCTTTGTTCTGCTTTCTGCTGATAAACTATCTACGTAATAATTAGTTGAACTGGCTATCGTATCTATAGCAATATACCTGTCTCCTACCGTTTTTGGATGTCTTCTCCAAATTATAGTGCTATCAGAATTACTACTAGAAGCCCAAATTATTCCTGTTGCATAAGTATTCTGAGGAGCATCTAAAGATTTTTTGTCCAAATTTGTAGGAGCTTTAAGCTTCGTCCAACCTGAATCTATTACACTCTTTTCACTGTAAATAGTTGCTCCTTCCCCTACTGCCCAAGAAACTCTTATATAAAGTTTCGCTCCATATTGGTTTTCATAAAAACCTCTGTTGAGTTTTAAGCGAACTACATTTGTGTCAGACGTAATATAGTCCCCTTTATCAGGGTCATCAGAAGAAATCTCATCCGAATTTTTGTCTTCGCTTATATAAATTTTATAATTAACAACTTGGTTGCTTATGTTTTGAGATGCTTCGTCTATTGTGAAACAAATACTGTCCAAATATGTTCCCTTGGTAGGTCTTTCTCCTGAAACATATTCAGGTGCTGGTTGCTTACCTATTCCCTTTACTACAGATGAAGGATTAGAATTTCCATATTTACTAATATGCCTAGTGGTTACTGTTATGGAATTTTCGCCCTTGCTGAAAACCGAACGATAAACAAGAGAATCTTCTGTTGCTGTTTTTTTCCCAGTCTGACCACTTGCATCTACGTATTCTACTAAGTATTCTACAGGCTCTTTCCAATTCCATCCTACCCAATATACTCCTATAGAATCCGTTATAGTTCTAGATGCACCTTTTACTACTGGAGGGATTAACTTAGACCAACCACTATCGACAGATGACCATTCGGAAGTTACAGAATCCCAAATATTGTCGGTATATTCCTGATTTTTAACTCTCATCCTGAAGAAATAGTCTTGTGTTTTGTACAGTCCAGAACTCAAAGTATAATATAAACTATCTATTGTCCTTGGTTCGTTCTTAATTTCTTTGGGAACCATTAGAGAACTACTAAAACTAGAAACAGTATCTATCTCAAAATAGAAGCTGGTTGCATTTGGATTTTCCGCCCAAGAAACGTATATAGAATCCACTTTCAATGAATCTTTATCTTTTCGTACATTTATCATCGGAGTGGCAAATCTTCTACCAGTGAATACTGCATCAGACCAATTGGTGGAAATCATTCCTCTGTGAGAAGCAAATTCAGATTCCGCCCAAACTTTTGCATCTTCTGTACTATAGTTTACATATGAACTGTTGAAAGCTTTTACAAAATACTGATAAACCATTCCATTCTCATCACGATTGCTATTGTCAGTTACAAAAGTATCACTTGTTCTAACTCCATTATACTCATATTGATACGTGGTATCAAAGTTTCCTTCTTTATATTTAATCTTCTTGAATACATAATTGACGTCTTCATAAATGTTTTTGCTATCGTTCCATTTCAGACTGAAGTTTTCTCCTGCATTCACTACTGGAACACTTAATCCTGTTACAGTTGGTAATGCAATCCACCCTGTATCTTGGCTACTTGTCGGAGTGTAATCGGAGTAAACATCACCTTTGAAAGTTCTGATGGCATACAAATACTTAACGCCACTTCTGGTAGTGTCCGTTCCTCCCTTCACGGAAGCTCCCAATTTGTCTATAAAGCTAGCTTCCCCATCAGATTGTCTAAACGAAGTTACCTTCCCAACAGTATCGGACGCTGTAAATCCTGCTCCTCCTGCTGATCCTGGAGATACACGATAAATATAAAATCCATCAACACCCTTTGTTCTGTCATTTAAAGCCCAAGTTATTGTAATCCCACTTGTGCTTGTTCCTTTGGAAGCTGATAAAGATTCTGGAGACAAAATAGGACATACTGTATCTACAATTGTAGAAGAATCTGAACCACCTGTTTCAGAATTGAACGCCCTAATGCGATACCATCTTCTCGTTCCTGGAGTTGGATTCAAATCAGAAGTATCTTTTGGGGTTTTACCTTCTTGAGTACTTACTTCAGCTAATTTAACAAAGCCCTTAGACAAATCTTCTGTTTGATAAACAACATACTTCTCAGCCCCTGGGATACTGTCCCAATTGAGGAAAATTCCCATCTCATTGTCTTTTTGCTTTGCTTCCACTTTTCTCGGTGCAGACAACTTCGCAAATCCAGTAAATTCCGAAGAATAAACAGGGTTACTGCTCCCACATAGCTCGTTTTTGGCAGCAACTCTAAATTTGTACTTATAGCCTTTTTGACTGTCTGAAGATCTATCCCATACATATTGAGTGTCAGACACATTCGATGCTTCTACTATCTCTGTCCAACTTGAGCCTACAATATCTTTTTTCTGCTCTACACGGTAAGTTGTAGCGTTTTGTACGCTATCCCATTTTATGATTATAGAATCGCTGAAGGTTTCAACAGGATTATTATCCTCTCCATTTGCTTGCATTTTCCCAGAAGCCCATCCATTCTCGGGAGCATTCAATAAACTCCAAGCACAATGTTCTGTTCCCACATTTGTTCCAAAAATTACAGTAATAATTTGTTTCTCACTCTTGGTCTCGCTTAGCGAATTCTTTTCAGCTGTAATCCAATAATAATATCTTCTTCCTCCTTCTGGATGAGCTTCCCCAGAACTTTTTACATCATAATAAACAGCTGTATCGGTTAAGGCAGCTATTTTCTCAGCAGTAGTAGCATCACTAGTTGTATTTCTATAGATGCGATAAATTATTCCTGAAGCAGATAGTTTGTCCCAATACATTTTTATAGTATCGCTCTTTACACTGTCAGCTGAACTTTGGAATAGGAAGTTTTTTATTTTCTCAAACCTTACAAATCCCGTTGAAATTGCACTCGTGTCCGAAACTATTTCTCTTCCATAATAGCCATGGCTACTTCCACGTGGAGATTCACTATTAATACTTATTACAGAGTAAGCTCTAAATTCATATTTCACTCCATCCTGCAAATTTTCCCTATCTCTTCTCAAAGTATAGAAAGTATCTTCGCTTACTGAAATTTTGCTCCATGCACTTGTCTCTTCTACTCTGTATTGTAGGATATAATTGCTTACATAATCAACCTTGTTCCACACTACTCTGATGGTGTCAGAAGAAATTCCCTGGCTTACACTTACGATATTTGTTTTATTTGGCTTTGTATATACTAACAATCCTTCCGTAGTGTTCGGAGTCCATAAGCCATAGTTGCCGTTTTTCTTTGCCCTAATCCAATAGTGCCAAAGCATACCACTCTGAGTAGAAATGGAATCAGAAGCATCTGAATGGTAATAGTTCCCATCTGTTATTTCTACTATTCTTATGTTAGCATTGTCTCTGTCGGCGAAAGAACTTCTGTAAATATAGTAAGAATCTATATCTCCTCTTTGATCCCAAGACAAATTAACTTGATTTTCAGAGAAAGACGTAGTGTCTTGCATAAAATTGCTTACCAAACCTATTTGAGCGTAAGTCGTTTTGTGTATAGATGTGTCGGATAAAATAATTTCACTCGAACTGGTCTTAGGTCTTTGCCATGCTTTACTCACCAAGTAATACGTACACTTATCTCCAGGAATACAATCGCTATCTGTATATTTTACTTTCCCCGATGTCAAAGCTGCGTAATATCCAGAAGCTATTTTGATAAAGTCGCCATTATTAGCAGAACGATGAATATTATAGCTAACACTATCTACTCCAATAACAACAGGTGTCCAATTAAGAACAATGCTACCTGAAGCCAAAGAATCCAAATAGAATGAAGATACTGCTGGAATACGACTATATCCACTATCAGTTGATAGTTCAGAAGACGCATTATCCAAACTGCTCACTGCCTGAACACTGCCATAATAGTAATATCCCTTCTTGCTTGTTTCTACAGCAATGATTGTGTCGTTTCCACTATATCCTGTAATAGATATAGGTGCACTGGCGGAAGTCGAAGTACTCTTATTGATGGAAAGATATATGGTATAGCTTTCCGCTTTGTTGCCTGCACGCGGAGAGAACCTCACTCTTATCGAATCTAACGTGGTTCCCTTGCTTATTGAAAAACCTGCTGGAGGTTTAAGCTTGGTATATCCACTATCCAAAACAGGATCAGAACCACCATATTGGTTTTGTGCCCAAAGTTTTATGTAAAGTTTCCTGCCTCTAAGAGAATCTGCGGAAATAGGAATGATAAGAGAATCCTTGGTGTATGTGCTATTTTCATAAGCTCCAGCTTTCCCTATCTTGCTTACAAAACGTCCGTCAGCATCTACTTCTTTACTAAGACTCCACTCAATGTAATAGCTTTGATATACAGGTAATTTATTCCATGTAACCTTTATTGTATCTGCACTTACGCCCTTCCAACATGTTACTCCTGTCATCGGATCCATCAAGGCATATCCCTTAACAGCAGCGGTTTTCATTCCCGTGTCACTAACGCTATTAAATGCAGCTACCTTATACCAGCGGATATTCCCTTGCTCTAGCTCTGTATCTTCAAAAGAAGTATCCCTAGTACTAACATAACTTCCCGTAGCTTGCAAATTCTGATACACCCCATTTTCTGTGTTACTATAAAAAATAAAGTATTTGTCGACTGTTCCTTGATTTTTGAGCGAATCCCAAGTTAACAATACATCGGGCTTGTTCTCCGTTGCCCTCAGGTTGGTAGGAGCGGAGAATTTAGCATATCCTTCAGCCGTTGTGCTATCCAATGAAACTCTTACCCCACTCGGATTAACTCTTAGCGATCTCACACTATATAAATACTTAACTCCTTGCTTTATGTCTGCATTATCGTTGTAAGTACAAGTATCCGTTCCTGTGGGAACTCCTCCGCTATAACTTAGTCTAGGATCATAACTACCACTAAAGGTGTATTCTTTTTCTTTTAATCCACTGGCAACATTGTATCTATCTACAACAAAACTATCCACCAAAGCATTTCTTGCTGTTCCCCATTGCCATTTTACTTCTATCTTGTCAGTATGGTCGCCTTCAGAAGCTTTTACGTATTTTGGGCTATACAACATATAGAATGTGTCAAGCGGATCAGAGATTTCTGATTCCAAATTAGAAATCCTATTTACCGTCTTGATGGTATATTCTATCTTTTTACCTATGTTATATTTGCTGTAAGTTACGGAATCTGTGAACGAACCTCCAGCTGCCACTTCTATACCTGCCGATTTGCCTCCGCCGTTAACATCTCTATAAACTATAAAGATGTTATCTCCTTTTTGTTCGCTAATTACAAAATCTCCACTGTCGGTAACAGAGAGCTTGATTAAAGGCTTCTCCAATCTTGCCCATCCAGTTGCAGAGTTCGTGGATTCATCGGAGGTAGTGTATAAAGTAGCGTCTTCCCTTTTATAGAATTTTTTTCTTATCTTATACTTATATTTATACCCATTTTTAACTTTTGATGTTAAATCTTTTGATCTTGCGTTTCTAGAAACAAATGTATCTGAAACTATGCCTGAATCCTGAAGCACCCCTGTAGAGATATCGTATTCAACCCATTCATATGCTACCGAATCTATATATCTCTTTTCTTCTGTTTTATACCAAGCAACAAATATAGAATCTTCTGACAATCCCTGCGTTGCCATAAGAACCCCACTATATGCTTCTGCCTTGCTCCATCCTAATTTAGACCCCGTTTCATTTGACTTATACGTTTTAAAAGTGTCGGAAATAGCTTTTACCATTTCAGCTTTATAGATTTGAACCATATAGGCATATCTGACACCTGCTATCCCCGAAGAGGAAGACAAAACATCTTTGCAAACATACTTTTTATTTATAGAATCATAATCTGCACTTACAGTTATCTTTTTATAATCTCCCCAATTACTCAAAGTTTCACTAACTCCAGCAGAATCTGCACTTCTGAAGACGTAAAGAGAAAATCCTGAAGCTGAATAACCAACCTCAATTTTTATAAATCCCGTAGAATCTTTTGACAAAGTTACGAGTCCTGGAGTTTCAAATTTTAAATATCCATCATCGGAAGCTTTGTCGGAATAAATCCAATTGCTATTGTAAATGGCTGTGTTATTCCATGCTGCTATCTTGAAAGTGTAAACTTGCCCTATCTCAATATCAAGAAGAGTCCCTTTAACTAAATCAATAGTACTATCCTGATTGCCAACCTCTACAGAATCTACCAGTGTCCCATCAGTTTCCTTATACACCCAAATGAAGTATCCTTCCGCTCTGGAAACTGTATCCCACTTCGCAATAACTCTATCGCTATAAAGTCCATCACTGACTCTTAGCGAAGCTGGTGCTTTTAATTTTGTGTAAGACTTAAATTCCGTTCCATTCCTTGATTTTCTTGACCCATTGAGGGCTACTCCATAATAAGAGTATTTACTCCCTGGGAGAATATTAAAACTATCAGTATAGAATAAATATGCTCCTTGAGCTGTAACGTTGTCTTCATAAACTATTGTATCCAAAAGGACAAATGTTCCAGTCGAATTGTCCTCTCTGTATAGATAAGCACTGTCAGACCCTAACGCTCTCTCTATTTCTATTTCAACTCTATTTGTATAAAATGTTCCTTCGCTATGAGGTTTAATTTTCGGAGGATTAATTACAATAAAACCGCTGTCCGCTATCACATACCACGGCGAAGAAGATTTTGAACTATTGCTATATCTGTCAAAATAGACTTCACTATAAAATCTAACTCTGTAATAATAAACATATCGAGGATCCAAGCTTTTATTGTCGATATAAGTTTCTTGTTGCAAAGAATCTATACTAGCAAGTGTATTCCCCATGAAAGCGTCGCTAGATTTTCTTCTTTCTATTTGGTACACTACTTTCAGATCTTTATATGCACTTATATCAGCTGCTGCACTAATCAAAGTATTCCAATCCAACTTAATTTGATTTTCCAAATCATCTGAGGCATATCCAGCACTGATAGGTATCATTAACCTTGTGTGTCCTGAGTCGGAGCTTAGGTTTGTGTTCTGAGAAGAGATTCCCAACTCAGAGTTGGCTTCTCCTTTTATGCGGAAATTAGCCATTACTCCTCTGGTAACAATTCCATCCATTGACAAAGTAATATCATAGAATTTATTTTTGTCTGTAATAGGTTCTCCAATTGCTACATAGTTGCTCCCGTCGTAATAATAAATAAAATATTGATACGTATTGTCTTTTGATGTGTCTGCATTTTCTCTGTAGTTATTCCATGTAAAGCGGATGGAGTCGTCATAAATACCTTTGGAGGCTTTGAAATCTGTGGGAGCAGGAAGCTTCATCCATCCTGGTTTTACATCGCTCCATGTGGATGTCACCTCTCCTCTTTTGAACATAATCCTAAATGCATACTTTACGCCCGGTTCCAAAATTGCAGAGCCACTATAGGCGACTTTGAGATTCCCTATAGAATCAGTCCCGTTATTTACAATGTTTGTGGTCATTGTATCCGTCGAAGAGCCAAATCCGTTTTTTGTCCATTGCACCGTTATATCACTTACCACATCCTCACCTATTTTGTTCCATTTTATCTGTATTGTGTCCAATTTATCAATGGAAACTGTAAGGCTTGGCTTAGAAATATTTGTGAAGAATTTTTTCGCCTCGGAATAATCGGAAACTATCTCTATTGCCTCCGAAGCTTGGTTTGAAGCCATCACACAAGTTACCTTAGTGTAAGCTTTTAACTTCGTATAATACTCCTTACCTTTTACAAACCAAGATGAACTATTAGGAAGAAGCCCAACAAGATCAGTGGTAGAATCTACTAGCAATGAAGCACTATCCTTAACAGTAGTTACCTGAATGTCTTCTCCCACCAATATTCTAGCAGCACTTATGGAATTCCCTCCATTTCTGTTCCATTTAAGATAGATTGTTTCTTCGTTTTGTGAAATAGAGTCTATACTGGGCTTTAATAACTTTGTATATCCTCCCATAAATCCACTTTCTGAAGAAAGATGATTGCCCCTTTTGGATACTACTTTGTAATAATAAATCGTTCCGTCGGTTAACCCGCTTCCATTCTTATTGTCTGTATAAACAGTGGGCAATGCAGCTACGGTATCTATTGTGTCTGCTGGATCAAAAGAAACAGTCGTTCCTCTGATAATCACATACTTTTCAGAATATTCTGTTCCTGTCCATTCTAATACAATTTTGTTTGTATATTCTCCTCTGCTTACTGAGGATATAGACGGAGCTAACAAATCTATCGCCGCAACACCAACCGCAGAAGTATCCGAAAGCTTCATTCCTGATTTGTATGCTCTAACATAGTAATAGTAATCTTTCCCTCTTTCACAATTTTTGTCTGAAAAGGAATAAGTAGAACTATCAATATTAACCTTGATTCTCCCTACAGGATAGGTTTCAGCTGCGTCATAAGAGTCCTTTTTATACACAAAGAAACTATCTATGCTGGCTAATTTGCTCTTGGGATATGTCCATTTAGTAACAATGGAATCTCCGCTAGAGGTAACTCCCATCAAAACGGGAGTTATTAATTTTGCATATCCGACAACAGCTTTACTCGGAGCAGATTTTAAATATTTCGGATGAGAAGCTGTTACTGTGTAAGTGAATGTTACTCCTTCTTCCACATTAAGAGTGTCGTCCAAATAAGTGTTGGTTACTGTCTTATAGTTTGGTGTAGAGCCACGCGAAATAATATACTCCATATTCGTAAGGCTACTGTGTGGCAAATCACTCTGAGCAGACCATCTAATTGTAATGGTGTCTTTGCTTTCTCCTATTGATGAATAAGTTATCACTGGAGCTTTCAGTTTGTACCAACCAGAATCTAAAGCACTGAAAGCAGAAGAAATTTCTATAGCATCTTCATAATAACAACTTTTTGCTCGGAAATAGTACATGGTGGCAGCAGAGAAGTTTGTATTCTCTTGGGTGTTAATCATCAAGTAGCCTTTGTTCAACTCTGATGCTTTCAAAACCAAAACAGATTGCCATCCATTTGTCGGAGTACTCGTTGTATCATAGTAAACTTTGAGCTGGTTTACTTGGCTGAACTGTTGTGCATTTGTGTTCCAAGAAATTTTGATAGAGTCGGTCATCAAAGAATCTTGTTCGTTGGCAACTGTTATTGTTAAGGGATCTAAATTAATCCAACCGTAATCACTCCATGAACTCCAAATAGATTCTATTTGTCCTTTTTTGCTTTTCACTCTATATGTATAGATATAACCTTTACTTGATTGCAAGCTATTAACATCATAGACGATTACACTGTCTCCTGAAGTAACTTTGAAAGTATTCGCATCAAAACTTACCTCTGAGGTATCTCCAGTACTTGTTGATTTTCTCTCAATCTCATAATTATAAAGACTTCTTAAATTGTTGGAAACATTGAAAGAAAGAGTAATAGTGTCAGCACTTGTTCCTTTAGACGCTTGAATATTTTCTGGAGCTTTTAGAGCAATATAACCGTTATCTTGATTGGCATTAGCAAGAGTATTCATTCTATTGCCTGTATAAGCTCTTATCTTGAAAAAATATCTTACTCCTCTTTCCAAATGTCCACTTGCCAATTCGTTAACATAAGCATGATATTCATCTTGGCTTGTAGGAAGAACAGTGTCTATTTTTGCGTAAAGATTTACGTCGTTACTTCTCGCCGTGTCAATTACATACCCACCTACCCTATTTATTGCATCCCACGAAATTACAACTTTATTGTCATATGTCCCTTTGGTGGCTGTGACATTTTGTGGAACAGGTATTTCCATCCACCCTGTGTCAGTTGGAGAATAATTTTTATATTTTTCTGCTAAGCTTTCAGTTAGTTTGTTTGCTGCCAACATCTTGTAGTAATAAGTTTTACCATATGTCAAGCTCTGTGTTGCATCGTTGTAAAGAAGGTTACTAGTTGTGTCTATTCTAATGAAATTGGTATTGTTTTCAGATCTATAAATAGAATAATGTTCTGCGTTGAGTACTCGAGACCAATTAAGTCTGATGGTGTCAATCAAATCACCCTTTGTAGCAGAAAATCCTCCTACTGAATCCAGTTGAGTGAATCCCGAATCTATTTTTCCATAACCTTCATTAGAAGAACGATTAATTATATCGTTAGCAGCTCTTACTCTAACATAATGTAAAATTCCTCTGCTAACTCCATTAATCCCAGATATGCTAAACTTTCTCTCATTAATTTCATCCTTGGTATTCCAAACGGAAGACCCTTTTTCTCTATACTGTATGCCATAGCTTGTTGCATTTCTAAATGTATCCCAAACAACTTTAATTGTGTCTAAGTATTCTCCTTTGCTTACAGATTTAACCGTAATCCCTGAGAATAAAGCATACCCTGAATCTTGACAAGTTGAAGAAATACTAGAAGTCCCAAAGACTGGGTGATAAAATTTTGCTCCGTAATATTTATATACTCCTTGATCTTTCTCGTCACTTATCGTCACAGAATAATTTGAATCTACCACTGTGATTATTTGGTTGTCCCACAATCCTGACAAACTGTCACAAGCATATATTTGGGTAGTGAGGTTATTCGGATTCTTCCATTGCAGGTAAATTGAATCTGCAGAAAGCCCATCACTTGCTGTAAAGTTTTTGGGAGACGGAAGAGCCAACCAGCCAACAACCGAATCGGAGCTTATCAATGAAGAATGAGCTGTTGTAATCTCTCCAGATGCTGTCATCGATGCCTTTATCTTATAAGAATATTTGGTCTTCGCTTCCAGGCTGTTAGCACCAGATTGCTGCACCAAAGTAAGCGTGTCGTTGTTTTTGGTAAGGTCAGAAGCCTTCATTACCAAAGAAGAATCAGTAACTCCAGTGGTTTGATTTAAGCGATAAATCTGATATGAGACAAGTTCGTCGTGCTTATATGCATTCGAAGCTCTCCATTTTACGGTTATCTTACTTTCGTCTGCTCCCTTACTTGCTGAAATCATTTTTGGTTTAGAAATTCTTGCATATCCTTTTACCGTTTCCGATAATACAGACAAATCATTTGTTGAGGTAGCAAAAACTTCAGAAATATTTGTGGTAACTGCAAATGTATAATTTCTACCTAAAACTAAATTAAACCAAGCGACACCCGAACCTTTCGGAAGTGTTGTCCCAAAAGGAACTTCAAATTCTGGATTTGTCGCTGTAGATCCATCATTAGCCCCACTGTTTCCAGTTATTCTTAATCCAGTATTTGCGGCAGGGTTTTTATAATCGGTAAAGTCTCCCGTTAAATTGCTGTCCACATAAACATTGTAGCTAATCGTAATTCCCGCTCCTGCTTGAACTCCATCCCAAGAAAGCATAATTTTGTCTTCATAAGATCCTTGTGTAGCAACCAAATTCTCTGGAGGCAAAACTGGAGTTGTTATACATATGGTATCGCTCGCATTTGACAAATCCGTAATGTATTTGTAATACCTCACTCTATATCCATATTTTATAGCCATAGCAACATTAGTTGTGTCATAAAAAGATTTTGCTTTTCCTTCTCCTGAATTAGCGACCCTATATATCAATGAAGAAGTACTTGGCGTTCCTGCTATTTCACGATAAAAACACACCGTATCTACCCAATCATCAGGGCAAATATAGTTAATTTTTACTTTCCTCAGCTCTGTTGATACTCCCGTTATTACTTTAGAAATTTCTGGAGTAGGCATGGCTGTATAAGTTTCTATCCATTCTGACCAAACAGATTCTCCAAATACACTTCTAGTGGAGCGTATTCTTACTTTTGTTATTTTAAAACGATTTAGAGAATCCACAAACCAAGTGCTATCTGTAGTAGTAAACGGTATACTAGAGACGGTTGTTGCTACCGCATCACCTATTATATATTGTAATTCATAAGTTGTACTAGCAGGATTTAGTAAACAAGGGTCACTCCAAGTTATTCTAATACTATCTGGTTTTAAATTATACCCTCCGCTCTTAGCAGTATAAGCAGTAAATGTAGGTGCTGGAATTTTTGCCCAACCCGAATCAAACACGCTTATCTCAGAAACCTCTGCATCCACTGTAGCCTTCAACCCATAGTAGTACAGCTTCCCAAGTTCTTTCGTACTCAATACATCTCTAAATGCAATGGTTTTATAGCTGTTTGAATCCCAATCCGTTAATGAGGTATCTCCCACATAGGACATGCTACTAGCATCTTTTGTTTCACTTCTGTAAACAACATATTTGGTGGCTCCATAACTTTGGTTAGAAATGTTTTTAGGCATATTCCAAGTCACCACTATAGTATCCAAAACCGTACCCTTGGTAGCTTCCACATTTTCAGGAGGCAAAAGTTTTGCTATTCCCACCATAGGAGATGTCCATTCAGATGTATCGTTCTCACAGTCTTCGTTAATTGCTCTAACTTTATAACTGTATTCATGCCCAGTGAATATTTCTTGAACATCTTTCGCTATTGTATCGTTAACTACAAAGTTCAATGTTGCTTCTTTACCTGGATATGCAAAAGTTCTGAGTACTTCAAACTTCTTTGCTGAACTGTTTGCTTTCCATTTCAAATAAATAGCCGCTATAGAATCTTTGCTTACACTTTCTATAGTAGGATATGGTGTTTTTGTCCATCCGTAATAAGGTTTACCTGTTTCTTGCATAGACAAAGCAGACCATACTCCTCCAGGTGTTGTTTGAGTTCTGATTTTGTAATAGTATTTGGTTCCTGTCATGAACTTACCACTGGAAGCAGTAACCGAACTATGCTTATACTCATAATAAGATTTGCCGTTCTCTTCTACCGCCAAAGTGTCATAAACATTAGTCTCATTATTGTAATCAGCAACATTTTGGAACACAAAAATTTGGAATCTCAATTCATCGCTGGAAGATAATCCTGGCCAAGTAAGCCTTACATACGAAAGATAATCTCCCTTGGTAACTGTATCAAAAGAGATTGTTGGTATCGTCAGCAAAGTATCAGCATAAACATATGGAGAATAGATAGTTATTCCTTCACCAGAATTTTTCTTGGCTTGTGCCCTGTAGTAGTATCTTTTCCCTACAATCAAATTAGTATCTTTACAGCTAATCTCCGAAGAAGCCAAAGTTTTGAAACTTTCCCATGTAGAACCTTTCTTTTTGTACAAAACGGTGCTATCAGAATTATTAGAAGAAATCCAAGAAAGATTTATTGTTCTTTCTGTGGAGCTTCCCGAAGCGGTAAAATTAGAAATTGTATCCAAACACGTATATCCAATAGCTACATTGCTTTTTGCACTTGTTCCGAATTCGGTGCTAATAGCTGTAACATAAAACTTCAAAACTGCACCCTTCTTGTTATCAGAAACGTTATAAACCTTTCTTTGAGCTTCCGAATTTAATACTTCCCCTATTGGAACATCTCCCACTCCATCCTCGCTAGCTTGTTCATATACTATATATTTAGTAATGTCCGATACAGTAGCCAAAGTGTCCCATTCAACAACAATGCTGTCTTTCAAGTTTTTCGTTGCAATTACTCCTGGAGGTCCCGAAAGCAAAAGATATCCAACATCATAAGAAGTTTGCCAATCGTTAGAAAGATTTGTCCCCTTTTGAGCAGCTACACGATATTCGTATTTAACTCCATCTATGAAAGCCCCGCCTTTTTTATCAACCAGTCTGTTTGTGGTAACTGTTTGCTGAATAGTATCGGAAGAACTTGTACTTCCAACTTTTGACCTTTGCACCAAATATGCCTCTGCCACTCCCAAAGAATCCCAAGTAACTATTATGCTGTCTTCATATTCACCGTCAGTTGCTTTTATGTTTTCGACTGCAGGTAATTTAGTATAGCCAGTCGCTCTTTCTTTCTTATATGCGGTGCTAATGTCACTATATTCCGTTTCACTGTTGTCCGTCAAAATTCCCTTTATCTTATATGTATAATAACTCCCTCTCTCTACTTGTCCATCTTCCAAGAATACTGTGTCGTTGGAATTAGTTAACTCTGAAGTATCCCTAGTGTAAATAGTTGAATCTCCTGCTTCGTTATAACGGCAAATCTGATATGAAGAAGCTAACCCTACTTTGCCCCAGTAAACTGCTATTTTGGATAAGTACTCAGCTTTTGAAGCTGTTACGTTCGCTGGAGGAGAGGGTTTAACATATCCAGAGACACTATCGCAAATAGCGTAAATTGAAGGATAATCTTCACTGGCAATCATCAACTTATAGTAATATAAAACATTGTCTTCTGCTGTTGCATCAGTGTATGTAGACACGTTTACTAAACCAGAATAAATTGTATCCCATTTTATTGTGGATTGAAGAGTTCTTAAAACAGAACAATAAATGCGAGTTCCTTTGTTTGCCCATGTGAGAACAACCTTATCTTTAACAGCTGTTCCACTTGGACCAGTGGCTATAAAATCTTCTACTGGAAGTAATTTACTATATCCCGTGGTTGTGTCTGACCAAGCAGATTTTGTCCCATCCAAATTTACAGTAGTTCCATAAGCAGAAATAGCTTGTTTTTGAGCCGTTTGGTTTATGGACTGAACTCTGTAGGTGTATTTAAATCCTTCCCTGAGATTACCAACGTCAGTAAAAGACCCATTATTGCTTACGCCGAAAGTAGTATCTTCATTCTGAGTAGTTGTTCTTATCATTTGATAAGAAATATAATCTTCTCCTGCCGATAAAGTGTTCCATCCAATTACTATGTTGCTAAGCCCTTTGCTAGCTCCTGTACTGAAAGTAGGAGCAGGCAACTTGGTGAAACCAGGTTTGAAATCAGTTAAATCAGACTCTCTACTAGCACCTACTGTAGACATGGCAAAATAAAGAACTTGCCCCGTGTCAGCTTCAATCCCTGTGGGAGAATTAGCTCCTATGTATGCACCAACTTTATAGCATAAATTGTTTGATCCAAGACTCGTAGCATTAGCATCCTCTATTGTTGTTAGTTTTGTTGCCGTACCATTGTTGGATGTCTTATAATAGATGTTATACTTCCCGCTACTGTTCTTTTCAAAATACAGATTTATGCTGTCCGAAGAAGTTCCCATGCTTGCTCGTGTGAATGTAGGAGCTTGAATCTGTAACCACCCGCTATCAACATTGGAATATCTTAAGTCGCTTGGTTGTTTAGAATAAAAATCAGATCTAAAAGTCTTTATTTTGTACAAATATTTGGAGTCACCATCCAAAACACTGGATTCGTCACTATATGTATATTGTTTACCATTTGCAGTATCTACGGAAGCAATATAAACAAAGTTAGCACTATTATCTGTAGTTGTTCTGTAAATTTGATAAGAAGTTGCTCCGCTGTAAGCAACCGAATTCCAAGTAAGTGTTATTTTTTTAGGGTCTTCATCTTTGCTTGCACTCAAACCATAAGCAGAATCAAGCCTCATGTATCCTTCTATAGGTTTACTCTTATCGGATTCTCCCCAAGCATCTCCCTTAGATGTCGTGATAGCAAGGGTATATACTCTACCATACAACAAAGAATTCCCCGCTGGAGTAAGGGCTATTGTAGAGTCGGTTGTAATTCCTATATTTACCCATCCACCATTGATGTCCATGTAATAGATTTTATATGTTTGCCCTGAAACAGAGCTCCAATACATATTAATTCTGTCCGATAAATTTTGAGAAACAGAGTCTAATACAGGAACTTTCAACGAAGTTTTAGCCGTGGAAGATATTGTTAGCTTGTCTGATTTTTCATACTCTCCAGAACTATTTTGTATATAGCTAACTGTTTGGATTTGATATAAATACTGTGTAGCTTGTGTTAATCCTGTGTCTTGATATGAAGTAGCACTATTAGAAACAGTATCTATAGCAACATATGGTAAAGAGCTTCCATAAATCTTTCGATACAAAATGTATTCCTTTGCGTTTTCTACCGAACTCCACAATAATTGAACCCAGTTTTCATAAATTCCTTCTGATGCAAAACTTGAAGGAGTAGCAATCTTAATCCAGCCTGAATCTAAGTCGGAATCAGGTGACTCTACATCATTTTTACTTCTTACCTTGTAATAATACAATTGCCCCGTTTCTATATCGTATTTATTTTGTACAAACGACATTTGTTCTACAGTTGTATCTGTAGTTATCACAGGTAGTTTTGTCCACGTTCCCGCAGAACCTTCTCTACGGAGAACTACATAATATTTTGAGTTGGTAACTTGCGACCACTTAACTGTTAGGCTATCATATCCTTTGGTAGCACTGACAGACGACGGAGCACTAATTGCACACCAGCCTAATTGTTCAGTTGAATAGTCTGATTTCCCTAACTGAATTCCACTATTATTCCTATAAACCACAACGCTATAATAGTACTTCTTCCCTGGAACAAGTCCGTTAGCTGTATTGTCTTCCAACGTTGCAACGCCTTTACCACCAAGGCTTGAAACGGTTGCAATAACATTTTCCAATTCTTTAATTATGGTTGAGCCCTGCTCTCTTCTATACAATTGTACTTTCAAGTCTTCGCTTGATATCGGATCTTTAGTTGTGACCGTAACTCTAACAAAATCAACCGAGTCAGTAGTTATAGAGGAAATAGTAGGTGCTTCATACTTGGTATATCCCAAATTGTAGTATGCCCCGCTACTATTCTTGTTTTCTACTCCACTGTTTGCACCCGTTTCCTTATTATCTTTTACGCACGTAACTCTAAATCTATACTCTGTCCCTAAAGTTGCTCCTGTCCAACTATAAGATCTCTGAGTAAATGCCGTTGTTCCCAAAGAAATGTCAGTAATATGACTATAACTGGATCCTCCATCTGTGCTACCATAAAGGAGATATCCAGAGACCCCATAAACTCTATCCCAAGTTACAACTATCTTGTCGCTATATTCACCCTTTGTAGCATAAACATTTACAGGAGAGGAAACTGTCGTCCATCCAGAATCAAGAGCAGTTTTTTCTGAAGACTTTGTTCCATCATCCACAACAAAAATTTGAGTTTTAAAATAGTAAACTTGTCCTCTCTGTATATTGTCAGCTATTTCTGTTCCTTCACTGTTTTTTAAATTTGACAAAGTTATATCAATTTTGCTGTCATTTGTCACATCTTCTGAAGATGTAGAATAGTAAATTCTTGCATACCCAGACAAATTTAATTCTGCCCCTCGCTTTATTCTGTCAGGAACAGTCCATGAAACAGCTATCTTGCTGGAGTCCGTACCCTTGGAAACTTCTACATTACTCAATGTCGGGATTTTCAACCATCCCACAGCAGCAGAGCTTCGCGGAGTAGACTTGGTTGTTCCTTTTACGGAACGAACCTTGTAGTAATATGCCTTCCCAGGACAAAGAGAAGAGTAAGAATCCTCATATTTGGTAGTGGTAACTGAAGCTATAGAAATATAATCTTCCGCAAAGTTGTCGGAGTTGGAGGAAGACCTGTATATTTCATATTCGGAAACTCCCGAAACTCTGGTCCATTCTATGACGATTTTGTCTTCGTAAACTGCTTGTGTTGCAGAAGCAACGGGACTGGACATTGTTTCTTCTATCACAGTCGTACAACCGACGAAGAGTGACATCAACAAGCATAAAACTATCAGAACTCTTTTAACAGTCCTTGAATTACTACAAGCTTCCATCACAAAATCTCCTTCTCTTTAAATTTCCATAAGTTAAAGTGTCTTTTTTCATAATCTTTCAAATTTTATATTTTCCCTATCTCATTGCTTTTTAACGCAATTAGCTTCGACAATCTTCCAAACTTCTTTATTTTCACTGTGTACATAATACCCCTATGCTACCCAAACTGGTCTTTTGTGTAGTTTTTGTCAAACTTTTTTTATTCTTTTGCCCACATCCCTTATTTTCCCAAAACTCAGTAAAATAGAAAAACCAAAGTGAAATGTAACCACAAAAAAAACACATCTTATCAACATAAGAATTGCATAAAATACACAAAATGGAAGAGATAAAAAACAATTACCGACCACATCTCACACTGAAAAAAGGAAAAATGATTGAACCTATAAAATTTGCTAAGCATTAGCTATATGATGGCTATTCAAACAAATAGATGTTATTACAAAACTTTTTTCACTTTTTTTGTTTTTTTGCTATTTATTGGGAATGAATAAGAAAGAATTTCTAAAAAATTTTGAAATATTTGAACTTTTTGATTTTTTTGGTGCAAAAAATAAAAGGTAGAAATTGTTTTACGAATTTCTACCTTTTTTCGATTTTTGAGGAATTTCTTAACTTTTCCTGTTTTTTACTATGAAGAAGAGAGACAAAAGAAGGATGACGCATCCCAATAATTGTTTTGCTGATAGGGTGTTCCCATTGAAGATATAGTCCAAGGATATGGCTGTAAGTGGCCAAAAGAGTTCAAAGAGGGTGGCAATGGATGCTGGAACTCTTTTTAAGCCAAAGTAATAGATGAAGATTGCACCTGCTCCACTTGTGCAGACTATTAAGCCGAAACTGAGCCAATTGGAGAGGGAGAAATCCGCTGTGTTGGTCAACTGTCCAGTGATGACTATGTAAATGAGGGCTATCAGTGAGGTGATGGTAAACCGCAGGGATGTTGCCGCTCGGAAGTCCAAATCGCTGATCAATCTCTTGCCAAAGACGGTGGAAGACCCAAAGCTAAAAGCTGCTATAAGAGCAAAGAAAGCCGCATTGTGCGTAAAATCAATATTTTCCCAATTCAATCCGTGCTTGCCAAAAGCGATGAGGTAAGTTGCGAAAATCGCGACAATTGCCCAGAGATAGAAAGATTTTTGCATTTTTTCCTTTAGCAGAAGACGAGCTATTAAGATGGCGAAGATTGGTTGAAGTTTTTGCAAAACGACAACGGTTGCGAAGGATACTTCTCCGTGTACTGCTGCAAAGAATGCTTTGGTGATGAATAAAGTGCCCGAAAATCCACCTAAGAAGCAAATCCAGCAAATGGCTATCCAATCGCTCTTTTTTAGGTTTCGAATATCTTGGAAATATTTTACCGCAAAAAAAGACATGATTAGAGCTCCAAAGAAATGCTCCCAAAATACCACCAGTGCTGGAGGAAATTTGTAGAATTGCGGACGAATGAACAGTCCGTCGATGCTCCACATAGATGCTGCCAGACCCACTGCCAAGCATCCGATTATCAATTGAATTTTTTTGCTTTTCATTTTGTTCCACCTTCTGTTTCATTATTTTTTAGTACAAACACTGAGCTTCGGGAACAAAAAAACACTCACCTTGGATTTCCTCGAGGCGAGTGTTAATAAAATCGAATACTACTCCTATCATCTAGACTTTAACTATCGGTTTTGGAGTTTCGCCAAATCTGCTTTGTCCGAATTGGACTTTGCTCGCGGACTATCACCGCCGGTCGGGATTTTCACCCTGCCCCGAAGTACTTATTATGCATTCGTGGAATTTGCTTTTCTTTGTCAAATTGTTTTGAGATAAATGTTGGTGTGGATTCCGCTCTTCTATGAAGCTGGGTGTATGTGTGCTGTTGTCCAGCCACTGTCCCGACTGGATTCCCGCATTCGCGGGAAAGAGGGAAAAAGACACAAGGATGATAACCTCTTGGGCTTCCTGCCCTCATACTCACGTAAGTGGGTATCCATCTTCTTGCTTTTCTAATCCTCATACTTGCGGAAACAGGTATCCATTGCAATGTGCCTTCTTTTTTTCGCCGGAAAAAAACGAACCAAAAAACCTCCTTTTGTCATAAAATCGCTAAAACAGTGTCGTGAGATGCAGTGATGCTAACTCTGAGTAGAGGCATCTCCGAATGAACGACTATCCTCTGCTTCTCATAAATCACTTTTGCACTTCTCCAATAATGCCCTGTTGTTTAGCTAAATTATGCCAAAAGTCAAGCCCAGCCCAAACCCAAAGAGTGCTTCGCTCGGGGCGAGGTGGCTACAAATCCATCAAGTTGAGCCTACAATAATACGAAGGAGTTGAATATTTTAGAGGTGAGGCTTTGGATTTTGAATTTACCTTTGGTTCTTTCGCTTTGGTCACACAAAGGGAAAGAACATAAAATGGATTCCCGTTTACACGAGAATGAGGTTGCTTTGGCTTCCTGCCCTCCTTTTCCTCATGCCTGCGGAAGCAGGTATCCATTCTTGAGGCTTTTCTTTGGTTTTGTGGTTGTTTCCACCACTGCCCTGACTGGATTCTCGCGTCCGAGGGAATGAAGGAAAGAGAGGGAATGAAGGAATAAAAAGAGAAGTTGAGAGTTCCTAAGAGAAAATGCACAACACAAAAAAGCCCCCAAATCGGAGGCTTGAGGATAAAAATTTAGATTTTTTTATTCAGCTTGTTTTATATATTTTGTTGCATAACTCCAAGTACTATTAAACTCAGAAGTATCTACAATATAAAGTGATGTACTATTTTCTAATTTATAATAAAGACATCCAGCTGTTACAGTATCGTAAGTAACGCCAGTAGGAATGTTGTCAGTATACTTTGTAGTTGTTTGTATATATGACAAAAGCAGTTTTTTTATACTGGAAGTTGTATCCGTGGAAAATGTTCCAGAGCGTGTGGATTTTTTGTAAATCTCTGTTCCAGTAGAATTAGTAAATTTTTCTTCATATGCATATGAGTTAATTTTTCCAAAAGTAATGGTTCTGCCAGATTCTCCATAACCTGGATCCGAATAAAAAATTCCCGACTCTGAGGGATGTTGTGAAGTAGCAATTATTGAAGCTATTGCAGCATTACCTTTCCAAGTTCCCGTTAGTTCGTGTACAGTCTCCTTTGTGTCATCATCACAGCAGGTGAGACAACATCCACCAAAAATAAATGCCACTATTCCCATGGCTACAAGCAAAATTTTTTTCATTTAATTTCTCCTTTGGTCAAGAACTATTTTGTCGCTTGCAAATATGGGGAGGATGAGATAGTTGTCAAACATTAAGTCTAAGGATGTTTTGGCGAGCTTCGGTATATGGATTTGTGGCAATTTATAGAACTGTGGATTCCAGCGTTCGCGAGAATGAAGGTAGTTAATATACTTTCCAAATATGCGAATAAAAACAACAAATCCGAGATAAACAAATTTAATCTGAGTGAAAAAGGATGATTGACTATCTATGGGATATGGAGCTGAAAAAAAGGACTTTTATGGTGAAAAAAATATTGAAAAAGAAAAAACTCTTGCTGATTGGTTTGCTCATAATTTGTGCTGTCATAGGGTTTTGCAGTTTTGGCAGTGAAGATGATTCGGAAAATCAACTTGTTTTTACACAAATTAGCAAGGGCGATTTGAGCAATTTGGTTTCTTGCACGGGAACTCTGGAGGCTGTTAGCAGTGTGGATGTAGGCTCGGAGCTCTCTGGCACTATCAATGCAATTTTTGCGGACTACAACGATGATGTGGAGAAGGGTCAGATTTTGGCGATTTTGGACACATCACAATTAGTGGTGAACCTGCGGAGTGCTAAGGCGGAGAAGCTGAAAGCCGAAGCCGAATTTAGACTAAACCAGCTTAACTATAATTCGAGCAAAGAGTTGTACAAGAAAAATGTGATTTCCGAATCGGAACTTTTGGAATCGGAAACTTCCTACAAAACGGCTTACGCAAGCCTGATTTCCGCTGAGACCAACTACGAGACGATTGAGATGGACATCAAGAAATATTCTATTATCCGTTCGCCTATCAAGGGGAAAGTTATTGCGAGAAGCATTGAAGCGGGACAAACCGTGGCTGCGAGCCTCGAAGCTCCCACTCTGTTCACGATTGCCGAAGATTTGATTAAAATGGAAATCTATGCCTTTGTGGACGAAAGCGACATCGGGCAAATCAAAGAGGGAATGAAAGCGACTTTTACAGTGGAGACTTATCCCGATGAGACCTTTGAAGGTGTGGTGAGGCAAGTGCGATTGCAACCAGTAACTGTTTCCAACGTGGTGACTTACACAGTGGTGGTGACCACTTCCAACGAATCTGGACTGCTCCTGCCTGGAATGACCGCCACTATCGATTTCGTGATTGAAGAGGTAAACGATGCTTTTTTGGTGAGCAATTCCGCACTGAACTACCAGCCCAATCGTGAGCTTCTCTCCAAATATATGGACAAAAGCAAGAGGCCTTCCAAAAGAGCTGAAGGGAAAAATGAGCAAAGGAAACCGCAAAGAATGGATGTGAATTCGGATGGCACCAGTGTGCTTTGGTATATGGACGATGACGAGAAACTGCAACCTCTGAAAGTAACAACTGGAATTTCCGACGGAAGCAAAACGGAGATTTACGGAAGCGACAAGCTGAAAGAAGGCTTGAAGGTAATTTCCAGCTCCAAGAGCAAATCTTCTTCCAGTAATGGAGGCAGTCTCAGACGCCCAGGGCTTTTCTAAAGAGAGACTATGAAATCTGTTATCAAGATGGAAAATATTTCCAAAACGTTCCACATGGGCGAACAGGTGGTGCATGCTCTGAGGAAAATCAGTTTGGAGATAGAAAACGGCGAATTTGTGGCGATAATGGGAACTTCTGGTTCGGGCAAATCCACTCTGATGAACCTGTTGGGCTGTTTGGATGTTCCTTCTGATGGAGAATATTTTTTGGATGGTGTCAACACTTCTTCGCTGACCAAAGACCAATACGCTAGCATCCGAAACCAAAAAATCGGCTTTGTGTTCCAAGGGTTCAACCTCTTGCCACGGACTTCCGCTCTGGAAAATGTGGAATTGCCTTTGCTCTACAACCATCAAAGCGACGTGAAAAACCACAAAGCTCTAGCTATCAAGGCTTTGGAGAGAGTGAACCTCGGCGAAAGAATCGACCACATTCCCAGTCAGCTCTCGGGCGGACAACAGCAAAGAGTGGCTATTGCACGAGCTTTGATAAACAATCCCGCCATCATCTTGGCAGACGAACCTACTGGAAACTTGGACACCAAGACTTCCGTGGACGTGATGTCTGTGTTCCAAGAGTTGAACGAGCAGGGGAAAACGATTATTTTGGTGACGCACGAAGACGACATCTCCCACTACGCAAAACGTTCTATCGTGCTGAGAGACGGAAAGATAATTAACGATAAACCCGTGACAGATAGGCTAATAGCGAAAGAGATTTTGAAAGACTGGAAAGAGGTGTCCGATGAAGTTGATTAAGATTCTGAAAATCGCCTTGCAGAGCATCTTTAAGAACAAAATGCGTAGTTCGCTCACCTCTTTGGGGATTATCATCGGCGTTTGCTCGGTTATTGTGATGGTGGCTATCGGGCAAGGCTCTCAGGAAAAAATCGAAGAACAAATCAACTCTTTGGGAACTAATCTGCTGATGGTCTTCCCTGGGAACAGAAAGACAGGCGGCGTTAGCCAAGGCAGAGGCAGTTTCAACAAGATGAAGCTCACAGATTGCGAAGCTCTGAAAAAGAAAGGCTCTTATTTTGAATACGTTTCTGGTGCTGCTAGCACCACTGCACAGATAATCGGCGGAGAAGGCAACTGGAGCGGTTCTGTGCAAGGCGTTTCGGAAGACTTCCTTGATATAAAAGATTGGTCTCTTGCCGAGGGTAGTTTTTTTACGGCGAAAGATGTAAAATACAAAAAGAAAGTCGCTGTCATTGGTGCGACTATTGTGGAAGAACTTTTCCCAAACAGCAATCCGATTGGGCAGAAAATCCGCGTCAACAGCACCCCGTTCACAGTGATAGGCGTTCTGGAGGAAAAGGGCGAAACCTCCATGGGCAACGACCAAGACGACATCATCATGGCTCCCATTAACACCGTGTTGGCGAGGCTGAAAGGTTCGGACAGAATCAACATGATTTACATCAGCGTCAAAGATGTTTCACTTATGGACTTGGCTCAAGCCGAAGTGGAAGAGATAATGAGAGCATCGCACAAACTGAGTGATGAAGAAGACAACGACTTTAGAATCCTCTCGCAGACGGAAATTTCCGAGATGGCGTCGTCCACTTCCCAAACGCTCACGCTACTTTTGGGAGCTATCGCAGGAGTGTCGCTGGTTGTCGGCGGAATAGGCATTATGAATATTATGCTCGTCTCCGTGACGGAGCGTACCAGAGAAATCGGAATCCGCTTGTCCATCGGTGCCAGAAGCAAAGACGTGCTTTTCCAATTCTTGGCTGAATCTATCACTCTGAGCCTCTTCGGCGGTCTAATGGGCGTGTTGCTGGCTTTCATCATCTCCTTCTGCCTCAACTCCTTTTCGTCGCTCACCACTTCCATCCGCCCGATGATTGTTCTCATAGCTTTTGTCTTCTCAGGTGGAATCGGCGTTTTCTTTGGGTACTATCCTGCTCGCAAAGCCGCTAACCTCAATCCGATAGATGCGTTGAGGTATGAGTAGGAATTTTTATGCTCATTTCTCTTACAGAGAGTCTCCACTTTACTTTTTGACCGCTCAAAAAGAAAGTGGAGGGAAAGAAAAAACCGCTCTGACCACATAGTAGCAGTCGTTTCGAGTCGCCTGAGAGAATAAAGAGTGGTCGCTCCCGTGTACTCTTCAAGTTCATCTCTTGTAATAAGTTGGCTTTGCATTTCATAGATGGGTATTTAAGACTGCTACTTTTAGGTGTTCAGAGTCAAACCCAACTCACCCCAAAGAGTACTTCGCTCAGGGTTAGGTGGTTACAAATCCTTCAAATTGAGCCTCATGAAAAGAGAAAACAACTGGATTCCCGCGTCCGCAGGAATGAGGAAGGAAGTAAAACGAGAATGAGGAAAGAAGTAAAACGGAAATGACGATGTTTGGGCTTCTTGCTTCACTGTCCCTCATACTCACTGTCTATTCAATACAATACTCCATTCTTCTTGCTCCGCTAATCCTCATGCTCGTGGCAACGGGTATCCATCCTCAAATTACGCTCTAATCTCCAATCTGAAATGAAGAGATTAGCTAAGTTTGCGAAATTCTCAAATAAGCCTTGATTTATTTGTTCAATGAGTCACAAGTTGTCAGAGTTGAGATTTATAGAGAGACGGTAGGTAAAAATGATTAGTGATTATTTGGCGAAGGTAAGCAAGAGATACGCTTCGGGCATAAGTCGGGAGCATTCTTACAGAGGCGATTTGGAAGAGCTTGTGCGTAGCTTGACCACAGGAGTGGAAGTGACGAACGAACCGACGAACGTCACGGACTGTGGCAACCCAGACTATGTGCTGACCAAGGGGAAAATCCCCATTGGCTACATAGAGGCGAAAGATGTGGGCAAAGATTTGGCTTCCAAAAACTACAAAGAACAATTCGACCGCTACCGCAACGCTCTGGACAACTTGATAATCACCGACTATCTGTGGTTTCGCTTCTATCAAAATAACGAGTTGGTGCACGAGGTGCGAATAGCTGAGATAGTGGACGGCAAAGTTGAGCCAATTCCAGCGAATTTCGAGTACTTTGCAGATTTGCTAAAAGATTTCTGCCAATTCATCGGACAGACTATCAAGTCGCCTGCCAAACTTGCCAAGATGATGGCGGGCAAAGCTAAACTCTTGAAAAGCATCTTGGAAGAGGCTCTCAACGCAGATGAACAAACTATGGAAAACAGTTCACTTCAAGGGCAATTTCAGGCGTTCAAGAGCATTCTCATTCACGATTTGACGATTCGCGATTTTGCTGACATCTATTCTCAGACTTTGGCTTACGGGATGTTTGCTGCTCGGCTACACGATGAGACTTTGGATGACTTCAGCAGATATGAAGCCGCAGAGCTGATTCCCAAGTCCAATCCATTCTTGCGGAGGCTCTTTGGCTATATAGCAGGTCCTGACATTGACGAGAGGATAAAGACGACTGTGGACAACCTCGCCGATGTGTTCCGTGCTACCAACATCAAGGAGCTACTAAAGAATTTTGGCAAGAGAACCAAAATGCAAGACCCGATAATCCACTTCTACGAGACATTCCTTGGAGAATATGACCCCAAGCTGAAGAAAGCCAGAGGCGTGTGGTACACTCCCGAACCTGTCGTCAAGTTCATCGTGAGGTCGGTGGACAAGATACTCAGGCGAGATTTCGGACTGGCATCTGGGTTGGCAGACACGAGCAAGACGAAGATTAAAGTGGACACACAAACGCCAGACAATCGCTCCAAAACAGGCTACAAGCAAATAGAAAAGGAAGTCCACAAAGTGCAAATCCTTGACCCAGCCACAGGCACAGGCACATTTTTGGCAGAGGTGGTGAGCTTCATCTACGAGAAGAAATTCAAGGCGATGCAAGGTGCGTGGAGTGCGTATGTGGACGAGCATCTCATCCCACGGCTCAACGGCTTTGAACTGCTGATGGCGAGCTACTCTATGGCACACCTCAAACTCGATATGCTCCTGCGAGAAACTGGCTATCAATCTGGGGAAACTCAACGGCTCAACATCTACCTGACCAACTCACTGGAAGAGGAACATTCCGACACAGGCACGATATTCTCTGCGTGGCTCAGCACCGAGGCGAACGAAGCCAACCACATCAAGCGAGACACACCAGTGATGTGCGTAATTGGGAATCCGCCGTATAGTGGGGAAAGTGCCAACAAGGGCGACTGGATAATGAAGATTATGGAAGATTACAAAAAAGAGCCGGGTGCCAAAGTGAAGTTGCAAGAGCGAAATTCCAAATGGATTAACGACGATTATGTGAAGTTCATTCGCTTTGGTCAGCACTACATCGACAAAAATGGCGAAGGAGTTTTGGCGTTTATCAATCCGCACGGATATTTGGACAATCCTACTTTTCGTGGAATGCGATGGAATCTTCTGCAATGTTTCGATGAGATTTACACGCTCGATTTACATGGTAACGCCAAGAAAAAAGAAGTTTGCCCAGACGGGAGCAAAGACGAGAATGTCTTTGATATTCAGCAGGGCGTGAGCATCAACATTTTGGTCAAGACAGGCAAGAGCGAAGGTCTGGGGAAAGTGAAACATTTTGACCTCTATGGTCGCAGGGACGATAAATACGATTTTCTATATGAGCAAGATGTGGAGAGCGTTGCTTGGCAGGAATTGACTTGCAAAGAGCCAAACTATTTCTTTGTGCCGAAAGATACCGATTTGCAAGAGGAATACGAAAAAGGATTTTCCGTAGCCGATTTGTTTCCTGTGAATAATGTGGGAATTGTTACTTCGCGAGACAATTTTGTGATTGATGAAGATAAGGAACTTTTGGAGAAAAGAATAAATGATTTCTTTCTCTTGGATAAAGAAGAATTGGTCGCTAAATATAAGCTGAAAGAAAACAAGAGTTGGAAAATTGACGAAGTTAAATCTAAAGCTAATTCTTTTGATAGTATAAATGTAAAGAAAGTCTCGTATAGACCTTTTGATGATAGACATCTGTATTATGACAACAATTTTATCGAGAGAAGCAGAATGGATGTGATGCAACATTTCTTGAAAGGAGATAATTTGGGATTGGTAGCAGCAAGACAATGTGTTAGTGATTGGAGATATATTTTTGTAACTCACCACATTGGAGAATTTAATTTGACTGGAACTGCTGGCAGATTTGGTTCAGGTGGTTTTTTCCCACTCTATCTCTACGAAGACGACGACCAAATAAAAATAGGAGACAAGTAAGTGGAGAAGAAAGCCAAGAATGGATACCCGCTTTTCAAGCACAAGAATACTAAGAGACTGATTAACGTTGTGCTTGATAGACAGCGAGTATGAGGGCTGAGAGTTGCAAGCCTTGTGTTACCACATTTCTACGAAACTCTGTGCAGGAACACTGCCGACACTCACACATGCACAGACTCCAACCTACCTCATTCCTGCGAAAGTCTGTGCAGGAGCACCAACCCTACCTCATTCCTGCGAAAGCAGGAATCCACAGAATAGAGCAGTTGAAGACTCGTTCCCAAGCTTTGCTTGGGAACACATAAAGGAGGTAATTTATTATGTTTGAAATTTTTATCGTTATTGCTGGCATTTTCTTTTTTATCTACATGATTAAACAAGATAAAAAGAATCGCAAAAAGATAGATGAGCGAAATAGAAAAATTGACGAGAAATACGAAGTACAAGAGGAAGAAATTTTGGCAGAAAAAGAAACGAACATTTCATATAATGTGCCAGCTAAATGCCCATATTGCCAATCAACCTCTTTCGATTTGCCTTATAACGGCTATATCCCCAAAGATGAAGAGGATTTAAAGTGCTTGAATTGTGGAAAGCTAAGCAAGTTTTCAGCATTAAAACAAGCGATTACAGATGAAGAAGTTGAGAAAATAGTGAAGAAAATTTTTAATAACTTTGAGTAAGGAAACCAAATGACACGCACTCCCAATCTTAACCCAGAAATAGTGAAGCAAATCGCTCACAGCCTCGGTTTGCAGTTCGTTCCCGAAAAGACAGGCACAGAGGGGACATTCGCTCCAGTGGACTTGCTGGACTACATCTACGCCGTGTTGCACAGCCCCAGCTATCGCCAGAAGTATCGGGAGTTCCTCAAAATCGATTTCCCTCGTGTTCCCTATCCGCAAGACCAAGCCAAGTTTTGGCAATTGGTGGAGCTGGGTGGTCAGGTTCGCACACTGCACCTACTGGAAAGTCCACTCGTGGAACAGTACATCACAGCCTATCCCATAGACGGCGACAACCTCATCACACGCAAGATGACGCAGAACAGCGTATGTTGGGTAGCCAACGAAGACGACGAAACCATCGGCAAAGTCTGGATAAACGACAGCCAGTATTTTGACCAAGTGCCGAAAATCGCATGGGAGTTCTACATAGGTGGCTATCAGCCCACTCAGAAGTGGCTCAAGGATAGGCACGGACGCACACTGGGCTTCGAGGAGATATTGCACTATCAGCAGATAATCTGTAGCCTCTACCACACCGACCGACTAATGAAGCAGATAGACGAGATAGTGGCAGAGATGTAGTCGCGGAATGCTCATTATAAAACCGAAAGAACAACTCTAATCTATTTTCTCTCTCCCTCCCATAACGAAAAACACTTGACTGATTGCAACTCTATCAAACTTTTTGCGGGTAATTTAAAAGCAAAGTTTAAAAGATAAGAGGTAGCAAAATGAATGAAATTTTAAAAAAAGAGGTGTTCTCGGAAAACGTAGTGAAGCTGACGGTGAACAACAAGTACATCGCCAAGAATGCAAAAGCCGGGAATTTCGTGATAGTGAAGATAGGTGAAGAAGGTGAGCGGATACCACTAACGATTTGCCAAGCGGACACAGAAAAAGAGACGATAAGCCTCGTGATACAAAAAGTGGGCGTTTCCTCCGAAAAGCTGTGCAATCTGGACGCTAACGACACCATCACGGACATAGTAGGTCCTCTTGGAAATCCGACACACATCAAAAACTACGGCACAGTGCTTGCCGCTGGAGGTGGTGTGGGAGTTGCTCCCCTTTTGCCGATTATCAAGGCGTTGAAAGAAGCTGGTAACAGAGTGATTTCCGTGATAGCCGCCAAGAACAAAGACTTAATCATCTTGGAAGACGAAGTGCGGGAGTATTCCGATGAAGTGACAGTGATGACGGACGATGGCAGTTATGGCGAAAAAGGCTTGGTGACTGTGGGAATGGAGAAAGCTATCCAAAGCGAAAAGATAGATTTTTCTGTGATAATAGGACCTGCTATCATGATGAAGTTCGCCTCACTTGTGACCAAAAAGCACGAAATTCCAAGCATCGCCAGTCTCAACACCATTATGGTGGACGGCACTGGAATGTGTGGTGCGTGCAGAGTGACTATCGGTGGAGAGACCAAGTTCGTGTGTGTGGATGGTCCCGAATTTGACGCACATCAAATTGACTTCGAGGAGATGCTGATGAGGCTAAGCTCATTCAAAGAGGAAGAGGACGAAGCTCGTGAAGACCACATGTGCAAGGCTGAAGCGAAATTCAACAAAGAGCAGAAAAAAGTTTAGGATAGAAGAAAATGGAAAATAAAGATAGATTGAAAATTGAAAAAGTGAAGATGCCTGAGGCTGACCCTGAGGTAAGATCGCACTCCAACGTTGAGGTGAATTCTGGAATATCCAAAGAGCAAGCCATTATGGAGGCTCAGAGGTGTTTGAATTGCAAAAATCCGACTTGCGTGGATGGATGTCCCGTGAGCGTGAACATTCCCAAGTTCATCAAGGAGATAGAGGAAGAGAAGTTTGAGGACGCCATCACCACTATCAAGCAGACCAACCTGTTGCCCGCTGTTTGTGGCAGGGTGTGTCCACAGGAAAAGCAGTGCGAAGCGAGTTGCATCTACACGCTGAGGATGAACAAGCCGTCTGTGGCGATAGGCTATTTGGAGAGGTTTGCTGCTGATTACGAAAGGGAGCAACTCAAGTTGGCGAAAGCAAAACCTGCTAAATCCAACGGGATAAAAGTGGCTGTCATCGGCTCAGGTCCTGCGGGATTAACCTTTGCTGGAGAGATGGCAACCAAGGGCTGCCAAGTAACTGTCTTTGAGGCATTGCACAAGCTGGGCGGAGTGCTGAGATACGGCATTCCTGAGTTCAGGCTTCCGAAAGAGATAGTGGATTACGAAATAAACACGCTGAAAGATTTGGGTGTTGAGTTCAGAGAGAACTTCATAGTTGGCAAAACGATTAGCTTCGAGCAGTTGAAAGAAGAAGGCTACAAGGCGTTCTTCGTTGGTTCGGGAGCTGGGTTGCCCAACTTCATGAATATCAAAGGCGAAAACTCCATCGGCGTGATGTCTTCCAACGAATATCTGACGCGTGTAAACCTGATGAACGCAGGGAGCAAAGAGTCTGACACTCCGATAAACAGAGGCAAGCACGTGGCTGTGATAGGCGGAGGCAACACCGCTATGGATTCCGTGAGAACCGCCAAGAGGCTTGGTGCGGAAAGAGCCATGATTATCTACCGTCGCTCGTTTGACGAGATGCCTGCGAGATTGGAGGAGATAAAACACGCCAAGGAAGAAGGCATAGAGTTTTTGAACCTCAACAACCCTGTGGAGTACATCGCTGATGAGAACGGCAGAGTGAAGAAAATCGTTCTGCAAAAAATGGAACTCAGCGAGCCTGACGAATCTGGCAGAAAGCGTCCTGTCCCTATCAAAGGTTCGGAATACGAAATCGACGTTGACCTTGTGGTGGTTAGTGTGGGCGTGTCTCCAAATCCGCTGATACCAAGCGAAGTGAAAGAGCTGAAAACCTCCAAATGGGGAACTATCCTCACGGACGACAACCTGCAAACCAACGTGGAGGAGATCTACGCAGGAGGCGACATCGTTAGAGGCGGAGCAACCGTTATCCTTGCTATGGGCGACGGCAGAAAAGCCGCCAATGAGATGTACAAGAAGTTGACGGAAAAATAATTAGAACAGAATCTTATAATAACGACCCTCTGTCTTTCTCTATAGAAGATGGAGGGTATTTTCTTACCAATAAAAAGCATAGACCTTTGCATTTTGTGGGAAAACAAAATTAATCACTTTTCCCAACTAATTTTTCTCAGATTTCTCCAAAATTTCTCTTCTATTTTCTCTTTTTCTTGCTCATTATTATCAAAATGTGCCAAATTTTCCGCATTGAATACAGCAATCCTATATCAATTGTGCCTCACACAGTTTTACGGCTCGCTTTAAATTGAACGCTAACGCTCCCAATTGTAAAAAGAAATGAGTTTTCTCCAAGCCGAAGTAACGACTGCGTCCATATCCATACGATTTATGTAGCGTGCCAAAAGTCCGCTCCACAATATATCGCGTTTTGGAGACCATTTTGTTATACCGCTTTTTTAGGTTCCGAATTTCTTTACTGTCATTTTTCTTGTTTTTGAACATAATTGCACTCTTCAGCTCTTTCTCTTTCAAAATCTCGCGATTCTTCCTGCTACAATAACCTTTGTCCGCATAGACAGGCTTATTCAGTGGTAAATTCATCTTCTGCAACAAATCGGGGAAAACTGTTGTGTCATGCTGATTTGCTGGGGTTGTGATAATTTCCTGCACCAAACCATACTGGGGGTCAACTGAAATATTGCCTTTGTATCCATACACAAAGAGACCTCGCTTGCTCACCCACTTGGCATCGGGGTCTTTGCTCTCCTGAATATTGACTTCGGTCGAAACAAATTTTTGTTCTTCGCTCTCAGCATCTGCCACGGGCTCTGTTTCTATTGTCACTTGCTTTTTGGGGCGTGCCGCAGAACTCACAAGTGTCGCATCCACTACGGCACCAGTTTTTAAGTTAATTCCCAACTTCGCGAATTGGTAATTCACCTCGTTCAGCAACTTTTCCAACAGATTTCGCTGAATAAGTAAATTTTTGAACCTGCTAATCGTGGAATGGTCAGGAGTATCGTCGTCCATACTGAATCCACAAAACTTCATAAACAAAAAATCGTACATCAATCGCTCGGCACACTTCACTTCGCTGAGATTATACCACATCATCAGCAAGTAAACCTTGAACATCGTGGATCTTCTGTAGGGAATGCAACCTGCCACGTTGTCGCGTTTTCGAGGAATTCTGTTTAAAATTTTGCCAATCCTTTTCCAATCAAGTAGTTTCTCCACTTTGAAAAGAAAATGATTTTCCATCTTCTTCAGTTTCGTCTTCATTGCCAAATCCCCAAAAGATATTCCAGTATGCATTTAAATCCTCCAATGCTCAATAATTTTTAAACAAATAAAGTTAGCCTTAACGTATTGTAAATAAATACATTAAACTTTCTTTTTGTGAAAATTTATGTGCAAAGATTTCGCAATATATTTCTTGTGGATGCGGGTTCTTTGGGCAATGTTGTTCGCCTGCCTCATGCCTGCGGAAGTGGTATCCATCTTCTTGCTTTTCTAATCCTCATGCCTGCGGAGGCAGGTATCCATTCTTGATGTTCTATCAAGCACATCACTTATTATTTGCTTAGTATTCTTGTGCCTGAAAAGAGAAAATCCAAGTTGGAACAGGAAAATAAAAACTTCTTTGTGTCTAAAAAAATCCTGACATTTCCGCTTAACTTATTGCATATCAAAGACAAGAATTTGTAGGAGAAAAACACACAGTGAACAACTCCCCGAAAAGCAGGGGTTTACAGACATTTCTAAAAGCTAACACATTGAAAAGCAACGTGTTATAAATTGTGCATAAGTGGGGTGCAGATGTGTATAAATCCAGTGTATAACAGCTTATCTTTCTGATATTCAGTAAGTAAAATTAGGAGAAACATTTTTTGCTATATTGTGGATTTCTCTTGTCAAAAGTTGACGATAAAAAATTTTGATTGAGGTCAAATAATTTGAAAAGAGGAAACAGGGGAAAATGAGTAACGAACTTTTGTGGATAGTGTTTATGGTGGTTAACTTCGGATTGATTTTGCTTTTCTACCGCTTTTTTGGGAAAGCAGGGCTTTATTCTTGGATTTCCATGGCAACCATCTTGGCGAATATTCAGGTACTGAAGACGGTGGAAATTTTTGGCATGGTGGCTACTCTGGGCAACATTATGTACGCTACCAGCTTTTTGGCAACGGACATTCTGAGCGAAAATCACGGAAAGCAAGCCGCTCGCACAGGAATGTTTTTGGGCTTCGGGTCTATGCTTGTGATGTTGATAGTGATGCAGATAGCTTTGTTCTTCTCCGCACACGAGAGCGACTTTATACAAGGCAGTTTGCAAAAAGTTTTCGGGATAATGCCACGGGTTGTTCTCGGGTCGGTTGTCGCTTATCTCCTGAGCCAATATCACGATATTTGGGCGTTCGCTTTCTGGCGGAAACGTAATAGCAAGCTGTGGATAGCCAACAACCTTTCCACCATGGTCAGCCAACTGCTCGACACTTTCGTTTTTTCGTTCATCGCTTTTTTTGGGCTATTTGCCATGAATGTGTGGTGGCAGATAGTGCTGACTACATATCTATTTAAATGGATTACGGCTCTATGCGATACGCCGTTTATATATCTCGCTCAAAAAATAGGACAAAAAAATTTGACACGCAAACGGGCACAGACGGGAATAGACAGGTAATCTTAAAGTTTTAACGATACAAAAAATTTATTTTAAGGAGATTCATGATGAGCGTAGCTAAACAAATCATGGAATTGGCGGAGAAGTATAAGGACTATACTGCACAAAATCTCGCCAAATTGGTCAACATTCCTTCCGAGAGTATGCAGGAAGAGGGTGTGCAAAGAGAGCTGAAAAGACAAATGGAAGAAGCTGGTTTTGACGAGGTCATCATCGACGGACTTGGCAACGTGTTGGGTCGCGTAGGCAATGGTCCGATTGTCTTGGCTGTGGATGGACACATGGACACAGTGGGTGTGGGCAATATGGACAACTGGGATTTCGACCCTTATTGTGGCGAGATTAAAGATGGCAAAATCTTCGGTCGTGGCACTGTTGACCAAGAGGGAGGTCCTGCCGCTGCTGTTACCGCTGGACGCATCCTCAAGGAACTCGGTCTTGGCGAAAAAGTTACATACTGGGCTGTAGGCTCCGTGATGGAAGAGGACTGCGACGGTCTTTGCTGGAACTACATCGTGGAAGAGCATGGCTTGAAGCCTGATTTTGCTATATCCACAGAGCCGACTAACATGAACATCTATCGTGGACATCGCGGTAGAATGGAAATTGGCGTTTCTTTCCGCGGTATTTCGTGCCACGGTTCTGCTCCCGAGAGAGGCAAAAATGCGATTTATATGGCTTCCAAGGTGTTGGTGGAGATAGAGAAATTGAACGAAAATCTTCAGCCTGATGAGGGCAACTTCTTGGGCAAAGGCACTGTGACTGTGTCTCACATCGAGTCTGGTTCTCCTTCGCTTTGTGCGGTTGCCGACCATGCGTATTTCCACTTGGATCGCCGTCTTACTTGGGGCGAAACCGAAGAGTCCGCTTGCAAGGAAATCCAAGACATTATCGATAGATTGGGCTTCACCGAAGAGGCTAAAGTTGAGGTGTTGGAGTACAAAGAGAAAGCTTGGACAGGTTTGGAATATGGCATGAAGAAGTACTTCCCTACTTGGAAGTTGGAAGAGTCTGAGCCAGTGGTGCAAGTGGGTGTGGAGAGCTTCAAAGAGCTTTTCAACAAAGAGCCTAAGGTGGACAAATGGACTTTCTCTACCAACGGCGTTACCATCAACGGCAAGCACAAAATCCCTATGATTGGTTTTGGACCCGGCAACGAAGTTTTGGCACACGCTCCAAACGAGTGGTGTCCGCTGGAAGACCTCGTGATGGCGTCTGCTTTCTACGCAATGTACGCTGTTAAGTTGGGAGACACTGTAAAAAAATAAGTTATTAAGAAAAACTTACACAAAGGAAGCTGTGCAAACGGTTTCCTTTTTTTATCATAGAAATCAAAGATTTGTCGTAAAAGTTTGACAAAAATTCCGCTGATTTTCACTTGAAATTGATTGAATTAAGAAGAATTTAGTAAATTTAGTTGGAGGTGTAAAAATGCAACAAAATATAATTTATGAAAACAGTTCGGTTAGCCAGTCCTTGGTGGCTCGGTTTATGTATGCCACATACCTATGGATGGGAATTGGCTTGTGTGTCACAGGATTTGTAGCGATGGCAGTGGCGTCTATGCCTGCTGTGTTGTCGTTTTTCTACTATAACAGAATAATGCTCTTCGGCGTGCTTATCGCCGAGATAGGCTTGGTGTTCTATCTGGCTTCGCACCTGATGAAAATGGAATATTCCAAAGCGAGAAATTTGTTCCTAATATATTCGGCACTCAACGGAATATCCATGGCGGGCATCTTCATCGTTTATACAGGTTCGTCCATTGCAGCCACGTTCTTGGTAACCGCAGTGACTTTCGGCGTGATGTGCTTATACGGCTACATCACCAAGACCGACCTCTCTCGCTTCGGCAACATTATGTTCATGGGATTGATAGGCATCATCGTCGCTTCTTTCGCCAATATGTTCATCGCATCAAGCGGATTTTCCAAGGCGATTACCTACATCGGAGTCCTCCTCTTCTGCGGGATTACCGCCTACGACACGCAATATTTGAAAAAAATCGCTCTCTCCACCACAGACGAGGGTGCTTTGCTCAAACTGTCTCTCTATGGAGCTTTGAAGCTGTATCTGGACTTCATCAATATGTTTATGTTTATGCTCCGCCTGATGAATGCAGGTGGCAGAGATTAAATAAAAATTTGAAACCATTTAAGGAGAGATTTTATGAAAGAGTTAATCAAAACAGACAACGCACCTGCGGCTATAGGTCCCTATTCTCAGGCAGCCAAAGTTGGCAATCTTCTGTTCGTGTCGGGGCAATTGCCTCTCGACCCTAAAACGATGGAGTTTGTGGGAGACGACATAGCTTCCCAAACAGAGCAATCCTTGAAAAACCTTATCGCCATTGTTGAAGCTGCTGGATCCAACGTGGAGAAGATTGTGAAGGTGAATATTTTCCTTGCTGACATCAAAGATTTTGCGGCGATGAACGAAGTTTATGCCAAATTCTTTACCACAAATCCGCCAGCACGTGCTGCTGTGGAAGTTGCCAATCTGCCCAAATATGCCAAGGTGGAGATAGAGGCTGTCGCTGAATGTTAACGTTCCCCGATTTTGACCCTACTATCGTCAAAATAGGCGTGTTGCAAATTCGCTGGTACGGAGTTTGCTATCTTGCCAGCATCATTTTCGGCTACTTTTTTTACAGGAAGGTTCTGCTGTTCCGTGGCGTTGACATCAGCAAAAAGCTGTACGAAGATTTGCTTTTCTACTTGGTGATGGGCATAATCATTGGCGGACGCTTGGGATACGTTTTGTTTTACCACCTGCCATACTACTTAGCCAATCCGCTGGAGATTGTTGCCGTGTGGCACGGAGGAATGAGCTTTCACGGAGGTGCTTTGGGAGTTGCTCTGCTGGGTCTATACTTCGTGAAAAAGCACGGCTTGAGTTTTTACGATTGTGCAGACAGTGTAACGCCCTTTCTCGCTGTTGGTTTGGGAATGGGTCGCCTCGGCAACTTCATCAACGGAGAGCTTTTTGGCAGAGTAACTGACGTTCCGTGGGGAATGATTTTCCCGATGGGCGGAGCTTTGCCTCGCCACCCATCACAGTTGTATGAGTTTATTTTGGAAGGAATTATCCTCGGACTTATTTGTTGGTTTGCACTCAAGAAGATTAAAACCTCGGGAATAGTTTTTTGGATATTCATTGGTGGCTATGGAGTTTTCCGCTTCTTTGTGGAGTTCTTCCGCCAACCCGATGTGCAACTTGGCTACGTACTTTTCGACTGGGTCACCATGGGTCAGATCCTCAGCTTTTTGATGGTAATCTTGGCGATACTTATGTCGGTTAGGATTTACAAGGCGAGATAGAAACAGAGATTGTAAAAAATGTATTCTATTGTTATTTTTTTGCAAATAGGGTCAATAGCAGTTGCATAAATAGAATAACTAGAATGATAATAAGAAGATACGACAAGACAATCGACGAAAGCAAATTGATGAAGATGATTGAAAACGAAGAGGGTTGGGATTATGCCAATGAATCTTTAGCCGAGAGATATAAAGTTGCATTGGAGTCTTCCATTACTTATGTAGCTTATCAAGATGATGTTTTGTGTGGATATTCTCGCTCGTTAAACGATTTTGACGAATATATTTACGTTTGTGATTTGTTAGTAGCTCCAGCTTACAGAGGAAATGAAATCGGAAGAAAGCTAATGGAGTACATTTATAACGATTATCCCAATCAAACTGTGTATGTTCTGTCCGGTGTTGATGAATATTATGAAAAAGTTGATTATAAACGAGAGGGGACGATTTTTGAAGTTCCCTGCAATTAGTTAATTCAAATGAAGAAAAAAGCTTTAATTTGGAAAGTACTATTCGTTAGTACTTTTCTTTTTTGCGGATGCAGTGTCGGCGTCCTCACGCTTAGGCAAGATGTCGCAAGGCATCAGTTCAAGAGGTGGCAATCTTACACCCTGCGAGGAACAGCGGAAATTTGGCAAGACAGCAAACAGATTGAGCAGAAGATATACATCAACAAAGACACAACCGACTTCTCCATCGTCTGCTACGGAGGAGGTGTTTTCGGGATGACACCTGTTCCGTCTCTCTCGCTGAGGGTGAAAGAGGACAAAGTCTTCTACCGCGACAAAACGCTATCCGAAGAGAAAGAGCTGAACGTCAACACGGATAAATCGCTATATTCTGTCCTCTATGCGATGAGCAGATTGGAAGAAGTATACACATCTGGGATAGCGAAAATCGGTCGTGCTACTGTCAAATTGGACAAACTTGGCAATCCTGTGCAAATCTCATCAGGTAGCCTAAAAGTCGTGTTTAGTTACGAAAGCAATGAGTTGCATAAGCTGGAGATTTACTTCGGTCGCAAGAAGATTTTAGAGACAAAAGAGCTCGGAAAAAGTTAAAATCTCCTTATAGAGATTGTCTAATCACTCAATGACAAATTAGTTGTCCTCCTTCAAAATTATTCCAAAATTTATAGCGAAGACTATAAGGAGGGCAAGTGAGAATTTTGAAAATTGCTCAAATATTGGTTGGGGAAAAGAGGGAAAAAGCAAGATGAAATCGTTATTTTTGTTGATACCATTGTTCTATTTGAGCTTGAATTACTACATTTTTAGCAGGGCAAATACGCTTTTTTCTCTGAACTTTGGTCTAAAATTCAAGTTGCTTGGCGTTGCTTTGGGATTGTTTTCTCTAATCTTCATGATTTGGCACACACATACCTACAAGATGTTGTACTATTTTTCGATTGTTTGGGTTGGAATAGCTTTCATCGCTTCCGCCATTTTACTCTTGGAACACATTCTTCATAACTTCCTGCCTTTCAAACAAAACCACATCGCTGTTTTCACTTTTGCTCTGATTTTGGTGCTTGTTGCGTATTCTCTGCTCAATGGAATTTTCTCTATGACTGTGAAGAAAGTCGAGATTGAAACCGACAAAATTAGCCAAAACCAGCGAGCTGTGTTGATTGCCGACACGCACATCCATCGCTTTCATTCAAAGAAGCATTCGGAAAAGTTGGTGAAAAGAATTATGCAGCAACAACCCAATTTTGTCTTGATTTCTGGCGATTTTGTGGAGAATAGGATTGATAGAAAGATAATTGAACCTTTTGAAAATTTGGAAATTCCTGTGTTTTTGGTTTTGGGCAATCACGAGTTCTATGTGAATGGGAATAAGGCGATTACGAATCTTTTTGAGCAGAGCAAAATAAATCTTGTTCAGCTTGGCGATGAGTTCCTCCATGGGCAATTTAGCATCCGAGGTGCAGAGTACAATCACGTCAATCCCTTTGTGGCTTCGAGCGAGTTTCGACAAATGGAGTTGGACACTTCTCGCTACAATATTTTCCTCTTTCACGAGCCGATATTTATGGACGATTTGGAGCAAAAAGGCTTTGATTTGGTTCTGTCGGGACACACTCATAATGGGCAAATTGTGCCGTTCAATCTCTTTGTGAAGTTGGCTTACAAATACACCAAGGGGCTTTACGATAAGGGCAAAACGAAGATTTATGTGTCGCAAGGAACGGGCACTTGGGGACCGCCGATGCGACTGGGAACCACCAACGAAATCACGGTTATTGACTTTGTGAGAGAGTAAAAGAGGGTGAAATTGAAATCCATTCTTTTTATTCGTTCATCTTTTCGGACGGACGAAAAGATGAACTCCTATCTGTAAGAGAATATCCCAACCCACTGCCCTTGCTGGATTCCCGTTTTCACGGGAATGAGAGTGATTGAAGACTGTGGATTCCCAATTACACAACGGTTATCCATTTTTGATGTTCATTTTTTCGCCGTAAAAAAAGAAGCAAAAAACCTCTAAATACAAAATCAAAAAGCTAAATTTCTAACCTCTCCCTCTCACGATAATTAGCACCGTCTCAAATAGCCAATATAGAAAATTATCAAGAGGCTTGAAACGGTTCTATTCTCGTAGTTCGGTCAGCCAAGAAATTTCACGCTTTTTGCTTTGATGTATTTACCGTTACCACCCAAACCCAAAGAGAGCTTCGCTCGGGGTGGTTCAACTCTGAACACCAAAAAGGAGCAGTCTTAAATATCCATCTATGAAATGTAAAGCCAACTTATTACAATAACTGAACTTGAAGAATACACGGGAGCGTGCTGTACTTGATTCTCTCAGGCGACTCGCAACGGCTGCTACTATGTGGGCAGAGCGGACTTTTCTGGTTCGTCTTTTCGTCCGTCCGAAAAGATGAACACCTCTCTGTGAAGAGTAGCCCAGTCACTGTCCCAGCTGGTTGGAAAAAGTGGCTTTCCGCTTCCCTGTCCCGACTGGATTCCCGCGTTCGCGGGAATGAGGGAAGAAGGAGCGGGAATGAGGGGGAAGAAGCAGGAATGAGGGGGAAGGAGCGAGAATGAATGGAAATGAGGAGGGAAAGAACATGAAATGGATTCCCGTTTTCACGGGAATGAGGAAGAAAAAAAACAGGAATGACCAAAAAAAAGAGCCCCAAATTATGGAGCTCTAAAAACATCCTAAATCAAGTTCTATTACCAATTATATTCACTACGGACGAGATACACACTGTCAGCGGAGAAATTGCTCGTTGGTATATGCCAAGTACCTGTATAATCCGTAAGTTTAGCTCCAGCCAGTGCATTTTCAAAAGAGCCATAGTTGTACCAAGTATCACCTACTGTAGAACTAAGAGATGAAATGTCTGGAGGGTAACAATATGGACGCGAATAACCAACATCATTACCATTTTCGGCAGCAATAGCAATGTTCCCTATGTTAGTTGTTCCATTAGCACCATATTGCCAAAGTTGTGTATTCCCTATTAAGTATCCGACGGAATAGTGCTTGTCAATTACGTCTGCTGTAGTAAGAGACACAAGATGCTGATTATAAAGATAAATAGCTATATTGTTAAAAGTATTATTGTATCCATTCCCAATTAACCCTCCTACCTGAGAAAAGTCAGATCTAAATTTCGACCCGTTTGGGATATATAACGCAAGCCTATTTACATTGACATTGTATCCTCTCCCAGCAACAGGTCCAGCCATGTGCTGCTTGTCCGCCACACCACCATTTGTAGCAACACCATCAGGATCAGAAGAAAAGCCATAACTAACAGAAGGCGAATTGATATATATATCTTCAAAATCCAACCAATCTGAAGTTCTGTCTCTATAATCACATAAAATCGAACCATACTGATTAGTGGTATAACCAATTGAATAATCCACTGTATAATTTGCAACTTCCAACCTACTAACTTTAAGATTGGCATTCGTGGCGTAGAAAAGACCATTGGCAATATTAATAAATGCATCTCTAACAATGCCATCTATACTATATCCATTCCCATTAAACTGCTGCTGGGTAGTGCTATTCCCCGTGTAATTAAACAAAACTGTTGAATTAGTTCCAGAAGCATTATTATTTAAATCAACAGACCAATAAACTGAATTGCCAAAACCATCTTCCTCGTCGAACAAAAGATCTGTATAGAGATTGACGCTTTGTGAGGAACCTACAGCTAAATTATCTGTAGTATAAAGGAAATAAGAAGGGCTGAAAATTTTTACGTCTGGAGTAGCTGAATAATCGTTTTTAATCTTTTCCTGAATTTCATTCCCGCGATTGGCTACAAGAGTGCTAAAGTTTTCACTCTGAAAGGCAACTAACTTGGGGAAATACTTGCTGTTAGCATCTGAGGAATTCCAAGTAGCAGTAGCAAAACCATTGCCTGTCCAAAAAATGGGATCTTTAGAGCAATAAGAAATATTATTAGAATATTCAGTGCCTACATAAAGATTTAATCCATCTGTTTTTAATCCTGATCCTCCAGCATTGCCAGTACTTCTATAAACATTATATTGCCAAGAAATTCCAAATCGCTTGTGGTAATATTTAACATATGTCTCCACCCAGCCAAAATTGTCTGAAAAAGTCCCGTTATTCCTATTAGCTACTACTCTTCCAAAATGTCCACCTCTCTTAGTATATTGTGCCCTGACATCAAAATAATCTACCATAGCAACGTTATTGCTGATAGTTCCTGCACCAGCTCTACCAACTATCCCTCCCAAATACGTAACATTATTAACAGTGCTATAATTTCTAATCACTATATTGGTAGCCAAACACTTTTGTATGTTGCTATTAGTATATCCGACTATTCCGCCTTGGAAAGCTTCTTCATTCACCCTTGATGAATAGATGACAGATTGGTGTGCGTGGCAATTGGTAACAGAAGCAGAATTGGAAGAGATAACACCAACTATTCCTCCAGCATATTGCAAACCTTCGATGTACGCGTTCCCTTTTACTGCACATTGCTCTATATTGACTCCTTGACTTATAGATCCTACTATTCCTCCACATCCAATATTATTATAAGCATTGCCTGTAGCGTAAACTTTCGTTCCAGAAACTATTGTTTTCGAGATATTTCCAGTAACATTTTGGACAGCTCCTGCTACTCCTCCAACACCATTACCTCCATCCGAAGTATAGTGACCAGTAACGCTCCCACCAACCACACTCCCTTCTGTGATAGCCCCATTATTATATCCAGCTATTCCTCCTGCACCACCTTTGTTCTCAGCCTTAATGGTTGCATTGCTCACAGTACATGAGGTTATGCTGTAGCCACTTTTATTTTCTCCAGCGATTCCGCCCACTCCCAAAAGAGCAGTAGTTATAGTCGCATCGCTCACGGCACATGATGTGATGTTTCCACCTGATACTGCGGCTATGCCTCCTGCTTTTTCTGCTTCTGAAGTTATTGTGCTACTAGTCCTTGTCGTGCAATTAGTAATTGTTCCACTGGAGAAACCGCAGATACCTCCCGCATTATTGCCTGCAGATGTAACACTCACACTATCTACATAAGTAAATTGAATTGTTCCTGAGGCATTGTTGCCCACCAGTCCTCCTATATTTGTATACCCTTTAATAGTGCTAGAGTCCACCCCACCGCCATTGGCTGTCGAATTATCTAAAATTGAAGTAAATCCTGCACAAGATGCATTAGTAGCAGTAACTTCTATTCTTGATTTAGCAACTTTGCTATCATTAAGCCAAGTACCGCTATAGCAAGCTCCTGCTATTCCTCCTGCAATATTAAGAACTTTAATACGTGCATCTCTCACCTTGCTATCATAAACAGCTCCATTTTCAATTTTTCCAGCTATTCCCCCCACATATTCAGAATTTCCATTATCAATTTTGAGATCAGTTACAGTGGCTTTGGTGATAGTGTCGTTGCAATATCCCGCTATGCCTCCTACATTTTCTGAACTGGTGGAGATAATTGCACCATTCACCGTGCAATCGTCCACAGGACCTTGAGTTCGCCCAACTATGCCTCCCACATTTTCAGAATCTCCATTTGTAACTATAATGTTAGTTGCTGTGCAGAGTTTAATAATTGAAGTTTGTGTTTCGTTGTTCCCCGCTATACCTCCTACCTTGGAGTCAGTAGCCGTTACCCTTACACTGTCCACGGAACAATCTGAAATGGTAGCGTTAAAGTTATTTCCTACCAATCCTCCAATAACATTTTTTCCCTTAATATAAGAAGAATCTACCTTACAGTTTGTGGCTGATAAACCGGTGCCAAGGAAAGCTGTCAATCCTCCAGCGCCATCACTCGAAGTGATGGTGGAGTGAGCTACATTATTCAAGTTAAGAGAAGCACTAGAACTATTCTCAGTAGAACCTACTATACCTCCAACATAATTTGCTCCCAAGATGGTATCATATCGTGCATTACACTCGCTGATTTCCCCTTTTGTATATCCTACCACTCCTCCCACATGCCAATTGTTAGATTCGATTTTAGAATTTTTTACATTGCTTTTTGTGACTTTACTTGATAACACATCGTTTATACCAGCTATACCTCCCGCATATTTACCTTTAACGTATATGGTTGAGCTATCAACTGTGCACTGATCAATAGTTCCGAAATTAGTTCCTGCTATCCCCCCCCCCTTCTCTGTTTCTACGGTAACTGTCACCTTTTTGATACCATTACAATTATTAACCTTTGCATTTTCGAGATTATGTCCAATTACGCCACCTGCTACGGCGTACTTGGCTGTAATTTTTACACTATCCACATAAGCAAATTGAATTTGAGATTGTCTTCCATACCCTGCCAATCCACCAATATTCAAATAACCTTTAACCTCGGAATTCTCAATTCCTCCACCGCTAATTCTCGAAGTGTCTAAAACAGCTGTAAACCCACCACATGAACCATCTGAATTTTGCGTAGCCTCTATATAAGAATAATTAACATCGCTGTTACTTATCAATGAAGCATTGTAACATCCACCTGCTATACCGCCTCCTGTATTTGGAGCAGTAATCTTTCCTTTAGTTACATGACAATCATCAATGGTTGCTCCAGTAAGGTACCCTGTTATACCTCCTGCGTATCTGGCAGTCGCTGTGATCTCTGAAGTATCCACAGAGCATGTGGTAATATTCCCCGATGAATATCCAGCTATGCCACCCACATATTCAGATGCTGATAGAATAAAGCTGTCCACACGAACATTCGTGACAGTTCCACTATTAACTCCAACTGCTCCACCTAAGTATTTTGGGACATCAAAAACAATCCGTGACAGCGAGCAACTGGTAATATTGCCCACAGAAGTTCCAGCGATGCCTCCTCCTTTTTCAGCATCTGTTCCAGTAACAGTAATTCCCACGCTATCCACTTTGCATCCGGTAACCGTGCCTAAATCTAAATAGCCTACCACTCCTCCACCATTTGCCTTGCAATTTACAGTGGAAGAATCTATTACGCAATTTGAGATGCTACCACTACTGTTCTTCATATACGCAGTAATGCCACCCGCAGACATAAACTCAGCATACACCCTCGTCTGGCGCACTGTGTCCCCAGACAATTCAAGTCCCGTAAAATGTCCCACCAATCCACCTGCATAGTTACCACTAGTTGGAGAAACTGTAACAGTAGTATTGTACACAAGGCTATTGGTTATCTTTCCATTATTTCTTACCTCTCCAGCTATGCCTCCCGCAAAGCTGTTCTCAGAAGTAATCTGCATATCTCTCACAGAACATCCTGTGACAATGGAATCGTTTTGCCCAACTATTCCACCAATATAAACTTCTCCTGAAACTCCCAGATTTTCTACATGACAATCGGAGATAGTCCCAGCATTCCCCCCAGCTATAGCTCCTGCATAGCTAGTAGATTTAACTGTCAAAACTTTATTTTTTAGTGTGATTCCAGAAAGAGCTTTGCCTTTTGCTACATACCCCACAATGCCACCAGCAAAAGAACCATAAGCTTCAACATATAAGCTGTCAAAATCGCAATTTTCTATCGATCCATTCAAATATCCTACAAATCCCCCTGCATTATTTAGTAATTCATTTTTTATAGTGGAAGAATCTACTCTACAATTCCTGATTGCTTTACTTGCGTACGCAGTCAATCCTCCAATCTGACCAATAGTTCGCACATAAGCGTGGCGAACTGTGTCGTTATTTAAGGTAGCATCGCTATAGCCTACCAAGCCTCCTGCATTCCCTGCATTTCCATAAACTATCGCATAATTCACATTACAATTTTCTATATTCCCATCTGCAGAAGAGCCTACTAACCCCCCCGCCTTAACATAACTATAAACAATTGCGTTAGAAACCTTACTATTTGTTACATCCGCTTTGGTATATCCTACCAAGCCTCCTGCTGAATTATCGTCCCAAGTAACATCGTAATTGGGGGCATCAATATTAATGCGGGACGCAGTGCAACTATCAACCTTACTCGCAGTCCATGCCACTATTCCTCCCGCATAAAGTTGCAAAACTTTAACTCTAACGCTATCCACAGAGCAACGAACAATTGTTGATAGTCCCGCTGATTCATCTGCAGCATGCCCCACTATCCCTCCAGCGTATCTTCCGTTATTCCAAGTAGCTTCAATTGTAGAACTATCCACTGAGCAACCATAGGTACTCCCTATGGTTTTCCCTGCTATTCCTCCTACTCCATATCCAGTTCCACTAACACGAATATGTTTGGCTTTACTATTCTTTATCGTCACATTGGCGTCGTCGCCACATCCCACCACTCCACCTACAGTTACCCCACTGATTCTCATGTCGTATATGGTGTCATTTATGAAATTGGTGTTGGTAGCATACCCAGCCATACCTCCTGCATATTTGCCACTGGCAACAGATCCATCACTTATTTTGCAACCACTTATAGTTCCAGTTGCACGTCCAACTAACCCTCCAACATAATCGCTAGAGCCAACAACATCTATATTTTTCACCGTGCAACCTGTGATAGTTCCTTCGGAATATCCCACCAATCCACCAACACTATCCACTCCAGTGACTACTACAGTATTTCCATTATAACCTTTTACATGGCAATTGGTTATCTTGGCTCCGCTCGGCAGATAGCCAATCAACACGCCCAGTTGGGAATAAGTGGTATTCGCAATACTCGCAATTTCCAAAGTAAGATTGCAGATACTGTCCATAATAGACGAAAAAACACCCACTTGGTCAATATTTGGATGTTTGGCGAGAACGAAATTTTGAATAGCGAAGCCCTGTCCGTCAACCGACTTGAAGCCACATAGAGAATAGAGTGTGTCTCCCCCAAAGTATATGTCCCCAGTTAACTTCAACTTATACGGTTTATAAGCCCCCAATAGAGTTATTAACTCCACCTTCGAGCCAATGGCTATTTCCACTGAACCTGGAATATACTCCTCTTGACCTGTTCGCTGTGTGGGAATGTAAGTAGAATTTTTTTGCAACCACGGAAAGCCTTTGTCTCCAGAAGTGGTAATGTTCCACTGCAATGTGTTATCCCAAAAATCTTTTGTCTGCAATTTTGAGGCATCCACTTTATTTCCATCGTAAGCAGCAGCCATTAGCATTTCATTAGCTGACACCACACCGCTTGACACCACGGACTTTATGTATCTCTCTTTCGCATGAACAAAGAAAAAGCAAGCTACGAAAACTATTGTTACAATTTTCTTATAAAAATTCACTTGAACTCCTTTAGCATTCAAATTCCCGCGTTTATTAAACTCTATATGCAAAAAAAAGTCAACTTTTTTTTGTTTGTATGTTCAGGAGGGGCTTAAATAAACACCTTTTGTGAGAAGTTTGAATTGAGTCTTAGCTATGCGAGACTTAATTTTTTTTACATCATTTCAAGGAAATCGTTCCTTTTGTCCAACTGGATTCTCGAAAAGAAGCAACAAAAGATTGACAAAAAAGCGTAAATTGGCAGACTCGCTTTAGGAGTGCTGATTTTTAGCACATAGCACTATCAGGAGGATAAAATGAATTTTAACAAATACACTATAAAATCAAAAGAAAGCGTAGAGAAAGCCGCCAATTTGGCGACTGAGTCCGGTCATCAAGAGATTAAGCCACTACATTTGCTGTTGGCGTCGCTCTTGGTGGAGGACTCACTTGTACCAACTTTGCTCAAGAAGATTGAGATTAACCCGAATCTGATAGAGGGAAAAATCCGAGAAAAGCTGGAATCTTTGCCAAAAGTTGAGGGAGGTTCTCCCGCCTATCTCAGTGCGGATTTGAACAAACTGCTCTTACAAGCGGACAAAATCGCAGGGCAGTTTCAGGACGATTTCGTGAGTTTGGAACACATCTTATTGGCTTTCGTGAAAGGCAGTGCTGAAATCAAGGAACTGCTCAACAACCCGAAAGACAAGGACTTGCTGAAAGGTATTCAGGACATCAGAGGCAACCAAAAGGTGGACAGCGAAAATCCAGAAGCAAAGTATCAGGTTTTGGAGAAATATACCCGCAATCTCACCGATTTGGCTCGCAAAGAGAAGTTAGACCCCGTCATCGGTAGAGACAACGAAATCAGACGAACAATTCAAATTTTGTCGCGTCGTCGCAAGAACAATCCTGTGTTGATTGGTGAACCCGGAGTGGGCAAAACCGCTATTGTGGAGGGACTTGCCAAGAGAATTATCGACCGCGACGTGCCTGAAAATCTGAAAAACAAAACCGTTTTGGAGCTCGATTTGGCGTTGCTTTTGGCTGGTGCGAAGTATCGCGGAGAGTTCGAGGAAAGGCTGAAAGCTGTGCTGAAAGAGGTGGAAAACTCCAACGGCGAGATTATCTTGTTCATCGACGAACTGCACACCATCGTGGGAGCAGGTGCATCCGAAGGGCAAAGCGACGCTTCCAATATGCTCAAACCAGCTTTGGCACGTGGCGAATTGCGGTGCATCGGAGCGACAACTCTCGGTGAATATAAAAAATATATCGAGAAAGACGCCGCTCTCGAACGAAGATTTCAGCCAGTGATGATTCCCGAACCAAGCATCGCCGACACCATTTCCATCTTGCGGGGTATTAAAGAAAAATATCAGCTTCATCACGGATTGCAAATCACGGACGACGCTCTGATTGCTGCAGGGAAGCTCTCCGCTCGCTACATTAGTGACAGATTTTTGCCAGACAAAGCTATTGACTTGATGGACGAAGCCTGTGCCTCCGTGCGTATGCAGATTGACTCTATGCCTCAGGAACTCGACGACATGAAACGCAAGCTCCAACAGTTGGAAATCGAGGAACTTTCTTTCAAAGACGAGTCCAACGAGAAAAAGGACAAGGCGAAAAAAGAGATTGCCGATTTGAAGGAAAAATATTCCGCTCAGATGAGCAAGTGGCAACAAGAAAAGGACAATCTGAACAACATCAGTCAGCTGAACGACAAGCTGGATAAGGCGAAGTCCGAGATGGAGATTGCACAGCGAAATGGCGATTTGGAGACAGCTTCCCGACTGAAATACGGCACGATTATCGAGTTGGAAAAGGAGCTAACGAAAGCTGAGGAAAATCTGAAGAGAAATCCCGAAGATTCGCAAATGATTAGCAAAATCGTGGACGCCACCACTATCGCCACTGTCATTTCCAAGTGGACGAACATTCCGCTGGATAGACTCCTGAAGAGCGAGGCCGACAAGTTGACCAATATGGAAGAGATTCTCTCGGAAAGCGTCGTTGGTCAGGAAGAAGGGATTGTCGCTGTTTCCAACGCTATTCGCAGAGCCAGAAGCGGTTTTTCTGACGAGAACGCTCCAATCGGCTCGTTCCTATTCTTGGGTCCCACTGGTGTGGGCAAAACTTTCCTCGCACAGCAACTGGCAAAGCTCCTCTTCAACGACACCAAAGCGATGTTCCGCTTCGACATGAGCGAATTTATGGAAAAACACTCCGTATCCCGCTTAATAGGGGCTCCTCCAGGATATGTGGGCTACGAAGAGGGCGGAAAGCTGACGGAACAAGTCAGACGGCATCCTTATTGCGTCTTGCTCTTCGATGAGATAGAAAAAGCTCATCCCGATGTGTTCAACCTCTTTTTGCAAATCTTGGATGAAGGTCGCCTCACGGATGGCAAAGGACGGACGGTTAATTTCCGCAACACCGTGATAGTGATGACCAGCAACATCGGGGCTCCTCTTTTGGTGGAAGCCGAGGATAGCAACGACGTGAAAGACAAGATTTTGGAAGAAGTGAAATTGCATTTCCGACCAGAGTTCATCAACAGAATCACGCAAACGGTGTTGTTCCACAAGCTGGGCAAAGAGAACATCAAACAAATTGTGCTGTTGGAAATCAAGACGTTGCGAAATCGCCTGAAGGAGAAAGGATTTGAGCTTACTCTCACGGACAGAGCGTTGGACAAACTGGCTGAAGTCGGCTTTGACCCGCACTTTGGAGCAAGACCAATAAAGCGAGCTATTCAAGAAAATTTGGAAAATATGCTCGCCCAGAAGTTCCTCAAAGGCGAATTAAGTGAGAAAGTGCAAGTTGACTTCGATAAGCTATTTTATGTGAAATAAGCAAAAAAAAGGGCAGGAAAATTTCCTGCCCTTTCGCTTTTATCTATCTTTTTTATCAAATCTTCTCTTAGGTCGCCTATCGTTTTTGTCTCTGTCAGAGCTGTTAAACTTAGGCTTTTCCGCAGGCTTAATGCCCTTGCTTTCCAAAGTTGGATTGCCCTCAATTCCGTCCATGGCAAGGCTGAGTTTGCCTTCCTTGAAGCCGACAAAACGAACTTTCACCTTGTCGCCCACAGCCACTAAATCGGCTGGGTCGCTCACACGAGCTTTATCCATCTTGGAGACGTGCACCATCCCTTGCTTGTTGTACATGAACTTCACAAAAGCACCGTAAGCCTCCACTCTGGTGACTTCACCTTCGTAAATATCGCCATTCACTGGGTCTTCCACAATGTTCTTCACGATAGACATCGCTAACTTCAGAGCTTCTGCATCAGGCGACGCAATCGCCACTCTGCCGTCGTCATCGATATTGATGTCCGCACCAGTCGTTTCGATAATCTCCTTAATCACCTTGCCACCTGAGCCTATCACTTGGCTGATTTTGTCCTTATCAATCATTATGCTCTCAATCTTCGGAGCGTATTTGCTAAGCTCACTGGATGGCTCGGAAATGCACTCGGTAATCTTGCCCAAGATATGCATTCTGGCAATTTTAGCTTTGCCCAAAGCTATCTCCATAATCTCTCTGGTGATGCCCTGAATCTTGATGTCCATCTGAATGGCTGTGATTCCCTTTTCCGTCCCTGTAACCTTGAAGTCCATATCGCCAAGGTGATCTTCCATTCCCTGAATGTCAGTAAGCACCACGAAATTGTCGCCGTCCATCACCAAACCGTTGGCAATACCCGCCACAGGACGAGCAATGGGAACACCCGCTGCCATCATCGCTGTGGAGCAACTGCACACACTCGCCATTGAGCTGGAACCGTTGGATTCCATAATCTCCGACACCGCTCTGATGGTGTATGGGAAATCGTCGCTATTGGGCATAACAGCGTAAAGCGACCTCTCTGCCAAATGTCCGTGACCAAGCTCTCTTCTGCCCGGAGCACGCATAAATCCAGCTTCTCCCACAGAATATGGAGGGAAGTTATAATGCAAGAAGTAGTTTTTGAAGTGCTTCTCTCTCAAATCGTCAATCATCTGCTCATCTCTGGGGCTACCCAAAGTTATCACACCGAGCGACTGTGTCTCACCTCTGGTGAAAAGAGCCGAACCGTGTACGCGAGGCAAAATGTCTTTCTCCACGGTAATCGGTCTGATTTCGTCCAAATCACGCCCATCAGGACGGCATCCGCTCAAAATCAAATTCCTCACTATCTCTTTCAGATACTTCTCAAAAGCCTCTTTGTAGTCTCTGCCCTTTTCGGCTACCTCTTCTTCGGAGAGTTTCTCTTCCATCAATTCGGCAAGCTCAATCCTCAAATCGTCAAGAGCTGCGTATTTCGGCAACTTCTCCGTGATTTTGTTAGCCTCTTCTATCTTCGCATAAAAATTGTCTTTAACGAAAGTCAAAGCCTCTTCGCAGATTACCTCAACTTCAAATGAGAATTTCTCTTTGGAATAATCTTTGGCAAAATCTTTTTGGAACTCCACAAGCTCTTTAATCTTGTCATGAGCCATGTAGATAGCGTCCAAAATTTCTTCCTCAGAAAGCTCCCAAGCACCAGATTCCACCATGTTCACATTCTCATACGTCCCTGCAACAGATAGCTCCAACTGTGCTTCTTCCATTTGTTCCTTATTCGGGAAAACTACAAGTTCGCCATCTTTCTTGGCAACAAAAGCTCCAGCCAAAGGACCTGAAAACGGAATGTCCGAAATGGTCAAAGCCGTGCTGGCAGCCAACGAACCAAGCGAACCGAGGTCGCAATCTTCGTCATAGCTGAGTACTGTGATCACCACGTGAACAGCATTTTTGAAGCCCTCGGGAAACAAAGGTCTCAAGCCTCTGTCTATCTCTCTGGCTATCAAGATGGAACTCACAGGCGGCTTGGACTCCCTTTTGAAGAAGCCTCCTGGAATCTTGCCTGAAGCGTACATCTTGGGAATGAAGTCCACTGTGAGCGGGAAAAATCCTTGTCCCTCTCTGGGCAACTTTTCTCCCGTGGCGGTAGCCAACATAATGGTCTCGCCATAAGTCAACAAAACCGAGCCGTTAGCTTGTTTAGCCATCCGACCAGTTTCGAGCGTCAGGGTCTTCCCTGACAATTCAATCGATTTTCTAATAATGTGCATTTTTTTCTCCTTAATTACGTCTCGGATTACTAACCTATTGAATACCAATCAATTCGTTGGACTTTGCCAACCAAGAGAAAAAAAGCAATAATCAACATCCTCTATATTTCGCAAACAAGGATTTTGATTATTGCTAACAATCTCTTTCTTTATGTAAAATAATATTCGTTGGTAAATAAACCGAAGCACTTATTTTTCTAAATAGAGAAAAGTAAAAGGGATAAACCCTTCTACTTTCTCAAACCTAACTTGGCAACAAGAGCTCTGTAACGCTCTATATCCTTGCCTTTTAAATATTCCAAAAGCTTTCTTCTTCTACCTACGATTTTTAGAAGTCCCCTTCTGGAATGATGATCTTTTTTGTGAGTGTCCAAATGTGCAGTAATGTTCTTGATGTTGTTAGTCATCAAGGCAACCTGTACTTCTGGAGAACCTGTGTCACTGTCGTGGAGTTTAAACTCTACCACGATTGCTTCCTTGGCTTGATTAGTAAGTGCCATGTCAGCCTCCTTATTTGTTATCGTTAAGTACAAAGTTTTCCAATGTGATTAACTGTCAAACAATTAATGGGTTTATGTCATTTTTCAACTCTACTTCTGCATCTTAAATCTTAAATATTCCTCAATAAATCCGTCCAAATCTCCGTCCATCACCTTTTCCGTGTTTTTCACCTCGTACTTGGTGCGGTGATCTTTCACCATCTGATAGGGATGGAACACATACGAGCGAATCTGGTTGCCCCAGCCGATTTCCGTTTTGCTGTCCTCCAACTCCTTGCTCTCTTTTTGCTTTTCTTGCAAAAAGTGCTGATACAACCGCGACTTTAAAATTTTCATCGCATGCTCTTTGTTTTTTAGTTGGCTTCGCTCGTTTTGGCACTGCACCACTATTCCCGTGGGCAAGTGAGTTATCCGCACAGCCGAATCGGTGGTGTTCACACATTGTCCGCCTTTGCCAGAAGCACGGTAAGTGTCTATCCGCAAATCGCCCGAATCTACCTGCACATCTATGCTGTCGTCCACGAGAGGATACACAAATATCGAAGCAAACGAAGTCTGACGCTTGCCCTGAGCGTTGAATGGAGAAATCCGCACCAAGCGATGAATACCGATCTCACACGCCAAATATCCATAAGCAAACTCGCCTTTCACTTCAACAGTCACATTCTTTATTCCCGCTTCTTCGCCCGCCAAAAGCTCCACAATCTCAGCTTTAAATCCACTTCGCTCCGCCCACCGAAGATACATTCTCAGGAGCATCTCCGCCCAATCTTGACTCTCCGTGCCTCCTGCTCCGGGATTTATCGTTAGGATAGCGTCACCTGCATCAAGCTCGCCCGAGAGAAGTGCATTTATTTCCACCTTCTCCAAGAAACTCTCCCACTGCTGTAGCTCCGAGGCTGCTTCCACCAAAAAAGAATTGTCCTCCTGAAGCATCTGCAAATAAACCTGCAAATCTTCGCCGATAGTCGCTATCTTCTTAGTTTCCTCTTGCTTGGCTTCCAGTGAACTCAGTTGCTTGCTGACCTTCTGAGCGTTCGTGGAATTGTTCCAAAAGTCCGCTTCTGACGTCTGTTCCCTTAGCTCCGCTATCTTCCTCTGCAACTCGGCAGAGTCAAACCAACCTCCCGAGCTGCTCGGATTTGGTTATCAAATTTTTCGCTCTCTCGATAAATTCCTGCATTTCCATAATTACCCCTTAATCAAATAAAGTCTTTATAATTGAATTTTGAAAATATTTTCCCCTCTACTGCTGTCAATCACTAAGAATGTAAAATCGACGAATCGACTTTTTCCTTTGACAAAATCGATGCTAAGCAAAAATTTATTCGAATTAAAATTGAAGGATGAAAAATGAAAAAAATTACTCTTCTATTGATGTTAATCTGTGTTTCTACTTCTGCCTTTGCTATGGACAAAACTTTTTCCTTTGGTGTTGGGTTCCTTTCACCAAAAGATGCCGAATCTTCTGTTTTCTGGACTCTTAACCGTGGGTTCAAATTCGATGAAAAAATTAGTCTTGATATTTCCATTGGTTTCTTTCATAAAACCATAACTGACAAAAGTTTACTGGAGACAAAAACAAACGAAACCAACACATCCACTGTTTCCAAAGTGGAATCAAAAAACACTTTTTCCTATGTGCCTATTATGGGAAACGCCCTTATAACTTTTCCAATAAATGATTCCTGTGCTTTTGTTCCCTATGCAAAAGGAGGTATTGGATATGGTTCTCTCTTCACTTCCATCAAAAAGGAAAACATTGATGAATACAAAACCTATGTAGGTTTTAATTGGCAACTTGGAGGAGGAGTGTCTTACAAACTTGGGAAAAAATCTAAACTCTTCGCCGAAATTTTTTACAACAGTGTAACGCTGTCTTCTGATGAGGAAACTTTAGAAAATTATACCATTGTCGAAGAAGTAGATATGAGTGGAATGGGAATGCTCTTCGGAATAAATGTAGAATTTTAATCTTGGAATATAAAAGAAAAGGAGACGTATTTTCGTCTCCTTTTTAAATATAATCTATTACAATAATATCGATGTGTCTTTCGCTCCAACTATTTCCACCAAGCTCTCCACTGCGGATTGCATGGCGTCCTCGCCTTTGATGAGCCATTTTCTCGGGTCAAATCTACCTTTGTCAGGAGAGTAAGCATTCTCGTCAGTTCCGCTTGGGCAAACGATGGCATCTTTCTCCGCCTCCCAATAGGCTTGCACTGCGGAAGCTATCTCCATCTGATAGCGTGTGTCTTTGTTAATCTTCACCACTCCGTTAGCCACAGCGTCTTGTTGCTGTTTGACTGTCAATCCGGAAGCTCCGTGCAAAACCAATCCTGCATCCAATCCGTTGGCATTGAGCAAATCGTCTATCTCTTTGATGAGTTCCAAACGCAAAACAACGTCCGCACCTTTGGTCACTCCGTGATTAGTTCCCACGGAAGCAGCGAAAAGGTCAACGTTCGTCTTCTTCACATATTCCAGAGCCTCTTGCGGATCGGTGTAGAGTTGGCTGTCGCTCACCAATTCGTCCTCATTGCCCTTGATGTAGCCAATCTCGCCTTCCACCAACACTCCGTGCTTGTGAGCAACCGCCACAACCTCTTTCGTCAGACGTACATTATCCTCAAAACTTTCGTGAGAAGCGTCAATCATCACTGTTGAAACCAAGCCGTTCTCAATGCAATGGATGATGAAATCCATGTCCTTCGGTGCACCATGGTCGATGTTCAGACCGACACCGCTTTTGGCATATTGATTGGCAATATTTTTTACCATATCGGAAATAAACTTTGCCCCTACCAACAAATCTTTAGTTCCTCCTGCAGCATATTTGCAAGCTCCAGAAGAGATTTGCAAAAGCCCGTCAGCACTCATGGCGTTATAGCCCTGCACCATCGCCCTAACGGAAGTATCGAAAACCACATTAGAAGCGATAATCCCAAACTTCTCCTTTTTGGCTTTCAGAATAACTTTTTTCATTTGATCACCTGTAAAAAACATATGACCTCCAATTTATTTTCTATTTATTTTTTTTTATAAATAATTTTTCGCCAATTCCCAATAATGCGTAGCGTGTGCTTTCTGCTTCTCCATCGCCTTTTCGTCCAACTGCTTCACGACTTTGGCAGGAATGCCCAGCACCAACGAATTTGGTGGAATCACTGTGTTGCGAGTTACCAACGCTCCTGCTCCCACCACACTTCCCTCGCCTATCACAGCTCCATCCAGCACGGTCGCTCCCATGCCGATGAGGCAAAAATCTTCCACCTTGCACGAATGCAAAATGCACTTATGCCCAACAGTGACGTATTTGCCGATAATCGTTGGGACGTCCTCTCCACAATGCAAAACAGAATTGTCTTGGATATTGGAAAGCTCTCCGACCTCTATCTCCGCTTCGTCACCGCGGATTACAACTCCAGGCCAAATGCTGACCTTTTTGCCGATTTTCGCCTTGCCTATCACCGTAGTATCTTTGTGAACAAAACTTTCTTTGTCAATCGTCGGCATAATTCCTTTGAATGCTTCTATCATCTTTTCTCCCGTTCAATCAACTGCAAATCGAAACTCCAGCGGAAGCTCCAATTCTGTTTGCTCCTGCTTTCAGCATCGCCAAAGCGGTCTCTTTATCTCTGATGCCACCAGAAGCTTTCACTCCCATTTTTGAGCCAACAACTCTCCGCATAAGAGCAATATCTTCGATGGTGGCTCCTCCTGTGGAAAATCCAGTTGAAGTCTTCACGAAGTCCGCTCCTGCTTTTTTGGACAACAAGCAGGCGATAACTTTCTCCTCTTCCGTGAGCAAACAGCACTCGATTATCACTTTCAACATCGCATCAGATTTATGGCAATCCAGTGCAAGAAGAGCTATCTCATCCTCCACCAGTGAATAATCTTCGTCCTTGAGAGCACCAACATTTATCACCATATCGATTTCCTTTGCTCCCGCATCCAACGCTTTGATAGTCTCCACGAGCTTCACCTCAGCGATGTTCGCTCCCAGAGGAAATCCCACGACACAGCACAGAGGGACATTCTTCAGAACTTGCTTAGCTTTCTTAGCCCAAACAGGATTGACGCAAACACTGGCGAAGCCAAACTCTTCGGCTTCCAAACACAATTTTTCTATCTGCTGAAAACTCGCCTCAGGCTTCAACACCGTGTGGTCGATATATTTTGCCAACGAACTAAAATCCGTAACCAGCTGATCGGACAATTTACTCCTATCCACAACAGAACCGAGCGACAACAAATGCTCTCCGCCACTTCTGGACATAACGTCCTCGTTCAAATCGAAAATCTCATTGGCTATATCTTTGATGCTCTTTCCCATTAGCTCCCTCCTCTTATTTGTCCTTTGCCGTCTATAACAAATTTGTATGTGACCAACTCGTCCAAGCCCATTGGACCTCTTGCGTGCATCTTTTGTGTGCTGATTCCCATTTCACATCCAAACCCAAAGACCGAACCGTCCGTAAATCTGGTGGATGCGTTGGCATACACAGCCGCTGCGTCCACTTCCAACTGAAACTTTTGGCACGCAAAGTAATCTTCGCTGATAATAGCCTCTGAATGCAACGTCCCGTAGGTGCTGATATGCTCTATCGCCTCTTCCAAATCTTTCACAACTTTCACTGCCAAAATCAAATCCAAGTACTCCTCAGACCAGTCGCTCTCGTCGGCAATCTCGCAGTTTATCACTCTTTGCGTTTCCGCACACCCTCTTATTGCGACCTTGTCTGACAACTTTTTATTCATCTTGGTTAAAAATTCTTCGGCTATTTCCTTATCAACGAGCACAGTCTCACAGGCGTTGCAAACTCCCGGACGCTGAGTTTTCGCATTCTTGATTATCTCCAAAGCCATCTCTTGATTGGCTTTTTCATGCACATAAACGTGGCAATTCCCCACTCCAGTCTCTATCGTCTTCACTTTAGCGTTCTTCACGACCATATCGATAAGAGACGCTCCACCTCGCGGAATTATTAAGTCCAAATACTCCGTCAGTTGCAACATCTCCAACACTTGCTTCCTGTCGGGGTCTTCCAGCAGTTGCACCATCTCGGGAGAAATATCGCTCAAAAATAAGCCGTCTTTGATAACCTTGACCAACGCCTTGTTCGATGCCAAAGCAGAAGAACTTCCCCTCAGCAAAATAGCGTTTCCGCTCTTTAGAGCCAGTGCAAAAGCGTCCACAGTTACGTTTGGGCGAGACTCGTAAATCATCCCCAAAACACCCATGGGAACACTCACTTTGCGGATAGAAAGCCCGTCCTCAGTTTGCCAACCACTGATAATCTTGCCCACAGGGTCTTTCAGATTTACCACCTGACGCAGGCTGTCGCTAATAGCCCTTATCCTGCTTTCATCCAAAAATAGTCTATCCACCAAAGCCTCGCTAACTCCAACTTCACGAGCTTTTTGCACGTCGGATTTATTCGCTTGCAAGATGAAATCGCTTTGCTTCTCCAGTTGATTGGCTACCGAAAGAAGAGCTTTATTTTTGGAAATTGTGGAACAAACGGATAGATTTTTCCGCTGTAATTTTAGTCTTCGAGCTTTTTCTACTAATTCACTCATTGTGGGAACCTGCCGTTAATCGCCTAATTTGACAACGTCTATTCCTGCTTCCTGCAAAATCTGTTTGGACAAATCGTCTTGATAATCGTCAGCGATATATATTTTCTTTATCTCAGCATTCACCAAAATTTTAGCACAGATGCTACAAGGAAAATTGGTGCAATACAGAACCGCATTTTTGATGGAAACTCCGTTCACCGCAGCCTGAATAACCGCATTTTGCTCGGCATGCACAGCCCTACAAATCTCGTGTCTTTGACCAGAAGGAATATTAAGCTTTTGCCGCAAACAACCTTTGCTTTGGCAATGCTCCAAGTTTTTGGGACTACCGTTATATCCCGTAGCCAAAATCTGCTTATCACGAACCAAAATCGCTCCGACCTTTCTACGTATGCACGTTGACCTTTTGGCGACGACCTTGGTAATCTCCATGAAATATTCGTTCCAGTCCAGTCTTTCCATCTCTTTCAACCTAATATCCCAACTTCAAAAGAGTTTCATTATGAATAATAATAAGTTCTCCATTATGAATTAGAGGCAAAGAACTTTTGTTGTTGAATTTTTTTCGCCAAATAACCTTTCCTAAACCGACATCTATTACTGTAAAATTCCCTTCTATATCAAGCAAATAAGCATAATATCCCACAACAATAGCTGGAAGTTGAACATCTCCACCACTTTTAATCTTTTTGAAAAGTTTTCCCGTTTTTTTCTTTAAAATATATATATCATCATCATAAGAACCAAAAATCAATTTATCTCCGTAAATAGACGGAGAACCTGTGACCCAATATCCCGTCTTGAAATTCCAATTTTCTTTTCCAGTCCTTTTGTTTAGGGAATACACATAATAATCTCTACTACCAAAATATACATTCTCCCCATCTATCACGGGAGCTGATTCTATGTAGTTATTTGTAGAAAAACTCCATTTAACTTCTCCTGTTTTCACATCGCTGGCGTACAAAGCTCTGTTCCCGTAAAAAACCAGTCCATTTTCTTCGTCTATAGAAGGCGGAGTATAAACTCTGTCTCCTATCTTAATCTTCCAAACCAACTTTCCATTTTTACAATTCAAAGCATAAAAATAGCCATCCCAACTGCCAAAATAAACAATTCCTCCATAAACGGCAGCAGACGAAGTTATATATCCTCCTACTTTAAATTTCCATATAAGTGCTCCATTGGAGGCGTTTAAAGCATAAAAATGTTTGTCATAACTACCGAAGTACACAACATTATTAGCAACGGCAACGCTCGTAGAATTACGATTTCGCGTACGGAAAATCCACTCACTTTCCCCCGTGGCATAATTTACAGCCATTATATAGTTTCCGTAATCACTCAAAATAATTTTATTGTCATAATAAACAGGAGAAGAATAAACCTTTTCATCCAAAGAAAATCGCCATTTCACCACATTCGGACAAGCTTTCTTTAGCCCCTTTGTTTGCAGAACACCGTTTCTCTTCAGATTTCCCTGATACATATTTTTGTCACTGTTGATTCGCTCGGAAATATTTTCATACTTCCCTTTTGTAATATCTTTATTACACGCGAACGACAACAACAATATAAAACTTAATGCTATTTTAGACAAATACTTCACTCTTTCCTCCCAAAAATTTACCCGACAATGGTGCTCTCTTCCTTACTATTTCGTCAATTTTATGAGCAATCTCTCTTATCTCCCACTGAGCATGCTCGTCAGCTCGCAGTCGCGAAAAATGGTAAATCTCACGCAAATTAACCTTAAACAAAATCAAAGTGTTATGTGCATTTGTTAAAATATAATTTCCCAGTCCCTTCTTCTCTTTTTCCAACTCAAAATATAACTTATCTGTCTGCTTAATCACATTTTTGATAGCATCGTCTTCGCTCAAAGATTTTATCAACTCAGGAACAACAAAGCCGTAATCGGGATGATATTCGCTCTTGAGAATTGTGGATATCCGATGCCTTTTCATCTGCCCAAAGCAACACGAAGAACAACAAATCTCAAAAAGGAAATCGGCTAACTCAAATCCTCTGGGCATTGTGGAATATAGCTTAGCTTTAGTGAATAAAGCATCAAAAATTTTCTCTTTTTCGTTTGAATTTAATTTCGATAAATAATCCGAAACCTGTGCGTATAAATATCCAAAATCGACCAACAACCCCTGCAAAACCAAATCGTCAGGATTTTCAGAAGCACTAATTAGCTTAACTTTCTCACTGGATTGATTTTTTTTCTCTTCGGGGATTTCCCAAGTAAATCGAGTAAAATCGTCCGCATCCGTATAGCGAACCAAGGACGGTGCAATCTTCTTGGCTTCTTCTTCCAGTTTCTTCTTTAGCTCTTTAGCTTCGTGCAAATCCGATTTATCTAAACGCACCAAAAGTTTTTGCAAGCTTCTTGCGTTGATTGTTATTCCCATTTGCGTCAGTGTGGAGAGCGACAAAAAATATCTGGCATCTTCTTTCGCCTTACTAAATCTATCGCGTTTACTCCCTACAAAACCGTCCGCTTCCAATTTTGCTTTCGCTTTTTCAAACAGCAAAGAGTATAAGGAGTTTTGCTCGGAAATAACGTTTTCAAATTCAGCTTTCAATTTGCTACTTTTTATCTCTTCTGGCAAATGAAAGTCGCCATCCAAAGTGACATATCGCTGAGATTTCTCCGTGAAAGAAGCCAACCTGCTCCGATGTATAAACTCCGCCAAATAGCGTGAAATTCCTATCAAATCAAAATTAAAAACAACATGCTCGGCAATAGACGAATGTCCCATTTCAAAAACAATGCTGGTGTTGGAATTTTTGGCTTTCTCCACATCAAGGATTGCTTCCTCACGCAACTTATCCACAGAATCTTTGCTTCTACTGATTCGGGCGTAAGCAGCCGAAATCGTTTCTGGAGTGGCACCTTTCACGCTCTTTTTCAGTAATTCCGCATCAACATTATATCCCGCTACAATAACTTTCATAATTTTTCTTAGTTTTATTCGTTAAAATTGTGTTGCAAAAAACTGTTCCCCAAATACACTTCTCTGGCTTTCTCATCGTTCACAAGCTCAGCCGAAGTCCCAGAAAACAGAATATTGCCATTAAACACAATGTACGCTCTTTGCACAATTTTTAGAGTTTCTATCACGTTGTGGTCAGTTATCAAAACTCCAATATTTTTCTCGCCAAGTTTCTTTATTATCTTTTGGATATCTTCCACAGCTTTCGGATCAACTCCGGCAAAAGGTTCGTCTAAAAGCAAAAAAGATGGATTAGTCACTAAAGATCGGGTAATCTCCAACTTTCTTCTCTCTCCACCCGAAAGTGTATAAGCCTTTTGTTTGCTCAGTTTGGTCAAATCCAAATCCGCCAAAAGCTCATCCAATCTTCTCTTTTTCTCCGCTTTGGAAATCTTTAGCATCTCCAAAATAGCCATAACGTTCTGCTCCACAGTGAGGTTGTGGAAAATTGAAGGTTGCTGTGCGAGATAGCCTATGCCCAATCTGGCTCTTTTGTACATCGGCAGATTATTAATAAGTTTTCCATTAAATAACACTCTACCCGCAGTCGCTTTGATAAGTCCAAGCACAATGTAGAAAGTAGTAGATTTACCAGCTCCGTTCGGACCCATTATTCCCACGCATTCACCCTGAGTTATCTTCACATTTATATCGCGTAGCACCAACTTGGAACCGTAATATTTAACTATGTTTTGAATCTCTATTTCGTTTTTCATGTTTTAATTACTAAATTTAAAAACTCCATTAACTCTCTGACTTTTCATCGTCATATATTCCAATTTCTTTTGGTCGTTAAACCGCAAAAGCAAAGTATCTCCATAGATTTTATTGACCGACACACCTGACGAATCTTCGTTTATCAGGCTCAGAGCCACTTTTTCCGTTGCCACAACATTCTTTAAAGCAGACTCTTCAAAATTTAAATTCACTCTTTGTGACACCAAGTGATTATCAAACGCTTTGCCCTCTTCACTTGGAAAGTCAACCTCACAATTTTCCTCAAGAACTATCTTTTCTATGTTTTTGAAAGATATATCGGAGTAGAAATAAAATCTCTTCGCTTCGGCATATAGCTTCTTGGAATAAAATTTCGGTTCACCCAGCATAATTATTTTTTTTTCGTCGTTTAAAAACACCAGCTCCTCACTCTCTGTGTGGTGGTTAGGCGAAATAGTTTTCACTCCGTAGATAGCTTTTATTTTGTTTTGCCCATCCAAAATATCAATCTTCTGTGCAATCAATTTAGTCGAATCATCATCAACCGAAAAAATCTCAGGATTATCCACCAAATACCCTTTTCGCGTAATCATATTGTAACGCATCTTCCCGCAAAAAACCTTAATCTTCCGTGATTCGTCAAACACTCGAACATCCTCATCCGCTTTCAAATCGCCAGTCTTTCTATCTATTTCCGCTCTTTGGCAAGAAAAAGTTTTGATGGTTTTACTGCTTTTACAGTCAATCTTAATAAAAACGTTTTCCGTTAAAATTATTTTATTTAGCTCTTTTAAATAAGTTACATCTTCGGCTTTTACAGTTATAGTGTCTTGCTTAATTATAACATTTTTAAGCAACTTAACTTTCTGCTGCTTCTCATATATTTCCGCTTCATCACTGTAAAATTCTATATTATCATAAAAAAAATGAACGTTGCCACGCATCTGAGAAATAATTTCGTTCCCATCTTTTTTAAGGTTGAGCACGTCCGAGTTAATTATTTTATAATTTTTAACGTTACTCTTAATTTTCCGCTCACTAATACTTTTTATCTTCGCTCCAAAGAGGCAAGAAACAAAAACGAATAAAAAAAAATTAGAAATCAATATTATTCTCTTCAACCTCTCCCTCTCCCTTAATATCGTCCAGTTTAGCGGAATTTAGTGTGACGTCGGTATATAGATTTTTCCCGTACATCACGTTTTCCCCACGAGTTATCTTCACTCTCTCTTTGGTAAAAATGCTGTTATTCGCCAAATTCCAATAGAGAATTGTAGTCTCCAAAACACCATTAGAACTAAGTATTTTAACGTTACTTTCCGCTTTTAGCATCTTTTTAACTTCATCTATTTTTGCACTATCAGCTGTCATGGTGGAAACTATATTATCTTCGCTATCAAACACATAGATAGTCATTTTTCTGGCGTAAATTTTTTTCTTTTTCGCGAACTCTTTCACATGCTCGGCTTTTAGAAACCAATCAATTTTCTCCTCTTTCATAGAAATAAGAGTAACTGTGTCGCTCGTCTTCTCTGGCAAATCTTCTTGATCGAAAAGTTTCTTTCCTTTCTCTAAAATATCTTCGCCTTTTACACACGAAATTATCGAAAATAGAAAGAAAATGCTACAGCAAACTTTTAATAAATTTATTCTGAGCATCTTCCAATTCATTTTTTCCTTTTAGTGTAAAATCTATAACCTCGCGTACACAACCATATCCACCATTTCGCGTACAAATAAAGTCAACTTTATCCAAAATAGTTTTGTTAGCATCCGCAGGACAAGCACTAAACGCAGATTTTTCTAAGCATTGCAAATCATTTAAATCATCACCAATGTAAGCTATATTTTCCCAACTCAATTTTAAATCTATCCGTAGATTTTCTAAAATTTCTAACTTATTTTTTATCCCTTGATATAAATATTTAATTCCTAAATCTTCACACCTTTGTTTTAGAGATAGACTATTTTTCCCAGTTATTATAGCAAATATGTATCCAAAATTTTGAAACATATTTATTCCCAAACCATCTTGTGTGTGAAAGTTTTTTACAACTATGTTTTTTAATCCATAATAATATAACCCGTTGGTTAACACTCCATCACAATCGGAAACTAATAATTTTATAGAATTTAATTTGCTCTGCATTTAATCTTCTCTAAATCTTTCTTTAACTCAAGTATTTTTGTTTTACTTAAATAATCTATAAAAAGTTTTCCTTCTAAATGGTCATATTCGTGCTGAATAGCTATAGCGAGCAACCCATTAGCTATTAGTTTAAATTTATTTCCATTTAGATCTAAAGCTTCTATTTCCACTTTTGTTGCTCTAGGGACTTCTGCGTAAACCTCTGGGATACTTATACAACCTTCTTCATTAATTTCCATTCCTTTCATATTTAGGATTTTAGGATTTATAAATACTTTTAAATCGTTCTCTTTTTTAGATATATCCACCACAAATACACGTAGATTTTTCCCAACTTGAGGTGCTGCTAATCCAACTCCGTTAGTATAATACATAGTATCAGCCATGTCCGAAACTAACTCTTTTATATCTTCACTTATTTCCGAGATTTGCTCGCTAATCTTTCTTAGCTCTTTTTTACCCAATAAACTTATTTTAAGATTTTTTTTCTTCTTTATCATTTACTTTATTATCTACTATTTTTGTTCCGATTGCGGAAATAAGAAAATCTATTTTTACGTTATCTGCAACTTTAAGAGTTACCAGATTTTTTTCTGTATTTATTTTTGTTACTATAGCTTGTATTCCGCCGTTTGTTATAACTTTATCTCCCGGTTTTAAATTTTCCAACATACTTTTATGCTCTTTTTGTCTCTTTTTTTGAGGTCTTATTATAAGAAACCAAATAATAACTATCATTAATAAAAATGGTAGTAGTGAACTTAATATGTTTTGTTGTGCTAGAAATGTATTATACATTTTTTTCTCCTTAATTATAATCTAAATTTATTTCTACTTTTTTTTCTTTTCGCAATTTTTGTAACTCTTTTTCTATTATTTTTTGTCTGTCGGCTTGTTTTATTATTTTTTTTATTTCGTTTTTAACTTGCTCGAAACTTAATTGGATTTTAAACTCTTTTTTTTCGTACCATCTTCCTATAACATAACCATCTGGAACATCTATCCAATAATATTTTCCTTTTTCGGAGTTAGTTAATTTTTGCCAAACTAAAGGTCTTATACTTTCTTCATCCACAAAACCTGTATATCCTCCGTTTTTACCATAAATATCTTCAGAATATTTTTTTGCCAAATCGCTAAATTTTATTCCTGTTATCTTACTTATTTCTTTAACTAATTCATTCTTTTTGCTTTTTGTGGAAACGTATATTTTTTGAAACTTATATTTAGTTATTTGCTTATAAAAGTTTTGGTAGTTTGCATTATAATAGTTTATTAATTCATTTTGTGCCACTTCTTCTTTTTCAAACAGCTTTGATATATATATATTTGCTTTTAACTTAGTTTTATAATTATTTGCTTTTAGATTTATTAATTCGTTATCATTTACACTGTTAGATAATAGCTTAAAGTTAATCCAATCGTTTATGAAGTTTCTTTTATTTTTTTCTTCTATTTTTAATGTTATTAAATCTTGTTTTGTTAATATTTCTTTGTTAACTCTTGCTATTATATTTTTATCTGTTTTACATGATAATATTAAAATAATTATATTTAATATTAACATATTTTTTAATAATTTCATTTTATTGTTTTCCTTAGTTTATTTATATAGTAATAATAGTTTTGTGTTTTTGTGTTTTTATATGTTAGGTTATTTAATTTAATTATGTTAAGGTTGTTTTAATATTGTTTGTTTTTTGTTGCTTTATATTTTTTTAATACTTTATTGATTCTATTAATCTTTGTATTTCGAGATAAAAAGATTTATCCTCTTTCATTTTTTTTTGGATTAATCTTCGTGCGTTTATTACTGTTGAATGGTCTTTTCTTTTATAGTACTGTGCTATATTTATTAAAGCTAATTGAGGTATCAGGAAATTTGATAGATACATTCCTATTTGTCTTGGGAATACAATGTCTTTTCTTTTTGTTTTAGAAAATATATCCTTACTGCTTATTTTATATTTTTCGCATACCTTATCTTTTATATTGTCGAGAGTTAGCGATTCTATCTTTTTTGAGATAAGTGACGATAATATATCTTTTGCTAAGTTTATATCTATCTCATCGGTGTTTATTGTATGAAAAGATGAGAACGCTAATAGTTTGGTTATAGCTCCCTCTAATGACCTAATATTATCCACAATACTTTCACATATAAAATTGATAACTTCTTTTGATAATTTTGTTCCATCGCGTTGTATTTTATTTTCCACAATAGCAACTCTTGTTTCATAATCAGGGATAGAAATATCCACAGTCAGTCCGCCTTCAAATCTGCTAACTAATCTTTTTTCTATCCCATCTAAATCTTTTGGAGGTTTATCACTGGTGATAACTATTTGCTTTTGATTGTTATATAAAATATTAAATGTGCTAAAAAATTCTTCTTGTGAAGACTCTTTTCTCTTAAAAAATTGAATATCATCTATCAACAAGATATCCACATTCCTATAACTATTTCTGAAACTCTCTGTGGTTTTTGTTTGAATAGAATGGATAAGTTCGTTGGTAAAATTTTCGGAAGTGGTATAAACAACCTTTTTTTTTATGGAACAATTTTGAACATAGTGTCCAATAGCTTGCATAAGGTGGGTTTTTCCCATACCAGAATTACCATAAATAAATAATGGGTTATATTTAGTTCCGGGATTTTCGGCTACTCCATAGGCTGCGGAATAAGCAAAATTATTATTTTTACCGACGACAAATTGGTCGAATGTGAATCTTTCGTTTAGATTTATTTTATTAGTTATTTGATTATTTTTTTCTTCTTCTATTTTTTTAGTTTGTATTTGTCTGTTTTTCCCATAAAATTTTATTTCGTATTTTTTTTCATAAAGTTGCCACGCTATTTCACTCGCTGTTTTAGCATAATTTTGATTTAAATATCCAGCTGCAAAGTCGGTTTCCACCTCAATAGATAGCTTATTATCCGTGATTTCTATTAAATTTGTATATTTAAAGAAAGTATTAAAACTTTGTTCGTTAATGGACTCTTCCAGTTTATTTAAAATATTATCCCATATGTCTTGATCTAACGAATGCATCTTTTTTGCCTCACTTAATAATAATTCCCGATAAATATAAAAAAGCTATTATAAAAATTACAAATAGTAAAAATAGTTTATTTTTTAAAGATTTAATCTTATAATTTAAATCGTTTATTTTTTTATCTATTTTTAGAAGTTTTTTTTCGTAATTTAATTTTATTTGATAGTTTTCTATAGATTGTTTATTATTTTTACTATTTACAATTAAATTTATAGCACTTTTAGTTATAAATTTTGCAAATTCGGTCTTACTAGTCGGAATTATGTTTTTCTTCATTTTTAGCTACCTTTATGGATTGTATAATTAAAATACAAATAGCAATGCAGATGTACGAATCAGCAAAATTAAAAACTGGCCATCTTTCCATTATAATATCTGGAAAATCACAATCTATAAAATCTATTACAAATCCGTTATTTATTCTATCAATTAGATTTCCTATGGCTCCGCTTATAATGAGAAAATAGCTTACTATTTCCAGTTTTTTTTCTGTTTTTATAAGTATTTTTATTATTACTAAAATTGCTATTGAGGTTACAAAAATAAAAAAGTAGTTGTTCGTAGTGCTGTTTTTAAAAAAAGAAAGCGAAAAAGCTGCACCAAAATTTTTGGCAAACGTTAGTCTTAAATAGTCATCTATAAGCGAATAAGAGTAAAAACCTAACTCCCTATAAAAAGTTATAGCAAAATATTTAGTTATCTGGTCGGCAATAATTAATAATAAGGCAATTATTGTAAATTTTTTTTTTATTTTAGACATAGCAAATCAGAAATTTTTTAATATAATTTAAAATAAGGAGAATAATTATCGGCGATATATCGAAAGGCAAATTAAGACGCAACGAAATAGTCCTTAGCTTTTCCAATACAGGCTCGGTTAGTTTATAGATATAATAATAGATTTTACTGTTTGCAGGGATGTTAATCCATGAAATAACAGCTCTAACGACAATAAGCAGAGAGTATAAATCTATTAGTTTTATTAAAATTATCATTCGCAATTTATTATTTTTTCTTTTATTTTTAATAGAGAACTTGTGCTGACGCTAACTTCGTCAATACCTAATTTGATAAAAGTTTCTATTTTTTGAGGATTTGATGCTATCTCTCCACAAAGTGAAACTGATTTATTGTATTTTTTTGCACCTAAAATAGCCATTTTTAACGCAACAGAGATTGCTTCGTTAGATTCGTCGTAATAATCTTTTACTCGGTCGTTGTTTCTGTCTATAGCCATGATATATTGTGTTAAATCGTTAGTCCCGATGCTAAAAAAGTCTGATTCTTTAGCAAAAGAATCTATTTGGAAAACCACAGAAGGAACCTCAATCATCACCCCTAATTCTATATTTTTATCAAAAGGGATACTTTTTGCGACTAATTTTTGCTTGCACTCATCCAAAATTTTTTTTGTTTCGCGTAACTCTTCTATTTTTGAAACCATAGGAAGAAGAATCTTTATTTTTCCGAAAGCAGACGCCATCAAAATTGCTTCCAATTGGTCGGTGAAGATTTCTGGTTTTGCCAAGGAAAATCTTATTCCTCTGAGTCCCAGATTTGGGTTTTCTTCTTTTTTTGACTTAATAATAAAACTGTTTTTATCTCCGCCTAAATCCAAAGTCCTTATAGTGACGCTGTTTTCAAAAGATGTTGCGATTTTTTTGTAATAAGCAAATTGCTCTTCTTTGCTCGGCAATACTTTTCGATTGAGATAAAACATTTCGGTTCTCAGCAGTCCAACACCTTCAGCTCCATTTTTTATTGCCATAGGCAATTCTTCTTCAAACTCTATGTTTGCTCTCAGCTTTATCCGTTTTCCAGATTTAGTAATGGTTGGCTCTTTTACTAATTTTTGTAGCCTCTCTAAGTTTGCTTTTTCTTTTTGAACAGTTTCATTGCATTCATCGATATTTGTTTGTTCGGGATTTATTGTTATTTTGTTCTCGATAGAGTTGAAAACCACTAACTTACCATTTGGCAAATCGTTGTAGTTTCCAGAAGTTTCTATAATAGCAGGTAAGTTGAGGGACTTTATTATGATTGACGCATGCGAAGTTCTGCTTCCGTGTTTGAGGCAGATACCCAAGATGTTTTTGTTGTTGTGATATTTAATAACTTGCTCGGGAGAAATGTCTTTCATCAACAAAATAGTTGGTTCGGCTATTTCTTCCTCACTATTTTTTGTAGGTTTATTTATAAGCGAATTTTTCACAAAAATATAATCGTTGGCTCTTTCTTTCAGATACGGATTTTTAATGGAACGGAAACTGTTTTCTATCTCCACAAATTTTTGGTTGATAGCGTGTTCCATCGTATGTAATTCTTTTTCAATAAGATTAACGATGCCTTTTTTTATCTCGGGGTCGTTCAGAATAGACTTGTGGAGCTTTATAATTTCGTTGATGTTTTTATTTTCGGAAGAGATATTTTTTAGCGTGTTATCAATGTCAGCATTAGCTTTGATGAGGGAATCTTCCAATCGTTGCAACTCTTGTTTTACTTCCTCTTTAGTGATAAATCTATTTTCGTAAGAGTTTTTAGACTCATCAATTTTGAGAGTTTTGCCGATTACGCACCCACCGCTGAGAGGGAATCCGAGATTTTCTATCGTTTTACTCATTGGAAAAATTGCTCTCGAATAATTCTAACAAAGCTTCCAAAGCTTCATCTTCGTCTTCACCGTCGGCTGTAATTTGGATGCTATCTCCGCATTCTCCCGCCATTGCCATCACGTTGAAGATGCTCTTAGCGTTGGCTTTGAAACCTTCGTCGATTTTTTCCAAAAATATTTCGCAAGCGAACTCTTCTGCGGTTTGGACGATTAGTTGTGCTGGCCTAGCGTGTATGCCAGACTTGTTTTTTATGGTGATAGTTTTTGAAATCATAATTTATTTAAAAAAGTTTTTTTGTTTTTCTATGTAGGTTTTGGCTGCGTCGTATCCCATCGAAATCGATAGGAAGTTTAGCACAGCTGTTTCGATGAGGATTGACATATTTTTACCTGGGGAGACTGGAAGTTGAAAAAGCGGTACGGGAACTTGCAAAATGCTCCTAAACTTTTTGTTATCCAGCCTTTCGGTGTTTATGGAATCGTAGTTTTTGTTGACATTGTACGGAACAAGCTCGATAATCATATGCAGAGTTTTTTTATTTTTGATAGCTTGGATACCGAACATCTTTTGGATGTCAACTATTCCGATGCCTCTAATTTCCATGAAAGAACTGTCTTCTCTGGTGGATGTGCCGATGAGTGTGCCGTTTGGCATTCGGGAGATACTTGTGGAATCGTCACACACAAGTCGATGACCTCGCTCTATCAAATCCAAGGCACTCTCGCTCTTCCCCACTCCACTTTTGCCAGTGATGAGAACACCAGCTCCATAAATATCCAAAAAGGTGGAATGCTCTATCGTGCGAGGACTGAAGAAAATTCCGAGTTTTTGCGAAAGCAAGTTCATCAGGTCGTCTGTGGATGTGGGAGTTTGGATAATCGGGATGTTGGATTCGTTTGCCAAGATAGTGATGTAACTCGGAACGGTGTTGCCTTTGCTAAAAAATAGACAAGGGATGTTGTAGGTGAACATCTTTTTGAGGACATCGTACATTTTGTCTTTGGCACACCTCTGGATATAGCCGACTTCGGGGTCACCCAAAATCTGCACACGGTCGTAGGAAAACCTCTCGAAATAACCAGTGAGGGCCAAACCCGGTCTATTGATATAGGGGTTTGTGATAACTGTGGAAAAAGTTTTTTCGTCAGTTATCTTGCTAAGAATGAGGTCTTTCCCCAGTATATCAAAAAGTTCCTGAGTCGTCAGTTTTTTCATTGATTACGGAAATTTAAGCTTCTATTATTTTGTAATGCTCATCGTCGATTTTGATGACGGTGTCAACTTTCTCGGTTTTTGTGTTTCTATAAACGAAATATGACAGATTGTTTTCTTCCATATAATTGATGGCGTCATCGGTTTCCATGGGAGTGGTAAAGAACATTTTTTCTTCCAACTCAATTTTGTTATCGTCAGTTTTGCCTTTTTTGAATAAGAAACTTCTTGATCTTTTGGAATAATTTTTCTTCTTATTTTTGTGATTATCAATCTCTTTTTTTCTTTCTTTTTTCAATTGAGCTTCTATTTTTTGAGCACAAATATCCACTGCTTTGAATAAATCGCTGTCTTCGGCTTCCGCTCTAAAGTCGTTTCCCGAAGAGTGAACATTAATGGAAACGGACATGTTATTGGTTTTGGCGTTGTTGTAATCCAAAATTACTTTTACATCGATGATGTTTTCAAAATAGTGTGAGAAGTGTTCACACGTTGTGTTGATGAAGTCTTTAACTGACTCAGTAAGTTCGAAGTGTCTGGCTGTCATACTTATTTGCATAATATCTCCTAAAGAAAGGTTTTTCAGTATTAGGGCTAGAATTTTGTTCTTATGTCAAGAAAATTTTGATTTTCAGTAAATTTGGTTGACATTGCTTGATTTTTTTTTTGCTTGCCTGTATTGAAATAATTAAAATTGGACGAAAATAGATTATGAAATTAGGAATTGTTGGATTGCCGAATGTCGGGAAAAGTACCTTGTTTAATGCGATAACTTGTGCAGGAGCAGAGTCTGCGAATTACCCTTTTTGCACAATTGAGCCGAATGTTGGTGTTGTGTCTGTTCCAGATGACAGGCTAGAGTTTTTGGAAGAGTTCTATAGCTCCAAGTCAAAGGTTTACACTTCCATCGAGTTTTATGATATTGCCGGTTTGGTGAAAGGCGCTTCCCAAGGAGAAGGTCTGGGGAACAAATTCTTGGCGAATATTCGGGAAGTCGCAGCGATTGTGCATGTGGTTAGGTGTTTTGAGAACGACAAAATAATTCATGTGAATGGCAAAGTTGACCCTGTGGACGATGTGCAGACGATTAACTTGGAGCTTATGATAGCCGACCAACAGTTTTTGGGTAGGCAGATAGAGAAAGCCAAAAAGCAGTTGAAAGCCGACAAAACAGTTGCTAAGAGATTAGGTTTGTTGGAGCGACTGTACGACCAGCTGGACAGCGGGAAGTCTATTAGAGATATAGCTTTTTCCGATGATGAGAAGGACGAGGTCAAGCATCTGAATTTGCTCAGTTACAAGCCTGTGTTGTATGTTGCTAATGTGGGCGAAGAAGATATTCTAAACGGGAACGGCTATGTGAGGGAGCTGGAGAAAGAGGTTGGTAGCGACCAAGTGGTTGTGATTTCTGCGGAGATAGAGAACGAGATTGCTCAGTTGGAGGATAAGCAGGAATTTCTTTTGGATATGGGTTTGGAGAAGTCTGGATTGGACAAAATTGTGCTTTGCAGTTACAAGCTTCTCAATTTAATTAGTTTTTTGACAGCTGGAGAAAAGGAAGTTCGAGCTTGGACTATCAAAAATGGGACACTTGCTCCCGAGGCAGCGGGAAAGATTCACTCCGATATTCAGAGAGGCTTCATCAGAGCTGAGACGATTTCTTTTGCCGATTTCCAAGAGTGTGGTTCGTTGGCTGTGGCTAAAAGCAAAGGACTTCTGAGACTGGAAGGTAAGGAATACGTTGTCAAGGACGGAGACATCATCAATTTTAGATTTAATGTGTAAAATTTGTTTGGAGAATTTATTTCATAATGAATAAAAGAAGAATTTTTTGGGGCGGAGTAATTGTTTTATTTTCCGCCCTTGTTTTTATCGCACTTTTTGCGGGATATGTGGACACGCTTTTTGACTATCGCACATTCTCTTCGATAGAAGGTAGCGAGAAGTTTGGAGTGGTCACTTCAAATCCTGTTGGTGTTTTTGGATTGATAGTTAGCTTTTGGGGATATTTGATTTTTGGGAACTATTTTGTTTATTTGGTCAATTTCGTTCTTCTTCTCTTTGGACTATTTTTGTTGTTGCCAGCTCGGAGAGGTTTAGTGATTGGAAAACTTTTTGGATTTTTCTTGTTCTCAACCTTTATCTATTTCTTCCTAATTCACCTGAACGTTTTTTCGTCTCCTGTGGGAGTTTTGGCAGATAGCTATTTGTCTTTCTTTTCGCAGATTTTTGGAAAGGTCGGTTCGGCAATTGTGTCGCTTTTTGTCGCTTGTTTCTTTTTGGTTTTGTTTTTGGAATTGAAGAAGATATTTTCTTTCTTCGATGCCGTTGGCAAAGGAGTGAACAAAACTTACATAGGAACTGGGAAAGTTTGTGCTTTTGGAAGAAAAATATTCTCTTTGGGAAACTCGCTAAAAATCAAAAGTGCTTTGAGGATTTTTAAGAGGAAGCAAAAAAAGATGCCTTTGAAGAAAGCGGACGAGATTGCTTTTGATGATGTAGGCGAAAGCGTTTTTGAAGATTTTGAGTTTGCTGATGGAATAGGAAATGCTAATAGCAAAGAAAACCAAGACGATACAAAAAGCACTGAAAAAATTGTTCTACATGGAACATCAACAGAAAGAGAAGAAAATCAACGAGTTAGCAACGCTGAAAAATTCACTCTCCCCCGAATTGAGAAATTTCTAAAAGATATACCTGTTGAAACGGCTAAAAACTTGGCGAAATTAAAAAGCAGGTCGGCTAAAATCTCTGCAATTTTGGAGCAGAAATTGGCTGAGTTTGGAGTGGAAGCCAAGGTTGTTGGAGTTAATTACGGTCCTGTTATTACACAGTTTGAACTAAGACCTTCGCCTGGGGTCAAGGTTAGTCGGTTTATCTCTTTACAAGACGACCTTTCTTTGGCTTTGAAAGCGTTTTCGATTCGGGTGCAAGCTCCTATTCCTGGAGAGGACAAGATTGGCATTGAGCTTCCCAACGAAAAGATGGAAACGATTACGCTTCGCAAAGTTTTGGACGGTTACCGAAAAAATATGTTTCTGCCCATAGCTTTGGGAGTTGACATTGTGGGTAGCCCTGTGCTGACCGATTTGGCAAAAACTCCTCACCTGCTTATTGCTGGAGCTACTGGTTCTGGAAAAAGCGTTTGCATTAACACCATAATAAATTCGTTGTTGTTCAATCTCTCGCCTGACGAGATGCGGATGATAATGATTGACCCGAAGAAGATTGAGCTGTCTGGCTATGCGGATATCCCTCATCTTTTGCACGAAATCATCACTTTGCCAGAGGATAGCTTGGGGGCTTTGAATTGGGCTGCTAAGGAAATGGACGAGCGTTACCATTTGTTGCAGAAGTACAATGTTCGTGACTTGCGGTCGTTCAACAAGGTGGTTGATGGATTGAAACAAGGCAATCTTTCGGAAGAGGAACAGGTGAAGAAATTGCCGTACATTGTGCTTGTGGTGGACGAGTTTGCGGACTTGATAATGACTGCGGGAAAGGACATCGAAAAGCCGATTACTCGCTTGGCACAGATGGGCAGAGCTGTTGGCTTTCATCTGATTTTGGCAACTCAGCGTCCGTCAACTCAGGTTATTACCGGAATTATTAAAGCGAACTTTCCCTCTCGAATAGCTTTTCGCGTTTCTTCCAAGATAGATTCTCGCGTTATTTTGGATGCGAATGGAGCGGAAAAATTGTTGGGACGAGGCGATATGCTGTTTTTGGCTCCGGGCAAATCTGATGTAATAAGGGTTCACGGGGCTTATATTTCGGACGATGAGATAGAAAATGTTGTCGAATATCTAAAAACTCAGCCGAAACCGAAAGATAGTTTGCAGTTGTTTACAGAAGAGGCTGACGCGATGAGTGGCGGATTTGAGGATGAGGACGATTTGTTTGTGGAAGCGGCGAAGTTTATTGTGGAGAGCAAAACGGCTTCTGTGTCTATGTTGCAACGGCATTTCAAAATTGGCTATGCTCGTGCTGGTCGATTGATAGATTTGCTGGAACAAGCGGGAATAATAGGTCCACATTTGGGCAGTAAACCGCGTGAAGTTCGAGCGACGGAAGATGAATTGAGGATTTTGGGTTATGTTTAATAGTTATTTGGTTTTAATTTTTTTGTTTTTTGGGTTCCTTTGGGCTGACGAAGTGCCGAGAGAATTACAAAAATGTGTAGATGATTTCTTGAAGATTAAGACTTTTCAGGCGAAAATCAAGCAGACAAATTTTGTTAATCTTGCCAAAAGCAGTGAAGTTTATACTGGCGATATATATTTTGACAAGAACAGGCTTTTGATAGAGTACAATGTTCCAGATAGACAGTTGATTTATGCCGATACTTTGCAGTCGATAGTTTACATCGAAAGGAGCAAGCAAAAGATTGTGTCTCCCCCAACTTTGGTTTTTTGGCCAAACGTTATGGTGTCTAAATTCGTGAAGAATGCGAAAGATTTTCACAGAGTTGATGGAAACGGTGAGGTTAATTTCAGTTTTGTGCCGGATATTTCCAAAAATGAGAATGTTGCCAAAGTGGAAATTGGATCGAAAAATGGCGTTATCAATAAAGTGAAATATTACGATTTTGAGGAAAATTTTGTTTTGTACGAGTTTTCCGATTTGGAATTTAAAGAGGTTTTGAATAATTCTATTTTTATGCTTTCTTTCCCTGATGATGTAGAGACAATAGAAAATTTGTAATATATTGTTTTTCTGCTGGTTAAAGAAGAAATAAAAAAAAATAGGAAAAATCAAAAAATTTTCTATCTTACTGAAATTCTATCAGTAAACAAATCTGTTCTATGAGGAACTTGTCTATTCTGGGAAAAGTCACAAGTTTTGTTCGACTTTGTCTATTTCCCCTAAATATCATTTCATTTGTTCGAAAAACTCCAAAAATAAATTTAAGTTGATAAAACTTTTTTCTTTTTGTTGTTTTGGAAATTTAGTCGAAGTTTTGATTGGTTTCAACCGAAAATCAGAAAATATCAAGAATTTTAAGAGTGTTAGGACACTAAAAAAGGGAATTTTGCCATTTTTAAGGTGAATTTGGCAATATTTTAGCAAAATTGGGGAAATTTTCGGAATTCTGGGTGTAATTTCCTAAAAATTTTGGGTTTTACTTTCTCAAAAAGAGTTTGACCTTTTTTTTGTTTCAAAAATCGTGGAAAGGTAAATTTTGCTTTCTTAGGAGTTTTGTATGGCGAATAGAGAAAATATCAGAAACATCGGAATCATGGCTCACATCGATGCGGGAAAAACCACGACCACAGAGAGGATTTTGTTTTATTCTGGTCGAATTCATCGCATGGGCGAAGTGCATGACGGAAATGCGACGATGGATTGGATGGATCAGGAGCAAGACAGGGGCATCACCATAACTTCCGCCGTGACTTCTTTTAGTTGGAAGAAGCGGCAGATAAATATTATCGACACTCCTGGGCATGTTGACTTTACCGCTGAGGTGGAGAGAAGTCTGCGTGTGCTGGATGGTGCTGTCGGTGTGTTTTGTGGTGTTGGAGGCGTGGAGCCACAGAGCGAGACAGTTTGGGCTCAATCGGAAAGGTACAACATCCCCAAAATTGCTTATGTCAACAAGCTGGACAGAATGGGTGCTGACTTTGAGAGAACTTTGGAAGACATCCGAGAACGCTTGTCTCCAGGGGCTTTGGCTATTCAATTCCCTATCGGTAAAGAAGCCGATTTCAAGGCTATTGTGGATGTGGTGCGAGGCGTTGCTTATTACTTTGACCAAGAAGAGTATGGTAGCAATATGGTGGAAAAGGAGATTCCAGAAGAGGCTCAGGACGAGTACAATATGTATCGTGAGTTGCTTTTGGATGTTTTGTCGGAGCACGACGACAGCTTGATGGAGAAGATTTTGGAAGAACGAGAACTGACTGCGAATGAGATTGTTCCTGTTTTGAGGAAAGCAACGATTTCGTTGAAAGTTACGCCTGTTTTGTGTGGGTCTTCTTTCAAAAATATGGGAGTGAGGCTTCTGATGGATGCGATTGGCGATTTGTTGCCGTCTCCTGTGGATAAGCCTGACTTTCAAATTATCAAAGATGGGAAACTTTCTACACTTGCTCCAGCGGACAATGTTCCATTGGCTTTGATTTACAAGATACAGATTGATAAGCACGTGGGGAAGCTATTGTACGCAAGGGTTTATTCTGGCACCATCAAGAAGGGTGACACTCTGACGAACCAAGATACGGGCAAAAAAGAGCGTGTTATGCGGATTTTGCAGATGCATTCCAACAAGACCAAAGATTTGAACGAGATTTCGTATGGCGATATTGCTACCTTTGTTGGTCCAAAAGATGTGAAGACTGGACAAACGTTGGCTGGACGCGGAGTTAAGTTTGAATTGCCCAAGATGAATTTTCCCGAGGCGGTGATTTCCATGGTGGTAGAGCCTGAAACTAAGGGCGATTACGACAAATTGATGGATTCACTGAAGCGATTGGAAGATGAAGACCCAACTTTTTTTGTGAAAGAGGATAAAAATTCGGGGCAAATAGTGATTTCTGGCATGGGCGAGTTGCACTTGGAAGTGTTGGTTTATCGCCTAAAGAACGAGTTTGGTGTGAACGCAAACGTGGGAACGCCTCAGGTAGCTTATAGAGAGACGATTTTGGATTCTGTAGAATTTGAGGAAGAGTTTGACCGCGAACTCAAGGGCAAGAAGCACTATGCCAAGGTTAAGGTGCAGATTTCGCCACTGTTGGATAGCGAGGAAAAGAGCAAAAACGTCTACGAGATGGCTGTAACTAAAGGCGATTTGTCGCCTGAGTTTTTGCGTGCTATCAAAGAAGGTGCTTTGGGAGGCTGTGCAGCAGGACCTATTTTTTCTTGGGCTGTCAGAAATGTGAAGATTGAGGTTGTGAATGTGGAAACCAAAGAGGGCGAATCTTCAGAATTGGCTTTCTCTATAGCGACTTCCACCGCTGTCAGCAGGGCTTTGTCTGAGGCGAGAGCGACTTTCTTGGAGCCGATTGTCAAGGCTGTGGTGCTGTCTCCCGAGGAGTATGTGGGAGATATTATTGCCGACCTCAATGGAAAGCGAGGTAAAGTTTTGGACATCAAGCATATGGAGGCTCGTCAACAGGTGGTTTGTGAGGTTCCTGTCAGCGAATTGTTTGGCTACACCACGAGGTTGCGAAACTTGTCCAAAGGAAGAGCTTCGATGAGTATGGAGTTTTTAAAATACGATTTGGTACCTGAGAAGATAAAAGAAGCAATAATCGAGAAAACACGAGGATATTAACGAAATTTTGCTAATTTTCAGCGAAAATTGAGTAAATTTAGGAGATTTTATGAAAAATTTGGTGATTTGTGGAGGTTCGGGAACAAGACTTTGGCCGATAAGCACACCAGAACACCCTAAACAGTTCTTGCCAATATTTAATAAAAAATCGCTTTTTCAGCTCACATTGGAGCGAAATTTGCCTTTTTGTGATGGGTTTTTGGTGATTTTGGGGCAAAAACACTTAAATTTGGCGAAAAAGCAGGTTGATGCGAGTGAGCAAATTGACTTTATTCAAGAGCCTATTGGACGAAATACCGCTCCAGCTATAGCTTTGGCTTGTTTTGCGGTTGACGAAGAAGAGATTTTGTTGGTGAGTCCTTCCGACCATCTGATTGGTGCGGACAAATATTATCGGAAATCTCTGTTTGAAGCTGAGGATTTGGCGGAAAAGGGGTATTTGGTGACCTTTGGAATTTTGCCGACGTACGCCGAGACTGGTTATGGGTATATCTATGCTAAGGGCGAGGACGTTTTGGCTTTTTGCGAGAAACCTGATTTGAAGACCGCCAAGAGTTATCTCGATTCGGGAAACTACCTGTGGAATAGCGGGATGTTTTGCTTCAAAGCGGGTGTTTATCTGGCGGAATTGAAGAAATATGCTCCGAAAATCTACGAGATGGCGAAGATAGCTTACGACAACAGCACCAATGGTTTGATTGACATGGACGATATGTTAAACATTCCCAAGGATAGCATCGATTATGCGGTGATGGAGAAGTCAGATAAGGTGAAAGTTGTGCCTTTTGTGGGCAAGTGGAACGATTTGGGCAGTTTCGATTCGCTTTTCGAGGTAGTCGATTCTACGCAGAGCATCCAGATTGACAGCAACAACAATTTGGTGATTGCCGAGGGGAAAACGGTAGGGTTAGTTGGAGTGAAAGACAGCATCGTGGTGGCTCAGGGCAATAATCTTTTGGTTTGCAAGAAAGGTGAAAGCCAACGCGTCAAAGAGATTTGCGACAAATTGGCAGGTAAATAGGATTGAGTTAGAAAAGGGGCGGTTATTCGGGGAACAATGGAATAATCAACTGAATTATATGGAGATAATAAAAATATGAGTTTTATATTTGGAGCGATAATTGGCATTGCGGACATTATTCCCGGAGTTTCTGGCGGAACTTTTGCACTTGTTTTGGGGATTTACCATCGACTTTTGCATGCTGTGGCTGTGTGGGATGTGAAATATGTGAAAGGGTTGCTTGGTAAGTTGCTGAAAGGGAAATTCAAGGAGTTTTTTGGGGACTTATTCACAGACGACAACTTGTTTTTGTGCAAAATCGTGATTGGAGATGTGGTAGCAATACTTTTGATGAGCCGACTGATGAAGTATCTTTTGGCAAATCACTACGCACCCACTTACGGATTTTTCTTTGGATTGATACTTTTTTCGGTCTATTTGCCCTACAAAATGGTCGCAAAAAAGCGAAATTTGTACATTTTTTGGTTGATTTTGGGTTTGGCTCTCACGGTTTTCATCTCTGCGATGGTTGATCCTTCCACTAAAGTGTTACAAAAAAGCACAAGTTTGCAAAAAATGTTCATTTATGGAGCAAATGCGGTCAGCTCGTACGCAATCACGGAGTATGTGTCTTTGTTTTTAGTGGGAGCTTTGGCTATCAGTGTGATGGTGTTACCCGGAGTGAGCGGGTCGTTCATTCTCTTACTTTTTGGACGTTATTCGCAGATAATAGGGGCTATTTCACGACTAAATCGCGGTAATCCAGACGACATTATGCTCTTGCTTGCTTTTGGGTTAGGCGTGATTTTCGGGATTTTGCTTTTCGTGAGGATGCTTAACTACTTGTTTGATAAGTTCAAAGACCAGACCCTGTACTTTCTCATTGGCTTGATGCTTGGTTCGTTGTATGCGATTTGGCCGTTCAAAGCGTGTAGAGTTGCCGACATTTATGCCAAAGTCGATGGAACTATCGTGCTTCTGCAAAACCAGTCTTTGGTGACGAACAAACTCGCTTTACCTTCGGATGTGAGGCAAGCGTTGACAACTCTTGGGTTTGCAGTGGTGGGTATGTTGGTGATGCTGTGGTTTATTAAGTATGAGGGTAAGCAAGGGAAGTAGAGAAAATAACTACAAAGATGTAAAAGCTGATTTATGAAGGAAATTACAAAAGGTTTAAATATCCAAGACAAAATTTTTTCTCTTCGTGGAGAGCAAGTCATTCTTGATAGAGATTTGGCGGAACTATACGAAGTTGAGACAAAAGTTTTAAATCAAGCTGTAAAAAGAAATATTGAAAGATTTCCAAGCAGTTTTCGTTTTCAGTTAGATGATTTTGAAAAAAATGAACTGGTCACAATTTGTGACCGGTTGGAAACACTTAAACATTCTTCGGTCAATCCTTTTGCTTTCACTGAGCAAGGCGTGTCTATGCTTTCGGCGATTTTGAAAAGCAAAACAGCTATTTTGGTAAGCATAAAGATAATAGAGGCTTTTGTTGCTATGCGAAAGTTTATTTCTCAAAATGCTGGAATTTTTCAAAGGTTGAATAATGTTGAAAAGAAGCAGATAGAGTATCAAATTCAAACTGAGCAAAATTTTGATAAATTATTTAAGGCTTTGGACGAAAAAAGTTTAAAACCTAAGCAAGGAATTTTCTTCGAAGGACAAATTTTTGATGCTTACAAATTTGTTTGCGATTTGCTGAAAACTGCACATTCGCAGATAGTTTTGCTTGATAATTATGTTGATGAAAGTACACTTTTGCTTTTTAGTAAGTGCGAAGATATCAAGGTTGTTATCTACACTAAAGAAATTGATAAAACGTTAGCTTTGGATTTGAAAAAGTATAATTCCCAATATTCGCCGATTGAAATTAAAACGTACAAAAACTCACATAACAGATTTTTGATAATTGACCAAAAAGAGGTTTATCATTTCGGTGCTTCGCTGAAAGATTTGGGCAAGAAATGGTTTGCTTTCAGTAAATTTGAGGCGAGAGCAATTGATATTTTGGGGAAATTGAAATAGAGATTTTGCCCATAAGAATTAAGAGTGCATACAGAAAAGAGAAGATAGCAGAGAATGGATACCCTCTTTCGTGGGCATGAGGATTTGGAATGGCAGGAAAGCCTCAAGCATTCTCATTCTCGCGAATGCGGGAATCTATGGAGGGTTCAGGTTTGGACGGAACTCATCGCACAAAGTTTTGTAAATAAAACAGGAGCATTTTAGATTGGAAGAAGTTTGGATTAACTTACTACTGGCGTCTGCCGCTTTTGTGGCTTCGTTCATCAATGTGATGGCTGGTGCCGGCTCGATTGTGGTGATTACTACGATGCTTTTTTTGGACATTCCGTCGATTGTGGCAATTTCCACTTTCCGCGTAGCTTTGGTTACGCAGTCGCTTTTGGGAGCGAGGATTCTGCACAAAAAGCACAAGAAAATCGAGTTTGACTGGCGGATTTTCGTGCCGATTTTTCTGGGAAGCCTCTTGGGAACACAAATTTCGGCGAATATTCCCAAAGAGATTTTCGATTACGCTCTAGCGGGAGTGATAGTTTTTGTGGGATTGTTCGTGATTTTGCGACACAAAAATATGCTGACGCACAAAGAGTTTCCGCTTTGGTTACAGGTGATTATCTTTGTGGCAATCGGCTTCTACGGTGGATTTGTGCAGGTGGGAACGGGCTTTTTGCTCCTTGCGGGCTTGAGCATGGCAAAGAACTTGGATTTGATTTCGGCGAACGCCAACAAGATGGTGATAATCATGCTCTACAATCTGGTTGCGGTGGTCGTTTTGGCTTATCACGGCAAGATTTGTTGGGAATATGCACCTGCTTTGGTGATAGGTGGTTTGCTCGGCTCGTACGCTTCTTGCACGCTTGCCATCAAAAAGGGCGAAGGCTTTGCCAAAATTTTGTTGGTAGTGGCTATAGCGATGAGCATTGTGAAGCTGGTGTTGGAATTTTAAAAATTTAGAGAGGAATTAAGATGAAACTGGATAATTTGCTTAATTCGGAGTTGATTTTTTGGGATGTGGAGATTGCTAACTCTTTGCAAATGTACGAGATGATTTCCGCCCAAATCGAAAAGATGTTTTCTTTGCCCAAGCAGGATACTTTGGACGCTTTTTTGGAGCGGGAGAAGCTCGGCTATGTGGTTTTCCCCGATGGAAGCTCTGTTCCGCACGGCAGGATTGAGGGTTTTGAAGACCTGATAATCGCCCTTGTTAAGACCAAAAATCCTATAGAATTTGCGGGCAAGAAAGCGGATGTTTTTTACTGCACTTTGACTTCCAATTCGGGAAGCAATCGCTATCTGATGGTGCTGGCGTCTTTTGCCAAAATCGTGCAATATCATCAGGCGAAAATTCGCGATTGCAAGGCTCCGCGTCAGCTGATAGATTTCATAAAAAGTTTGGATTTGGACGTCGATAAAAGTTTGCTGATTTCCGATATTCTCAATTCTGAAGCGGTTTTGACCGTGCGAAAAGAAGACAGCGTGTCAGCGGCGGTGGATAAGATGAAAGAAAAATCGCTGAAATATCTTCCGGTGGTCGATGAGAAAGGTTGCTACGTCGGGAAGTTGGACGCTTTTGACATTATCCGAGCGGCTTATCCCAAGTCGTCGTTCCTCATGTCCACGATTAGCTTTATGTCCACCAGTCGTAGCTTTGAGAAGTTTCACCAAATGGAAAAAGCGTTGAAAGTGGGCGATATTTATTCGCAGGACAAAGTTCGGATTGTGCGGGAGAATGAACAGGTTTTGCAAGTGGGGTTTAAGATGCTCAAAAACGACTGGCATCATCTGACTGTGGTGGACGAGCAGGGCAAACCTTTGGCTGTGCTGAGCGACAGGTCTTTTGTGAGCAAGGTTTTGAGGGCTTAAAAGATGATTGGAGTAGTTGTAATCTTCGGTTTTTCGTATTTGATGATTGCTTGGGAGAAAGTCAACAAGACTTTGGTGGCTCTTTTCGGAGCTTCTTTGATGTTGATTTTGCACATTTTGCCTCAAGAGAAAGCTATGCACCACATCGATTTCAACGTGATTGTCCTGCTGATAAGTATGATGGTTTTGGTCAGCACGGTGGAGCGAACGGGTGTTTTTGAGTTTGTGGCGATAAAATTGGCGAAATTAGTGGGTGGTTCACCTGCAAAGATATTGGTTATGCTTTTTATGATTACGGCGGTTTTTTCGGCACTTTTGGACAATATAACCACGGTTTTGCTCATCACTCCGGTCTCTATTTTGATAGCCGAGGAACTCCGAATTTCACCGTTGCCCTTTTTGCTCTCGCAGATTTTCGCTTCCAACATCGGTGGAACAGCAACTCTCATAGGCGACCCGCCGAATATCATGATAGGCAGTGCCGCTGGATTGTCGTTCATGGATTTCGTGTACAACGTCGCTCCGCTTGTCGTCTTGCAACTGATTTTGATTGCAACGATTTTCTATTTCCTCTTTGCCAAGCAGATGAAGGTGAGCAACGAAGACAAGGCACGGATTATGGCTTTTGACGAGAAGATGTCCATCAAGGATAGCAAACTTTTGTACAAGTCGATTTTGGTTTTGGCTTTGGTTATTTTGGGTTTTGCCATTCACGGATTTGTGGATTTGGAAGCGGCAACCATCGCTATGACGGGGGCTTGTGTGCTGATGATTGTCGGCAAAACCGAGGCGGAAGAGATTTTTCGCAAAGTGGAGTGGTCGAGCATTTTTTTCTTTTCGGGGCTTTTTATCATGGTTGGTGGACTTGTGGAAGTGGGAGCTATTTCGTTGGTGAGCAAAAAGATGTTGGCACTCACTCACGGAAATTTGGAATTCACCGCACAGGTGCTTTTGTGGTTCTCTGGGGTAGCCTCCGCTGTGGTTGACAATATTCCCTTTGTAGCAACGATGATACCGCTTTTGCAGGATTTGCAGGTACACTTGAACTCTCCGAACTCAGGAGGACTTTGGTGGGCTTTGTCCATCGGCTCGTGCCTTGGTGGAAACGGCTCTCTGATAGGAGCTTCGGCGAATATTATCGTGGCAAATATGGCATCCAAAACTGGCAACAAAATCAGCTTTATCAGTTTCTTAAAATACGGCGTACCAATTACTTTGCTTCTTTTGGCTATCTCGCACGGCTACGTGATGCTGAGGTTTTTCTAGATAAGTTTAGTTAAGTTCAAAAATCACAAACACTTCTACGCCATACTCCAGATTTTCAAATCTTGGCACTTCGTTCATACTCTCACTGGCGATTCCACCTCTGACTCTGGCATTTCCTCCAAAGCCACTTTCTCTTTTCGTATAAGCTCTTCCATAGGAAGCGTAGTTGTTTCTTTCCTGCCAGCCCTTGTCTTCACTGATTAAGATAGCTTTCCCGACTTTTTGTCCAACTGCCGAAGCCATGATTTCAGCTTTTTCTTTAGCTTTTTTGATTGCCTTGGCAAGAAGATCCAGTTTCAGTTTTTCTTTCTTGCTGTAATCAAACCCATTTACAAACACTTTGGACGCTTTTACTGATTTCATTCTTTCAAAGATTTGGTAAACTTGCTTGGTTGAGGAAGCGGTAATTTTGAACTTTTGCACGGTGTTCACTTTGTCATTGCTAAACCATTTGTCTTCTGTATATTCTTTAATATCAAGGGTTTCAAAGTTCTCCTTGGTGTCTATTCCGGCTTTTTCTACAATTGCTTTAATTTTTTGCAAAGCGTTCTTATCGCTGTTTACTTTGCTGTCTAACTCAATTTGCAAGAAAATTTGGTCAGGGCTTACTTCTTGTTTAACGAAAGAAGTGATTTCGATTTTGCCTTTATCGTTGGTGTCGTTGGCAAAAAGTACGCTAAAACAGAGAAGACAGATAAAAAGGGAGAGTTTAGTTTTCATAATTACCTCGTGAAGTTGTTAAAATAAAAGCCGAGAAATCTCTCGGCTTTTATTATTTCAGAAATTTATTGTTTTGTGTAAACTTGTTCAGTTGACGAACTCTCAAATTTTAAGCTTAGGATAGAACCTTCTATCTTGTAGGTAGCTTTACCCACTTTATCATCATCTGAAGGGGTTCCCCAATTTCCCCATTGTCCAGAGGAATCTTTTTTTCTGTCAGTAGAGAGTGTAATTGTTAATGAACTATTACTTGTTGAATAAACAAATGTTCCTTTGCCTTCGTAGTCATAGTCGTCTCCAGAATCGTTAGCATAATCTGTTAATACTTGAAAACTAGAGCCAGAGAAAGTAAAAGTTTGTGTAGCTGATATATTTGTTCTATTGCAAACCCAAGTACCTTCAAAAGGGCTTTTGTCATCATCGTCGTCGTTACCGAAAGGTAAATCACATCCTGCAAATACTAGTAGTACTGGCAAAACAAATATCAAAGTCTTTAAAAATTTCTTCATTCGACTTCTCCTTAATTTTTATTTTTCTAAAAAAGGAAAATGTTGTCTTTTTCTGTCAAGGAAGAAAAGATGAAATCAATATTGGCTTGACAATCGTAATGTTATTTCTGTGATAGAAAGAGAAGAGCATAAGGGAGGTTTGAAATGGACGTGAAAAACTGGTGTGACAATGTCATTAAGCAGGACGAAATCGATAAGTTTTTGTGCGAAGGCAAAGATTTTATAGACGAAGAGAAGATTTGGCAGCAGATTAGCGACGGAGCGAATCCTTCCGAAGAAGAGATTTTGGCGATAATAGACAAAGCTCTGAACATTCAAACGTTAGCTCCTGAGGAAACTGCGAAACTTATCAATCTGAAAGATGATAAACTCTGGGAGAAAATTTACAAAGCTGCGGGCGAGATTAAGCGGAAAGTTTACGACAATCGGGTGGTTTTTTTCGCACCTCTGTACGTTTCTAATTTGTGTGTGAATAACTGTGCCTATTGCGGATTTCGTTCGGAAAACTGTCGGGAAACACGCAAAATTCTCTCGATGGATGAGGTCAAAAACGAGGCTGCTGCTGTGGTTGATGAGGGACACAAAAGGCTGATTTTGGTTTTTGGGGAGCATCCTCAGTCGGACATCAATTACATGGTGGATACGGTGAAAGCTATTTACAGCGTGAAGAGGAAGACACCGAAGGGCAACGGTTTCAACAGCATTCGTCGGGTCAACATCAACGCCGCTCCAATGTGTACGGCTGATTTGAAGAAGCTAAAAGCCTCGGGAATCGGAACTTATCAGGTTTTTCAAGAGACTTATCACAAAGAGACTTATGCCAAGTTGCATCCTGCTGACACCATCAAGGGGAACTATCGCTGGAGGCTCTATTCTTTGCATAGGGCGATGGATGCTGGCATCGACGATATGGCTATTGGTGCTTTGTTCGGGCTGTACGATTGGCGGTTTGAGGTGATGGGTTTGGTTTATCATGCATTGGATTTGGAAAGGCAGACGGGCATTGGTCCTCACACGATTTCGTTCCCACGGCTGAAGGAAGCTCTTGGTGCGGAGGTAAGCAAAAATTCCAAATATTTGGTGAGTGATGAGGATTTCAAAAAAATCGTGGCGATACTTCGCTTGTCGGTGCCTTACACGGGAATGATTGTTACTGCCAGAGAGCCTGAGCACATCCGCAAGGAGATGATCCAAATGGGTTGCACGCAGACGGATGCTTCTTCCAAGATAGGCGTGGGTGCGTATAGTGCCAGTCAGTTGCAAGGGGAAAATCCCGACAAAGTGCAGTTCACACTCGGCGATGAGGCGTCGCTGGATTACACTGTGGGTGAATATGCCAAGCTCGGCTACATCAGTTCTTTCTGCACAGCTGGATACCGATGCGGTCGCACGGGCGACAAGATTATGGGGCTTCTGCGGAGTTGCACGGAGGGGAAATTTTGCAAGCTCAACGCTGTTTTGACTTTCAGGGAATTTTTGGACGATTATGCCAGTGAGCAGACGATGAAAGTCGGTGAAAGCGTTATCGCCAAAGAGATTGAGGAGATTAAGAAGATACCGTTTTTCCAAGAGCACAATTTGCTGGAGATTTTCTTCAAGAATTATGAAGAGACGGCTAAAGGGAAGCGTGACATATATTTATAACAAGGTGTGAAACGAGATGAATTGTTTTAGAAATTTTTTGACAGCAGGCGTGGACGAAGCAGGTCGCGGACCATTGGCAGGACCTGTGGTGGTGGCTGCGGTGATATTGGACAAAGACAATCCCATAGAGGGCTTGGACGATTCCAAAAAGCTCTCCGAGAAGAAGCGGGAAGAGTTATACGAGGTGATAGTGGAGCGAGCTTTGGGATATGCGATAGTTGAGGTTGACCCCAAGCAGATAGACGAAATGAACATTTTGCAGGCGACTTTGTTTGGGATGAGCAAGGCGGTGAAGCAACTTGACCCGAAGCCCGAGTTTGTGCTGATAGATGGCAATCAGGTTCCCCACGATTTGCGAGATATTGCCAGAGCTGTGGTGGGTGGAGATGCTTATCACGACTGCATTTCCGCCGCTTCCATTTTGGCTAAAGTCACACGAGACCGCATAATGGTGAAACTTTCGGCAAAATATCCAGAGTACAACTTCCAAAAGCACAAAGGCTATCCAACCAAGGAACATATCGAGGCTTTGGAAAAGCACGGAGCTTGCGAAATCCATCGCAAGAGCTTTGAACCTGTGCGGAAAGTGTTGAAATAAATGAGAATACTTCTTGACTTTGAGAATGCATTTATAAGATTGGAGTTAACATACCTTCCAGGCCTCTTATTGAGAGGCACACTTGGAGGGTTTTTTTGTTATGATTTATGACAAGCCTTCTTTGACTTTTGATGAACAAGCGGAGCTTCTTTTAAGTAGAGGCTTAATAGCTGAAAAGTCCGAACTTATTGATTTGTTGAGAGTTGTCAATTATTACCGATTTAGTGGGTATCTTTATACATTCCGCGACTTTAGATTTGAAACAGGTTTTTTTCTGAGTAACACAAAGTTAACAGATGTTCTCAAAATTTACGAATTTGATAAAGAACTCAGATTCTTACTGTTTGAGGGATTGAAGAGAATAGAGATTTGCTTTAAAACAAAACTGGCATATCATTTTTCACAAAAATATGGAGCATTCGGCTATATAGAGAAAGACAATTTTCCTAACATCTCCAAAAAACAACATGCTGATTTTCTAAGAGAAAGTAGCAATCAAACCCGCAGAAGTAAAGAATATTTTGTGAAAAGATTTTTTGATAAATATGGTGATTCTCACTATGTTTTGCCGATTTGGATGCTTGTTGAAATTCTTTCTTTCGGGACTGTTGGGCACGTTTTTGAGGGATTAGAAAATTCTCTAAAAAAAGAGATTTCTGCTTGCTTTGAGGTTGAACATGGTGTTTTGATTTCTTGGATAAAATGCTTATGTTACATTCGCAATCTTTGTGCACACCACTCACGAGTTTGGAATAGGGTGTTGGCAATCAAACCTAAAATCCCAAAGAAGAGAAAAACTGATGAATGGAAAGATGTTAAAAACAACAAAATTTTTTGCGTTATTTTGATAATTATAAGTATGTTGAAGAGCTTGAATTTGTCGGAAGATTGGGTTGAGAAAGTAGGAAGGTTGTTTGAAGAAAATGAGGAAATGCTAAAGAAAATGGGATTTCCTGAGAAGTGGAAGATATATTTTCGATGAAGCAGCAGCAGTTGCTTTACTCGAAATTATCACGGAAGAATAATCGGATTTATAGACGAAAAGCCGATTAAGTTATTGAATTTTAAAAGGAAATTTTATGGAAAACAAAAAAAATATAGCTTTGTTGATTGATTGTGACAACGCTAGTGCGAAGTCGATTGACGGAGTTTTGAACGAGCTTGCCAAGTATGGCGTTACGAATATACGCAGAGCTTATGGCAATTGGAAGTCTTCCCGATTGAAGAGTTGGGAGGAGCAACTGCACTTGCAGGCGATTATGCCAGTTCAGCAGTTTGACTATACTAAAGGCAAGAACGCGACGGATGGTGCGATAATCATCGATGCGATGGATATTTTGTATTCAAAAGATGTTGATGGCTTTGCCCTGATGACCAGTGATAGTGATTTTACGCCACTTGTGATGAGGCTCCTCTCGAACGGTTGCACAGTTTACGGATTTGGAGAGAAGAAAACTCCCGAGCCTTTTGTTAACGCTTGCTCGTTGTTTATTTACACGGAAAATTTGGAAGAGAGCAAACCGACGGAAAGTGTGGCAAAAGTGTATAAGAAGGAGCAACTTAGAGCCGACACTAAATTGGTCAACTTGCTCAGGACTTCCGTGGAACAAATAAGCGATGACGAAGGTTGGGCGAATTTGGCGACGGTTGGGCAATATATCTCCAACAATTCTTCGTTCTCTCCCATAAATTACGGGTACAAAAAGCTCAGTGATTTGGTGAGAGTTTCGGATTTATTCCACTTCAATAAGCTTGAAAACAAAGGGCTTTACATCAAAGATAAACGCGATTAGATTCTGCAAAAAACTCCCAAAAGAAGAAGCAATATTTTTATTTAGTTGACAAGTCAAACAAATGTTTCTTTCTGTCTTCCATTATGGAAAAAGATAAGAATTTAATTAGGTACGTGGGCATAGCACATAGATTCCAATCGAAAATCTTGGATGAATTGCTAAAGCCTTACGATTTGTGGCACGGGCAATTTTTTATTTTGAAGCACATTTTGTCCAATGGCACGATGTGTAGCAAAGATATTTGTCACAATCGCCATGCTGACAAGGCGGCTATCAGCCGAGCGGTGAACAAGTTGGTGCTGAACGGCTATTTGGAGAAGAAAGTGGATTCGCTGGATAAGCGGAAATATTTCCTCATTCCCACAGAAAAGGCAAAGGCGATTTCTTCAAAATTCAAAGAGTATTTGGGTATGGCGGAACAGCTTGCTTTCAAGGGGTTTAACTCGGACGAAAGGGTGCTATTTTTGGAGTTTTTGGAGAGAATGGTGAGCAATTTGAAGCACGGAGAGATTGATGCAAAATGAAAGAACAGCTCGGTTAGGCACAGCTCCTGTTTTCCCATTGCTTTTCAAATTGTCCATTCCCGCGATGGCAGGGATGCTGATACAAGCAGCTTATAACATTGTGGATAGCATTTTTGTGGGACATTTTTCGCACCTGGGACTTGCGGCTATTGGTTTGTCTTTCCCCATTCAGATTTTGATGATGGTGATAGGTGTCGGAATCGGCATAGGTAGCTCTTCCCTATTGTCCAGAACTCTGGGTGCACAAAAGAACGATTTGGCGAACAATATCGCTTTGCACACATTTTCGCTTATTTTGGTTTTCGGGATATTGACCTATTTTGTGGGACGCTACGGAAGTCATTTCTTGTTGTCGCTATTTGTGAAGGATGAACAGCTTTTGCTTATGGCAGAGGAATATCTGAGGATTATTCTTGTAGGCTCTGTTTTTTTGTATTTTCCGATGATACTTAGTAGCGTTTTGCGAGCTGAGGGGAACGCAACTGTGCCAATGCTGACGATGTTGATAGGGGCTTTGATAAATATCGCATTAGACCCGATTCTTATTTTTGGTTGGTGGATTTTTCCGCCCATGGGCGTTAGAGGTGCTGCCGTGGCAACGGTTTTTTCCCGTGTAATAAACTCTTGCTTCATTCTTCTCATTTTATTTTTTGGAAAAAATCAGATTAAGCTGAAGCTAAAGTACTTTTCTTTCGACTGGAAGATTTATCTCGAAATATTCAAAATCGGTGTTCCTGTTGCTCTCATCCAGTTTTTCGGAGGGATAACCATTGCTGGAGCGAACAAGATTTTGGGCAATTACGGTTCGGGAGCTTTGGCTGTGATGAGCCTTTACTTTCGTTTGCAGTCTCTTGTGATGATGCCGTTATTTGGCTTGGGACAAGGACTGATGTCGATGGTTGGCTACAATTTTGGACACAAGAAACCCGAGAGAATAGTGCAAACTGTCAAAATTTCGCTTATCTCAGGCACATCAATTTGCTTGTTGGGATTTTTGACGATGAGGTTCTTTCCAGTGCCGATTTTGAAGATGTTCGGACTTGAAGGGGAAATATTGAATCTTGGTGTAGGAGCTTTAATTGCTTGCAGTTATGGAATACCATTTATAGCTATAGAGATGTTGGGCGGAATGATTTTTCAGGCTTTGGGATTGGGAGTGCCATCCATGGTTTCGTCTCTTATCAGGCAGGTGATAATCCTTTTGCCCGTTATGTGGTTTCTCAGTTACAAATTTGGACTGAGCGTTTTGTGGTATGCAATGCCTTTGTCAGCGGTTACTTCGTTCTGTTTTATGGCTTTGTTGTTGCTTATCGCTTTCCCCAAGAAATTAAGGCTTATCGCCTAGGAGTTGAGTAATATGGAACAAAAAGAAAGAACTAAAAGATTGGGAACGGACAACGAGTTCGGCTTGTTGATAAAGCTCTCAGTTCCCGCTGTGATAGGTCTTTTTATTCAGGCGTTGTACAACGTGGTGGACAGCATTTTTGTGGCTCATTATTCCACTGTGGGGTTGTCTGCCCTCACGATTTGCTTTCCAGTGCAGATGGTGATTATCTCCATCGCTGTGGGATTAGAGGTAGGTGGCAATTCACTCATTTCGCGGTTATTGGGCAGAAATGAACTCATCCGAGCCAACGAAGCTGCGGAGCATCTATTGGGTTTGATAGTCATTTTCGGCTTGCTGACTTCAGTGGTGGGATTCTTCTTTAGTGGGAGCTTGGTTTCCATTTTCACGGACGACGCACAACTTTTGGCTGTTGGCGAGTCGTACATTCGCATAATCTTGATAAATTCTGTGTTTGTTTACGCTCCGATGGTGCTGTGTGGCATTTTGCGAGCAGAGGGCAACGCTTTTATCCCGATGATAACCATGGTGATGGGAGGCTTGCTCAACATCGTTTTGGATCCTTGGTTCATCTTTGGAGGTTGGGGGCTATCCCCTATGGGAGTGGAAGGTGCTGCGTGGGCAACTGTCTTGGCAAGAGTCATTTCCACGGCATTTGTTCTGGTTGCTCTTTTGAAAGGCGACAATCAAATCTCCATAAAGAGATTTCATTTTGCTTTTGACTATCGCTTGATTTTGGATATTTTCAAAGTCGGCTTTCCTGTGTCCATGGTGGAGATGCTCGGCAGCGTGATGATGGCAGGAGCCAGCAGAATTGTTGGTGCATACGGCATAAACGCTTTGGCGGTTTTGGGAATCTACTTCCGTTTGCATCTGTTCGTTATTTTGCCGATATTCGGCATCGGTCAGGGCGTGATGCCCATAGTTGGCTACAACTTCGGACGAAAGCAGGTGCATCGGGTGAAGAAAACCATCTTCTCGGGAATGGCTCTCGGCACAGTCATTTGCATGGTCGGTTTTGCCTTGTTTTATTGGTTTCCCGAGTGGTTGCTTCTGTTGTTCGGAGCAAAAGGAGAGTTGTTTTCTTTGGGAATAAAAGTTTTGAAGATTACCAGTTGGAGCTTCCCTCTCGTGGGAATATGCATCATCGGAGGTGTTTCCTTTCAGGGATTTGGCATCGGCTATCTCGCTTTCATCGAGTCGATTATCCGCCAGATACTTGTGTTGCTTCCTGTTATGTGGTTGTTTAGTGAGTGGTACGGCTTTGAGGGACTTTGGTACTCATTCCCCTTGTCGGAAATAGCATCTTTTTTGGTGATTTTGGTGTTTTACATCTTTTTGTTTCCGCGAGTTTTGAAAAAAGTGGAGAGCAATTAATTTTGAAATTATGTTGACTTGCGAGGTCTTGAATAAATTTGATTTGCTATAGCTTGTGATTTTAAGGAGAATTGAGATGGGAAAAGAGAGATTTTTGGTTACTTCGGCGTTGCCTTACGCCAATGGCGATTTGCACGTCGGACACATTGCAGGTGCATATCTGCCGGGCGATATTTTCGTCAAATATTTGCGTCTGAAAGGCGAGGATGTTTTGTATTTTTGCGGGACGGACGAACACGGAGCTCCCATTTCCATCAAGGCTGAAGCCGAAGGCAAGACGCCTCAGCAGATAGTCGATTTCTATCATCAGCGAATGGTGGAAGATTTTGAAGGCTTGGGCATCGAGTTCAACAATTTCTCTGGCACGGCACGTCCTCCTCATCACAAGTTATCCCAAGAGTTTTTCCTAAATCTTCTGAAGAAAGGCTACATCTCCACGCAAGTTTCCGAGCAGTATTATTGCCCCAAGTGTGAGCGGTTTTTGGCGGATAGATACGTGGAAGGCGTTTGTCCTCATTGTGGCAAATCTGGTGCCAGAGGCGACCAGTGTGATGCTTGTGGCAAGTTGATGGATTCCACTGGTCTCGTTCAGCCAGAATGCAAGATTTGTGGGACAACTCCCGAGGTTCGCTCCACCACACATTGGATGCTGGATTTGCCTGCGTTCGTTCCGAGGCTCAAGGAGTGGCTTTCGAGCAAGTCCAACTGGAAAGAGAACATCATGAAATTCATCATGGGCTTGGTTGACGAAGGCTTGAAGAAGCGAGCAGTTACACGTGACATCGACTGGGGAGTTCCAGTTCCACTGGAGGATGCGGAAGGCAAAGTTCTCTACGTTTGGTTTGACGCTCCCATCGGCTATGTTTCCAGTTCCGTTGAATATTTTGGCAAGACGGATAATCCTGACGGTTGGCGAGATTATTGGCTCAATCCGCAGACGAAACTCGTTCACTTCATCGGCAAGGACAACAACATTTTTCATGCGATTTTTTGGCCAGCAATGCTGATGGGTCAAGACGACAACTATGTTTTGCCTCACGATATTCCTGCGAACGAATTTCTGAATTTGGAAGGCGACAAGCTCTCCACGAGCAAGAATTGGGCGATTTGGATTAAAGATTTTTTGGCTGAGTTCGATGGCGAACTTTTGCGATATTATGTGGCGAGGATAGCTCCTGAACACAAAGATTCCGACTTTGTGTGGAAAGACTTTCAGGCGAAAGTCAACGGTGAGCTTGCCAACATTTTGGGCAACTTGGCAAATCGTGTTTTCAGCTTCGGGAATAAATTTTTCGAGGGTCAGATTTGCAAGTCGTCCGAACTGGACGACAAGGCTACTTCCGTTTTGCAAGAGGCTTACGCCTTGGTTGGCGAGATGGATGAGAATTATCAGAATTACAAAGTCAAGCGTAATGCGGAGTTGGGAATGAACCTTGCACGATTGGGCAATAAGTATTTCGATGAGACAGCTCCGTGGAAGTCTGTGAAAACGGACAAAGCCCAAGCAGAGCAGTCGCTTTATGTGTGTTGTGAACTCTTGCGTATCTTCAGCGTTGTGTATTCTCCAATTTTGCCGAGAGCCTGCAAACGCTTGGCAAATATGTTGGGAATTGAGAGCGAAGTTACTTGGCAGCATGCAGGTTCTTCGCAAGATAAATATGTGTTTAGCGGAGTTGAACCGCTGTTTCCAAAGATTGAGGACGACAAGATTCAGGCTCAAATCGACAAATTAAAAAAATCTTGCCAACAAGAGGTGGAGAATGCTGACAACATCCCTGCGATAAAAAAAGCGATTTCGTTCGATAAGTTCCAAGAGATGGATTTGCGAATGGGGAAAATTTTGGAATGCGAGGTTGTTCCGAAGTCGAAAAAGCTGTTAAAATTAACAATCGACTTGGGAACTGAAAAAAGGCAAATTTTCTCGGGAATTTCCAAATATTATGTTCCCAGTCAACTTTTGGGGAAATCAGTGGTGATTTTGGCGAATTTGGAAGCCAGAAAAATAATGGGCATGGATTCTCAGGGAATGATTTTGGCGGTAGAGGGAGCCGACGGAAATTTGTCGCTTCTGTTTGCGGACAAGAACATTTCAGCCGGAAGCATCATCAGTTAATTTTACACACAAAAAAAGCACTTTCTCCGCCATGGGAAAGTGCTTTTAACTTATGGAATATTTATAGAGAGGTTTACTCTATCACAGCCAAAATGTCGTCTTGGGAAAGAATCATATACTCTTTGCCGTCAAGTTTAACTTCAGTTCCGCCGTATTTGGAGAAAAGAATTTCGTCGCCGACTTTGACCAATTTTTTCAAATCTTCGTCGCTACCAACGGCAACAATTTTTCCTGTTTGAGGTTTTTCTTTGGCAGAATCTGGCAAAATGATGCCACCAACGCTCTTTTCTTCAGCCTCTTTTTTTTCTATAACAACTCTTTTGTCTAAAGGTTTAATCTTCATTTTCAAACTCCTTTAAAATTATTTAGCAGTGTCAGAATGCGATTGCTACTTTTTTAGTCAAGAAAAAATTTGACTAAAATTTAAACGGATTTAAAAGGGACGAATACGAGATATTCTATGGAGGTTGTAATGAATAGAGTGCTATTTGGAATAGTTTTTTTAAGCGTTTTTAGTTTCAGTTTGTGGGGATCGGAAGATTGGCAAAGCCCTGTCAAAGAGGTTTCAGGTGCTGTGGTCAACGTTGTGGTTGAGGAGAATGTTGACCAAGAATCTTCTGCTGATATGGTCAGCATGGGTTCAGGAGTTATCTTCAAAAAAGATTCCGACAACTACTATCTGGCGACGGTCAATGCCAACATTGAGGGATTGGAACACAAGAGCTTTTTTGCTGTGGCTTCTGATGCCAAGAAATATCCATTGGAATTAGTCGGCAAGCAAGAAAGCGTGAATATCGCTGTTTATAAATTTACCACTTCGGACGATTTGGAAGCCAAGTTGAAGAGCTCTTCGTCTGTCGATTTGGGAAAAAATATTTGTATTTTGGGCAGCAGTTTAAATCAGTCTGGAGGTCTGCAACTGAGTGCTTCTTCAGGCATAGTTGCCAAGACGGGCGTTACTCTGCAAGGCGATAACAGCAATTTGCAAATTTTTGAGGTTGATGCTCTCGTCACTCTGTCAGGTTTGGGTGGAATAGTGATAGACAATTCAGGCAAAATGGTTGGTTTTGCTATAGATGTAACTTCCCGAGGAGATGATGGTTATATGCAACAAGGTTTGATTTTGTCGTCGGCTTCTTTCCTCGCGGTTACGGACAAAATTCTTTCTCTTCCCGCTACCACAGTTGCAGAGCCTAAGGAAGAGTTGGCTCCACTTGCACCTGTTGTGAACACCACTTTTTATGGGTTGGTTTTGCGAGATGCAACTCCCGAAGATTTGAAAGAAAACGGCTCGCCTTACAAGGGTGGTATAATTGTCGAGAATATTATGCCGGGTAGTGCAGGAGAAAAAGCAGGTTTCAGAGTTGGCGATTTAATCGTTGGTGCAGATAGCTACGGAGCTCCGAATTTTGAGACTTTGCAAAAGATTGAGCAGCGTGTCAAAAGCCGAGGTGTGATGGTTGTTTTTGTTTACAAAAATGGCAAAAGAGAAAACATCTATTTGGATTTGAAAGAGCCTGCCATTCCTCAGTTGCCAGGATTGGAACCTCCAGTAGATCCTGAGCCGAAATCAGATTTTGGTGTTTCTGTTGGTGCTTTGAGCGATGCTCAGAAAGAAAAGATGGATTTTGGCGTTGTTGTTTCTTCTGTTGAGTCCGAGTCAGCTTTCGCCAAAGCAGGTATAAGAGCAGGTGACGTCATCCAAGAAGTTCAGGACGTTTTGATACAAGACGAAGCCCAATTTAAGCAAGAGATGAGCAAAGCGAAGGCAGGAGATAAGTTACTATTCTATGTGATGCATGGCGATGGTAGTTCTGGCTATGTAACTGTCTCTTTCTAATTCACTTACGAGATGTCTGATTTTGTAGCTATTGTTACTGCTGGTGGTAGTGGCAGGAGAATGGCTTCCGATAAGAAGAAACAGTTTCTTTTGTTGCAAGGCAAAACTGTTTTGGAACACACGATAGAGAGATTTTTGGCGGTTGGAGTCTTCGCTCGCATCGTGGTTGTGTTGCCCGAGGACGAATTTCTCTTGGAGAAAGCTCGATTGTCTCTTCTATTTCCGACTTTGGAATTTGTGCAAGGAGGCAAATTCCGTCAAGATTCCGTGTTCAACGCTTTGAAATACATCGAAAAAGCAGACTACGTCTTCGTGCACGACGGCGTGCGACCATTTGTGAAAGAAAGCCTGATTTTGAAATTGGCTGATTTGGTGCAAGAGAAACAAGCTGTCATTCCAGCTGTTCCCACGACAAACACTCTGAAATTGGTCAATTCGGAGAAAGTCGAAAAGACACTGAAAAGAGAGGCTATTTTCGGTGCGACAACTCCACAGGTTTTTTCTTACGGTTTGCTCAAAAAATCTTACGAAAAAGCTCTCAAGGACGATGTTGAGTTCACGGACGATGCCAGTCTTTTGGAGTTTTTGGGATATTCGGTTTTTTGGGTGGAAGACGAGCCTTCCAACATCAAGATAACCACTCCGTTTGATTTTTTGGTGGCGGAGACTTTGGTCAAGAGTTTTTAAGCTCGTTAATCGCCTTTATATCCAGATAGATACTGCCGTCTTTCAGGATAATTTCCAACGGCTTGTTCGTATTGATTTGCTTTGTTGTTCTAATCGTTTTTTGCTCTTGCCTGATTATAGCGTATCCCCTATCCAAAGTTTTTAGTGGAGATAGTTCTTCCAATTTGCTGATGGCGACTTTGATTTTTTGCGTATTCTGAGAGATTTTTGTCGCCAAAAGATGCTTCATCATCAGTTGCGATGTCTCTATTTTTGTCTTGAGATTTTCCAATTTTGCATAAGGCGAATAAGTAGCCAAATTCTGTTGCAATCGGTGGATTTTTAGCTTAAAATCGGTAATTTTTGCCTGAGAATTGAGCGTTATCAGGCTTTTTGCGTCCATCAATTTTTCCACCAGTTTTGCTTTGTCCGGCACGGCGAGTTCGGCTGCAGCGGAAGGAGTTGGTGCTCGCAAATCAGCCACAAAATCGGCGATAGTATAGTCTATTTCGTGCCCAATTCCTGTGATTATCGGAGTTTTGGCAGCGAAAATCGTTCGAGCTAACTCTTCGGAATTGAAGCAAAACAAATCTTCTTGGCTTCCTCCTCCCCTGCCGACAATCAGCAAATCTACGGGATATTTTTCTTCGAAATACTGTATTCCCGAGATTATGGATTCGGGTGCTTTTTCGCCCTGCACCAAGACGGGATAGAGGTAAATTTCACAGGGAAATCTTCTGGTGAGAACGTTGCGAATATCTTGAATGGCAGCACCCGTTGCAGAGGTAACGATTCCGATTTTTTTCGGGTATTCGGGGATATTTTTCTTGTAAATTTGCTCAAAAAGTCCTTCTTTTTCCAGTTTTTTCTTCAAAATTTCGAACTTTTTGTTTAATTCGCCCAAGCCTTTCTTTTCCATGGAACTGGCAACTATTTGGTAATTTCCAGACGCCTCGTACAAGTCCAACTTTCCGAAGCAAACGACCTCATCCCCATTCTGCGGGACAAAGTCGAGCATCGAGGCGTAATATTTGAACATCACTCCTTTCAGTGACGATTTTTCGTCCTTGAGACCGAAATACAGATGTCCCGATCGGTGCAAAGTGCAGTTGGTCAATTCGCCCTGCACAAACAGTTGCGGGATATTGCTTTTGATGATGTTTTTTAGGTGAGCGTTAATCTCACTGACGCTAAAAATTTCTTGATTTTCCATCTATTTTAGTTCTTCTCTAAAGGGCTCAATCGCCCTTTCCAAAATGTCGTTAACCTTGCAAATCAACAGTCCGTAGTTCGTTATGGGAACGTCTTGCTCTTTGGCACAGAGCAGTCTCCTATTCACCTCGTTTGCACTCATCATGCATCCCCCACAGTGGATAATCAGAGCGAATTTCTGCAAATTCTCTGGATAATCACTTCCTACGGAAAACTCGAAATTGAGCTTTTTGCCAGTGTATTCCTGAAGCCATTTGGGGATTTTATAGCGTCCTATGTCGTCGTCTTGCAAGTGATGTGAACACGCTTCTGCTATCAAAATGTTGTCGTTTTCTTTGAGCTTCTCAATTTGTTCTATTCCTTTCAGTAGCAATTCCAAGTTCCCTTTGTAGCGAGCAAACACTATGGAAAATGTGGTAAACAGGATGTGTTTGGGAATTAAATTTTTGATTTGGGAAACGGCTTGCGAATCGGTAATCACCATTTTGGGATTGTCTTGCAATGCTATTTCCAGTTGTTCATTCTGTGTTACCACGGCAACAGCCTCATTATCAAGTATATTTCTTAGGGCTTGGACTTGCGGCAGAATAAGTCTATGCTTAGGTGCAGAATTGTCGATTGGGCAGTTCAGAACGATTTTATCGCCTTTTTTTAGCAAATCGTCTAACAAAAACTGCCTTTTTTTGTGTTTTTCAGGCAAAAGTTCAATAATTTTATTTTTCAGTTTAGTTATAGAATCTTGGTTATTACACGAAACAGATAAATAGTAAATACCCAAATTTTCGCAAAAATCTTTGTTTTTAGGCTCAATTTTCAGTAAATCAGCCTTATTAAAAACTAAAATCGTATCAATTTCTAGGTTTTTCAGTTTTTTCAACAATTCTTTATCTTCGTCTTGAATACCATTTTCTGCGACGACTAAAATTGCCAAATCCGTTTTCATTAGTATTTGCAAAGAGGCTCTTTTCCGCTTCTCCCCCAGTTCTCCTTGGTCGTCTATTCCTGCGGTGTCGTAGAAAGTAACTGGACCTACGGGAACTAATTCGTATCTTTTTGCTACAGCGTCAGTTGTAGTCCCACGAGTGGCGTCAACAATAGAGATGTTTTGGTTGGTCAGAGCGTTGATGAGGGACGATTTTCCGGCATTTATTTTCCCCAAGATGGCAATATTGAGCCTTTCGCCTTTGGGTTCTAATTGTTTCATGCTTCCTCCTTGATATCTCTTTGCGAGGCAGTATTTTCTGTGAAGTGTAGCGGATCTCCTCTTAAACTCGGATTGATGGTTTCGTGCAAGATTTTTGCGTAACTCAAGATTTGTGAATCGTCCACAAAAGCCTTATTGTTGTAGAGCGAATACGACTTTTTGTATATTTCGGGAGTCATATTCGGCATAATTACGTTTGCTCCAGCTTTTATCCCCTTTATGTATCCCTCGGAATCGATGGTTTGCAAGGCTGTAGAAGCCGCAATGTTGACATTTTTGAGCAAAATTCTGCAAATGGCAATAGTTTTCAAGGTCAGTTCAAAATTTCGCTTGATATTCACTTTTTCAGCTGATGAATACAAAGGTGTGTTTTTGCAAGGAATATATGGACCTAATCCCAACATGTCAATATCCATTTTTTTGAAGAAAAGAATGTCATTGGCAAGGCTTTCAATCGTTTGATTTGGCAACCCAATAAGGTTTCCCGTTCCTGTTTGGAATCCGATTTCTTTCAGATTGTGCAAGCATTTTATCCTATTTTCATAGCTCATTTCGGGCGGATGGACACTTTCGTAAAGCTTTTTGTTGGAAGTTTCTATGCGTAAAAGATAGCGTTCTGCTCCCAGTTCAAACCATTTTTTGTAGGTTTCCTTTTTTTGTTCTCCTACAGAAAGCACAATTCCAAAGTCAGGATTCAAGTTTTTTGCGTATTCTATGAGTTGATTTATCTCAGAAATAGACTTTTTATCCGTTTTTTCACCAGATTGTATCAAAAAAGAGGCATATTTTTGTCTATTTATGCTAAAAATGATGTTTTTTGCTTGTTCTAAAGGAATTTTGTATCTTGTGCAATTGTTGTTTTCTTTGCGAATACCACAATAGTAGCAATTTCTTTGGCAAAAGTTCGAATATTCGATTAATGCTCTGAGGTAAGTATAAGCTCCAATAGTATTTAGCTTAGTAGCATAAGCGGTTTCAAACAGGTTTTTAGTGTTTTCCGTGTTCAATAGACCTATAATCTCTTTTACGTTCATATTTTATTTATCCTTGTATTCAAGAGGCAAAATTAATGTTTGAAAGTCAAGAAATAAAGACTTGACACAAAATATTTGTCTGATATCTGAGAATCTGACAAATAATTTCAGGAGTTTGATATGGCTGTAATTCGTAGGCAGAAGCTGTCAGAGCAGGTTTGCAAGAAGTTGAGGAAGCTCATTGATAATAGAGCAGCAGGGTTCAAATTACCATCAGAAAATGAGCTTACCAAGCTGTTTTCTGTGAGTAGATCGACAATTAGAGAGGCAATTAGCACCTTAATTGCCGAGAATTTGCTTATTGCTCATCAGGGCAAAGGTTTGTTTGTTGTTGGTTCTGGACATAAACCTATTTTAACTTTGCGAGACCAACTGGAAAATATTAAAGAACTATCGGAGGCTTATTCAATAGTTAAAGCATTAGAAAGCGAGAATTTAGCAGAGATAGCTTCTACAATTTCTTTGGAGCAAAAAGAAAAACTGGATAAAAATCTTAACAAATTTGTTAAATGTTCGGAGCAAGAGGTGGATTCGGAGGAGCGACTTAAAAAATTAGCCGAAATCGATAGCGAATTTCATCATTTATTGGCTAGTTTTTCGCAAAATATCTTTCTTTTTTCGTTTTTAGAGTACTTATTTGATAGATTGAGGGATTCGAGGAAGTATTTTCTGGGTTCTGCCGAAAAAGAGCAACGGATGATTTGGGAACATAGACGAATTGTGGAAGCTCTATATGATGGCACAGGAATAGCTGCCAAAGCTTTAATTGAGGGACATATTGCCAGTAGTTTGGAATATCTGAACCAAGAAATAGGCAATTTTAGTTAAAATAAGCATCTTTTTGGAAGATTTTCAGTAAAAATCAAGAGAAAACAGCTAATTCTCTCGAATTTTTACGCTTTTGTGAAAACTAATTTTGTTTCAAATAGATTTTTAATAGTCCGTCTAGTAGTTCTGGAATCAATTCAATTTCTTCTTTAGGAGCAACAAAAGATAATCTCATTTGGTATCTACCGAAATCTGGATTTGAATGGTAGAAATTTTCCATAGGTGCAAAAAGTAGGGTAAATTTACCAAATTTCGTGATAATTTTGCCTTTTTCAGCACAAAACTGACAAAAATCGCTAATTTTGAACGATTTTGGAACAATATTTTCAAGATCTGCAACTAAGTATAGAGAAGATTGTGGGGAAGAGACGATTATGTTAGGTATCCTCTTTTTTAGTTGATTTGAGGTGGAAATAAGCAAATTTTGATAATAATTTCTTAAATTTTCAATCCATTTTCGCAAATTTTCTTCATTTTCATCATAAATCCCGCCAACTATGTATTGTGCGATTGCTCCAGCACATAGGTGAGAGGAAGCGAAGATGGTTGCTTTTTGGATGAACTCCTTGTTGTCGCTGATAAGTGCTCCGATTCTTAGTCCACACCCGTTCAAATATTTAGAAACCGTTTCTATGCCAATTTTTCTTCCTGCAATTCCAGGGACGTCATTTTCGGTGACTTTCCAAATAGAAGGGGATTCGTTCTCGGTGTAGTGTAGGAGTCGATAAGCCTCATCGCTAATTAGCCAAAGGTCGTATTTTACGCATAATTTTGCAATTTCGTTCAATTTTTCCTGAGTTATCAGTTTTCCTGTGGGATTGTCGTAGGGAATAACGACGATTGCACCTGGGTTGTGCTTCTTGATAGTGCTTTCCAAGTCATCAAGATTTTCAAAATCTCCGTTTTCGTTCAATTTGTGGGGCAGAGCAACTATGGGGATTTTGTATGCTTCGGCTATGCTTATGTAGTTGGAGTATGCTGGCTCCGAGATTATCAAGGGGCGATTTTCTTGGCAACATCCCAATAGTGCCAAATCTATAGCTTGTGAGCCTCCGCTGGTTATTACCATGTCAAGATCAGAGGTGTCCGCTCCGCACAGAGAAATGACTTTTTTGAACGCTTCTTTGGTTTCATCCATTCCAGAAGTAGAGGTATATTTCACTATTCCTTGTCCAAATTCTGGATGTTGCGACAAATTTTCCAGTCTTTTTTGCATGGCGGGATGTAAAGGCAAACTGACGTTGCCGATGGAAGCGTTCACTGCTTTTACCGAATCTTTACGCTCTGCGAAGCATTGTTGTGCGTGACGAATGGCTGAAGATTTCAGTTCCTGAAAAAATTTCGAAAGCTCTATTTTCCTTTTTTCCAATTTTTCTCCTAAAAATGATAAGATTTTGCGAGCAATTGCAAAGAAAGAAGAGAATCTTGTAAAGGAAAAGATGACAAAACATAGTTTTGCTGAAAAAAGAAAATAATCAAAGAATCTTGATAAACTGAAAAACTTCCAGCAGACCCTAAATAATGAATAAATATAGAAATTGAGGAATATGTAACTGCTTAAAAAGCAAACTACTGAAAAAATAGCATAAAAACGGGAAGACGAAAATTTCTGAGCTATTTAGTTGAATTTGAGGAGATTAGCGAAAATGTAATCTATTGCAATTGCAGTGAGAAGAGCAATATTTTGTGTAGAAATGAGGTAAAAGTGACAGAAAAAAGTTGATAATTTGTGCAAATGCTTTTTGCAACAAACACGTTTTCAACGTGTTAGGTTGACGTGGATAACTTTTCAGAAAAAACATAAATTTTATTGACAACTCTTTTGTTTATTCCTTGTTGGTAGTATGGGTGGATATTATAGATTTTGGCACCTTTGGGGCAAAATGAGGTTAACTGTAGAATCAGTAAGGAGATTTGTATAAAAAGGAAGTTATTTTTCTTTGGTTTTTTTGCTTGTTTTTTGTATTCGTTGCTTTTTGTAGGCTGTACGGATGTAGTTTTTTCGGATGATTCTGTTGATGCTCCGGATTCTGTTTCTATCTCCAAAGGTGACTATAGCTCGTATATTATTATTAACTGGTTTTCGTCTAACAGCTCCGCTTCAAGTTCTACTACTTACGATTTGTATAGGTCAACTTCTGCTAATGGGGGCTTTACTAAGATTTCTACTGGTTCTGGTTCTAAGACTTATGTGGATGAGTATAGTAGTAGTGGTAGTCTGAAATATGGACAAGTTTACTACTACAAAGTGCGGAAAGTGGAAGATGGTGATTATTCTGTCTATAGTCCAACCTCTTACGGTTACCTTAAAATCAATACGATTTCTGGTAATACTTTGAAAGCTTCAGAAGGAACGTATGAAGACACTGTTAAACTTTCTTGGTCTATTTCTTCCGAGATGAGCAAATACACTTCTTCAGATTTTTTTTATAGGGTTTATTATGCAAGTGGTTCTGCACCGACTTCTTCTAGTTCGTATAAGGATTTGCAGGATATAAGTAATACGGGAATTTCTATTACAGGGTTGCAGGAAAATATTACTTACTATTTTGCAGTGCAAGTTGTTTCCAAAAATTATACTTTTATCAAGTCCGATTTGTCCTCACATATTACAGGTTATGTTAAAATTTCTTCTCCCGATACTGTTGTGGCTACCAAAGGAACTTATTTTGATTCTATATCGATAAATTGGACTCCTGTTAACGGGGTAAATGGATATAGAGTTTATGGTAAATTGGAAAATCAGAGTTATCAGCTTTTGAAGGAAATCACCAGCGGAACAGTTGATTACATAAGGAGTCAAACTTTCCATACACCTTCTTCTAATAGCTCTGTGTACACATATGACGTAAGATGTATGGTCGACGAAGGGGAATCTACAGCTAAGAATAGAACTGCAAAAAGTTCAGATGGTCTTTTGTTGAATACAGGGTATTGCGGAATAAAGGCTCCAGAGAGCCTTACAGCTGCTTACAATAATGGTAAGTTAGCGGTGTCTTGGGGAGAAGTGGATAATGCAGGATTTTATGAGGTTTTGTATGTCAAAAAAGACTATGGTGCTACTTTTGATACCCTTAAAATAGGAAGTGGGGATCTTACTTATTCCAATTCTAAAGCAAGCTACTCTTTCTCTAATTTGACTGCAGGTTACTCTTATATTTTCAAAGTTAGGGCAGGCAGAAAAATAGACGATATACACAGTGCTTATTCTGTTTTTTCTGATACTACAGAAGGTTCTTTGCCTATTTCGACTCCATCGAATTTATCTGCTACCAAATCTGCAGACACCTTGAGAATTACTTGGGATGCAAGTGAGGGAATATCAAAATGTTACGTATATTATGCTGAGGCTACTAGTTATACTTCCACGCTTTCTTTTATATATTTGGGAACAGCTACTTCCAATACTACTTCTTTCAGTTTTGTTCATGATTCTTCTTCTCATTCTTCTTTTAGAAAAGGTCTTAAGTATTGTTATGCAGTTAAAACTGTGGCTGGTTCTATTACTTCAGGATATTCCAATATTGATACTGGGTGGACTAGGACTGGAGCTCCAGAGAATTTTAGAGTTAGTGCTGTCTCGGCAACGACCATTACATTGAAATGGGACGCTTCAGCAGGTGCTAAAACTTATTATATTTACAGAGATAGTAGGATTTCTTCTATCAAAACTATTGACAGTGATGGTTCGGTAGATTACACTTATCCAGATACAGGACTTTCTTCAGGAACTCCTTATTCTTACTGGGTTAGAGCTGTTAGTAGCTATGCAGGAATGTCTGACTATTCTTCAGTGGATACTACCACGACTATAACTGCTCCTACCAATTTGACTACTACTAAGGATTCTTTAGGTTCAGTGAAACTGAATTGGAGTTGTAATTCTCAAAATAGTTTGCTTAAGTTCAAAGTTTATCGATATGCTATTGGTTTGCCTGTAGATTCCGCAGTTGAACTTACCGAAGTAAGTCTTTCTGGCACTACTGGAGAAGATTTTTCAGGTGTACCTGGTAAAGTGTACAATTACTTTGTGACTGCTTATTTGGCTAACGTGGGAGAGTCGGTTGCTAGTAATTCTGCAATAGGATTTTCTAAACTTCCTGCACCCACGGGAATTGAGATCAGTAGGGGAGAGTATTCTGAGAAGGTAGAAATAAATTGGGTTGGTACTCCTGGACAAGGTGCGGAGAAATATAAAATCTATCGAGGTATTTTAGACTCTATCAAAATTATAACTACCTCTCCGACGTATTTAGCAACAGTGATTTGTACTACCGAAGGGAAAATGTCCTATTATGACACCAAAGACTTAAAAAATCTTGAATACTATACTTATTATATACAGGCTGATAGAGATGATTATTCTGCACAGGGAGGCTCAGGTGCTATTTCGATTACTGATACTGGATATATTTCTATTGCTCCTGTGAAATTGTTAAGTGCTTCTTTGGGAACGGATACAGCTAAAATTACGATTAGATTTGAGAGAAATCCGAGTGCGGAGCAATATTGGGTGTATTATAGGGAAGATACTCTTTCGGAATTTAAGGCTTTAAATTTTGCTAGCTCAGGTACTTCCAATATCATTAGTGCATCTGGACTGACGACAGCCGTGATTGATTATACTTTTACAGCTACGGACGCTCCTAATATTAGCAAAGGGTCGTTCTTGATTTTGGCGATGAAGGCTTATAGTCCAACAAAGAAGAATGTTGCTACTTCCGATGGAGCTTCTGAAATGGGCAATCAAGTTCCAAGTTATCTAAAATTCCCTCCACCTTCTAATTGTAAAGCAGTGAAAGGTGGTGAGACTAATGTTGAAGTCTCTTGGAACCTCAGTTATGCCAAAGAGCTGGATGGATATGAGATTTGGAAAAAGAAAAGGAATGTTGCAACTGATACCTTTGCCAAAGTTGGCATAACAAGTTCTTTGAATTATTTAGATGTTTCGTATGATAAGGGAATTATGTATTCTTACAAAGTCAGGGCTTATAGTATGAGTTTGCAAGAAAAGATTAAAGCCTTATTGGGTGTTGACTCTGGTTTAGTTGTTTCGGACTTTACTAATATTGACTCTGGATTTGTGTGTTTAAGCGACATCAGTTCTTTTACTGTTTCAGGGGAGAATGCTACTTCAGATGCAAATTATATTTTTATGACTGTTGGCTTGGTAGGAGCAGGAGCGAATTATTCTTTCTATCAAAGAGTGAAAGGAACTACAGGTGGTTTCAATAAGATATCTCTGTCTAATTCTGTTTTGAATTCTGAAAGCTTTGAAGGTAGTTGGGCTACTCCCGATAGACAGCAATACGAAATATATGCTTCGGCTTCTTCGGGGCACTTTAAGGATAATGGTTCAGAAGATGTTCATCTTAGTGATACTTTGACAGGGTTTAGGTCTCCTGAACCTGCTGACTCTTTGGAGGCTAGTAAGTTTGTTTATGATGATACGATAAAGGTAACATGGAAAAACAAAAATAGTGCTACTTCTTATGATATTAAAAGGATTGTTCCAGGAGCTTCTGATTCCGTATTGCTCTATGGAGTTAGTATTGGAACTTCCACAGCTTCGTACAAATTAATAGATGATGGGTCAAATAATATTACTTTTGCAGATCGCTCGGTAGTAGAGGGGAAAGCTTATATCTATTATGTAAATTCGTGTAATTCCAGTTATGGGAAGACAGGTTATTCTGTGCTTACTAACTCTACTGATAGTGTAAGAGCTACTGGTTACGTATTGTTTAGTGAGATTGAGAATGTTAAAGCGAGTGATGGAATTAGTTATAAGCATGTTTCCGTTACTTGGGATTCTGTGCCTTTTGCTGATAGCTATGCTATTTACAGGCTTGAGTTAATGGGTTCTCCAGATAAGAGCAATATAAACCTATATTCTCATATTGTCACTGTGGATTCTTTAAAATACTTCGATGTACCTTCGAATACCAATGAATACTTGTATAGAGTTCAACCTGTTAAGTGGTTGAATGGTTCTAAGTTTGTTGCTACAATGGACAAAAGCAACTTTACTTCCAGTGATCCTATTGGTAGATTAGCACTGACTCCTCCCATTATGGTAAGTACCACGACCGACTCGGTTGACTTTATCAGAATAAAATGGAGTACTTATTCGGGAGCTACGTCATATTCTATCTATAAGCAAGAAGTAAGTGCTTTTGGTTTGGGCGAGCCGACTTTGTTGACATCCAATTTCCCTGATACTTCATATAAAGATGTTATTGCGAAAGCTGGTGCAGGAGTGGGATATTATTACTATACGAAAGCAGTTACTTCTGGTGGGACTACAGCACTGAGTGAAAAATCGGATGTCGGTTCTGCTAAGCTTTATCCAGTTTCTCTTCTGGAGTTGACCGCTTTGACTTCTGAAGATAATGTTAAAATTTATTGGAAAGCTACTGATAATACTGATTCTGTAAAGGTGGTGTATAAAGCAGGCTCCTTCAATTACATAAAAACTTTCCCTTCTAGCATTGAGAGTTGGGATACGACTTTGTTGGAAGGAGAGATGGGTTATGCGACAGTAACTTCCATCGGTAAGTACAATAAATCTATTGAAGTTACGGATAGCGTTTTGTCTCCTTTGCGAGCATTGGTAATTAATAGTTATTCTAGAGGCATGACGGATACTATACAGATTTCGGTTTCAGCTAATAAAGCTCCTCATCTTATAACGCTTTATCGTTATTCCACCTTTGATGATTGTCAAAATCATGTCAATTATACAGATTTATTTTTCTCTGGGACTTCTATCACTAACACCAAGCCTTGGGTATTATCAAATGGTAAATATTTGCTAAATGATACATCTTTTGTTTCAAAAGGTAAAAGATACTATTATCGTGCTTATTATACGATAGACCATAATTCTTTAAATTGGTCGCCTTTGTCTACTTTTGATAACGGCAGTTATGGATGGTGTCTTCCTGAAACGCCTATTTTGATTGATGCTACAGAAGATTCTTTGGGGTATATTACAACTAATTGGAACAAAGTTGGGTATGGGGATGGATATAGGTTAGTTAAGAGTTGGATTGAGAGTGGAACCAGGAAATATGATACGATAGCTGCTTCCAATAGCTATTCTGATACCTCTTATACTGATGTTGCTATTATCCCTGGAAAATATTACACATATTCCGTGCAATCTTTTGTTCAACTTGATACCGCTTACTCAAAATTTAGCAACGAAGATAGCGGCTATGCCAAACTTGTTCCGCCAGAGATAAAGGCTACTAAGGGAATTTTTGTTGATACAATTTCACTAAGCTGGAATATAGAAAGCGGAGAGAAAGCTTCGGGAGCGGGTGCCGAGCAGTTTGTTGTGAAGAGAGGTTTGACTACTAGCAGTTTGGTGGCTATTGATACGATAATCGTTAATTCGAAGACGAGCATTGTTTATAATGATACTCTTGGACTTAGCTCGGGCTTTAGCATTTTCTATTACAGAGTTTATTCTGTTGCTGGTTCTTTACAATCCACGGAGTCCAATCTCGATTCTGGTTGGGTAAAATTGCTTCCTTGCGATAATGTTAGAGCAAGCGACGGACTTTATATTGATTCTGTTGTTGTTTCGTGGAACATTCCAGTTAATACAAATTTGGATCAGATAGTTTATTATATCTATAGAGATGGAAATCGCATTGGACAAGATACTGGAATTGCAACATATACTGATAAAGGTTTTGTTTCTAGCACTAAGGGAATAGTGCATACTTACACGGTTTCATATATACACCCTATTTTTGGTGTTTCTGCTACAAGCGAAGCTGATACTGGTTATACTAGATTAGACATACCCAGTAAACCTAGTTGTACATATGATGATGATAATGTTAAAGGAATAAAGGTCTTTGTTTCTGTTGTAGATAATGCCGACAGTATGTATGTTGGGCGTATAAAATTAGGCGAAACTGCTATAGATACGGTACATAGGTTTTATGCAGATGTTGATGAATCTTTTACAGATGATAACGTATTTTCGGGTGTTACTTATGAGTACTTTAGTGTTGCATGGAATAAGCTAACAGGATTCTCGGACACTTCTTATCATGATACTGGTCGAGCTGTTTTGTATCCGCCTGAGATTACGGTGAGTAAAGAGGAATATTACGATACTGTAAAGATAACTTGGAACGATTATGAATTGAAGACGTTTAACGTTTATCGTAGTACAACGACAATTCAACCTGCCTCATCTCTTAATACTATTGCGTTTTCTGGTGGAGAATTTGTCGACGCTACGATTTCCGCTGGTAAGGTTTACTATTATTGGGTGGAAGCGAACGCTAATACACAACAGAAAACCAGTGACATGGGTTACGGATATTTGAAATTGTCCAAGCCTACTTTCCTTTCTTGTACCAAGGGAACTATTGTTGACTCTATCAGGCTTAGTTGGTTTGGTTTAGAAGATGTAGAGAGATATGGTTTCAGGAAATATTTGGCTGATGGAGGGGATACTTCTTACTTTGAAGTGAAAAAAAGTGATTGTATCCAAATAGATGATACTTTGATTTACTATGATAAGTCTTTACTGCCTGAAGATGCGTTTTATTGTTACGATTTTAATTACAGATTTACCGAAGAAAGTCTTAGTTTAGATGTTACTTCTGAGTATAGTGATGTGGATACTGGTTGGAAAAAACCTGCTTGTCCAAAAAACTTTTCTGTTTCCAGGGGGTTGAATTCCGACACAATTTTGGTAAGTTGGACTACTTCGGATCTTACGACAGATGATACTGTTTTTGTTTATAGAGCTTCTGCTATTGACGGATTTACAGAGGCATATATAGGCTCTGCTATCGGAACCAATGGGCAATATGTTGATGACGATGCTTCTCTTTCTAAGGGAATTAATTATTATTACAAAGTTAGAAAGAGAACTAAAAATTATGGCTATTCTCTTTATACTGCGATTGATAGTGGATATTTACTTTTAGCTTCACCGAGTAATTTTTCGGCAAGTGATGGTTTGTATTTGGATACTGTCAAGTTGCGTTGGGATACGATTCCATTTGCCACTGGATACAAAATTTATCGTTGGTTTGATGTTGCAATTAAAGAAGAAATGGAATTTGAGGTAGCTTCTCAAGATTCAGTATATTTGGATTCTACTTTGTCTGGCTATAACGGGCTGAAAGTTTATTATCAGGTTATGCCATATAATGTTCTTTCCAATACAAACGTTCGTTCTTTGGTAGACTCGGGATTTTCTCAATTGCCAGCTCCGAGTAGTCTTAGTGCTTCTTCTGGGACTAATGTCTCTTCTGTAAAATTGGTTTGGGGAATAGTTAATAGGACTTCTGAATATGTTGTACTTGCCAGTGATGACAATAGTAGTTTTGCAGCTATAGACACTGTTACTTCCGCTTCTGCTCAAGATTCTGTGGGGAGGAGAATAGATTACGGAACTATTTATTATTATAAGGTGTTTGCGAGAAATGAACTTACCAAAGGTTTAGCTGAGGAATATATTAATTATTCCAATGTTGATTCTGGTCATACATCCGTACCAACCACAACGATTTTATCTGCCAGTAAAGCAACGTATTTGGATTCTATAGTCGTCGTTTGGTCAAGTCAGAATAATATCTCTAGTTACGCTTTATATTATGACACGATACAAGATTCGGAGACTTATAAAAAGGTAGCTACTTTTACTTCTTCTACAGATACTTCTTTTTCTGTTAATTCTACCAATTTGTCGGGATTAGACAGAGATAAAAAGTATTACTTTAGAGTTCGCAGTTTTGGAAAGAACGATAGTTCGGTACTTAGTACTCCTGCTTATGGATACTTAGCTTTGCCTGCCCCAGCAAAGCCTATTCCTTCAAAAGATAGTATTGATTTTATTAAAATTAAGTGGTTGAATGGGAACTATTCTAACGGCTATTCAATTTACAGAATTTCTCCGAGTAATGATACTACTTTGCTTGATTTGGCGATTACATCTTTCAGCAGTGATAGTCTTTTTGCCATAGACATAGATGCTTTGCCAGGAACGTTCTATAAGTATTTCTTAGTTGGTAAGGGCAACTTGTCTGTCAGTTTGAACAGTGAGGTAAGTGATAGTGCTTGGAGACAATTTGAAGCTCCTGCCATTCGAGTGGAAACAGCGGAAGACAGTCTTTTAAATAGGAAGCTGATAGTTAAGTGGGATGCTTGGCCAACCAATGCCAACAAAATGACACTTGAGTATTCTGAAAATTCTAATTTTAGTTCCTATACAACAACTCCTGTTATGACTTCCGCTACTAAATGGGAGTTAAGTAGCAACATTAATCAGGCGAGAATGTATTATGTTCGAGGTAAAGTTCATAGAAATGAAGTTTCGGATAATTTGATTAATTCGCCTTATAGTGCAGTCGATTCTGGATATTGCAGATTGGATACTCTTATGAATCTTTCTGCGACAAAAGCTCTTTACAAAGACAAAATCGTTTTGAAGTGGGATACTCTTATGTCCAATGATGTCGGTTGGAAAAAGTATAGCATTCATAGAAACGATTTAAGTGATGAGGGTGTTTTTGTTACCACCTTGGATTCATATGTAGACACTGATGTGAAGGCAGGTGTTTTTTATAAATACAAGGTCAAGGTTGTTACTGAGAAATTTAGTGAGTCTCACTATTGTGTTGAGGATACGGGTTATCTTTCTCTACCAGTTCCTGTTCTTACATCTGTGGCACAAGTTAGCGGTAAAGATTCTTTGAAATTGGTTTGGTCTTACGATACTTTACCTGCTTCTATGGTTGATTCTTTTGTCGTTTACAGGTTAGATAGCTTGGTTAGCCCTTGTTCTCCAACTGTTTTTGGTTTGAAAAAATCCGATTTAAGCTTTACGATCTCGGGGGCAAAGTCTGTTTATACTTGGACACAAGGTAATTTAAAACGAGGTAAATACTATTTCTATTACTTGCAAGCCTCTTCAACAGCTATTTCCAATAAATCGGAAATGACAGATACTTTGTCGGGATGTTTGAGTTTAAGTGCTTCTGATTCTGTCATAGTGACAAAGGGAGATTACAAGGATAGCATTAAGATTATCTGGAATAGAGCATTAGATGGACAATCTTATCTTTTGTATCGCTCTACTGCTATTGACGGATTCTCTGTTGGCATGGATTCTTTGGTTGAACTGGATTCTTTGGATACATTTTATGTTGATAGTATAAAATTGAATTCAATTCCTATTAGAGGTAGACCTTATTTCTATCGTGTTCGTACGAAAAATGTAGACGATGCAAAGTATGTTCATTATTCCGATTTCAGCACGGCTGATTTTGGTTTTGCCTCTTTGGATACTGTTAGAGGATTTACCGTTGCGAAAGCTGAAGACGAAAGTATTTTGAAAGCTAGTTGGTCTCCTATTGAAGTTGATGGATATTCTTCGTTCTATACCGTTAGAATGAGAAGTTCTGCCAGCGGAGGAAGTGTTTTGGATTCTTTGGTAACGTCCGATACTTCCGTGGATTTACGTGATAATGGAACTTTCGGTTCAAATATATCGCAAGGAAGAGTATATTATTTTGATGTTTATGCTGAGGTTAGATTTACATCTTTGAGTGACACTGCCTATTCCAGTGTTTCTGCCATAGATTCTGGCTATACTTCTGTGCCTGCACCGAGGATAAGCGCAACTTATGGTACTATTGTTGATACTATCAAGATAACATGGAATCAGCTTTCTTCTTTTATGGTCGATTCTGTGAAAATCAAATGGTCTAGTGATAAGAGTATTTGGGATAGTGTGGTAGTTAACTATGAGGTTGCTACCGATTCCGTTTATAAATTGGCTGTTGCTTCTCCTTTGAAAGGTATTCCTGTTTATATTAAGGCGAGATTTGAAGGCACTACGGGAAGTTCCGAATATTCTTCTACGGTAACAGGAGCTAGTAAACTTAGAGGACCTAAGAATTTGTCTGTTAGCAAAGGAATTTCTGCTGACTCTTTGACTTTGACTTGGTACAATTATCTCGGGAGTCAAGTATTGGCTGATGACAATACGGAAAACTACATAATCTACATGAGCGACAGTGCAAATGGAGTCTTTGATGAAACTAAAATAGTAAAAGAAATGGACACAACTGATCCCGGAGTATATAATTATAAGTTTAACTTGGGCTCTATTTCTGGTTCTGTTCCAGGTGTTTTCTACTATTTTAAAGTTGGAGGCACAACCTCAATAACTCCAGCTGATTCGTTGTCCAATCTTGATTCAGGATTTACTTTGCCACCGAAGATTTATATTTCGGGATGTAGTGATAAGAGAAACGGTGAGATTTTAGTTAACATCTCTTTACCTTCATCCGTTGCAGAAGATACTATTGTTTATAAAAATTATGACATGCAGATAGAAATTCAGAGAAAGAAAACCAGTTTAGGTTCTTATGTATTAGTTGATAGTCTTCCAGGATTTGATACTTTGAGTTTCTTGGATACTTCTTCGGAATTGGAAGCAGGTCTTGATTTCTATTATAGGGTAAGATTACATAGCAGGAGATTGGCAAATGCTGTTGGAGAGGACAAGCTTTTGTCTTCTTCTCCTTGGACTGATTCTGTCTTAGGGAAGTGTGCAGTTTCTTTGTCTGATATTCGTTTGGTAAATGATGATACTTTCTATGTAGATAGTATACCTTTTGAAGTTTTGTTACCCAAGGGTGTTGATAGTATTTTTATTAAGAGATTGAACGAAGACAAAACAGTTACAACCCTTGTTGATAGTATAGAAGTTGCTTCTCTTACTAATCCCGTGGGGAGCTATTTTAGATGGACAGATAAAGATCTTACGAACGGGAAATTGTATTACTACTATGTGAGAACTAAGAAAAATGCTGAATCTTCCGATTGGATTGGTCCTGTTGAAGCTTATACTAAGCTGGATACCTGTACTAATTTTACTGTTTCAGAGGGAGCTTATAAGGAAAAAATTAAACTTACTTGGGATGTGAAAAATGATGCAGAAGGGTATTCTATAGTAGTTAAGGATGTGGCTACGGGTAAAGATTCCGTTATAGTTGTTAATGTTACTTCTGTCAGTAGTACTACCGTGGAAGAGTTTGTGGACTCTCTTGCTTATAATTTTGTTTATGGGACTAAATACACTCTGGGAGTTTCGGCTTATTCTTATAAATTTGCCGATAAGAGAGTTCATTCAGATACGGTTTGGGATGTAGGGTATCTGAGTCCTGCGGACATTGATTCAGTGTGGATTTCTCGGAATTTGATAGATTCTATTCAGGTTAAATTACGCTATTTGGGAGGACACAGTTTTGCTATATGGCGTAAAATCAGTGGAGGCAGTTATACTGCTATTTCCAGTCCAACTTGGACATCAACAGCCGTAGGGACTGTCGATAGTTATTATACCTTTATGGATGATTTGGATGGATCTGGCACAAGGGTTAACGGAGCTTACTATTACTATAAGATTGTTGCTAGTCGTTCGGGATACAATGGCATTTCCGATACTCTGAATACAGAAACTTTATTGAACCCTGGCTATAGTAGAATTGATACGGTTGGTATAGTTGAGATTGGATATCCTCAAGAAGATTCGCTCCTCATTAGATTTACTAAAGCTAATTTGGATGTTAAGAATTTGATGGATGTTCGTTATAGGTTGTATCGTTATTCTGATTCAGTATTTATGAATCTTTTAGATTCTACTTCTTTGACCGATACAACGACTGTTATATATGCCGAAGAATCTTTCAATAAGCCTAAGAAGGGTGTACCTTATTGGTTCAGAGTGCGTTCTGAGGCTTATGAAACTACAAATGATATTGTTCCGTATTCTGCATCTACTCTTTCCTCCGATTTGCAGAAAGGTGGAATTACTTTACCTAAACCTACTATGGGCTCTATTGATGTTACTGATAGTGCTAACCTAGTTAAATGGAACAATTATTCTTCTGACGTTGGCGAGTTGGACAGCATAAGAATTTATAGGAGATTTGGGGATAATTCTTTTGCCCCTGTGACGACTCTTTCGAAAGCCGATTTGACTATTTCTAATAACATTTATGTGGATAAAATTACCAATTTTGGTGAATACGTACGATACTATATCCAAACAGTCATCAATAATATGACTGGTTCGAAGCAAGTTTCCGAAGCGAGTGATACCTTGGGTACCTATTGTTACTTGCCAGTTCCTGATACTTTAAAAGTTAGTAATGGAGCTTATGCCGATACTATTAAGATTACTTGGAATTGGGCGACTTCTACTTATGGTGACCAAGTTGATAGCTTTATTTTGAATAGATACAAATCAGGGATTTTGGATACGACATATACGGTTGCGAAAACTACCAGTGAGATATATGATTCGGCATCTTTGATAAAAGGTATCAATTATGTCTATTCTTTGAAGAGTAAAAAAAGTAATTCTTCTCCTTATTTACCTGTGATTTCTACCGATAGCATTATGGATACAGGTTATGCTAGATTTGCTCCACCAGATACTTTGTTTGCTACTATTACAGGTCATAGCATTACGTTGAGTTGGGGGTATAAGTCTGGTACAGCCGATTTGGCTACTGATATTCAATATCTGTTCGTTAGGGATACTACTCAGAATATTTCATGGCAAGACAATATCATGGACACCGTTGTGAACGGACCAGATACTATCTACGTTGATAACGATAACCTAATTCGCGGTTCTGTTCGTTGGTATAAGGTGGCAGCTTTCAACGACATTAGCAAGGAGAAAGTGCTGTCTAAGCCAGTTCGTGGGTACTCCATTTTGGATTCAGTAGAATTCATTCGATACGACAGGGGAGAGGATGATGACACTATCATTGTGAAATGGGCGAAAGTTTCTACCCATAAGGCTTACTTTATAGAATGGTCTACTTATAGCGATTTGGACGCCAATACTGGCAGATTTATTTCTCCTATAGATAGTTTTGGAACTGACTTCGTCACTTTCTCTCATACTTTGGATTCAGCGATTATTCCTATCACGCAAGACAGCTTGAAAGGGCGAAAGATTTATGTGAGAGTGTGGACGAGGAACGACTTCGGGATGAGTAATGGATCACAGACCACAGGTTGGACTAAATTGCCAACACCATTGTTGATTAAGGCGACAGATGGAGAATTGGCAAATGCTTTGTCTTTGAAAGTCAAGCGCTCGGTAGAGGCGGATAAAGATAATGCTACGAAGTATCAACTTTCTTATACTAGAAACAAGAATGACCTTTTTGTTAACGGATATCAAGATATTGATTTATCTTCTGCAATTTTCGATTCTGATACGCTTTTGGACACGATTTTTGTGAGTGGTAATTATGCGGGATATGTTTACTATGTTGGTGTTCGAGCACTAAACGATTTGTATAAATCTACATCGGAAGTAATAGTGGATAGCGGTTATTCTAAGATTCCTGCTGTGGGGCTTTCTACAGTTAAGCCTGCTTTGGAAGGTCGCATTAGTCTTTCTTGGAACAAGAAAAATATTGGGGGAGATACTCTCAAATATCTGCTTTGTAAAGCCAAGAGTAGCGTTGGAATTTTTGACACGATAGATACTGTGTATGACGGAACTGCTAATAGTATGATAACCTATCTCGATTCTAACGTCATAGTTGCTGAACTTTATGAATACTATGTTTATACATATGCCCCCAATAGATTTGGAGTATTATATTCTGATTCTTCGACTCATGTTACGAATTATGCCAAAGTTGGTTATGTTGATAGCTTGAGGCAGGTTGAGAACAGTTATAAGTATGATACAATTCATTTGATTTGGGATAGCATAGAAACTGTAGATTCTTATATTGTGTATCGTAGCGATGATTCCAACGTGGGTAATTGTGTTCCTTTGGATACAGTTGAGGGGAAGAGTTATGTAGATAGCAGTGACGCATTGAAAAATAACCCTGGCAAGAGGTATTATTATTGGGTAGCTGGCTCCAAAAATTCTGATGTTGGACCTATAGCGACTACGGGTGCTAAAGCGTTCACCAAATTAGAACGCATTACCATGATTAAGGCTACAAAGGGGATTTCTACCGATGCTATTTCTCTTACATGGAGTATGTCTTCATTCTCAAGCGGGTACAATGTTTTCTTTGATACCTTGGGTAGTTTGGGATACTCTTTGTTAGCTAAAGTAGGAGTAGAGGCTAAGGATACTACTTATAATTTCACTTTAAATAACTACGGTTCACAATTTACCGAAGGAAGTAAATATATCTTCAAAGTTCAGCCCGTTAACGAATATTGCACGGCAGAGATTTCTGACACCAGCATTGTTTTTGATACGGGTTATTTGAAATTGGCAAAGGTGGACTCGTTCTATTTCTACTTCGATAGTGTTCGTTATGATACAATTAAGCTGAACTGGGCTGTCAAAAATACAGAAAATTTCTACTATTATATTTATAGGTCTCCAATTAGAGGTGGAGCTAAAACGCTTTTGGATTCTGTGGGAGTTGATACGGGATACTATCTCGACAAATACTCAGCCACGAACGTCTTAGAAAGAGGCAAGCCGTATTATTACTATTTGACTACTGCAATACAAGGGTTTGATGGTGCAGAGTCTGATACTGTGGAAGTGACGACGTATAATTTGGCGATGAATATTGGTATATCGTCTGGAGCGTGGTCACTATTGGGCGAACCTACAGGGTTAACGGTTTCAGGTGTGTTTGACTATAATACCAAAGATAATAAGCCTGATAGCAGTTACTCCGATTCTATCATCATAAAATGGAACAAAGTTGCCAATGCTGAGCAATATTATCTTGTGGGAGACACGCTAAGAGATTTTGAATATGCAAATGCACTTTATAAGATTTCCGTTTCCACTGGAGATACCACTTATAGACTGGAAGTGCCCGAATTAAAGATTTCCAACTTGGGAGAATTGCTCTATTTTAAAGTTGCCTCTCTTAATGATTTGGACGATAATAATGCGAGAAAAGCAAGATTCTCCGAACCTGTTAAGGGCTTTGCTTTGCTTTTGGCACCCGACAGCTTGAGGTTGGATAGCCTTGAGTCGAACAAATTCATTTTGAAGTGTAAGGCTGTGGAAAATGCAATCAGGTATGAATTGTATAAGAAGAATGGAAGTGGTGTTTTTGAGGTTTTGGATTCTGCCGAAATACCCAGAATGGTGGATACGGCGGTTATTCCAGGCGATGATGGATGTTACAAGGTTCGAGCTTATAGCGATTCCACAGGATATTCACCTTATTCTGATTCCGTGGAAATCAGCACCAATCCTCTTCCTCCTGCGGGAGTTATAGCCAGCGATGGAGTTTCTGCCGACACAATTCTTGTCTCGTGGAAGGTAGATTCTTTGGTGCGAGATGTAGATAGCTTTGTAATATACGCCAAGAGTATTAGCTTGCTGAGTGACGCCAGTCGGATCGACAGTGTTCACGCTGATTTCACAAAAACTAGGGACACTCTCTTCGATTCCAGTTTGGAGAGAACCGTAGGCGAGAAGTATCTTTATTCCGTGAAATCTTATCGCAATAATAAGGCTTCTGTCTTCTCCGAGGTGGATACTGGCTGGAAAAAGATACCTGATATTGAGGGTGTGATAGCGGACACCATTGGCTTCAGTGAAGATTTCATTACTGTCAAATGGAAAGCTATTGTTTCCTTGTGTGAGAGTGGGAGATACTTGCTCAAGAAAGTAAGTACTTCCGACACGACTTACGTTTCCGCTTTGACCGACACCACATATAGAGATTATTCCGCAACTAAGGGAATGGCTTACAAATATTATGTGAAAGCATATAACCCTGATTACGTTAGCACAACTGGTGATGTGGCAACTTGGAGTGGTCAGTCATCAGACGGATTTATCAGTGGAAATTGGTCTGACAGTGCATTTGGTGGCAAGAAGTTTGCTACGCCTACTTTGTCCATAGTAAAGAAAGATTCCCTTCTTATTGATACTATTCGGATTAGTTGGGTTGCAAACACTTCTGTGACCAAGTTCTTATTGGCTTATGACACGCTCTTCGATTTCTCTTCTTCCTATTGTGATACCTTGAATATCTACAACAACACGGCTAAAGACAGCAGTTCGTACAATTTTGTTCGCTCTTCTTTGAAACAGGGTAAGAGCTATTATTTCAAACTCCGCTTGGTAGATTCCGGTGGCACAGAACCTATTTGGGATTCTATTTCTTCCGATTGGTCTGCTGTGGATAGTGGTTGGTCTAAACTGAACAAGGTTGTAGATGTTACAGCTTCCGATAGTATTACGGACTCTATTTTGGTAACGTGGAAGAAATCGGACGTTGTAGGTGTTACTTATGATGTGAGAATTATGGGTGATAATGCTGCTCCTGTGAACAAAAATGTTCCAGACACTTCATATCAGTTTGAGTCGAAATATGAAGAAGGTGAAAAACAGATTATAGTACGGCGGACGCATAATATTTATGGAAATTCGGATTGGAGTGACACAGCTAAGGGAATTGGTAAGCAAGCACCTCCTAAATTTACTCTCAGACCCTCCAAAGGTTCTTATTATGACAGTATTTATTTTGAAATAGTTGAGGCTTCTGCTTTGATAGGGAAGATGAATTACAAAATCTATGTCGATACAAACATTTCTCAGGTAGATTTTGCTAATTCTACAGTCTTGACAGGACATTTTGATTCTATCGGTGGGATTGCCGTTTATTCTTTGAAGGGCAATGCATTGAATGATAGTGCTTGGTATGGCAAGAAACTTTATTTCCGAATTGCGTCGCAAGTGCAAAATTTCCCTCGTTTTAGTGAAAAGAGTGATATTGATTCTGGATGGACTAAGCTACTGGCTCCAACTTCTCTTGATACAATTGAGATGGGAGATTTGGATACAGCAGTTCTCGGATTTAAATGGGGCAAAGTCGCTAACGCCGAAGAGTACGTCGTGGGGAAAACTAGATATAACGAGAATAGTTATCAGATTTTGGATACGGTAACTGATAGTTTCTATTTAGATACCATTGTGACTGCCAAGAGAAATCAGGCTTTCTTGTACAGGGTGAAAGCTCTTAACGATTTGTCTGCTTTGGTGGGCTCTGATGGCATAGAAAACAGCGATTCCAAGTATTCCAATTTGGTTGATACGCTTTATCCACAGGTTTACGAAGTGAAAAACTTAACTGCTACCAAGGGAGATTCCTTTGATACCGTTAGATTGAGTTGGACAGGCATAGTTGACGAGCCTTTCACGGTAGTCCGCAGGCAACGCAACTCAAGTGGAGAGCTTGAATTAGCGGGGAATATCGCTTATTACAACGGACAAAGAGCTTCTGTTGGATTTGAGGATGTAGTAATTTCTGATAGCGGATTACAACCAGGTAAGTGGTATTTCTATAATGTTTATCTTAATGGAGATAAAGAAATTTATCGCGATTCTATCGACTCTGGGTATGGTAGAATTCCAGCTCTGAGTACATCGGATATTTGGGTTAATAATGACACTGTAAACATCTCGACGGCGTTGAACATTGACCCGAAGTCTTTTGATAGTATCATTATGATAAGCATTACAAGGGGCAAGGATTATATTGACAGTGTGAGGGTTGATACTGTTAGTGGGGGAGTGTATGGGCATTCTTATTCCATTTCTGTGAGAGACGCTTCTGTGACCGATACTTTCAAATATACGGTTAAAAAATTTGGTGAATTGGATAGCTTCAAGCTTACTGTTGTCAACGAAGTTATCTCCGATACTTACTTGACTTTGACCTCTTTTACTCCATTGCAACCATCTGATACGGTTCAAGTTATGAATAATGGCACGTATTTAAAATCCATCAAGTTAAGATCTGTTAAAAACACTAGGAATACTGAGAATATAGATTCGTTAATCTTCCTGAGAACCGATTGGAATAATTCTTCCGTTACTAGCAAATTGATTTATCCTTTTGATGCTACTGTTGACACTGTGCGTGATACTACTATGGTTCAAGGTAAGTACTATGTTTACAAATCAGCTTATTACAATAAAACTACAGGATTGTCCCAATACAGCAGATTGGTGGACACGGGTTACGCAAAGCTTGAAGCTCCTGTGTTTGATACGGTCAGCGAAGGAACAAGCACAGACTCTATCGTTATTATTTGGAATAAGATAGATGATGCTGTAGGGTATAGATTGTTCCGCAGAATGGATGATGGCAAAGACAGTTTGTTGCTGAGCGAAGGGCTACTTGACGACAAAACGGATACGTTCTATTATGATAAGGCAGAGTATCTTTCTTGCAAGTTTATCAGATACCGAGTGCAAGCTGTTGGAGTGGATGTCAATTCGGACACTTCCGAGGTTGATTCTGGATATAGAGCTTTTGATAGGGTAACCAATTTGGCGTTCCAAGGCAGAAAGCTGGATACTATAGCTTTCAAATTTAGCATTAGTAGTCAGATTTCTCCAGAGACGGATTTTGGAGATAGTGGAGTAGTATTATATCGTTGGGAAAATGTGGAGAATACTACCGATACGGCAACCTATCTCATGGATACATCCAAATACATTGTTAAGTTTTCTACCAGTGGCGATCTTACGAATTATGTTATTTTGGATACTTCTTCCGATTTACAATTGGGCAAGTTGTATTTCTATAAAGTGGTGTTGAGAGTAGCTGGAGTGGTCTCCAAGGTTTCCAATTTGGCTTATGGATACTTGGACTTGCCTACTCCCAAAAAGCCGAATGCGACTTTTGGAACTATGGTTGATAGTGTGAGAATTGTTTGGGATACTATGCAGAATATAGAGAAGTATCAACTGCATAGAGAAGAGTTAGTACCAGCAACGAAACTTTCCGTTACGCTTACCGATTCTGCTGTTGTAGATTATTATGGGGGTTCGCTCTTTAGTAAAGGTTTTGAACCGGGAAGATTTTATGCTTACAGCTTGAAGTATCTTTGTGATATTAAACAGGATACGGCTGTCGGTAATCAAGAAGGGAATTTTGAAATTTCGCTTATTTCAGCGGAGAGTAGTACAGATTCTGGATGGTCGGAGATGCCACCTCTTGATGCTACGCAAGTGTATGGCTACAACGACACAGCTTGGATAGAGAAAACTTCGCCTCTTTCTATTGATAGCAGAGTGGTAACTAACGTCAGCATCACAGTTTATCCTGCCAATAGCTACGCTAAAAATGTCTATGTTTATCGCAAGTTGTTTACAGATCCCAATTCTGCATTTGCCGCTTTTGACACTATAACTGGCAACGATAGAGTTCTTGATACAACTTTGACGCGAGGTAAGAGATATTCCTACAGATTTAGGATAAAGAACGACACTCTTTCTGCAGACACATTCGACATAGTTTCTTACACTTATCTAAAGCCTATGGACACTTTGAAAATCTTGAGTTCGGACACCGCTGGTATTAAGTTGAGTTTGATGATTATGGACGGCAATACGACCGTTGATTCTTATAGAGTTAAGAAGTGGAGGAAATCTGAGGTAACTGCTGTTGAGACATATATGATACCTGCTGACGGAAGTGACAACTATTTGGATACCACGGTTATTCAGGGAATTGATTACAACTACTCGATTTCTTCTTATAACGACACGACTGGATACTCTCCGTATTCTCCAGATACTTTGGTGCATCGAGATGTGAGCGTTCCGCAGTTTGATACGATTTCTAAGGGAGCTTATCCTGACAGTATCTACTTGGTTTGGAACAAGATAAAAGATGCTACCAAGGGCTATATAATTTTGCGTGACTCCACGAGAACAGGTGGCACTATTCTCACCAATTATGACACATTGTTCAAATCGAATTTTGGTGCTACCAATGCAGACACTACTTATTCCGATGTTACGAAATATCCTTCGTACACGAATATTTACTACAAAGTTGTTGCTATGGGAGAAGAGTACAATTCCGCACATTCTGATGTGGATAGCGGTTTCTTGAAATATACTGGAATAAAAGATTTGAAATTTGAGGCTATGTCCAGCTTGAAGGTAGATACTATCACGTTGACTTATAGTCTGCCTCAGAAGTTGATAGACTTTGGGATAGATAGTATCAAGGTCTTCAGGTTTGATACTGTGGCTAACGCTACACCTGCCAATTTGAGCACTGACAAATATCGGATAGATACTATTGGCTCTGGTTTTGCTGAGAATAACACTTACACCGATACTTCCATTGCTCTCAAGAGGGGTAACTTCTACTTTTATTTGATGCAGGTTTACCCGAGAGGTAGTGCTACAGCGGGCAATGTTTCCAATTTGACTTTTGGATGCACCAAGTTAGAACCTTTGGATACGCTCATCGCTACCAAGGCTACTTATCTTCCTAAGGCGATCAAGGTTACTTGGGCTAAGGTGCAAAGGACAGTAGGCGATACAGCTACTTATTATTGCTTGTACAGGTCTCTTACCGATGGTAGCTCGGCTGATTCTTTGTATTTACCAGGAAACGACACCTCTTTTGTTGATACAGCAAACTTCACCATAGCTTATGGCTATTCTATGAGATTTGCTACTCCTATCTACATAGGTAGAGAATATTTGTACAAAGTTAGGCCGATTATCAGTATTGTCGAAGACACGCTTGTTGGATTCAGTAAGTCTATGAAATTTGTCGCTTCCTATACAAATACTGATACTGGATATACCAAGCCTGATTCTGTGCATCTTGTGAATGTGAGCAAAGGAATTGCTGGGGATAGCATTAGAGTTAGATATACTTCTCCTGCTTATGGCGACAGCATAGTTTTGTATAGAGATTCTTTGGATGTTTCAGGTTACGATTGGCAAAGAATGTCAACTTTACCCTTTGGCATGGTGGAAGTTGATTGGTACGATGTAAATGTCTTCCCTGGAATGCGTTATCAGTACAAGATTAAATCCTATAAGGGTGTAGCTGTTGATAGTAGTGAGATTGATAGTGGTTATGTGGGTCTTCGGTTGCCAGACAGTTTAGTTGTGTTTGACAATGGACTTTATTTCGATACTGTTAAAATGAAAATTTATACCGACGATACTACTGCTTCCATAGTTGACACTATCTTTATTAAGCGAGGTCGAGCAACTGTAGGTCAATTTAACTTATACGATACTGTTGTTGCCAATGGATATAATAGCGGATATTTCACTTATGTTGATAGTGGTAATGGATTGCGTGGGTTAGACTATATTTATACTGCTGCATTCAAAAATACTGTTTCTATTTCTGATTTTGCTACGATTTTTGATACTGGTTATCGCAAGATGGATTCTGTGACGATAGACAGCGTCAGTAAAGGAGTTCTGTTCGATACTATTAAGCTGATTTGGAGTAAGTCTAACGATGCATTGCAATATTTGGTTTTGAGAGATTCTACTACAGGTAGTGACGGTCAAGATTTGACAAAATATGATACGTTGACGTTTACATCTGTTTCTAAGGCTTCTGATGATACAATATATAACGACCGTACGCTGTATGGAGCGTTTAAGCAAGTTTACTATAGAGTTTTAGCTGTGGGAGTTGACCACAATTCCGCATACTCTCCAATTGATAGTGGATATTACAAGTATTACGGTGTGAAAGATTTGAAATTTATTGCTTTGGATTCTGTAAAAGTTGACACCATGGAGCTGAACTGGACGTATACAGCAGATATTTATCCTAAACTAGATACGACAATTATTTTCCGCTACGATTCTTTAAAACACGTTGATAGTGTTAGTGTTGGGGGTAGTTTTGATGTTACTTCTGAAGTAAACAGTTCTTTGCTTGGAGTGAATAATGTTTGCCATGACACGAGTTTATCTCTCTTAATTGGTAATTTGTATTTTTACAGAGTGATGGCTAGGATAGATGGTGGTGAGCCTACCAACGTTTCCAATTTAGTTCATGGATATGTCGATTTGCCTAAGGTGAAGGATGTAACTGTCAGTAAAGCTCTGAAAGATTCGTTGCTCATTTCTTGGTCTAAGGTGAAGGATGTTGCTGGAGATACGGTTTACAGTTATTATATTTCTAGATATATAGATGGGGTTTCTGATGGAGAGGTTGCAGTGCCAGGTGGAGATAGTTCTTATTTAGATTCTACATTGGACAAAGAGTTCAATACTACCACCTTTAGAGGTAGAACCTATAGTTATAGGGTTAGAGCCGTGACATATATTAGGGAACCAATAACAGGTGGGTTATTTGAGAGGGAATTGATTTCTGAATATTCTGAAGCAGATACTGGATATATTTTCCCTGACTCACCTATAATAGATAGTGTTAGTAAAGGGATTTATCAGGATACAGTTCGTTTAACTTATAGTACTTCAAAATATTTAGATTCTGCAGTCCTTTATCGTATGCATGAAGGAGAGAGTTGGGAAAGATTGGATAGCTTGAAGGTAAATGCTCCAAAATGGACAACTTATGTTGATAGTAGCGAGAGTTTGATACCTGGCGATAAATATTATTACAAGATAAAAATATTTAAGTTTAGTACTATAGATTCCAGTGAAATTGATTCTGGTAGTGCTTTGCTGTCTGTCCCCAGTAATTTTGCTGTAGTGTATGATTCCAGTCGCTATGTTGCTGGCTTTGAGGACACATCTAGAATAAAACTATCATGGGATACAGTGAGATATGCAAAAGGATATCAAATATTTGCGAGTAGAAATGGGATGCCTTCATTGACGAATTATGATTCTATAGTCCTTATGGAGAACTCTTCTGATTCTTCTTATAAATACATTCCGAGTGAATTTGTGGAGAGTAAAGATTCTATCAACACATATAACTTTGCTATTAGATCTTATCGACAACGAATTTCCGATAGTGCATTTTCAGCCTTATCTCCCGTTCGTAGTGGAGCTGTACGAAGTTTTTCTGTGGGAGATATTAGCTGTTCCAATGGTGATTATACAGACGGGATAAAGATTATTTGGAATCTTCCACGCTATGGCAAAACTGATATACAGGCTTATGAATTGTATAGGCAAGATAATTCGGGAGATTTTGATTTGATTGCTACGCTTCTTTCTAGTGAGGTGACGAATGATTCTACTTATTACGATATGTATAATTTGAGTAGAGGATTTATCTATCATTACAAGATTAAAACCATTTACAATGGAGGGAAAGGTAAGTCTATATTTAGTGATACATCCAGCTTGGGAGCTTTGCCTTTAGACCCTGTTAACTTGCGAGTTAGCAAGGGTGACACTGCGGTAAGTGTGCAGTTTGACACTGTAGCTGGAGCAACATCTTATTTGCTTTATCGCGAGGAAAACTCCAAGACTTTTGGTAGCCAAGTGTACAAAACATTGTCTTATGATGGCGGAAACGGTAATATTTCGTTGTCCACGGATACTTTGACTTACAAAGATACTTTTGCTCTCCCAGGTCATTTGTATTTCTATAAACTTAGAGCTATCAAAGCTGTGGGAGCAGACACGGTTTATTCTATTGCAGAAACTACTTATGGATACAAATATTTGCTTTTGGACAGTGTTAATATTCAGGTCGATTCTGGTGGAATAGCTGTGTCTTGGATTAAGAGTCAAAACGTGGGAACTGCTATGCCTACCAGTTATGTATTGTATAAGCAGAAAGTTGGAGAAAACTGGACTACGGAAAACATAACCGCTAATATTGATACTACCCCTATTCTCTCGGGAACAGATACTTCTTATAGATATTTGGATACTGTTGTTACTGTTGAAACTAAATACTATTACAAATTGTTTGCACAGTTGAGTTACGATGGTACTACGATTTCGCATCCTTCCGATACTATGGGGCAGAAATATGGGTTTGAATGGTCAGGGAAATTTGATTCTCTTTCTGTTTCCAAAGGTACTAGCGAAGACACTATTTTTGTTAGTTGGAAACGGATTAAGGCTACTTCTTGGGAAAAAGATTTTGATTTGGAAAAAAGAAATGTAGAACGAGCTCCAGACACGGTTACTGCTTATATTATTAGTAGGAAAAACATAAATTCTGGTTTGGTTGAATATGATACTGTTATTCCGAGTGAATTGGATTCAACGACTGTGGGCAATGATACATTCTACACCTATCAAGATAAAAATGGAGTAGGGACTTTGACTGAACCAAGGTCTGGAGAAGCGTATAACTATAGTATCAAGGGAATGATAGCTGTAAATAATAGTCCTGACAAATTTTATAGCAACAGCATTTACAGTGCTACCAAGGGAACTGGATGGACAAAAGGCGACCGTGCAGGCATTAGCAAAATTTATTTGCATTATGACAGTGACGGGAATATAGATGGCAATGAGATTGTCTGGAAAAATCTGGGAACGAGGGTGGAAGGATATATTATTGAGAAAGACACAGTTCCGACTTTCGATTCTATCGTTGTTGCGGATACCTTTAAATTCTCTTCCAATTTGAAAGGTAGTTTGTTCTCGGATTCCAGTTACTATGATTTCCAAATTAATAATACGTTGGCAAATTTTGGAAGTCTTGAAGTTGGGCGTAAGTATTACTACAGATTTAAAGAGGTAAATAGCTTTGAATATGGTGTTTACAGTGAGTTTAGTGATTCACTAGTAACTCAATATAAATATGATAGTGATAATAAAATCGTCTATTTATATTTGCCTGAAGACTACAATAGTTTCGCTACAACTCTGGCAGAAGGGTTGTTCGGAAATCAGACTTTGCAGGTAAAGGTGATGAGCAATTTAGCTTTTGACACTGTTCCCCTGAAACCTATAGGAACATCCTCCTATCCTTTAAAAGGGCATCTGATAAGTTCTGGGAAAACTATTCAATTTGAAAAATTCTCTGGTGCGGTTGAAGGCTCAAAAGGTAACTATTATGCAATGATAGGCGTTGCTGACTCTTTGCTGGTTGATTCTTTGTCTGTTGTTATAGATGGGTCTTGCAATGCAGGTTCAGACAATGTGGCAGTTTTGGTTGGAGAGAGTAAAAACTCCGTTTATAAAGATTTGAACTTTACTTTAAATGAGATTACGTTCAGCACTACTGAGAACTCTGCTGGATTGATAGTTTCTTCCACCTCGGACACCTTGAGTGGGTTGACAATTATTGGAGGAAATTCCAACTTTAGCGGCAACACTGTAGGAGGTGTTATTGCTGAGAGCAAGGAATTATACGCTAGAAATATTCAAGTGTCCAATATTAATACTTTGACTGGTACGAGTTATTCTGGTGGATTTATTGGTAACTTTGATAGTAGTGAAGTAGCTTTGGATGTAAGTGGCATTAAATTTAATAGCTTGGGGACTTTGACTGGTCTCAAAGTTGGTGCTTTGGCTGGTTCTGTGGTTGCAGATTCTTTCCATATTAATAACGTTACTATTTCTATAGTTGAAGGTCTTAAACAATCACAATTAGGTGTTTTCTATGGTGGTGTTCTTTCTGGAATTTTGTCTGGTAAAGGCTCGGTAGATTCTATCACTGTGACTAATGCATCTGCTTTGACATTAACTTCTGGTGATTCTGCATTTGTGGGAATTTTCGGAACTTTGGACAATACCAAAGGGTCTGTAGATATTAAGAATGTGAATGTAAACTTGCCTTCGACTATTAGCACATTTGTCGCTACAAAGGGTAACTACTTTGGTGGTTTATTTGGTATGGGTACTATACCTAATAGCTTGAACGTAATTAATGTAAATCTTACAGGTGGAGGGAGGACTATTTCGGCTACTTCTGGCAATTCTTACTTTGGAGGTGTGGCAGGACTTATTTCGGGAGTTGGAATTGTTACCTTGGACACTGTTACGTTTAGTGATGCTGATTTTAGTGTTACTAGCAGTAGTGCTACAGACTCTATTTATATTGGCTCTGTTGTAGGAAAGTTAGATACTGTTATTTTGGGTAAAATTACAGTTGCCAATGGAGTTGATATTACTAGCTCTGTAGGAGGAGTTTCCAAGATTGGAGGTTTATTTGGAGAAGTTGACAACGTTACCTTTGGTGGTAAAGTTTCCATTCCTCTTTCTTTAAATATTACAGGGTCAAGTACAAACGCTTCTTATATTGGTGGTTTGATAGGGCATGGACGAAAGGTATCGAATTTATGTTCCGATTCTCTTGATGTAACTTTGAATAAGTTTGCGGTATCTCCGTCTTCTTCCAAGGGTAGTAGAGTTGGTTTGCTAATGGGTCAATGCGATGAATGGAACAAAGGAGATATGGATAGCAGTAATTGGTATTCCGAGACCGTTTCTTCAAGCAAGGTTTCCATTAGTGTGGGAGACTCTTCCAAGGTTGGTTTCTTATTTGGTAGCTTGGCTTTGAATACATCCGATACCTTCAGAATATTCAATTTCGCTGAAATTGCAGCAACTTTTGATGGTACTCCTACTTCTTACTTTGGTCTTTTGGCAGGAGAGGTGACAGGAGCCTATGATGTGGGAGTGACATACAATAACAGTGATAGCAAAGCTATAGCGGTTAATGGGTCTGGTTCAAGAGTTGTTGGTGGTTTGATAGGGACAATGAAAGATGCTAGATTGTACAGAAGTGATATTGAAACTGCTACCTTTAATTTCAGTGGTCCAACTAACTTTGGTTCTCTTGTCGGCAAATTGAGTGGTTCGGCTTCTGTGGAAGAATGTTACGCTTTCAACCTTGTAATTTCTGGTTGCGATAGTGTAGGTTTGGTGGTTGGAGACATGCAGGATTGTAAGATTATTCGCTCTTATTCTTTGAAGAATTCCGTAACATCCTCAACTAAGGTAGCCAATTTTGCTTACAGTGTCAGCGGTGGAACTATAGACACTAGCTACAGCTTGAATAATACTTCTGCGGGCAGTGCTCTTACAAAAGGTTTCGTAGCAGAAAGCAACTCAACTCTAAACGGCGTGTGCAATAGATTGGCAGCAGTCCTTATGAGTACCTATTTCTCTAGTTCGGATGCCTTTACTTTGACGGAAATTACTGGGTACCCAACGCTCAAAGAGAATAAGCAAACTACTGTTCCTACTGACAATGGCTTGGAAATGGAAAAAAGTTTGTTAGGGTATTATAAAATTACTAATTGTGTACAACTTGATGCTATTGGAGATGTGCGTTTAGCCAAGTTGGTTGATGGATATGTCAACTTGCCTGAGTGGCTGAAGTTTGAGTCGAAGTACATATTGAATGCCGATTTAAACTTTAACGATTACGACACTTTGGTCAACTACACACCTATAGGGTATGGCACGGAAAGCGGTAAATATTTCTCTGGTAAGTTTGATGGCAATAGCAAGACCATTACTAACTTAGAGGTCAAAGCTGATAGTTTGGGAGTGGAAGCTATTGTTGATTATAGTGGAATGTTCGGCGTTGTTGGAGAAGGTGCTGAAATATACGAGTTGCTTTTGGATAGTGCCAAGGTAACAGGAGCTAAAAATACGGGAGCTTTGATAGGGCTAAACCAATCCAACAATACAGGCAAGGTGAATATAGTTTGCGTGAAGAATAGCACGATAAATGCCAATGGAGCGAATGCAGGAGCTGTAATTGGTGCTACTACAGCGGGTGGAAGCGTAGAGGATGTCTTATCTCTGAATAACGATGTGGTTTCTGCTGGAGAATATGTAGCTTCCATCGTCGGATATTTAAAGAGCTCTACCATCAAGAACGTGGTGGCTGTGGGAGACAGCCTGAATGGTGTTGACAATGTGGGAGGCTTGGTGCGAGATACTCTCGCGACGGCTGTACAAAATTGTTATTCCTTGGTTAGTGACATTGTTACTACTACTGGTTCCGACTATAGTAAGGTTGCCGCTCTGAGCAACTCAATAGGCAGTGGTTTATATTCGTTGGCGGAGACCAAGATTAACAACACCAATTACGTGATAGGATCTCATTCTGATAGTGCTAATGGAGATAACCTGTTCTACAATCGTTTGCAAAAAACCGATTATCAATCCCTATTTTATGCTAGTAGTGCTTGGGAGTTCATTACGGGAGCTAAATATCCTACTTTGACCAAGTTCGCCAGCTATGTGGATAGTGGCAAGTTAAGCACTCCTGATCTTCCGTTTGCAACTAATACCGCTGGAGATTCTTTGCTTATTTCAACTGCCTATGATTTGCTGATGATTAGCGGTTATTTAGATTCTGCTTTCTCTATGAGGGTTGATTCTATAGACCTCACTAATCTTGATTTGAGTAATGTAGATGGTGATAATTTCGTGCCGATTGGAACCACGGAATTTCCGTTTACGGGTACTTTTAACGGCAACGGTGGCTTTATTAAGGGTTTGACTTTGCAACAGGCTACAGCGACTAATTTTAGGGGTCTTTTTGGAGTTGTAAAAGCTGCAAAGATATCCAACTTGGGAATAGTAAATGCCAAAGTTTCTGGGAAAGACTATGTAGGTGCTGTTGTGGGAGGATTTGCAAGTACTGACGGTTTAAAGGGTACTATTCGGGATATTTTGGTGACTAATTCCGAGATTAGTGGAAATGCTTATATTGGTGGTGTAGTGGGTTATATGGTAGATGCTGATGGCTATAGATTGATTGTTGGAGGAAGCACCGTTAAGGGAGTTTCTAGTGTTGCTGGTATAGTTGGTGCAGGTGGTAGTTCGGCATCGCTCAAGAGGAGCTTGTCCATTTGCGATACTCTGGCTATCACTTCTGGATCAAAAGTTACTGCTAGGATTGCAAGTGGTTCTATGACCTTAGATGAAAACTATGCGACCTATTCTGCGAATACTGCGTGGGATGAAACTTATAGGCTCGATAGTGCTATGCACGGAGCGGACATAAGTGTGGATAGCTTGCGAAACGAAACTGCTACTTTCGGTGCAGGTGGAATTATTGACTTCTTGAGCAATGGTTGGGAAAATGCAACGGGCGATTGGACAGGTTATCCGAGATTGGCAAAAATGACTGTGGATTGTAGTGTAAAATCTCACGCTTTTGCTGGAGGCTCTGGAGCAATTGATGACCCTTATTTGGTATATAGTGCCTCGTCTTTGGAGTTGATGTTAGAGAGCGATTATCTGAGTAAACATTATAAGCAAAATAAAAGTATAGGCATGTTTGGCAAGAGCTTTACTCCTTTGGGAATTACCACTGCGTTCACAGGCACATACAATGGGCAAGGATATTCTATCAGCGATTTGTCGTACAGCAGTACCACAGAGGCTAATGTTGGGTTATTTGCTCAGTTGGGTAGTGGTGCAGTCGTGCAGAGAGTTGCTTTGCTGAGACCAAAATTTGCTGGAACCACTGCTGTGGGAGGAATTGCTGGTATTTCCACTTCTGCGATTGTGAAAAATTGCTTAATCAGAAAAGGAGCTGTAACTGCCTCCTCTGGTGTTGCGGGGTCAGTAGTGGGACAAAACTCAGGAACTGTGGCAAAATGTGTGGCTGCCGCTGATACCGTGAAAGGTGCTCAAGCTGGTGGAATAGTGGGAAGTAACCAAGGTGCAGCCTCTGTAGATAATTGTGTGACAGGTGGCGGTTTTGTCGATGGAACTACTGACAGCGGTAGAATAGTTGGTTCTAATTCGGGGATTCTTACAAAAAACTATGCTTATGGTGTTTCAGTTGGAGGTAACACTACTCCAAGTAATACGGGAGAAGGTAATATTGATGGCAATACTCTTTCACTAGAAGATGTGCAAGACAAAGATGTTTGGACAGGGACAATAGGATTTTCTATTTCCACTTCTGGAGGATTGAGCGACGCCATTCCTTGGCTCTGGGTTAGCGGGCAACATCCTGTGCTTCTTTATGGCGAGACAGAATCTTTATTCCAGGAGTACTCACTGACGTATGACGCCAATCTTTCCTCTGTTGTTAATTCTCTTACTGGTGGATCTGTGCCATCTTCTCAGACAGGTACGAATGTCGATGTGCAAGGAAATACAGGTTCTTTAGCTGTTGATGGGTATACTTTTGTAGGTTGGAATACAAAGAATGATGCGACAGGGACGACTTATTCACAAGGGATGAGTATCCCGCTAGAAGTTGACATAACACTCTATGCAGTATGGCGACCAGATATGTTTACTATTACATACAGTAGGGGAGACTATACGAATGGTCTAGGAGAGATCCCTCCAAGCACTACAGGTGTGCTTCAGAAATTGTCAGAAGCAGACCCTTCAATGCTACCTAATAGTGGGACAAAGAAGTTTGCTTGCTGGAGTAAATATGATAATTACGGTGCCTTTTCAGTTGTTGATTATGGCGAAAATTTATTTGCTCCTGGGGATACTCTCCAAAGATCTAGTGATATAGAATTATTCCCTGCATTTTCTTATGAAATTACACTTGAATATGAAGGTAATGGGTCAGATGGAGGCAATGTTCCTCCTAGTACTACAGGTACTTTCCTCAAGGTGGTAGGGAATGTTAACAATTTATCAAAAACTAATTATACTTTCAAAGGTTGGGTAAATAACATGGGGCTAGAGATTCCAATTGGGAGTAGAATGTTCAATAATGGTTCTTCTTCAACAACAATTCTTAGAGCCAGGTGGGAGCTTAATCCATAGTAAGCAGAGCGGAGCTTGTTAATTGATAATTGACAGTGGATAATTGATAATTCCATCCATTCCCATCGTGGATTCCCGCGTTCGTGAGAATGAGGTCGCGGAGAGTTCCGCTTTCAGCGGAAAGTTAGCAGGTTGCGGAGTATTCCCATCTGTCCCCCGACTGGATTCCTGCTTTCGCAGGAATGAGGGAGAAAACAGCGAGAATGAGGTTGTTGTGAGTTTGTGGTTAGTGTAACAGAGCGATAAGCGACAGGAAGCTCCCTGCACCACCTCTATTCCTCATGATCACCCTCCTGTCTCATGCTCACGGAAGTGGGCATCCACCTTCGTGCTTCTCTACTTCTCATCTTCGTTCATTTTTCTTTTTCCCTCTTTTCTACCGTCCAAAAAGATGAACAACCCTCTGTTAAGAGAACACCCACTTCCCAAAAAGGCGAGGGCGAAAGACTATGTGACGAGGAAAGCAAGAGCTTTTTCACTTGTTCAATTCCTCACACAAAATTTTAAAAAGTAAAATTGACAAAATTAGGGTTATTACTTTCTTAGAGGAAAATAATCTAATGGGGAAAGTAATAGAAAGTGGATTTCGTTCATTTGCACAATCATACCCAATATAGCATGCTGGATGGTGCCTGTAAAATCGACAAGATGATAGACATGGCTCTGGCGATGGACATGAAAGCTGTAGCCATCACCGACCACGGCAACATCTTCGGTTTGGTGGAGTTCTACAAAAAAGCCAAGGCGAAAGGAATTAAGCCGATTTTGGGAATGGAAGCTTATGTGGTTGACCACGATTTCGATAGTCCCCAGTCCAAAAACGACAGACGCAATCACTTGGTGCTTTTGGTGAAGAACAAAGCAGGATATTCCAACCTGATGCGAATAGCTTCGCGTGGCTATGTGGACGGATTTTATTACAAACCTCGTGTGAACAAAGCGTTTCTGCGTGAATGCTCCGAAGGGCTGATAGCCCTGTCTGGATGCGTTGCTGGAGAAGTGGCAAGGCATCTTCTATCTGCCGATTTGCAGGCTGCTCAGGAGGCTGTGAATTTCTACAAAGACACTTTCGGCGACGATTACTACATCGAGTTGCAAAATCACGGGATAGCCAATGAGCAGAGGGTGATGCCTGAGCTTATCGATTTGGCACGGGCGAACAATTTGCCGATGGTGGTGACGAACGACTGTCACTACTTGCGGGAGGAAGACGCCGATTCGCATGAGGTGCTTCTTTGCATTCAGACCAACACCACTTTGGACGATCCCGATAGATTCAAAATCGATTCCAATCAGCTTTATTTCAAATCTCCCGAGCAGATGGCTGAGCTTTTTCCACAAGTTCCTGAGGCGATGAGCAACTCGGTGGTGATAGCGGACAAAGTCGATTTTGAGCTGAACGCTTTTTACAAAGATTACCTTTTACCAAAGTTCGATGTTCCTGCTGGTTTCACTGATGTGAAGGAGTATTTGCGACATTTGGTGGAAGAGGCTATTCCCAAAAAATATCCCGATGTTGCGGACGACATTCGTGAGCGAATAGAGTTTGAGTTGGCTACCATCGGCAAGATGGGCTATGAGTCTTACTTTTTGATAGTAAAGGACATGATAGACGCCGCTCGGGAAATGGACATTCCTGTTGGACCGGGCAGAGGCTCTGCCGCAGGGAGTATTGTGGGTTATCTTTTGGGGATTACTCAGCTAGACCCGATAGAGCATGGGCTACTTTTTGAGCGTTTCCTCAATCCTGATAGAATAGGGATGCCCGATATTGACATCGATTTTTGCACTCGTGGCAGAGGTCGGATTATCGAATATCTTGTGGGCAAATATGGCAGAGAGTGTGTTAGCCAGATAGTGACTTTCTCTTCGTTGGCGGCTAAGGTTGCTCTGAAGGATGTTGCCAGAGTGCTTGGCGTTAGTGCCACAGAGGCTAATGAAATAACTAAAACCATCGATAAGCCTATGGGTGCCAAGTTGGTGGAGGAGTTCTCGTCAAACGGCAACTTCAAGCAGATGATAGAGTCCAACAACGTTTACAAAGAGGTTTACAAGCACAGTCTGTTCGTTGAGGGGCTTATTCGTCAGACAGGTGTGCATGCTTGCGGAACTCTGATAGCTCCCTACGATATGCAAAAGGTTGTGCCGATAGCTACTGCCAAGGCGAGGAAGAACGAGCCTCCAGTGGTGCTTAGTCAGTACGAGGGTCAGTGGCTGGACGATTTGAAATTGCTGAAGATGGACGTGTTGGGATTGAAAAACCTCACGCTGATAAAAGACACTGTGGACTTGGTCAACGGTAGGTTGGATAGCCCGATAGATATTCAGAATTTGCCCATGGACGACGAGCTGACTTTCAGGCTTTTTGGTAATGGTGCCACGGACGGAGTTTTCCAATTTGAGTCCGATGGGATGAAAAAGAACCTCAAAAATCTGCGTCCGAATTGCTTTGGCGACCTCGTGGCGATGGTGTCGCTATATCGTCCCGGACCTATGCAATACATCGATTCTTTCATCAATCGTAAGCATGGCAAGGAGAAGATACAGTACGCTCATCCGCTGATGAAAGACGTCCTTGAGGAGACTTATGGCATCACCGTGTATCAGGAGCAGGTGATGAGGATGTCCAAGATTTTGGGCGGATTTACTGGCGGACAAGCCGACACCTTGCGGAAAGCAATGGGTAAGAAGAAAAAAGCTCTGATGGACAAACTTTATTCACAGTTTGAGGAAGGAGCAAAGAGCAATGGGATTTCCGCTACTCAAACTAAGAAGATTTGGAACGAGTGGGAACAGTTTGCCAGCTATGCTTTCAACAAATCTCACGCTGCCTGTTACGCCTTGGTGGCTTATCAAACTGCGTATCTAAAGGCACATTACCCCGTGGAATTTATGGCGTCGCTTCTCTCGTTGGAAGAAGACCCCTTGAAGATTCCGACTTTCTTGAACAAGCTTCGTCAGATGCAGATTGAGGTTATTCAGCCGAACGTGAATATGTGCGAAAAAGATTTTTTGGTGCGAGACGAGAAGATTTTGTTTGGACTCAGTGGAATAAAGAACGTCGGAGAAGCTGCTATTAACAGCATCGTGTTTGCTCGTGAGCAGGGCAACGAGTTTGAGGATTTGTTTGATTTTGCGTCCAGAGTGGATTTGATGGCGGTGAACAAAGCGACTTTTGAGGCTTTGATTTGCTCTGGAGCGATGGACTGTTTGCCGGGTACCAGAAATGCCAAGTATAAAGCTATTGAGTCGGCTTTGGAATACGGTGGAGCTTGCCAACAGAGAGCGGCTTCCGACCAAATATCCATTTTTGATTCTCTGGGTGGAGAGCAAGATTTTGTTACTTACAAGCCTAAATTGAGCCAAACTCTTAAGTGGAAGGATATGGAGAAGTTGGCGAACGAGAAGAAATTTTTGGGCTTCTATTTGTCGGGACATCCCCTGCAAGAGTTTGAGGGTTTGATAGACAAAATCGCCAATGTTGACACCAAGCGATTTCTTGAGAGAAAGTCTTTGCCTTCCGAGATTAAGATTGTGGGCATCGTGAGCAAAGTGACCAAGAGAACGACCAATCGGAATAAGGCTTTCGCTATTATTGGACTGGAAGATTTTTACGGTGAATTTGAGATGAGTTTGTTTGGGCAAGATTTTTTGAACTATTCAGACAAGCTGTCTGTGGGCGATAGGCTCTTCATCTGCGGACGTCAGTCTACTTTTGGATTTGGAGATCAGACAAGAGAGTTGAAGGTCATTCCCAGTAGCATCACCAAACTGGAAGATTTGCGTACCAAGGCGAGTGGCTCGTTGCTGATTAAGTTTTCCCAAAAAGATTTGGAAGAGGGCAAGGACAAAGAGCTTTTGCCCATTCTCCGCAGAAATAAAGGGAACTTCAAGGTGTATTTTGATATAGACACTGGTGCTACCAAACCTTTGCGGGTTTGCAGCAAAAATCTTTGTGTATTCCCCTCTGGACGCGTGCTGGACTATCTGGAAGGAAAGCTTTTTTATCAGGTAAGCGTATCCAACTGAGAGGGGGTGAATCTTTGAAAGAGATGCCCAAATTTCTATTAAGCCATTTCTACTTGAGTGTAGCTGGACTGCTTCGCTTCGCTGGGTACGATGTGAGGGTTTACAACGCTTTGTCAAGAGGAAGGATTTTGTCGGTTTTGCTTGCGGAAGAGAGGATTTTGGTTTCGGAGGACAGGAAGATAGTCGTTCCCGATACTCAGAGATATAGGCTCTCAGGTGTTGGACATTGGAACTGGTTTTCCCAGATTTTGGCGGATTTTGGAGTGGATAGATGCAAAATCGGTAGCAGGTGTTCGGCGTGCAACGAGGTGCTTTTGGACACAGACAAGAAGAAAGTTGTCGGACGAATTCCCGAGGGAGTTGCGGAGCGATACAGCGAGTTCAAGGCTTGTTTGGGATGTGGCAGAGTGTATTGGCAGGGCGGACAGTATCGCCAGATGAAAGAGAAAATAGAAAGTTTGCTTTCGAGTAAGTGAGGCTGAGAATATAATGATAAGAGAAGTGATAGATAATGCCAAGCGGATTGTCGTGAAAATCGGTAGCAACACGCTGACTTCGGCGGAAGGCAGAGTTGATTTTGATGTAGTTGCGGATATTTGTCGGCAGGTTAACTGGTTGACAGAGATGGGGAAAGAGGTTATTTTGGTTTCGTCGGGTGCCAAGGTCACTGGTGCAGGGCTGATAGGCAAATGGGCGAGATACAACGATATGTGTTTCAAGCAGGCTCTGTGTGCTATCGGGCAGATTAACCTCTTGGAAAGTTACAAAAAGAATTTCGCCAAGTGCGATAAGTTGATTGCTCAGTTGCTGTTGACCAGAGAAGATTTTGCCGATGATAGGCGAGTGCTGAATATCCGCAATACGCTGTTTACTCTGTTGGATGAGCGAGTGATTCCGATTGTGAACGAAAACGACACGGTGAGCATCAAGGAGCTGGAGATAGGCGATAACGACACGCTCGCTGCTCGCGTTGCCAAGCTGGCGAGTGCAGGTGTGCTGATAATTTTGAGCGACATCGATGGCATTTTCGACAAGAACCCGCACAAGAATTTGCAGGCGAAGTTCATTAGCAAGGTGGACGACATTCGCAAACTGCGAAGCGAGATAGAGATAGACGCTCCTGGGAGCTTGGGCAGAGGTGGCATAGAGACGAAGCTACACGCAGCGGAGATGTTGCAGGAGCTTGGCGTTCCGACCATTATCACCAACGGCAAAGTCAAGGGCGTTATCGAGAAATTGTATAATAGAGAAAAAGACGGAACGTTGTTTATGTAGGAGGAAAAATGAAAAAATCTTTGTTTGAATTGTATTCGTTAGTTGTTTGTATTATAGCGATTACGATAATTATTTCCAATTTTAGTAGTTTAGTTGTTGATTTTATGAAGTTTGCTAATGTAGAGAAGCATTATGGTGGTTATCACTTTGAAAAATTTTTAAATAATACTAATTATACTGGAAATTGGAACGAAGAAAAATTGAAAAAATTTACTGATGAGAAGATAACCGAGCTAAGAGAGCAAGAGTATAGAGCTTTGGTGGAAAATGAAAAGTTAGACTATAAAACTACATTGGTTAAATCTATAATTTATTTGTTGTCAGGAATAATATTGTTTATTTCTCACTGGATTTTTGCTAAAAGAGAAAGAATGAAAAAATAAGTTGGTGTCTTTTAGGAGATTGAGATGAAAATTGGTTTTATCGGCATGGGAAATATGGGAACTGCTTTGGCGAAAGGGTTTTTGGCAAGTAGCAAGAGCCTTGAAATTGGCTATATTGATTCCAATGTGCAAAACGACAAGTTAGAGCAATTTTCTTCTTACAAAGAACTTGTTGAATGGGCTGAGATAGTTTTTTTGGCTGTAAAGCCTCAGATTTGCGAAGGGGTTTTGCGAGAAGTTTCTGCGTATTTGTCAAAAAAGCATTTGCTTGTGAGCGTAGTTGCAGGATTGACTGGCGAAAGGATAAGCAAAATCTGTGGCGACGGAGAATTTTGTAGATACATCGTGGCGATGCCCAATACACCAATGCTCGTGCGAGAGGGAGTTTGTTGCTATTATCCGAGCGAGGAAGTGAGCGAAGCTGACATCAAAACTGTGGAAGAACTTTTCGGTTGTGTTGGATTGGTGCAACGGGTTTCCGTGAAGCTGATGGACGCTGTCCCTGCCATCAGTGGCAGTGCTCCTGCGTATGTGTACGAGCTAATAAGAGCGATGGGACAAGCTGGAATTGAGCAGGGGTTTGCGGGTGATGTTGCTTACAAATTGGCAGCACAGACGGTGCTGGGAGCAGCGAAGATGGTGCTAGAGACGAACGAGCATCCCGATGTGCTTCAGGACAGAGTTTGTAGCCCTGGTGGTTCTACTATTGAGGCTGTTTTGGAGTTGAAGAAAAATGGTTTCGAGAGTGCTGTGCACAAGGCGATGGAGAGTTGCACGGCGAAGATTATAAAGATGAAAAACGATTGTTAAGGGAGGTTGACAATGATAAAAAAAGAAGATTTTGAAAATTTTAAGGAACAAGCGAACAACTCTTTTTCCGCACTGAGCAAGAAGGTGGAAAACCTAATGAAAGTTTCCAATCTTCGTTTCAAAAAGGCTTCTTTGACTTCTGCTGTCTATAAGATGGAAGCTAAAATCGGTTCTTTGATTGTGGAGAATAAGAACGATTTGCCAACTTTTATCAAGAGTGACGAGTTGAACAAACTTTTCAAAAAGGCTGAGACTCTTAACAAGAAAATTGCAGAGTTGGAGAAGGAAATCAAGCAAGGTTAGTGGGCAGAATACTTTGTTTGGACTACGGTTCCAAGAGAGTGGGGATAGCTGTTTCCGACCCGCTGAAAATCTTTGCTAAGCCTTTGTCCGTGTTGCCGAGAGAAGAAAATTTTGTCTCAAAATTTTCCGCTTTGGTGCGTGAAATTTCCCCTGAAAAGCTGGTGTTGGGCATGCCTTATGATTTGGAAGGCAGGAAAACGCAGAAGTGCGAAGAGGTGGAGAAGTTTGCCGAATTGCTGAAAAGCTGTTGTGATGTGCCAATAGATTTTTATGACGAGGCTTTTTCTTCTGTGAACGCCAGAGAGAAGTTGGGACGACGAGGTATTAGCGACATTGAACTGAAAAACAAGCTGGATATGTACGCTGCGGCGGAGATTTTGGATAACTATTTGGAAGGTCTGAGATGAGAAAAAGCACACTTTTATTGTTGGCTGTGATTGTCTTTATGATTTTCATTTCTGTGGTGTTGGGAATATGGTGGATGACAGGACCTCTGCAGGTAGAGAAGACGATTGTCAAAATTCCCAAAAACGCCTCAGCTCGCGAGATTTCCCATATCTTATACGAAAACAAGCTCATTAAGAGTCGTTTTCTTTTCTATATGTACGTGCGGATGAGTGGCTTCAGCAGGAAGCTTTCTTATGGCAAATATTTGTTCGAAGGGCATAACAGCATGGCAGAGGTGGTGGATGTGTTGCTTTCGGGCAGAGTTTTTTTGACGAAGGTGATTATCAAAGAGGGCAGTTCCTTGCGGGAGAGTTTGGAGCAGATAGCTTCCAGTGAGTTGGTGGAGTATGCGGTGTTGGATTCTCTGGCGAACGACAGTGCTTTTGTGAATCGGCTCACGGGGTTGCCAGTGGAGTCGCTGGAAGGCTTTGTTTATCCCGAGACGTACTTTTTTGACGACAATATTCGTGCCGATGAATTGCTCGGGAAGATTGTGGAATACTTTTTTTACATCACGCGAGATTTGAACTTCCTGAACGAAAGAGGCTTTGATTTTTATCAGACTTTGACTTTGGCTTCGATAGTGGAAAAGGAGTCGGTTATCCTTGAGGAGAAGCCAGTGATTGCCAGTGTCTATCTGAATAGGTTGGCTGTTGGGCAAAAGTTGCAGGCTGACCCGACGGTGGTGTACATTTTGGAGAAGGGTGGTCGCGATGTTAACAGGGTTTACTACAAAAATTTGAAGATAGATTCGCCGTATAACACTTATATTTACAAGGGTTTGCCTCCTACACCGATTTGTAGCCCTACTGTTTCCAGCATTCAGGCGGTGCTTACTCCCGAAGTGACGGACTACTTTTATTTTGTGGCTTCCAGAGGTGGTTATCATGTTTTTTCCAAGACCTATAAAGAACACCTACAGAAGATAAAAAAGATTAGGAAGAAGTAGATAGATGGGACAGCTTTTTTGGAAATTCGGCGACAGAGACGATTCTTTGGATATTGTCAAGGAGAGGGGGAATATTTGGGGGGTGCCATTGGCGAACGTTGTGATGATGGAGCAGGAGCATTCCAATTTGGTGAAGGTGGTGGAAAAAAGCGATTTGGGGGCAGGTTTCCTCAAAGAGCCTCTGCCGTATGTGGACGCTATTTGCACGGACATGGAGGATGTGCTGTTGGTGGTGAAGAGTGCCGACTGCATCCCGATTCTGTTCTATGACAAGCGGAACAACGCTATTGCGGGAGCTCACAGTGGACGATTGGGGACGCAGAGGTCGATTTGCACCGAGGTGTTGCGGAAGATGAAGAGCGAGTATGGGACTGAAATTTGTGATTTGCAAGTTAGGATTGGTCCCGGAATAAGCTGTGGAAATTATCAGGTTTCGCAGGAGATTTATGAGCAATTTGTAGCCGAAACTGACGTAGAACAGCCAACGAAATTTTACCTTGATTTGAAAAAAGTTATTGTTGCGGATTTGATGAAGAGTGGAGTGAAGAGAGAGAATATAGAATGCAGTGAGGTGTGTACTTGCGAGGATGACAGATATTTTTCGTATCGACAAGACAAAGATTGTGGTCGCCAATTGTCTGTAATAGGGGTGATAAATGGAACAATTGTTTGAATCTGAGAATTTTGTGATAAAGGTTGATGAGAGTTGTCAGCACGCTTTTTTGAAGTGCAAAAATTTTGATGCGTATAAGAACGAGAGCGAATTGCTGGAGCTTTTGAATAGAGCGGGCATCAAGCAGGAAGATGTCCTTCCTCTGAAGGATGCTAACATTCACAGAGAGGTTTCGCTTGCCAAAAAGCCACTGACTCCCGAGCAAAATATTTCTTATCAGATAGAGAATGACGGCGATTATATAAAAAAAGGTGCTCTCTTTGCGAGTGTTTCTTGTGACGAGAAAAATCTGAACTGCTTTGGGGATAAAGAGCATTATGTGGAGAAATATGCGAAAGAGCATTTCTTGGGTGACAACACTTTTTATGAGCAGAAAGGCATTTATTCCGACAAAGACGGATGTCCTTATCAAGACGAGAAAGGTTGCCTGAATGTGCGGGACAAGTTCGTTGTGAGCGAGGATTTGTCTCAGATAGTTGACGAGCCTTTTTACGGAGATTTGGAAGTTTTTGGCAATGTGCTGAACACCAAAATCGAGGTGATGGGCAAATTGATAGTGCATGGGAGCATATCCGCTAGCGAGGTCAAGGTGCACGATTTGTTGGTGGTTCATCAGAATGTGATGGAGTATTCCAAGTTGGAAATCGTCAAAGATGTGAGCTTTGTGGCTGCTACTAATTCGACGATTATCACTGGAGGAAATCTGTTTTTCGAGAGTGGATTGACTGCTTGTAAAATTGTTTGTCAAAAGAGCGTTGTGAGCGATTCTGCTTTCAGCGTGATAAAGTCTGGCGAAATTGTGTTGGGAGATTTTTTGATTTGTGCCAACCTCGGCAATAGCGTTCAGTTGCCTCTGTCTGTCTCGATAGAGGTTTTTCCGTATTATAAATATTGCTTGGACAGGCTGAACAAACAGCATTATGCGGAGAATGAGAGAAGTGACGGCTTGTTGGAAGAGATTGCCAAGCTTAATCAGAAAGTTCAGGAAGGCATTTATAGTTCTTATGATTCCAAACATGTTGAGAAGAAATATCTGAGAGTAACTGGCAAACTTCATGAGGGTGTTGAGGTTGCTATCTATAATGTGCATGAAGAGGTGCAGGGCGAGGAGAAAGGCGTGGAGCTTTCTATGGGTAAGGGTTGCATCATAAAAAGGTTTAATTAGCGAGTAATTTGATGAGTGGTAGCCATTTTGATACAATAGTCGCCCTTGCTACGCCTAAGGGAATGGGAGCTCTTGCAGTGATTAGAGTTTCTGGAGTGGATGCGATAAATGTTGTGGACGAGTTTTTTCGGGGGAAATCTCCTTTAAAAGATATTGCTGGTGGCAGAGTAGTTGTGGGCGAGTTTAGGAGTGCCGAAGAGTTCCTCGATGAAGTGGTGGTGAGTGTTTACAAAGCTCCACACAGCTACACTGGGGAGAATTTGGTCGAGATTTCCATGCACGGCAGTAGCTATATCTATGGGAAAATTTTGGAATGTCTTTTGAGCAGAGTTCGTATGGCAAGCCCTGGGGAGTTCACCAAACGAGCTTTTCTGAACGGGAAAATGGATTTGACCAAAGCTGAGTCGGTGGACGATTTGATTAGGGCGAAAACCGCCAAGTCTCACCAATTGGCGACAGGTCAATATCAAGGAAAATTGTTTGAAAAAATCAAATCCAGTCTAAGTCAGCTTAGCGAGAGACGTGCGGAATTGGAGTTGGAAATCGACTTCATGGAGCAAGGTTTGGAGCAGATAGAGATGAGCGATTTTCGGCAGAAGATATTGTCGATTAAAGATTCTATGGAGGAGCTTCTATCCCGAGCGGACGACGGTTCTGTGATAAAAGACGGATACAAGGTCGTCTTGGTGGGTGGAGCGAATGCAGGTAAATCCAGCATCTTCAACGGACTGCTTGCCACGAATAGAGCCATAGTTACGCCGATAGCAGGGACTACTCGCGACTATTTGGAGGAGATGATTTCCATAGATGGCTATTTGGTGAGGATTTTTGATACTGCTGGGTTGCGTGAAACGGACTGCCAGATTGAGAAAGAAGGCATCAATAAATCGTTGGAACTTTTGCAAGAAGCTGATTTGATTTTGAATGTGGGTAGCCCCGAAGTTCCGTTCCAAAAATTGCCCGAGAAAGCAGATGGATTGCGTTCAAAAAAAGTTTTTAATAAGATAGATTTATTGACAAAAAGTGAGTTGGATAAATTAGGAAAGGACGATTGTCTTCTTTGTTCCACACTGGATGCGGAAGGACTGAAGGCGATTAAAAATGAGATTACTGGGCAGTTGCAACAGATTGGTGACGATTTGGAGAGCGGGGTAATCAGTTCTGCTCGCCAGAAGAGTTGTGTCAGCAATTGCCTGCAATATTTGCAAAAGGCTTTGGAGACTATAGACGATGGTCTAGGCTACGAATTCATAGCTTTTGAGCTTGGGTTAGCCAGTGGAGCGTTGGAAGAGATGGTGGGCAAAGTGAGTAGCGATGACATCTTGCACAATATTTTTGCGAATTTTTGCATTGGGAAATAGTTATAAATTTTAATATAGATGAAGGTTAATTGATGAAAAGGGAAGTTTTGGTAAACATTTGTCCTACGCGGAGCAGAGTGGCGATGATGGAGGACAATAAGATAGTTGAGTTGATAGTGGACAAGGACGAAGTGCAAACTGTGTTGGGCAATGTGTACAAGGGGATTGTGAAAGATGTGCTTCCGGGAATGGGTGCTGCATTTGTGGATATTGGGCTAAGGCGAACAGCTTTTTTGCACTACAAGGACATAGTTGTTGGTTCTCTGGACGATGACGAAAAATCTACAACTGTGCCAGGTAAAAGGCTAAAATATTTGGATTCGGACTCTTCCAATATTGATAAATATTTGTACCCAGGGCAAGAGATGATAGTGCAGGTTAAGCGTGCACCCGTGGGAGACAAAGGTGCTAAGGTAGTTGGCAAGCTGTCTATTCCCGGCAGATTTTTGATTCTGTTGCCTAACTCCAATAAGATAAGATTTTCCAAGAAGATAGAGGACAAAAACGTCAGAAATCAGGTGAAGAACCTTTTGGACGAAGTGCGAGAAGAGGGTTTTGGCTTCATCGTGCGGACGGAAGCTATCGGGAAAAATAAGCAGGACTACAGAAGGGAATACAACTTGCTGAAGGGTGTTTATTCGCAGATAATGAATTCCGAAGAGATGGTGGCTCCGTGCTGTCTGTATGACCAGAACAATTTGCAAAATCTCTTGATTAGGGATTTGCTCCGAAGCGACACCGATAGAATTGTGATTGACGACAAAGATTTCTTGGAAGAGCTGAAGAAGAAGCTGAAGAGGTTTGAGCCAGATTTGGTGAAGCGACTGGAACTTTACAACGAACGAAGCACTTTGTTTGATGTGTATAACATTCAGAAAGAGATAAATGGTGCACTTGACCCGTCAGTTCAGTTGCCATCTGGTGGCAACATCATGATAGAGCAGACAGAGGCTTTGACGGTGATTGACGTTAATACTGGTAGCTTCGTGAAGGGAAACAACTACGACAACACCATCAAAATTATCAACAAAGAGGCGGCTAAAGAGGCTGTTCGGCAAATTCGCTTGAGAAATCTTGGGGGAATTATCATCATCGACTTCATCGACATGGTGAACAAGGAAGACCAAAATGCGGTTTTTGAATACTTGAGCAAGGAGTTGCAGAAAGACAGTAGCAAGTCTGTTTGCTATCCATTTTCCAAGCTCGGCTTGGTGGAGATTTCCCGAAAGAGGTCGAACAACAACATTTTGACTCGCACATCGTTCAGATGCCCCACTTGTCAGGGAGTTGGGAGCATCCGCAAAGAAGACCACTTGGCGATAAATTTGCGAAGGCTGTTGCTCAAGGTTTCTTATTTCACCAAGGGCAAAGATTTGGACGTGGTGGTGCATCCCGTGCTGAAGGAGTTCATAGACTCTTGTGACGATTTTTTTGCAACTATAGAGAATAAGGTCAACCTCATTGAAGATGTTTATATGGCTAGAGACCATTTTCGTGTTTTTTATTCTAAGACTAAAAAGGAGATTATCTTCAATGACTTACCAAGAGTTTTTGGAGTATATTTATAAGCGACACGCTGGAAATATCAAGCTGGGTCTGGAGCGAATTGAGGCGATTTTACGGGAACTTGATAATCCGCAAAGTAAACTCCGAGGTGTGCATGTAGCAGGCTCTAATGGCAAAGGTTCCACTTGTGCCATGTTGGAGGCTCTGGGCAAAACCAATTTCTATACCACTGGTTTCAACTCGTCGCCACATCTGGTGGACTACACGGAGAGATTTCGCCTGAGCGGAGACAGAGTTGATTACAAGAAAGTGATGCAACTTTATTTGCAACATCAGGACGTTTTTGAGCGGAACGAAGCCTCTTTTTTTGAGACGACCACCGCTTTGGCTTTTTTGCTTTTTGCTCAGGAGAAGATTCAATTCAATATTTTCGAGGTAGGGCTTGGAGGCAGATTGGATGGGACAAATCCTTTTATTCCCGATGTTTCTGTGATAACTTCCATCAGCTTTGACCATGTGAAATCGCTTGGAAATTCTCTGGAGAAAATAGCTTACGAGAAAGCGGGAATTATCAAAGAGGGCGTGCCTGTGGTGGTGGGCAAAGTGCCTGCTGAGGCTTTGGCAGTGATAGAAGAAGTTGCCGAGTCCAAGAACGCTCCGCTTTACCGACTGGGGAAAGAGTTTTTTGTGGACAAGGTTAGTCCGAATGCGAGAGGCACATCGTTTTTCTACTCTTTTTATGATGGCATTTCTGCCAGATACACCACGAATTTGCTTGGAGAACATCAGGCTTATAACGCCGCTTGTGCTTTGACAGCGTTCAGTTTGTTTGAGAATAAGCAAGGCAGACCGCTCAATTTCTATCAATTGCACGAGGGTCTGAACTCTGTCGATTGGCAAGGCAGAATGCAGATAGTGGCGGAAAATCCAACGATACTTTTGGATGGTGCTCACAACGAAGAGGGAATGGGGAGTTTGGTGAAGAGCCTGAAAGAGATTTATCCCGACCGCAAGATAATTTTCATCACTTCCATTTTGCGAGACAAAAACCTTGAGAAGATGTATGAGTTGATAGCTTCGTTGGCGAAGTGTATAGTTTTTTGTCAAAATTCCAGCGAGAGAGCAGCAGGCGGACCTTTGCAAGAAGAGATAATTTCCAAGCTCACGAAATCTTACTATTATGAGCATTCTGTGGCGGAAGCACTTGATCGGGCGAAGTCTTTGGCTTGTGAAGATGAGCTGATAGTGGTGTGTGGGTCGTTGTACTGGATAGGCGAAGTGCTATCTTACCTCAGTTGATTTTGGATTCGTTTCTGATTTCTTCTCGTTTTTCTTCCGATAGATTTTGCCAGCGAGTGATGAACTCGCTCACGATTTTTTTGCTGAGTTCTCCGTCTTCTTTTGTCGTGTGTCCGTCGTAGCAGACGTGCAAAAGGAATTGGTACGGATTTTCGGAGATGTGCTTTCCGATGACTTCCAACAGCTTATTACCAGTCATTTTGCTAATCATTATTTGGACGCAATCGACTTCTTTAGTGAGAGATTTCTCGTGAATTAGCATGCCTTCCACCAAGAGCTGAGAGAGGATTCGCAATCTATTTGGCAGTTGCATACTGTCCAAACATCCGATTTGCCAGCAGTGTGTGATGATGTTGTCCAAAATTTCCGTTTCGTGTTCCGTGGGATTTCCTGAGAGTATTTTCTCGATGGAGTTTGCTTCTGTGAAATGCAGGTGGAAGATGCTGAGGATTCTTTCGGAGGATCGTTGACTAATCCATTCGACGATGCTTTCTTTTTCATCGTCCATGTAATCGGCACTTGCTATCAGTCGGGAAATAACGGCACAAAAGAGCAACTTAAAGACAGTTTCCTTGTTGATAGTGATTTGGACAGAATTTGTGATGTTTTGTGGGGTTCTCGCAGGAGATTTGTAGTTGGCAATGTTTGGGAATTTGCTTAGCGGATAATCTTGCATCGTTTCCAAAGTTGAATTGTCAGGAAGGCTATTGTCAGCCATTTCTACGAGCAAGGGATAGGTGGCATACAGCGTTTGTAGTGGCTGTTGGTGTAGAGCGAGATGACTTTTGCGGTGGCTGTTTCTCCGTATTTTGCTATCAGTTCTTTTTCGGACAATTTGTTGTCGCACAGGTCGGTCAAGATTTTGTCGAGCGTCAGATAGTCCATTCCGAGTTCGCTTTCATCGGTTTGTCCGCACCACAGGTCTGCAGTCGGTGGCTTGGAGATTATTTGCTCGGGGATATTCAGCTCTTTTGCCATTTGCCAAACTTGTGTCTTGTAGATGTGTCCGATAGGCTCGAAGCTACAAGCGGAATCGCCGTAGAGCGTGCAGTAGCCGATGAGCAGTTCGCTTTTGTTCCCAGTGCCAGCCACCAGTGCGTTTGTCCGCTGGGCGTAGTCGAAGAGGGTTGCCATACGCATTCTTGCACAGAAGTTCCCTTTTTGCAGAGAAGTTGGGCTTTCGCCTGTGAAGTAGGCGTCCACCATGGGAGTGATTTCGCGGATTTTGTGCTTGATGTCCAAAAATTCCACAACGCTCAGGGCGTCGTTTTTGCTACTGTCGCAAGAAGTTTTGTAGGGCATGAGAACGCCGAGAACATTCTCTTTGCCGAGAGCGTGGACGCAGAGAGTGGTGACCAAAGCCGAGTCGATGCCACCAGAGAGACCGATAACCACTTTTTGAAAGCCGTTACCGTGGACTTGCTCTTTGATAAATTCGCAGATTTTGTTTATTGCAGGTTTCATTTTGGTTTACCTTGTTATTTCAGCTTGTTTGGGTTTTTACATAATTTCTTAGATTCAGAATTGATTCTTCTTTCCAATTTTTTAATATCTTCTTCAGCTGGCAATTCTTCTGGTTTAATTCCGCGGTCTAACAAGATTTTTCTGACTCCACGATTATTGATGATGTGTTCTGCTGAAATGCTTCTTTCAGTGTCTAATCTTTTTTCTTTAGTGTTAAAAACAGTGATTTCTGTGGCAAAGTCTTTGGCTTTTATTGTGATTGTGGGTAAAAAATCAGCCAAAGCTCTTCCTTTGGGAATACCCAAGATTTCTTTCATTTGCTGGGTTGTTTTCCCGAATAAAGTTTTGTCGCCTTTGCTCCTAATCAGCCCAAAATTTTTATCATTGCCGGTTTGCTCATAGATGAGTTCCGACAATTCCTTTTCTGATAAGGTTAGTTTTTGTCTTGCTTGTAATCTTTCCCAATCGTTAATTCGCTTTTCTATTAGTTCGTACTTTCTGGTTTTGAGAGCAAAATAGTTTTGAGCAAAGGCAATTGGTTCTTTTTTGGGGTCTCCATTTTGAGCGATTAGATAGCAGGCATATCTAGTTAAAGAAACATCTTCAATTTCTCTTTCACTGCCAGAACCTAATTTAACCATTTTGTTAACCTCAACAAAATGGTCAGAGACATTGTTGCCTGTAGCTTCACAGGAAATCTTAGCTTTGATGATTATCTTTTGAAAATTTCTCCATTCTGAATAACCAAGAAGATGTTGCATATCCCTAGCGAACCAAAATTCAATACCGTTTTCAGTAGTTTGTGAATGGTCTTCAAAGCTATTTGAAAGTGTTTTAATTAATTCAAATTTCATTTTTTATTTGTTCTATTTTTCATATTTAGTAATTATATCTTTATCATAAATACTTTTTCTGTCAACTATGCGTTTTGTGTTTTTATCTCCCGATATTAGTAGAACTTCATTTTTGTTTAGTGAATACAAAATTTCCCAATTTTCATTGTCAATATTTATGCAGTTATAAACTTTTTTATTTAAAAATTCTAAAAAAGGGAAATTAAGTAAATATACAAAAATCATAAAAAGAATAGAAAAGAATAATCTTTCATATGACATTTTGGGAACCTTGTGTAATGAGAGAAACATTCCAAAGATAACTATATATGAGGCAATAGAATAAAAAAATGCAAAAGATTTAATTTCTTTTAATAATTTGATGATTCTATTCAATATGTTTTCGTTTACAATTTTGGAATTTTCTATAGTTGCAAAAAAAGCATAAACAAGTAAAAGACTAAAATTTACCCATAAAACAATTTTAAAAATACTGATGAAAATATTATTTGCAGTAAATAAATTCCCTAAAAACATTATTGTAGCCACCCCAAGTAAGAAATAGGTTATATTGTTTATTGTTTTATAAATAAATTTTTGGGAAAGAGTAAAAAGAATTTGTTCAAATTTTTTTGATAAAATTAGATTTAAAATGTTATGTTTTTTAAAAAGAAATAAGATGAAAACAATTATTAAAATAGTTGTTTGGGATTTATTTGGGATATTATTGCTTGTTAATAATGACACGAATATATTATACATAATTTTCTCCTCAAACTTCTTCAGTTGGTAGTTTTTTCTACTTAACCTTTCTTTCCAACAACCAATCAATCACGTTTATTTTTTGGATACCATCTATGCTTGTATTGTCAAAGTCTAATGTTAGTAAATACTTGGGGTAGTTGTCTTGGATATTTTTAAATGACGAAATTTCCCTTTTGAATGTTTTTTCGTCATTAACGGTGTAGGCAACTTGGCAATACTCTCTTTCGTTGTTTGTACAAAGCAATCTTTAATTTATTGACATTCAGTTTTGTTTTATTCATAACTTCCTTCATCTATCTTCTCGCTCTGAGCTTCCTCAAACTTCTTTTTCATTGTCTCGTTCCCGTGTGTCAACTTCTTAATTGTCAAGTCGTTAGCTTTGTTGTTGGCTAAGCGGAGATTGTTTTCTGAGGACAGAAGTGCCTCTTTGGTTTTTTGCAGATGAGTAATCGTTTTATCAATTTCCTCAATGGCGGTTTTGAATTTCCGACTAGCTAAATCGTAATTGTTGGCGAATCCCTTTTTGAACAGCTCAATCTTCTCCTCAAAGTTCGTGATGTCGATATTTTGATTTTTTATCAGGCTCAATTCTTGCTTGTATTTCAGGGAGTTGAGTGCCGCATTCCGCAGAAGTGTGATGATGGGGATAAAGAACTGCGGACGTATCACATACATTTTGGGGAACTTGTAGGATACGTCAACGATGCCTGTGTTGTAAAACTCGTTGTCAGCTTCCAAGAGCGTGACCAAGACAGCGTATTCACAGCCTTTGTCAGTGCGGTCTTTGTGTAGTTTGGCGAAGAAATCTTCGTTCTTTTTCTTGGTGCTGGTTTGGTCGTTTTCGTTTTTCATCTCGAACATTATGGAAATGATTTCTGTGTCGTTCTCGTCGCATTCCTTGTAAATGTAATCGCCTTTTGTTCCGTGAGTTATGTCGTTGTCTTTCTCAAAATAGGCGTTACGGAAAGCAGTAGCTCGTAGCTTGTTGAACTCGATTTCGCAGTGTTGTTCCAGCGATTCTCCGAGCATCTTGGTGGATAGCTTTTGCTTGTAATCTTTCAGCCGAGCGATTTCCTCGTCTTTCAGCTTTATCGTTTCTTCCTTGGTGATTAGCGTGTTGATGTATTTCTCTTCGATAGATTTGCCGAAGAGCTCCTTTTCTGTCTCTTTGGTTTGCAAATCGCGTTTGAGCTCATCTCGCTCTTTTTCTATTGACTTAGTTGCTTCGGAGATAGCCAATTTTTTCTCGATTTCTGCACTCTCGATTTTGGATTTCATGTTGGCTAGTTCGGAATCTTTTTTCGCCAAAATTTCGGAGATGTCAGTGCTGGCTTTGGCTTTCAGCTCGGAGATTTCTTGGTCTTTTTTGCCGAGTTCCTGTTGCAGATAGATTTTGAATTGAGACCTTTTTAGCTCGATGGCACTTTCTTTTTCTTTCTCGGCTGCGGCCATTCTGTCGCCGATTTCTTTTTCAAACTGGCTGTCTCGCACCTGTTTGAGAATGTCGGCAAATCCAGTTTCATCAACTTTGAAAACTTTGTGGCAGTTAGGGCATTTGATTTCGTTCATATTTTCTCCCTTTCAAAAAAAGGCGTTAAATTCATAATTGCTTGTGCTCCAAAAACGAGTAGTACTCTTTTTGTCCAAAGATGATGTGGTCTAAGATTTTGATTCCCAAAATTTTGCCCGCTTCTTGCAGATTTTTGGTGATTTCGATGTCTTCGTTGGATGGTAGCAGGTTGCCAGATGGATGATTGTGAGCGATGATTACGGATGAGGCTCTGTCGGTGATGGCATCGGCGAAGATTTCGCGTGGATGTATCTGCGTTTGGCTGACTAATCCGATGGTGACGACTCTGGTGGCGATGACTTCGCCTGCTGCGTTGAGCGTCACGGAGAGGAAGTGTTCTTGTTTGCGGTTGCCGTAGTGCCACAGCAGTGGCATGATGTCGTGCGGATGCTTGATGGTGAAGCCTTCTGGCTTGATGCGTCTGCGGAAAAATTCGCTTGCCGCCAAAATTAAGCAGGCTTTGGCAGAGGCTATTCCTTGTATTTGCAAGATGTCGTCAGCTGTGAGTTCAAAGTTCTTGGTGTCTATGAGTTCCAACAGTTTTTGGGAAATTTTTTTCACGGGATGACCTTTTGTTCCCATGCCGATGAGTATCATTAACAGTTCCAAATCGGTTAGCGATTTTGCTCCTTTGGTTAGTAGTTTTTCTCTTGGTCGCTCTTCGGGAGGCAGTTCTTTGATTTTCATTTCTTCTCCTTGATATGACTCAGGCAAATTCCAGTGGCGATGGCAAGGTTCAGAGATTCCATTTTTGCGGAAATGGGAATGGTGATAACAAGGTCGGCGAGTTGCTTTATTTCTGGGGAAGGTCCGTTGGCCTCTGAACCCATGATTAAGATTTTTTTATCTTCCAATGGAGGTAGCTCGTAGATGGAAGTGCCGTGCAAGTCAGCCAAGATTTTTTGGGCTTCTTGTTCTGCGAGCCACGAATAAGGCTTGATTTCTATCGGTAATGTGAATAATGCACCGAGGGACGAGCGGATGACTTTGGGGTTAAAGATGTCACAGCTGTCGGGCGAAATGGCTACTCCGTCTATGTCCAGAGCCAAGGCGGTTCGCAAAATCGTTCCCAGATTTCCCGGGTCGGATATTCGGTCGAGATAGAGCAAAGTGTTGTAGTTTTTGATGGAAGTTGTATTACGACTTATCAGAGCGATGAAATTTTGGGGAGTCTTGGTAGAGGATAATACGGAAAATTTTTTGTCGCCAAGAACCTCAATGTTTAATCCGTTTGTCCATTCTGGCAGAGCGATATTTTCGCGAGAATAGAGCTTTTTGATTGTGATTTTATTGTCCAAAAGTTGTCTGATGAGTCTCTCGCCCTCGACCAAGGCAACTCCCGAAGAAACTTGATTGTTCTTTTTGTTTAATTTGCTAGTTTTCATCTTGTGCTTAGTGTTGGAGAAAGAGTTTTTGCTGTCAAATTATTAAGTTGAGAAAGTTGCTGTTTTTTGATTTGCTAATTTATTGGTGTGAACTTTCCAAGATTCCAGATTTATTGCTTTGAAAATTTCAATAGCGATTTGACTTAATTTATATCTTCACTTCTGCATGGCAACGGTCTTCAAATCTCTTGGCATTTTTTCAATTGCATATCTTAGTGATGTTCGAGGCATTATGCTTTTGTTTTTAATCACATATTTAAAAATTTCGGGTTGATTTGCCTCACTTGCAACTTTTAGCATCCATCCATAGCCTTTTTGAACTAAATCATCTTTATCTAAAAGCAAAATGTCAGCAATTTCCAAAATGTCGTCCAAGAATTTTCCTTTTCGAGCAGGAATTATAAAAGAAACCGCTGATGCTCTACGCATCCACCTGTTTTTTGATTTAGCAAACGCTTTTAAACGTGTTACATAATCTGGGTACATCTCAATAAATTCACCGACAGTATGATTGCAAAGAGTATCACAGGAAGCCCAGTTATTTACATAATTGTGAATCCATCTCTCGAAAACCTGAAAGTCCTCAGGCTCATATCTGTTATGAATGTAATAAGACCAATGACAAGCTATGAATGACTCTTCAATGTAACCTGATTGCCATAATTTATCACAGAGGTCAAATATTTCCAATTTAGTTTTTGAAACAAAATGTTTGAAAAATTTCCTACTAATCTTATTTACAATCGGAACTCTTACTCCGTGAAATTTTATCTTCTCTTTAAAGAATCTCTGACTGTTCTCTAATGTCTTTTTATCAACATTGTTTTTAAGCTCTTCTCTTATTTTAACAAGTATATCATCCATAACGAATCCTATTTTCAATGCATATAACAAAGATTTTTTTTACAAGGCACTAAAGCCTGAAAATCTCGGAAGTTATATGCATTACTCTTGGCATTTTGCTCTCGCTAAGATTAGAATAGTTTTTTATCGTTCAGAATGTCAATTCCAAACTTTTTTGCCAAGCTATTCTGCTTAAATGGATTGATTTTTTGAACATTGCCGTTGTATTTCAGAAACGAACCAGTATTCTTAAACCAAAAGCTTATTCCCGCTTTAGCACACTGCTCCCGAATATCTAATACCCAATCGTAGTCGCAGATGCGAGCCTCACGCCCAGTTTCACCACCTACGGTAAGATGCTCAATTCCGCTGAGATACGGCGAAAAATCAATAGCACTCAAAAGTGGTGCGGCTGCAATAAATCTCCTCTTGATGGGGTACGACAAAAACAAGGGCAAACGGTAATCGGCTAATTCCTGATTTTCAACGGTGCATTCGATATTCACATTGGAGTATCCATCGCCCCAATCGCTTGGGAGTGAAACCAAAAAGCGGTCAATACGTTTTGTTAAAATCAAAAATTCAAGGTCGGGTCTTTGCTTTATCATCGCCCAAGCATCAGCACGCCACTCATCGGCTTCGGCAATAAAAAAATCGCTTGCGAAACACGTTGCCACAATCTTTCCACTTGGAATTTTATTTGTGCCTTTTGCTGTTCTATCTATCGGTTTGTCAAATTCGTTCGTTTTGTGAACTTTGTTTTGTCCACAGCGTTTTGAGAAAGCCCCATAGAAGTAGCAGTAGGTGCAACCATCACTTACTTGATAACAACCTGTCCACGGTTCCCAATTCATACTATTTTGTGGACTTTGACTAATAATCTTACATTACTGAATTTCATAAATACTATCCAATTTGAACTAACTTTGTTTTTTGTTTGTTACTGACGGTTCGGATATGCGTAGCTCGGGATTTCAAGGTTCTTACGTATCCAGTTTACACTGAGCCAAATTTGCGATTAGACACAAATTTAGTCTTTTTAAACAAGCCGTCAAATCGTAGATTTGGCGAGGCTAATTTAATGGACAAATCTTTCGTAAATCACAGTCATTCTTATGTTTTATGATGCTTTGTCAACATTAGTACTTTATATAGTTTCTATTAATTCAAAAGAATCATTTATCAATTCGTTTTGTTCTTTGTCATTCTCCTTTAATAGAGCTTTTTCCTTTTCACCATCACCAATACAAATCAAATGTGCGTTATCTTTAAATATTCCATTTGAGTAATACTCTATTCTAGAATCAATGTTCTTATCATCTGCTATAGACAAAATGGTCTGAGTATCATTCGGAAAGTTTGCATTAATAAACTTCAATATATTGTCTTTATTGCCGCCATCAATATCTTCCTTAAAAACACTATCCAAAATAAATGGCAATCTATGTATCCCTTCTGTTTCAGTTAATAATTTGTTGAATGCAAAATGATAACTAAGAACAGCTAAATGCAGTTGAACACCTTGAAATGGGAAACTTGAAATTTCATAAACTTTATAAAATCGTTCTTCTTCCAGTGCTGGAAGACCCAAAGAAGCATTATTCAATAAATATGTTTGTTTAAATGAATTATTTTTCTTTTGCCTTTCTTGCAAAATATCTTCTTCAGTCTTATATTTTTTCAATTCTTCCTTTTTTGAATTCAAGGTTATTTGTAATGAACCTAATTGAGAAACCAGATTATCATTAAGCACAATGTTTGCTTTGTTATTAATCCAACTTTCCAGATTTATATCTTTTTCAGAATATTGAGTATAAGTTTTATAATTATTCCCCACTACTTCACGGAGAACTTGAATTTTTTTATTTAAAGAATTTATTTTGGATTGTACTTTCTTTCTTTTCTCCTTTATCTCCGATTGCTCTTTTAAGGTATCATTTTCTTCTTGATAATGTAAGTAAACCTTTTCAATATTTTGAGGTAGAGCTTGAGTACATGTTGGGCATTTATCTACACCGGGAAACTGTTTAGTGTGATTTCTTTTGACTTTAGAAACCACAGATAATCTTTGATTATAAAAAGTTAACCTGTTAGACTCCTTAACATATTCGTTTTCCAATTTTAACAATTTGTCTTTCGATTTTGACAATGAATCAACCAATTCATTTGCTTTTCCTGATAATGCGTCTTCTACTACTTTAGAAACTTCAAGTTCCTTATTTTCTCTTTCAATAGTTGTAAAAAAAGTAATTTGTTGTTGTAATGACCTTATTTCATCTTCAACTTCTCGTTTCTTTTCTCTATCGGTAGTATTTTCTATGCCTAAGTAGTAATCCAAAAAATCTTCTTTGAAATTTTTGTAAAAGTTTAAGTTACTAAATGACTTTCGTAGATAAACCCATCCAACATCTTGTGAGACATAATACGGTAGAAAGATTGTTTCAATCGGTGCTTCAGAAATACCTGAACTAGATTCTAATAGTAAATTAAAATCAAACAACTCGTTGAAAAACTTTTTAAGCTTAATATGTTCAGCAGAGTTATCACTACTTATGCCATTAAATCTTAAAACTTTACCATTGTTGTCTTTAATTAATAAAGTTTCATCTTGTCTTAAAAATGTTATGTTTTCTGAAATTGAGTCTTTTTTAATAACACAGTCAACCCTGACAAATATTTCTTCAGAAAGGATTTCTGTTAACTTAATTTTATTGTCATTAATCCCAAAACAATATAATATTAGCTGAATAAGAGTGCTTTTCCCCGCCGTATTTTTACCATAAATTACATTTAATTTATTTTTAAAATCGGTATAGAAATACTTATCATTAACTTCGCTATATACTAATATTTGCTTTATGTTTAATTCTGCTTTCATAGGGTATTCTTTATTTCAAGATATGCTGCTGAAATAGCAGATTTTAATTGAACATCTTTTAATGTTGTTGATTTTTTTGCATTGAAATCGTTATATAACGATAATATACAATCCGTATCATTTGTGTGACTTCTCAAAACATTTGTATTTCCCTTACAAAAGCTTAACACCTTTCTATGTTCACTTTCATTTAAGTCTTTAAACTTATCAAAGCTATTCAGGAAATGAAGTTTAAAAGAATCGTTATCAAAAATGCTGATGTTTAAATTTTCACATATGTTTTCTCCTTTTTGTCTCCAAAATTCGTATGCCAACTTTTTTGTAGTTAGAATATTAAGTATTTCATTTATTTCAACAGATTCTAGTCTTTTTGATTTGTCAGTTAAAAGAGCTATGTTTCCTTGATTAAATTCTGATTCAATTTTATTTAAATGAAATAAGAATGTATCTAAAGCCGCTTTATGATCAACAATGCTGTCGCCAAAAACTGAAATAAATCTACCAAGCAAATAGTCCAACTGCGTTTTAGGAGTTCTACTTAAATCAATGTATTTAAAATAAAGATTCTCCAACAGTGGTTTATCTTTATCATCAAATTTTATGTTTGTATTGCCATCTAAAATTTTATCTTTTATTTCTTGACCAATACTATTATAACTTACTATATTATTTGTTTCATTTATAATCTGACGGTGAGTTACATTATTAATTTTAGTTTTTAACTCAATAGTATTATTCGTTGCAAAATAGTTTTGTTGACTAAATCTTTTAATTTTTGGATGAGGATCATCTAAAATAGCTTGGCTTGTTATTGCAATTTTCTTGATAATCTCAATTAAGTCATTAATAGTCCATTTATTAGTTGATTTTTTTGCCTGAAATGTCTCGATGTTTTTTAATTTATCCTTTTCAGACAGGTATCCAAAAACAATATCTTCATGATGCTCTAATATAATGAAATATCGTTCATTTTTTATTTCTTCATACTTTTCAAGAAACAAATATAAGGTACAATGCTTTTGGAATTGCATCCCGACATTGGTTTGAACTCCTGAATTCACATTACTCTCTAAATTTTCGATCATGTACTAATGTTTCTTTGTATTAATGTTACCAATTCCTAAACGACATATTGCGTTTATATTTAATATTTGCCAGTAATCAACGAATGATTTGCTCGTTGGTTTTCTATCGATCTTTGACCTAAATAGGAGTTTCTATTTTATTCGTCAAATCTTATTTTATTTCACAACCAAATTCCAACTCTCCCTTGACTTTCTTTATCACAAGTCGAATTTTGGCGAAGTAATAGCAAAATCAAGGAAGTGAAAATGAAGATAAATTCCATACTGCTCTGTGCAGGGCAGTCCTCCAGAATGGGCGAAGACAAGGCACTTTTGCCAGTTGACAGCGAGAAAACCATCGATGTGGTTTTGAGTAAATTGAGGAAATTTTCTGAGAAAGTCGTCGTCGTTTTGGGCGACAATTACCAAGAAGTTGCGGACTATCTTGGCAATCGCTACGAGGGATTTGCTTATCCAGTGCTGAATCCGAACCATTTGGAAGGTGGCATGCTTTCGTCTATCAAGAAAGGCTTTGAGAATGTGGATGCTGGTAGCATGGTGATGCTGAATCTGATTGACCAGCCGTTTGTGTTGCCCACGAGCTACCAGACGATTATGGACGCTTATGTGGGGAACGTTCCGTTCGTGATTCCTGTGGGTCGCAAGGAGAATCGCCCGAAGAAGGGGCATCCGATTTTATTTTCCGCTGAGTTTGTGCAGACTGTCCTTGGCGACACCGAAAGTCCGACTTTTCGCGATGTGCTGATGCCGTATTACAAAGATGCGATTTACGTGGATGTGCTGGATGTGGGCATCACGGAGAACCTCAACACGCAGGAGCTTTTTGAGGCTGCCAAACTGCGACTTCAGTAAGAAACAAGTCTAAAATGAGCAATCCGTTAATCAATTTTGAGGACATCGTTGTGGGGAAAAAAGTCGGTCAGTCGCCACTTTTTTTGGAGTTGTACAAGATGGATTTGCGGGAGCTGAGCCTGTTTGTGAAGCACGAGATTTGGGATAATCCCTTGCTGGATATGAGCAAAGTGGAGAATTACGACTATTCGCAGGAGCAAGTCGATTTGCTGTGGGATGGCACCGACTGTTTGGTCAATGACGTTTATTTGCCTGAGTTGGCGTTGAATCCCGAATATTCCGATTGCACGGAGCAGTTTTTTTTGGAGAAACGGAAGCGAATTAAATTGATCGAGAATATCTTAAGTTCTCGAAAAAATCTTTTGCAGAAAGTTGGATTTCATCTCTGCAAATTTCAGGAATCCGCTTTGCAAAAAGGTTCAGGATTTTTGCCAATTTCTGCTGAGCAGGTTTGCAAGGAGCTGGGAATTTCCCAAAATGTGTTTTATGCTTTGGTGAAAAATAAGAAAATCAAGTTCAAGGATAAATTCAAAAAGCTCCGAGATTTGTTGGTGCGTGGGCAAGGCGAAATCAGTTTAAATAGATTGGTAAATAGAGTTAAGAAGCTGTCTGAAAGCGGAAAAACCGACCGAGAAATTGCGGAGATTTTGCAGTCAGAAGGGATAAAAATCAGTAGGCGAACTGTGTGTAAGTATCGCAATCAAGAATCTTGAGACAAGATTTTTTTCAGTTCCGCTAATGTTTGCAAAGCCTCCATCGGTGTGAGGTTGTCAGGAGAAATTTTTTCGAGTTCTCTTTGCAAAGTAATCAGTTTTTTGGGGATTTCTTCTTTTTTCGGCTGAGGGAACGCCTGCAATTGCGAGAGTGCTTTTTCTTTTTTTTCGTTGTGATTGGTTTCTTCCAATTCTGTCAAAATTTCTTTGGCTCGCTTTATCACATCCATGGGGATTCCTGCCAAGCGGGCAACGTCTATTCCATAGCTTTTTGAGGCGTGTCCCGGCACGACTTTGTGCAGGAAGAGGATTTTGTTTTCGTCTTTTTCCACCAAGACGTTGTAGTTTTTCACTTGGGGCAAAATGTTCGGGAGGTATGTGAGTTCGTGGTAATGTGTTGCGAATAAAGTCTTTACACCTTTCAATCGGCTGGTGTGCAGATATTCGATAATCGCCCAAGCCAGAGATAGTCCGTCGTATGTGCTGGTTCCGCGTCCGATTTCGTCCAAAATTACTAGTGAGTTTTTGGTGGCAAAGTTGAGGATGGAGGCTGTTTCCAACATTTCCACCAAGAAGGTGCTTTGTCCTTTCGCCAAGTTGTCCGACGCTCCGACCCTCGTGAAGATTTTGTCGAAAATGGGCATGGACGCCTCTTTCGCAGGGACGAAACAGCCGATTTGTGCCATGAGAGCAGTGATGGCGATTTGCCGTAAATACGTGGATTTTCCCGCCATATTTGGACCTGTAATCAAGATTATGTTGCTTTCTTTGTCGTCCAAATAGATGTCGTTGGGAACGAATTTTTGCTCTCTCAAAAGTTCTTTGATGACGGGATGAAAAGACTCTTTGAGCATGAGGATGTTGTCAGCGTTAAAGGTTGGTTTGCAATACCCACGCAAGAAACTTATCTGAGCGAAGTTGGCGTAAACATCAAGCAGGGCAATGGTGTCGGCAAACTCCAAAATGCTGTCGATTTGCTCTTGCAGATAGTCTCGCAGTTGGCAAAAGAGTTCGTATTCTAATTCTTTGATGCGTTCCTCTGCTCCAAGGACTTTGCTCTCGTACTCTTTGAGTTCGGGCGAGATGAAGCGTTCGCAATTCACCAAAGTTTGCTTTCTGATGTAGCTCTCTGGCACGGCGTCTGCTTGCCTTTTGCTGATTTCTATGTAGTAGCCAAACACCTTGTTGTAGTTGATTTTGAGGTTGGAGATGCCCAGTTTTTCTTTCTCTTTTTTTTCCAGATTGATTATCCACGATTTTCCCTGACGGCTGATTTCGTGGAGTTCACGCAGTTCTTCGTTGGCTTCACTTCGGATTATTCCGCCTTGGGTGATGAGCTTTTGGGGATTTTCGCAGATTGTGGCTTCGATTTTTTCGGTGATTTCTTCGTAATCTTGGATGTTGTCTTTGATTTGCAGTAAAGACGAAGAAGCGAAGAAATCCAAGGTTTTCTTGATGTGTTTGCTGATTTTTAGATATTCTGCGATTGCCAAGATTTCTCTGGGATTGATAGAGCCTGTGGAGAGTTTGCTGGCTAATCTGGCGATGTCGCCAACTTGGTCGAGGTAGTCTCGCAGATACGATGTTCGTTCGATTTTTTCTATCAATTCTTCGACGATGTCCAATCTCTTTTCGATGCTTTCTTGCTCCAGCAGTGGTCGCAAAATCCATTTTTTCAAGAGTCTGCTTCCCATCGGCGTGCATGTTTGGTCGAGCACTTGCAGGAGCGTTCCGTGGGATGTACCCTCGATTAAAGATTTGGTTAGCTCCAAATTTGCCACCGTGGATTTATCCAACTGCACACGTGAGCCGAGAGTGTAAAATTCGATTTTGTTGATGTGTTTCAAGTCGTTTCTTTTGAGGCTCTTCAGATGAGAAATCGCCATTGCTGCGGCTTTTGTTGCCAAGGGATGCTCAAAACTTCCTACTCCCGAGAGAGATAGCAACGAGAAGTGGTTTTTTAAAATGCTTTCGGCTTGTGGCAAATCGAGTTGTTCGTCTTCGTAGTGACTGAGCGTGATTTTTGGGTCGAATGAGCTTCTTATTTCGGTTGCGTTTTCTTCCGAAACGAGCAGTTCCTTTGGAGAGAGGCGTTCCAATTCGGCAGTGAGTTGGTCGTTGTTGATTTGCGTGAAGATGAAGTTTCCCGTGGAGATGTCGATGCTGGCAACTCCGTATTCCGAGCCTTCTTTTACCACTGAAGTCAGGTAGTTGTCCGCAGGCGAATGGATGTATTCCGTATCAACGATGCTCCCAGGAGTTATGATGTCCACGATTTCGCGTTTCACCAGACCTTTGGCTTTTTTCGGGTCTTCCACTTGTTCGCAGATAACGATTTTTTGGTTAGCGGCGATAAGTCTCGGAAGGTAGCTGGGCAGTGAGTGGTAGGGAAATCCCGCCAAAGGCACGGAGTTCTCTTTGTTTTTGTCTCTGGAAGTCAGCGTGATGTTCAGTATTTTGGCACACAGCTTTGCATCGTCAAAAAAGGTTTCGTAGAAATCTCCCATTCTGAAGAGGACGATTTTGTCGGGATGCTGATTTTTGAATTGCAAAAACTGCTTCAGCATAGGAGTGATTTTTTGAGTGTCCATTATTTGTTGGGCGGAAGCTATTTTACGAAAAGATTGGTTTCAATGTCGTGCTTTTTCAGTTCTTGCTGTTGTATCAGAGCTTTTTCTTTATTGGGGAATGGTCCGATAACGCCGTAATTGTAAATCTCTTTGTTGATGGTTCTGCGATACGCTTTTGCCTCTATTCCCAAGGATGCGAGGAGTTCGATTCTCTTACGCAGTTTTGAAGCATCTTTGAAAACGCCACATTGCAGATAGTAGCTTTTTTGGCTCAAGGTACTTTCTTTTTTCTCTTCCGATTTCACAGTGAAGCTCGGATAGTTATAGCTTAGGAGTCTGCTTTTGTTTTGCTTGACTTCGTCTTGCGAAACCAGTGGTCCAACCAAAACTTTATAGAGCAAGGTGTTGTTTTCCAAGTGTTTTTTTATGGTGGAGGCAAAGTTTTTTTCTTTGAGGAAACTTGCGAGTTCCAGTGCATTTTCGTTCTCTTTGAAAGCTCCCACTTGCAGATAAAAAGTTCCCGAAGGTGGAGCTGGTTTTTCGCTTGTGTTAGGCGTAAGACCTGCGTGTTCAGGCTGGTTCTCCAACATTTGTGCGTATTTGCTGTAGGGGAAGTCTCTTTTCAGAGTGAAAAAACTTTCGTTTTGCTTGTCTTTGTCCCCAAGGAGTTCGTAACACAAGCCGATGTTGTAGAGAGCGGCAGCTTTTTGTGCGGAAAAGAGGTTCAGATTTTGCACGGTTTTCAGGAGTTCCAAGGCGAGTTTGTATTGCTTTTCCTTTAGATAGCAATTGCTAATCAGGATGTAAATGTTTTCGATTTTGTCGTTGTCTGTGGTACTTGAGAGGAACTTTTGAGCCCAGTAGATGCTGTTTAGATATTCGCCAGAAGAGTAGTCGCAATAAGCCATCCAGTAGTATTTTTCGGAATGCAGAGATTGGTCGGTGACGTTCCCCAAAAACTCTTTTGCTTTTTGATAATTTTGCTCCAAATAGTAAACCTTAGCCAATTCCAACTGAGACGCTTGGGAATATTTGTTGCCCTGTTGCTCGGAAATGCTTTTTAGCTCTTTGATGAATTTGGGCGAAGAGTTCACAATTGCCTGAAAATATTCCAAGCGTTCTTTGTCTTCTTGCGTCATAACGGCGATGCTATTTATGTTTTCTCTGATGTAGCCGATGTTTCCGCTGAGGTAGGCTGAGTCCAATTGGCTGAAGTCAACGGCGTAAGTCATGGAGCAGAGAAAAGTTAGTAAAGATAAAGCGATTTTTTTCATAATATCCATATAATCAATAAATTTATAATTCCAGTCATAAGCCCCAGTCCAGCAAAGAAATAGGTCAGGTATTTGAACAGATATTTTTGGCTCATTTCTTCGACAAATTCGGGACTGATTTTGTTTCTGATTTCCAGCAGATGCGTTTCAATCTCGTATTTGCTCACCAATCTGGGTGTAATCTCTCTTACCGATTGAGTGGTTAGGTGGTAAATGATTTTACCGATGAGTTTGTGTAAAAAGTTGCAAACAAAACTCGGCAAGAAGTGGATGGACAAGATGAATTTTGTTTTTTTATCAATTATATCGGTGAGCTTTTTTTCAGCTTTTATGATGGAGAGGCTTTCTTTGTCAAGGCAAAATTTTTGGTATTCAACGACGATATTGTTGATTTTTTCGTTCAGCCATTCTTCTTTGCGGATGACGATTCCAGGAGTGAAAAACAGCTTAATTCCCAAGAAGGAGTGCAGTCTGCAAAAGAGCAGAAACTTTATTAGGAAAGGGATTGCGACGAGAGCAAACAGATTTCCCAAAAGAATAGTGAGAATTGTGTAATAGGTCATTTTTCGCTCGCCGATGCCAAGGTAAAGGCGTAGATTTTGCCTGAGGTGACTTTTTGCATTGCAAGGGAAACTTGCTGGAGCGTGGAGCCTGTGGTGAGGACGTCGTCTATTAGCAAGATGTTTCCGTTTTGCAGAGACTTTATCGGCTTTGCTTTGAACGCATTAACGAGGTTGGTTTCTCTTTCTGCTTTGGACAATTTGGTTTGCGTGCGTGTGTAACGGGTTCTTTTGCAGGCGGATTTGCAGAGCGGAATGTTCAAAATTTTGCTCAGAGCTTTGCCGATTTGCACAGCTTGGTTGTAGCCACGTTCCATGAGGCGTGTGGGATAGAGTGGTACAGGAACAAGGGCTTTGATGTTCAGGGGTGAGAGAATTTTTTCTATATAATCTTTTTGCAAATAACAAAGTTGCTGTGCCAAATTTTTCTTTTGATTGTACTTAATTTGGTGAATTAGCTTTTGGACGCTGGGATTGAATTTATAAAGAGAAAACACATTATCTTCTTGATTTTCAACCAATTCAATGCTTTGGCGACACTTCGGACAAATGTAAATACTCTCTCGTTGATTTGGTAGCGAACCATAGCAAGAATAGCAAAGCTTGGGAAATAGCAGATTGAGGACGTCTTCCGTGAAAAATTTAACTGCTTTTTTGATACTTTTGTCCAAGGTTCAAAATAAAATTTTTTAATAACAGAACTACGCAAAGCGGGAAGTAGATGTATGAGGCGTATTCGATGGAAGCGATGAGGATAATTGCGACGAAGATTTTCCCATAAATCTTTTTTTCTCCAGACGCTTTTATCGGGCGGAATTGGATGTTGCTAATCATCATAAAGGACGTGGCTAAGATGATGGCAGTGAGGTAGGTGGCAAACCCTTTGTGTGGGAAGCGTGCGGAAAAAATGATGTAAGCCACGATGAGTGCTGCGGCAGCTGGAACGGGCAAACCTTTGAAATCTTGTTTGACTTCCAAATCAGTGAGGTTGGTGTTAAATCTGGCGAGTCGGGAGACTGAGCAGATTACGTAGAAGATGCAGAGGATTCCTCCGAGCAAAGGCTTTTTGATGAGGAGCAGATTGTAGGCTAAGAACGCAGGTGCAACTCCGAAGCTCAGGAAATCTACGAGTGAGTCCAGTTCTGCACCGAACTCGCTGAAAGCCTCGAATTTGCGGGCTAATTTACCGTCGAAAAGGTCGAATATCATGCAAAGGGTGATGAGCCAGCACGCTTGAATATATTGGTGGTTGACGACTTGTTGCATGGCAATAAGTCCGACTATAAGGCTTGACAAAGTGCATCCATTTGGTGCGAGATATTTTTTTTGGATCATTTCTATTTTACTCCGAATTTGTTATAGGTTCCAAATATGCTGGTTTTGGCAGGCTATTTGTCAAGTAAATATTTTATAAATTAACGAATTAGAGTGTTTTTGGAGTTGGAGTGTTGCAGTTGAAAAAACTTTGTACGATTTTGTTCGGTTTGTTCTTTTGCTGTCTGATGGCGGAGAGCGATTCTTTGCGTGTGAAGCTATGCGAAAGGAATTTCGATTTTTCTGGATATTGGGGCTGGAGAGTGGAGAAAGAGCTGAAGATTCCTAACAGGGTGCAGTACTTTTTGCAGGGCGATGTGCCTCTGAGTGCCACGGCTTTGAATTTCCTTTTTGAGAATTTGCCTCTGACTGCGGAGATGGTGAATGTCTGCCAGAAAACCGATTACAAAGTGACCTACGTTGGTGGCGACAAGAAGAGATTCTTGGCACGAGTGAAAGGGCTTACGGGTGAGATGGTTCTGCTTACTCCGTACGAGCAGGTGAACAAGAGGATTTATTACGGTTCGGGCGAAGGGAATTTCTTGTGGTGGCATCTATACGGAACGGTCTTGGCGTTGCTGGATATAGAGCCGAGCGATGTCGGTTGTCACTATGTGTTGCGGGTTTATTTGTTCAACGAGAGCGAATTTGTGAATGGTTTGCTTTCCATGGGCTTTGTTCGCTGGGTGATAGAGGGTAGAATTGAAAAAATTCTCGGTCATATCGTCAGCTCTGCGGAGCAATTCAGAAAAGAAGGTTCAGATTTTTTGGCAAAGGACGAGCGGTTTCAGTCGGAAGAGAGCAAAAAATTTTTGCAGGAATTTCTGCGATTGGACTCGCTGTCTAATCTCTGAGCGATTTAATCAGGGAGTTAATTTTTTTCAAGTCAATCGTTTTGGCGATATTTTTGTCTGTTTTGAATTTGTAGGTTTTATTCCCAAGAGTTATCTTTGTTTCAGTCTCGGAGATTTCCAATTTTTTAGATAGCTTGGGGAAGCAGGTCGCCATGATGATAGCTTTTTCTATTCCATCAGCGGTGTTGAAGTTGCAGGCTTCGTCAGGTGTGGCAAGGCGGAAAGAGCTGTAAATCGACTTGTTACTCATTTTACCGAGTTCGGCATACAGTTGCTCGGGAGTTAGCGAACCGAAAGCCTCCAAGCAGATGGGACTTCTGGTGAGACAAGCGTATAGGAACGGTTGCCAGTCGATTTTGTCCATTCGACGATAGGTGTAGAGGAAATATTTTGCTGTTGTGTTTTCGTCCGCTGATGCGATGAGATAATCCAAGATTTGTTCGCGACTCATTTCTGGGCAAATTTCCAAAGCTGATTTTCCCAAATAGTTTTTCATCAAACAGGGGAAACGCGGTGTTACGTGGATGAATTGGTTGTATTGTTCCAAAATATCCAGCGTTTTTTGGCAGGAGAATTTGCCTTTTTTTTGTATCAAATGTTTCTCGAAATCTTTCAAATTTGTGCGATTTTCTATTGGAGCAAGGCGTAATTCTTCGGTGCTTATCTCTTGCAAAAGAGCTTTTTTGGATTTGTCCGAGAAGCTGTTTTTGGAGTTTTGCTCGCAGGCGAAGATTTTTTCCACTTCTATGTAGTATGTGCTACCTTTGACTTTGAAGGAGAATTGGAAGTATTGCTGAAACTCAGGCTTTATGCGGAGGAAGCTACGGAAAGTGTCCGAATCGGGTTGGTGCGAGAGGAATGCGGACAGCTTTTGGCGAAAATCTTTGAACACTTGGGCATCGATAGTGGCATCGCAGTAGGTGGAGTGGACGTATCCGCTGAGGTGGCAGACCATCGTGATTTGCTCGTTTTCCAAGGCACGTCGGGCTTTGTCGGAGAGTTCCGTGCCGTTGTACCACATATTTTTGGTAACGATACGGCGATTGTTGGTCAGGACGCCTTGGTCGATGTCGATGAAATTCTGGGAGTGCAGAGGCGTTGCCATGAGGTAAATTTTTTCCAGTGGAATCTTTCCGATGACAAAAAGGGCTGCGGCGTATAGGCAAGCAAACGAAACACATTCGCCAGCACCGTTTTTGTATTCTGGTTTGTGACAAAAAGCACTCATCGCTTCCACGGTTTCCGTCTTCCAGTAGGGGATGGTATCGCCGTTGTATTTGTCCAGTCCGAAGTGCTTTCGGATGTCGATGTCGAAGTAATATTTATCGCCGTGATAACCGAAAAGGGCGTTGGAATTCGCCAAGATATCCATATCAACAAACTCCTTGAAGCGGTTGACTTCCGTGAGTTTGTCGGTGAGTCCCCATGTTTGCAAATCGAGGTTGAATTCGAAATTGTCCATGATAAATTGCTTGATGCGGTTGATTTTTTGCGTATCTTTCCTTTTGTCGATATCTTTGAACCACGGGTCTTTCTTCCATTCCCAGATTATAGGTGAGCAGATATTGGCGAGAACGAGCGAATAAAAAAGCTCGGGGAAGACGAAAATTTCCATATCGGACAAAGTGAAACACGAGGAGAGTTTTTCAAATTCTTGGATAGAAAAATCAGGGTCTATTTTGCTCATTTTACGTATTTTTTGATGATGTTTTCGATTTCGTCTATGTTTAGTTTGGTGTCTTGGCAAGGTCCATTTGGGCATGAGATGAGTGAGCCGACGACTTGCATGGGATAGATGTCGTGGATGCCTTCGGAGAGGTCTCTGTAGCAGGCAGCTGCTATCACCAGTTTCGGTTTGGCTTCGATGATTTTTTTGCGAGCCAAGGAGCCACCTGTGGCAATGGCAACATTTATGCCATATTTCTTACGTAAATTTAGCACATCAGTCATTTGACAGCTACCACATTTGCTACAATTGCGAATGTCGGTCGTGATGCGAATACGACATTGGCTAATCTGAAAGCAGTGCGGAAGCAGAAGCAAAATCTTTTCAGCCTCCACTTTAAATCTTTCGGTCAGTTTGTTGGATAGGTGGATATATTTCGTTCGGAGTTGCGTTTTTAGTCCGAATATTTTGGCAGGAACCATAAGCATAGAGAAGCTAAGATTGAGCAGAAATCTAAGAATTAACGACATTGTTCCTCTCGAATTTTTTTTGGAGCAAGTCGCTTTGCCCCAGAGTGTAAGCGAAAGCTGACATCGGTTTCTTGCTTGTGGGTTGCACTTGGGTAATCAGCAAATCGAAATCTCTCGTGGCAACAACGAAACCTTGGTTTTTGAAGATGTTGCAGATAGTTCCAGAAGGCGATGTTGACTTGTTGTCCGTGATTTGACATGCGAGCATTTTTATAGGAGAGTTGTCCAAAAAAGCGATAGCTCCAGGAGTTGGGCTGTATGCTCTGATGAAATTGTGGATGCTTTCGGCAGGAGAATCCCAGTTTATGTAAGTGTCTTCTTTGGTCGTCTTTTCCGTGTAGGTAGCGAGTTCGTCATTTTGCGGAGTTGGTTTGGGATTACTTTTCAAAATCTCTCTGATGATGTTCACCATTCCGTTTGCTCCGTGACGTGCCAGTTTGTCGTGCAGAGTTTGGAAGTTGTCGGTCGGTTCGATGTTGATTTCTTCTTGATGATGAATTGGTCCAGCATCCATTTTGGCGACTATCTTGAAAATCGTATAGCCAGTGGTTTTGTCGCCGTGCAGAAGCGGATATTTGATTGGATTTGCACCTCGATATAGCGGAAGTAACGAAGGATGTAGGTTGAGGCATCCGAATTTGGGGAGCTTTCTGATTTTCGCTTGCAGATAGCCACCGTAAGCGACAGTCACCAAAATGTCGGGTTCAAGAGCTTTCAGCATTTCGTAAGTCTCGTTGATGTTAGCCGAAGTGATGACCTCAATTCCGAGCTGTTCGGCAAGGGTTTTCACGGGTGTAGGTGTCAGTTTCTTGCCTCTTCCTTGTTTGCTGTCGGGCATGGTGACCACAAGGCATGGACGCAACTTAGTTGTGGAAAGAGTCTCTAACGTGGGCAAAGCAAATTCTGGTGAGCCAGCAAAGATTATTTTCGGATTTTCACACATCTAAAAGGTGATGACGTTGTACCATGGCTGGTTTCCAGGTCCGTTGAAAGGTCGCTTTTGCAGTCTGAATTTGGTTCTCTCTTTCGGATAGTTTTCGTTTAGCAGAGTGAAATCCACGAGGTTTCTGGGAATAACAGAAAATCCGTTAACCACTTTGCCTTTGGCGAAAACGAGGATGCAGGTGTTCGGGTCCAAAGTGACTTCACTGAGGATTTTTTCTTGTCCCTTAAGCCCTTTTATGCTTTTGCGATATGGCGACAGGATGTAGAGTTCGTCCCAGTCGAAATCGCCGACATTCTTCAAATTGATGATAGTTCCTGTTCCGTTTTCAGCAAGGTTTTTGGCGATAGCGTCTTTCAATTCCAGCGGTTTAACCAAAGGAATGGGTCGAGTTACAAAATAGATAACAACTGCTAAAATGACGATGATTGCACCGATGCTGATTTTTGTAATTGGCTTCATGAGATTCCTCCGTTAATGTATGGTTTGATGATGTTTGGCAGTTCGATAGTCCCGTCTTCTTTTTGGTAAGTTTCTATCAGGGCGATGAATAAGCGAGGAAGAGCGACGCCCGAACCGTTGAGTGTGTGTGCAAATTGCGGTTTGCCTTTTTCGTCTTTGTATCTGATGTTTGCACGTCTGGCTTGGAAATCTCTGAAGTTGCTCACGGATGAGACTTCTAAGTATTTTTGTTCTCCCGGAGCCCATATCTCGATGTCATAAGTTTTGGCAGAGCAGAAACTTGTGTCTCCACTGCACAAGGTAACGACTCTGTAATGCAGGTTGAGAGCTTCCAAGATTTCGCAGGCATCGGACAAAATATTTTCCAGTGCCAAAGATGATTGGCTCGGCTTGGATATTTGCACGAGTTCTACCTTGTTGAATTGGTGTAGTCGTTGCAGTCCTTTGGTTTCCTTGCCGTAAGAACCAGCTTCTTTGCGGAAGCAGGCGGAGTAAGCCATAAACTTTTTGGGCAAATCTTTGTACGAGAGGGAGCAGTCGGCAAAATAGTTGGTGATAGGCACTTCCGCAGTGGGAATGAGGTAGAGGTCTTCGTTCTCTATCTTGTACATATCTTCTTGCATTTTGGGGAGTTGCCCCGTGCCAGTCATAGATTTTGCGTTCACCACAAAAGGAACGTTCAGCTCGTGATAGCCGTGTTTGGCGGTGTGGAAGTCGAGCATGAAATTGATTAGCCCGCGTTCGATTTTTGCACCGATTCCCGTGTGCAGAGCAAATCCGCTACCGCTGAGTTTGGCAGCAGTATCGAAATCCAAAAGATTGTTGATTTTGGCTAATTCCAAGTGATTTTTCGGCTCGAAGCTAAACTCTTTTTTCTTGCCCCATTCTTTTAGGAAGCGATTGTCTTGGTCGGAATTTCCAGTGGGGACGTCTTCGTCCAGCATGTTCGGTAGCTTTAGGCTGAGTTCCCTGAGAGCTTTTTGAATTTCGGAGATTTCGTTAGCTTCGTCTTTCAGTTGCTTGGACAAATCTTGCACTTGCTCGAAAATCTCTTTTGTGTCTTTGCCTTCGCTTTTGTATTTGCCGATGAGTTTGGAAATTTTGTTTTGTTCGGCTTTCTTGGTTTCGTATTCAAAGAGAGCTTTTTTGCGTTTATCTTCCAGAGCAATCAGTTCGTCCAAGTCCAAATCGACTTTTTTAGCCACAAGGTTGGCTTTGACCTTGTCTTGGTTCTCGCAGATAAATTTAATATCTAACATTATTTCCCTTTTGCTTCGGCGATTTCCACCATCTTCCAGTAGCTGTCGATTTTGAGGGAAGCTCCACCGATTAGACCACCGTCAATGTCAGCTTGACCGATGAGTTCGGTGATGTTTTCTGGCTTCATACTGCCTCCGTAGAGGATAGCGATTTGCTCAGCGGTGGCATCGGAATATCTTTGGGAGAGCCAACCTCTGATGAAGGCGTGAACTTCTTGTGCCATCTCGGCTGTGGCGGCTTTGCCCGTGCCGATAGCCCAGATAGGTTCGTAGGCGATGACAAGACCTTTGGTAGCATCGAAATCTTTTAAGCCTTCTTCGAGCTGAGTTTGCAAAACTTTTTCGGTTTCGTTGCTCTCGCGTTGCTCCAAACTCTCGCCGATGCAGTAGATTGGGGTTATGTTTTTTTCCTGAAGTCGGAAAAGTTTTTGGTTCAGCAGTTCGTTGGTTTCGCCGTGATATTCGCGTCTCTCGGAGTGTCCCACGATGCAGTAGTCAGTGTTTGTGGATGCAAGCATATCAGCGGAGAGTTCGCCTGTGTAGGCACCATTCTCGTGAGCGGAGACATCTTCTCCACCGAAGTGCAAATGTGGTGCGATTTTGTAGTTGGCGGCTTCCACCAAGTAGAGGGAAGGAGTGCACAAAATGCATTGGGATTTTGCCAATGGCGAGTTTTTGATTTTGTCGTTGATTTGTGCGAAAAAATCTCTGGCTTCCGCCAAGTTTTTGTTCATTTTCCAGTTACCTGCAATGATGGTTTTTTTCATTTTTTCTTCCTGTTTGATTTTTCAGTTAGATTCAAAAGAAACCGTGAGAATGTCAAGAATTTTTGGGGGAAGACAATTCATCTTTTATTTGAAAAGAGTTTGTTTCTAAATACAAAATGTTATAAGTTTGCAATCGACTAATTTAGCAGGATTATTTGGATCTTTGATTAGTTTATTTTCTATAGAAAAGCCAGCTTCCTTGATTTGTTCGACTTTTTTAATGCTTTCAGAGGGGAAAGAAAAGTATTTGTCATTTGGTATTATGCAGATTAATTCAAAATCTTTGTTAGTTGGTTTATGCAAATAATCAAAAACTTTCCGTGGATTTTCAATTTGCCACATACCTCTAATTCTCAAGTTAGTTATCCCTAATGGGTCAACTTGGTTTACTCTTCCCAATTCTTTTGTTTCGGAAAAAACAACATCAGAAATTGTCTTTATACCATTGGAGATAGTTAATTTAATTCTTTCGTATGTTTCGTGTTTTGCTGCATAAGAACTACCATAAATCATCCAAAGTGATTTTAGATTTTTGTCGTTTGTATGACCGACGCAATAAATTATGTCTTTAACAGACCAATTTTCACAATCTTTGCATTCTCTTGTAATCATTGGACTTGTGCTTCTTAAATCAGATTTTGGATAGCTACTATTTAAGGCTAAACTACTGTTTGCACTTTGAGTTTTCTTGACTTCAATTGCGTCTCCATTTTTAATCATAATATCTGGTGGATTGTTTTGTGAGCCTAACCAAGAAAATTCTTTGTTAAAAGTTTTCATTCTTTGCAATTCATCGTTGATGCCAAATGTTCCCGCAAATGCATCTTTAATGTAATTTTCAAGAGCATCCCCCATTCCATTTGCTCTGTTTCGTCCAGAGTAGATTGTCCTAAGTGCAAAATTTCTATGAGCAATGATGTTTAAAATTGCCTCTAAAATATTTGTCATACAGCGACCTTAGTTTTGGAAGTTTTCAATAATTCTGTGTCGGAAATCCTGATTCTGTTTGCAACTAATTGAATTTTAATGCTATTAGCCAAAAATTTAGCCAAATTCACTGGAACAGCGTTGCCTACCATCTTGTAGCCAGTTGCTATTTTTTTATAATAAAAAATGAAATCATCAGGAAAAGTTTGGATTCTTGCACACTCTCGAACGCTCAATCTTCGATACAAATTTTCTTTTCCTGGAACAAAAATTCTTTTGTTTTGTTCTATAAATTTCATTTTAGGTGCTTGAGGGTGAATTGGAGCGTGTCTTCCTCCAGCTTGGATAGTGTAGGATTGTTCGTCCCAACTTCTGACCCTATTGCGAGACATAAAGATAGTCGAAAATCCGCCAGTCATATATTCATGGTTAGGGATAATACATTTCTTCCCATTGGTTATATTGTGCTCCATCGCTGGAATAGCAGTATCTTTTAAATCAGAGATTGCATCTTTTAGAGAAAATTTGTTGAATGTTATGTTAGGGAATTGAAATTTAAATTTTAAATCTTTTCTGATACCAATAAAAAAAACGCGTTTTCTATCTTGAGGAACACAGTAGTCGGAAGCATTCAACATTTGAAAAGATAATTCGTAGCCAATTCCTGCATTTTTAAAAAGTTTTTTTATGCCTTCTAATGCTTCACTATGTTTGGAAATAAGCATTCCGCTCACATTTTCAGCTAAAAAAAACTTTGGTTGTTTAGCTTCAAGAATACGAATAAATTCATAGAATAATTGACCACGGTTATCATTAATTCCTCGTGAGGCCCCAGCTTCACTCCAACTTTGACAAGGAGGTCCTCCTATAATGCCGTCACATTCAGGAACTTCGTTAGCCGACACATCAACAATGCTTTTTTTATTGAGCATTGTATTAGGATGATTTTTTTGATAAGTTTTCCAAATTTCTTTATCGTACTCATTTGCCCAAACAACATCGAAGCCAGCTTGTTGAAAGCCTAAATCCAAACCTCCTGCTCCCGCAAAAAAAGAAACTATTTTCATTTTCACTTATTTGTAACCCCATTATCTATGATTTTAGTATTTATAAAGTTGAACTTGGCATCATTCCGTCAAGCAAAAAACTTTGAGTATCAATCAGTTTACTCAACAAAAAAAGGAATAGAAAAATTTCTATTCCTTTGTAATTTATTTTGTTGTTTTTAGATTATACTTGTGGTGGAGTTCCTTCTGCGTTGGAGATGATAGCATCGATTTGCACGAGTGCGTTCATCGGGATGTCAGACACTCCGAAAGCAGTTCTTGCAGGCAAATCCCCTTCGAAGAATGTAGCGTAAACTTCGTTTACTGCATCAAGGTCAGCGATGTTTTTGAGCTGAATGTTAATTTTAACAGCATCGTCAATCACATGACCAACACTTTCCACAATCGCTTTGATGTTCTTCAAACATTGTGCAGCTTGCTCTTTAGCTCCACCTGCCACGATTTTGCCAGTTTTGGCATCGATTGGCAATTGACCGGAAATGTTGTTGTAGTGCGAGAAAGCCACGGTTTGAGTAGAGATTTTGTACACTGGAGCGTCACTTGTGTTTTTTGCTCTGATAACGATGTTGTGTCTGTCTTCTACAGCTTGTGGCGGAGTACCGTCTCCGTGAGAGAGGGTCGCATCGATTTGCACGAGAGCGTCCATAGGCAAGCCGTTGGAAGTTACTACAGAACGAGCAGGAACGTATCCTACAGCTCTGGCGATAGCAGAATCTGGGAAGAAAGTTTTGTATGCTTCGTCAACTGCATCTATGTCAGCAAGATTTTTGAGTTGAATGTTGATTTTCACGATGTCGTCGAAAGGAGCGTCGATAGCTTCCATAATCGCTTTGAGGTTCTTCAAGCATTGAGCAGCTTGGTCTTTTGCTTTTTCGCCAACGATTTTGCCAGATGTAGGGCAAATAGGTAATTGAGCTGAGATGTGATTGTAGTGAGAAAAAGCTACTGTTTGGGTAGAAATGGCACTCAATGGTGCGTCGTTTGTGTTTCTTACGAGTTTTACCAAGTCGCAAGGGTCTTGTGGAGTCGTGCCTTCGCCGTTGGAAATTACAGCATCCATCATTACCAAAGCATCGCTAATAGGAAGTTCGTTAACCGCATATGCTGTTCTGGTAGGCAAATATCCTGAGAAGAACCCTGCATACACTTCGTTCACAGCGTCCAAATCGGTGATGTTTTTGAGGTAAACATTGATTCTGACAACATCGGACATAATGTGACCGACACTTTCCACGATTGCTTGGATATTTTTTAAGCATTGAGCGGCTTGCTCTTTTACGCCACCTGCCACAACTTTGCTTGATTTAGCATCGATAGGCAATTGAGCGGAAATGTTGTTGTAATGGGAAAAAGCCACAGTTTGTGTGCTGAACGCACATTTGGGAGCGTTCTCGGTGTTTCTTGAATTTTTTACTATTTTACTCATATATATTTCTCCTTTTAGTTTAAATCCTGACGAATTTGTTGGTTGATTTTTTGTAGATTAAAAATTGTGTGTGAATTTTTAAGTTAAAGGCGTTCTTTTTAAAGGGTTGGAAAAAGTTGTCAAGGTGACTTTTTTATTTTGTGATTTTTCTCACGATTTCTCGACGTTCATCATCTTCCAGAATGACGGGAAAGATTTGTTTACGCAGTCAGGTTTGTCGATAGTGCAGGGGATGCCAGATAGACCCAAAAGTGCAAAACTCATCGCCATGCGGTGATCGTCATAGGTGCTGACCAATCCACCTTTTGGCTTCTGTGGATAGATTATCATTTTGTCGGTGAACGCTTGAGCGTAGCCTCCGAGCTTGTTTATTTCCTCGACAACCAAATTCAGGCGGTCGCATTCCTTGTATCGCAGATGCTCAATGTTGTAGATAGTAGTTTTGCTTTCGGCATAAGTAGCTACTATAGCGAGAGTTGGCACGACGTCAGGGAGCAAGTTCATATCAACTTCAATGCCTCGCAGTGTGTCGCGTTTTTTGAAAATCAAGCTGTTCTCTTCTTTGGAAATCTCGCAACCCATTTGTTGAAGGAGCGTGTAAAATTCGGCTTCTCCTTGCTTACTGGCGAAGTCAAGATTGCTGATTTTTGCGGGAGTATTCGTGATGGCTGCCAGTCCCAAAAAGTAACTTACGGAAGACCAATCGGCTGCGATTTGGTAGTTCACGGAGTTGTAGCCAGTAGGAGCGAAAGAATAGCTTTCTTGTGCGGAGAGAGGAGTTGCTCCAAATTTTTTCATCAAATCGAGGGTCAACTCGACAAAACTTTTGGAAACCAATTTGCCAATCGGAACGATTTTCATGCCTACAATTGGGGCTATCAGCAGAAGTCCGCTTAGGAATTGACTGCTTCGAGAGACGTCGATTTCGATTTGCTTTCCATCGAGTGTGCCACCTTGGATGGTCGCTGGCAAGTGTCCGTCTTTTGATGAGATGCTCACGCCTTGCTCGGCAAGAGCGGAGAAGATTTCTTCCATGGGTCTGGAGCAAAGTTGAGCATCGGCATCCACATAAATCGGTTGGCTTTGCAGAGCCACGAAAGGTATCACAAAGCGTGCCAAAGTACCCGATTTGCCGAGATAGATTTTGTCGCTTTTCGGAGTGAATTTTCCGCCAAAGCCTTGGATTACGGCTGTAGCTCCGCTGTGCTTAATCTCAATTCCCAAATCTTGCAACACCTGTATGGCGTCCAAAATGTCTTGTGCATCGGGAAGCCCCGTTAGAGTGCATTCTCCCTTGGACAGAGCAGAGAGGAAGAGCAATCGCACAGCTTCATACTTGCTACCGGGGATAGCTGGATTGTCCAAAATTTTGGAGAGTTTGGCTTTCGATTTTCGTTTAATTTCCAACATTTTTTTGGTAATATGAGATTGCCTCAGAAATCTGCTCGGGAGTGAACGAGATTAGATTTTCGTTCGCTTTGCCGATGCTGACAATGTCCACAAAAAGGATTTCGTTGGCTTTGTTTTTCTTGTCGTTGTGCATAATGCCGATGAGTTCATTCGTGTCGTAGTCGATAGGAACTATGTAGTCGAAATCTTTTAGAATGCTTAGAATTTCGCTCAAATCGGTTTCGGACAATCTCTTTGCTTGCCAAGACAAAATCGATTCGATAGCGATGCCGACAGCCACTGCGTTTCCGTGGATGATTTTGTGTTCGGAAGCTATTTCTATGCCGTGAGCGATGGTGTGTCCGAAATTCAACAACGCTCGCAAACCTTTTTCCGTTTCATCTTGTTGCACGATTTCGGCTTTTTTGCGTACAGCTTGTTGGATAAGGTACAGAATCGACTTTTTGTCTTTTGCCAAGATTTCGTCTTTGTTCAGCTTGATGAAATCCAACAAGTCTGCGTCGAATGTGATGGCGATTTTGATGACTTCAGCCAATCCGCCCAAAAACTGCTCTTGGTCTAATGTCTGCAAAAAATATGGCGAGATGTCCACGAGTTTCGGTTGCCAGAACGCTCCAATCAGATTTTTTCCCGCAGGTGTGTTTATGGCGGTTTTCCCTCCTACGCTGGAATCGACCATCGCCAGTAGAGACGTGGGAATTTGAACGAAGTCGATGCCTCGCTTGTAGGTGGCGGCTACATATCCTGCCAAATCTCCCACAACTCCTCCTCCAAAAGCAACGATTTGTCCGCTTCGGGGGAATTTATTTGCCAAAAGGAAATCTTCGATTTGACTTTTTACTTCGCGGGTTTTGCTATATTCTCCAGGAGAGATAACATAGAGAAGTGCAGTTGGAAACTCTTTTTTGAGCCAATTGCCATAGAGGTCGTGAAGATTCTCATCCGTGATGACCACAGACGGCTTGTCTTTATATGTGATTTTCGGCAATTCTTCCAGAAAATTTATCGTGGAAACCTTGGTGAAAGCAGGAATTTCCAGAGAAAGTTTGCTCATAAACCGATGTTTTTACGCAGTTCGTCCAAAAATTCTTTCATAATCTGAGTGTTTTTGCTTTTGATGATGTGCGATAGATACGAAAGTTTGGAGGTGATGTTTTCGATTTGAGGAATTACTTTCGGGTTAAAGAGTATCTCCGACAGCAGAAAATCGTCTTCGCTCAAAACACCTCTGGCGGTTTGCATATGCTTGCGATGAGTGGTGCCGGGTGCGTCTATATTGCTGATGCACGAGGCGAAAACCAATGAAGCAGAAAACGGAACACCCAAGGAATATGCGACTTCTTCGTCGTGCTGTGGGAAAGTGTATCTAAAAATTTTCAGCCCGAGTTTGTTGGAGAAATCGTTGAAGAATTTTTTCCCTTTCTCGCAAGATTCTTCGATAATGATGATGTTTTCGTCAGCCAAATTTTCCACGTTGGCGAAGGTCGGACCGAACATCGGGTGGATAGAAACGAATGAAAAGCCAGTTTCTTTGTAATAAGCCCCCAAATCCCCTTTGACCGAGGCTAAGTCGCAAAGCATACAATCTTTTGAAAGAAAAGGAATTACAGCGTTGAAGACCTCTTTTGTTTTGGGCAAGCTGACAGCATTCACCAACAATTCGGGGTTGATTTCTTTTATCTCTTCCAAACTCTTTAGAATTTCCGAGTTTTTTGTTTGTGCCAAGCGGTCACAGTTTTTGTCATAAATGTATGTCTGATGCTCTTTGGACAGCTCTTTGGCTATCCAAGCACCCATGTGTCCAGCACCTAAAATTACTATTTTCATTTTTCTTCTTTTTCCTGATATTTACCAAGGATTTTTAATTCGATAGTCGCTTTCTCCAAAATTTCCATGAGTTTGTCGAAAGCTTCGGGATTTTCTGGAAGTTCAAAATCGGCGAAAAATTTGAGGTCGCCATTTCCAGGGTAGAAAGATTCCAAGCGAGTAAGGTTGATTTTGTGGGTAGAGAAAACTTTGATAATCTCTCCCAAAGAGCCTACTGTGTGTGGGCAAGAAAAAACTATGGAACAGCGGTTTGTCTCTTTCGGCTCTTTATTTTTAGCGATGATAAAGAAGCGGGTGCGATTGTGCGGAGTGTTGGTGATGTTCTTTTTGATAATCTTCAATCCGTAAAATTCCGCAGCCAATTCGCTGGCGATGGCAGCAGAGGAAACAGGGTCTTTTTCGCTAATCATTTTTGCAGCACCAGCTGTGTCGTAGTAAATATGGGTGATTAATTCCAAATCTTCGATGAAGTCGCTACATTGTGCAAGGGCTTGATAGTGTGAGTAAACGTTTTTTAGGTCGCGATAGTTGGCGTTTTGATTGCAGAGTAGGCAGTGCCTCACAGGGAAGCTCATTCCGCCGACAATACTGATGTCCTCGTGGCTGAGGAGCAGTGCGTTTACTCCGCCGATTACTCCGCCCAAGTTGTTCTCTATGGGAACGATACCGTAGTCGAGGATTTCGCTTTGCACTCCATCGAATATCTCTTCAAAACTTTTGCAAGGCAAAGTTATCATGTTCTCATCCCATTGCTTTGCAGCCATTTGGCTGTAAGCTCCGTGTACACCTTGAAAGCCTATCGTCGGGACTTTTTTATCTTGCAGTTTACAACTATGTTCAAGAATAGCGTTGTAAATTTTTTGAGGCAGAGCGTCGCCAAGCAAAGGATAACCAGAATTGCTAATGTTGTCTAAGATAGATTTTTCTCTTTTTTCGTCTTTAATCTCTTTCTTATACTTGGTGGTTCTGATGGCAAATTCCATTCTTTGATTGACAAGACTCAGGATTTGCTTATCGATTGAGTCGATTTTTTGACGCAAGATTTCCAAATTTTGTTCTTTCTTCATGTTTTATTCCGATTATAAATCTTTTAAAAGCGAATGCATTTTTTTCATTTTTTTGGCAAAAGCTGGGAACATCTTTCCGTCCAACTGTTGTGGTCCGTCGCACAAAGCACAAGATGGGTCAATGTGAGATTCCACAATCAGTCCGTCCGCTCCAGCCGCAAGTGCCGCAAGAGACATCGGTTCGATTAGGGACAATTTGCCAGTGGCGTGCGAAGGGTCAACGATGATAGGCAAGTGGGAAATTTCTTTGGCTGCGGGAACGATGCTCAAATCCAAAGTGTTGCGGGTGTACGTCTCGAAAGTTCTGATGCCACGCTCACAGAGGATAACGTTGGGATTGCCTTCGGAGAGAATATATTCCGCACAGTTGAGCCATTCTTTGAGGGTGGAATACATACCACGCTTGAGAATTACTGGCTTCTTCGATTTTCCGATTTCCTTGAGTAACGAAAAGTTCTGCATATTGCGAGCTCCGACTTGCAGAACATCCACATATTGGCATATCCAGTTGACGTCTCGCGGGTCTATTACTTCGGAGACAATCGGCAAACCAGTCTCTTTTTTCGCTTCTTCCAAAATTTTCAGACCTTCCAAACCTAAGCCTTGGAAATCGTACGGAGAAGTTCTGGGCTTGAATGCACCGCCTCTAAGGAAGTTTGCTCCGGCAGATTTTACCATTTTGGCGGTTTCCACAGTTTGTTCCAGAGATTCTACAGCACAAGGACCAGCCATCAAAACGAAATCTTCGCCGATTTTAACGCCGTTAACCTCGATAATCGTGTTGCCTTTTTTACTTGCTTTAGAACCTAATTTCAGGCTGTTTGTCATAAAATCCACCTCTTCATAAAATTTCGTTGAGGATTTCGAGGTGGAAAACTTTGTCAAGACATTTGTCGGACAAAAAATACAGTCATTTTGAACACAATTTTGTCAATCTTGGAAAAATTGTTTTTTTTGTCTTGTCAAGATTTGAGATTGAGGAGAGTTAGTCAAAAAAATAGTGTGATTTGAAAGGAGCGAATTTTATTATGCATATTTTGAGAAAACATTCCAAGGTGGTTATCATTATTACTGCCGCATTATTTGTGGGTGGAATGGTGTTGATGGGACTTACTGGTGTGATGACGAAGGAAAAGAACAATTTGGGTCGCATCGGCAATAAGAAGATTACGGCACAGGAGTTTGCCCAAAATTTGGAAGCTGCTCTTTACAACTATAAAAATTCTTTGGGAGATGATGTTCAACTAACCAACGCACAAGTGGCTGAGATGAATGAGCGTGTTTGGTTTCAGATGATTCAGGACTATATCATCGAAAAGGCTCTTGACGATTATGACATTGAGGTGAGTGCCAAGCAGTTGGCTCAGGCGATTAAGGACGAGCCTTTGCCAGAAGTGATGAAGATGAAGGAGTTCCTCACCGAGGGTGAGTTTGACAAAGAAAAGTATCTTCAGGCTTTGCGTTTGGGACAGTTGAACCTTACCGCTTTGGAATCGATATACAAGCAACGGTTGATGATAGAGAATTTGCAGGCAGAGATTGTTGGGGAAATTTATGTTTCCGATGACGATGTTCGCCAAAAATACATCGATGAGAATCAGACAATAAATGCCAAAATTATTTGGTTCAATCCCGAAAAAGCCACGGGTGTCAAGGAGATTAGCGACGATGAGTTGAGGCAATTTTATGAGGAAAACAAAAACTCTTTCCAAAAGGGCGAAAGCAGAAGTTTCGACTATGTTAGCTTGAAGTTCAATGGACCTAAGACAAAGAAAAAAGCTGAAGACAAGTTGAAAAAACTGCTTTCTCTGAGCAAAGAGAAAGGGTTTAAGTTGGCTGTGAAGGAGATGAAGCTGAAGTCTGAAACGAGCGAATTTGTGCTGAAGGCTTCTCCAGTTTTTCCCGAAGTGGGTGCTAACGATTCTTTGGCAAAGCAAATGTTTACCACTGCCGCCGTTGGCGATTGCTCGGAAATATTGGAAACTGAAAACTCTTTGGTGGTGTTTTGTTTGAGTGGAATTGACATCTCTCCGATTTTTTCTTTTGAGCAAATTGAGGAAAATTTGAGAAAGGCGTTGGTTTCCCAAAATAAAATTCGCACCAGCATGGAAAATGCTCAGAAGTTTTATGAAGGCAAGAACAATTATTTGACCAGAGCTAAGAAGAAAAAAGGCGTTGATATTCTCACTGCTACAAAAATCAAAGTTGCAGACCCTCTTCCCGAATTGGGAGCTTTCCCCACTTTATCCGACGCTTTGTTCGATTTGAACAAAGGAGAGTACACCAAAATGATAGTGGATACTTTGGCAGGCAGAGGTGCTGCCATTGGATATGTATATGCCAGACCAGAGCTTGATTGGAAAAAGTACAACAAAGAAGAAGAGGCTATACGCAAGTCAATTAAGCAGTCCAAAAGTTATAACGATTTCAATATTTGGTTCTCGGATCAGGTCAGAAGTTTGCGGATTGAGGATAATCGCCACGAGTTTTTTGACTATGTTCCCAAGCAAAGGATGATGTAAATGAAGTATTTTTCTTTTCTTTTGGTGTTGGTTTGTTTCGGCTGTGCTGGAGCGAATTTAGACAAAATGAGCATAGAGGACAAAATTGCTGAGGGTGATAAATACTACGAGATGGGCAAATTCGGCAAGGCGATTCCATATTACGACGCTGTGGTTTTTCAGAAGATTGGCAGTAACACCGAAGAGGTTAGCTTTAAGTTGGCGGACTGCTATATGCAACGCAAGGAGTATGATTTGGCTTCTTTGGAATACAAGCAGATTATCGCCGATTATCCGCGATTTAGCAAGCTGAATGAGGTCTATTTTAACTTGGCTGTTTGCTACAAAGAGATAGCTTTAGCCCCGCAATATGACCAAAAGGAACGCCACGAACAGATAAAAATTTTGAAGCAGTTTTTAACCTCGTTTCCGTATGACGAAAAAGTTGATGAAGCCAAGAAACTTTTGGAAGAGGCGAATTTTCAACTTAGCCTAAAGAAATATTATAGCGGATACATTTACTACAAGATTCACGACTACTCTTCTGCCGAGCTTTATTTTAAGGAAGTTTTGGACGAGCTGAGCGGAGAGGAAGTGGACGCTGTTAAGATGAGTTTGTACTATTTGTGTCGAATATACATTGTGCGGAAAAATGAAGTGGATGCGAAGTCTTATTCTGAGGATTTGAGCTACTATTTTCCCAATAGTTCAGAGGCGTTGTACATCCAGAGAAAGCTGAAGAGTTTATGAAGCGTGTAGGGCTTTTGGGCGGAGCGTTTGACCCAGTTCACATCGGTCATTTGTCCGTAGCAGAGGCTGTGCAAAGCGAGTTGGAGCTTGACGAAATTTGGTTTTTGCCTTCGGGAAATCATCGGTTCAAAGAGGAGTTTGCAGATTTTGACTCAAGGCAAAAGTGGCTGACGAAAGCGGTTGCGAATTGCGACAAGTTTAAGGTTGTGGACTTCGACAAGGGCGATGGAGATGTCAGCTACACAGCGGAGTTGATTAGAAAAATTTCTTCTTTGGGGCATAAATACTACTTCATCATCGGCGAGGACAATGTTGCTGGATTGGGCGATTGGTATGATATTGAGTGGCTACTGGAGAATATCCAATTTGTGGTGGTGTCCAGAAAAAATAGAGAATGTTGGAAAGGTATTAACTATTTGAATAAATTGGTGTTTATCGATATGGATTTGGTGGAGATAAGTTCGTCGCAAATTCGGAAAAATCCAAAAGGTTACGCTTCGTTTATTCCTGAGCAAGTTCGGGAAGAGATAGTTAATTTTTATGAGAATGTGGTAAAATGAAAAAGTTAGTTTTTGTTGGTTTGATAGTGCTTACTCTCTTTTTGATTGCCAAAATTTTATTTTGGGGACCAGGGAGTTTTTACAGTCGCTATGTATCGTCCAAAAAGCTGAAAGATTTGCGGAAAGTCGAAGAGAAGTTGAATGCGGAAAATGTGGAATTGAAAGAGCAGTTCGATGAGATGAAAAAAGGGAATTTGCAACTGGAAAAAATCGCCAGAGAGGAATACGGCTTGCAGAAAGAAGGGGAAACGGTCGTTAAATTTATAGAGGAAGGAGATGATGATGAGTAAGAAGTTGCGGAAAAAGAAAAGCAATCTTTTTATGGTTGGGATTCATCTTTTCATTGTCTTGGCTGTGGTGATGGTTGGATACTATCTGTGGAGAGGAAGCGAAGAGAGATTTGATATTAGCAAATATTTGGGACTGGGCGACAAGGCAAAACCCAAGGTCGAGAAAGTTGAACCTGTAACTTCCGAATTTGACGGTTTGCAGGGGAGACTGGCTGAGAACCTTATCAAGATGAACCTCAAAATGGGGAAAAATTTCTCTTTCGACACGGACTTGGATGGTTCGGTTATCCTGCGAGTGCGAGTGGATAAGTCGGAGTTGGAAATTACTTTTATGACGCTCGTTATCGAAAATTTATTGAAAGACGAAGGTAGCACTGTTTTGGAATCTTCTGTTCTTTTGAAAGATAAGGAAAATCAGATAATCGCCAGAGCAAAAGACGGGAAAATTTATTCCATTTCTATCGGTTACCTCAGCAAGTCTGCGAGCATAGACAAAGCTCCAAAACTCGCTGTTATCATAGACGATTTTGGCGAATACAAGGGCGAGCTTCTGTTCAATTTTTGCAAAGCGAACAAAGAGATAGCTTTTGCGGTTTTGCCGAATTTGCAATATTCCACCGAGGTGATGGAAGCGGCGATTGCCAGTGGTCACGAGGTTCTTATTCACATTCCCATGGAGCCTATCAGCTATCCAAAAAATTCTCCCGGAGACAACGCCATCATGGTCGATTTGGACGATGCGGAGATTGCCAAGAGAATGAAAAGCTATTTTGAAGTTCTTCCGAAAGCTATCGGTGCTAACAATCATATGGGTTCTAGAGCCACTCAGGACAAGCGTGTGATGGACATTGTGCTGGACGAGGTGAAAAAGAAAAATCTGTTTTTCGTGGATAGTCGCACGATTGCGACTTCGGTGGGCTACGAAACTGCGAAAGAGAAGCTAATGCCGACAGCCAAGCGGAATATGTTTTTGGATGTTCCTAATTCTGGCAGAGATGTGGTGATGGAAAAGCTCAAGGTACTGGCAAAGTGGAAAGGTAAGCGGAAAGAGGTCGTCGTGATTTCGCACTGTTTTGACCAAGAGAGGTTGGATAATCTCATTTTGTTCTTGGACGGAGCACAGAAGTTAGGTTACGATCTTGTTCCTGTTTCCGAGTTGTTTGTGTATGGGAATAGATATTAGTTTCACTTTGTTTTGGAGGTTTGTGTGCATTATCTAAAAATCGTTGCTTTGGGAATTATCCAAGGATTGAGCGAATTTTTGCCGATTAGCTCGTCTGGTCATTTGGTGATATTTCAGAATTTTTTTGGCATGGAGAGCAATAATGTCTCTTTGGAAATCGTTTTGCACTTGGGTTCGTTGTTCGCAGTTTTGATTTATTTCCGCAAAGATTTACTCAGACTGATTTCCAATTCCTTCAAGTTTACTGACAAGAGCGAAGAGGCTGTTTTGGCTCGTAGAGAAGTTTTGTTTCTTTTGTTGGCGACTGTTGTGACGGGTGTTTTGGGCTTGTTGTTTGAGGAAACTTTCGAGAAGATTTTTTCCAAGCCGTTGCTTGTTTGTGGCATGCTGCTTGTCACAGGTGTGGTGCTTCTGCTGTCGGACATGGTGGACAGAGAGAAGCTGAGTGCAGGCGAAATGGGTTTTGGCAGAGCTTTATTCATTGGGATTGCACAGGCTCTGGCTATTATTCCTGGGATTTCTCGCAGTGGTCTGACGGTTTGCACTTCTGTGTTTTTGGGGATTAAACGTGCAGATGCCGCCAGATTTTCTTTCTTGCTTTCCATTCCCGCGATTGGCGGTGCGTTCATCTTGAAGTTGGACGAAATTTCCGCTTCCGTTAGTTTGGTTGATTGCTTGCTGGGTGCTTGTTTTGCCTTTGTTAGTGGCTATTTGGTCATCTCCGTGCTGTTGAAAATGATTTCGGCTGCCAAGTTGAAATATTTTGCGTACTACTGCTTTTGCTTTTCTCTTGTCAGCTTCATTTTGATATTGTTGGGGAATTGATAGGCAAATGTTGGTTTATGCGGACAAATACCTGAAAGACAAGTCTCTTGCCAGCACTCCTCTTACTTTGGTGAATGGCGATGATTCGTATTTGATGAGCAGAGTGGTTAAGCGTGCGGAATCTCTGTGCGATGCCAAGGCTACGGAGTTTGTAAAGCTGTATGGCGACGAGACCGAGGCTCAAGAATTTTTCTCTGCTCTGGAGAGCATTTCGTTTTTTTCTTCGGACAAGTTTGTCCTGCTCAATTACTTTAACAAAATCAATTCCAAATCGGATAGAGACAAGATTTTGCAATATTTGGCTCAGGGTGTTCCCACGAATGTCAGCGTGGTGATTACCGCTGATAAGTTTGACAAGCGGGACAAAAATTGTGCCAAGCTGTGCAAAGAGCATCTTGAGGTCAGTTGCAAAAAGCCTTACAATTCGGGCGAAGTTATCAAATATTTGAAGGCAACGGGATTGAAGTTTACGGATGAGGCTTTGCAGCTTTTTGCAAGGAGTGTGGAGCTTGACTATGCACAAATTTCCAAAGAGTGTGAAAAGCTATTTTTGTTATTTGGGAAAGAAGAAACCATTAGTGCTGAGGCGATAGGCAAATATTTGCTTGGCTCACGAGAGCATTCGGTGTTTGAGTTGCAAAACTGTTTGGGCGACAGAAAGTGCGGGCGAGCGTTGTTATTCTTGGAGCAAATATTGGAAAACGGTGCTTCGGGAGTGATGATTGTTGGAGTTTTGTTCAGATTTTTCAATATCTTGTTCAAGGTGGTGGCACTGCGAGATAAGTATAACGATTCGGAAATTTTGGCAAATCATTTGGGCGAGGTGCATGCGTATTTTCGCAAAGACTATTTGGCATACGGACGAAAATACTCAAAAAAAGAGATTTTGCAAATATTTTTGCTGTTGCAAAAAGCGGATAGATTGCTAAAAAGTTCCGCGATAAATCAGCGAGTTGTGTTGAGAAACATCGTTGTCAAAATATGTAGGAGAATTAGATGAAGAGCATTTTTTGGTCTGCTGGAGAGAAGTCTGGTGATGTGCATGCTAGCTTTGTAGTCAAGAGGCTGTCTAATTACCGCAATTTTGGGTTGGGTGGAATTAACATGGAAATTGCTGGATGCAAACTCATCAAAAATTGCGATTCGCTGAGTGTGATGGGTGTTGTAGATGTGATGAAAAAGATTGTCTCTTTTTGGAAATTGAAGCGGAAGATTTTGACAATTTTTGAGAATGAGCGTCCCGATTTGGTGGTGTTGGTGGATTTCCCTGGGTTCAATCTGATTTTGGCAAAGTATGCTCACGCCTTGGGGATTCCCGTGGTTTACTACATTTGTCCGAAGTTTTGGGCGTGGAAAGCCAAGCGACTGAAGAAAATCAAAAAGTATGTGAGTGTGGTGGCTTCGATTTTCCCCTTTGAGTATGAGTTGTTGCAGAGAAAGGGGATTAACTCCGTGTATGTTGGCAATCCTGTGGTGGAGCAGCTGGTGCCGACTTTTAGCAAAGAAGATTTTAGAAAGAAGTTTCGTTTGGCATCGGGGAAAAAGGTTATCGGTTTATTTCCAGGGAGTCGCAACTCAGAGGTTAAGAGGCTCTTGCCAGTTTTCAAGAAGGTTTGTGAGGCTTATGAGAATTACGAGTTTATCATAGCGGTCAGCGATTCTGTGGATTCGCAATTTTTTAAGAATATGCAGAATGTGTCGTTGGCGAGGGGCAACAACTATGACGTGCTGATGTATTGCGACTTTTTGGTGGTGAAATCGGGAACGACCACGCTGGAGGCTGCTCTGTGCGAAACGCCTTTTGTCATCGTGTACATTGCCGATTTTTTTATGTACTTCTTGGCGAAAAAGTTTGTGAAGCTCAACCATGTCGGCTTGCCCAATATCATCATGCGAAAGACTGTGGTGCCTGAGTTGTTGCAAAAAGATGTGAGCTTTGAAAATATAAGTAAGAATATCGATTACTATTTGGATGAGGGCGAACACCACGACAAGCTGAAAGCTGATATTGACGCGATTAGGAAAAACATCGGAGATAAGTCGGCTTCAAAAGAGGTTGCGAATTTGATACGAAGTTTTTTGGTGAAGAGTGCTTGATTTGAGAAGAATTTTAATTAAAGAAAGATAATTTGTGAGGTTGAAATGGGAGTTTTTGAGACGTTAAAAGCGAGAGGGTTTTTTAAGCAGTGTACGGACGAAGAGAAAGTTAGAGCTTTGCTAAATAGTGGCAAAGCAACTGTTTATGTTGGTGTTGACCCTACGGGAGATTCTTTGCACATTGGGCATATTGTGCCATTTTTTGCTTTTCATCACTTGCAGGAGGGTGGCAACAAGGTGATAGTGCTTTTGGGAGAAGGGACTGCGATGATAGGCGACCCTTCTGGGAAAACTGAGATGCGTAAAATGCTCAGCAAAGAGCAAATAGCTTCTAATTCCAAAAAAATTATTTCTCAGTTGGGAAGAGTGGTGGATTTCACCCGAGATACTGCCTTGACAGCGAATAACAGAGATTGGTTGATGGAGTTGAATTACATCGATTTTCTGAGAGAAATTGGTAAGCATTTTTCCGTGAACAAGATGCTCTCATTCGAGGCTTATAAACAGCGGTTGGAGAAAGGTTTGTCGTTTATCGAATTCAATTATCAGCTTTTGCAGTCCTACGACTTTATGGTGCTGAATAGGGATTACGATTGCAATATGCAGATGGGCGGTGACGACCAATGGGGCAACATCGTTGCGGGTGTGGATTTGATTAGGCGGACTTCGGGCAAAGAGGTTTTTGGGCTGACTTTTCCGCTTATCACCAGAGCCGACGGCAAAAAGATGGGAAAGAGCGAAAAAGGTGCTGTTTTCCTAGACCCGAATAAGTTCACTCCGTACGAGTATTTTCAATATTGGAGAAACGTTCCTGACGAAGATGCTTTGCGATTTTTGAAGATGTTCACTTTTTTGCCACTGGAAGAGATAGCGAAGTACGAGCATTTGCAGGGGCAAGAGTTGAACACGGTTAAAGAGTTGCTTGCCTATGAGCAGACGAAGATAATTCACGGAGAGGAGGAAGCGGATAAGGCTTTGTCTGCTGCCAAATCGATGTTTTCCGCAGGAGCTGAGTTAGATTTGGAAGGGATGCCGAGTATTGAGATTTCTAAAGATGAGTTGAAAGGCGATTTCAAGGTGGTCGATTTGTATGCGATGACCGACTTGTGCAAATCCAAATCTGCTGCCAGAAGGTTAGTTGAGCAAGGTGGAGCTAAAATCAACGAAGAGCCAGTGAACGATATAGAAGCGGTTGTTGCCGAAGAGATGATAAAAGACGGGCAAATAATTTTGAAAGCTGGCAAAAAAAGATACTTTTTGGTAAAGGTAATTTAACGAGTTAATTATGCTTTTTTTGAGAGGTAGATATTTTTTAATATAGTAACAAGTTGCAAAAAATTTGTAAATTTTGTATTTCTTCAGCAATTCCCACTGTGAATAAGGTTGGGTAGTTTGAAAAAACAAAATACTGAAAAACACCATTAAAAATGCCTTTAATGGTGTTTTTCTCTTTTTTTGTCTTGACAGCATATAGGTGAATTTATTTTTACCTGATGGATAAAGATGGCATTTTGCTGTTCTTGGAGGATTAATGAGTAATCAAAAATATGATTCCACTAGTATTAAGGTTTTGGAAGGTCTTGAGGCTGTTCGCAAGAGACCTGCGATGTATGTTGGGGGTACTGGTGTTAGGGGATTGCATCATATTGTTTATGAGGTAATCGACAACGCGATTGATGAGGCGTTGGCTGGATATTGCGACAAAATCTTGGTGATGATGAAGTCTGATGGTTCTATCACTATTAAGGATAACGGACGAGGAATTCCTGTGGACATTCACAAAGAGAAAGGAGTTTCTGCTGCTGAGGTTATCATGACGACGTTGCATGCTGGAGGTAAGTTCGACAATGATGCTTACAAAGTTTCTGGTGGACTGCACGGTGTGGGTGTTTCTTGTACTAACGCTTTGTCGAAAAAGCTGATTTTGGAGATAAACAAAGATGGCGTGCAATATCGACAAGAGTATGAAAAGGGCGTTCCACTTTCACCTTTGACCAAAGTTGGTGAGACTTCTGAGCGTGGCTCTACCATCACTTTTTTGCCTGATGATGAAATTTTTGAGACGGTTGAGTTTAGCTTTGATATTTTGTCCAAACGTTTTAGAGAGTTGGCTTTCCTGAATAGCGGAGTGAATATCGTTATAGATGATGAAATTTCTGGTAAGAATAAAGATTTTTGCTACGAAGGCGGTATCTCTTCTTTTGTGAAGTATCTGAACGAAGGAAGAAAGGTGGTGCAAGAAGTTCCTATCCTCATTTCGGGCGAGCAGGACGATGTGGCTTTCGATATTTCTATTCAATACAACGACGGCTATCAGGAAAATCTTTACTCTTTTGCCAACAACATCAACACCATCGAGGGTGGAACTCACGTTAGCGGATTTAAGACTGCTTTGACCAGAGCGGTGAACAACTACATCAGGGAAAACAATCTTTTGCCGAAGAACAAGAAAGATGTAAAAATCCAAGGAAGCGACATCAGAGAGGGCATTACGGCGGTGATAAGTGTGAAGTTGCCAAATCCGCAATTTGAAGGGCAAACGAAGACCAAGCTGCAAAACAACGAGGTTGAAGGCATTGTAAACAAAGCTGTGTATGAAAAACTCGTTGAGTATTTCTTGGAAAATCCAGCTACTGCCAAAGAAATTGGGAACAAGGCGATTTTGGGAGCTTCTTCCAGAGAAGCTGCACGCAAGGCACGTGACCTCACTAGACGCAAATCTGTTTTAGAGAGTGGTTCTTTGCCAGGAAAGTTGGCGGACTGTTCCATCAGTGACCCTGCGATAACCGAGATTTTCTTGGTGGAGGGAGATTCTGCTGGAGGTTCTGCCAAGCAAGGTCGCGACAGGAAGTATCAAGCGATTTTGCCATTGTGGGGCAAGATGCTGAATACGGAAAAAGCTCGTTTGGACAGAGTGGTGGACAACGACAAAATTCAACCTGTGATTACTGCTTTGGGAGCAGGTATCGGCGAAGAGTTCGATTTGAGCAGACTTCGCTATAACAAGATAATCATCATGGCGGATGCTGACGTGGACGGTGCTCACATTGCCACACTTCTGATGACTTTCTTCTTCAGATATATGCGTCCTCTTATCGAAGCTGGACATGTGTATCTTGCTCAGCCACCTCTATTTTCTGTGAAGAAAGGCAAGAAGATGAAGTACGTCCAAAGCGAAAAAGAGAGAGACGAGGTTATCAAGGAGTTTGGTGGCGAAGGTCTGAAAATCCAACGTTACAAAGGTTTGGGTGAGATGAATCCTGAGCAGTTGTGGGAAACGACGCTCAATCCTGCCAAAAGAACTTTGATTTCTATCAAAATAGACGACGCTGTGGAAGCCGACAAAATGTTCACTGTCCTCATGGGTAGCGAGGTAGAGCCTAGACGTGCATTTATCCAAGCTAATGCAAAATACGTAACGAACTTGGATGTTTAGGGTAGATAAAGGAAGTATGTAATATGTTTGATGAAAATTCCAAAATAATAAATGTTGAGATAGAAGACCAACTGAAAAAGTCTTATATGGAATATTCCATGAGCGTTATCGTGGCGAGGGCTTTGCCTGACGTGCGTGACGGACTCAAGCCTTCTCAACGGAGAATATTATATGCCATGGAGCAATTGAATTTGCGTCCCGGTGGCGGATATAGAAAATGTGCCAAGATTGCTGGTGATACATCGGGTAACTTTCACCCACACGGCGAGCAGGTAGTTTATCCTACTTTGGTGCGTTTGGCACAACCTTGGATAATGCGTTATATGTTGGTAAACGGGCAAGGAAACTTCGGTTCTATCGATGGCGACCCGCCGGCTGCTATGCGTTATACCGAGGCGAAGTTGCAAAAAGCAGCAGTTGAGTTGATGGAAGATTTGGGAGAGGAAACTGTAGATTTCAAATTCAACTACGACGAAACCCAAAGAGAGCCTGAGGTTTTCCCGACAAAATTGCCAAATCTTTTGATTAACGGAAGTTCTGGTATTGCCGTGGGTATGGCAACTTCTATGCCTCCGCACAACATAAACGAGATTTGTGATGCGGTGATAGCCAAAGTGGACAATCCCGAGCTGAACGACAAAGATTTGCGGAAATATATAAAAGGTCCTGATTTCCCCACAGGTGGCATCATTGCTGGCACAGGCGGAATCGACGAATATTTTGCAACTGGTAGAGGCAAGATTAAGCTCAAGGGTAAAGCTTTCATCGAGAACAAGCCGAACAATTTGCAACAAATCATCATTCACGAAATCCCTTATCAACTGAATAAAACCTTGTTAATAGAGAAGATCGCTGATTTGGTGAAAAACAAAAAAATCGAAGACATTTCCGATGTGAGAGACGAGAGTGGACGCCAAGGAATGCGTTTGGTGATTAAAGTAAAGAAAGGCTTCAATGCGGATGTGGTGCTGAATAAGCTCTTCAAATATACGCAATTGCAACAGACTTTCAGCGTTATCAACTTGGCTCTGGTGAATGGCGAGCCAAAGATACTCTCGATGCCTACTTTAATTCAAAATTTCATCGATTTCAGACATGAAGTTGTGGAGCGTAGAACTAAATTTAGATTGAAAAACGCCAAGCACAAGCTTCATATTTTGGAAGGGTACAAGATTGCTCTGGACAACCTTGATGAGGTGATAAGCACCATCAGGGCTTCCGCCAACAATAGCGAGGCTCAGGAGCAACTGATTGCCAAATTCTCTCTGAGCGAAGTGCAAGCCAAAAGCATCTTGGAGATGAGGCTGCAACGCCTGACTGGAATGGAAAGGGACAAAATCGAAACCGATTATCAAGCGACTGTGATTTTGGTGAAAGAGTTGGAAGAGATTTTGGGGAAAAAAGAGCTCAGAATGAATATCATCAAAGAGGAAACTCTGGAGATGAAGAAGAAATTTGGTGACGAACGCAGAACTATCATTGGTAAAAACACTGTTGATATGAGCATCGAAGACCTTATTGCCAAGGAAGAAGTGGTTGTTACCATCTCCAACGAAGGCTACATCAAGCGGATTCCTGTGGATACTTATCGCACTCAGAACAGAGGTGGTCGCGGTTTGTCTGGCTCTACTCTCAAAGAAGACGACTTCATCAAAAATATATTTGTTGCTTCCACTCACGACTACATTTTGTTCTTCTCCAACTTCGGAAAATGTTACTGGCAAAAGGTGTACGATTTGCCTCAAGGTAGCAGAATTGCTAAGGGCAGACCGATAATCAATTTGTTGCCTCTGCAGACGGGAGAGAAGATACAGGCTTTCTTGAATGTGTCCGAGTTCTCCGAGTCAAAGAACATAATAATGTCCACGAAAAACGGAATAGTGAAGAAATCTACTTTGAGCAGTTTCTCCAAACCGCGTGCCAACGGGATTATCTCTATCAATCTTACTCAGGGCGATAGACTGGTGGATGTGGCTATTTCCGACGGGACTAACGACGTACTTTTGGCAACGACTAACGGATATGCCAACCGCTTTAGCGAAGAAGAGGTTCGCACTGTCGGACGCAACTCCAAAGGTGTGCGAGGCATTACCTTGCGAGATACCGACGAAGTTGTTTCCATGATTATCCTGAAAAGGGAAAATGTGACTCTTCTGTCCATTTGTGAGAATGGTTATGGCAAGCGGACGGGTGCGGACGATTACAAAAGTACTCGCAGAGCTTCAAAGGGCTACATCACCATCAAGACGTCCGAGAGAAATGGGAAATTGGTGAAACTTTTGGAAGTGGCTGATGAGGACAACATCATCATTGTTACGAAGAATGGAATTATCAATCGTCAGTCTGTGGACAAGATTTCTATTTTCAACAAGAACACTCAGGGCGTACGTCTTATTAGCTTGCAGGACGAGGATTTGGTGTACGATGTTACCAAGATTGTGAAGGAAGAGGAACCTGAGATGGTGGAACAGGAGCAACTTTTCGATAATTAAATGAAGTATATACTGAAAGGTGAGTTAGTTCGGAGTGCCAAGATTAAGCGTTCCGAGTTTATAACTCACCTTTTTTGCGTCCAAGATGTGGTACAGGCGAAAGAGAAGATTTCGGAGGTTAGCCGTTTGCACAAGAACGCCAGTCACAATTGCTGGGCGTATATCGTGGGGAGCGATGGAGAAGTTTTTCATTCTTCGGATGATGGTGAACCATCGGGAACTGCGGGCAAACCGATTTTGGGTGCCTTGCTTTCCAAAAATCTCACGAATGCGTGTGTAGTGGTCACCAGATATTTTGGTGGTGTCAAATTGGGTATTTCGGGATTGATAGACGCTTATTCGTGTGTGGTGACAGAAGCGATAGAAGCTGTGGGCTTGGAGCAGTTGATATGCAAAGCGGTTTATTCGTTGGAGTTAGCTTATAGTCTTTTGGATAATCTGAATTACAAGTTGGGTTTGTTAGATTTGGAAATATCTGATGTCGAATATTCGGACAAAGTTATGGGGAAGGTTGCAGTTCCGCTGGAGCTTGAGAAAGATTTTTTGGGAATTATGAATGAGCTGCGAATTATAAATAGCAAAGTAGAGGATTAGTTTGAAATTACCCACGTTATTTTTGGAAAGAATGCGAGAGCAGTTGGGCGATGAAGAGTTTGCAAAATTCATTGATAGCTATAACTGGCAACCAGCCAAAGGGTTACGGATAAATTCGCTGAAGATAAAGGACAAGTTGCAATTCCTTCAAAATCAATTTGAGTTGGAGCAGATACCGTGGTGCAACGAGGGGTTCTATTTTGAGGAGAAATTTCGTCCAGGATTGCACCCCTATCATCAGGCTGGGTTGTATTATTTGCAAGAGCCGTCTGCTATGTTGCCAGTGGAGGCTTTGGACGTCAAGCGTGGCGACAAGGTGCTGGATTTGTGTGCTGCACCCGGAGGCAAATCAACACAGATAGCGAGCAAATTGGGTGATAGCGGACTGCTTGTTGCCAACGAAATTGTGTTTTCCCGAGCCAAGATTTTGCGGGAAAATTTGCAACGGTTTGGAACTAAGCGAGCGATAGTTACCAGTAATGAGCCTAAGGATTTGAGCAAGAAATTCTCCGCTTTCTTTGACAAGATTTTGGTGGACGCTCCGTGTTCGGGAGAGGGTCTTTTCCGAAAAAATCCCGAAGCCACAAGTCAGTGGAGTCCTGAGAACGTTCTTGGTTGTGCCAAGAGGCAGAAGCAAATATTAGATGAAGCCTCCAAGATGCTTGTCGCAGGCGGTAGATTGGTGTATTCCACATGCACATTTGCTCCCGAGGAGAACGACAAGCAAGTCGAAGAATTTTTGCGAGAGCATCCCGATTTTGAGCGATTTGAAGTAGAATATTTGTCAAATTTTGGTCAGTTTAGTTCGTTGCAAATCTATCCGCATCTCCACAAGGGGGAGGGGCACTATTTGGCAGTGTTGCAGAAGAAGGGGTCGTCAGAAAGTCGTTTCAAATCCAAAAGAGAGTTCCCCAAGAGCGTCAAGAAAAATGAGCTTTGGAACGATTTTCAGAAAGAAGTCTTGGCTGAAGATTTGTCGGGAAAATTGTATTTGTTAAATGACAATTTGTATTTGGCTGATTTCGTGCAAAATCTTGATTTGAGCGACATAAGAGTGCTCAATTTTGGGCTTCACTTGGGAGGAATTGTCAAGAATAGATTTGAGCCGTCGCATGCTTTGGCTCTGCATCTGATGGCGACAGATGTGGTCAATAGTTTGGATTTTGAGAGTGGTGACAAGCAGTTAGCGGACTATTTGGCGGGCGAGAGCTTGAGTGTAGATTTGCCAAAAGGGTGGTGTTTGGTAACGGTTGATGGGTTTGGAATTGGGTGGGGGAAAGTCGCTAACGGCAGATTGAATAACTACTTGCCAAAGGGATTGCGGAGGAGGTGAGGGATTATAAATTCTTCTTCATATAAATCATATCAACAAGCTGTATTCCTTCCTCAAACATTGGATGGTCGTAATTCTCTGTGAAAAAATGCTTTACTCGGTGCGATTTTTCAAATCCACAACTTCTATAGAACGATAAAATCTTCGGGGTTTCTCCAGTCCCGACAAGCATGGTAGACCTTTGCATTTTGTGGGAAAACAAAATTAATCACTTTTCCCAACTAATTTTTCTCAGATTTCTCCAAAATTTCTCTTCTATTTTCTCTTTTTCTTGCTCATTATTATCAAAATGTGCCAAATTTTCCGCATTGAATACAGCAATCCTATATCAATTGTGCCTCACACAGTTTTACGGCTCGCTTTAAATTGAACGCTAACGCTCCCAATTGTAAAAAGAAATGAGTTTTCTCCAAGCCGAAGTAACGACTGCGTCCATATCCATACGATTTATGTAGCGTGCCAAAAGTCCGCTCCACAATATATCGCGTTTTGGAGACCATTTTGTTATACCGCTTTTTTAGGTTCCGAATTTCTTTACTGTCATTTTTCTTGTTTTTGAACATAATTGCACTCTTCAGCTCTTTCTCTTTCAAAATCTCGCGATTCTTCCTGCTACAATAACCTTTGTCCGCATAGACAGGCTTATTCAGTGGTAAATTCATCTTCTGCAACAAATCGGGGAAAACTGTTGTGTCATGCTGATTTGCTGGGGTTGTGATAATTTCCTGCACCAAACCATACTGGGGGTCAACTGAAATATTGCCTTTGTATCCATACACAAAGAGACCTCGCTTGCTCACCCACTTGGCATCGGGGTCTTTGCTCTCCTGAATATTGACTTCGGTCGAAACAAATTTTTGTTCTTCGCTCTCAGCATCTGCCACGGGCTCTGTTTCTATTGTCACTTGCTTTTTGGGGCGTGCCGCAGAACTCACAAGTGTCGCATCCACTACGGCACCAGTTTTTAAGTTAATTCCCAACTTCGCGAATTGGTAATTCACCTCGTTCAGCAACTTTTCCAACAGATTTCGCTGAATAAGTAAATTTTTGAACCTGCTAATCGTGGAATGGTCAGGAGTATCGTCGTCCATACTGAATCCACAAAACTTCATAAACAAAAAATCGTACATCAATCGCTCGGCACACTTCACTTCGCTGAGATTATACCACATCATCAGCAAGTAAACCTTGAACATCGTGGATCTTCTGTAGGGAATGCAACCTGCCACGTTGTCGCGTTTTCGAGGAATTCTGTTTAAAATTTTGCCAATCCTTTTCCAATCAAGTAGTTTCTCCACTTTGAAAAGAAAATGATTTTCCATCTTCTTCAGTTTCGTCTTCATTGCCAAATCCCCAAAAGATATTCCAGTATGCATTTAAATCCTCCAATGCTCAATAATTTTTAAACAAATAAAGTTAGCCTTAACGTATTGTAAATAAATACATTAAACTTTCTTTTTGTGAAAATTTATGTGCAAAGATTTTATGGTTTTGTAGCTGTCTTTGTAATAATTGGAAATAAAATCTATCAGAGCTTTTCCGTAGCCTTGATTTTGGAATTTTTCGTAAGTTGCAATATTCTTCAATTCGCAAGTCGTTTCATCAACTTCCGCAACAACGCAAACGGTTTTTAAATCGTCATCGAATAGAGCAAACATATCGCCACTTTCCAAATAGCGATCAATCATATCTTCTTGCTCGTCAGCCAGTAGCAACAAGTCGAGGAATCGCTTTTTGCCTTCGGTGATTTTTTCTATCTTCAATGCCTTGCAAGTGGTGTGATTATTCCTCAATCTCCAAAATGATGGGATGAGCTTCGTTGTATGATGTTGAGATGAAATAGTAGTAGGCCTTCTCTTCTGTGAGGATGTAGAACAATTGGTTGCTCAGTTTGGCTTGACTTCCGATTAAAAGGTATTTATTCGTGAATTTTATGGTTTCTGGGTTGAAATTGAAATTTTCCGAGGAGATTTTCAAGATTTTGGATGGAAACTGAACTATAGCCGTTTGACGGTAGTTGTACAGGTCAATGTCTTTAATTTCCTTGTTCTTGATAGTGTTATCTCCCGCCCGTGCGAAAAGAGATGTGAATAGGGAAAGGGTGAGAATTAAGAATAGTTTTTTATTTGTCATGGTTTGTCCTTATAGATTCTAATTATTTCTATTTATGAGATTTACAATAACTTTTGTCATTGTCTCTTTTTCTTCAGGTTTGCTTATAGCTATCATTAAAGTCAATGCAACCAAAGTGTTATCAGCAATTCTTTTGTTGCCGTTTTCATGTAACAAAATTCCATTTCTTTCCAAAAAATAAAGAAACAGAAATGCAGCAATTCGCTTATTCCCATCAGAAAAGGAATGATTTTTTGTGACAAAATACAATAAATTTGCGGCTTTTTCTTCTACGCTTGGATACAGATCTTTTCCAGCGAATGTTTGATAGATAGTTGCAATAGAACTTTTGAATGAATTATCCTTTTCATTTCCAAACAATTTGCTATTTCCATAAGACTCTTTAGCAAGCAATATTTGTTCTATCGCTTCTTCGTAAGTTAGTTTAAAAACCTCTTTCTCGGTTGTGTCTTTTATTTCGAGCTTCTGATAATCGTATTGGTCTAAAATCTCCAGTGCGTATGCATAGTCAGAAATTATTTTAAGCAATCCAATGCTCTCACTATTTTCCAGTTCTTTATAATTCAGAACATTTCCCAAGATCTTAATAGAAGTCTGCAATTCCCTTAATTGTTCATTTTTCTGAGAAAGTCTTTTTTTATCTAACGCATAGCCTTTTAATAAGTACTCTTTTAGAATTTTACTCGCCCAAATTCTGAATTGTGTGCCTCTTTTAGATTTAATTCTATATCCGACAGATATAATAACATCTAAATTATAGTAATCAACTTGGTAGATTTTACCATCAGAAGCAGTTGTTGCTTTTTTTGCAACAACTGAAGTTTTTTGTAATTCTACTTCTTTGAATATATTGCTAATGTGCCGAGAAATAACAGATTTGTTTCGTTCAAATAATTTAACCATTTGGTTTAAATTGAGCCAAACAGTCTCTTTATCGAGTTGAACACTTATTTCTGTCTTCCCGTCTTCTAATTGGTAGATTTGGATGTCTGAATTTTTCATTGATTGAATTCTTGATTAGATTTCTGTATTAAATTCATAGCAAAGTCTCACTCCCAAAACTTCCTGTCCAAACTCCTATACTGAATGGCTTCCGAGATGTGATGTGCTTGGATGTTTTCCTCACTTTCCATATCGGCGATGGTTCTGGAAATTTTCAAGATTTTGTCGTAGGCTCTTGCCGATAGTCCCATTTGTTCGATAGCGGTCTGCAAGATTTTTGAGCTTTCCGCATCGATTTGGCAGTATTTTTTGATGTGTTTGGGGAGCATTTGCGAATTGGAGAAAATCCCTTCCAACTTATCGCGTTGCTGTTGGCGGACATAATTCACTCGCTCGCGGATTTTCTCGGAGGTCTCGCCATTTGGCAGTGCGGAGAGTTCTTCGTATTTGAGAGCACCGACTTCAATGTGAATGTCAAATCTATCCAAAAGTGGCCCCGAGATGCGTGAGCGGTAGCGTTGTATTGCCATCGGAGCACAGGTGCATTCGTGACCTGCGATGTTGCTACCATAGTATCCGCAAGGGCAAGGGTTCATCGAGGCGACAAGCATGAAATCCGCAGGGAAGCTGAGCGAACTGTTTGCTCGGGCGATGCTGACTTCTCCGTCTTCCAAAGGCTGACGCAGAACCTCCAAAACGTTCTTTTTGAATTCAGGCAACTCGTCCAAAAAAAGAACTCCGTTGTGTGCCAGAGAGACTTCGCCCGGCTTGGGATAAGAACCTCCACCGATGAGAGCGATGTCGCTGATGGTGTGGTGAGGCGAGCGAAACGGACGCGAATAGATGATGTTTTTGTCTTTGTTCACCAGTTTGCCAGCGATGGAATAAATCTTGGTAGTTTGCAAAATCTCTTCCAAAGCCATGTCGGGCAGAATGGACGTAAGCCTCTTTGCAAGCATGGTTTTCCCTGAGCCAGGAGGTCCAATCATCAGCACATTGTGTCCTCCGGCAGCAGCGATTTCCAAAGCTCTTTTTACCTGCAATTGCCCCTTAACGTCACACATATCAGGTAGATAAGGGTCTTTTCGGTTTATGTCGTCCAGACTGAATGGGGTCGGTTCGATGTTGATTTCTTTTTGGAGAAACTGCACGCATTCACGCAGTGATTCCACGCCAATTATGTTGATTCCCTTCACGATGGAAGCCTCGCGAGCGTTGTCTTTGGGGATGATGATGGCATCCAGCTTGTTCTCTTTGGCTTGCATCACCATGGGCAAAATGCCTTTCACAGGACGCAGTTTCCCATTTAAGGAAAGCTCTCCAACGAAAGCGTATTTTTTATCTTTGGAATAGCGGAACTGCTTGGAAGCTCGTAAGATAGACAGAGCTATGGGCAAATCCGTTGCTACGCCATCTTTGGGCAAATCCGCAGGAGCGAGGTTGACTGTGTAGATGAACGGCTTGAACTCAAATCCCGAATTTCTGATAGCCGCTGCCACACGCTCCTTGCTCTCTTTCACAGAGGACGAGGGCAAACCGACGATGGAGAATTTGACCATACCCACTCTGATATCGCTCTCGATTTGAATGGGATATGCGTCTATCCCCAGCAGTGAGTAGGAGTAAATTTTGCCGTAGCGAATGTGATTTGCGACTGGAATTTCCCGATAATTGCTCATCTATCTTTTGTAGCCGATTTTGCGTAAAAGCTCTCTTCTTTCCTCTTTTTCGTGTTTTAGCTCAATGCCCTTGGGACTGAGTCCATCGATAACGCCAACAACTCCGCGACCGCCGTTATTTTCCACGAGAAGCACTTGCACGGGATTAGCTGTGGCACAGAAGACAGTGGCAACTTCGCGACAAGCCTTGATGCCTGGCAGAAAGTTTATGGGAAAAGCGTCTTTGAGGACGATGAGAAAGGTGTGACCCGCTCCGATTCTTTTTTGGTTATCTTTGGCAATTTCTATCAGCTTCTCGTCGTTGCCATCGTAACGCACCAAACAAGGTCCACTGGCTTCGTTGAAAGCAAGTCCAAACTTCACGGTTGGCACAGTGTTGACTATCACCTCGTACAAATCTTCCACAGTTTTTATGAAGTGGCTCATCCCAAAGATGATGTTCGTATCGTTGGGAACTTTGATTTGTTCAACTATAATGTCCATCAGATTAACTCCTTAAAATTTATTACCAATAACACTACAGAGCGACAAAATTCGGTCAAGATGTTTTTGCAATTTGGGCTAAAATTTGTATCCGACCATAAGCAAAGTGGACTCAAAGATGCATTTGTCATCGGTTTTATATCTGTTCGTGATGTCGAAATCGTATTTGGCTTCTATGATAAATCTGTTATAAAGTTCCGCACCAACAGAGATTACTCCTCCAAGGTTGAATAAGGTTAATTCATTGTCAGAGGAAGGGATAGCTGAAGAAGTGTTATAATTGTGTAGTTCTTTTAGATAGCTCCGACTTATAGCTATGCTTACTCGAGGACCAATGTCTGCATAAATTCTGATTCTTTTGTGTTTTTCTGCAAATATCCCGTAGCTGATTAGAACTGGTATATCTATGTCAAGGGAAGAGGCGGTTACGGTTTCATATTTGGATGAAAAAGTCAAAGACGTGGAAGTATTAGCTTCTTCATATTCTCCTTTGCGTAAAGTTAGGAAAGCTCCTAATTTTAATGCTAATGATGAGTTTAGATGAAAATTGCGATTAATACCCACGTTATAATGAGCTAACAGAAGAAGAATTATTGCTTGAGGAATTTTTAAAGGACGCATTAGTAGAACCAAAACCAAAAAAGGTAGCGTACTTTCGGTATATGTAAGGTTTAATTTTGAAAATATCTTTAAAACTTTCTCTTTTAACTACGGTTCTGCTGGTTGTCGCACTGTCAACTTTGAACGTATCAAGCATACTATTTGCGATTTCTGTGGTATCAACTTCAATAGTATCTATTTTAAGTGTTTCGATTCGAAAACTATCCACAAATATGCTATCAATTTCAATGGTATCAGTTACTTCGCTGTTGGCGAACATACTGTCAATCACAATGCTATCAACAGAAATTGTGTCTACTTTGAGTGAATCTTTTGCAATTGCATCAATCTCGATGGAATCAATTTTTCCGCCATCAACAATGGCATTTTTGGTTTTCGGAATTTTTTGGACTTGAGGAGCAATAGCAGTTTTTTTTAATTGCTCGAATTTTTCAAGATTGTGTTTAGGCAAAGGAATAGGCTTGTTTATGTTCTTCTTGGTAATGACAATCTTATCCCCTCCTTCAAATATGATATAGTTAACGGACGACTTTGGGATGCTAAATATCGGATATTGAAGGTTGGTCTTTTTGTAGTACCTTATTTGGTCGGAAGTAATATCAATTACATTGCAGTGGATTACCACAGAATTTTTCTTGAAAATGCTATCGTCCGCAAAGAGATTGCAGACTATGACCAATATAGTGAAAGTAATTGCTTTTTTCATTCTTCCTTAGGAGCAAAAATTATTTGAAATTAATTGTCAACCTAAAGAGGAAATTTTATTGGGCGGTATGCAGTAAAAGTATCCACCCTTGTTAATTTTTTCTACGTCTCTCGAATAAAAATCTGCAATGATGGGATTTATGTTCATGACCTTATAATTAGGCTTTGAAAAATTTTCTCTCAAAATCTGTTTTGGCGATTTCCCACCTCGTCCTCGGTTGCCACGAAAGTGATTAAAATACAGCGTGTAGCAGTGGGTTTTGCACAGAAAATCTTCGGAACTTCCAAAATCCTCAATTCTATAAAACTCATCTTCAATCAAGCGGTGACAACTCTCAACATCTGAATTAAAAGTCGGACTAGCTTTTGGAATAAGCAAATGCTTCGCACCATTTTTGGCTACCATTTTTTCAAAATATGTAACGCCTTTCTTCTTGTTAACATGCGTAAACTCTGTGCCATTGTCCGTCTGAAAAGCAATTTTGGAAATATCGACTCCACATTTTGCCAAATTTTTGCACAAATAATCGATGTAAATCCCTGTGTTAACACTCGTTTTTTCGTAGCAAAATCCAATGAACTGCATCCCCGATTTATAGTCGCGGGCAGTTATTTGATACTTCGGGAAATTTTTGTATTTAATCCCCTCAAACAGCTCAGGTAAGTCGGTCAGGTACTTAATATCAACATGAAATTTCTCGTAAATTTTCGCTTTTTTTCGCATCAAGCTCAAGTCTTTTCTGCGTTGGTATCTTCGCTTTTTTTTCTTAATCAAACCTTCGTCGCACAGCTTTTTGTGAACAGTGGAATGCGAGCAATTCAGCTGAAGATGGTCAATAATTCGTCGTGAACCCCACAGGTTTTTGGATTTATTTCGGCACGTTACAATCTCATCAACCACTTCAGGATTCATGCGATTCGGGAAAAATTGATTTTTTCGGGACTTGTTATTCAACCCCTCCTCTCCCTTTAAATTATAAGCTTTTACCCATTTTCGCACAGTTTTTCTGGTGGTGTTGAATTCACGTGCAGCCTCCGAAATAGAAGTTTCTTTGGCGTACTTCACCAACTTTTTTCGGTAATAAACCTTGTACTTTTTATCCATAAAATTCTTATTGCTTTCGTAATTATTCATAGTGGTCAGATTGAGCTTTCACGAGCTGATTTGACCATTTTTTTTCACAATTTACGTGAAAGTTCTAAGCAATCTCCCCATTTTTTTATAAACTTTCCTGTTACAAATCGTCAATTTAGGGTGGATACTTTTAGTGTGAACTTTCCAAAGAGGAAATTTTATAACACAAATTTTTATCAAAATCAAGTTTAAAATTCATATCCGCCCAAAATCCAAAAGGTTTGATAGGTGCATTCATTTTTAATTTTATATCTATTTGTAATGTCGAAGTCGTATTTGGCTTCTATGATAAATCTGTTATAAAGCTCTGCACCAACAGAGATTACTCCTCCAAGGTTGAATAGGGTTAATTCATTGTCAGAGGAAGGGATAGCTGAAGAAGTGCTATAATTATGTAGTTCTTTTAGATAGCTTCGACTTATAGCTATGCTTACTCGAGGACCAATGTCTGCATAAATTCTGATTCTTTTGTGTTTTTCTGCAAATATCCCGTAGCTGATTAGAACTGGTATATCTATGTCAAGGGAAGAGGCGGTTACGGTTTCATATTCGGATGAAAAAGTCAAAGACGTGGAAGTATTAGCTTCTTCATATTCTCCTTTGCGTAAAGTTAGGGAAGCTCCTAATTTTAATGCTAATGATGAATTTAGATGAAAATTGCGATTAATACCCACGTTAAATGAGCTAACAGAAGAAGAATTGTTGCTTGAGGAATTTTTGAAGGACGCATTAGTAGAACCAAAACCAAAAAAGGTAGCGTACTTTCGGTATATGTAAGGTTTAATTTTGAAAATATCTTTAAAACTTTCTCTTTTAACTACGGTTCTGCTGGTTGTCGCACTGTCAACTTTGAACGTATCAAGCATACTATTTGCGATTTCTGTGGTATCAACTTCAATAGTATCTATTTTAAGTGTTTCGATTCGAAAACTATCCACAAATATGCTATCAATTTCAATGGTATCAGTTACTTCGCTGTTGGCGAACATACTGTCAATCACAATGCTATCAACAGAAATTGTGTCTACTTTGAGTGAATCTTTTGCAATTGCATCAATCTCGATGGAATCAATTTTTCCGCCATCAACAATGGCATTTTTGGTTTTCGGAATTTTTTGGACTTGAGGAGCAATAGCAGTTTTTTTTAATTGCTCGAATTTTTCAAGATTGTGTTTAGGCAAAGGAATAGGCTTGTTTATGTTCTTCTTGGTAATGACAATCTTATCCCCTCCTTCAAATATGATATAGTTAACGGACGACTTTGGGATGCTAAATATCGGATATTGAAGGTTGGTCTTTTTGTAGTACCTTATTTGGTCGGAAGTAATATCAATTACATTGCAGTGGATTACCACAGAATTTTTCTTGAAAATGCTATCGTCCGCAAAGAGATTGCAGACTATGACCAATATAGTGAAAGTAATTGCTTTTTTCATTCTTCCTTAGGAGCAAAAATTATTTGAAATTAATTGTCAACCTAAAGAGGAAATTTTATAACACAAATTTTTATCAAAATCAAGTTTAAAATTCATATCCGCCCAAAATCCAAAAGGTTTGATAGGTGCATTCATTTTTAATTTTATATCTATTTGTGATGTCGAAGTCGTATTTGGCTTCTATGATAAATCTGTTATAAAGCTCTGCTCCAACAGAGATTACTCCTCCAAGGTTGAATAGGGTTAATTCATTGTCAGAGGAAGGGACAGCTGAAGAAGTACTATAATTGTGTAGTTCTTTTAGATAGCTCCGACTTATAGCTATGCTTACTCGAGGACCAATGTCTGCATAAATTCTGATTCTTTTGTGTTTTTCTGCAAATATCCCGTAACTGATTAGAACAGGTATATCTAAGTCAAGAGAAGAGGCGGTTACGGTTTCATATTCGGATGAAAAAGTCAAAGACGTGGAAGTATTAGCTTCTTCATATTCTCCTTTGCGTAAAGTTAGGAAAGCTCCTAATTTTAATGCTAATGATGAGTTTAGATGAAAATTGCGATTAATACCCACGTTAAATGAGCTAACAGAAGAAGAATTATTGCTTGAGGAATTTTTAAAGGACGCATTAGTAGAACCAAAACCAAAAAAGGTAGCGTACTTTCGGTATATGTAAGGTTTAATTTTGAAAATATCTTTAAAACTTTCTCTTTTAACTACGGTTCTGCTGGTTGTCGCACTGTCAACTTTGAACGTATCAAGCATACTATTTGCGATTTCTGTGGTATCAACTTCAATAGTATCTATTTCAAGTGTTTCGATTCGAAAACTATCCACAAATATACTATCAATTTCAATGGTATCAGTTACTTCGCTGTTGGCGAACATACTGTCAATCACAATGCTATCAACAGAAATTGTGTCCACTTTGAGTGAATCTTTTGCAATTGCATCAATCTCGATGGAATCAATTTTAGTGCTATTGAGTTTAAGAGTATCGAATGCAAGACTATCTTTCAAAATGTTGTTATTTTTAATGGTGTCAACTTCTGCATTACTAACAGATAAGCTATCTAGAATAATTTTTGGAATTGACTTGGGCTTCCGAATTCTCTTAGTACTCTTAGTAAAGAAAATTTTCTTGCCTGATTCGAACTTAATATACCTTATAGTAGATTTTGGAATAGAAAATATTGGATAAGTAAGTTTAGATTCCTTTTTGTAGTAAGTTACGTGCTTAGAGGCAATTGAGATTACAGTACAAGAAATTTTTTTGGTTTTTTTTTGGAAAATAGTATCCACAGCAAACAAATTGCCAATCAAGCTAATTGCTATGAATACCAATATCTTTTTCATGGTTTTCTCACATAACATTTTTTACTGAAAAAGTATTATCTACCTGATTTGTCAAGAAATAACGCTTGACAAAATTTTAGAAGAATTCTACCTATTGAAAAAAATGGTCAGAGAGGTTATTATGGGGAAAGATAAATTAGACGAAACCTTGGCTCAACTGGAGAAAAGATTTGGTGCTGGAGCGATTATGCGACTGGGAGATGAAGAAGCTGTAAGCAAGGTAGATTTCATTCCTACTGGGGCAATCAATTTGGACGCAGCTCTGGGAATTGGGGGCATTCCCAAGGGACGCATCACTGAAATATACGGCTTGGAAGCTTCTGGCAAAACAACACTGTCTCTGCACATCACCGCACAGGCTCAGAAGCAAGGCGGAACGGTTGCTTTCATAGATGCCGAACACGCTCTTGACCCGAATTATGCAGGCAAAATTGGTGTGAATGTCGGTGAACTCCTGCTGTCGCAACCAGATTGTGGAGAACAAGCTCTCGAGATTATGGAGGCTTTGGTTAGGAGCAATTCGCTTGATTTGATAATTTTGGATTCTGTGGCGGCTCTTGTGCCTCGAGCAGAATTGGAAGGGGAAATGGGCGATGCTCATGTGGGTTTGCACGCCCGATTGATGAGTCAGGCTCTGCGTAAGCTCACCAGTGCTATCAGCAAATCGAAAACGGCGGTCATTTTCATCAATCAGGTGCGAATGAAAATCGGTGGCATGATAAATCCCTATATGAACCCCGAGACTACCACGGGTGGTGTAGCTCTCAAGTTCTATTCGACAGTGCGACTAGAAGTACGAAAAGGCAAAGCGATAAAAGATGCGACGAGTTCCACTGACGTTATTGGTGCGGTAACTCGAGTGAAAATTGTTAAAAACAAATTGGCTCCTCCTTTCAAAACTGTTGAATTTCCCATCATTTACGGTGAGGGCATCTCGCATATAGACATCCTTTTGGAAAAAGCTATTCAGGAGAAATTGGTTGAACGTAGCGGAGCTTGGTTTTCGTATGGCGAGACAAAACTCGGTCAGGGGATAGAAAAAGTGAAGATGTTTTTCAGTGAAAATTCCGAGCTTTTTGCCGAGTTGGAAGCCAAGGTAAAGCAATCGATGGGCTTGGAATAGTTCTATTTTGAGCAAGGCAAGTTATTTCTTAAAAGCAGGCAGAAAAACGCTGTGGCAAGTGGAGTTGGATGGGGCAACTTTGGGAATAATTCCACAGGATAAACTGTTTTCTGTTTGCAGTCAGCAGGGTGAAATCTCCCCAAATCAAGAGCAAGAACTCAGGCAGGAGGCTTATGCTTTTGCCAAAGAGCGGGTTCTCAGATATCTTAGCTATCAGGAGCGGTGTGAAAAGCAGACCTTTGAATATCTGCTAAGGTTGCCACTCAATGTGAGGATGGCTGAAGATTTGGTTCGCCAGATGCTGGAGTTGGATTTCATCAATCAGGAGCGATTTGCATACTCATTTGCTCGCTCACTCAAATCCAAAAATATCGCCAAGAATTTGGCGTTTCTGCGGTTGGAATATTTCGGATTGGATTTTCCCCTATGTGAAAAAGTGTTGGCGGAAGTTTACTCTGATGAACCTGTGCAGATAGAATTGGCTGTGCAAAAAGCGGTGAATAAATATCGCCGATTCCCAAAACCCAAAATGAAACAAAAATGCCTTGCTTGGCTACATCGCAGAGGATTTCGCTTTGAGCAAGTTGCGTACTTATTAGGGAAAAAGATAGCGGAAAATTCAAGCGAATAGCCGAGAGTTACCACACAAAAAGTTTTTTTGTTGACGTCTTACATTTGGTGATAAAGATGGGCAATGTAAATTACGAAGGCGGAGCTGTCTTCATGTCTGCCAAAGGAGAGAAAAAATGAAGAAAATAATGTGTTTTGTGCTAGTTGCTTTCGCACTGTTGTCGTGTGCGAAGAAAGAAGCTGTTGTGGTTGTGGGTACTGAGCCTACTTTCCCACCGTTTGAGTATGTGGAGCAATCTTCGGGAGAGATTGTCGGATTTGATATTGACCTTATCAAAGCTATTGCTGCTGACCAAGGGTTCAAAGTTGAAATCAAAAGCCTTGGTTTTGATGGACTTATCCCTGCACTGGAAGCTGGGAATATCGACATTGCTGCCTCCGGAATGACGATTACCGAAGAAAGAGAGAAAAAAGTTTCGTTCTCTTCTCCATATATAAACGCAGGTCTTGCTTTGGCTGTGAGAGCTGACGACGATGTGACAAAATCCGTGGACGATTTGGCAGGAAAAGTTGTTGGTGTGCAAATTGGCACAACTGGTGCTATCAAAGCAGAAGAGCTAAAAGCTGAAGGCAAAATTGCCAAAGTTATTGCTTACAACACTATCGATATGGCGATGCTCGACCTCGTGAACGGTGGCGTGGAAGCTGTGATTAACGATTTGCCTGTGACCAAAGTTTACATTTCCAAAAAACCTGATGATGTGAAAATGGTTGGTGGCACTCTTACCAGTGAAAGCTATGGTTTTGCTTTGAATAAAGCAAGCGAAGAGCTTTTGAATAAAGTCAATAAAGGTCTTGCAAACCTCATCAAAAACGGTGAGTATGACAAAATCATGGCTAAATATTTTTAATTAAACGGTTTTGTTTTGATAAGAAGTTTTAGCGTTCTTTTAGATGCTTTGCCGAGCCTCTTGGATGGAGCTATATTGACGATAGAGATTACCAGCATTTCGGTTCTCTTTGGTGTTCTTATTGGTCTATTCACGAGCCTTGGCAAGCTCTCTTCAAATAAGTTTCTGAAAATCCCGGCTTCCGCATATGTTGATGTGGTTCGCGGAACGCCTCTGTTCGTGCAGATACTGTTGGTATATTTTGGATTCCCCTCTTTGTGTGCGGACATTTTTGGGCAAACTATTCGCTTGTCTCCTATGTTTGCGGGCATTTTGGTCTGTTCTGTCAATAGTGGAGCGTATGTAGCGGAAATTTTCAGAGCAGGGATTGTCTCTATCAACAAAGGTCAGTGGGAAGCCGCCAAATCTCTGGGGATGCCACCCAAGATGGTTATGAGATTGGTGATACTTCCGCAGGCTTTCAAGAGGATTGTGCCTCCGCTGGGCAATGAGTTCATCATTCTGCTCAAAGACACTTCTCTCTTGTCTGTGATTGGCGTTACCGAACTCACTCGCAAAGGGCAGTTGTATGTGTCGGTAACTTTTGAAGCGTTTACGGTTTATATAGGTGTGGCTTTAGTTTATCTTGTTATGACTTTTGCTATTTCCAAATTACTATCTTATTTAGAGAAAAGGTTGGACAATGATTAAGATTAGAAATTTGCAAAAGTCTTTCGGGGATTTGCACGTCCTGAAAGGCATCGATTACGACATTAAAGAGAAAGATACGATTTGCATAATAGGTCCTTCTGGCTCGGGCAAATCTACTTTCCTTCGGTGCATTAACCTGATGGAAGAGCCAACTGGTGGGCATATTTACATCAGAGGCAAAGATATTTTGGATCCCAGTCAAAATCCTGTGGAGATGCGACAAAAGGTGGGAATGGTTTTCCAACATTTCAATCTCTTCCCACATTTGACGGTTTTGCAAAACATCACTTTGGCTCCGATTAAGGTCAAAAAGATTGACCCTAAGAAAGCTGAGGAATTGGCTTTGAAACTACTTGGTCAAGTGGGACTTGAGGAAAAGAAAGATGTGTATCCTTCCGCTTTGTCTGGTGGACAAAAACAGCGTGTCGCTATAGCCAGAGCTTTGGCTATGGAACCAGAGATAATGCTTTTTGATGAACCGACTTCGGCTCTTGACCCCGAGGTTATTGGAGAAGTTCTGGAGATTATCAAATCGCTTGCTCATCACGGCATGACACTGATTTTGGTGACGCATCAGATGGGATTTGCCAATGAGGTTTGTGACCGTGTGGTTTTTATGGATGAGGGAGTTATTGTTGAGGAGAACACTCCACAGGAGTTATTTTCCAATCCTCAGCATGAGCGGACGAAGAAGTTTTTGGACAAAGTTTTGGGAATTTAATTTCGAATTAAATTAACGGAGAGAGGAAAATGTTAAAATTTTTGGAATTATTGGGTTCACTTGGGATTTTTCTTTTTGGAATGAAGATTATGAGTGATGCCTTGCAGAGAGTAGCCGGAAGTCGCCTCAAGACGGTTTTGAGCTACATGACCAACAATCGATTTATGGGTGTGCTGACTGGATGTTTGGTAACGGCGATTATTCAATCTTCTTCCGCTACCACGGTGATGGTGGTTAGCTTCGTTAATGCGAGTATGCTCACTCTTATCCAGTCCATAGGCGTGATAATGGGTGCGAATATTGGCACTACCGTCACAACTTGGATTGTCTCTTTCTTCGGCTTCAAATTCAAAATTTCAGCAATTGCCTTGGCGATAGTGGGTGTCGGTTTCCCTCTAACGTTTGTAAAAAACCCTAAATGGAAAGACATAGGCAGTTTGCTTATCGGCTTCGGGTTGCTGTTTATCGGTTTGTCACTATTGAAAGATTCTGTTCCCGACATCAAAAGCAGTCCTGAAGTGATGAGCTTCTTGGCTTCTTACACAGGATTTGGATTTGGCTCTATTCTTCTTTTCGTATTAGTGGGAACTATCCTCACGTTAGTAGTTCAGTCATCTTCGGCGTCCATGGCTATCACCGTGACGATGCTCTACAAAGGCTGGATACCTCTGCCACTTGCTATGGCAATGGTTTTGGGAGAGAACATCGGAACAACCATCACTGCCAATTTAGCTGCCATCACGACGAACAAAGTTGCCAAAACAGCGGCTCGAGCACACTTTTTGTTCAATGTCTTCGGTGTGATTTGGATACTTTTCTTCTTCTATCCATTTTCCAATTTTGTTCTGAAAATCACTCCTTGGGATTCAACCTTGATAGCGAATTTCCCTCTGAACGTCTCACTTTTCCACACACTATTTAATATCGCAAACACCTTTATTTGCATATTTCTGATTAAATATATCGCTGCTATTTCTTCCAAACTGGTCTTCAAATCCGAGGAAGGAGAAAAATACGGATATTCTTTGCAATATCTTTCCACTAATTTTCAAAAAGTTCCCGAGCTGGAGCTGATTACAGCTAAAAATGAAATTCGCAAAATGTTAGACCTTGCTGGTGAGATGTACGAAAACTATAAGCGAGCATATTTTGACGATTCGCAAAATTTGAGTAAAGCTCTTGATTGTGCTAAAAAGCAAGAGGACTTGTCTGACAAAATGCAGATAGAAATATCTCAATATTTGAATAAGTGTAATCGCGAAAATATCAGCGAAGATACTGCCAATAACATCTCGATTATGGTTAGACTTGTTAACGAAATAGAAAGCATTTGCGACTATTGTTATCAGCTTGTTTTTCTCACGGAAAAGCTCAAAAGGAAGAAGTACAGATTTCATGAAAAAGCTAAGCGAGAACTGGAAGTTTATTCAGGAATTGTGGGTGGTTTCATCAATTTCCTCAAAGAGCATTTGGATATTTCCATGCAAAAATTGCATTCGCGAGACTTGAAAAGGGCTTACGAGATAGAGAACAAAATCAACGATTTGCGGAATAAACTCAGAAAAGCCAGCAAATACAGATTGGAAAAAAACGAGGAAATCAATATTCGCGGAGAGCTTATCTATATGGATTTGTTGCAGATTTTTGAGCATATCGGCGACAAATCTCTGAATATTGCTCAGTCTCTGAAGATGATTAAGGAGTAAGCCATGGGAGTTCATATTTCTTGTAAAAGTGGTGTGAAAATCGCCGATGCCGTGTTGATGCCAGGCGACCCGCTTCGTGCCAAATTTATTGCCGAAAATTACTTGGAGAATGCGGTTTTGCACAACGACGTCAGAGGGATGTTGGGATACACTGGCACTTACAAGGGGCAACCCGTGTCTGTGCAAGGATCGGGAATGGGTATGCCTTCGTTTAGCATTTATGCCACGGAACTTATTCAGGAGTTTGGGGCGAAGAAGCTGATACGAGTTGGTTCTTGCGGAAGTATGCAAGCCGATTTGCCCTTGGGTAGCTTGGTGATAGCTATGGCTGCCTCCAGCAATTGGGCGGTGAATAAGCTACGCTTTGGTGGAGCTGATTTTGCTCCTACCGCTGATTTTGAGCTTCTGCAACGAGCCTATGCGGAAGCTAAGAAAAAGAACATTGCAACCAAAGTCGGCAATATTTTCTCCAGTGATATTTTTTATGAGGACGACCCAAACGCTTGGAAGAAGTGGGCTGAGTTTGGGGTTCTCGCTGTGGAGATGGAAGCTGCTGCTTTGTACACTATAGCCGCCAAATTCGGAGTGCAAGCTCTGGCTATTTTGACAGTCAGTGATAGCTTGGTGACAGGCGAAGCCGACAGCCCCGAGAGCCGACAAAGCACTTACACAAATATGATGGAAGTGGCACTGGAGACGGTGGTGGGAAATTAAATAGCTAATTGATTATGTTTGTTGTTGATAAAGAAAAAAACAGAATAACAAAGATTAAAAGTAAGAATTTCTCTGAATTAGGCTTTAAAGAAAGAGAGAACCTTCAAGAATGGTTAGAAAATAATCCTGACTCTTTTGGTGAAGAACTTCTGTTTATTCAAAAAGAGTTTGATGGATTTGATGAAACACGGGAACGCCTTGATTTACTTGCAATAGATAAACAAGGGAATTTGGTTATTATTGAAAATAAGCTGGATGATAGTGGGCGAGATGTTACTTGGCAGGTTTTAAAATATGCTTCTTATTGCTCAAGTCTTTCCAAAGCACAGATAAGAGAAATTTATCAACGCTATTTAAACCAGAAAAATATCAAAGAAGGTAGTGAAACAAATATTTCAGAGTTTTTGAGTGCTGAAGATTTTGGGGAACTTCAACTGAATCAAAGTCAAAGAATTATTCTTGTTGCAGGAAATTATAGAAAAGAAGTTACTTCAACAGTTTTGTGGTTGTTAACAAAATATAATCTTAAAATTCAATGCTTTAAAGCAACACCATATTTATTTGAGGAACAAATCTTTCTAAATATCGAACAAATAATTCCAGTAAAAGAGATTGAAGATTACACTATCAAAATGGCAGAAAAAGCTCAAGAAGAACAAAATACTCAAGAAGAACTGAAAGAAAGATATAGGATAAGGCTTGATTTTTGGAAACAGATGATTCAAAAAATCAATACGAAAACTCTTCTATTTTCTAATGTTAGCCCTTCCAAAGATAATTGGATTGGAGCAGGGTCGGGAGTTAGTGGAGTAAGCTTAAATTTTGTAATTTCTAAAAATTATGCTCGAACTGAAGTGTACATATCAAGAGGCGTTGTAGAAGAAAACAAGTTTATTTTCGACAAGTTATTTGAGAAAAAAAATATGATTGAAGCTAAGACTGGTTCACTTGAATGGGAAAGAATGGATAATAAAAAAACTTGTAGAATAAAACAAGAAATAAAAAATGTTAGCTTGTATGAAACTGAAGATTGGACTAAAATGATAGATTTTATGGCTGATAGTATGATTAAATTGGAAAGCATATTTAAAGATATATTACAAAATATCAATAAAGAACTAAAAAACCAGTTTAAAAATTGAATAAATGATTAGTTTTATATACTCTTCCTTATTCTTTTCCATCACAACTAACCCTCACCTCCTCCGCAATCCCTTTGGCAGATAGTTATTCAATCTGCCATTAGCGACTTTCCCCCAGCCAATTCCAAACACATCAACCGTTACCAAGCACCATCCTTTAGGCAAATCTACGTTCAAGCTCTCACCTGCCAAATAGTCCGCTAACTGCTCATCACCACTCTCAAAATTCAAACTATTGACCACGTCAGTCGCCATCAGATGCAGAGCCAAAGCATGCGACGGCTCAAATCTATTCTTGACAATTCCTCCCAAGTGAAGCCCGAAATTGAGCTAGTCAAAAGATGCTTGTAAGAATAATAAAAACCAAAGGCTGAGAAATTTTCTCAGCCTTTTCTATAATTTTGTTTAATACTTTTAGAACAAATACAACGAGTGTGAATCGGGGTTTTTTCCGAAGAAAGTCACGTCGTCGATTTTTTGGATTTTGTCGCCACGGAGTGTAGCAAAGAGGAATCTCTCTACACCAAGTCCACCGCCCATGGTTGATGGGAACACTGGAGAGCCGTCGTCATTTTTCATGTTGGCGAACATCAAGAAAGGTCCATATCCAGCTAAATCTTCGATGTTTTCCAAGTATCCTTCTTTGATTTCAGGGCGGACATTCAAGACTTTGTTAGCCAAAATTCTTTGAACAATCGGTTCGTAGAGCCACTCTCGTACGCCACCAGAGAGTATCTCCTTAGCTGTGAGCCTCGTGCCGTCTTTCTTTACGGTTTTAGCTACTAAGTCGTAGTTGAAAATGTTGTCGGAAGTCACATCGTCCAAGGAAAGACTGGAACCGTCCTTTTTCGTGAAGGGATAAATCAAATCGTAGTTCTCGCGTTTGATGCCCGTAATCCAAAAAAATTGGTCGTCAGTTTCTTCGCCAACAGCTTCCTCACCAGTCTTTTTGCCGTATTTCCCCACAGCGTAGTCGTAGGTATATTCAGGGAAAGGAACCGCTGGAACAGGGAACTGCACGTCAAGTGCATCCATATCTTCTTTGTTATTTTTGTTCAGCTCTTCGCAGATATGTTTAATCATTCTTTCAAAAAGATTTCTCGCTTTGGCACTGTCGTTTTTGATGAGCTCCAAAATTTCGTCTTCTTTGGTAAAATATTCGTCCAAAGTCACATAGCGGTCTCTCTTCATCTCAATGTCGATTTGTGAAAAATCTATCAAGTAGCGACCTCTTTGTTGATGAGTTGGGCTTTCCAATTCCAATCTGATATTCGGAGAATCCACGAAAACGCCTTTGATTTTCGGATTGGAGCACGCCAAGAATTTGCTGTAAATCATTGAGTGAGTAGTAACATAGCTATTGCCCTTGTAGGATATAGTGGGAGTGTGTTCGATGTCGTGAGCCAACGGGTCTGTCACCACACTCATCAGGAGTTTTTCCAAATTTATCAAGCCTTCGTTTGCCAAAAATTGTGTGGCTGCATTCATAAAAGTTGTTTTGATTTTGAAAATGTGATACAACTCGTCAGAGAGCCATTTATTTTTGTAATTATCGTTTATATACTCATCCAAAGTAATTCCTTGCTGTTTGAGACCAGCTTGGAAGTTGCTGAGACATTGTCCGATTTTGCTAAAGGTTGATTCCATGATTGTCACTCCTCCTGTGTACTTGATTTTTTATTTCTCGCAAAGGAAGAAAAAGGTGCTTATGTGTCAATGAATTAAATTTGTTGTTGGGAAAATATAATCTGCTTTGATGTTAGCATTATTAAGAGAAAATTTCTTGACTTGGATTGTATGATTTATCCCATTAGTTGTAATTATAAATTGAGGAGAAGATATGGCTAAAAAATGTCCGTATTGTGCTGAAGAAATTGCTGATGATGCAATTAAATGTAAACATTGTGGAGAATTTTTAAATAAGGAAGAAGCTAAAGAAGGCGAAGTTAGAATTTCTGAAAATAAAGAAGTTGAAAGTAAAAGTAGCCTTCTTCCTATTATCTTATTGTTGGGAGTTATAGCACTTTTGTTATTGATTTTTGTAATGTAAAGTAGTGAAATTCTTTATTTGGAGTGTGTTTGTTTTAATTTTTTTTGCTAATCAATTGTTTGAGTATTTTGGAGGACGAATATTTTTTCTGTTTTCTTATTTGGATGATTTTCTTTTCTTTCCCATTGTTTTACCGCTTGTAATCAAAATTTATAGTAAAATCAACCCCTCTTCTATTAAACTGACAAACTTGGATTTGTTTTTTATTTATTTGTTTTTCAGTGTGTTGTTTGAATTTATTTTCCCTCTTCTTAACCCCAAATATACTTGTGATTTGTGGGATTTTATTCCTTACTTTTTTGGAATTGTTTTTTGCCGATTTTTTTTAGTTAGTAAAACATCTTAAGCTTGAAGAGATTTCTATTAACTTAGTCGCTCACCGAAAATTTCTTGACATTTTAGCTTCTAAAAATTCTTTTCATAAAAATATTCCAAAATAAATTAAAGGTGGGAAGATGCGTCATAAATCTCCGAATACAGGACAGATAGATATTTTTAGACCCTTTCTTTTTGAGATGCTTGATAAAAATCATCCGTTGTGCAAGCTGGCAGACCAAGTGGATTGGGAAGCTATCGACAAAGAGTTTGAGGTGTATTATTCCGATCTTGGCAGAGGTTCCAAGCCTATTCGCCTTTTGGCTTCTCTGCTCCTTCTCAAGAGGATTTACGATATTTCGGATGAGCTTGTGGTCAATCGTTGGAGCGAAAATCCTTTCTTTCAATATTTTAGCGGTATGGAATATTTTGATTGGCATTTGCCTTGTGATTCCAGTGAATTGACTTATTTTCGTCGGAGGATAACTGAAAAAGGTATCGATTATCTGGACAATATCGACATAAGCGTTGCCAAACCTGAATGATACCTCTTTCCGAGCAGCAACGACCGACTAAGCCAGAGGAGATAGTCGGACAAAAGAAACTTCTGCAAGATTCCCCTGTTCTTGGCGATTTTATGGCAGGCAAGTATCTGTCGTCGTTCATAATGTGGGGTCCTCCCGGCTGTGGCAAAACCACGATTGCCAAGATAGTTTTGCAAAATTGTAGGCTCCCTTGGAGGCAGTTTTCGGCTGTGCATTCCAGCATCACGGAGATAAAGTCGTTTATGTTAGAGGCGAAGAAGATTTTTGAGATGAACCAGCAGGCGACGGTGGTTTTCATTGACGAAATTCATCGCTTCAACAAGGCTCAGCAGGACGCTTTTTTGCCTTACATAGAATCTGGTGCTGTGATACTAATTGGTGCGACCACGGAGAATCCATCGTTCGAGGTGATTTCCGCATTGCTTTCGCGTTGTCATCTTTTTGTGCTGGAGAGTTTGACGAGCGAAGAAATCTTGCAAATCATCGCCAAAGTAGAGACTAATGGCATAGAAATTGAGCAAGTTGTGTTACAGTATATTGCCAATATTAGTCAGGGAGATGCCAGAGTGGCTCTGCGAGATATGGAGCTTCTTTTGAGTGGCAATGCCAAAAAGGTTGACTTTGAGGAAGCGAAAAAGATTTTGCAGGCAAAGGCTGTGGCTTATGACAAAAACGGTGAGGAGCATTACAATCTGATTTCCGCTTTTCACAAGTCCGTGAGAGGTAGCGACCCGCAAGCGGCTTTGTATTGGTTTGCACGGATGCTGCAGGGTGGTGAAGACCCGAAGTTCCTTGCTCGCAGGATGATACGCATTGCCAGTGAAGACATTGGACTTGCTGACCCGCAGGCTTTGGTGCAAGCAGTGAACGCTCAGCGAGCTTTGGATTGTGTGGGAATGCCAGAAGCCAGTGTTTGTCTGTCGCAGGCGGTGATTTATTTGGCAACAGCTCCCAAGAGCAATAAGATTGAGCTTGCGTGGCTACAGGCGGAAGCTGATGCGAGTGCCACAAAACAGCAGAAAGTGCCTTTTCACATTCGCAACGCACCGACGAAATTGATGAAAGATTTGGGATACAACGACGGATACAAATATTCGCACGATTATCCAAACGCATACGCTTATCAGAAATATTTTCCTGATGAGATGAGAGAGAAAAAATATTACATTCCTTCCAAATTTGGTTTTGAGGCTGAAATCAAGAAACGCTTGGATTGGTGGGAAAATCTAAAAAAGAAAGAAAAAGAAAAGAAATGAAAATTAAAAATATTGCTATTATCGCCCATGTTGACCATGGGAAAACGACATTGATGGACTCCATTTTGCGAGCCACGGGAACGTTCAACGAGAGAGAAGAGTTGGTGGACAGAGTGATGGATTCCGATTCCCAAGAGAGGGAAAGAGGTATCACCATTTACGCCAAAAATGCGGCTGTCAATTACAAGGATTACAAGATAAATATCATCGATACGCCCGGACATGCCGACTTTGGTAGCGAGGTGGAGCGAGTTCTAAAAAGCATTGATGCCACGGTTTTGGTGGTGGATGCTCACGAAGGACCGATGCCTCAGACGAAGTTCGTGTTGCAAAAGTCGATTGAGCAGGGAAAGAAAATCCTGGTGGTTATCAACAAAATCGATAAGCCTACTGCCAGACCAGATTGGGTTATCGACAAACTTTTTGACCTTTTCGTGACTCTGGGTGCTAACGACGAACAGCTTGATTTTCCGTATGTTTATGCTATTGCCAGAGAATCTATAGCCATCAGAGATTTGAGCGACCCGCGAGAAAACATAACTCCGCTAATGGATTTTATCTTGCAACACGCTCCCGACGCTCCCTGCGATGAAAAAGCTCCATTCAGGATGCAACCTTCCACTTTGGATTACGACAATTTTTTGGGAAGAATAGCTGTGGGCAGAGTGTTTGAAGGCACAATCAATGTTAAAGACGATGTGTGGGTAACCACTTCAAGTGGCAAGAAGAAAGGCAAAATCGAAAAACTTTTTACTTACGATGGTCTAAAAAGGACTGAAGCAAAATCTGTGAGTGCAGGCGACATTGTGGCTGTTGCTGGGATTAGCGACATTTATGTGGGGCAAACCATTGCTCAGTTTGAGGATACACCTGCTATCACAGCCACGGAAATCGACCCTCCAACCTTGGCGATGAATTTTATGGTAAACGATTCGCCATTCGCTGGAAAAGAGGGCAAGTTCGTTACTGGAAACCAAATCAAAGAAAGATTGCTCCGCGAAATTCAAACAAATGTGGGTTTGAAATTGGAGCTTTCGGAGACTTCGGAGAAGATTAAAGTGTTGGGTAGAGGAGAAATGCATTTGGCGGTGTTGATTGAGAATATGCGTCGCGAAGGGTTCGAATTGCAGGTTTCACAAGCGGAAGTTATTATGCAGGAAAAAGAGGGAAAGATTTGGGAGCCGGTGGAAAATGTGGTCATCAATTTGCCAGAAAACTATTCGGGTGCGATTATCAATTTGCTTTCTCAACGCAAGGGCGAACTTTTGAATATGAGTAGCGAAAATGGATATACGACTTTGGAGTTTGAAATTCCTGCTCGAGGGCTTTTGGGATTCCGTTCCACTTTTGTGGTGGTGACCAAGGGCGAAGGAACTTTGTACAGCAGTTTTAGCAAAATGGCTCCATATTTCGGAGAGATAAAGAAGCGTCAGGCTGGTTCGCTCATTGCTGGAGAGACGGGAAAGGCTACGGCTTATTCGCTGTGGAAATTGCAGGACAGAGGACCGCTTTTCATCCACGCCAACACGAATATCTATGAGGGGATGATTTTGGGCGAATCTACCAAGGGGCAGGACCTCACCGTGAATGCCACAAAGGAGAAAAAGCTCACCAATGTTCGTTCCTCCTCCGCCGATGATGCCATTATGCTCATTCCACCAATTCAAATCACTTTGGAAAAGGCTTTGGAGTACATCAAAGAAGACGAATACGTGGAAATTACACCGCAAAACATTCGCCTTCGCAAAAAGTATTTGACAGAGAATGAGAGAAAGAGGAATTATAAGAAGTAAGAGAAATAAAATTTGGAGTAAATCATGAAATATATCAATAATAAATATTTTAAAATATTTTTATTTTGTACATTAATTTTAGTTTCTATAATAAGAGTAATTAGTTATACAAGTTTTGAAAAAAATCCTTGCTCTGGCTACGATGAACAAATGTGGACAGGTTCATCTATAACTGCTTATAACATGTTTTTTAAAGATTACAAAAGAGAGAATGTTCGATTAGAAAGATGGTTTGTGGGATATTCTCAAAAATATAATTATAATTTTAGAAGAATGCCTTATGAACAAGCACAATGGTTTGATGACGCGATATGGACATTTGGCTGGAAATCTCCAAATACAGCAAAACTAATTATGGGTTTTTTTGTTAACACTTTCGGAGAGAATGTTAATCCAGAAGGATATTTTTATCATTATACTGCAAATAAAAAAGAAAATAAATGGCCTGGAAATTATGTTTCTGATAATCTAATAAAATTGGCAAGAATACCTAATAGTATTATGACTTTTCTTTCTATTCTAATTGTATTTATTATAGGACTAAAGTTTTTTAATTTTTATACAGGTTTTTTTTCTTCCCTATATCTTCTTTTTAACAATCATTTTTTCTTGATAAATACTCAAGCAAGAGTTTCCAGCCCTTCAATTTTCTTTTCTTTTATTGTCTTACTCTTTTTTTTACTTTTTCTTGAAGAACTTTATAAAAATAGTGGTAAAAAAATTTATTGTTATAGTGCAATAATTGGATTTAGTTTTCCTCTTGCTGTTGGTGCAAAATTAAATGCGGCTTTGATAGGCTATTTTTTTGTTGTATTTTTTATTTTGAATTTATTTTTATTATTAAAAAAAAGAAGAATAGAACGGAAAAGTAAAAAAGGGAAACTTATAGTAGAATTTATACGCATAAGAGAAAATTACAAAGTGATACAAAAAATGATTTTATGTTTTTCCATAATAACTGTTTTAACTTTTATAATTTTTATCTATACAAATCCTACTTTGTACGACAAACCAATAATGAAGATGGTAATGATGCAAGAATCTGTTAAAGAGTTTTTCGACATAAGAGCTAGAGCATTAAATTCTACGGATATAAATAATTCTTGGTTTGTTTCATTTTGGTATATAATTAAAAGAAATTTTTTAAAAATTGAATTCAATTTTTTAGGGACTTTTGGAGCCAATATGAAAATAAAATATAACTTCTTAGATTTTTTCTTTTTTATTACAGGATTTATTTATTTGTTAAAAGAAAGTGTAAATAGGATTAAATATGACTATAAAATTAGCAAAGAATTAGTAATTATTATGTGGTCCCTAATTTTTATTTGGGGGATATCAAAATTTATTTGGATAGATTGGGGTAGATATTACCTTCCATTATATACAACGAATTCTATAATTATTTCTGTTGGGATTGTTGAGGTTTTAAGAAAAATTAAATTTATCTTAAATAGAAAAAGTATATTCAAACATAAAGCTATTTGATGGAAAATGAAAGGAAGAGGAATTATAAGAAATGAGCGAATATTTGAGATTATTGAGAGTGAATCAGTACATAAAAAATTTATTGATTTTTGCTCCAATATTCTTTTCTTTCAATTATTCTAATCTTTATTTGCTTAAAATTTGTGCAATTTCCTGTTTTCTTTTTTGTCTATTGAGCAGTGTTATTTACATTATAAACGATATTTGCGATATAGAAAAAGATAAATTACATCCATATAAAAAATATCGTCCTTTGGCGAATGGAGACATTAATAAAAAAAATGCTCTTATTCTCGCTATTATTCTAATTTGCTTATCTTTTATAGGCTCTTTTCTGTTAAATAAATCTGTTTTTTTGTTTTTCCTCGTCTATTTTGTTTTCAATATTCTTTATTCGTTAAAATTGAAAAAGATACCTATTTTAGATTTGATTGCAATAAGCTTTTTTTACATAATCCGAATTTTGATTGGAAGTGCCATTACAGGGATTATTTCTTCAAATTGGCTTTATATTATGACTTTTTTGGTTGCTTTAGTGGTCGCTATTGCCAAGCGGAGAGGAGAATATATTTTATCAAATGGTGAAAAATTGAGTCGACATGTGCTAGAATATTATAACAAGGATTTTTTGGACTTCTCTCTTATTTTGATTTCGGGAATAACGATTGTAAGCTATATACTTTATACGGTTTCCGAAAGAACTATTGCTTCCGTTGGTTCAGAATATGTTTTTGTAACAATTTTTTGGGTTATAGTTGGGTTTTTACGCTTTCTACAATCTGTTCTTGTTTTCAATAAATTAGATGATCCAGTTAAATTTATTTATAAGGATAATGTATCGAAATTGATAGTTTTACTCTGGATTTTAAATTTTGTGATAATTAAGGTAATGACAAGATGAAAAAAATAATGCTTATCTATCCACCATCCAAACTTCATCAAAGAGGTGAGGATAGGTGTCAAAGCAGTATTGAAGATTCTACTGCTACTTCCATAAGAGCCTGTAACGATTTGGGATATGTCAGTAGCATTTTGAAGAAGAAAGAGTTTGAAATTTTCTTGAAAGATTATCAAAGTGAAAAACTGAGTGAAAAAGAATTTTTCACTGATTTTAAAATATTTAATCCTGATGTTGTTTTCTTGAGTGTAACAAATACGTCCATTTTTAATGATTTACAATTTACCAAAAGAATAAAGAAATGCGACAAAGATATTATTATCATTTTAAAAGGTGCTATTTTTTTTAATCCTGAGCTGGAAATGCTAGACTTGTTGGATTTGAGTTCTGTTGATTACTTAATTGGTGGCGAGGTGGAATTTTGTATAGATTCCCTTCTTTTGAATCACTTTAATGATTCAAAAGGAATAGAAAAAATACAAGGTATTTCCTATAAATTAAATGGAAAATGGACAAGCAATTTTTTGAAAGAATGGAAGCAAGATTTGGATTCTTTACCTTTTCCTGACAGAAGAAGTATGAATAACTTGCTTTATACAAGACCAGACACTGATGAACCTCAAGCGACGATTGCTACCTCGCGAGGCTGTCCTTCAAATTGTATTTATTGCTTAACTCCCTCTATTTCAGGGAAAAATTTAAGAACAAGATCCCCCGAAAATATTTTGGAAGAAATAAAAGAGTGCTATTATAAGTATAGTATAAAAAATTTTTTCTTTAAATCCGACACTTTTACTATAAATAAAACTTGGACATTGAAAGTATGTCGTTTAATTGAAGAAGCAGATCTTGGAGAGAAAATTCAATGGGTAGCTAATTCTAGAACTAAACCTATTGATTTGGAAACTTTGCAGGCTATGAAAAAAGCAGGTTGTTGGTTAATAGCTTTTGGATATGAATCGGGAAGTCAAGAAAGTTTGGATAAAATGCATAAAGGTACGACTATTGAAGATAATTATAAAGCAACTGTTTTAGCTAAAAAAACGGGATTGAAAATTTTCGGTTTTTTTATGATAGGTTTCCCATGGGAGACAGAAAAAAATTTGCAAGAAACCAAAAAAATGATTTTTAAAATTAACGCTGATTTTGTAGAACTGCACCTTGCAACGCCTTTTTATGGAACCAAATTATACTCATTAGCAAAAGAAAAAGAATTGATTAAAAGCAATATCCTTGGAGAAAACTATTTTGAAGCTCCCTCAATCCCTACAGAATTTCTAACAACTGATGAACTATTAGCTTTCAAAAAAAGAACTTTGCTTTTGTATCATTTACGGATTAATTATATTTTCAAAAAAGTTATTCCCTGTATTTTTAACCCAAAGGTCTTGTTAAATTACGCAAAATTTGGGTTGCGACTTATAAAGAATAATTTTTGAGTAAATCTTTTTTCATCAATAAATACCTTGGTAATTTTGATATGGGAATCTTGATGTATCCGTAATCTTCATAATTTTTCATAAAGAATTTCCATGATTTATCTTCGCAGTATATTCTGCTGTTAATTAATCTAGAAGTAACCACAATAATATCAAAATTTTCTTTTTTCAAGAAATCATCAAAATCATTTTCTTGCTTGTAGTACGAAGAAATAGTGGCAAAGTTATCCCCTAAGTATATCGAATAATCTCCTTCCGCTCCTGTAATTTTAATTTTATCTGTTAAATTTAGTTTTCTAATTTTTATGATAGTAGAAGTAACATTATTGCCATTGTATTTGGTAGGAAGAGCATTCAAAACGCTTTTATTTGGCACCAACAAAATTAGGAAGAGCCCTATGATGCAATAATGTTTTTTGAAGGCAAAGTCATTGTCCCTATTCCCAACAATAATAATTAATATTATAAATAGGAAGAAAAAAACAACGAGCAAGTAATGAGGTCTGGGAAAAATCAAAATTGAGGAAACTAAAGAAGGAATTATCGAAATCAAAATTACGAAGAGAGTTTGTCTTTCTTGTGTAAGATTTTTTAAATATAGTCCTGGGTTCTTCTTGTGAAAATAGAAAAGAGCAACAACGATTCCCAAAAACAGGATAATTCCTTCTACCATAAATACGGGATTGATAGGCAATTTTTGAAGGTTGGAAAGAGCAAAAATAGATTCGTTTTGCATAGTTTTTGTGGGCAAAAGAATATTAGAATGAATAAAAAATTCTCCGAAACCAAATTTTGACAAATTCCAAAAGTTGTATGCTACATGTTTAAAAACGGCTATAGGATTCGCGATTAAGCATTCAAGGAAACTGTTGGTATCGCCAAAAACGTGCTTAATAATTATACTTGTGTCTTTCCAAGAACTATAGTTACTATCAGCCCAAGCTACCCAATTAATGGAAAAGTGCTCGCTAAAAGCATGAAAACTACGTCCGCTTCCAAATGGATTTCCCCAATAAAAGAAAACGCTTCCCATGAAAGTTGTAATAATCAAAAAAGTAAACAGCTTGAAATTCTTATTCCTTATCATAAAAAAAATGGTATAGACTAACAAAAGCAAGAAAGCAAGGAATAACTCTGGTCTGATATAACTTGTTAAAAATAAGCCTAATGTGCAAAACAAAAGCTTGTTATGTGGTTTCTTTACAAAAGATGTGATGATGAAAAAAATCAAGAGCATAAGCATAGCAAAATGGGAAACTCTAGGCCAAGTGACCAAATTGGCATACGAAATTAATAGAAAGAACGAAAAGAATAAACACAGGGAAACAGATATTTTTTTTGTTCTCAGAAAAATGAATGTGAAAACAGGAAGAAATATGATTTGTAAACTATAATTGAAATAGTATAAATCTATATTATCTGTAGTAAAAAAAGATAAAACGAAATACCATAGTGAATATAGTGGTGCCCAGTCGGCTGAGGGGAATCCGTTTCTCAAAAGATTAACACCAGATGCTAAATAGGCACTTTCATCGTGAAGCCCAATATCAATTACAGAAGAAAGACCGTAAGAGTATTTTAATCCTGCTAAAAATAAGACTAAGCTAAAAAATAAGGTGACTTTATGTTTTTCAAAAAAAGCTTTGAGATTGTTCATTATAGATGCTTTTAGGCAGTAACAAAAAAACTTCCTCCACCTTGTCTAAGATGAAGGAAGTAAATTATTAGATCAAAAAGTTATTCACTTTTTTCGGTTTCTTTGTCAAGCTCTTGGAAACTTTGTGATGCTTTGAATGCGTTGTAGAGAGCTTCTTCTTTTTTGATTTCCTTGGCAAGAGTTTGCTCTATGACGTCTTTGGGAACTGACAAGCGGATGAATGCTTTGTAAACTTTCTCATTGACGATGATTTCTCTCTTGCTAACGAATGTTCCGCTGAATTTTGTATTGGCTACAGTTTTCACGGTTTTGCTGGTGAGAGCTGTTATGGTTGGGTCGTCTGTTCCAACTTCTTCCAAATAGTTTTTCACCATTCCCTTAACATAGACTTCCACATAATTGGCGGATTCCAAGCGTGCATTGGCAACAGCGGCATCGTAGGCCAAATTCTCGTTATGCTTTTCTGCATTACCGAAGAAGTATAAGAATTTATCGCTATTTTGCTCATCGAACCAAGCAGGGCGGTAAACTGTTTCAAAGCCTTTGGGCTTTTCCACCTCTTTTGGAGCGGATGAACAAGCAAAAATGAATAGGCAAGCCAAAGCCAAGATTATTGTTGCTAATTTTTTCATTATTCCTCCTTTATTTGCTTATTGCCTCAAGAGAAAATTTTTACAAATCAACTCTATTTTTGTTGGCATTTACAAGTTTTTTTAAAGTGGTAACAGGATTTTTACTCTTAGCCAGCAAAATCATAGCGGCAATCACCACTGGTTTAAAACTGGCTTGATGATATGTATCCTTAAGATTTTTGTCAAATATTTCTTTGGTAACTTCGCCTTCTTTGCAAGAAAGTCCCGTGATGTCAGCAGGAAGCGGGTGCATGTAGAGAGCGTCGTTGGTGAGAGCTTCCATCTTAGCGTCGTATTCCCAATCGATATACTTTTTGTTTTCAGCCAAACATTCTTGTTCGAGAGACTTCAAACCAGTTTGGTCTCCGGCATGAAGAAGGTCGCGACGACGCTCCATAACGCTGAAAGAAGCCCAAGATTTAGGACAAACAACATCAGCATCTTTCATTGCATCAGCCATGTTGTGAACAACCTCGAAAGTGCCACCAGTTTCAGCAGATTGCTTTTTGCAAGTATCCAAAACGTCAGGAAGAAGATCGTAACCCTCTGGATGAGCAAGCGTGATGTTCATTCCAAATCTGGACATAAGTCCAATCATTCCTTGAGCAACTGACAATGGTTTGCCGTAGCTTGGAGAGTAAGCCCAAGACATAACGAGCTTTTTGCCTTTCAAGTTTTCCAACGAACCGAAGTAATCTTTGATTTTGCACAAGTCACTCATAGATTGTGTTGGGTGGTCGATGTCGGATTGCAAAGAAATTACGTTTGGTCTTTGGTGCAAAATTCCCTCTTCGTTGCCGAATTTAACAGCGTCGGAAACTTCTCTTTGATATCTGTCGCCTTCGTGGATGAAAATGTCGTCACGAATACCGATGACATCAGCCATGAAGCTAATCATATTGGCGGTTTCTCTCACGGTTTCTCCGTGTGCTATTTGCGACTTGTTTTCGTCGAGGTCTTGCACGGTAAGTCCCAAGGCATTACAAGCGGAAGCAAAGCTGAAGCGGGTTCTGGTGGAATTGTCTCTGAAGATGGACACTCCCAATCCGCTGTCAAAAATTTTGGTTGAAATTCCTTGTTTGTGCATTTCTTTGATGATTTCCGCAGTGATCATGGTCGCCTTGATGTCGTCCATAGATTTTTCCCAAGTAAGCAAGAAATCTTTGCCAAACATACTGGTGTTTAGTTTTTCTAAAGCTGCAATTTTTTCTGATAAAATAGACATATCTTTCTCCTAAAAATAAATTATTAAAATTTTAAATATATGATTTTAAAACTTGGTAACCCCTTTTTTCGTCAAGAAGTTTGATTAAATAAAAAATTGTAGAGTGGTGGTGAAATTGCATTTATCTTGTGGAAAATATTTTGCTGTTTTTTTTGTTGACTATTAAATCTCAACTGGTTTTGTAAGAAGCGATTTTAAACTTATTTATTTTTGGAGTTTTGTAGATGAAATTTGCGGTTGTGCTGAATAAAGATAGTAAATTTATCGAAAGGGTGTTGCAGACCTTGGATGAGTTGCACGACGAGTTCGAGTTTGTACGTTTGGATGAGGCTGACATTTATCCTGAGTTTGTTAAATTGTCGTCTGAGCCTGTCAATTTTCTGCTGGTTTTCGGTGGAGACGGCACCATTCTGTATGCCAGTCAGTTGGCATTGCAATATAATCTGCCTGTTTTGGGAATCAACGTTGGAACCTTGGGCTTCCTATCAGAAATTGTTTTGGAAGATTTGAAGTCAGCACTTTTGTCTCTGATGAATGGTGAATTTACGTTGCAACAGAGGATGCTCTTGGAAGTAAAGGTGCTGCGAAATTCTGAGTGCATCGGCGTTAAACATGTGCTGAACGATGCGGTGATTTACAGAGCTCACAACGCCAAGTTGATTGAGGTCGAAGTTTATAACAACGAGGACTTTGTGTACAAAGCTCGTGCTGACGGAATTTTGATTTCTACTCCCACTGGCTCGACTGGATACAACCTTTCCACAGGTGGTCCGATTTTAAATCCCACGATGGATTCCGTGGTCGTCAACGCTATCAATCCGCACCTGCTGACTGTTCGTCCAATGGTGTTTTATGCGGGCGATGTTTTTGAATTTAGAGTGAGAGATGTGGGCAAAGAATCGACCTTGCAGCTGGACGGTATGAACTTCCTATATTTGCAAGATGGCGACAGAGTAGTTTTGACGAAGTCTACCGAAAAAATTGAGTTTGTGAAGCTTGGCGAAGTCACTTTTTTCCAAACGATGCAAAGGAAATTCCATATGGGAGAGCAGTTACAACTTTAATTTGGAACTACTTCTGAACTAACAACTCGTTTGAATATTTTGCTAAATCTATGTGAGGCTTCAGAACCATGAAGTACATTTTTCCCGAATGCTTTAACGTGTTTGCGGCGATTTCCGCGTATTGACCGCCACCGAAGTAAATATCTCCGCGACCTGCACCTTTTATAGCTCCGCCCGTGTCTTGATTTAGAACAAATCGACCGAAGTTTTCCCAGCCTCTCACGTTGTTTTGCTTGTCAACAATCGGTTTTTTGCTTTGGATAAATCCGAGAGCCGCAGCTGGAAAGATGGAGCGGTCTGTGGCGATGGTTCTGCCCGGGGTGATAGGGACATTCAGGCATCCGATAGATTTCCCTGTGCCTCTTATGAAGAACACGAAGCTTTTATTTATGTTTAGTGTTTGTTGAAGCTCTTCGGGATGCTCGTTGAAGTATTTTTTTAGATGCAAAATACCGACTTGGTTGGCGGGCAAATTTTTGTGTTTCATCATGTATCTGCCGATGCTACTGTAGGAATGCCCGTTTTTGGTTTGATATTGCACGTGGAGTGTCCTTCCGCTTTGCAAAAGGATGTCGCCTGAACCTTCGATTTCCAGATACAATCTGTCCAACTTCGTCTCCACCCACGCTATTGGCTGGGCTTTTTCTTCCAAGATGTTCAGTTCGATTATCTGAGCTCTGGTGTAGTATGGAACAAATTCGCCGTTCGCAGAATAGCGTCCCACTCTCCATTTGCCATCTATTTTCTTTTGCACAAGGTCGGAAGGCTTGGAACAGATCGGCACGGTGTATTTTTCTGTTTTGGTCAGGCTACCTTTGATGACTGGTTGGCAATAGGCGGTGAAAAGCACATCTTCGTTGCCGTTTTGTCCGAGGGACACATAGACGTTGTAAAAAGCGTTGATGAAGTCGCTCATCTGCTCAGGCAATGGGCTTCCGTCCAAATATTCCATAAAAAATCGGAGGGAAGATTTCATCTGAGCGGAAGTGTAAACATCACTCCCAAAGCGAAATCTAACGTTTTTGGGTATTCTGTCCAAGTAATTCAGGCTTTGGCAAATGCTGGCTTTCAAATTTTTGTAATTCATGTCGTCTTTGAAAATGGGAGATTGGGAGTAATCGATTTTTTTCAAAGCTCCCGCAGACAGGAGTGAAAATCCCAAAACAAAAACGAATATTAAAACTTGTCTAAATCGCAAAATGATTAATCCTCTTTACTTCTTTAAATTCAATAGGTTATTAAAAAACACAAAAATGCAAATACCATTTTTTATCTTGCTAATACTCTGAATTATAGTCAGATATTACGAAAAGAATATTCTGCGAAAATATGTAAAGAGAAATTTACTTTTTTTTGAATTCGTTAAATATTGATAAGCAGTAAGATACGATACTGAAAAATAGGAAACTAAAGAAAGGAGAAGATTTGTAATGTGCTTGATTTCAATGAAAAAAGGTTTTAGAAGTTTTTGGATAGCAAAAGCTGAATTGTGAGTTCTTTAGAATCTGTTTTGGTGAGGTAATCTGAGTATTTTACTTGAAATTTGGTGAAGGACAAAATTTTGCTACTTATCAGAAAGTAGTAGTAGACGTCGTCGCCTTTGTAGCTGGAGGTGAGCATGGTTCCGTCCACGCCTTGCTGGTACATATAGACCAGCGTGTTGGAGTTGTAATAGCAGATTCGGTTGTGCAGGGATAGCTTTTTGAGGCGGAAGATTATCTCTGCGTAGGTCAAGTATCCCGATTGAATTTCGTCTTCCTGAAAAATCCGATAGTTGTAGCGGGATTTGAATTTCCAAAATCTGTTTATCTCGCGATGAAAATCTATTTTGTAATCGGAGATTCTTTGGTCGCCAATTTTGTCTGTGGATAGGAGTTGTTCTTTTTCTTGAATGCTGTATTTCAAACTGAAATAACGCTTTTTGGATTGGTAGCGAGCCCAAATTAGCAATTCCTGTCCGCTAAGTGGCATCTCCGCTTCGTTGGAAGTTTTGGGTGTTTTCCACAAGTCCAAATAGAAATTGATTTTGAAGTGTGCTATCGGCTCCCAGAGGCATCCGTAATAGATTCCTCGTTGATTTGCGAAGTTGGTGGTTTGGCTGACTGGACGCCCCAAATATGTTGGCAATTCTTTCTCGTAGTCGCGGTAGATAAGGGTTTGAGTTAAGTTTTCGTGAGTTGTTTTCATCCCGAACACCTTGGCGGATTTCTCATCAATTTTGGCATATTCACTGAAATAAACTGAGTTCTCCAATTTGTAACGGAAATCAACTGAATGTGCTTGGTATTCTTGAGATTTGTCTTTGTCGAGAAAGGGCTTGCCGAAACTGAAGTCAGCAATGTTGTAACCGATTTCCAAATAGTCGTTTGTCCATTGGGAGTAGATTCCTGTGATTTTCAAATCGGTGGTTGGAGATGCAGTAGCGTGATAGCCAGATTCGTCGAAAGAGCTGATGGAATCGTTCTTGAGGTTGATATCCAATTCGCTTTTGCTGTAATAGGGTGAGAAGCGGAAGTTGCCGATTTCCCCCGTGAATGTCGCTCCATGCAAATACCATTGCTCGGTGAAGGATGTGTACGGAGCGATTCTGCCAGTGCTGACGATGGGGGACTGTGTGGAAAGTGCGGAAATGGTGTTGGCATAGCGGTCGCCGAAAACGATTCCTTGTCCCAGTCGCATCTTGTATGAGCCTAAGATTATGTTGAAAATGTGCGACAGCCTTTTTTGTTGGAAGAACCAATTTTTGTAGTCGAGAGAATTGGTTTCGCCTGCATCTTTCTGTGCGAGCAATCCAAGGCGAGAGTTCTTGAAGCTGACGAAGAGCTTTTCGCTGGTGGCTATATAGCTGGAATATTCGTGCTTGTTTTCTTGGTCAACGGTTCTGGTCAGCAAGTAGATTGACCCCAAATCGGTTGTTATATATGGCAATAACTCTTCGACAGTGGCGGAATCCAAGCCTATTTTGTACAGGTCAGATTTCTTATTGAGAGTGGACGATGAGAGCTTTTTGATTTGGTTTTCTGTCAGGAAGTAGAAATTTTGCCAGTCTTCAGACGTAGCCGAGCGAATATCCAAGGGGAAGACTTCGTAGTAAAGTAGTGAGTTGTATTCAGGAGTTTCGTATGTTTCTGAGTTTTCTTCGGCGTTGAGCGAGACAAAGATTGCTAAAGTAAAAATTGTAAGTATGCATTTGTATGATAGTTTCTTCATTTTTCTCCAAAATTTTTATTATTTTATAAGAAGTCAAGAAAATAAATTGACAGCGATATGTTTCCAAAAAAATAACGAAAGAAAACACATGGAGATGAAAATGAAAAAAATGTTTCTGCTATTTGCACTTTCTTTGTCAATGTTATGGGGAAAAGACAAACTGACTGTCTTCTCGGGAGCTGGGCTCATCAAACCGATGAACGAGATAATCCAAGATTTCGAGAAGAAGTTCGACGCGAAAGTTGATGTTTACTATGACGGCTCGGGCAATCTTTACGGTCGCTACGTTGCTGGGCAGCCCTGCGATGTATATGTACCGGGAAGCGAAAAGGCTCTGAACGATATGATAAAAAAAGGCTGGATTGTTGAGCCAAGCGTCCAAAAAATTGTGCTTCATATTCCCGTGATAGCCATACCTGCTGATAATCCTGCTGAAATTAAAGGCATCAAAGATTTTGCCAGAAAAGGCGTCAAACTTGCTCTCGGAGCAGAGAAAGGTCCAGCGATTGGTAAGCTATCCAAGATGATTTTCCAAAAGAATGAGATTTATGACGATGTGAGGAAAAATGTTTCTGTGGAGACTGCAGCCGTAAATCAACTGCTCATCTACATTACCCAAAAAACTGTTGACGCTACTATTATTTGGGAAGATATGGCTTCTTGGGCTGAGAGCCAAGGTAAAATCAAGACTATTCCGATTGAGAAGAACGTGATTAAAACTGTGCCGTCCGCGATTACCAAAAAATCGAAAAACAAGGAACTGGCGGAGAAATTTAATAAATATCTGAAAGAGAGAAAAGATATTTGGGAAAAATGGAATTTTAAAATGGCAAATTAATGAGAAATCCGCTTAAAACTTTATTCTTAACAATTTCGTACTTTTTCACCATAACTTTCGTGTTGATGATTTTTTCGTTCATCTTCTTGATAAATCCGGCTGTTATGGTGAAAAATTTCACTGACCCACAGATACTTTTCTCCATAAAACTTTCGTTTTTAACGGGATTAACTTCTACTTTTTTGGTTATGCTTTTCGCAATTCCCATCGGCTACAGTTTGTCGAGATTTGAATTTTTCGGTAGCAAAATCGTCAAAGCGGTGATAGATTTGCCCATAGCGTTTCCGCAAGTGTTACTGGGTCTATGCCTGTTGCTCTTTTTTGGATTAGATAGCGTGGTCGCTGTCTTGGATTTTTTCAATATCTCCGTAATTTTCTCCAAGCTGGGAATAGTCGTAGCACAATTCTTCACGGCGTTGCCTTTTTCCGTAAAGACTATCAAATCGACTTTCGACTACATCGACGAGCATCAGGAATTGGTTTCGTACAGCTTGGGACACGGATATTTCACCACTTTCACAAAAATATCGTTACCACTGGCAAAGAATGGACTTTTGGCAGCAACTGTTTTGGCGTTCACCCGTTCCATTGGGAGCTTTGGAGCGATACTAATCCTCGCTGGTGGAACTTACATGAAAACGGAAACGCTCCCAATTACACTCTACTTAAACCTGTCCTACGGGAACATCGACATGGCGATTAGTGCTGGAGTTTTGCTCATACTTATCTCCTTTGTTACCATATATTTAATAGAAAAAATTGAGGTGAAGTTTTGAGTTTCCTTTCAGTGAACAATCTAACTATAAAGTACGAAAATTTCGCTCTGAGAAACATCGATTTTCAACTGGAACGGAAAGATTTTTTGACGATTATCGGTCCATCTGGAGCAGGGAAAAGCACCATTTTTGATCTCATTATCGGGTTCAGAAATCCACACAACGGTTCAATTTTGTTAGATGGAGAGGAGATAACCAAAAAGCGAATACAAGACCGCAACATCGGTGTGGTTTTCCAGAATTACGCTCTTTTCGAGCATATGAGCGTGTACGAGAATATTGATTACGGGCTGAAGAATAGGGACAAAAGCGTCATTCACAAAATCGCCGAAAAACTGACCATTACGCACTTGCTCAATAGAAAGCCGAAGAAATTGTCAGGTGGAGAAAAGCAGAGAGTCGCTTTTGCCAGAGCTCTTGCTGCCAAACCGAAACTTCTGCTCTTGGACGAGCCATTCAGCAGTTTGGACACTCTCACCAGAAAATGTATGCGTAAGGTGTTGCACGACATTTCCACTGAGTTCGGCATCACCGTGATTCTCATCACGCACGACATCGCTGATGCGAAAAATTTGGCGAACAAAATCGCTTTCATCCAAGACGGGAATCTCCTGCAATTCGACACGTGCGAAAATCTTTTTTGCAAACCGAAATCTCCATTCATCGCAAATTTTCTCAACACAATTTTTTTGGAAGCTAAATATTTCCGCAAAATTGGGAATCTGTATTCATACGAATGTGATGGTGCAAAATTTCTTTCTACAGAAAAATCCGACAGCAACCAAGTGAACATTGCCATTCGTCCAGAAAACGTTTTTATTTCTCGAAAAAAAGAGAACATGGATAACGCTTTGGAATGCACGTTGAGTAAAGTTGATGTGAAAGGCACCGAGGTCGATTTGACACTGCAGAAAGAGAATTTTAAACTCTCTTTAACCGTGAACAAAAACGTAATCGACTATCACGAGTTAAAAAAAGATGGCAAAATTTTCGCTCACATAAAAGCCGAGAATGTGCATATAATGAAGTCGTAGTTTTTTTAGAAAAATAAATCTAAATCTCTACTTCTTCCACCTGTAACAGCTTTCTCTTCACATCCAATCCCGAAGCAAATCCTCCGATTTTTCCTCCTGAAGCTACCACTCTGTGGCACGGGATTACTATAGCCAAAGGGTTTCTACCACATGCTGTTCCCACTGCTCTACTGGCTCCTGCAACTCCTACTCTTTTGGCAATTTCCCCATAAGAAGCCGTTTGCCCATAAGGAATTTTTCTGAGTTCCGACCAAACTTTCAGTTGAAAGTTCGTCCCTTCCAAGCATAATGGCAAATCAAAATTATTCCGGTTTCCATCCAAATATTCCAAAATCTGCTTCTTCGCTTCAGATAGCTTTTCCGCATTTCTAACACATCCAGTCGGAAGAGTGAATTTATCTTTGTTTTGCGCAGAATGTATGTGAACCATCTTCAAACCATTTTTCCCGATAATCGTAACTACTTTGCCCAAAGCGGTTTCAAACTCATCGTAATACATAATTTCATCCTTCACCAATAGACTTATTTAATCTTACCAAAATTAACAACAAAAAATATCAAAAAAAACTTGAGGGATTTTCGCCTCCTAAATATCTGTGACAATAGAACGAGTCTTGAATTGTAAAACAAGACGAGATTTATTCTTCTTCTTCTGACAGATGGCGGTCTTTTTAAAAAGGTCGCCATTATTTTTTTGTCAAATTGTTTGACTTCTCTATCTTCCCTTTGTAAAAAAGCTATAGTTAGTTTTGTCTGGAGGTGAAATGACAACGAACGAATTAGTAATTAAAAACGCTGTTACCAAATACAACAATTACGAACCCTCTGATATCAGCATCAACGATGGAAAGGTGACCGATATTTCCCAAAATCTTACAGGGGAATATGAAATTGATGCACAAAATAATCTTGTTACCGAATCTTTCATCAATGGTCACTTGCATTTGTGCAAAGTTTACACTCTAAAGATGATGAACTCGAACGCCCTAAAAGCGTACACCCAAAATAATATGTCTGGTGCTATGACCTCCATTGAATTGGCTTCCAAGATAAAAGAACAATATGACGCTGAATGGATATTGCCTAACGTGAGAAAGGCTTTGGATTTGGCAGTTGACTATGGCAATTTGCATATCCGGGCGTTTGTTGATACCGACACCAAAGCAAAATTGGAAGGACTAAAAGCTGTTTTGCAAGCTAAACAGGAATATCAGGATAAACTCAACTTACAGGTTGTTGCTTTCCCACAAGATGGAGTAATACGCGACTCGGGAGCATTCCAGATTGTGGAAGAGGGACTAAAAATGGGTGCTGATGTGGTCGGAGGAATACCATGGATTGAGTACACAACCGATGATTGCAAAAGTCACATTGACCAGATGTTTGATTTAGCTGTGAAATACGACAAAGACATTTCTATGTTGGTAGATGATGCAGGAGATAGCGAATTGCGGACTTTGGAATATTTGGCAATCAAAACCATAGAAACGGGTTGGCAAGGCAGAGTGACAGCTCAACACGCTAGAGCAATTGCCACTTATCCGCAAATTTATTTCGACAAACTAACATATCTGCTAAAAGAAGCAAACATTGGAATTATTAGCGACCCACAAACAGGACCGCTGCATTGCAGAGTGATGGACATTTACAACGCAGGGATAAACATTGGGTTGGGGCAAGACGATATTTGTGATGCCTACTATCCTTTTGGAAGAAACAATATGCCAGAAGTAGCCTTTTTGTCAGCACATCTAATGGAGAGAAAATCTCCCGAAGATATGGAAATCTTGTACGAACTAATCACCACCAAAGCTGCCAAAGCACTCGGTATAGAAAATCACGAATTAAAGCCTGGAAATCCTGCAAACTTAGTAATCCTCGATGCAAAAAACGTTTGGGAATCTTTATGGACGCACTCACTCCCGAAGTGTGTGATAAGCAACGGGAAAATTATCGCCGAGAATAAATACTCTCACCGAAAATAGAAATCTGCTCGTCTATCCTCGAAGATGTCGTTGTATTTGTTGAGTTGCGGAGTGACTTTGGTCAAATCTACGGAAACCTGCAAAATGTTTTCTTCGTCTTCGGATAGCTGACCCAACCGCTCTCCCAAGCAGTTCACCACTTGCGAACCGCCTGTAAAGTGGTACGAAAATTCGCCGTTCTGCTCATCTCCAACACGATTGGCAGTCACACTCACGCATCTATTTTCCAAGCTCCTTGTTATCATCGACTGCTGACACCACGGCATCACCAGATTTGCAGACTGGCAAAGTATCTGAGCACCTTTTAGAGCAAGAGTTCTGGCGACTTCGGGAAAATACCAGTCAAAGCAAATCATCAATCCAATCTTCACTCCGAGCTTATCTTCCACCACCAAAAAACCACTGTCTGCTTGGTTAAACCAAAGTTTCTCCGCTCCGAAGAGGTGCATTTTTCGGTAAATGGTACTGCTTCCGTCGGGATTCACAAATCTCGAAGAATTATAAATCTTGTCGCCATCAAGTTCAGCAAAACCGTAGAAAATAGAGGCGTTTAGCTCGGCAGAGAGTTTGTCGAAAAAATTTGCACTCTTGCTATTCACACCGTCTTCAGCTACTGACAGCAACTCCTTCTTCTGGGCAAAAGCGTATCCGCAAGTAGCCAACTCAGGCAAAACCAACAAATCTGTGTCCAATCCCGAACACATCTCCGCAATCCTCTTCAAATTCTTATCAATCTGCAAAAACTCAGGAGCAAACTGGAGAACCGCAATTTTATAATTTTCCAACTTCTTTCTCCTCCGAGTTACTCAGTATCGAGTATCAATTTTTCGTCTTCAACTTTTGTTTTGCCCACTTTTATCGCTTCAGCAATTTTCTTCGTGACCTCCAAACCAGATTTCTCATCTCGACAATACACAGTGCCGATGCAGTCTTTTTGGTTGACTTTATCTCCGATTTTGACCAAAACTTTTGCTCCAGTTCCGTAATCCAGTTTGTCCGTAAGTTCTCGGCGTCCAGCACCCAAATCCACCATCGCATAGCCAATAGCCTGAGAATTTATCTCTTGCACATAACCGCTATCCTCTGCGTAAATCGGCACTTCCACATCTGCTTGAGGGAGCAAATTCGTGTCTTCTGTCACTTTTGGGTTTCCGCCCTGCAACTCAATAAATCTGCTCAAACACTGCAATGCTCCACCGTTCGCTATCACACGCTCCACCATTTTGTCCGCATCCGCTTCATCGTTTGCCAAGTCGCTCAGCATCAGCATCTGCACAGCCAACGCCTTATTGATGACGTGCAAATCGGGATAAGATTTGCCTTGCAGATACTCGATGCATTCTTTGATTTCCAAGCCGTTGCCGATGTAAGCACCAATTGGATTATTCATGCTGGTATAAACTATCCTCACTTTTTGCCCGAAAGTCTCGCCGACTTTCTTCAGCCGTCTGCCAAGCTCTTTGGCGTCCGACAGCGTCTTCATAAAAGCACCGCTACCCACTTTCAAATCGATAACCAAATTTTTCGCACCCTCAGCAATCTTCTTGCTCATGATGCTGGCGGTAATCAGCGGAAACGACTCAACTGTGCCCGTCACATCACGCAGAGCGTATATCCGCTTGTCGGCAGGCACCATTTGCTTGGACTGGCTCGCTATGGAAAATCCGCAATCGTCGATTATCCGCCTGAAACCTTTTTCGTCCAAATCTGTGGTAAATCCTGGAATTGATTCCAATTTGTCCAGAGTGCCGCCAGTGTGTCCCAAGCCTCTTCCTGAGAACATCGGAATCTTGCCACCGCAAGCAGCCACTACGGGAGCAAGCACTATGGAAACTTTATCGCCAACTCCACCAGTGGAGTGCTTGTCCACGGTGTTCGCCTCAAAAGTAAGGCTCACTCCCGATTCGATGTAACACTTGGTGAGAAAGTAAGTTTCCTCATCATCCATACCAGCGAAAAAAATCGCCATCAAGAAAGCGGACATCTGATATTCGGGAATTTCATCGGCGATATATCCGTAAACCATCAGCCGAATTTCTTCCTCTGTCAGCTTGCCACCAGAACGCTTCTTTATAATTATTTCCACAGGATTCTTCATAATTGTCACCTTTATCTTTCTATCCAAATCGTGCAAGGTCCGTCGTTTACCAACTCAACCTGCATCATAGCACCGAACTCGCCGTATTCCACAGGCAAATATTCGCTCAGTTTTTTGCCAAATTCCAAGTAAATTTTTTCCGCTTCCACAGGAGGAGCAGCGTTGGAAAATCCAGGTCTATTGCCTTTTTGACAATCCGCATACAGCGTAAACTGCGACACCAGCAGAGCAGAACCGCCCACATCGGAAACACTCAGGTTAATCTTGTCGTTCTCATCCTCAAAAATCCGCATATTCACTATCTTGCGTATCAGCCAGTCCATTTTGGCTTCGCTATCGGGCAAATCTTCTTGACCTACTCCCAAGAAGAGCAACAATCCCTTGTCAATTTTGCCAACTGTCCTGCCATTCACGTCAACTTTGGCAGACTTCACTCTCTGCATCAATACTCGCATTTTTCAACCTCAACAACTATTTCTCCGCCAATTACCGAACGCATATCGCATTTTGGCAAGAATTTTCTTCTCGAAAGCAGTTTTTCCTTGCTAACTTTCGCTCATCTCCAAAAAATTGCAAGGCTCGATGAGTAAATAGAATTAGGAACAAGTGCTATGAAAAAAATTTTCTCCATCTTGGTTGCCATCACTATCGGTTCGTTGCTATTTGGCAGTGTAGATAGGCAAATCAATCTGCAAGATTTGAGCCACTACGTAACACATTTGGTTATGCAAGTCGGCGTCATCATCATCTGTGCCAAGCTCTCTGGCTCACTGTTTGAAAAGTTCGGCTTGCCCTCGGTTTTGGGAGAAATCTTTTGCGGAATTATCCTCGGACCTTATCTACTGGGAAGCATCGCACTGCCAGGGTTTGCTCACGGACTGTTCCCCAAATTCTTAGACTCCAACATCCACATCACTCCCGAACTCTACGGATTTGCAACCATCGCTTCCATAATTCTCCTCTTCATCGCGGGGCTAAAAACCGACTTGGACTTGCTCATTCGCTACTTCTCAGGAGGATTTATCGTTGGAATCGGAGGAGTGTTAATCTCGTTCTTTGCAGGAAACTACTTGGCTCAATTCATGTTCGACATCAACTTCTGGCATCCGTCATCACTATTTTTGGGAACTATGACCACAGCCACCTCCGTGGGCATTTCCGCCAGAATCCTCTCTGACAAAAAGAAAATGCACTCCGCAGAAGGAGTGAGCATCCTCTCTGCAGCGGTTATTGACGACATCTTGGCAATCATTCTCTTGGCGATAGTCGTGGGGATAGTGGAAAGCGAGCAACATCCGAACACCTCATTCATCCTGATGATAGCTTTCAAAACCATCGGCATCTGGGCAATCTTCACTGGAGCGGGTCTCATCTTCGCTCACAAAATTTCCCAGTTTCTCAAGCACTTCCATTCGCCTTTCGTCTTCAGCATCATCGCCCTGAGCATCGCTTTTATGATAGCAGGAATTTTTGAGAAAACGGGTTTGGCTATGATTATCGGAGCGTATGTTGCAGGACTCAGCCTCTCCAAAACTGACATTGCCTACGTCCTCTTGGAATCGTTAGAACCGTTGGAACTATTTTTCGTGCCGATTTTCTTCACTGTGATGGGCATGATGGTTGACATCACCATCTTTACGCAATCCAGCTTCCTCATCTTCGGGCTTGTCTATTCACTCGTAGCCATCTTGGCGAAAGTCATCGGTTGCGGAGCTTTCTCCTATTTGGCAGGGTTCAACACAGTCGGTTCCGCAAGAATCGGATTGGGCATGGCTCCACGTGGGGAAGTAATCTTGATAATGGCAGGTTTTGGGCTTGCTGGCGACATCATCGACGAACAAATCTTTTCCGCTGCGATTATGTTGGTTCTCGTTTCCACGATTGTGGCACCTTTGTTTTTGGACAAAGTTTTGAAAATCGACAAGCAGGGAACTAAGGTGGAAAAGCCCAGCAAACAGCACCAAAACAGCATCAATTACAAAATAGCAAATTCCCAAACTCGCAGGCTCATCTTGAACTACATTTTGGAAACTTTCCAAGAAGAAGGCTTTTTCGTCAGCAGAACCAAGGGCGAAAACAACCTCTACCAAATCCGCAAAGACAAGCTGATGATACGGTTAATCGAGTCCGACGCAGAGCAAACTATCAACATTTCCATAGAGCAGGAACAGACTATTTTCGCTCAAACTATCGTTTATGAGGCTCTGGTGAAAATCAACACCATTTTGGCGGAATTGAAACACATCACCAAGCCGAAAGAGATTGGCAACAAGCTGATTAACTTCGATGAGAAGCAACAAAACAGCAAAGTAGAGATAAAGCAACTCACGGAGCTTTTCCGACCTGACAACATCATTTTGGAGCTAAAGGCGAAAAACAAAGTCGATTCTATCAGGGAACTCCTTGACCTCATTTGCTCGCATCACCAAAAAATTAAGGCGGAGCAGGTTCTGGACGATGTTTTGCTCAGGGAAAAGGCTCTCTCCACAGCTATCGGCAACTTTGTCGCTTTGCCTCATGCCAAAACATCTGGAACGGAAAGCAGTCACATAGCCATCGGCATCTGCCCTGAGGGGATAGATTTCGAATCGCTAGACGGGAAGCCAACCAAAATCATCATTCTCTTCATCTCCCCGAATAACGCCTATAAGCCACACCTGAAAATCGTTGCCGAACTCTCCAAAATCTTGGGCAACAAAGACAATATCGACGCTATCCTCAAGGCAAAATCAAAAGAAGAAGTTTATCGGATTTTCAGTAGGTAAAATAGAAAAATATTCGTTCATCTTTTCGGACGGACGAAAAGACGAACCAGAAAAGTCCGCTCTGACCACACAGTAGCAGTCGTTCCGAGTCGCCTGTGAGAATAAAGTGTGGTCGCTACCGTGTATTCTTCAAGCTCAGCTATTGTAATAAGTTGGCATTGCATTTCATAGATGGATATTTAAGACTGCTCCTTTTTGGTGTTCAGAGTTGTGCCACCCCAACCCGAGCGAAGCACTTCTTGGGTTGAGCTGGTTTTGACTTTTGGCATAATTTAGCTAAACAGCAGAGCATTATTGGAGAAGTGCAAAAGTGGTTTATGAGAAGCAGAGGATAGTCGTTTATTCGGAGATGCCTCTGCTCAGAGTTAGCAAAACTTCATCTCACGACACTGTTTTAGCGATTTTATGACAAAAGGAGGTTTTTTGGTTCGTTTTTTCCCGATAAAAAAATGAACGTAAACTCCTTCTCACAAAAGAGGTAATTCCCTTTTATATTCTTTCCCTTTGTGTGACCAAAGCGAAAGAACCAAAGGTAAATTCAAAATCCAAAGCCTCACCTCTAAAATATTCAACTCCTTCGTATTATTGTAAGCTCAACCTGTAAAGTCAGATTAGCAATTCTGCACGAGACGACAGGTCTCGCACAATAATTGACTTCAGTCGTTTTCTATTTTCACGAGGCTCGACTTGATGGATTTGAAGCCACCCCCACCCCAAGCGAAGCACTCTTTGGGTTGGGGATTCCCTCTTCCGCGAGAATGAGGAGTGCTTGTGCTTCCTGTTTTTCTAATCCTCATGCCCGTGTAAACGGGCATCCAGTTGGGTTTAGTAAGGATAGCACGAAAAGGAGAATGGTTCCCCGCTTTCGCGAGGATGAGAATATAGAGAGACGGCATTGTGCTTAGAAGCATAAAAAGTATTTGACATCTGTTTGACTTCATATTCTTAAGGCTTATGAAAATGAATAGAATAGTCAGTCAGTCAGTCAGTCAGTCAGTCAGTCAGTCAGTCAGTCAGTCAGTCAGTCAGTCAGTCAGTCAGTCAGTCAGTCAGTCAAAGATGCCTGTGGTTTAACAGGTCAACAAAATTTATGTAGTTTGAGAGACGGTTCAATGTAGTTGGGCTGTTTTTTTTTGTGTTTAGAAATTAAAAACAAGGAGGAAGAATAAATGAAAAAACAGTTATTCAACGTATTAGTCGTGTTAGTTGCAGTAATTATTTTCTATGCCTGCTCATTGCCAACCACAGAACACGCAAAACCTGAGGCTACATCTAATGATGTACTATTGTTAACTACTGCACAAAATCCTCATGTATATAAGCTGGTAAAACTGCCATTATCATGGGAGAACGCCAAAAAGTATTGTGAAAACATGGGTGGATATTTAGCTTGTATAAACTCCCAAGAAGAACAAAAATATATCTATGACAACTTTATTGTTCCGGTTGGTAGCCCTGCATGTTGGATAGGTGGAACCAATGCTGAAAACGAAGGTACTTGGAAATGGGTAAATGGAGATAAGTGGGATTATGAGAATTGGGACAACGGAGAACCCGATAATGGTGGAGGCTTAGGCGATGAAGATTGTTTGGCTACACTTCCTAATGGTAAATGGTTCGACGGCGACGGTGACGTGGGTAAGTTTTATTTTATCTGCGAATGGAATAGCGAAGCTGACATAAAAGAATCTGCAAAGCATGTATATAAGTACATTCCAAAAACCATGACTTGGGCAGCAGCCAAAACATATTGCGAAAGAATGGGTGGATATTTGGCTTGTGTGACTTCTCAAACAGAGCAAGAATATATATGGCACAATTATTTGGCTCCCAACGGCACTCCTCTAAGTTGGGGTGGAGCAAGCGACTACAAAAAAGAAGACAAATGGGAATGGGTAAGTGGAGAAGAATGGAATTATACTAAGTGGTATCCGGGCGAACCTGATAACAGTAATGACCAAGATTTCATGTTTTTTAACTCGGGCAATACTTGGAGCGACGGAGGTTATGGACTTTTGTCATTTGTTTGCGAGTGGAACAAAGAAGCAGATATTAAAGAACCAACAGAACATATTTACAAATATTTTTCGGAGAAGATGACTTGGAGTGAGGCTAAAGCCTATTGTGAGAAAATTGGTGGATATTTGGTCAGCGTGACTTCTCAAGAAGAGCAAAATCTTATCTATACCAATGTTTTAGTACCTAATGGCAGTCCTGAGTGCTGGATAGGACTTAGTGATGTTGAAAACGAAGGCACTTGGAAATGGGCAAATGGTGAAGGCTTTTACTACTCCAATTGGCATGCAAATGAACCCAGTGATAAGGTCGGAAACGAAAATTATACCTTGTTTTATTCTAACGGTACTTGGAACGACGGAGGCAACGGAAGACTGCCTTTTATTTGTGAGTGGGACAAAAAAGAAGATATTATTAACCCCACGGGACATGTGTACGAATTCATTCCGAAAGCAATGACTTGGGCGGCAGCGAAAACTTATTGTGAAAGGCGAGGCGGATATTTGGCTAGCGTGACTTCGCAAATAGAGCAAGAATACATCTACGAAAACTATATAGTTCCTAATGGCAACCCTGCATACTGGATAGGCGGAAACAATTTTGAAAACGAAGGTACTTGGAAATGGGTAAATGGAGATAAATGGAATTATGAAAATTGGGACAACGGAGAACCCGATAATGGTGGCGGTTTAGGCGATGAAGATTTTTTGGCAGCTCTTCCTAATGGTAAATGGTTTGACGGCGACGGTGACGCAGGAAAATTTTACTTTGTTTGTGAGTGGGACAAGGAATCCGATAAGGTTGAAGCCACCGAACATATTTACAAATATGTAGATAAAAAAATGACTTGGAACGAAGCTAAAAAATATTGCGAAAATCTAGGTGGATATTTGGTAAGTGTGACTAGTCAAGAAGAACAAAGATATGTTTATAATAACTATCTTGTTCCTAACGGCACTCCTAATTGTTGGCTTGGGGCAAGTGACGAAGAAAAAGAAAAAACTTGGAAATGGGCAAGCGGAGAAGATTTCTATTACACCAATTGGAGCTATAGAGAGCCTAATAATTACGCAGGGAACGAAGACTATGCCTTATTTTATTATAACGGCTCTTGGAACGATGGAGGATATGCCAAGCTACCTTTCATTTGCGAGTGGAATAGTGAAGAAAATATTGCAAGAACTTTTTATATAGAAGCCGTTATTTCAGATGGAACTAATTTGACTTGTACAGACGCTGTAGTGAATATTTCTAATGCTGAAGGCAACATTATCAAAACAGATTCTATAAGCGGTGCAAATAATAAAATAGTAGTTTCGGTTGAAAATTCATACACTATTACTGTCTCTAAAAGTGGCTTTGATGCTCAAACTTTCACCTTTACTGCGGACGAACTCACAAATTACAAAAGCAAACCTTTGGTGGTGAAATTCTTCCAAACTTCTCATATTTACGAATTTGTAGATAAAAAAATGACTTGGAACGAGGCTAAAACTTATTGTGAAAGTAGAGGAGGGTATTTGCTAAGTGTAACTTCCCCAGAAGAGCAAAAATATATCTACAGCAAATACTTAGTCCCCAACTCTACTCCTGAGTGCTGGCTTGGTGCAAGTGACGAGGTTAAAGAAGGTGAATGGAAATGGACAAGTGGCGAAGCTTGGTCTTACACCAATTGGAGTACTAACGAACCCAATGGGGAAACCAGAGAAAACTATGCCTTGTTTTTTGCGAATGGCACTTGGAACGATGGAAGCAAGGGAGTATTGCCTTTTATCTGTGAGTGGAATAGTGCAGATGAGGTAAAAGAGACTAATACTGATACTTGTTTTACCAATTCTATAGGTATGGAATTTGTTTTGGTAGAAAACGGTACTTTTATGATGGGTTCTAACTCTGGATATTGGGAAAAACCGGTGCACCAAGTAACCATAAGCCAAGATTATTATATTGGCAAATATGAAGTAACTCAAGCACAATGGGTAGCTGTGATGGGTTATAATCCTTCCAGATGGAAAGGCGATAATTTGCCTGTGGAGTATGTATCTTGGGACAGTGTGCAAGTGTTTATAGCAAAATTAAACGAACTTGAGGGAACAGATAAATATAGGCTGCCTACAGAAGCTCAGTGGGAATTTGCAGCCAGAGGTGGGAACAAAAGTCAAGGCTATACTTATGCAGGTAGCAATAACATAGATGAAGTAGCTTGGTATGATGGTAATTCAAGTTATACAACTCATCAAGTAGGGACAAAAAAAGCTAATGAGCTGGGGATTTATGATATGGCTGGTAATGTATGGGAATGTTGCTCAGATTGGTATGGTTCTTATAGTAGCAGTAGTCAAACTGACCCTACAGGAGCAAGTAGTGGAATATACCGTGTTCTTCGTGGTGGTTCTTGGTACAACCTTGCGAACTATTGCCGTGTTGCCGGTCGCGTTCTCAACAATCCGGGTTACAGCGGCAGCAGTCCTGGTTTTCGTCTATCGTGCTCTCAGTAGTTTTTGGGCTTTGGCACTTTGGTGCTTTTGGTTTTTCTTTTGGTTCTTTTATTTTTTTAAAAGAAAAGAACTAAAATTGCAGTAAATTAAAAAAAATGGATAGATGATAAATAAAAATATTGAAAAACAAAAAATAAAGGGAATGGTAACGAGTAATTTAAGTTTTTCAAAAAGAATATAAGCTTTGTATAAAAAAGTGTACAAACTTAAATAGTTTAAGAGACATGCAAACAATATTGTGTGTCTCTTTTTTTATATAACTTTGGATACCTGCCTTCGCAGGTATGAGATAAGACTATTAAGATGAAGCAAAGTATAATAGTAAAATGAGAAACTTAACGAAGAAAAGAATTGAGCAGTTTGCAGTAAAGCAAAGTCTCTCCAAACCTCATTCCCGTGAAAACGGGAATCCAATGATTTTGCAAGTCTCTTTGTTTTGAAAAGATAATCAAAAATGAGTAAATTCTATAAAATAATAGCCAATTGATTTCTCGACTGTGCGAAGGACTATAGCTTGCTTCTCACTTCCTCTACAAACTCCCTAACCAACCTCTCACTCTTCACGCCACTTTCTTCCACGCCACTGCTCACATCTACTGCCCAAGGTTGCAGAGTTTTTATTCCATCTGCAATATTATTCACATTCAAGCCACCTGCTAAAACAAGCGGACAAGGGAAATTGAGGCTTTTTGCGAGTTCCCAATCAAAAGTTTCGCCCAAGCCTCCAAACTGCTTTGACGAAAATTTATCCAGAAGCACCGCGGAAATATTTTTGGGAAGTTGATTTACATCAGGCAAGTGATTTTGTCCAATTCTGAACGCTTTCCAAATGAGAACATCTTTGCCGATTTTCTTCTGCAACTCATCAACATACTCAGCGTCCTCATCGCCATGCAACTGCACAACTTTTAGCCCACAATCTATCGCCTGCAAAATCTTGGAATGCTCTTCGTTCACGAAAACACCGACAGGAACAATCCGCTTGTCCAAAGCAGAAATCAACTCGGATAGTGCGGACGATGAGACCTGCCTTCTGCTCTTAGCCAACACAAATCCAGCAAAATCCGGCAAATATTTGTTCAGAATTTTGACGTCTCTTGCAGACTTTATTCCGCAGATTTTCACCTTGGTTTGTTGTATTTTGTTCACGATTAGCCCAAAATTTGGTTGAGTTCGCTTGTGTCTTTTGCCCTCATCAGAGTTTCGCCCACCAGCACTGCATCGAAGCCACAATCTCTGAGCCTGAGCATATCGTCAGCCGTCTTGATGCCACTCTCGCTCACTCGGACAACATCGCTCGGAATACTCTCAATCAACTTCTCGCTGTGAGAAATATCAACCACAAAAGTGTCCAAATCGCGATTATTCACTCCGATAATCTTCGCTCCAACTTGCACCGCTCTACCGATTTCCTCTTTGTTGTGTGCCTCAAAAAGGACATCCAAGCCCAACTCATTGGCAAGAGCATAGAATTTCCTAATTTGCTCATCACTCAAAATACGCAAAATCAACAAGATACAATCTGCTTGCAGAAGTTTCGATTGATAAATTTGATACTCGTCCACAACGAAATCTTTGCGTAAAATAGGCAAATCTGTCGTGGCTCTGATCTCTTGCAAAATCTTGTCGCTACCCATAAAAAAATCTTCTTCCGTGAGAACAGAAACAGCCGAAGCACCGCTATTCTCGTAGGACTGAGCGATTTTCAGATAGTCAAAATCTTCCGAAATCACACCTTTGGAGGGCGAAGCCTTTTTTACCTCGGCGATAACCGACAGCTTGTCTTTGGTGGCAAGAGCATCGCGGAAAGACCTCTTTTTCGTGAAATCGGCGTTGCTCAAATCTTTGATTAGCTCGTCCAAGCTCCTTTGGGCTTTGGCTTCGGCAATTCGCACGCGTTTGGTGGCTACTATTTTGTCCAAAATCATCGTCTAAACCTCGTTAGTGCATTTCACGAAATTGTGCAAAACTTCCAACGCTTTTTTGTTGGCGATCGCTTCCTTGGCTAACTTTATTCCCTCTTCAATGCTCCCCGCAACTCCAGTTACATAGATAGCAACTCCAGCATTCAGAATGACAATGTCGCTCTTCGCACCTTTCTCGCCATTCAAAATTCCTCGCAAAATCTCGGCATTCTCGTCAGGAGTGCCACCAACCAAATCTTCCAGCTTGCACAAAGAAAATCCGTAATCTTCGGGATTTATCTCGTATTCGGTAATTTGCCCGTTGTTCAGCTCCGCCACATAGGTTTTCCCCGTGAGCGTAATCTCGTCCATTCCATCACATCCGCTGACAACAGCCGCTTTTTTTATTCCCAATTTCTTGAAAACATTCACCACTTTGGGTATCAAATTCTTGTCGAAAATCCCCATCAAATGCACGTTCGCATTCGCTGGATTTGACAAAGGTCCCAAAATGTTGAATACCGTTCTGTAAGGCAAATCGCGTCTAATGGGAGCGACATTTTTCATGGAAGCGTGGAAATTCATGGCGAAAATGAAGCCGATTTTGGTCTTTTTGATGCACTCGAAAACTTGCTTTTCATCAAGAGAGATATTCGCACCCAAGCTCTCCAAAACATCGGCAGCACCAGATTTGCTGGTCATCGCCTTGTTGCCGTGCTTGGCAATATTTATGCCATTGGCAGCGAGAATGAACATCATCGAAGTGGAGATATTGAAAGTGTTGATGCCGTCACCACCTGTTCCGCAAGTGTCCACCAGTACATCGAACTGACTGCCGTCCACACTCAGAGCGTTTTCCCGCATCACCTTGGCAAAAGCGTAAATCTCATCTACCGTCTCTTCTTTCATCTTCAGAGCCGTGAGAAAAGCCGAAATTTTAATCTGGCTAACCTCCCCACGCATAATCATTTGCATACATTCGTAGCTTTCGTCAAAAGTCAAATCCTCACCACTGGTAACTTTTTTCAAACACTTATCAATCATCATTAGGCTCTCCTTTATCGTAGATTTTTCAGGAACTCGTCCACCGCTTGCAATCCGTCGCTTTCCAAAACATTCAAAATCTTGCTTCCGATAATGGCAATGTCGGCTGCTCCCACGAGCTTTTGCACATCGCTTCTTGAAGAGATACCGAAGCCCACAGCGATATTTTTATCCACCAATGTGCCAACCTCTTTAATCTTAGCCAATACATCATCGCCAAACTTCGTCTTTTGTCCGGTAACGCCTTTTCTGGGAACATAATAGATGAAGCCTCCGCACTTGTGGGAGATTTCCGCCATTCTGTCGCTTTTGGTGCAGGCTGTGGCAAGTCCCACGGCATCAATTCCGTTTTTGGTGCAAATTTCGAAAAATTCGTTGGCATCGTCGATGGGAGCATCGGGAACTATCAAGCCTTTCACACCGATTTCCTTGCACTTTTGGGCAAATTTCTCAATTCCGTATTTATAAATTATGTTGAAATAAGTCATGAACAAAAAGGAGATTTCTTCGTGCTTCTTCACCATTTTCGCCATAAATTCCAAGCATTGCTCCACTTTCACGCCATTTTCCACAGCGGTTTGATTGGCTTTCATAAAAGTCGGACCATCAGCCACAGGGTCAGAAAAAGGAATCTGCAATTCCACCAAATCTACCTTGTTTTTGGCAAAAAGCTCAATTACTCTTTCGTTCTCAGCAAAAGACGGATACCCCAAAATCTGATGGGTCATCAACAAAATGTCTTTGCTCTTTTTCTTCTCGTTTATGTAATTTTCAAGATTCATATAGCTTCCCTCTGTCTTTCACGAATTGCTTCCAAACCTCGTCGTTGAGTGCCTCGCCGATATTGAAAATGTCTTTGTCTCCTCTGCCTGACATATTCACTATCACGATGTCGTCGGAAGTCGTTTGGTCTATCTCGGCAAATAGTCCCGCAAAGGCGTGAGTGGATTCCAAAGCTGGTATCAAGCCCTCTTTTGCCATCACCAACTTGAAAGCCTCAATCACTTGCTGGTCAGTCGCAGCCGTCACTCGAACTTTATTTTCCTGTGATAGATGGGAAACAATCGGCGACACTCCCACATAGTCCAAGCCTGCAGCGATGCTCCAAGTGTCTTGCATCTGTCCGTCTTCGTCCTGCAAAAATAAGGTTTTGTAGCCTTGGGAAATTCCGTTTGTTCCACCGCTGTAAGCTATTCTTGCTGCGTGTTTGCCCGATTTCTCGCCCAATCCTCCAGCTTCCACAGCCACCAACTCCGTTTTGTCCTCATTCAGATATTCGTAAAATGAGCCCATAGCGTTGGAGCCACCGCCCAAGCAGGCGTAAATCTTATTCGGCAATCTGCCTTCTTGCTCCATAATCTGCTGTTTGCTCTCCTTGCTGATGACCGACTGAAAATAGCTGACCATCTCGGGAAAAGGCTTTGGTCCGCAGGCTGTCCCCAACACATAGTGCGTGGTGTCAAAATTCGTCGCCCAATCTCGCATAGCCTCATTTATGGCATCTTTGAGCGTAGCCGTGCCACTTTCTACGGGAACGACTTCCGCTCCGAGTTGCTTCATCCAAAATACGTTGGGATACTGGCGTTTCACATCCTCGCTACCCATGTAAATCGTGGCTTGCAAACCCATTTTGGCAGCCATAATGCTCGTGGCAATTCCGTGTTGACCAGCACCAGTTTCGGCGATAACTCGCTTTTTGCCGAGCCTCTTCATCAAAAGCCCTTGCCCCAAAACGTTGTTAATCTTGTGAGCACCAGAAACGTTCAAATCTTCCCGCTTGATGTAAATCTTGGTTTTCCCGAAATGTTCGCTCAAATTCTTGGCAAAAGTCAGCGGAGTTGGTCTTCCCGAAAAATTTTGCAGAAGCTGATAAAACTCTGTGAAAAACTTGTCCGACTTCCTAATTTCCCTATAAATTTCGTCCAACTCTTCCAAAGCGGGAACAAGGATTTCCGGCACATATCTTCCGCCATATTCCCCAAAAAAGCCGTTCTGACTATCTACATAATTCATCTAAATTCCCCTTTCAATCTTTGGTTCTCACGGCAACAAATAGTCCAAAGTCTTTTTGATAATGTCCTCGCCATGCTCCGTGAGGATAGACTCCACATGGAATTGGAAGCTGACAAAATTCTCGCCCTTGATAGCGTAAATCTTGTCGTCATCGCTCTTGGACAAAGCAACATTTTCCACATCTCCCTTGTCCATCGCAAAATAGGAGTTGTAAAAGCCGACCTTGTTTGGCTCACCGAACAAATCTATCTCTTTTTGCATCCCCTGAAAAGGAATAATCGATTTGGTCAATTCAAACCCCAAAGCACCCGACAATATCTGATGTCCGAGGCAAATTCCCAAAATCTTTTGCCCATTATCCAGCAAATCACTCACGATAGAATAAAGTATCCGCATTTTGTCGTGGTTAAAATTATTCGGGTCGCCAGGTCCTGGTCCAACCACCGTGAGAGCATACTTGTCATCATAAACATAATCGCAGTAACGAACAACGCTTGTCCGATAGCCCAAGGACTGCAAAATGTGTCGCACCATATAGATGAAGTCGTCCTCGTTATCAATCAGCAAAATCTCCTTATCTTGAATTTTGCTCTCAGCTTTCTTGCTCGGGCGTATCCAAAATTTCGACAGATATTTGTTCCGCGACTGCATTTTCGTTAGAATATCATCATCCACAATCTTCGGCAAAAGCACTTCTCGCTTACTTTCCCCAGCAATCGCATTCATCAGCCCCTGAGCCTTGGCTTGAATCTCCTTGCACTCCAGCTCGGGAACGGAATCCCGCACGATGCTCGCTCCAGTTTGAATGGAAAATCGCCCGTTCTTCTCTATCTCCACCGTCCTGATAGTGATGGCACTGTCCAAAAAATCTTCGCCCTTGGCGTCCTTGCCGAACATACAAATCACACTCGAATAGTATCGACGCGAAGAGTTCTCGTATTTGGTGATAATTCGAGCGGCATTTTCCAAAGGACTGCCCACCATCGTTGCAGCATAGAGGCTTTCACGCAGACTGGCGAAAATGTCTTTCGTGCCTTGACCTTCCAGCAGATATTCCGTGTGAATAACCGTCGCCATCTCCTTTAGCAGAGGTCCAATGACCTTGCCTTCATCGGGACACAGCTTGCAAATAATCTTCAGCTCCTCGTCCACCACCTGAAAAAGCTCGTTAATCTCCTTGGGATTTTCGATAAACGCTTCCAAGCTTTTTTTGAAATTGGCATCGTTTTTCTTGGGAAGTGTTCCGCAAATTGGATTCATATAAGTTTTGGAATTGCCGATAGTTAAGTGCCTCTCTGGAGATGCCCCCACAAAAATATTTTTGCCAGAATTGAAGATGAAATTCCAGTAGCTTCCGATTTCGTTTTCCACCAACCTCTTGAAAATCGCCAACACATGAGATGGAGAAAAATCCTTGATTTTGCCAAAAAACTTTCTCGACATCAAGAAGTTTGAACCTTCGCCATTCTTAATTTCGTCCTCAATCACCCGCTCAACTATCTCCATAAACTCATCGTCGTTCATATTAGAAAAAATCCCGCCGTCCACATTCACCTGCACTTCGTCTATCAAAGCACACAGCTCTTTTGGAGTGATGGAAACCTTGCCCTCAATCATCAAAGTCAAAATTTTCTCGTGCCCGTCTATCACCTCAAAGCCACGCTCGGACATCTGCTTGTACGGCAACAGACTGATATAGTTTTCATCAGCTTTGTCAATCGAGGGCAAATCAGCAATTTTCTCAAATTTTTTAATGCTTCCCGTAAAAATATCGACCTTTTCGCCCTTGTTCACGATGCAAAAAGGGTTCTCAAATAAATTCAAAAAATCTTGTTTGGTTTTCATATATTCCTCAAGTCAAAATCGCATCCTCTGCGACCGAAAATACTTTATTAGAAAATCTTATTTTGGTTTGTTAAAACGATTTAGAAAGAAATCGCCAAAGAAATTGCCAAATGAAGCCACTACTCGCCATGCGGAAAATCCGTTTGAAATTCCCACAATTTTTTGATAAATTTAAAATACTTTCGTAACTCATACAGGAACAGTTTGTGGCAAGGTGTTCATCGTCAAGATAAAAATTTTGATTTTACAAAATGTTTGCTTTACGATTTTTTGATGTAGGCTTAAGAGTGAACTTTCGTTCACCCTCAAGCACAAAATTTATGCCACCTGTCTTGCAATCATTTTGGCAAAGATGCCGTTTTGGGCTATCAAAGTTGTAGGGGCAGCGCTTTCGGCGACTTTTCCTTCAGATAAAATCACTATCTTGTCGGCATTTGCCACAGTCCGCATGCGATGAGCGATAATCAGCACAGTTTTGTTCCTGATTAATTCGGAAATTCCTGCCTGAATTTTGGTTTCGTTTTCCACATCAAGAGAAGCGGTAGCTTCATCAAGCAAGACTATTGGTGCATCTTTCAGCAAAGCACGAGCGATGGAAATGCGTTGTCTTTCTCCACCGGAAAGAGTTTCTCCGTTTTCACCGATTATAGTGTCATAACCTTGAGGCATTTTGCGGATAAATTCGTCGCATTGAGCCAATTTTGCTACTCGCACAATTTCTTCATCACTGGCGTTACGCTTACCAATTCTGATATTATCTTTGATGGAAGTGTTAAACAGAACCACATCTTGAAAAACAATGGAAAAATTTTTGAGCAGAGTTTCCGGTTCAATCTTGCTTATATCTTGATTTCCGAGAGTGATTTTGCCTTTTTGAATATCCCAAAAACGAGCTGCCAATTTTGCAGAAGTACTTTTCCCGCCTCCCGACGGACCAACCAAAGCTGTGATTTCGCCTTGCTTTGCCGTGAACGAAACATTTTGTAAAACTTGTTTGTTTTCCTCATAAGCAAAATCGACATTCTCAAAATTGATATCAAAATTATCAGGAACGAAATCAATTTTCCCCTGCTGAATAGGCATTGCTTGCATCTCGTTCATTCTGTTGATACGCACATTCAGGTATAGCAAAGCCGCAAGATGCCCGAAGACTTCGCTGATGGGATTGTAAATACTGGCGGAAATCATCATAAAAATCAGATATACAAATAAGTTGATTGTCCCAGCTGTCACCAAATTTGCCCCAACAATGATAACTCCAGCAAGTCCCAACTTTAGAATGCCTTGAGCACTATGTACTATCGCACCCGTGAACAATTCACCACTTATCAGATGTTTTTCGTACACAGTAATAATATCGTTCAATTCTTCCACATACTCGTCCTCTTGATTGTATGATTTCATCTCTTGAATGGTGTCCAAACCTTCTTGAATTTTCTCGCTGACATCTCGCTTAGTTTGATAGCCGACGTTGTTTTCTTTATCTATTCTCTTTTTGGCGAATAATAGCACAGCTACAGCAACTGGAACTACCCAAAACAGAGCCAACGCCAATTGCCAATTGTAGCAGAAAAGTCCGATAGCAATCAAAGTGACACTAAAGATCGAGGCGATGAGTTGCGGAACTGCATGCGAAAAAGTTTGTTCCAAATCCGTGTTGTCGCTCATGATTGTGGAAGTCAAATCCGATAGATTTTTCTCTCCGAAAAATGCCAAAGGCAATTTGCGAAGTTTTTCCGCCAAGGAAATACGACGATTTGCACTTTCCTCATAAACAGTGGTGTAAGTGCTTTTGTATTGCACCATCGAGATGACAAACATGATGATCATAAACCCGATACCGAGCAAAATATAGTAGCCGATTCCGTGAATGACGGCAGCATTTGAGTTGATGTTTTTGTTTAAATATTCATTCAAAAAGATGAACATAAAGGCAGCAGGCAACATCAATGTGAAATTGAGCAAAGTGCTGCAAAATGTCCCTTTTATAAAATCTTTAGCTCCTTTTTGAGAAAGAGCGAATTTCTTTTGGATAATCTTAAGCATGATGAGCCTCCTTTCCGATAGTCCATTGAACAGCTTTTTGGTATTCGTTCCACATTTTCAGATAAATCCCATTTTTCTTAAGTAACTCTTCGTGGCTACCTTGTTCGGCGATTTTGCCTTCGTTGATAACCAAAATATTGTCTGCATTTTGCACGCTGGTTAAACGATGTGCTATCATCAAAACCGTTTTTCCTTTAGCCAACACTCCGAGTGCTTTTTGGATTAGATGTTCGTTTTCCGGATCTGTAAATGCCGTGGCTTCGTCCAAAACCACGATGGGAGCATCCTTCAAAATCGCACGAGCCAAGACAATCCTTTGCTGCTCTCCCCCCGAAAGATAAGTTCCTTTCGTGCCAATTTTGGTGTTCAAGCCGTTTGGTAAATTATCTATAATTTCTCTACATTGTGCCATATCGACAGCTCGATTAACTTCGTCCAAAGTAGCGTTGTGATTACCATATTTGATGTTTTCCAACAAAGTCGTTTTGAACAATTTGGTGTTTTGAAAAACGAAAGAAATATTTTTCATAATCTCTTCATGAGCGATATTTTTCACGTTCTTCCCATCAATGAAAATCTCTCCGTCATCAACGTCCCAAAATCGGGGAAGAAGCTTAGCTATGGTGCTTTTCCCTCCTCCAGAAGCCCCAACTAAAGCCACAGTTTTGTTCTGAGGAATAGCAAAGCTGATATTATTGATAACTTTTGTCGCAGATTTTAAATAGGAAAAAGAAACATTTTTAAACTCAATGTCAAATTTACTTATCGGTTCGGAATTTTGCGGAATCGACAAAGGCTCTATCTCCAACAAATTATCCAAGCGGTCGATAGCCTCTTTTGCTTGTCCAAATGCATGATTCATATGCATGCTACGCATAATGCTCTGTGAAAAAACCGGTGCTATCAGAACGTAAAGAAACATATTCAAAATGGTAAGAGAAAGATTGCCAGTATGTGAAATTAGCAAAATGGCAACGGGAACGATGAAAAAAGAAAAGCTGTTGATTAGCACAATATATAACGACATCGGTGTTTGCCACAGGTTGGTGTATTTCATCACCATTTTTTTGTACCTGATGATGCTGTTATAAAAATTTTTGAACGAATAGACTGTTTGTTGAAACACCTTTACTACGGGAATCCCACGAACATACTCCACTGCTTCGGTATTCATATCTTCCAAAGAATCCATATACAGTTGCAAAAACTTTCGACCTTGAACACCCATCATGAAACTCATTATTCCCATTGAAATAACTATCGGCACAAGACAAGCGATTCCCAGTCGCCAATCGAAAGCAAAAATTAGCACTCCTGCTGTTATGGGCATCACGATAGTTGCCGCAAAATCCGGCATTTGATGAGCCAGAAAGCTATGAGTAATGCTAGCATTGTCGTCAATAATTTTGCGAATGCGTCCAGTGGTATTGTTCTCAAAAAAACCGAGAGGCAGGCTTACCAATTTTGTCATAGCTCTTTTGCGGATATTTGTTTCCGCCCGAAATGCTGCCAAATGGGACAAAGACAAAGCCGCAAAATAAATTAACACGCTGGCTATGGCAAATCCTGTTGCCCACAGTGCATAGCTTTGTATCATCGAATGGGACGAGGCACTTTTGCCAATCAGAAATTCCCGAATGATGAACCACACCAAAACAAAGGGAACCATTCCCGACAAGGCACTCAATCCAGAGAAAAACAGAGACAGTGGGAAAAGCAGTTCCCGTCCGCTCATATAGACTTTCAACCTCGATAAAGTTTTCATATTAAAGCTCCTTTTTACATCTCTTTCTATAAGAAAGATGCTGTATTAAATCTTACTTTTAAAAACAAACATTGTTCTTTTGAGAGAAAGAATAAATCCCCAGTAATTTTGTCAACTTAAAAAAAAGAACAGTGTTCTGAAGAGAGGAAAAATTTTTACTCTGGAATCTCCATGACCTTTTTCCAACCGGCAACAGAGTAGTTCATATATTCGCTCACGAACCTCTCGAGTTCAGCACCTGACAAGTCGTGCATAACCAATTCGGCAACACTGCTGATGAACCACGAACTCATCGTGTGAATGAAAAATTCCGAAACATTATTGTTAATAGAGGGGTATTTTTGCTTCGCCAATTCGATGAATCTTTTTTCGGTTTGAGTATGAATTTCGATACATTTCTCGCGATAATCTTCGAGTTTTGAACCAGCGGATTTAAAAAAAAGCAAGCGAAACTCTTCTTTAAATTTGTCCACAAGCTTGATGAACATTTTTATCTGTTCCCGCACATACTTTTCCGTATCGTTAATGAAGAGGTCGAGGTCATCAAAGTTGTTGCTCCGCTCTATCATATTTCCCAAGGCAGTAAGCACATCAGCAACAATCTCGCGGAAAATCTCGTCCTTATTGCGAAAATAGTTGTAGATATTGCTCAAGTTCACTTCGCCCTTCTTGGCAATCGTCCGCATGGAAGTACCCTTGAAGCCATTTACGATAAATTCCTTGCGAGCAATCTCTAAAATTTTCCGCCTAACACTATTTTTTTGTACTTGCATTTTCTTTAATTCTCACCTCTTAGCTATGTTACAAAAAATATAGATTTCTCCAATTTGTCCATTTTTTTGTGAAATGCACCAAGAAGACAGATGGTAGATTGTGCTAATTTATTAGCTGAAACAGAAGAAATATCGAAATTACTACTTCATTATATGCACATTTTCGGCTTTTATGTGAGCGAAAATTTTGCCATCTTTTTTTAATTCGTGATAGTCGATTACGTTTTTGTTCACGGTTAAAGAGAGTTTAAAATTTTCTTTCTGCAGTGTCAAATCGACCTCCGTGCCTTTCACATCAACCTTACTCAACGTACATTCCAAGGCATTATCCATGTTCTCTCTTTTGCGAGAAATAAAAACATTTTCTGGACGAATGGCAATGTTCACTTGGTTGCTGTTGGATTTTTCTGTAGAAAGAAATTTTGCACCATCACATTCGTATGAATACAGATTCCCAATTTTGCGGAAATATTTAGCTTCCAAAAAAATTGTGTTAAGAAAATTTGCGATGAATGGAGTTTTCGGCTTGCAAAAAAGATTTTCGCACGTGTCGAATTGCAGGAGATTTCCGTCTTGGATGAAAGCGATTTTGTTCGCCAAATTTTTCGCATCAGCGATGTCGTGCGTGATGAGAATCACCGTGATGCCAAACTCAGTGGAAATGTCGTGCAACACCTTACGCATACATTTTCTGGTGAGCGTGTCCAAGCTGCTGAATGGCTCGTCCAAGAGCAGAAGTTTCGGTTTGGCAGCAAGAGCTCTGGCAAAAGCGACTCTCTGCTTTTCTCCACCTGATAGTTTCTTCGGCTTTCTATTGAGCAAGTGCGTAATGGTCAGCTTTTCGGCGATTTTGTGAATGACGCTTTTGTCTCTATTCTTCAGCCCGTAATCAATATTCTCGTACACGCTCATATGCTCGAAAAGAGCGTAATTTTGGAAAACCACACCGATGTTACGGTCTTGTATTCGCTTTTTGGTTATCTCCTCTCCGTCTAACAAAATTGAACCGTTGTGTGGATTTCTGAACCCAATAATGAGGTCGAAAATGGTGCTTTTCCCTGCTCCAGAGGGACCGATAATCGTCAAAAAATCTTTTCGCTCCAGTTGAAAATCGATGTTTCTCAGAGCGAAATTTTCGTACTTTATAGTTAGATTGTTCACTGAAAGGAAACTCAAAACTTCACCTCAATCTTTTCTATTAAATATATGGTAACAAAGGAGATAAGTATGAGCAAAACTCCAGCACTAATCGCCATGTCGATGTTCCCATAGGACAGGTTTAAGTAGAGAGTAATGGGGAGCGTTTCCGTTTTCATGTAAGTTCCACCAGCGAGGATTAGTATCGCTCCAAAGCTTCCAATGGAACGGGTGAACGCCAAAACAGTTGCTGCTAAAAGTCCATTCTTTGCCAGTGGCAACGATATTTTTGTGAAAGTGGTGAAATATCCGTGTCCCAAGCTGTACGAAACCAATTCCTGATGTTCGTCGATGTAGTCGAAAGTCGATTTGATAGTCTTTACGGAAAAAGGCAACGCCGTGAAAAATTGTGCTACGACTATTCCCAGCTTGGAGAAAATTACGGAAATGTTGAAAAAATTCAAAATAGCGACCACGCTATCTAATCCAAAAAAGAGCAACAGGCATAGCCCCAGTAACACTTGCGGAAACGCTATGGGTAAATCTATCACCGCTTTGACGATTTTGCTACCGAAAAATTCAAATCTCGACAAACTGTAGCCGATGGGAATTGCGAAAAGCATAACCAAAAAAGTAGAAGTTAATCCCGTTAAAAACGAAAGTTTTATGGAGAAAAGTATCTGTGGGTCAGTGAAATTTTTCACCATAACAGCCGGATTTATCAAGAAGATGAACGAAAAAATCATCAACACGAAAGTTATGGTGAAAAAGTACGAAATTGTTAAGAATAAAGTTTTAAGCGGATTTCTCATTAATTTGCCATTTTAAAATTCCATTTTTCCCAAACATCTTTTCTCTCTTTCAGATATTTATTAAATTTCTCCGCCAGTTCTTTGTTTTTCGATTTTTTGGTAATCGCGGACGGCACAGTTTTAATCACGTTCTTCTCAATCGGAATAGTCTTGATTTTGCCTTGGCTCTCAGCCCAAGAAGCCATATCTTCCCAAATAATAGTAGCGTCAACAGTTTTTTGGGTAATGTAGATTAGCAGTTGATTTACAGCTGCAGTCTCCACAGAAACATTTTTCCTCACATCGTCATAAATCTCGTTTTTTTGGAAAATCATCTTGGATAGCTTGCCAATCGCTGGACCTTTCTCTGCTCCGAGGGCGAGTTTGACGCCTTTTCTGGCAAAATCTTTGATGCTCTTAATTTTGGCAGGATTATCAGCAGGTATGGCTATCACGGGAATATGAAGCACAATTTTTTGGACGCTTGGCTCAACAATCCAGCCTTTTTTTATCATATCGTTGAGAGCCTTTTCGCTCCCTGGCACGTATACATCGCAGGGCTGCCCGGCAACGTAGCGACCGTAAAGATTGCCTGAGCCGTCATAGTAAACATCAATTTTCGCGTCGAACTTCTTCTCAAAATCTTGGATTATCTCGTTCATCGGTTTGATGAGCCCAGCTCCCGAGAAGACGGTCAGATTACCTTTTCCCCATAACATTGACAAAGAAAGTGCAAATAGCAGAAACATTTTTTTCATTTTCATCTCCATGTGTTTTCTTTCGTTATTTTTTTGGAAACATATCGCTGTCAAGAACTTTCTTTTCCAACTAAACAACTCTTTAACTTATTCGTCTTGCTTTTGTGCTCGGGGTGGCTCAACTCTGAACACCAAAGAGGAGCAGTCTTGAATATCCATCTATTAAATGTAAAGCCAACTTACTTCAATAGCTAAACTTATAGAGTACACGGGAGCGACCACACTTTATTCTCTGCTGGCGACTCGCAACGACTGCTACTATGTGGGCAGAGCGGACTTTTCTGGTTCGTCTTTTCGTCCGTCCGAAAAGATGAACACCTCTCTGTAAGAGGATATCCCTACCCTTGCTCTTACTGGATTCCCGTTTTCACGGGAATGAGGGTGTTTGGAGATTTTGGCTTCCCACTTTTCAAGCACAATAGTGCTAAGCAAAAGATTAAAGTTGTGCTTGATAGACAACGGGAATGAGGGGATAAGAAGCGTGTTGATGAGGGATGCTTGTAGGTGTGAGGAGTACAAGAATGAGAACCTCTTGGGGCTTCTTGCTTCTCTACACCTCATGCCTGCGGAGGCAGGTATCCATTGCAATGTGCCTTCTTTTTTTCGCCGTAAAAAAAGAAGCAAAAAACCTCTAAATACAAAATCAAAAAGCTATCAAGCACAACTCTTTAACTTATTCGTCTTGCTTTTGTGCTCGGGATGGCTCAACTCTGAACACCAAAGAGGAGCAGTCTTAAATATTCATCTATTAAATGTAAAGCCAACTTACTTCAATAGCTAAACTTATAGAGTACACGGGAGCGACCACACTTTATTCTCTGCTGGCGACTCGCAACGACTACTACTATGTGGGGAGAGCAGACTTTTCTGGTTCGTCTTTTCGTCCGTCCGAAAAGATGAACACCTCTCTGTAAGAGGATATCCCTACCCTTGCCCTTACTGGATTCCCGCGTCCGCGGGAATGAGGGATGCTTGGGGCTTCTTGCTTCTCTACACCTCATGCCTGCGGAAGCAGGTATCCATTCTTGAATAGACCGCGAGAATGAGTGGTGCTTAGACTCTGGCGACTTCCCATAAAGGTCGCTATTCTCTATTCATACCAGCTATGTGCTGTACGGTTTAAATATACTTTATCAGGATTAGTGACATTATCAGGAATATTCCAAGCAGAATAGCCCTTTATTCCACTATGCACTAGCGTCTCATAAAAAGTACTTCGAGTAGGGTAAGATTTATTATAAGTTGAAGGTGTAATACTATAACTTTTGGATCCATCTAAATAATCACCTCCATCCGCAATTTCAAAAGAAGAACAGGTACTTGAAAGATGATTTGCTATATAACTCATATAATGAAGCTGAGGAACGTAAATACCACCCATAGAGACATAATATTGATATACAGAACTAATGTTCAACAATTCGTCCGGCTTGTCCGGCAAACATGCTAATTTCAAATAGATAGCAATATTTGTAAGATTGGAAGAGGGGATATACCCAAAAACACCTGCTACAGTACCACCGTCTGAATACATGTTATAGCCACTATCTAGGTATACGGCCAATCTTTCCCCAGAAACATTATATACCAATCCTCCTATAGCTCCAACACAATCGGTATAAACGGGATTTCCATAGGGAACTTGATTGAGAGAAATTCTATCAGAGTAAATATAAGCGTTTTTAACATAAATATCTTCAAAGTAAATGGGATCCCTACCATTAGGCAACGAAGATCTAGTCCGAGAACTAATCAAACTCCCAAAATGGCGAGGATACGGATCACCATGGGACACATAAGTTCTATGAAAAAAGTCCACCTCCAGCTTGCTTATACTGAGGCTAACATCTGGTGCATGGATAATGCCTTCGTATTCAGAAATAGTATTGCTAATATTTTTGTATCCGTCTATGCTGTGTCCATTTCCGTAAAAATTGTTTGGAGAGGTCATGGAAGTGCTAACATTGGCAAATCCAAAGAGGCTATTTTTTGCGGTGCCAGCTGTAGAGCCATTTAAGTCAACAGACCAAAAGGTAGCACTTTCACTTCCTTCTTCCAACAAAATATCTGTATAGAGTTTAATGTTAGTATTGTTCACATAAACTCCAGGACCATCAGTATTGGCGAAGAGGATTTGCGGAGTGAAGACAGAAATTTCTGATGTAAAATAATTTCCTGGCGTATAGCCGTCAATCAAGTACTTTTCGTATTCAAATCCACGAGCTTGACCCATGTTGTCAATATCGTCACTACGGCTTTGTAAAAAAGTAAGACAGGGGTAATATTTGCTATTCGCTCTGCTGATATCCCAGTCGAAAGCATTAAACCCAATGTCAGTCCAAAAACTAGCATTATTATAGAGTTTGGGAGTAACTGTTTTGGGTGGTTCACTGCCTGCATAGAGATTCTCACCATTTTTTAAGCCAGTGCTAACGTTTCCTGTGCCTTTGTTATAATCACTATTGTTCCAGTTAATCCCGAAGCGTTTATGATAATACTTGATATAAGTTTCCACCCAGCCATAGTTATTACTCAGAGATCCACTAGCGTTAGTGCCAACTATCCTGCCAAGTCTGCTATTATCTCCATTTTTGGCATATTTTGCTTTAATATCAAAATAATTTATCATCGCTACACAGTTTTTTATATCGCCTGCACCGTTATAACCTACTATCCCTCCGATATATCCCGAAGAAGTACTGGTGATGTCACTTTTTATGGTAGTGCCAGAGACCAAGCAACAGCTAACCTCCCCTCCTGAATATCCAACGATACCTCCGAAGTTGGAACCACCTGACATATAGAGAGTTGCACCGTCCACATGAGAATTGGTGATTTTGCAACCCGCAGAACCAACTATGCCTCCTGTTTGGGAACCACCTGTGATAGAAGTGTTTTTAATTACAGCACATGAATGGATATATTCCCCTCCAAACTCTCCAACGATGCCTCCTGTAGCTCCCTCCAAGGTGTTGGTGGTTTTGATAGTACAATTGGATACAAAACTACTACTGATTTTACCGCTCCCATATCCAACTAATCCACCTAAATACTTGTACTTACCAGAAAAGTTTTTTCCCACCACAGAACAACTTTCCATAGTTCCTGTGAAATATCCAGCAATGCCACCAAAATAAGTTCCTTCTATCATAGACAAAGTGTAGTTTGCTCCAACATGCACATTGGAAATTGTGGCATTTGTTATATACCCAGCGATGCTACCAATGCCATTATCACTAGTCCCTGTAACAGTAACGGAAATTTTATCACTATTATCATTAATATTAATATTAATATTTTTTACAGAGTTTCCCTTAAAATATCCCACCAATCCTCCGCCATAGTTCTTGGCACTAACTGTAATGTTAGATTTTAGAGTGATATTGTCGAGGTAACTGTTACTCCCCTCGCAATATCCAACTGCTCCGCCTCCAGAACCATTTGCGGAAGAAATGACTACGTTAGTTATGGTGTCACGGAGGCCAGAGCCTGAACCCTTTCCATATATTCCTCCTGCGTCACTGTCAATTCCCGATGATTGAATAAAGAGACTGTCCACGGAACAGTCGGAAGCAAGACCTCTAAAATATCCTGCCAAGCCTCCGACCTCGTTTTTCCCTATAATAGTCGAAGAGTCTACTTTGCAATTGGTAATATTTCCATCTATAAGTCCTGTTAAGCCTCCTGCTTTCTCGTCTGCTTCTACTCTAATCTTGGAAACCTTAGCATTGGAAATGTTGCCATAATACACCCAGGGACATAAGCCACCAGCATCGCCTTTTACGGAGGTTATAATGGCTCTTGTTACGGAGGCGTCATCTATTCCTCCATTTGAATCTCCATATCCGTATAAACCACCTGCATAATTGTTGTTGGCTGTGACTATTAAACTATCTGCGTAGCATTTGTAAATAGTGCCAGTAAACCATCCTGCTAAACCTCCGACGTTGTTATATCCCGTGATAGTGGCAGAATCTATGGTACAATTGGAGATATTTACGCCTGTGGCTGCAGTTAAACCTCCTGCTCGCTCTTTTGCATCTACTCTAACTTTGGCAACTTTAACCTTGTAAATGCTGCCACTCTCCACATTGGAAGATAAGCCACCAGCATCGCCTCTTACGGAGGTTATTATGGCTCTTGTTACGGAGGCATCGTCTATTCCTCCTCTTTCTCCTGCTCTCCCATATAAACCACCTGCATTACTGCCGTTGGCTGTGACTATTAAACTATCTGCGTAGCATTTGTAAATAGTCCCAGTAAACCAACCTGCTAAACCTCCGACGTTGTCATTTCCCGTGATAGTGGCAGAATCTATGGTACAATTGGAAATCTTTGCGCCTGTGACTGCAGTTAAACCTCCTGCTTGATCTTTTGCATCTACTCTAACTTTGGCAACTTTAACCTTGTAAATGCTGTCACTCATCACATTGGAAGATAAGCCACCTGCATTACCATTTGTGGAGGTTATAATGGCTCTTGTTACAGAGGCGTCGTCAATTGCTCCATTTGCATTTCCATATCCGTATAAACCTCCCGCATATGTAGTTAAAGATGTGCTTGAAGCTGTTACTCTCAGGCTGTCTGCATAGCATTTGTAAATAGTGCCAGTAAACCATCCTGCCAAACCTCCAACATTGGTAATTCCGGTAATGGTGGAAGAATCTATGGTACAATTGGAGATCTTTCCGCCTGTTGATGCCGACAGACCTCCTGCTTGACCATTGCTTTTAGAAACAACTCTCACCTTGGATACGTTAGTATAGGAGATGTTGCCAGAACCTCCTTCTGCCGACAATCCTCCCACATTGCCATTGGAAGTGATAGAAGCATTTTTTACAGAACATTTTGTAATAGGCACTGATGCAGGTGATTCTATAAATGCGTACAGTCCCCCTGCGTAGTTGGTTGATGCAGTGATGTTGGCTCTTGTCACAGAACATGTGTCAACTGTCCCCGATATCTTCCCATATCCAAATAAACCACCTGCATATATGTCCGAGGCTTTAACACTTACACTATCCACAGTACATTTGAAGACAGAGCCAGCCAAATGTCCAATCAACCCTCCAACACATTGAGTTCCTTCGATAGTGGAAGAATCTATAGTGGAATTGGAGACAGAACCAGCCAAATCTCCAACTAAACCTCCAACATAGCGATAACCTGAGACGGTGGTAGAATCTACTTTACAATTGGTAATATTAGCCGACAAATAGGAAGTTATTCCTCCTGCTTGTCCATTGCAAGTAATTGCCACCTTAGAGATTGTAATATCAGAAATACTTTTATCTCCTGCTTTCCCCGCCAAGCCACCTACATCTCCTGCACCAGTAAGAGCCAAATTGTACACTTTGCAGTTTTCGATAGTCCCATAAGCATATCCAACTATGCCACCTATATATTGATTGCCCGAGATAAGCACCTTTTCGGCAGAAGTGCCGATTACAGTACAGTTTCTAATTTTGCCTGTGGCGGACAAAGAACCAACCAACACCCCTACATAGTCGCTAGAGGAGGTAGAAGTTCCTATTAAGCTGTTGATTTTCACCGTAAGGTCATGCACACTGTCAGAAACCGTTGCAAAAAGTCCAGTCTTGGAGCAGTCTGTCCTGAGGGTGAAATTTTCGATAGTGTGTCCATTTCCGTTGAACCTGACAACGTTGAATAGTGGATAAATCGTGTCTCCACCGAAGTTTAGAGGAGAAGATAAATCCACGCTAATTTTATACCCATAGAGACCTATAAGTTTTTTATAATCATCAGTGGTAGAGATGATTACAGTTGTGTCATAGAGTGTAGAATAATTTTCTTGCTCAATTCGGTGCACAGGTAGTCCCGATTTTTTAAGCCACGGGTTACCTACAGAATCTAAAACCCCTGTTAAAGGATTCCAGCCAAGATTCTGCCAAAAATTTACGTTCTGCAAATCGGTGTTAGAAACAGATTTGCCCTCTTTGTCATCAATAGCCGCTAATACAGCCTCGCCAGTGGGCAGAGAACCGCTCTGCAAAATCGAGTTTACACCTAAATCTGTCGCTAAAACACCTGAAAAGCAAGCAACCGACAGAATTGTTAACAAAAATTTTCTGAAAGAAACAATCATTTTTTTCTCCAATAAATACTCCATGTCAAATAAAATAAAAGTAACAAAAAAAGTCAAATAAAAAGGTGTAATCGTAAATATGTGGGTAATGTTTAGTCATCTTTATGGACAATGTTTCTACTATAAATAAAGTGACCAAAGAAATAATTTGAGAGTGCTCCAATCCTTCCTGCTGTAAATCCCCGTTTACACGGAGAAGATGCTTTGTTTATTAATTTTTCTAATTCTCATGTCTGTAAAAAATAGGTATCTATTATTAACTGATTTCTTGAACAACAATTCCACAGAAAGCCATAATGAGAATTGCATATAATCACCATAATAATTTGACAGCTCCACCACCAACTCGCGAAAATAACTCTATGAATTTCACAAACAACAACTCTAAAAACGGCAAAATCATCTCCGCCTCTCTCTACGAATATTTGAGAAGCATCGCTCCGCACGAGAACGAATTCCTCCAAAATTTACGCAACGAAACTGTGGAACGAGTACGTCAATCGCACTTTTTGATTAGCGTAGAGCAAGCCCAATTTTTGCAATTCCTCATAAGATTAACCAACTCCAAAAACTGCTTGGACATCGGGACTTTCACTGGATACAGTGCTCTTGTAGCTGCTCTCTCCATTCCAGACGATGGCAAGGTCATCACCTTAGACTACAAAGAAGATTTTGAGCAAATCAGGCAAAAGCACTGGAAAAGAGCGAGGGTAGCACACAAAATTCAGCAGATAATCGGACAAGCCGAAGAGAAATTGAAGAGTCTGCAAGACCAAAAATTCGATTTCATTTTTATAGATGCAGACAAAGTCAACTACTCCAAATACCTAGAACTGTGTTTGCCGATTTTGAGCGACAACGGAGTAATCGTCGTGGACAATCTATTGCTTTCGGGGAGAATATTGGAAGACGACAATCGCACTGCTCCCAAGCTCCGCCAATTCAACAATTCCCTCAAATTGTCGGAAGAGATAGACTACACAATTCTATCTATAGCCGACGGACTTGCACTTATACAAAAGAAATAGATTCTTAGGGCAATTTTGGGGGTCTTAATCTTTTGTCTTGACATTTTTTTGAATTGTCTTTTCGATTGCGAGAAAAACTGAGGACAAAGTTATGGGGAAAAGCTCTGTTGCCATAGAGATGCGAAATGCGACCAAAATCTTTGGTTCGTTTGTAGCAAATGACAAAATCAATCTGAGGGTCATGGATGGCGAAATTCACGCCATTCTCGGAGAAAACGGAGCGGGCAAATCGACCTTGATGAACATGCTCTACGGTCTCTACAGCCTTACCAGCGGTTGTATAGTAGTTGAAGGGGTAGAAAAAAAATTCAACTCTCCATCTGATGCGATTGCTTGCGGTATCGGAATGGTTCACCAACATTTTATGCTTGTCAAGCCTTTCACGGTGACTCAAAACATCATTCTCGGCTCGGAAGTTACCAAAAAGTACGGCGTTTTGGATTATCAAAAAGCTAAAGAAAAAATCGTTGAACTCTCTCAGAAATACAAATTGAACATCGACCCCGATGCCAAAATCAATCAAATTTCTGTGGGGATGCAACAGCGAGTTGAAATCTTGAAAGCTCTCTACCGCCAAGCCAACACACTAATCTTGGACGAGCCGACTGCCGTGCTAACTCCTCAGGAAATCACGGAACTTGGCAAGATTATGAAGTCACTCACTTCCGAGGGGAAAAGCATACTCTTTATCTCTCACAAGTTAAAGGAAATTAAGGATTTAGCCGACAAATGCACCGTCATTCGCAAAGGGAAAGTAATCGACACCATAGATGTTGCTGACGCTTCCATCCAAGAGATGGCAACGATGATGGTCGGGCGTCCAGTAATCCTGAATGTGGACAAGGGCGAGAAGCCGAAAGAGGAAATTCCTCTGCTGGAGATTAAAGACCTTTGTGTCAAAAACGAAAAAGACCTTTTGGCGGTTGACCATCTAAATCTAACTGCATACAAGGGCGAAATTTTGGGAATTGCTGGCATCGACGGAAACGGACAGAAGGAGTTCGTGCAGGCTCTCACAGGGCTAACGCCTACAGAAAGCGGACACGTTCTTGTCAACAACAAGGAAATCACAGGTTGCTCTCCGAAAGAAGTGAACATCCACGGAATTGGGCATATTCCCAGTGACAGACAGAAGCACGGGCTGGTCTTGGAATATTCGGTTCAAGACAACACGATTTTGCAAACCTACAACTCCGCACTGTATTCCAAAAAGTGCATTCTGCAAAAAGATGCGATTAAAGAGCATGCCAAAAAATTGATTGAGAACTTCGACATCCGACCCACGGATGAGAACAAGCTCGCTCGCGACCTTTCGGGCGGTAATCAGCAAAAAGTGATTTTGGCGAGAGAAATTGATTCGTCTCCCGATTTGTTGATTGCCTGTCAACCCACCAGAGGCTTGGATGTGGGAGCGATAGAGTACATTCAGAAATCTCTGATAGAACACAAAAAAGCGGGCAAAACCATTCTTTTGGTCTCGCTGGAGCTGGACGAAGTGATGAACCTCTCCGACCGCATCGCCGTTATTCATTCGGGCAAAATTGTCGGAATAGTTGACGGAGACAAATGCGACAGAAATCAGATTGGCTTGATGATGTCAGGAGGGTGTTAGATTATGGAATTTCTAAGAAAAATCAAACAACTCATTATCAACCATCCAAAACTTTTCCCTCTCATCTCCATCATCATCGGTCTCATCAGCGGTGGCATCGTCTTGCTGGTTGCGGGATACAATCCGTTTCAGGCTTACGGCGTCATTCTTTGGGGAATTTTCGGCAGAGTTAGTTACCTCAGCTACACCATTGTAAAGGCGACACCTCTCATTCTCACAGGATTGTCCATCACGTTCGCCTTCCGCACTGGGCTTTTCAACATCGGAGCAGAGGGACAATTCATCATGGGGACTATCGTGGCAGCTATCTTCGGTTCAATGTTCTCCATGCCAATCTACCTGCATGTCCCTTTTATCATCTTGATGACCATCGCCATCACGGGTTTGTTCGGTGCTGTAATCGGCTTTCTGAAAGCACGTTTCGGAGTTCACGAGGTTATCACTTCCATCATGATGAACTGGATAGCTCTCTATCTGCGGAACTACTTCGTCAGAGTTTCGTGGTTAGCCAAGCCCAATAGCGAGCAGACTAATTTCATTGCGGATTCTGCTGTGATAACTTTTTTCGATAATTTCAAGATGAGTAAAGAGGGCATCAAATGGCTCGGTCAGCATCCTTTTTTCAAAGAACTGCTCCGTGCTCCCACAAATGCGGGGATACTCTTTGCCATATTGGCGGTCATTATCGTCTATTTTATTCTAAACAAAACCACTTTGGGCTATCGATTGAAAGCTGTCGGCTTCAACCCCGATGCTGCCAAATACGGCGGAATAAACGTCAACAATAGCTTCGTCACTTCGATGTTCATTGCTGGTGCTCTTTCAGGCTTGGCAGGTGCTTTGCAGGTGATGGCTGTTTCCCACAATATCAGCATTTTATCCGTTATGGAAGGTTACGGATTTGACGGTATCGCTGTTGCTCTGATAGGCGGAAGCACAGCTTTTGGCAACCTCTGGGCAGGTATCTTCTTCGGTGCACTCAAGTATGGCGGAACCAAGTTGCAGCCCATTATGGGAGCTCCTTTTGAGATTATCAACATTATGATAGGCATAATCGTTTTCTTCGTGGCTATGCCCAAAATTATCCCTTATCTTGTTTCAATTTTTGACAAAAAAGGAGAGAAAAATGCTAAGTAATATCGCCTTTATTCTCGGCACGACTTTTATGTACGCAACTCCTTTGGTTTACTGTGCGTTAGCAGGTGTGGTCAGCGAAAAATCTGGTGTAGTGAACATTGGGCTCGAAGGGATGATGACCATTGGAGCTTTCATCGGTGCTGCTTGCGGAGTGTATATGGGTGACCCGTTTTTGGCTTTTCTCTTTGCGGGAATTGCAGGAGGAATTATGGGACTTCTCCATGCGTTGGCTTGTGTGAGCTTCTCTGCCGACCAAGTAGTCTCTGGTGTTGCCATCAACTTCCTCGGACCTGGGCTTGCTCTTTTCTTCTCCAGAATTCTATTCAAAGGCACTACCACAACGCTTCCTGTTCAGTTATCTGACAAGATGCCGAGGATTTTGTCGGGTGTGTTCCCCGAGAGATCTTTTTTCTACTACATTTTCGACAATATGTACGCAACGACTTATATCGCTCTACTTTTGGTGATTGTCGTTTGGTTTGTGTTGAACAAAACCGTGATTGGACTGAGGCTCTGTGCAGTTGGAGAACATCCTGCTGCCGCTCAATCTGTCGGAATAAATGTCCTCAAAATCAGATATTGGTCTGTGGTTACATCTGGCATTTTGTCAGGCTTCGGAGGAGCGTCTCTCAGCCTTGCCATCGTTTCTAACTTCCGTCCCACACTGGTTTCTGGACAAGGCTTCATCGCTCTTGCGGCTGTGATTTTCGGCAAGTGGAAGCCTTTCGGTGCTCTTTGGGCGTGCCTTTTGTTCGGCTTCGCTCAAGCTTTGGTTATCTTCCTCGGACAGTACCACCAACTAAATCTTCCTACCGATTTGCTGAATATGCTCCCTTACGTCTTAACCATTCTTATCTTGGTCTATTTCGTTGGGAAATCCGTTGCTCCGTCCGCAGATGGTGTTCCCTTTGAAAAAGAGCAAAAAATTTAAAGGAGGTAAAATGAAAAAAATCTTTTTACCAATTGTTTGTATTCTTTCCTTGATTCTAACTGGCTGTGCTACTGCAGGAACTAATGCAAGCCAACTAAACAACGGAAACAAGTTGGTGGTTTTGCACACCAACGACCATCATGGGCATCCCTTGGCTTTTTATAACTATCCTTGTCCTGACCAAGGTGGATTGCCAGCAAGAGCTACTTTCGTCAAAGGCGTTAGAAACGAGTATTCCAACGTTTTGGTGTTGGATGCTGGCGACCTCAACACAGGAAGAGCGGAATCGAATTTCTTTGACGCCAAACCAGACATTATCGGCTACAACTACATCGGCTACGATGCCATGGCTGTGGGAAATCACGAATTTGACCCTTCTCCTGCCAAGATGCTGAAGCAAATCAAAGCGTCCAAATTCCCTTGGCTCTGTGCCAACATCAGCAAAAACGGCAAACCCATGAAGGGAATTAGCCCTTACATCATCAAAGATGTGAATGGTGTTAAAGTGGCGATTTTGGGACTTATCGACCCGAACACTTACATGACGGGCAATCCTCAAAATATTCAAGACATCGAGTTTGCTGACCCTGTGGAAGTTGCGAATGACTTGGTTCCTCTGCTAAAAAGCAAAGCTGATATTGTGATTGCTCTGGTTCATTTGGGAACTTACAACCCTTTTTACGCCAAAGGAAAAGCTATCGGCAGTATTCGTTTGGCTCAAGAAGTCCAAGGTATCGATTTGATTGTCGATGGGCATTCCCACACCAAGATGAAAGAGCCTCTTGAAGTTGAAAACATAGAAAGCAAAAAGAAAATTCCTATCGTCCAAGCAGGTAGCTGGGGATTGCATATGGGCAAAGCCATTCTGACGCTCAACGAGAATAAGGGTGTTGCTTCTTTGGACTGGGAACTTTGCCCGATTAACGTTCAATATGTTGAGAAAGTGGACGGCAAAAAAGTTACCCATTACGTTGGCGAAAAGATAGAGAAAGACCCAGTATTGTTGAAGAAATTGTCCAAGTACAAAAAGAAAGTTGATGCTATTCTCTCCGAAAAAATCGGCGTTGCCAAAGAGACATTCTCCAATAAAGAAACCAGAAATCAAGAGACAGCTTTGGGCGATATGGTTTGCGACGGACAAATGTGGTACTTGAAATCAATCGGTATCAAGAAAGTTGACTTCTTCTTCCAAAACGGAGGAGGGATCAGAGCGACTCTCGGCAAAGGAGACATCCAAAAATCGACCATTTACGAAATTCTGCCCTTTGATAACACTATCGTAACTCTCAAAATAAGTGGCGAAGATTTGCTCAAATTCTTGGAGCAAGCTGCCACCAACATCGGCGAAGGATCTATGCCTCAAGTTTCCAAAGAAGCACAATTAACTATCAAAAATGGGAAACTGGTTTCAGCTACTATCAACGGCACCCAAATCCTTCCCAACGAAACCTACACCATAGCTACCAACTCCTACCTCGCTTCAGGTGGAGACGGCTACAGCATTTTAAAAGAAAAAGGATTTGACAACTACGATACGTCTGTTATGCAAAGAGATGCGATTATCGAATACATTTCCGCTCAAAAAAGCGTTACACCAAAAACTGATAAAAGAATAAAAATTAATTAGGATAAGGAGAAAACATGAAAAAAGTAATCATTTCTTTGTTGTTGGTAGTTTCCTTGCTTTTCGTCTTCGGTTGCAAAGAAAAAAAATCCAGTGAAAAAGCAGCTATAAGAGTAGCAATGGTAACTGATGTTGGAGGAGTTAACGACCAATCTTTTAACCAATCAGCTTGGGAAGGCTTAAAAAAAGCCAAAGCAGATTTGGGAGTGGAAGTTAGTTATGTGGAATCTAAACAAGACGCCGACTATTCTTCTAACTTGGAAACAGTGTTGGATGCTAAAAACGACATCATCTGGGGCATCGGTTTCAAAATGGCAGATGTCATTATGGAAGCTGCCACCAAAAATCCAGAGCAAAAATATGGAATTATCGATTTCAGCTATGGAGACAATACTCTTGCTAACATCATCTGTGTGATGTTCAAAGAGCAAGAAGCTAGCTTCTTGACTGGCTACATCGCTGCCAAGATGAGCAAAACCAAAATAATCGGTTTTGTCGGTGGTATGGATGTACCTGTGATTCATCGCTTCAAATACGGATATTTGGCAGGTGCTAAATGTGCTGATCCTGCCGTCACTGTTCTCGACCAATATGCCGCCAGTTTCTCCGATGCTGCCAAAGGCAAAGCTATTGCTAACCAAATGTACAAAAACAATGCCGACGTTGTGATGCACGCAGCAGGCGGAGTTGGTGACGGAGTGATAGAAGCTGCCAAAGAAAAAGGCAAAATGGCTATTGGCGTGGACAGAGACCAAAACGATTTGGCTCCCGATAACGTCATCACCTCTTCTATGAAAGAAGTTGGCAAAGCTATCTATAACGTTACCGAAGCCTACACCAAAGGCGAATGGGATGGTGGCAAAACTGTGCTTTACGGACTCAAAGAGCAAGGCGTTGACGTTGCTCCCACCACTGACAAGCACGTTCCAGCTGAAATTCTCCAAGAAGTGGAAAGCATCAAAAAAGACATTATTGAGGGTAAAATCGTAGCTCCAGCTTCCGAAGAAGCTTACAACGAATTTTTGAAAACTATCAAGTAAAAAATAATTCAATTCAGGCAGTAACCTAACGACAGGCTACTGCCTTTTTTGTTGGCAAAATCCTAAGGCACAAAAATTTACTTGCAAGAAAAATCTCAATCAATAGAAAGGAGCAGATTAAGGAATTGAAAAAAATGACAACAAACTCTCCGAAACACCATTTGCCTTTGGTTAGCATCGTAACAATCGTCTTCAACGGCATCGACATATTGGAAAAGACCATTCTGAGCGTTATCAACCAGACTTATCCTAACATTGAGTACATCGTTGTCGATGGCGGTTCTACTGATGGAACTGTTGACATTATCAAAAAGCACAAAGACAAAATCAGTACTTGGATAAGCGAAAAAGACCGTGGCATTTACTATGCGATGAACAAAGGAACTGCTCTCGCCACAGGTGAATGGCTTGGCTTTATGAACGCAGGAGATTCGTATTTTAGCGAAAGCACATTGGAAAAAATTTTCTTCCAACCAGTTGACGCCGATGTTATTTACGGGCTAACCAAACGAATTTTCCCTGATTTCGAATACATCAAACAAACCAAACCAATCGAAACACTATGGCGAGGAATGAGATTTTGCCACCAAAGTATGTTCGTTAAAACCAGCCTGCAAAAAGAGAACAAATTCTCCCTAAGCTCGCTAAATGCTGATTACGAATTTATTTATAAAATGTATCTGCAAAACAAAACGTTCCTCTATCTCCCGATAGTTATTGCCAATTTTGCCGAAGGAGGTGCTTCCACAAAGAGCCTTCTACAAAGCAATTACACCAATTACAAAATTTCCAACAAACTAAAAAAGCTCTCTATCCGTCAAAAGTTTTTCTATCTCTTTGCTATACTCTCCGCAGTATTTATGGATTTTGGAAGAAAGCTAAATTCCAAGAGTTTAGAAAAATATTATAAACTAAAACTGAAAATGAAAAAATAGTTGCTAAAAATGAGTTGACAAAAGATAGGTTCAATAACAAATGAACCAACTAAACTTTTAATGAAAACACAAACCATTTTGCGTGCCGGATTAGTTACCATTTCATCAATCTTTTGCCTGTTTTCTCCTTCTTCTTTACGGGCAAGAAATTTTCATTACTTAGAGCCGGCACGCTCTTTTCTGCTCAATCCCGCTCTGCAAGATTCCTGCTTCTCCACGGGAGCCAAATTCTACAACGGCGAAAGCGACGTCATGAATTACAACGTTTCTCTCTCCACTAAGCACAAAAAATTTTCTTACTTCGCCGATGGCGACTATCTGTATTTCAAATATTACAAAATGCTCAATTTCTCAGGAGGACTAAGCTATAAACACAACATCTATTCCGTAGGTGGCTACTTATCCTACCAACAAGATTCCGAAGAAAATATCGATGAAGATTGCTCAATTTCCACAGGGATTAACTTTTTGGGGATGAGTCATTATCTTATTTGCACTTCTATCTCAGAGAAGCAATGGGCTGTCGAAACTCGCAAAGATAAATTTTTGGTGTTCAGGCTTGAGGAAGAGAACTTTCTTGTCGCCACAGAAAATCTATTAAATAAATTCAGTTCCTTGAAAATTTCACTCCGTAAAAACGAACTTGCTTCGGGAATAAAGTTCACTATCAAAAAATGGTTTATACAATTTTCTACAATTTGGCATAGACATACCCAAGCGGATTATTTGGTGAATGTGGGAAGGGAATTTTAGCTTGACTAAATGTAAATAGGAACAATTATTTGCTGAATAAAGGGTAAGGAGTAAACTTTGCGAGTAAAAATTACTTTTAGTTCTAATAGAAATTTTTTTGTCCCTTTCAACTACAAATACGAGATTTCTGCCCTCGTCTACAAGCTAATTGCCACAGCTTCCCAAGATTATGCCACCTTTTTACATGAAAAAGGTTTTGAATTTGATTTCTTAAGAAAATTCAAACTTTTCACTTTCTCCGATCTAAATTTTATTCCATTTAAAATTGATAAGCTAAAAGGTGGATTTGGCGAAATTGAAAAAGTTGAGTTAATTTTTTCCACATTGATTCCCAAAAGTTTTGAAAATTTTATTTTAGGGATTTTTAAAAATCAGAATATTTCACTTGGTTTTGGTGCAGGCAGAAAAATAGACTTCTTTGCAGAAAATGTGGAAACTTTACCAGAGATAACTTTTGAAAATGAACTTAAATTCAAGTGTCTTTCGCCGATAGTAGTAACTACTAAAAAAGAAATAAACGGCGATTTGAAATTGCATTTTGTGGAATATAATACTCCCGAAGAAAAGAAACAATTTTCCGAAAACATTCATAAAAATCTTCTCTATAAATATGCAGCTTTTCATGGTAAAGAATACGGAAATAAAGATTATAATTTTGAATTTCATTTTGATGAGGAATATATCAAAAAACGCAAAGGGAAAATTTATAAGCTCCTGCGTTACAAAAACACCAATATCAAAGGGATTTATGTTTCGGGTGTTGTAAAAGCTCCCAAAGAGTTGTTAGAGATTTTGTATTATGCAGGGGTTGGAGAGAAGAATAGCGGGGGATTTGGATGTGTGGAGGAAATTTGAGAGGTAAGAATGATTTATGATATTTTAGAAATTTTTAGAAAAGAGTATGAAAAAGATGAGAAAGGTGACAACCTTGTTTTGGGAAGTTATGAGTTAAAAGAAGGTTTATATGTTAAAATAAATAAGAATTATAAAATAGAATATTTTATGGTTAAAAAGAAAAACAGGGAACTTTTTTTTACTGATATTGATGAGAATTTAAATTATAGTGCCTATAAATGGTTTAAAGAGCGAGATTATTATAGTTGCTATTTGAATTCAAACAAAGCATTTTACGACAAAAAAATACATAGTATAAATTATTTTTCTTTATTTGTTAAACTTGATAGTTTTATTTCAGCTGAACCAAAAAAGATTTTAAAGTGTGAAGTTATAGATAAGCATTATTATAATCTTTGTAATTATAAAAAATTTCAGAAAAAGCAAGAAATTGAAATTCTTCAAGATTTCCAAAAATATTTAACAAACAGAGAAAGAAGAAAAGATATAATCAAAAAATATAAATTTTTAAGAGAAAATTTGGATTGTATTGTTACAATAGCTAAAGAAAATAAAATAAAAAATTATGTTAAAGTGTTTTTTGACGAAAGTGTTGAAAAATATAGAGAGGAAAGTAAAATTTACTATTCTATAAAAATATTCAATGATATCAATTATTGTAAAACAATTGAAGGTAAAAATTTTGGTTTGTCAAACTCAAATATGGGATTAAACACCAAAAAACCATATTTGGAACATAAAACAAAATTTAATACAGTGCCATTTTTAATAGAAAAAAATGATGCCTTAATTTTGAAAATATTTTTTGATTGGTTAAAACTTCAATCGTATAAAGATAAAGAAAATAAGCCAAAAGACAGATATTTAGATGATAATTTTTTTATGCAAAAACATTCTTCCAATGATGAAGCTGAAATTACAGATTTTGATTATGTTCCCACAAGAAAAAATGAATTAGAAAAACCTATTTTGATAAAAAATTATCTTTGGCTTAAGGAAAACAAAACATTAATTCAAGACGATGAAATTGGGAAATTGAGCAGATTAGAAGCTATAGTTGACGATATTTTTTATAATCATCAATTGATAAATAACTATTACGGTGAAGTATGGAAAAAACTTGATAATTCTTTTGCAAATTTTATTTATATTACAAGAGATGCGATGATAGCTTATTTTAGAAAATATGATGAAAAAGGTTTTTTTGATGTAATTAAGAAATACGGCTCAAAACTTATAATTGAACATATGAAAAAAGATAGATTATTAAAAGCGGGCAAAGCTTTGAATTTAAAATTATCTTTATTGGAATATAAAGGAGAAAAAATTATGAATATTAAGCAAATGCAGGAAAAAATTATTGAAAAATTAATGACGTCAAATTACGATAATTTGAATGTAGAAGAGTTTTTTTATCTTTGTGGGCAAATAGCCAGATATTTAATTAGTCAAAGTGAAGCTTTCGAGAAAAAAGGAGATATGTTAGATCCGTTTTTAAAAGCAAAAAATGTGGAAAAATTGAAAGAAGTTATTAAAATTATATATCAAAAATATAATCATAAAATATTATTGGAATTGATGAAAACTAATAAGGAAGGGATTGTTTACAAAATTTATTTAAAAAAATTTGGTAATGCAATAAGTTTAGTTATGGCTTATAATGATGATTTTAATGTTAAAGATAATTATGATAGCCTTCTTATAGGAGCATTGAGTGAAAACATTTTTTATATGAAAAATGAAGAAATAAAAGGAGAATGATTATGAATAGAGTTTATGGTGTTATCGGAATTGGTGTAAAGATGGCAAATTGGAATGCAGATTTTACCGGCAGACCAAAATCAACCAGCAATGGTGATATTTATGGAAGTGACAAAGCTTTAAAATATCCTATGAAAAAAATGTGGGAAAATGAGGGTCAGAAAATTCTTTTCATGAAAAGTTGGAAAGAGGAAGTAAAAGAAGGGAAAACAAAAATAAAGCCTAAAAATCTTGGAGAAAGATATGAAGAATTATTTCCCAATTCAGAAAAAAATATTTTACCAAAAATAGTTTTAAAAAATTTATTTGCTTGTATAGATGTAAAAAATTTTGGAGCTACTTTTCCGGAAAAGGGTCAAAACTTTTCTATCACAGGTGCTGTGCAAATAGGGCAAGGATTTAATAAATTCGCTGATATCTTTGTTGAAGTTCAAGATATTTTATCTCCTTTTCAGGATTCCAAGGCGGAAGATAAAGGTAAAGAAGGCAATCAGGCAACTTTGGGGACAAAAATCACAGCTGATGAAGCTCATTATTTTTACGGATTTTCTATAAATCCGAGGAATTATGATGAATATAAAAATATAATTGGTGAAGATTTTGAAGGATATACAGAAAATGATTACAAAGAATTTAAAAAGGTGGCTTTAGTTTCTGCTACTTCATTTGCCACAAATTCCAAATTTGGAGCAAATAATGAGTTTGCTTTATTTGTAGAAACCAAAGAAAATTCAAAATATTATTTACCTGATTTATCTGAATACATTGAATATCAAGACAATACAATTGATTTGAGTAAAATTGATGGTATTTTGAAAAACGATGAAATAAAAAGTATAGAAGTATATTATAATCCTTCAACAAGCAAACTCAAAAAATTGGAAGCTGAAGCAAAATATTTTAATATAATTACAATGAAGCAAGAAAATGGAAGCAATTAGTTTTATATTAAGCGGAAAGACTGCTCATTTAAAAAAACCTGATGTAAATTCTTATGCTTATTTTACTTATAACAATATTCATAAACCGGCATTATTGGGATTATTGGGAGCGGTTTTAGGGCTTAAAGGATATACACAACTTTTTGATGAAGCGGAAGAATTGCGAAAAAAGACTTTAAACACTAAAGGAAAAGAAAAAAAGGAATTGAATTTAGCAGTGGATAAAGTTAAACAAAAATTTCCTGAATATTATGAAAAATTGCAAAATTTGAAAATTTCAATCAAACCGCTTTCTAAAAATGGATATTTTACTAAAAAAATTCAAGTTTTTAACAATTCTGTTGGTTATGCCTCCCAAGAACAAGGTGGAAATTTAATCGTTCGTGAGCAATGGTTGGAAAATCCTAAGTGGCAGATAATGATACTCGATGATGATTCAATTGAAAGGAATTTATTTAATAAATTGAAAGATTATTTCTTAAATTTAAAAGCAGAATTTATTCCTTATCTTGGAAAGAACGATCATCCTGCAAAAATTTCAAAGTCTGAAATAATTGTCTTAGATAAAATTACAGATACTTTTTTAGGTAAAATTTCTTCTTTATTTTTAGATAACTCTTTTAGTTACAGTTCATTTGGTAAAAGTTTATTTTGGCATAAAGAGTTTTTACCTATGTCTTTAAAGAAAGGATTTCATATTTACGAAGCCGAACAATTTGTTTTTACAAATGCAAATGTAAATTCAAATAGCAATCTTGAAATATTATTTTCTTATAATAATGAAAATTATTTCTTTTTTTAGGTATTATCAATGTATATTGAATTTGATAGTTTGAATATTGCTCAAAATATTTTTGCACATAGAAAAGGGGAAAAACCAAAGGAAACTTTGGAAAAACATTCTAATTTAACAAAAAAATATTTAGATTTGTTAATTCAGAAGAAAAATTTAACTGAAATCCTCGATACTTTGTTTAATTATATTCCTGTAAAAAATGCTTACCTATTAAGGGAGATGTTTTTTAACGCTGTATATCTTCATGATTTGGGAAAGAACAATTCAGGCTTTCAACGACATAAGATGGGAAATTTAGATTTTGAAGAGACAACAGCTTCTTCTAATCACTCTTATCTTTCAGCTAAAAAATTTATTAGAATCTTTGAAGAGAAAATTGAAAAAATTGACGATGAATTAGAGAATTATTTATTGCTTTTTGTTTTATATAATTTTGCTTATCAAATATCAAAACATCATGGCAGATTAGAATCTTTTGAGAGTTTTATTGAAAAAACAAAAAATAAAGACTTAAAAAATTTTCAGCAAAACTTGCAATATCTTAAAATCTCTGAATTTGAGTTTTACATTCTAAGCAAATTACTTTTCTCATTATTAGTAAGTTCCGATTATTATGCAACAACAGAATATATGGCTGATTTGAAAACAGAAAATTTTGGCTTATTTAATATACCATTAAAGGGAAAACTAAATCAAAAATTTAATGATTTCAAAAATTCTTTACCTAAACCTGAAGGAATAAATATTCTTCGTTCAAAGATGCTAAAAGAAACGGAAGAGGTTTTGGCTGGAAATTTTGATAAAAATATTTTTTATTTGGAAGCTCCAACGGGGAGTGGAAAAACCATAACTTCTATTAATTTGGCATTAAAATTATTGGAAAAAGATAAAAATTTAAATAAACTTTTTTATATTTTTCCTTTTAATACTTTAGTTGAGCAAACAAAAAAAGTTTTCGAAAATATTTTTGAAGATTTGCTAAACATTGAAGTTATAAATTCTATCACTCCAATCAAAATACAAAATGATGAGGAATTGGAAGAAGAAGAAAGTAAATATGAAAAATCGTATTTAAATAGATTGTTTTTTCATAATCCAGTAATTTTAACTACGCATATTGCTTTATTTAAAATTTTATTCGGACTTTCCAAAGAAGACAATTATCCTCTTTGGCAACTTGCTAATTCTGTGATAATTCTTGATGAAATTCAATCTTACGATAATAAAATCTGGTGGCATATGATTGAGTTTTTTCAAAAATATGCTAAAAACCTTAATCTTAAAATTATAATAATGTCGGCAACTTTGCCTAAACTTGATACTTTATTGGAAAATCCGGTTGGTTTTGTTGATTTGATAAAGAATAGGTCAAATTATTTTGAAAATAGTTATTTTAAAGAAAGGGTGAAACTTGATTTTTCATTATTGAAAAATGAAATTTTTAAAAAGGATACTGATGATGATCTGCGAAAAGTTAGGATTGAAAAATTATTTTCTGCTTTTGATGAAGAAAAAACTAAGTATCAAAAGTTTCTTTTTGAATTTATAAAAAAGAATACGGCTCGAGAGATTTATAATCTTCTAAAAGAAAAATATGAAAGTGAATTTGATATTTATGAATTGACCGGTGACGACAATAAGGCTTATCGGGAATATGTAATTTCAGAAACGAAAAAGAACAAAAAAATAATTGTTGTTGCTACGCAAGTAATTGAGGCTGGTGTGGACATTGATATGGATATTGGTTTTAAAAATATTTCAACTATTGATAGTGAAGAACAATTTCTCGGCAGAATAAATCGTAATTGCCAAAAGAAAAATTCAAAAGCTTATTTTTTTTATTTGGATAGTGAACAAGATGTTTATAAGGAAGATAATCGCTTAGAGTTTAATTTGCGAAAAGAAAAATATAAAAATAATTTAATAAATAAAAATTTTCAAGACTTTTATTCTGAAGTTTTAGACAGAATTTTCAAGAAAGAAAGCGAAATAAAATCCGGCTTGGAAAGTGAATTCGATACTTTTAAAAAATATGTTGGAGAGCTTAATTATAAGATTATTTCTGATAAAATGACTTTAATTAAATCACAGAATTTTATCATATTTTTCCCCTTCCAAATAGATATTCAAAAATATGAAATTGAGGAATTTAAAAATATTGATTCTTCACTATTTGAAAAAGATAAATTAGACGGTGAAAAAATTTGGAATAGATTTAAAAAATTAAATGAAATTAAAAATTTTACTCAAAGGGAAATTGAGAAATCTAAAATAAATTCACTGATGCAGTTTTTTATATTCAATATAACAAAGTATGATAGTAAAGAACTTTTTACGGGAACCTATGATGAAGAAATCGGTGGAATTTATTATATAAAAGATTATGAAGATTTTATTACAGAAGATTTGAAGTTTAAGCGAAAAGAATTTATTGAAAAATGCAAAGATAGAAACTTGGAATAGATAAATAAAAGCTAATTTAGGGGAACTTATGGTCAATAACCCAAAAATTACAGCTACCCAAATCAATTACTATTTTGTGTGTCATCGCGAACTCTGGCTTTTTTCTCATCAGGTGAATATGGAGCAAAATTCAGAATTGGTAGCTTTGGGTAAGCTTTTGCACGAAAATTCTTATAAGCGGGAAGACAAGGAAGTGCAAATCGGTCCGATTAAAATCGATTTTATAGGTAAGGACAGAGTTATTCACGAGGTAAAGAAAACTCCCTCCATCGAAGAAGCACACACTTGGCAACTCAAGTATTATTTGTGGTATCTGAAACAATTGGGAGTGGAAAATTTGAAAGGCGAGATAGATTATCCCAAATTGAAAAAACGGACGGAAATTACCTTGAGCACAGAAGATGAAGAGCAAATCGGGAAAATATTGCAAGAAATAGAGCAAATTGTAAATTCCCCCGAAATTCCGCAAACCATCAACAAATCTCGATGCAAAAAATGTAGCTATTACGAACTTTGTTATATTTAAGGAGATAAGATGAAGAGAGATTATTTTTCTTTTTCCAATGGAAGTTTCCAACGGAAAGATAATACGCTTCTTTATACTAATCTTGAGGGTAAGAAAAAGATAATCCCCATCGAAACCGTCAAAAATTTATACTCATTTGGGGAGACCGATCTTAATACCAAGCTTTTGAATTTTTTGGCTCAAAATGAAGTTTTTTTGCATATTTTCAATTACTACGGGTTTTATTCGGGAAGTTTTGTCCCCAGAGACAGCTTACTTTCCGGAGAAGTGATAGTCAAACAAGTCAAAAAATTTACTAAACCATCTTTGCAATTGATTCTTGCCAAAGAGTTAATTTCGGCTACCAGAGATAATATGCTCAAAAATTTGTCTTATTATGCCAATAGAGGCAAAAACGATTTGGATGAAATCAAACAAAAAATGGAGAGTTTTGACCTTGAGGAAGCTGACGATACTCAGCAATTGATGGGAATTGAGGGCAATATTCGAAAAACTTATTATCAAAGTTTCAATACAATCATCGATAGGGAAATTGATTTTGAAAAGCGAGTTAAACGTCCCCCTGACAATATGATAAACACTTTGGTCTCTTTTGGAAATATGATGCTTTACACAGCTGTACTTTCGGAAATTTACCGTACGCAACTAAATCCCACGATTTCTTTTTATCACAAACCTTCTTATCGCAGATACTCTCTGGCATTGGATATTTCGGAATTGTTCAAACCATTTTTGGTGGATAGAATTATCTTTAAGCTTCTAAACAAAAATATGATTAGCGAGAAAGATTTCAAAAAAGAACTTAATTTTTGCTATATGAAAGAAAAGGCGAGAAAAGTTTTCGTGAAGGAGTTTGACGAAAAATTGTCTACGACCATCAAGCACAAAAAACTTGGAAGGAACATTTCTTATAGGCATCTTATGCGGTTGGAATGTTATAAATTTGTAAAAGTTGTTTTGGAACATATTGATTATGAAGCATTTAGGACTTGGTGGTGATTTATGTATGTGATAGCTGTTTATGATATTGGCGAAAAAAGAGTTGGCAAAATTTTAAAGATTTTTAGAAAATATTTGACGCGAATTCAAAATTCCGTTTTCGAAGGAGAGATTACCAAATCGAAATTTGAAAAGTTGAAGATAGAAGTGTTAGAAGTGATTGACAAGGGTTATGATAATGTTTTGTACTACAAATTGACTTCCGATCATTATTTGCGTAAAGAACAGTTGGGAGTGCAATTAGACCAGATGAGCGTCTTCTTGTAATTTGTCGATGCTCAAAAATTTGAGAAAAATTATTTGTTTCTTTATAAAATATTTGTAACAATTTGATTATTTCGTTGCAAATCATCACGTTGTCGAACTTGGGGGAATTTTACATTATGAGGCATCGACGACAAAATCTTTCGTTATTTTGATATTGTAGCTTATTAAATAAGCATTTGTCTAGAAAAAGTAACGGATTTAAATTAGACTACTGTAGAATTGAAACCAAGTTACAATGAGGACGAAATGGATACACTTTTGTATTTAAATTAGACTACTGTAGAATTGAAACTTTTGAGACTCTCCCTCCCAAGATAGAAAGATTAGATTTAAATTAGACTACTGTAGAATTGAAACTTACAAATAACCGTAAAAAATAGATAAAAAACTTTATTTAAATTAGACTACTGTAGAATTGAAACGTAGCATTATTAACATATTTTGTAAATGTTGCCTGTATTTAAATTAGACTACTGTAGAATTGAAACTCTGAATAATTATCGCTAAAAATTCCCTCTCGAAATTTAAATTAGACTACTGTAGAATTGAAACAAGTTCGCTGAGTTCCAAGACATACTGAACTTTTTATTTAAATTAGACTACTGTAGAATTGAAACATATTAAAGGCAGTTTAGCAGATTATTTGCTTCGTATTTAAATTAGACTACTGTAGAATTGAAACGTTACATTAAAAGCTGTCCCCCAGTTAATTTTGAGGTATTTAAATTAGACTACTGTAGAATTGAAACTAAACAAATCTTTTTTGATTTTGGTCACCCAACCAATTTAAATTAGACTACTGTAGAATTGAAACTGGAAACCGAGCTGTCTGCTTGTGGGACGCTTTCTCCATTTAAATTAGACTACTGTAGAATTGAAACTTATATATATCATCGAATAGTAGGCAGGCATATTGTATTTAAATTAGACTACTGTAGAATTGAAACCTCTTTTTGCTTTTTGGCAGGAGTTATCTTGAACGATTTAAATTAGACTACTGTAGAATTGAAACAGAGGATGTAGTCCGAAATGGAGAAAGCAGAATAAATTTAAATTAGACTACTGTAGAATTGAAACTTTAAAAATTCGCCTTTTACTCGGAATGTCTTATTTTTATTTAAATTAGACTACTGTAGAATTGAAACTTTAAAATCTTCCTATATGGAAATTAAACCTCCAGATTTAAATTAGACTACTGTAGAATTGAAACTGGTTTTTCTGGCAGTAGTAATGTCAGCTTTGATTATTTAAATTAGACTACTGTAGAATTGAAACAGTATGGAGATTTTGCTACACGGAATGAGACGGCATTTAAATTAGACTACTGTAGAATTGAAACCACCCTCAATCTACCAATCACTTCCGGCGACCACTTATTTAAATTAGACTACTGTAGAATTGAAACATGTCATTAAGAGTGCTATTAAAAAGAATATTTGAATATTTAAATTAGACTACTGTAGAATTGAAACTTTGTCGGCTTTGTATTCGCCTGTTGGTTTTCGGAGCATTTAAATTAGACTACTGTAGAATTGAAACAAAACTCGTCTCTGACTTCTCCAAGGCTCTTGCCTTGATTTAAATTAGACTACTGTAGAATTGAAACTCTGATAAGCAAAAACTATGCTTACGCACCCTCACATTTAAATTAGACTACTGTAGAATTGAAACATTGTTCTATCAAAACAGATTTTAAAATTATTTTTGCATTTAAATTAGACTACTGTAGAATTGAAACTTGAGCGTGTAAGATTTACCACCGCTCAACACCACAATTTAAATTAGACTACTGTAGAATTGAAACGCCAGAAGGTGGATATGCCGATGCCCTGAAGATGAATTTAAATTAGACTACTGTAGAATTGAAACAAGGCGAATATACGGACGAGAGCTTTGAGGCGATGAAGATTTAAATTAGACTACTGTAGAATTGAAACACATCTTTGAGTCTTTTAAATGCTTTTAAGGCTGATAATTTAAATTAGACTACTGTAGAATTGAAACAAATATTTCAACGAAAAGAAAAATAAAGATGTAACAATTTAAATTAGACTACTGTAGAATTGAAACAATAGATTATGCAATAAATATTACAAGAGGATATTCAAATTTAAATTAGACTACTGTAGAATTGAAACGATAGTGCTTGTTTAATTGTCAGCCCTTTTTTCCTTATTTAAATTAGACTACTGTAGAATTGAAACTCTGATAAGCAAAAACTATGCTTACGCACCCTCACATTTAAATTAGACTACTGTAGAATTGAAACATTGTTCTATCAAAACAGATTTTAAAATTATTTTTGCATTTAAATTAGACTACTGTAGAATTGAAACTTGAGCGTGTAAGATTTACCACCGCTCAACACCACAATTTAAATTAGACTACTGTAGAATTGAAACGCCAGAAGGTGGATATGCCGATGCCCTGAAGATGAATTTAAATTAGACTACTGTAGAATTGAAACAAGGCGAATATACGGACGAGAGCTTTGAGGCGATGAAGATTTAAATTAGACTACTGTAGAATTGAAACACATCTTTGAGTCTTTTAAATGCTTTTAAGGCTGATAATTTAAATTAGACTACTGTAGAATTGAAACAAATATTTCAACGAAAAGAAAAATAAAGATGTAACAATTTAAATTAGACTACTGTAGAATTGAAACAATAGATTATGCAATAAATATTACAAGAGGATATTCAAATTTAAATTAGACTACTGTAGAATTGAAACGATAGTGCTTGTTTAATTGTCAGCCCTTTTTTCCTTATTTAAATTAGACTACTGTAGAATTGAAACTTATATATATCATCGAATAGTAGGCAGGCATATTGGATTTAAATTAGACTACTGTAGAATTGAAACCCTGTTCAAGCATATACTCGATAAAGTCTGCTAAATTTAAATTAGACTACTGTAGAATTGAAACTTTTGCCCTGCTTAAATTATTATAAGTCAATACAATATTTAAATTAGACTACTGTAGAATTGAAACCTCGATTAAGCCCACCTGTTCCAGTTCCCGGAGTCCTATTTAAATTAGACTACTGTAGAATTGAAACTTGATTTGTGTCTGAGGCTCAATTTTAGGGATTAAATTTAAATTAGACTACTGTAGAATTGAAACCTATAAATTTTGGAATAAACAATTTTAAGATAAAAGATTTAAATTAGACTACTGTAGAATTGAAACTGGAGCTAAAAAAAGTTTTTGTCAGCTTAATTCCGTATTTAAATTAGACTACTGTAGAATTGAAACTTTATAAATGGTGTTGTAAAATCCAAATTTATAAAACAATTTAAATTAGACTACTGTAGAATTGAAACATTCAAATCTGACGATTTGTTATTCCCTAACTCTCGATTTAAATTAGACTACTGTAGAATTGAAACGTCGGTATTCGTATTATTTGCATATGAATAGTCCGTATTTAAATTAGACTACTGTAGAATTGAAACATAATCAATCCTACAAACTTCCTCAATCTCTCAAAATTTAAATTAGACTACTGTAGAATTGTGGGCGGTATGCAGTAAAAGTATCCACCCTTGTTAATTTTTTCTATGTCTCTCGAATAAAAATCTGCGATGATGGGATTTATGTTTATGACCTTATAATTAGGCTTTGAAAAATTTTCTCTCAAAATCTGTTTTGGCGATTTCCCACCTCGTCCTCGGTTGCCACGAAAGTGATTAAAATACAGCGTGTAGCAGTGGGTTTTGCACAGAAAATCTTCGCAACTTCCAAAATCCTCAATTCTATAAAACTCATCTTCAATCAAGCGGTGACAACTCTCAACATCTGAATTAAAAGTCGGACTAGCTTTTGGAATAAGCAAATGCTTCGCACCATTTTTGGCTACCATTTTTTCAAAATATGTAACGCCTTTCTTCTTATTAACGTGCGTGAATTCCGTGCCATTGTCCGTCTGAAAAGCGACTTTGGAAATATCGACTCCACATTTTGCCAAATTTTTGCACAAATAATCGATGTAAATCCCTGTGTTAACACTCGTTTTTTCGTAGCAAAATCCAATGAACTGCATCCCCGATTTATAGTCGCGGGCAGTTATTTGATACTTCGGGAAATTTTTGTATTTAATCCCCTCAAACAGCTCAGGTAAGTCGGTCAGGTACTTAATATCAACCTGAAATTTCTCGTAAATTTTCGCTTTTTTTCGCATCAAGCTCAAGTCTTTTCTGCGTTGGTATCTTCGCTTTTTTTTCTTAATCAAACCTTCGTCGCACAGCTTTTTGTGAACAGTGGAATGCGAGCAATTCAGCTGAAGATGGTCAATAATTCGTCGTGAACCCCACAGGTTTTTGGATTTATTTCGGCACGTTACAATCTCATCAACCACTTCAGGATTCATGCGATTCGGGAAAAATTGATTTTTTCGGGACTTGTTATTCAACCCCTCCTCTCCCTTTAAATTATAAGCTTTTACCCATTTTCGCACAGTTTTTCTGGTGGTGTTGAATTCACGTGCAGCCTCCGAAATAGAAGTTTCTTTGGCGTACTTTACCAACTTTTTTCGGTAATAAACCTTGTACTTTTTATCCATAAAATTCTTATTGCTTTCGTAATTATTCATAGTGGTCAGATTGAGCTTTCACGAGCTGATTTGACCATTTTTTTCACAATTTACGTGAAAGTTCTAAGCAATCTCCCCATTTTTTTATAAACTTTCCTGTTACAAATCTTCAATTTAGGGTGGATACTTTTAGTGTGAACTTTCCAACTACTGTAGAATTGAAACTTGACTGCACTTTCGACAACTCTATCCTCGTTCTCATATTTAAATTAGACTACTGTAGAATTGAAACTGACATCACATTTATTAGGTTTAATTTTGGTCTATATTTAAATTAGACTACTGTAGAATTGAAACTCGTGCAGGTACGCTCTGATGACGCTGTCAGCAACTATTTAAATTAGACTACTGTAGAATTGAAACAAAGATAAATTAGAGGGTTTATATTGTGAGCTGGAATTTAAATTAGACTACTGTAGAATTGAAACAGATATGGCGTGAGCCTTTCTGACGCACAATCTGAAATTTAAATTAGACTACTGTAGAATTGAAACATGGAGATTAGGCTTGTGTCCGTAAACTCGAAGTATTTAAATTAGACTACTGTAGAATTGAAACTCGAACAAACCGCCTTTGTTGTTCACTCCAAGTAAATTTAAATTAGACTACTGTAGAATTGAAACTTGGTAAATTGTTGTAATTAAAAAATAGTGGCAAAAAATTTAAGTTAGACTACTGTAGAATTGAAACAATTTTCTTTGCCTTATTCGTCAATATTTTCAAGGATATTTAAATTAGACTACTGTAGAATTGAAACACTTTTGTTGAATTATTCAAACCCTTGTCTTTATTATATTTAAATTAGACTACTGTAGAATTGAAACTTACAAGCTCCTTGAAATACTTCTGAATTGCATAACAATTTAAATTAGACTACTGTAGAATTGAAACTTTGTAGGTGCAAGTAGTTCGGCTCTTTCTTTGTCCGATTTAAATTAGACTACTGTAGAATTGAAACATGTTATTACCGTTACAAAGATGATGGAGGGAAAATACAATTTAAATTAGACTACTGTAGAATTGAAACTCGGCTGGCATATTGGTTGTATAGTCGATTGACAAAATTTAAATTAGACTACTGTAGAATTGAAACAAGGATTTGTAAAGATGGGTTGCTCTTATCCATTGGATTTAAATTAGACTACTGTAGAATTGAAACGGAGTAAAGTAAGTTTTGTCCCGACACGACCGTGATAATTTAAATTAGACTACTGTAGAATTGAAACTTGTGTGTATTCGTTCTTTTTTTGTCTCGTCAGCATTTAAATTAGACTACTGTAGAATTGAAACAAAATTTAAGAGGAGTATCATCGGTTAAACTGTTACCATTTAAATTAGACTACTGTAGAATTGAAACTAACCCGAATATTGAGAGCGTTTGCCTCGGCTGGGAATTTAAATTAGACTACTGTAGAATTGAAACACGAAATTCTCAATTTGGTTTTGAATTGACTCCAAATTTAAATTAGACTACTGTAGAATTGAAACCTGCTTTTTGCTGATTGTTGTTTAGCTCCATCCAATTTAAATTAGACTACTGTAGAATTGAAACATCACAATGAAGAATGTAAACGCTTTTGTCTTATTGCAATTTAAATTAGACTACTGTAGAATTGAAACTTAATAGGCTCAAAAACAACTGCATTTCCTGAAGAATTTAAATTAGACTACTGTAGAATTGAAACTTTGCAGTGTTAACGATGTACATATCAAAAGAAGCCAATTTAAATTAGACTACTGTAGAATTGAAACACAAAGAGGGAGTGGCACTTACATTTTTGTGGATTTTATTTAAATTAGACTACTGTAGAATTGAAACAGGAGCTTTATGATAATGCGATGGAAACAGCAAAGCATTTAAATTAGACTACTGTAGAATTGAAACAAAGAGTTTAGTCAACCTCTACCTGCTATAAAAGTATTTAAATTAGACTACTGTAGAATTGAAACCTCAACAATGAATGCGACAAACCCATATATGCCAAAATTTAAATTAGACTACTGTAGAATTGAAACTTTCGGCGGTATGAGCTTTATTCAAATGATTTACCCAATTTAAATTAGACTACTGTAGAATTGAAACCCCTAAAATAGCGGACTTGGTAGAAGAAAAAACAGAAATTTAAATTAGACTACTGTAGAATTGAAACATGCTTGAAAAAATTTATTTGATGTTTGGTGGGAAAATTTAAATTAGACTACTGTAGAATTGAAACATTTTAAGGCTTGAAAATGTGGGGATTTTTGTCAAATTTAAATTAGACTACTGTAGAATTGAAACGATATTTAGTAGGATTGATTCTTTATATAAGTTTGAATTTAAATTAGACTACTGTAGAATTGAAACTTTGCAGTGTTAACGATGTACATATCAAAAGAAGCCAATTTAAATTAGACTACTGTAGAATTGAAACTAAAATCTGTCGTATGCCCCCTCTTCAACTCCCATTATTTAAATTAGACTACTGTAGAATTGAAACACAAAGAGGGAGTGGCACTTACATTTTTGTGGATTTTATTTAAATTAGACTACTGTAGAATTGAAACCTTGGTATTTACAAAGTGGAGGTCAAAGGAAGTTGCAGAATTTAAATTAGACTACTGTAGAATTGAAACGGGTACTTGTCATTCTTGTAGCTCACAAAATACCGAGATTTAAATTAGACTACTGTAGAATTGAAACGTGCTTTACCTCCAAGTACATACTCCGCATGTTCCAATTTAAATTAGACTACTGTAGAATTGAAACAATTTAACCTCAGAGACTTTCACATTCAGCAAATAGGATTTAAATTAGACTACTGTAGAATTGAAACCCGAAATAAACAATGCTGGTGTTGTTATTCAAAGTGAATTTAAATTAGACTACTGTAGAATTGAAACAGGAGCTTTATGATAATGCGATGGAAACAGCAAAGCATTTAAATTAGACTACTGTAGAATTGAAACATAGCATCCTTAATCTTTGCCAAATTACCATCAAGGATTTAAATTAGACTACTGTAGAATTGAAACAATTTAACCTCAGAGACTTTCACATTCAGCAAATAGGATTTAAATTAGACTACTGTAGAATTGAAGCCCGAAATAAACAATGCTGGTGTTGTTATTCAAAGTGAATTTAAATTAGACTACTGTAGAATTGAAACAGGAGCTTTATGATAATGCGATGGAAACAGCAAAGCATTTAAATTAGACTACTGTAGAATTGAAACAGAAAATTTTGGAGTTTTTTTCATTTTTGGAAAGAGATTTAAATTAGACTACTGTAGAATTGAAACAAGCTATTCTTGGGGGAAATAAAATGAGTAAATGAATATTTAAATTAGACTACTGTAGAATTGAAACATTTTAAGGCTTGAAAATGTGGGGATTTTTGTCAAATTTAAATTAGACTACTGTAGAATTGAAACTATGAGAGATTTATAAAAAAATACGACCGTCCAGAATTTGATAACGTCTCAAAGTTGGTGTAAATTTAAAAAGTAAAAAATGGTCACTTTTGCTCTTATGTTACAAAAAGTTAACACGAGGAGGCAAAAATGACCAACAACCATGATAAAAAACTTGAAGAATTTACAAATTTTGTCAAGGATGAAACGAGTAATAATTTAACAAAAATTTTGAAAACAGCTGTACATCAACTGTTTCAAGCAGAATTAGAATCATATTTGAATGCTAAAAAATATGAGAGAAATCAGGAGCGAACAACTTATAGAAGTGGATTTAGAACTAGAAAACTTGCCACTAGTTTAGACGATGAGAAAAAATCATTTAGGATTTTTTCATAGTTGTGAAAGTTGTAATCTTCTAATTGGAGCAATTTTAGTTCAGCAAAATGAGGATTGGCTTGAAGGACTAACCTATATGAGTATAATAAAAAAAGAGCCAACTTACGGAAAAAACTCAAGTTAGCAGAAAATTTTTAGAAATAATTAAAACATGAGAGAATTTACACCACAAATGAGACTTGACTCCGATTTCATTTAAATTAGACTACTGTAGAATTGAAACTATGGTTATACAAATAGAGATAGATTATGCAAAGGATTTAGTTAACTTGAAAAGTTTTTTTTGGCTGTGAGACGCCCTCTACTGTAAGGCAACAAAAAAGGTCGCAATCCTTTAGGACTACGACCCCAATTCCGGAGAAGAATTGAACCCTCTATAGTCAGTCAAAAAAAAGAGGGCTTTCTAATCAGTCTATCATCTTAGAGGGGAGAAAAGAAAATTCCCCTCAAACTATTTTGTTCATGGTTAAAAAGGTTTATAACTATAGATTGAATAAGCTAAAAACTATTTAACAAATTGTTGATTAGTGGAAAATAATTGCAAGAAAAAGTTTGATTTTTTAGTTAGAGAAAGCGGGTTTGTTTGCAAGTAACCAAGCATTTGCATTTGTGTCAAACCCAGGAGGTGTAGGGAGGAACTGAGTCCATGTATTCCAGTTAATAAGATTTTGGTTGAAAATAGAAGCCCCGTTGAACATATATTCCATATTGTTTACTTTACTCAAATTCCAGTCACTAATATCTTGATCGAAACCGCGAGCACCAGTAAACATCCAGCTCATATTTTCTACATTAGCAGTTTTTTCTTTCCAGTTGCCAATATTACCGTTGAATGCAGTGTTTCCGTAAAAGAGGCTACTCATGTCTTTTACATTGATTACATTCCATCCGCCGATGTCTTGATTGAAAGGAGTTTCTCTGAACATGGCTGCCATGGTGGTCACTTTGCCTACATCCCAGCTACTTATATCTTGGTTGAAGGAACTTGCTTGATAGAACATATAACTCATGTCATTTACATTGCTAGTTTTTGTTCCCCAGTTACCTATGCTGTCGTTAAAAGCGGTTGCTCCGAAGAACATACCACACATAGTGGTATCGTTGCTTACATCCCAGTTACTAATTTTACCATTAAAAGAGGATGCAAATTTAAACATACCGTCCATCGCTTTTACTTTGCTCACGTTCCAATTGTTAAGGTTTTGATTGAATGCTTTACAACATTTTATGGTATCATCACCGCCGAACATATAACCCATGTCTTCTACGTTGCTAACATCCCAGCCACCAATTTCTTGGTTGAATGTGGTGTTTTCAAAGAACATATATCTCATATTTTTTACACTGCTCACTGTCCAGCCAGTAATATCTGCGTTGAAGGATTGAGCTCTGCAGAACATACTGGTCATATCTGTTACCTTGCTCACGTCCCAGCCACTAATGTCTCCATTAAAGGCTTTGGCATCTGTGAACATATTACTCATATTTGTTACGCTATCCACTTTCCAGTTGCTGAGGTCTTGATTGAATAGAGTATCGCCATAGAACATAAAGCTCATGTCTTTTACTCTGCTTACATCCCAGTTGCTGATATTTTGGTCGAAGTTACCATTATCCTTAAACAATCTGCTCATATCCGTAATCTCGGAGGTGTTGACTTTTTCTACATTTTCGCCGTTTGCTATCTTTGTTCTGAGATCTTCTATGGTTATAGCAGGTATTGTCATCCTTATAGTGAAGTTGTTTCCAGTGCTGTCTCCGTTGGTGGTGTTCACAGCTATTGAACTAAGTGAAGTTGCTGTTGTTGCATCATAGTCAGTTGGCACGGTGAGTGCTACCGTATATGTTCCCGCCAAAAGTCCGCTGAAGGAGTATATGCCACGGTCGCCAGTAGTTGTGGTTTTATTGGAACTCCCGCTCAGAGTTATAGTTGCCCCCTTATAGGTAGCTCCAGTAACTGTGCTGACTTTGCCTGAGATGGAATAAGTTGGTGTCAGATTGAAGTTGTTGTTTGTGCTGTCGGCGTTGCTGACGGTGATAGATTTGGTGGTATCGTCAGCGATGTAACTATTAGGGATAGTTAGGGTTACGTTGTATGAGCCGTTTAGCACATTGAAAGCATAATCGCCGTTGGCATCTGTGGTGACAGTGTCGTTGAAATCAACAATCGGAGAAGTATTAGAAGTTCCGCTCAATCTTAAGGTGTCGCTTCCGTGTCCTGTCACTTTTCCAGAGACGGTATGATATTTCCATATGGCGAAATTTTTCCATGATATGTTGGAAGAAGTTAAACTGACAGATATAGTTGTTGTGGGGGCATAATATCCACTTGGAGTGGTGAGCCTTACTTCGTATGAACCAGTAGTTGTTATTCCGCTGAATTTGTATGACCCGTCGCTTGCTGTGGTTGTGGTGGCAACGGAATCTTTTGAAACTCCTGGAACTACAAAATACAACTTCAACGTAGCATTTTCATATTTTTCTCCAGTAGCTCCGTTAGACACTTCTCCTGAGATAAAGTAAGTTTGTGTTAGCGTGAAGTCGTTGCCAGTGCTGTCAGCTTCGTTTATGTCTATGTCTAATGTTGTGTCGTTGGCAATCCAATCTTCAGGAATATCTATGGTTACATGGTATTTTCCACTTACCAATCCGTCGAAGGAGTAGTTTCCACTGACCCCTGTGAGAGTGGCAGAAGAGTCTCCGCTCAAGGTCAAAGTGACACCTCCATAGTTAAGGATAGATCCCTTGATGGAATAGGTCTTTTGTATAGTGAAGTTTTGCCCCGTGACGTTGTCATTGCTAATCGTGATGGAGAGCGTTGTGTCTTTCGTGAAGTAACCAGTCGGGTTAGTGAGTTTGACTGTGTAATCTCCTGTTACTAATCCGCTGAAGGAGTATGAGCCGTCGCCTATCGAGGTGGTAGAGGCGATGGAGTCTGCACTGGAGTTATACAAAGTCAGATATGCACCATCTGTGTAGTCGGAGGTGTTACTTCCGCTCAGGATGTTGACCTTGCCCAAGATGGAATAAGTTGGAATTAGCGTGAAGTCGTTGCCAGTGCTATCGGCATTATCTATGGGGATAGATTTGGTGGTATCGACAGCGATGTAGTTCTCGGGGATAGTCAGAGTTAGGTTATAGGTTCCGTTTATTGCTTTGAAAGAGTAGTTCCCATTTTCATCCGTAACTGTTGTATCAGCGAAGTCTGTGAGTATAGTAGTAGTTCCGCTCAATCTTACGGTGTCGTTTCCATGTCCCGTAACTTTGCCAGAGACGGTGTATTTTTTCCATAAGGTAAAGTTGATTGTTTTGTCATTAGAATAGATTATGGTTGTGGGAGCTGAGTCGGTAACAAAATAGTCGCTTGGAGTAGAGAGTGTTATTGTGTATGTGTTGCCAGTTGATGACCCTAATACTCCACTGAATTTGTATTCACCGTTGATGTCTGTGGTGGCAGTGGCGATTTGATTTCCGCCAAAGCTCAAGGTTAAGGTAGCGTTTGCAATTTTTTCATCGTTATTCGCTGGAGCAGTAACAGTTCCCGAGATATTGTATGTCTGAGTCAGATTGAAGTTGTTGTTTGTGCTGTCGGCGTTGTTGACGGTGATAGATTTTGTGGTATCGTCAGCGATGTAGTTCTCGGGGATAGTCAGAGTTAGGTCATATGTTCCGTTTATTGCTTTGAAGGAGTAGTTGCCACTGCCATCTGTAACTGTTGTATCAGCAAAGAATGTGCCTGCATTAGTATTTCCGCTCAATCTTAAGGTGTCGTTGCTGTGTCCTGTGACCTTACCAGAGACGGTGTGATATTCCCAAATGGTGAAGTCTTGATTCGGTATATCACCACTCAGTGAGGAGACGTTTATGGTAGTGTCGGCGGAATAGTAATTGCTTGGCGTCGAGAGAGTTACTGTGTAGTTTCCTGCCACTAATCCGCTGAAAAAGTATGCACCATTCGTCGTTGGAATTGTTTTGTTCGCCGTCAAAGAGCCACCGCTTATCGTCACGTTGGCACTTCCCGTGAAGTTGCTACCGTTGAGCTTCACATTCCCCGAGATGGAATAAATCGGAGTCAGATAGAAGTCTTTTGTTACATTGCCTCCGCTTATCGTTATTGTCGCCGTGGTGTCGTCAGCGATGTAGTTCTCGGGGATAGTCAGAGTTAGGTCATATGTTCCGTTTATTGCTTTGAAGGAGTAGTTGCCACTGCCATCTGTTACTGTTGTATCAGCAAAGAATGTGCCTGCATTAGTATTTCCGCTCAATCTTATGGTGTCGCTTCCGTGTCCTGAGACCTTACCAGAGACGGTGTGGTATTCCCAAATGGTGAAGTCTTGATTCGGTATATCACCACTCAGTGAGGAGACGTTTATGGTAGTGTCGGCGGAATAGTAATTGCTTGGCGTCGAGAGAGTTACTGTGTAGTTTCCTGCCACTAATCCGCTGAAAAAGTATGCACCATTCGTCGTTGGAATTGTTTTGTTCGTCGTCAAAGAGCCACCACTTATCGTCACATCGGCACTTCCAGTGAAGTTGCTACCGTCGAGCTTCACATTCCCTGAGATGGTGTAAGTCGGGGTTAGATTGAAGTTCTTGGCGACATCGCTTCCGCTTATAGTTATTGTCTCGATGGTATCGTCGGCAATGTAGTTCTCGGGGATAGTCAGAGTTAGGTCATATGTTCCGTTTATTGCTTTGAAGGAGTAGTTGCCACTGCCATCTGTTGCTGTTGTATCAGCAAAGAATGTGCCTGCATTAGTATTTCCGCTCAATCTTAAGGTGTCGTTGCTGTGTCCTGTGACCTTACCAGAGACGGTGTGATATTCCCAAATGGTGAAGTCTTGATTTGGTATATTGCCACTCAGCAAGGAGACGTTTATGGTAGTATTGGCGGAATAGTAACCGTTTGGTGTTGAGAGAGTTACTATGTAATTGCCTGCTTCCAATCCGCTGAAGGAGTATGAGCCGTCGCTTGTCGAGGTGATAGAGGCGATGGAGTCTGCACTGGAGTTATACAAAGTCAGAGTTGCACCATTGTATGTTCCGCTCGGCGAGATGTTGACTTTACCCGAGATGGAATAAACTGGAGTTAGCTTAAAGTTTTTGGGAATAGGGCCCGTCACAGTGTATGTTTCTGTTGTGTCATCGGCAATGTAATTATCAGGGATTGTTAGAGTTATGGTATATGTGCTGTCTTTTATTAGCCCTGCGAATGTGTATGTTCCGCCGTTCCCATTTGGAGTTGCTTGATGCACTTGGTTGTTTGCGTAGTCGGTTAGAGTCACGGTAACAGTTTCACTGCTGTATCCAGTGATTGTTCCACCTATGGAATAAGTCGGAGCCAGCGTGAAGTCTTGATCTGGAGTGTTTGCACTCAGTGAGGAGATGTTTATGGTAGTGTTGGCACAATAGTAACCACTTGGTGTTGAGAGAGTTACGGTGTAATTTCCTGTCGTTAATCCGCTGAAGGAGTATGCACCATTCGTTGTTGTAATTGTTTTGTTCACCGTTAGAGAGCCACCGCTTATCGTCACATCTGCACTTCCCGTGAAGTTGCTTCCGTTGAGTTTAATATTCCCTGAGATGGTGTAAGTCGGAGTCAGATTGAAGTCTTTGGTTATATTGCCTCCGCTTATCGTTATTGTCTCGGTAGTATCGTCAGCAATGTATGTACTGGGGATAGTTAGCGTTAGAGTATAGTTTCCGTCTATTGCATTGAAGGAATAGTTGCCACTGCCATCTGTAACTGTTGTGTCAGCGAAGACTGTGTTTGCATTAGTATTTCCGCTCAATCTTAAGGTGTCGTTGCTGTGCCCTGTGACCTTGCCAGAGACGGTGTGGTATTCCCAAATGGTGAAATTTTGCCCCGTGATGTTGGCATTGCTGATGGTAATGGAGAGAGTTGTGTCTTTTGAGAAGTATCCGCTCGGGTTAGTGAGCTTCACTGTGTAGTTCCCTGCCACTAATCCGATGAAGGAGTATGAGCCGTCGCTTGTCGAGGTGGTAGAGGCGATGGAGTTTGCACTGGAGTTATACAAAGTCAAAGTTGCACCGTTATTATATGATGCCCCGCTCGGCGAGATGTTGACAGCACCCGAGACAGTGTATGTTTTTTCCGTGATAGTGAAGTCGTTCCCCGTGCTGTCGGCATTGCTTAGTGTTACGGATTTTGTTGTAGTTGTGGCTGTGTAGTTGTTAGGAACTGTGAGTTTCACCGTGTAAGTGCCTGCCTCAATTCCTGCGAACGAATATGAACCATTGGCATCGGTAGTATCGCTCGACAAAGCTGTGGAGGAGGAATCGAAAAGAGTTAAAGTAGCATTTTGGTATTTGCTTCCTGTTGATGTTGTTACGTTTCCAGAAATTGTGTATGTTACTACAGTAATGGTAATGTCGTTGCCAGTAGTGTTGTTATTCTCCATCTTAACCGTGATGGTCTCAGTTTTGTCTTCTGGAAGTAAAACGGTTATGGTATAGTCTCCATTTTGGGTCACTGTAAAAGAGTATGACCCGTCTTCTCCAGCTACAATTGTGTCGATAGTGGGTCCGCTCAAAACTATTGTGGCACCACTATAAACTCCTCCGATAGATTTTTTAAGCACGCCAGATATTGAGTAGGTTTTGGTAATAGTAAAGTCGTTTCCAGAGCTGTCTGCTCCACTCAGGATGATATGTTTTTCAGTTTCCGAGGAAATGTAAGTGTCTGGCACAGTCAAGGTTACAGTGTATGAGCCGTCAGCTAAGTTGGGGAAAGAATACGTGCCGTCACTTGCTGTAGTTGTGGTGGCACTGGAAGCTCCGCTTAGCGTTACAGTTGCCCCGCTGTATTTTTCTCCAGTGGATGTGGAGACTGTGCCTGATATGGAATAGAGGCTTTTAATGATAAAGTTGTTGTTGGTACTGTTAGCACCGCTCAATAACACTGTTTTTGTAGTTGTATCGGAAACATAATCACTAGGAACGGTAAGAGTTAATGTGAAAGAGCCTGTTGGAAGATTTTTAAAAGAGTAATTGCCAAGGCTATCAGTCGTAATGCTAGCGGATTTGGAATTGTTGCTCAAAGTTATGGTGGCACCTTTGTATGCTACTCCTTCAGAAGTTTTGACCACACCAGAAATTACATAACTGTAAGAATTGTAGGAGCTTACAGTCGTTTCATAGTTAGTGCAAGAAAGCAAAAGAATAATGAAAAACAAGATAAATAAAAAAATATTTCTTTTTTTCATCTTAAAACATGCCCCCGCTAAATTCACAACCTTTCGTAAAACAATTTCAAATTCAATTTACACAATCCAATGTTACTATTGGTGTAAAAAAATCAACAAAAATTATAATTTTTTGTAAGATTGTTTGGAATTTTTTGTCTACAGCCCTCTGCTATCAAGTTCAATGGGATAGGCAAATTCAAAGAAGATTTTGTTTTCGCTGTCGGTTCTGCCGTAAGTGAATTGGACATTTACGTTAATTGGAGGCTGAAAATAAAATTCCACACCGCATCCGTACGCAAATTTATTGGTGTTGTCATCAAAATTTGAGCCCCAAGTTTTTATCCCATCCACGAAGATTAGCGGAGAGATGAATTTGCTCATATCCCAAAATAAGTCGAAAGAGAGCAGAGTGGAGTTTAAGCTGTATTTTTGTGAATTTAATTCCGATCTGAATTTTTTGCTGCCTTCGTTATTTTCGTAATTAGTCAATTTTCCTGTGTTTTTGTTAAAGTGTGAATATAGGCGTGTTCGGTTTCTAAAGTTTTCAGCCCATTGGGAATAGCAAAAGTATTCACTGTTGATGCCATCGTAGGAGGCATCTTTGAATTTCAACTCTGATTTGAAAAAATTGCCTTTGGTGGTTTTGATGATTTTGTCTCTTGTGTCTATGCAGAAGTATGGATTTATGCTGAAAGAGTTATCTTCCAAGGTGCGGTTGTCACTTTCGGAATTTTGCAATTTTGCTTTGCTTCCTAAGTAATAGAAATCTCTCAATTTAATTCGCAAATCTATGTCGTAGTAAATTTTGTCTATGTTTTGATTTTTGATTTCTTCTTCGGATTTACAGGCTTGAAATCCTAAGGAAGCAAACTTGCTAATTGGTTGCCAAGCACTGAGTTGCACAAAGTTTTTGCCTGCTTCCACTCCGACAAATATTCCTCGATTAAACAAATTGTTCATTCCCAAAAATAGGGGATGTGTGCCTCCGCCAATTCGCGGACGAAAGCCGTCTTCTAGTTCGATAATTATTTTTACGACAGAGGTGTCTTTTGCGATTTGATAAATTTCGACTTTGTAAAAAAATCCCAGCTCGATTAATCTTTGTTTGCTGTTTTCGATTTTGTGTTGCAAACTCAGGATGTCATAGTAAGCATTTTCTCGAATAGGAATGTGGTAAAGCACAGCGTCTTTTGCCATTTTCGTTTTCCCACAAACTTTTATTTTATCGACAAGCAAAGTTTTGGCATAGCCAAGGTTTGCAGTTGTCAGCAAAATCAGAAAGAGCAATAGCTTAATCTTGCTTGAATGCAAGGATATGTTAGTCATCGAAAAACACCTCTAATTCTTTTTCTGCCAAGTCTTTGTAGTAATTAGTGGTTGAAATTGCAATTGTTTTTTCCCAATACTCTTTGGCTTCCATCAGTTTCTTTTCACTCTTAAACATCTCTCCAGCAAAATAGTAAATAGCTTCTAACACACTGTTGTCAAACCTATTAGGATTTTTGTTTGTTAGCTCTAGGAAGTATTTTACATCAGCAAAGAAAACCTCTTGGCGTTTGAAAAAATCTGGTAACGAGGGCGAATTATTCAAGCGAACCAGTCGCACATCGATATTGCTCTCGTCCATTGCCACAGCTGTGTCTATCAAGGCGATTCCTTGGTCAACAAATTTGATTTTGTTCAGCGGATTTGCTGCGTCTCTGCCCATCAGAGTTCTGGCACTTCCCAAATATACCAGAGCCAAGGCGTTTTCTCTATCAAGTTCACAAGCTTTTTTCAGATAGTTGTGAGCAATTTCCGAGGTGGTTTGATTTCCTCCTACGCTGATGTTGTGGTAGGCAATTCCCAAGATGAGCAAAGCATTGGTGTCCTCAGGGTTATCTTGGAATATTTTTTCGTATTTTTCGGTTATTTTGTTCAACTCTTTTTCATCGTGCATGGAAGCTACGGAAGAAATTGTTAATTCATTTGCTAACAATAAAATAGACGAGAAAGATAGTAGCAGAATTAGATAAAATTTTTTCATAATTTATTTCCTTTCATAAATTAAGGTTAATTTGAGAAATATTTTTAGAAATAGTACAACAACTTCAGATCACAATAGAGGCTGTAAAATGTTTGGTTGAACTCCGAATAGCTCTTCCCATTTTGCCAAGAGATGGTGGATTTTATTGAGTAGTCGTCGTTTAGGTTGTAGGTGTTTTCGTTGTAGAGCAGATAGGAAAAATCGTAAACATTGATTTTACTTCCGAAATTTGCATCAATCTTTTGGAGGATGTTTTGCTTGTTGAGGGAAATGCCGATGTAGTGTCTGCACAAATCTACGCGGTTTTTGTAAAGAGTTGCCAGATAACTTTTGCTAACTTGTCTGAAGATTTGGTCGCTTTCTATTTTTCGGAAGAAATTGCCGTATTCAGCCTCTGAAAATCCGATTTGATTGTAATAGTACTCCAAAGTCATGTCGAAGTCGTTGGGCAACAAGGCTTTCACTCCGAAAGTCGATTGAGCGTAAAATTTTTCGTTGTCCTCCGAATGGAGATAAGAGTAATACTTGGTTTCCTTTATGGAATATCTTTTTTCGGGCTGTGAGAGTTTGCTATCCAGTTGAAAAATGACGCTCTTAAATTTGGGATGAGAGTAGGAAGCACACAAGGTGTAATTTTGCAAATTGTCGCCGATGTCGTAGGTAGAGAGGAAGTTGAAGTTTAGGTTTTTGACGCTTTGGGACACGACAATTCCCGCAAGGTCTTTGTCTTGGTCAGCGAGGTTTTTGTAGGAAGAATTTTTGAGCTGTGGAATGTAAAACAGACTAATGGAGCGGTAAGTGATTTTCTCCATCCAGTAGCCACTGACCTCGTTTCGCGAGTACTTTTTGCTGTAAATATCGCCAAAATCCCAGTTCTCGGAATTGCTGTAAATCAAGGTGTTTTTCCCCTGAGAGAAAATCAAATTGTCGCACGGGAAGTATTCCAAATTGAGCGAATAGAGGTAGAGATTGTCTTTTTGTTCTTTCAAGTCGAACGAGTATTTTTCTCGGAAGTTGAAAAGCAACTTTTCGCTCAGGACAAAATCGCCTTGCAAGTCCCACGCCAATGGGTAATTGAATTTGTGGTCTTGGGTGTGGAAAAGGGAGTTGTCTTTTTGGTGCAGGTATTCCACGGGAATTTCAAGCGTGTTCAAAAAGGACAAATCCACAGCTTGCAAAAGTGAAAAAAGGAGCAAGAAAACTGCACAAGTTTTTTTCATTTTTCCTCTCAACTCATCGAACGAATTTCAGATAAGACGGCTGAAAAATGTCGTCAGAATAATTTTTTTGCTTATCCGAGATGACCTGCATTTCGTAGTAGCCGTCTTTGTTGAGGATGTTGTTGCCACGCATCTTTTTGGGCATATCGTTCACATAGTCGCGATAGAAGGCTGTGCCGAACAAAATCCCGCTTTTGGTGTAGTTTTCCACTTTCAAGAGTTTTCCCTTATCGACGGAATTTTCTATGGTGAAGTAGGAAACTTTTTTGTAGAAAGCGGGCTTTTTTCCTTCCTTGGCGGAAAACTCGATTACCAAAGTGTCTGCATTTTGCCTCAGCAATTTGTAGTGGTAGTTTTCCAAAAGTGGCGGAGTCATTATTTCGCCGATGACCACACCGCCAAACATTCCACTGCGGGGCGAAATCCGCGAATATTTTTTTGCCTTGGGGAAGTAGATGTAGTAGGAGTTGTCTTTTTGCAGGAAGACCTTGCCCTTTTGCTTTTTTGGAGACAGGAATACAGTTAGCGTGTTGCTTCCCTTGGTCATCAACTTCAGCTTCACGGTGCTTTTGATTTCGCCGTTTTTGTCCATTTCGTCGGTTTGGAGTATTCGCTCGAAAGAGTAATATTTTTTTTCAATTTCGCCAATTCTCTTCACGGCTCGTTCCAAAAGCTCCTTTTTGTCCATTTGGTTTTGGGCGAAGAGGCAACTTCCCGCAAGCACCAACGATGCCAAAAATATTTTCTTAATCATATCTTAGCCCTTCCACGATATTTATTTTGGTGGATTTTACAGCAGGAATGATGCTCCCGAAAATTCCCAAGAAGATGTTTAAGACGATGATTTTCAGAGACATAGCGAATGTGGTGATTACCATAAATGGCGTTCCTTCCGATTGTCCCGGGAATGGAGGCAAAATGACGTCGGAAAAGTTGATGATGATGGCGGAGATTTTTGCCAAGATTATTCCGAGAATTCCTCCGAAAATGCAGATGAAGCATCCTTCCAAGATGATGAGCAAGAAGATGGACGATTTGCCGATGCCGATAGATTTCATAGTGGCGATTTCGCGGGTTCGCTCCATGATGGACATGAAAATGGTGTTGGAGACCAGCACGATGATGAGGATGACCAACATGATGGTGACAATGCCGAGGATGTTGTCGAACATCTGTGTAACTTGGCGGAATTCTTTGGCGAGCTGAAGCCACGATTTTATTTCCATATCCAAATTGTTTTTCTTGAATTCGCTTTGCAGGAAGCTCGTTACAGCTGGAATATCGTCTCGGCTATCCAAAAGCACGGGCATGGAATGGATGTTCTCCGTGAGTGTGATGTCTTTGGTCAAATCCAAATTCGTCAGAATCAAAATCTCGTTGATGGCATCGATGGAATAGTCGGCAACTCCGCGGACTTTCGCTGCCACAGCCTCAAAAGAGTTGTCAACGCTTTGTCCCATCAGCAAGACCTCATCGCCGAGGTTCAGCTCCATTTTTCTCGCCATATCTATGGGAACGACCACGCCAGTTTTTTCTTTTTCGGACAAGGGTTTGCCATTCTTGATGTTGGAGTCTCCATAGGAACTGCTGTTGAACGAAGCCATCATTTTTTCTTTTTTGGGTTGCATACCTTGTGCAAAAAACATCTTGGAAGTGGTTTCTGTGCCGATGAGTCCGACAAGATTTACCCGCTCCAGAGAAAGCAAAATCTTATCGTTATTTTTGCAGATTTCGTAAATTTTGGCTTTCTCTTCTGGAGTGATGGAATTTTTGAACGAGGTGTTTTCTCCGTCCAAATAGCCACTTTTGAAGATTTGCAAATGTCCGTATTGGAAGTGGATGAGTGCGTCCGACCAAAAGTAGTTTCGGGCGTTGTTGTAGCCAGCAAAGGTGAGCAGACAGGCGGAACTGATGATGACACTGAGCATAGTCAGCAAAGTTCGGCGTTTGTTGCGGAAGATATTTCTGAGGGCTAATTTTAGCAGTTTCATTTTTCTTCTATCTCCTTTTTTATCTCTTCCATTTCCAGATAGAAGTCGGGTTTGCTCGGCAAATCGTTGGGAATTCTGCTGAAGTAGAGCAGAGCTTTCTCATCGTTTTTGATTTCTTGGTGATAAAATTTTCCCACAAAGAAGTTGATAAGTGCTTGGCTGTAAAGGGCGTTCAGATAGGCGTTCGTGTTTTGTCTATTTTGCAATAGTTCATCGAACCAAGCGTTGGTCATCTCGTAATCTTCCAAAATTGTTTCCTCGAAATCGTAGTATTTTTTGGGATAATTGACCAGTGAGGAAAGGCGATAGAAGCGGATTTCGGGATTTTCCATATCTCTTATCACGGCTTTGTTGAGTAGTTTGATGGCTTTTTTGGAACTGAAGATGACAAAGGGGAAATGGTCGTATTGCAGATTGATGGAGTTGATGAAGCCAGCGAAAGCCAAATAAATCGGCTGTTTGTTCTTCTCCGTGAAATTTTCCATCAAGTCCTTGGCTTGGCGAATACATTTTTTGTAATCTTTGTCCGATTGCAAATTCATATTACTGCTCTGGTCGGTGAAATTGTAGTAGCAATTCAGAGCCTGCAGAAAGTCGTGATTGTCGCTTTCTTTCTCGATTGTCATCTCTCTCAGCTGAAAAGCAGTGGGAATTTCAAAATTGGGTTTGTCCATTGCATAAGCTGTTGAAAAGCAGACAAATAAAAGTAAACTGATTATGCTTATTTTGAAAAATTTGTTCATCTTAGTTTCCTCCTTGGTTTATGTTGCCGTCTTTGAGGTGAATTTTGTTTTCGATTTTCGCCAAAAGCTCCGTGTCGTGCGAGGCGATGATGAATGTGGTGTCGTGGAGTTTGGCTTCTTTTTGCAAGAGCTTGAGCATTATTTGGCTGGTTTTGGAGTCCAAACTCGCAGTCGGTTCGTCCGCCAGTACCAAAAGCGGTTTTCGCACCAAGGCTCTGGCTATGGCAACGCGTTGTTGTTGACCGCCCGAGAGTTGCTTGGGAAATCTGTTTTTGAGTTCCAAGATTTCCAATTGCTCCAAAAGGTCGTGGATTCTGTTTTTTTTCTCTTCGTGCGAGATAGATGAGTGCCAGAGCGGAAGTTCCACATTTTCGTAAACATTCAGAGTTGGAATGAGGTTGAAAGATTGGAAGATGAAGCCGACCTTATTTCTTCGGAAATCCGACAGATAGCTCTCTTTGCATTTGGAGATTTCTTCATCTTCAAAGAGATATGAGCCAGACGAGCAATTGTCTAAGCATCCTAAGATGTTGAGCAAGGTAGATTTCCCTGAGCCCGAGGGTCCTATTACGGCGACAAACTCTCCTTTGGCGATTTGCAGGTTGACGCCTTTGAGAGCAGGAACGGAGATGGTTTTGCTTAAAGTGTAGTCTTTTTTGATGTTTCTAAGTGACAGCAGCATAATTTATTCCTCCCTTTCCAGTTTTGCTAACTCTTTTGCCAACATTTTCTTTTTCAAGTTTGTGCTTCCGAAGACGTCAAAGGTGTTGATGAAGTGGAAGAACAAGCCAATTCCCCAACCGAAGAGCGGATAAATCGCCCAAAAATGTCCGTAATAATTGAGCGAATTGAAAACTATCAAAAATGTGTTTACTATTAAGTACACGAGAAGGTGGGTGTAAAATGAAAGCTTGTTTTCCACAATCTTCTCGGCTTTTTGTTTGTTGTTCATAAAAATTCTCCTTCTTAATTCAAAAGGCTTTCCAGCGTTTTCACGTATTGAGCAAAGTCGTCTCTGCCCTTATTGGTCAGGGAATAGTAGGTCGCCGGCTTCCTATCGATGAACTTTTTTTCCACGTGGATGTATTCGGCTTCCTCCAGTTTCTTCAGGTGAACGGAGAGGTTGCCGTCGCTGGCTTTGGTTTGCTTTTTCAGAAAATTGAAATCCGCTTTTTCCACTCCTATCAAAATGGACATAATCGCCAAACGGATACGCGAGTGGATGAGGTTGTTGATTTTTTGATAATCAAAGCTCGGCATGGCGATTTTTCTTGTATAAAACAATTCCGGGAATTACTTGCAAGGCGATGATGAGAACGGCGAAGAGAAGCAAACTGTAGCTGGAAATCCAAAACAGAAAAACAAAAGAAGAGGCAAACCAGCAAATTCCCGAGATTTTTAAGATTTTGTTTTCGTAGATTATTCCCGAAATGAAGTGAGCGAGGCTGAGAGTGAGGGCAGGGAAAAGCACTGCAATTTCCTCGGAAATGTAAGGCGAATACAAAGCCGCAAAAAGCATAGTCGCCATTATAAGCATTGTGGAACCCCAAAGACCTATAATAATTTTACTCAAAAAAGTTATCGGCAAGTTTTTTCTCTGTCTGCTTCCCGAGACAAAGCTGATAATTCCGCCTGTGATGTAGGTAACTGCCCACATTCGATTGATGTACGAATAGTTTTCGGTTTGTATCATAAAAAATGTTCCAATGCAGGCAAAGGAAACCAAAATTCCCCATGTGATGTAGTGCATACCGTTGTCGAACACTTTTTTCTTGGATTCCTCGATCATCTGTTTTATGTATAGAATTTCGTTTTGGACTTCTTTGTTTTCCATAAATTCTCCCTTTGAAAATCATTTATAAAGTACTTTGTTTTTTAAAGTGAAGTTTGTCAAACGATTTTTTGAAATAAATATTTTCAGTGACAGTGAGAAGGCTGTGAAACAGTTATATGCTGGAGTTTCTCAAAAAATCTGTTTTATTTTCTTGACGCTCAAACACGATTTAAGAGAAAAATTTGACGAATTTTATTAAACAAACAAGTTTAAAGGAGAAGGGTTTGAGAAAGTTTTTGTTGTTAATAATTCTTTGTATGGTTTTGGGTTGTAGTTCTAAGCAAGCTGAATTAACCCTTGTTTCTACGAAGAATTTTAACCCCGAAAAAGGGTTTACAAAAATAGGTAAAGTAACTGGAACTGACAATGTTTCTATTATTATAATTGCTCCAACAGGAAAACCAAAAATGGAAATAGCAATAAGTAAAGCTATCGAAGCCGCACCAAATTGCTGTGCATTAGCTGATGTTAAAATATATAGCTATTCTTGGTGGATACCTTACATTTATGGTCAATATGGCTGGATTGTCGAAGGTACAGCACTATCTCAATAAAAAGGAATTAACATGAAAAATTTATTCTATGCAGGTCTTTTATTATTGCTTTTTTGTGGATGTGCTGTAGAATTGACTAAAGCTGTTCTTTCTGGCAAGTCTTATAAACCTTATGAAAATGTACCAGCTTCAAACTCTTATGCCACTGATAATAATAAAACTGGCAATTATGTTGGTGCATCAGAGGAGTGGCCGAATTTATCTAATTATTCTTCAGCCTTCAAAGATTCCTCAGAAGAATGGCCTGATTTGTCTAATTATTCCACTGCCTTCAAAGATAGCTATGTGGACATCCGTAATAATATCCCCATCACTCGCAAGAAAAATAAAAATGCCATTGGTGTTATCATTGGCAATCAGAGATACTTGAATAGGGATGTTCCCAGTGTTGATTTTGCCCTAAACGATGCTAACTATATGAAAAAATATTTGGTGAATACACTCGGATATGATGAAGGCAATATCATCTATATAGAGAACGCTACGCAGACAGATTTCATCACTGTTTTTGGGAATGAGAAAAGTTACAAGGGCAAACTTTACGATTGGGTGAAAGAGAATAAGTCGGATGTGTTTGTATATTATGCAGGTCACGGAGCACCAAATCCTGAGAACAAAAACGGCTATTTTGTCCCCACTAATGCTGACCCAACAAGGCTTGATTTGACTGGCTACAATCTGAACCTTTTTTACAAAAATTTGAGCCAAATCAAATACAAATCTTTGACAGTGGTTTTGGACGCTTGCTTCAGTGGAGTTAGCGAGAAAGGGATGCTTCTGAAAAATGTCTCTCCGATAATGCCGAAAGTGAAAACCGATTATGTTCTCAAGAAAAACACTTGTATTTTCACTTCTGCATCTGAGGTGGAAGTTTCCTCTTGGTATCCCGAAAAACAACATTCGTTGTTTACATATTTTTTCTTGAAAGGTCTTCAGGGAGAAGCGGACGCTAACAAAGACAAAATAATTTCATCTAAAGAGTTAAAAAAATATTTGGATGAGAATGTTGTTTACTTTGCTCGCCGAATAAGTAGCCGAGAGCAACACCCACAATTAGTTGAGAATAATCCTATCAACATTGCCAATATTAGATAGATGAAAACGAAAGCGTTAATTTTACTCTTTTTTCTGTGTTGCGTGAGTGCGTATTGCAAAAACTTTGACGAGATAGAAAAAATTAGTAATTCCAAATATTTGGTCACGATTTACCAATCCATAGAAAATATCACACCTCAGGAAGCGATAAAATTGGCGAAGAATAAGGCTTACAACAAAACTCTTGATTACGAAGAGATTGAGGTTAGTGCTTCTTCTATGATTTTGCAAACTTCGGAGAATGAAAAGTTTAAAGATATTTTCGCTAAATATGTTTGCACCTCCAGTTCTGGCACTATCATTGGCAGTTCTATCCTTGAAGAGAAAAAGTTTGTCGAAAACAATCGAGTATTTTTGAAGTTGGTTATTGAAGTTAAAGTTGGGAAGCACAAGAAGAAAAAAGACCCATATTTCAACATCGAAGCAAATCTAAATAAAGACAACATCAGAGAAGGTGAGTCGCTTTCTATTTCTGTGAAATCAAGTAAAGATTGCTATATCACAGTTCTTGATATTCAATCCAACAATAGCATTAATCAAATTTTCCCCAATCAATTCCAATCTGATAACTATCTTGCAAAAAACAAGACGTTGAATTTGCCCACAGAACAAGAAATCAAACTTGGTTTAGAATATGTTTCGTCTTTGCTTGAGGGGAAAGATTCCGATTTGGAGTTAATCAAAATTATCGCCACCAAAAAACCTTTATATCTTTTACTGGATTCAGAAGACGACGAAAATCAATTTGAAAAATTGCAAGAAACTCTAATCAGGATTCCAAGAGACGAAATAGAAATTGTAGATTTACCAATCTATATTTATAAAAGGTAATTTTTTATCTTTCTTTTTTGTATTTTACATTACTAAATTTTGTTTACTGTTCAAAATTTTCTCAAAGTAGCGAAATAATTTCTCATTGAGAAAAATATTTGACGAGTTTGAGGAAAATAAAAAGTATTGAGCGTTTTAAATTTTCTTTTTTAAGGAGTAGTTTTATGAGTGACCATATGCGTAGAATACCGATTAAAAGCCTTGTTAAATGGGTTTTTGACGAGTTAGAGCAAAGCAAAAGTATTTTTTCTGTTCCAGAGCAAAAGTTTTTTCGCAAGGATAACGAGAACTTTGCCGAAGTTTTTGGAGAAAAAATGTCAACAATTGTTGGTCCAGCAGCTGGGCCACATTCACAACTTAGCCAAAATATCATCGCCTCATATTTGGCAGGTGCCAGATTTTTTGAGATTAAGACAGTGCAGATTTTGGACAAGTTGGAATTGGGTAAACCTTGCATTGAGTCTGCTGATGAATGTTACAATACTGAGTGGTCAACCGAGTTGGCTATCGGTGGATGGAGCCTGAGCAGAGAAGAATGTGAGCGTGGCGAGGCTAACGCTTTTGACGAATACGTAAAGGCTTGGTTCATTTGCCATGTTTTGGATAAAAAACTTGGTTTGTCTGGCAAGAGCAACGGGCGATTAGTCTTCAATATGTCGGTTGGCTATAATCTGGAAGGCATTCTTGACCCTAAGGTGGATAAATTTATCGAAGGTCTCAAAGACGCTTCTGCTGAACCAATTTTTGAAAAATGCAGAAAGATTCTCAAGGAAGCAAAAATTTCGGGAATTAGTGATGAGTTCATCGATAGCATCCCTTCACAAATTTGTAGTGGAATTACTCTTTCCACAATGCATGGATGTCCACCAGATGAGATAGAGAAGATTGTTAAGTATCTTTTGGAAAAGAAGAAACTTAACGTTTTTGCCAAGCTTAATCCGACTTTGCTTGGTTCAGATTTTTTGAAAATGACTTGGGAAAAGCTCGGCTTCGACATTGTGCAAAAGCAAGAGTTTTTTGATAACGATTTGAAGATAGAGCAAGCACTGCCAATGTTGGAGAGGCTCATTGCGTTTGCCAAGGAGCAGGGCAAAGAGTTCGGCGTTAAACTTTCCAATACTTTGCAGTCTATCAATAGAAAGGGAATTTTGCCGGGCGAAGAGATGTATATGTCTGGTAGAGCGTTGTATCCGCTCACTATCAACTTGGCTGCTAAATTGGCTAAGCATTTCAAGGGCGACCTCAAGATTTCTTATTCTGGTGGAGCAGACGCTCTGAATATAGAAAATATTGCTGCTTGTGGAATTAGACCTATTACTCTTGCCACGAGTTTGCTCAAGCCAGGTGGATATGAGAGATTCAATCAGCTCGCTACCATAGTTGACCCACTTCTGCCAAATGGTGGTTACGACAAGGTGGATGTGGACGCTTTGCAAAAATTGGCTGATGGCGTTTTCGATGATGTCAATCACAAAAAAGAGAAGCATCCAGTTGGTGAGCGGAAGATTGACGAGTATTTGCCGATGGTGGATTGCTTTGTTGACCCATGCAGAAACCAATGTCCAATTAGCCAAGATATTCCTGACTACATTGACGCTGTGGCAAAAGGCGAATATGTGAAGGCTTTGGAGATTATTACTGCCAAAAACCCGCTTCCGTTCATCACGGGAACGATTTGTCCTCACACTTGCATGAATAAATGTACTAGAATGGAGTACGACGAATCTGTGGCGATTAGAGAGATGAAGTTGTTCGCTGCCGAGAAAGGTTATGCTGGATTGCAGTTGCAAAAAGGTGAAGCGAAGAACATTAAAATTGCTGTGATTGGTGCTGGACCTGCGGGTATCGCTTCTTCGTATTTCCTTGCCAGAGAAGGTTTTTCCGTGGATGTTTTCGAGAAATCTTCGGTTGCTGGAGGCACGGTTGCCAATGTGATTCCTGACTTCAGAATTTCCAGAGATTCCATCGCCAAAGATGTGGAGTTAGCCAAGAAATTGGGTGTGAAGTTCAACTTCAATTGTGGCGATTTCGAGATAGAGAAGCTGAAAGAAGACGGCTACAAATACGTGATTTTGGCTGTTGGAGCAGGCAAGCATACTTTCGTGGATTTGCAAGGCGGAGAGAGCCTGAACGCCATTGAGTTCCTGAGCGATTTTGTTTTGGGCAAAGCCAAGGTTGGCAAAAAAGTTGCTGTTATCGGTGGCGGAAACACCGCTATGGATGCTGCTCGTGCTGCCAAGCGATTGGCTGACGATGTGTACATTGTGTATCGTCGCACCATCGAGCAGATGCCAGCCGATTTGGAAGAGTTGCAACTTGCTCAGAAGGATGGTGTTATCTTCAAGAATTTGCTCGCTCCAGTTAGTTATGACGGCAAGACTTTTAAGTGCGAAGTGATGGAACTCGGTGCAAAAGATTCTTCTGGCAGAGCAAGACCCGTTGGCACTGGCAAATTCGAGGAGTTGGCAATTGACACTGTTATCTCCAGTATTGGCGACAAAGTTGACAGCGATTTCTTGAAATCAAAAGGTGTCCACAAGATTATAAGTGAGGTTTCTCTGGAGACAGATGCTCGCAACGTTTATCTTGCTGGAGATGCACAGCGTGGACCTGCGACAGTGGTGGAGGCTATAGCCGATGCGACCAAAGTTGCCAAGTCGATTATGTTCAAAGAGGGCGTAGTTGGCTTTGAAGACCGTTTTTGGGTTGATGATGTTGAGGTTGATGCGGACGCTTTGAAAGCAAAGAAAGCTATTTTGGTTAATCAAGCTGATGGCGAAGAAGAGGCTGAGCGTTGTCTCGGATGCGACACTGTCTGCAATATTTGTTCTTCAGTTTGTCCGAACAGAGCCAATGTTCAAATTGTTGTGGAAGGTTTGGAGAAAATTAACCAAATCGTTCACATCGATGGAATGTGCAACGAGTGCGGAAACTGTGGATTCTTCTGTCCTTACATCGGTGAGCCATACAGAGACAAATTCACTCTCTTCTGGACTGAGGCGGATTTCTGCGACAACCAAAATAACGGTTTTGTTCTCATCGAAGATGGCGATTGCCCTAAGTTCAAGGTGAAAGTTTGGGGCGAAGTCTTTGTTGTTGATTTCGACAAAAGCGGTTGTCCAAGCGTACCACTGCCAGAAGGTTTGGCTGAGATTATCTGGACTTGCTACACCGATTATAGATATTTATTTGTATTTTAGTCTGATATAAAGATTAGATTTGGCGGAAGGGTTCGTTCTCTTTCGCCTTTTTTGTTTGACTATCAGATAAGTTTTGGAAAAGTGGATAAGATAGATTTTAATTTAAAGAGAGCTTGATGAAAACGAACGTAAGATTTAAACGGATGATAGTGGAAGCTGGTCGGCAGATGATAGCCGATGGATTGACTGTGGGTACTTGGGGGAATATTTCCGTGCAAGACCCTGAGACAGGTTTGATTTACATCAAGCCCAGCGGAATGGACTACGGGAAAATAGTGGAAGACGATGTGGTGGTGATGAATAGCGAATACCAAATCGTGGAAGGCAATCGCAAACCGTCAATAGAGCACAATTTCCACATCGGGATAATGAATGCCCGCGATGATGTTTTTGCTGTGGTGCATACGCATCCAGTCTATTCCAGTATTTTCGGAGTGCTTAGGCAAGAGATACCTGCCGTGTGCGAAGATTTCGCTCAGATAGTTGGCGAGAGTGTTATCTGCTGTGAATACGCCTTGCCGGGTACGAAGGAGCTTGCCAAGAATGTGGAGAGAGGCTTGGGCGATAGAGGAGCTGTGCTAATTCCCAATCACGGGGCTGTCTGTGTTGGAGCGAGCTTGGCGGACGCTTTCAAAGTGAGTTTTGTGTTGGAAAAATCTGCGAGAATTTACTATATGGCGAAATCAGTTGGAAATCCTCATCTTATTAGTTCGCAGGATGTTAAGGCGATGCAAGATTTCGTGAAGACGAGTTACGGGCAAGACAAGTAGATGAAGAAAATAGTAAAGAATCTGAAAATTCTGAGCATGGTTTCTGACGAAATCGTTAGCGGAGGCTTGGGGATTGACGGTCAAAAAATAGCTTTTGTGGGAAAGCAGCCGAAAGATTTTGTTGCGGATGAAGTGATAGACGGCAAGGGCAAGTTGGCGATGCCGGGCTTGGTGAACGCTCACACGCACATCGCGATGAGCCTCATGCGTTCCTATGCCGACGATTTGGCTTTTTGGTCGTGGCTCAACGATAAAATTATGCCTCTTGAGGAAAATCTGAACGAAGAGTTAGTCTATTGGGGGAGCAAATTGTCGTGTGCGGAGCTAATTGCCTCGGGAACGACGTGCTTTGCGGATATGTATTTCTTTATGGATAATGTGGCGGAAGCGGTGAAAGATGCAGGTCTTCGTGCTTCGCTTTGCCGCGGTCTCACTTGGTTTAGCAAAGCGGACGATTTCAAGTTGAAGGAAGCGATAGATTTTAATAGCAAATGGCATGGAGCTGTTGAGGGTAAAATTTCCACGATGTTGGGGCCTCATGCACCCTACACTTGTCCACCTGAGTTTCTGCGTGAAGTCAGGCGGTTGCAAATCGAACTCGACGTTCCCATTCATATTCATCTCTCGGAGAGCTTGGACGAGATAGTCAAAGCCAAAGCAACTTGGGGGAAAACGCCCATTGCTCACGTTGCCGATTTGGGACTTTTGGACGGTGAAGCGATGGCTGCTCACTGTGTGCAAGCTACGGAAGAGGACATGCGGATTTTGGCAAACAAAGGCACGAAAGTGGTTCACAATCCCGGAAGCAATATGAAGTTGGCGAACGGTTTTGCACCTATTCAAGCTATGAAGAACGCAGGAGTTACGGTTGCTCTCGGCACGGATGGACCAGCCAGCAATAACAATCAGAATATGTTTGAGGAGATGCATTTGGCGGCTCTGATTGCCAAGTCTCTCACGCACAATCCAGAAGATTTGCCTGCCTACGAAATCTTGAAAATGGCTACAGTCGACGGAGCTAATGCTTTGGGGTTGTCCGACAAGATAGGAACTTTGGAAGTCGGCAAGCAGGCGGATTTTATCCTGTTAGATTTGGACAAACCGCATCTCTTCCCTCAGCACGACATAGTTTCGCTTTTAGTCTATAGTGCACAGGCGTCCGACGTCAGTGATGTGTGGGTAGCAGGAGATTGCTTGTATTCCGACTATTCTTTCAGGGTAATCGATTTCGGTGAGATTAAATCTAAGCTGTCTTCCATGTTACCGAAATTTTTGGGAAATAAAAATTAGGAGTTAGGGTGAATATATTGGTTTCCAACGACGATGGATACGACGCTCCCGGCATTCAGACTTTGATAAGCAGATTGGAGCAAGACGGACACAACATCATGGTTGTGGCACCCGAGACACAGCAAAGTGCCAAGTCGCACAGCCTCACTCTGCACGACACTTTGTATTGCTATCAGGTGAAAGAAAATCATTACAAAGTCAGTGGAACTCCCGCCGATTGCGTGTTGCTTGCCGAGAAGAGACTGCTGAGTGATAAGAAGATAGATTTGGTGATTTCGGGAATCAACAAAGGTCAAAATATCGGCGAAGATATTTACTATTCTGGCACTGTCGCTGCTGCCAGAGAGGCTACTTTCCACGGATACAAGGCGATTGCTGTTTCCAGATTGGGCTTCGAGGGATTGGATTTTGAATTGGCAGCTGAGTTCATCGCTCAGGCGGTGCAAAACGGTTTGACAGATTTTATTCAGGAGAGGGAATTTTTGAACATTAACGTGCCGGATATTACACGAGATGAGTTGGAAGGCGTAGTTGTTGCTCAGCTCGGGCATCGGGAATTTACCAGCTTCAGCAAAGGAAAAATTTTGGACAACGGAGTGATTGAGTTCAATTTTGGCGTAGAGGACGTTATTTTCCAAAAAGACCCTGGGACGGATATTGAAGCGGTTCTTGACAATAAAATTTCCATAACGCCTGTTTTTGCCAATCTTTCTAATGAGAAATCTCTTCGAGAATTGGGGAAATGGGAATTTTTAAGCGAGTTTAAATAATGAGAAATGTTAAAAGATTGTATAAGATAGCTTTAAGGCACTGGCCGTTTTTGGCTTTTGGCTTTGTTTTCATGGTGGGCTATTCACTCTTTTCCGCTGTCTCCATCACTTTTGTGAAGCCTGTCTTGGATTTCATCTTTGTGCGTGAACCTGGCTCTATGAGCAACATCACCGACTTGAAATCTTTTTGGCACGGAGTTGGAGTTTGCATGGATTCTCTCCCGTCATGGTCACAGCTTTTTGTTGGGGAAGATGTTTTTACGCCTTTTTTGGAGGCTCTAAAAGGGTTGTTGCTTAGCACGGAACCTTTTTTGCTCTTGATGATTGTCGGCTCTTTTGCGGTTACAGCTATCCTTGTTAAAAACCTCTTTTTCTATGGAGACAAAATTTGCTTTGGCAAACTGAAATATCTGACTATCAAAGATGTTCGGGACAAGATGTTCGACAGCTATATGAGGCAGTCGCTGTTGTTTTTCTCCAAGAACAAGGTTGGCGATTCCATGGTGCGAATGGTAAACGATGTGGATATTATCAGCGTGTTGTATATCACGTCGTTGATGGAGATTATCCGCAATAGCCTGATAGTGCTATCTTTTCTGATTTTGGCATTGAGCATGAACGCCAAACTGTTTTTGATTAGCATTGTTGTTTTGCCACTTTTCCCGTTGCTTATCGGGATGATTGGTAAAAAAATCAAAAAATATTCCCAAAAAATTCAAGCGAAGTTTTCCGACCTTTTTTCTCATGTTGAGGAGTCTTTGGCGAATGTTTGGATAGTGAAAGCTTTTTGCAAAGAGGCGGAAGAGCGAAGAAAATTTAGCGATATTAACTCTACGCATTTACGCTACGAATTGAAAGCTCTGATGTACAGCACCATCAACACTCCACTATCTGAGGTCAATTCCATTTTGACCATCGTGATAATCTTGCTTTTGGGCGGAGCGAGTGTTTTAGCAGGAACCAGTGATTTTACCTTTGGCGATTTTATGGTTTTCTTGGCTGCTGTGGCTTCGATGCTCCATCCGATGAAGGTGATAAGCAAGTGCTACGCCGAGCTGAAAAAAGCCAACGTTTCGTTAGATAGAGTTTCCAAGATTTTGGATTTGGAGACTGGTGTTATCGAGAAAAAAGATGCCTCAACGGTTAAAGATTTTGAAGAAAAAATCGAGTTCAGAAATCTGTCTTTTGCTTATTCAGAGGGTGGCGAAAAAGTTTTGAAAGAGATCAATTTGGAAGTGCTAAAAGGCGAAACTGTGGCTTTTGTGGGAGCTTCTGGTAGTGGGAAAACCACGTTGGTAAACTTGCTTCCCAGATTTTACGACTATTCTCAGGGCGAGATTTTGATTGACGGAGTTTGCTCCCGAGAGTTCACGCTTCGTTCGTTGCGGTCTCTTTTCGGGATAGTTACGCAAAATTCCATCCTTTTCTCGGACACAATTTTTAATAATATCGCTTATGGACATCGCGGAGTTGCTGACGAGAAAGCGGTTGTGAACGCTGCCAAAACAGCTTTTGCTGATGAATTTATAGAGAAATTGCCCAACGGTTATCAGCAAGTTTTGACTTCCAAGGGTGCAAATCTTTCGGGCGGACAAAAGCAACGGATTTGCATTGCACGGGCTGTGGTTTCCGATCCTCCGATTTTGATTTTTGATGAGGCGACGTCGGCTTTGGACACGATTGCGGAAAAAAATGTGCAGACTGCCATTGACAGAGTTACCGCAGATCGTACGGTTTTTGTGATAGCTCACAGGCTGTCCACTGTGATTTCCGCAGACAAAATAGTGGTGATGGATAGTGGCGAAATTGTCGGCATTGGCAAGCACGATAACTTGCTGAAAAATTGCCCGCAGTACCAAAACTTGTACAATCTTCAGCTGAATAAATGAGCCAAGTGAACAAATCTTTTTGCTATTTCGTGAGTGGCAGAGTGCATGGCGTCGGCTACAGGAAGTTTGTGTATAAAAGGGCTCTCGGCTTGAGACTGTGCGGATATGTGAGGAATTTGACGGATGGCAGAGTGGAAGTTGTGGTTAGCTTTCATACGGACGAGCAACAAAAAATTTTTGAAAATGATTTGCGTAAAGGACCGATTTTTGCCAGAGTGGATGATGTGAAAAGGGTAGAGATAAGTAATTATGACAAAAATAATTTTGAAATTTTGTTTAGTTAGCCTTTTGGTGGTCGCGTGTTCGCCTACTGTTAGATATAACTCCAATCCCGAGGCACTGAAATCTTCCACCAAAAAGAGTCAAGGCATCACATCGCTCAATCAGGCGTATAGCAATCCCCAGTATGTCACGAAATCCGATGAGTACCACATCGTTCAGCGTGGGGAGAACCTTTACCAAATAAGCAAATCTTGTGGCATTTCCGTGAACGACCTGAAACTTTATAACAATTTGGACGACGACGAGATTTTCATTGGGCAAAAAATTTATTTCACGCCAGTTGCCCGTTTTTATTCAAAATACATCACTCGCAGGGATATTCCCGCCACGAAATATCACACAGTGGCAAATGGGGAGACTCTGGCGGACATCTCTCAGATGTACGGGATTTTCGTGTTGAATTTGGTTGCTTATAACGAACTGGAAAGCACACAGGTGGAGATAGGGCAGAAGGTTTGGCTCGTTGCAGGCAAGGTGGAGAAGAAGTCCGAGATTTCCAAGAAAAAGGTAACTTACACCACTCCCAAGAGGAAATCCATCAAGACGTTGGCACCCGCCACTACTGCAAATAGCGTGCGGACGAAAGTTACCACTGGAGTAGGCGGAGGCACGATAATCGCGGCGAAATCTGTAGTGCCAAAAGTCGTTCCCACTGTGAGCAGAGTTTCCACCAAAACGATTTCCCAAGCCAAACCACAGCACTCCAAGTTGAGCTTGCCTCTGGAAGGCGGAAGAGTTATCTCCAATTTTGGTACTCACGGCGTTGTTGTGAACAAAGGCATCGATATTGCAGGAAAGGACGGTCAGCCAGTGAACGCAGTTTTGCCGGGGAAAGTGATTTTCGCTGGAGAACAGCGAGGCTATGGCAATGTGATAGTATTGGAACACGAGAAATTCGTGATGACTGTGTATGCACACAACAAGGCGAATTTGGTGCGAAGTGGGGACAAAGTAACTGCAGGACAACCGATAGCTAAACTCGGTCAGACAGGTCGTGTGGACACTCCGCAACTGCATTTTGAATATCGAGTAAAGGGGAAAGCCGTTGACCCACGGAAAGTGTTAGTAGGGCTTTAGGAAATGCTTGAACTGATATTCATTATTCTTTAAGATTTTTTAGTGGAAGACTAAAAATGAGATTTGGTTGGGGATGTTGTTGTAACGTTGAGTATATGTAATGTAAGCGATTGCGGGCTTCAAACTTATCAAACCGTGAAAATTTAAAGCGGGCTACAGCCCTGAATTTACTACCATCTCGCCCATTTTGTATATACAGTGTTGGCAATAGTTATTACTAGAAGTTGAAGCCTGAATATAATGTCCAATCAAACTTAGAATCACGCTTCATTACTTCATCAACAATTTCTTTATTAGTCGTTCTAGCCAAACGTCTATCATTTATTTGACCATTCCCAATAACTCCTTCCACAATTTCTGTTAATTCAATTAAATTGAAACCACCTAAATAAGGTTCTATTAATTTATCAAACCTTGCATCAGCTTGGTCAAAGTTCGAACTTTTTATAAACATCCTTATTAATAATGCGTTCGATTCTGAGTTTAAACCTTGACTTAAACAAATATGATTTAATTCAAGAATGCTTTTAATGCTTATAGAACCATTAAATTCATAATGGTTTATTGCTTTTAAATCTTTTAAATGGCTTGCAAGATTATCCTTAAGGAAAAATGCTGTGAAAGTGTAATTGTTGTCATTCTCTATAGTTTTCTTTATTAACGTTTTTGCACTACTATTCAGTTTTAAGTAGATATCTGGATAGACATTCATAAATGAAATAATCCATGGAATGCATTTTAGGTCTATATTATTTGAAAAATATTGTTTATCACTTTCTATGAAATCTAATATTTCAGTATAATTTCTATTACATATTATCTTTAATGCTTTATAGTTAATCTCTCTATTTTCTTCACATTTTGTATTATCAAGTTTGAAAACAATTTTCCACATAGACCGAAAAATGTCTTTTTCAATAGTTTTATTCAAATTCTCGAAATATTTGGATCCCAAATGAGTCGTTATATCCGCTTCTGTCACCAATATATCTTTAATTTCCACTAAATTTTTAAGAAAGTCACCAAGAATCTTTTTTGATAACAAAGCAGGCTTTATAAGCAAACCTTCAAGACTATTTATAATATGTGCTCTTACAGTATCTTTATTAGGGCTAAACAATTTATAACTTTGCAAAATCACAGGATGAGCACATAAATGGCGATGTTTCTGCAAATGAATAATATTTTGATAATCTGAATGTTCTAAGATTTTCGTTTGAGTTTTAACCATCTCAATCAATTTATTTTCCCAATCTGATAAAGTTGGTTTTTCGGTTTGTAGTCTATCTATTTCTTGTAATATTCCTTTTGCATTAGAGTCGTTAAACTGGTCTCTAAGTTCTTGTAGCTTATATACCAAATCACAAATTACAATTGAGTATAGCATTACAACTGCTGACCTATAATTTTCCGAATAGTAAGAGCTTAATACTTCTTTGAAATATTCCTTTGTTTTAGAATCTTTTATTTCATTAACTAATCTATCAATAGTGTATGTTCTTGTCATGTGCGTTTTTTATAATTATTGCCAACATCCTATAAACGCCATATTTCTTATATTCTTCTAATTTGACATTGTATGCGAATGTTTTATTCATATATTTCTTCTTTATCTGAAAAAGTTTGCCCCCTTGAAAAAGGACTTTATCTTTTTGGTCAAGGGATTTTGGGTGTAAAATTTTAGATGAAAGTATTTTTCTGAAGAGAGAGTAGATATTGAGGTCAAAAAATTTATGGAGAGCTTTCAGAATTAAATGGCACGCCAGTCAGGATTCGAACCTGAGACCTACGGCTTAGAAGGCCGTTGCTCTATCCAGCTGAGCTACTGGCGCACTACCTTAAATAATTGGTAGCGACACAGGGACTCGAACCCCGGACACTCGGATTATGATTCCGATGCTCTAACCAACTGAGCTATGTCGCCACATAAAAAAATGGTAGCGAGGGTAGGATTTGAACCTACGGCCTTCGGGTTATGAGCCCGACGAGCTACCAGACTGCTCCACCTCGCATCAACAAAATCCAGTCTCAAATTTATGGTATCCGTGTCAAATAAAAATTTCTTAATTTATTTTTTTCAATCTTGTTGACTAAATTTCAGTGTGAACGATTTGTCCAGAGTATGCTTTTTTAGAAGAGGTTGACATGAAAAAGATGTTATCGGTGGTCTATTTTTTAGGGTGCTTTTCTTTGGTATTTGCCGAAGGGAACGGAGCTATTGAAGAAGCCACCATGTTGGCGGTGCAGATTGGTGTCATTATTTTTGTAGCCAAGATTTTCGGAGATTTGTTCAGGAAAATCGGCTTGCCGTCGGTTCTTGGGGAGATAAGTGCCGGAATAGTCATAGGACCGTATTTGTTGGGTTCGCTGGGATTCGCAGGCTTTCCCGAAGGTATTTTCCCGCTTGTTGATGGGAGTTTCCCGATTTCGCCCACACTTTATTCCATCTCCACATTCGCTTCCATAGTGTTGCTTTTCTGTGCAGGATTGGAAACCGATTTGGATATGATAATGAGCTTCGGTGGAGGCTCTATCAAGAAATTACTGGGGAAGTTTTCCCTATTTGTAGTTGCCGATGTTATCTTCTCTTTCGGCTTGGCTGCTCTGGCTGGGATGCTTTATTTCGACAAAGGTTTTATGAGTCCAACGTGCTTGTTTTTGGGAATTTTGTCCACAGCCACTTCCATAGGTGCAACCGCTCGGATAATCTCCGAAAAGCGAAAACTGAGTTCTGCTGAGGGTGTGACGATTTTGTCCATTGCAGTGTTGGACGACATTTCGGGAATAATAATCTTCGCCATCGTCTTGGGAATAATCGGCTCAATTAGCAGTGGTGCTGCGATGAACTGGGCGAAGGTTTTTGTGATTGGGGGCAAAGCCGTTGGAGTTTGGCTTCTTTTCACATTGTTGGGTTTGGCTTTTGCTCACAAAATTTCCAAGACGCTCAAGTTGTTCAAAAATCGCTATATCTTTTCCACGTTGGCTTTCGGATTGGCACTTTTGGTAGCAGGAGTCTTTGAGAAAGCAGGCTTGGCGATGATTATCGGAGCCTACGTCACGGGGTTGTCGCTCTCCAAAACCGACATCAGCTTCACCATTTTGGACAGTGTGGAACTCCTGAAAGTGATGTTCGTGCCGATATTTTTCGTGGTAGTGGGAATGATGGTTGACGTGAGGGTTTTTGGGGAAAGCTCTGTGTTGCTGTTTGGACTGGTTTTTTCCGCAGTGGCGATAGTTGCCAAGATATTGGGATGCGGACTGCCCAGTTTACTTGTGGGGTTCAATCCTCTCGGTGCATTGCGGATTGGCTTTGGCATGGTGCCTCGCGGAGAAGTGACGACTATCGTTGCGGGCATAGGTCTTGCTGGAGGATTCATCTCCACGGATATTTTCGGATGTGCCATTATTTTGGTTTTGCTCAGCACAGCTGTTGCCTCGCCTGTGATAGGGCATTTGTTTGAGAAAGACAAAAAGGGAATTGAGCAGAAGGACGCGGGCGAGAATATGAAGGTGGTGGAGTTCAAGTTTGCCACACAGCAATTCACCAGTTTTTTGGCGGACACGACGATTGGATTTTTCCGCAACGAAGGGTTTTTTATTCATGCTCTGCGTCTGGAGGACAAACTTTACTACATCAGAAAAGATTTGATTAACATTAAATTGTTGGTGATGCCAAGGATAATCAAAGTGGAAACTCAAGGCGAGAATATTGATTTCGTGAAGGCTCTTATAAATGAAGCACTTACGCAGTTGGTGGAAGAGATGAATTTGCTCAAAGGCGAAGTGAGTACTCAGAAAAAAAATCTGCGACCGACTTTGGGGAACAAAGAAATCGTGATGAACGAGAAGAGCAAAATCAAGCTCAAAGATTTTGTGTGTCGGCAGGCAATTTTGCCGAATTTGAAGGGCGATAACGTCGATAGCATCATTCAGGAGATGATAAACTGCTTGGCAGATGCAGGGAAAATCAAGCACAAGGAACTGGCTTTGCAGGCGGTTTTGGCACGTGAGCATACGGCGTCTACAGCTTTTGGAAATTATGCGTGCTTCCCGCATGCCAAGACCGACGCCGTGGAGCAAGGAGTTGTGGCGGTAGGAATTACCGCCAAAGACATAGATGCTGGTTCGATGGACAAGCGACCGACGAAGATTTTCGTGCTGATACTCTCGTCCAACAAAAACGCTTCTCCGCATATTCAGATAATGACTCAGCTCGCTCAGAAAGTCGATTCTCTGGAGAAGTCCGAAAAGTTATTGCAACTAACTGGAGAGCAAGAAATTTACGACTATTTCGCACAATGATGGAAGTCGATTTGCACGGGCTGACCGTTCAGGAAGGTTTGGCGACTTTGGTGCAAAAGTACAACAGCTTTGTGAGTTCGTCGCCCTGTGAATTGTGGGTAATACACGGCTATGGCTCAGGTGGAAGCGGAGGCGTTCTCAAGAGGAAAGTGCGAGCTTTTTTGCGAAGTGCAGGAGTGAGCTTTTTCACGGAGAGAGACGAAATCCGTTGCAATCTTGGGCAGACTTTGGTGATAGTCGGTTCGGAGAAAATCCATGTGGCTCAGGGGCTTGAGCAAAATATTTTGGACTTCTGTGCAGTTCCCAAGACCAAGGAAAAAATCTTTTCCAAATTCCACAAATCAGGTGTTGACGTTGTGCAGACTGCTTTTAACTCTCTTGTGAAAAGTGGCTTGCTCAGGGAGAAGCAAAAGGGGAAGTATAGGGTGTGGGAGAGGGTTTGATGTTGAGGTTACTTTTTCCCTTTGTGTAATCAAATTTTTGTTCATCTTTTCGGACGGGCGAAAAGACGAACCAGAAAAGCCCGTTCTGCTCACTAATTGCCAGCAATTGCGAGTCGCTTTAATGAATAAAGTGTGGTTGCTCCCGTGTAATCTTTATAGTTTAGTTGTTTTTGTTAGTGGATTTTGGGATTTTCAGATAGATGTTTTCTTTGTGTATTCTGTTAAGACGGAATAAAGTCTCATCAAACTAATGTCCGCTAAAGGTTGGCATGGCAGATGTTGATGTTTTCATAAAGTAAACTCTTAAAATGTTATAAAATAAACAATTAAAATCTTGACATAATAATGAATTGCTATTTCTAAAGTGTATTTCAAGGAGGAAATATGAAAAGTCTCACAGCTCTTGGCGTAAGCATTGGTCTTTTGGGCGGTCTTGCTACCTATTTAGCATTAGGACCACTTAGTAGTGTCTTACTAATTTGGGCAATTTTTATTGCTTGGGGAGCATTTTTTGCTCTCGGAGGCACTAGCGAAACACTGAAAAACATTATTGTTTGTGGAATTTTTGGTGTCGTTGTAGCTTGGCTTACAGCGGTTATTATTATCAATGTTCCATTAGCAGCGTCTCTTGGTCTTCCACTTTGGGGAGCTATCGTAGTGGGTATCTCGGTTGCTATAGTAGTTTGGGCTGCTTATATCCCAGCGTTTGCTACAATACCTGCGGCGTTTTTTGGTTATGCAAGTACTTTTGCTTACCTTTTGCAAACACCAGGTAAATTGAGCAACGAAGTTATGCTTGGAGGAAGGTTGGATAATCCACTAATTATAATCTCGGTATCTATCATTGTAGGCGGAATTTTTGGTTTGTGTTCAGGAAAATTTGCAGGGAAGATGACTAAAGAGTAGTTCGGTAACTGTTGAAGGAGATTGGGTTGTGGGTTTCCATATCTCAATCTCTTTTTTTTATTTTTTCCTGCAAACGAAAGCAAGAAATGGCTTTTTTGAATGTGTTATAGTAGTGTGGAGAGTTATTTGGGTCAAGGTGGATTGCTTAGATTGAGAGGATAACACGAGAGATACTAAAAAAGCAGAAAACTTAAGAGTTCTTCATTCTCGCGAAAGTGGGAAAATCCATTTTGTGTTCTTTCCTTTTGTGTAATCAAGTTTTTGTTCATCTTTTCGGACGGGCGAAAAGACGAACCAGAAAAGCCCGCTCTGCTCACTAATTGCCAGCGGTTGCGAGTCGCTTTAATGAATAAAGTGTGGTTGCTCCCGTGTACTTTGCCAAGATTATGTTACACAAATTGTCAGCATTGCAATTTATTGATGGTAATTCTATGCAGGCACTTCAAGTGATGCAGAGATTTGCCACCTCGCCCCAAGCGAAGCACGCATTGGGTTTGGTTGGTAACGGTAAATACATCAAAGCAAAAAGCGTGATCAAGCACAAAAGCAAGAATAATAATTAAAAAAGGTAGACCTTTGCATTTTGTGGGAAAACAAAATTAATCACTTTTCCCAACTAATTTTTCTCAGATTTCTCCAAAATTTCTCTTCTATTTTCTCTTTTTCTTGCTCATTATTATCAAAATGTGCCAAATTTCCCGCATTGGATACAGCAATCCTATATCAATTGTGCCTCACACAGTTTTACGGCTCGCTTTAAATTGAACGCTAATGCTCCCAATTGTAAAAAGAAATGAGTTTTCTCCAAGCCGAAGTAACGACTGCGTCCATATCCATACGATTTATGTAGCGTGCCAAAAGTCCGCTCCACAATATATCGCGTTTTGGAGACCATTTTGTTATACCGCTTTTTTAGGTTTCGAATTTCTTCACTGTCATTTTTCTTGTTTTTGAACATAATTGCACTCTTCAGATCTTTCTCTTTCAAAATCTCGCGATTCTTCCTGCTACAATAACCTTTGTCCGCATAGACAGGCTTATTCAGTGGTAAATTCATCTTCTGCAACAAATCGGGGAAAACCGTTGTGTCATGCTGATTTGCTGGGGTTGTGATAATTTCCTGCACCAAACCATACTGGGGGTCAACCGAAACACTGCCTTTGTAGCCATACACAAAACAACCTCGCTTGCTCACCCACTTGGCATCGGGGTCTTTGCTCTCCTGAATATTGACTTCGATCGAAACAAATTTTTGCTCTTCATTTTCAACGTCTCCCACGGGCTCAGTTTCTATCGTTATTTTCTTTTTGGGACGTGCCACAGAACTCACAAGTGTCGCATCCACTACGGCACCAGTTTTTAAGTTAATTCCCAACTTCGCGAATTGGTAATTCACCTCGTTCAGCAACTTTTCCAACAGATTTCGCTGAATAAGTAAATTCTTAAACCTGCTAATCGTGGAATGGTCAGGAGTATCGTCGTCCATACTGAATCCACAAAACTTCATAAACAAAAAATCGTACATCAATCGCTCGGCACACTTCACTTCGCTGAGATTATACCACATCATCAGCAAGTAAACCTTGAACATCGTGGATCTTCTGTAGAAAATGCAACCTGCCACGTTGTCGCGTTTTCGAGGAATTCTGTTTAAAATTTTGCCAATCCTTTTCCAATCAAGTAGTTTCTCCACTTTGAAAAGAAAATGATTTTCCATCTTCTTCAGTTTCGTCTTCATTGCCAAATCCCCAAAAGATATTCCAGTATGCATTTAAATCCTCCAATGCTCAATAATTTTTAAACAAATAAAGTTAGCCTTAACGTATTGTAAATAAATACATTAAACTTTCTTTTTGTGAAAATTTATGTGCAAAGATTTCAAGGATTGTGCTTGATAGCTTTTTACTTCTTTTTTTACGGCGAAAAAAAGAAGGTGCATTGCAATGGATACTTGTTTGCACGGGCATGAGGATTAGAAACTCGGGAAACCACAGAGGAACAGTTTTATCCGAGTGAGCAACAAAAAAGGTCGCAATCCATTTGGGGATTACGACCATAATCTAAATTAGTCTCAAATATCCTTGTTAGGTTAAGGGGCAACAGGATAATAATCGGAATTTGTCCATGAATCTGCTCCAGTTTGGAATTGAAGTGAATTTTGAAGGCTAATGAATTTTGTCCTCCAGCTACTAAGGTCTTGATTGAATTTTTTGGCGTCCTGAAACATTTTACCTATGTCTGTTACTTTATTTACTGCCCAGTTACTAATGTTTTGATTGAATTCGGAGGCTCTGCTAAACATATTTAGCATGGTTGTTACCTTTTCTACATTCCAATTGTTAATACTGTTGCTACTATCATTATTGAAGTTGGTTGCATCATTAAACATGCTTTGCATATTTTCTACACTCCCTACATTCCAACTTCCAATATCTTGGTTGAATTTCTTGGCACTAGAAAACATAAATTTCATATTTTTTACATTTTTTGTGCTATCTCCCCAGTTGCCGATATTTTCGTTGAAGTTTATGGCGTAATAGAACATGTATTGCATATCGGTAACGCTACTTACATCCCAAATTCCAATGTTTTGGTTAAATTCGTAGGCATAGTAAAACATATAGCTCATATCTTTAACATTGCCTGTTTTCCAGCTAGTTATATCCCCGTTAAATTTGTAGGCTTCTCCAAACATATAAGACATATTTTCTACATTGCTTACATCCCAGTTATTAAGGTCTTTATTAAAAGCTTTGGCATTGTAAAACATACTATACATGTCTTTCACTTTGCTCACATTCCAGCCACCGATATTTTGGTCAAATAGAGTAGCATCCCAAAAAGTGCAATTCATACTGGTTACATTACTCACATCCCAGCCACTAATATCTTGATTGAAATTTTTATTATGATTATAGAATAATGAATCCAAATTCGTAACAGCGGAAGTGTTGAATTTGGTCACATCGCTATCATTTGCTATATACGATTTGAATTCGGTAAAGGTTAAGATCTTGAAGTTGTTGCCGGAGCTACTGTCTGTGCCATTTAGAGTAAGCGACTTGCTCGAAATTGTCCCCACATAGTTGGTAGGAGGCATATAGCTTATGGTATATGTTCCGCTTTTTAAGTTGTTAAAAGAGTATTTCCCATTGCTATCTGTGGTGGTGGTTGCAGGTGTTGGTCCGCTCAGGGTTACACTTGTCACACCCTCGGCACTGCCAGAGGAATTGAGAACAGAACCGGATATGAAACTATTTCCCGGTACTTCTGTGTCGTCATCACAGCAGGAAAGACAGCATCCCCCAAGAGCGAAAGCTATTATACCCATGACTAAAAGAAAGAATTTTTTCATTGTGTTTCTCCTCCATTTGGAACTATTTTCATCTCGCAAAAAATAGCGATAGATAAAAAAGTGTCAATTAATAAGTTTGCTATACACAAGAAATTATTTCTTGTGTTCTCTCTTTTGTTTGGTTTTGTTACCTTTCCTTTTGTGTAACCAAGCTTTTGTTCATCTTTTCGGACGGGCGAAAAGACGAACCAGAAAAGCCCGCTTTTGTCATAAAATCGCTAAAACAGGGGCGTGAGATGAAGTATTGCTAACCATGAGTAGAAGCATCTCCGAGCAAACGACTATCATCTGCTAATCTAAAACTTGCTTTGTATTTCTCCAATGGAGTTTTGCTGTTTAGCTATAGTTATGCCAAAAGTTTATCCCACCCAACCCCGAGCGAAGCATGCATTGGTTTTAGCACATCCCTCATTCTCGTTTTCTTTCCCTCCTCATTCCCGCGTATGCGGGAAACCAGTCGGGCAGTGGCTGGGAACAACCCCAGACTCAAAGAAATGCATCAAGAATAGATACCTGCTTCCGCAGGCATGAGGCAAGAGAGCAAGAAGCCCAAAGTACGCCTAATCCTATCGGAAAAGAGAAGTCACTTGGAAGAAAAAACGCCCCATCACCTTATTATTGGTAACGGGACGTTTAGTTTGTTATATTTTAGCTATTTTTTTTCGGTAAATTTTTGAGGCATACTATCTTGCACTGTATAGTTCCAACCTACAACTGCATAAACTGAAGAAAGCAGCAAATAAAGAGTGTCATTTTCTATTTTATAGCAATAAGTCCCCTTTTGACCTTGTATTGTAGTATCTTCTGTGAGTACTCCACCTTTAGTCTCAGTCGTCTTAGTTGAGATAAATGTGAGAGTTTGTGTTTTTGGTTTGACGAGTTTATTCAAAGTGTATGTTCCAGATATTTCTGAGTAAGAGTAATCGGTACCTGTATCAAGCAGTTGTACCATTGAAAAGGTGTTGTCGCTACGATAAGAATAGGTTATAGAGTAATCATCTGTTGTTACAAGAAGCCAAGTTTTTCCTACTATTTCTGTTTCTGTAGTTGTGTCGTCATCACAGCAGGAAAGACAGCATCCCCCAAGAGCGAAAGCTATTATCCCCATGATTAAAAGAAAGATTTTTTTCATTGTTTATTTCTCCATTTGAAACTATTTTCATCTCGCAAAAAATAGCGATAGATAAAAAAGTGTCAATTAATAAGTTTGCTATACACAAGAAATTATTTCTTGTGTTCTCTCTTTTGTTTGGTTTTGTTACCTTTCCTTTTGTGTAACCAAGCTTTTGTTCATCTTTTCGGACGGGCGAAAAGACGAACCAGAAAAGCCCGCTTTTGTCATAAAATCGCTAAAACAGGGGCGTGAGATGAAGTATTGCTAACCATGAGTAGAAGCATCTCCGAGCAAACGACTATCATCTGCTAATCTAAAACTTGCTTTGTATTTCTCCAATGGAGTTTTGTTGTTTAGCTATAGTTATGCCAAAAGTTTATCCCACCCAACCTCGAGCGAAGCATACATTGGTTTTAGCACATCCCTCGTTCTCGTTTTCTTTCCCTCCTCATTCCCGCGTATGCGGGAAACCAGTCGGGCAGTGGCTGGGAACAACCCCAGACTCAAAGAAATGCATCAAGAATGGATACCTGCTTCCGCAGGCATGAGGCAAGAGAGCAAGAAGCCCAAAGCACGCCTAATCCTAGTGTAAACGGGAATCCATTCTTACTCGCCTTCCCAAAATTATCACTTATCCATTATCAATTGTCAATTGTTTTGAAGGGTTACCTAATATTATACCCACCATCCACAAACAGCGTCTGCCCAGTCGTTCCTGCCGACAAATCCGAGAGCAGATAGAGTGCAGCCGAAGCGACGTCTTTCGTGTCGGTCAATTTCCCGAGAGGAGTCTGCTCGGCATACTCTTTCAGCATTTGGCGAAATCCACCAATAGCAGAAGCTGCACGGGTTAGCACAGGTCCTGGCGAAACGACGTTCACGCGGATACCGTTTTTGCCCAAATCACTTGCCATGTAACGAGCACACGCTTCCAAGGTGGCTTTGGCGACCCCCATTACGTTGTAATTGGGAACTGCTCGCTGAGCACCAAGATAGCTCAAACAAATCGCTGAGCTGTTGCCAGTTGCCTTCATATATGGAGCAACGCTCTTCATAATCGCCACGAAGGAATAAGCACTAATTTCCATAGTTTTCAAAAAATTATCTCGGGAAACATCGTAGAAATCTCCTTGCAAATCTTCCAATGAAGGTCCTCCTGCGATGGAATGTACCACAAAATCCAATTTGCCGTCGAAGTGCTTTTCGATGTTTTCATTCAATTTTGGAAAGTCGCTCTCGTCGCAGACATCGAGTTTGCAGGCAAAAGTGGCATTGTTCTCTTCAAAGAGCTTGAGAGCCTTTCTGCAAGAGGTTTCATCCTGATATGTATAGCCTATCTCAGCACCCTCATCTTTCAGCTTTTTGGCGATTTGCCAAGCGATGCTTTTGCCATTGGCAACACCCAAGACAATCCCTTTCTTATTCTTCATAATGTTTGGCATAATATTTCTCCCAATTTTTTTTGAATTGTAACAGCTTTTTCAAAATTTTGCAGAAGAATTTTTGAGTAAACAAAAAAACAAAAATTTCCGCCTTTTTTGGCAAATTTTGTAGAAATCCATAACGAATTTTTCGCGGGAGTAAAAAAGTAGTTGACACTATAACTGATTGTCAAATGTTAGCTTTTCGTGAAATAAAAAGTAAGTCCTGAGGTATGTAATGCCTATAATTAAAGAGGACTTTTGATCTTTAGGAGGAAATGATGGCAAAGGAAAAATTTGTCAGAACGAAGCCCCATGTGAACGTGGGAACAATTGGTCACGTTGACCATGGTAAAACTACCCTTACTGCTGCTATTACCAAGGTATTGGCTAGCAAGGGACAAGCCGAATATTCCGATTTCGGTTCTATCGATAACGCTCCAGAGGAGAGAGAAAGAGGTATCACTATCTCTACCGCTCACGTGGAGTATGAATCTGCTGCCAGACACTACGCACACGTAGATTGTCCTGGTCACGCCGATTATGTGAAAAACATGATTACTGGTGCCGCTCAAATGGACGGTGCTATCCTTGTTGTTTCAGCTGCTGACGGTCCTATGCCGCAAACTCGTGAGCACATTCTTTTGGCTTACCAAGTTGGTGTGCCTGCAATGGTTGTGTTCCTTAACAAGTGCGACCTTGTGGACGATGCTGAGCTTTTGGAGCTTGTGGAGATGGAAGTTAGAGAGCTTTTGACCTCTTACAAATTCCCAGGTGATGACATTCCGTTTGTTCAAGGTTCTGCTCTCAAGGCTCTTGAGGAAGACCCAGAAGGCGTTGCTGCTATTGAGAAGTTGGTGGAAACACTTGATTCTTATATTCCTGAGCCAGTTCGTGAGATTGACAAGCCTTTCTTGTTGCCTGTTGAGGACGTGTTCTCTATCTCTGGTCGTGGCACAGTTGCCACAGGTCGTGTGGAGACTGGTGCTCTCAAGATTAACGATAAGTTGGAAAGAGTTGGTATCAAAGACACTATCGAAGTGGTTTGTACTGGCGTGGAAATGTTCCGTAAAATTTTGGATAGTGCTGAAGCTGGCGACAACGTTGGTGTGCTTCTTCGCGGTATCAAAAAAGACGAAATCGAAAGAGGTATGGTTTTGGCTGCTCCAAAGAGCATCACTCCTCACACCAAATTCGTTGGTGAGGTTTATGTGCTGAAAGCTGATGAAGGTGGACGTCACAAGCCTTTCTTCTCAGGTTATCGTCCTCAATTCTATTTCAGAACCACAGACGTTACTGGAACACTCAACTTGCCTGAAGGCGTAGAAATGGTTATGCCAGGTGACAACGTGAAAATCAACGGAGAATTGATAGTGCCTATCGCTATGGACAAAGGACTTAGATTTGCTATCCGTGAAGGTGGCAGAACTATCGGTGCTGGAGTTATAGCTGAGATACAAGAATAATTTAAATTCAAGGTATATTAATGAAAACTAATAGAATTAGAATAAAAATGAAGGCTTATGACCACAGATTGTTGGACGCTTCGGTTGGTGAGTTGGTTAACAGCGTAAAGAGTACAGGAGCGAAAGTTGTCGGTCCTGTTCCTCTGCCTACCGAAAAGACCGTTTACACTGTGCTTCGTTCGCCTCACGTGAACAAAAAATCGCAAGAGCAATTTCAGATGCTTGTCCACAAAAGAGTAATTGATATAGAAAATCCTACTTCTAACACCACGAATGCGTTGAAAAAAATCAGCTTGCCTTCTGGTGTTCATGTAGAGGTTAAGGCTTAGGGGGTTGGGGATGTTAGGAATAGTTGGAAAGAAAATCGGCATGAGCCAGATTTTTGACGAAGATGCAAGAGTGATTCCTGTGACGGTGGTGCAAGCTGGACCATGCAAAGTCGTGCAAAAGAAAACTAAGGATGTTGACGGTTATTCCGCTGTGCAAGTCGGTTTCGACAAAAAATCTAAGAAAAATGTTTCTAAAGCTATGCAAGGTCATTTCAAAGGTGATTGTTACAAAGTTGTCAGAGAGTTTTCTGTAGGTTCCGATGCTGAGTTGGATGGTTTGGAAGAGTTGTCAGTTGATTTGTTTGAAGTTGACGAATTTGTGGATGTAGTGGGAACTAGCAAAGGTAGAGGATTTACTGGTGTGATGAAGAGACACAATTTCAGCGGTATGAAAGCCAGTCACGGTGTACACGAGAGTTATCGTGGACCGGGTTCTATCGGTTTGTGTGCTACTCCGTCCCGTGTGTTCAAGGGAAAAAAACTTCCAGGACAATATGGGAATAGTAGAGTTACCGTGAAAAACTTGAGAATTGTTAAAATCGATAAAGAGAGAAATTTGCTTTTTATCCAAGGTGCAGTTCCTGGTCACAGAAACAGCGTTGTCTTGCTGAAGAAGTTAGGATAGGAGAACTTTAGTAAATGGAAATAAAAAAATACAAATTGGATGGTTCTGAAAACGGAGTTGTTTCTCTGCCTGATGAACTCTTTGCCAAGGAGTGTGACGGTGCCGATGTTGTGATTTACGAGGTGGTGAAAGCCTATCTTGCCAATCAACGACAAGGGACTTCCAGTGTGAAGAACAGATCTGAAGTGCAAGGAAGTAGAAAAAAATTATTCCGTCAAAAGGGAACAGGTAATGCTCGTCCCGGTGACCGCAAAACTCCTATAAGACGTGGTGGAGGTAGAGCTTTTGGTCCGCAACCCAAAGATTGGAGTGTGAGAGTGCCTAAGAAGTTGAAGAGATTGGCTTTGAAATTGGCTCTGAGCGATTTGGTGAAAAAAGATGGTTTGCTTGTTATCGAAGATATTAAATTCGAGGCTCCATCTACCAAAAAAGCTAAAGACATTGTTGCTGGATTGGGCAATGGTAGAAAGAAGTTGGTGATATTTGATAGCAGTGATGCTAACTTGGTAAAATCTTTTTCCAATATTACCGATGTATCTACAGACAGAGCGGACACTCTTTATGCTTATCAGGTGTTGAACGCTGACAATATGCTGATTACAGAAAGTGGACTGAAGAAAGTTATAGAGGTTTTTGGATCATGAGAAAGTCAGATAGACAAATAATTATTGCTCCTCACATTACTGAGAAATCTTCGGAATTGATGGTGGTAAACGCCAGAAATGAGAAGACGTATGTTTTCAAGGTAAGCAGAGCTGCCAATAAGATAGAGATTAAGAAAGCTTTGGAAAAGATTTTCTCTGTTAAGGTTAAGAATGTGAACACAATAAACCAACAGGGGAAAGTTAAAACCATGGGTAGATTTGCCGGTAAAAGAGCTGATTGGAAAAAAGCTATTGTTACTTTGCAAGCTGGGGAATCGTTCCCTGAATTTGAAGTTTAGAGGATTTTGGAGATATGGGAATCAGAAAATATAAGCCAGTTACACCTACTCAGAGGTTTAAGACTGGATATACTTTTGAAGAGATTACTACTTCCACTCCCGAAAAGAGTTTGTTGGCTCCTTTGCCCAAAAAGGCTGGTAGGAACAACCAAGGACGAATTTCGGTGAGAAGAAGAGGTGGTGGTCACAAGAGAAAGTATAGAATTATCGATTTTAAAAGAAATAAGAGAGGCGTAGAAGCTGTTGTTGCTTCTGTGGAATACGATCCGAACAGAACCGCAAGGATTTGCCTTTTGAACTATGTAGATGGTGAGAAACGCTATATTATAGCACCTCTTGGCATCGAAGTTGGTCAAAAGATTGTTGCTGGTGACGGGTCTCCGATTGCAGTTGGCAACGCCCTTCCTCTTAAGGATATTCCGCTTGGTACCTTGGTGCACAATGTTGAGTTTACTCCTGGTAGAGGTGGTCAGTTGGCTCGCTCCGCCGGTTCTTATGTGCAAGTTGTTGCCAAAGATAACGGCTATATTCACCTAAAGATGCCTTCTGGCGATGTACACTTGGTTAGAGAAGGATGCTATGCAACCATCGGTCAAGTTGGCAACGTGGAAAGAAACACTTTGCAACTCGGTAAAGCTGGTCGTTCCAGATGGCTCGGCAAAAGACCGAAAGTGCGTGGTGTTGCGATGAACCCAGTAGATCACCCGATGGGTGGTGGTGAAGGTAAAACTTCTGGTGGTGGTCATCCAAGATCTCCATGGGGTGTGCTTGCCAAAGGCGGCAAAACTCGTAAGAAGAAAAAGTACTCTGATAAGTTTATAGTGAAAGCTAAGAAAAGAAAAGGTAGGAAATAATGGCTCGCTCAGTAAAAAAAGGCCCTTTCGTGGATGAACATTTGCTCAAGAAAGTAGAGCAAATGAAGAAAGACGGGAAGAAGTCCGTGATTAAGACTTGGTCAAGAAGATCCACCATTATTCCGGATTTCATCGGATACACATTTGCTGTGCATAACGGCAGAAAGTTTATTCCAGTGTTTGTTTCGGAAGATTTGGTTGGTCACAAGTTCGGCGAATTTTCTCATACCAGAACTTTTAGGGCTCACACGAATAGAGGTTAGTGACTATGGAATATAAAGCTGTATTAAAAGATTATAGAGGTTCGGCTCGCAAGGCTCGACTAGTGGTAGACTTGGTAAGAGGTAAATCTGTTATAGAAGCTCAAAAAATATTGTTTTTGTCTAAGCAAAAAGTGGCTAAGCAAATGTACAAATTGCTCAACTCCGCTGTGGCGAATGCAAAAGATTTGGCTGCTGGCACTAATGATGCTGACTTGGTGGTTTCTAAGGCTTATGCCAACGAGGGACGCACCGCCAAAAGATTTAGACCAAGAGCTCAAGGCAGAGCAACCACAATTTTGAAGAGAAGCTGTCACATATATTTGTTTGTGAAAGATATTACTAAGGAAGGAGAATAGAATGGGACAAAAAGTTAATCCTATAGGTTTGCGATTGGGCATCAACAAAGAGTCCGATTCTATTTGGTTTGCTACAGGCAAAGAGTATATTGACAACTTGCAAGAAGATTTGATGGTGAAAAAGTACCTCAAGAGCAGACTTGCCACTGCGATGGTTTCTAAGGTTAAAATTTATCGCAAGAGTTCTCAACTCACTGTGGACATTTACACTGCAAGACCAGGACAAGTGATTGGTAAAAAAGGTGCGGAAATTGAACTTTTGCGTGATGAAATTTCACTGCTTCTCAACAAGAAAAGAGAGAGAAAAATTTCTGTTTTTGTGAATGTGAACGAGATAAAGAAGATGTGGTGTGATGCTCAGCTCGTTGGTCAAGAGATTGCCAGACAATTGCAAAACAGAGTCTCTTTTAGAAGAGTGATGAAGTTTGCTATCAGAAACGCCAAAAGAGATGGTGCCATGGGCATCAAGATTCAGTGTTCGGGTAGATTGGGTGGAGCTGAAATGGCGAGAACCGAAAGATATACCGATGGTTCTACACCCTTGCACACACTTCGTGCCGATATTGATTATGCTTTGGTAGAAGCAAACACAACTTATGGTATCATTGGTATTAAGGTTTGGATATACAAAGGCGATATCCTCAATTAATTAAGGAGTTAAGATAATGTTAGCACCAAAGAGAACAAAATTTAGGAAGCAACAGAGAGGTCGAATGAAAGGTCTTGCTAAACGCGGTAGCGAAGTAAGTTTCGGCAATTTCGGTTTGCTTGCTCAAGGTTGTGGTTGGATTAATTCTCGTCAAATTGAGGCTGTGCGTGTAGTTTTAACCAGAACTTTGAAAAGAACAGGTAAAGTGCATATTCGTATTTTTCCTGATAAACCTTATACTCAAACCGCTGCTGAAACCCGTATGGGTAAAGGTAAGGGTGAACCTGAGTATTGGGTAGCAGTAGTTAAGCCAGGAAGAGTCTTGTTTGAATTGGAGATAGAAGATGCGGCTTTGGCTAGAGAAGCTATCTCTAAAGCAGGAAAGAAATTGCCTATCAAGACTGAGATGGTTTACAGAGGAGAGGTGAGAATATGAAAATTGCTGAAATTCGTCAAATGAGCGATGGTGAATTGCAAGATAGTTTGAACAAGTTGGAAGAGAAACTTTTCGATTTGAGATTTGCACAGGCAATGGGAAAATTGGAAACTCCTTCGGCTTTTAGACTTGCAAGGAAAGATATTGCTCGTATTAAGACTATTGTAAACGAAAGAGCAAAAATAGGGGAAGCAAATGTTTAGTAGAAGATTGTCAAGGGTTGGCAAGGTGGTTTCCGACAAGATGGACAAGACGATTGTCGTGGAAATCGAGAGAAAGTTTGCTCATCCCTTGTATAAGAAAATGGTAAGAAAACACAAAAAGGTTAAGGCTCACGACGAGAATAACATCTGTAAATTCGGCGATGTTGTTGCTATCACAGAGTCCAAGCCTTTTAGCAAAACCAAGAAATGGGTTTTGGATAAAGTTTTGGAAGAAAGTAAATAGGACTTTAGATATGATACAAATGCAAACAAATCTGGTGGTAGCAGACAATTCTGGAGCTAAATTGGCTCAATGTATCAAGGTGCTTGGTGGTTCCAAGAAGAGATACGCTACTGTTGGAGATATTATTGTTATCGCTGTCAAAAAAGCTTTGCCCGGTGGTCGTATTAAGAAGAAAGCTGTGGCTAAGGGTTTGATAGTTAGAACCAAAAAAGCGGTTAGAAGACAAGACGGTTCTTATATTAGATTTTCCGACAATGCCGTCGTGATAGTCAACGATGCTGGTGAACCTGTTGGTACTCGTGTTTTTGGTCCAGTTTCCAGAGAGCTGAGAGAGCATGGATATTCCAAGATTATATCCCTGGCTCCAGAAGTGGTGTAAGGGGGAGAGATGGAAAAGAAAACCAGACTGAAAAAAGATGATTTTGTGGTGGTAATTGCTGGCTCTTCCAAAGGTGCTACAGGGAAAATTTTGGCTGTTGACCGCAAAAAAGGCAGAGTGTTGATAGAAAAAGTGAATTTGAAAAAGAAACACGTGAGACCTGATCAGAACAATCCTCAGGGGGGAATAGTGGAGATAGAGGGCTCTATCGACGCTTCCAACGTTATGCTTTTCAATCAAAAACTCAAAGATGTAACGAAGCCGATTTATAAAGTGATTGGCGATAAAAGAACTCGGGTTTGCAAAAAATCCGGTGAAGAGTTATAGTGGGAGCTGATCGATGAATAGATTACAAGAGAAATATTTGAAAGAAGTAGTGCCTTCGCTCAAGAAGGAGTACAAAAATATTTGTCAAGTCCCTAAACTTGAGAAAGTAGTTTTGAACATGGGAGTCGGCGAAGCCACTCAAAACAAAGCTCTTTTGGATGGTGCAGTGAAAGATTTGACACTTATTTCTGGAAGGAAGCCTCTGATAACCAAGGCGAGAAAGTCTATTTCTAATTTCAAATTGAGAGAAGGAATGCCTATCGGTTGCAAAGTTACTTTGCGTGGTGAAGTTATGTATGAGTTTATTGATAAGCTCGTGTCCATCGTTTTGCCGAAGTTGAAAGACTTCAACGGTATCTCCGCCAAATCGTTTGATGGTAGAGGTAATTATGCTCTTGGTTTGCAAGAACAAGTTATTTTCCCTGAGATTGATTATGACAAGGTCGATAGTGTAAGAGGTCTTAGTGTTGTGGTTTGCACCACCTCTAAGAATAATGAAGGTGCTTTCAAGTTACTTAGTAGCTTGGGATTCCCGTTCAAGAAAAATTAGGGAGTAATTATGGCTAAAAAATCGATGATTGCTAAACAAAAACGATCTCAAAAATTTAAAGTTAGAGAGTATAATCGTTGTAAGCAATGTGGACGCCCTAGAGGATATATCAGAGATTTTGGAATTTGCAGACTTTGTTTTCGCAAACTTGCTTCCAACGGTGAAGTCCCTGGTGTAACCAAAGCTAGCTGGTAATAAATAAGGAGTTTTAAATGAGTGTGTCAGATCCTATTGCTAATGCTTTGACAAAAATTAGAAATGCATATCTTGCTAAACATAAAGCAGTTTTTGTTGATCATTGCAAACTTGTGGAAGGAATTGTGAAACTGCTCGATCAAGAGAATTTCGTAGATTCTTACGAAATTTTAGACAGGGATGTCTCTCAGAAGCGAGTAAGAAAACAATTGTCAGTGGTACTCAAATATACCAAGGACGAAGTCCCTGTATTAAGAGGAATCCAAAGAATTAGTACCCCAGGTATGCGGGTATATGTAACTGCAAAAAACTTGCCGACTGTCTATAACAACTTGGGTTGTGCGATTATTTCCACATCTCAGGGAGTGATGGTGGACAGAGATGCCAAAAGCAAAAACATTGGCGGTGAATATGTGTGCAAGGTTTGGTAGGAGGAGTGTGAAAAATGTCTAGAATAGGTTACCTACCAATCAGTTTGCCAGAAAAAGTAGAAGTCAACATCAAGGGTAGTGATGTTGCAGTAAAAGGTCCTCTCGGAGAACTTTCTTACTCTCTTTTGTCTGGAATTAATGTAAAAAATGAAGATGGAGTGCTTGTTGTTTCTCGGAAGGCAGATTCTTTGAAAGCTATTCATGGAATGACAAGAGCTTTATTAAACAATATGGTTATTGGCGTGAGTGCTGGTTTTAGCAAAACTTTGCAATTTATCGGTACTGGTTTTAACGCCAAGGTGCAAGGCAGTTGGCTCAGATGTAGTCTTGGCTTCTCTCACGAAGTGATAGTTGAGGTGCCATCTCATCTCAAAGTGGAAGCCAAAGCACCTGAAGGCAAGCAAGCTCTTCCTGTTAACGTTGAAGTTACGATTTCTGGCATTAACAAAGAAGAAGTTGGCAAATTTGCCGATCAAATTCGCAAAATCAGACCTCCTGAGAATTACAAGGGTAAAGGTGTTAGATACAAAGGCGAGTTTGTGAAGATTAAGCAAGGCAAAAAGGCTGAATAAGATTTGAGGAGTGAACAATGAGAAAAAAAGCAAGCAAGAGTTTTGTAAAAACTGCCTCAAGACTTAGAAGAAAAAAGGCTTATATTCAAAAAGTAAAAGGTACTAATGAAAGACCTCGTCTTGTTATCTACAGATCTTTGAACAATATTTACGCTCAAATGATTGATGACGAAAGCGGGAAGACATTGGTGGCTTGTTCTACTTTGGAAAAAGGTGCTAAGTTTGAGGGAAATAAAAGCGAAAAGAGCTTTCAAGTTGGGAAGATGTTGGGCGAAAAAGCTAAAGCTGCTAAAATTAAGGCTGCATGTGTGGATAGAAACGGGTACAAATATCATGGTCGTGTAAGAGCCGTGGTAGATGGCGTTAGAGAAGCCGGTTTGGCACTGTAAGGAGATATTTTGAAAAAGCAAAAGAACGAAAAACCGATCAAGAGCGGATTTGAAGTAGAGAAGATAGTGTCCACTGCCAGAGTTGCCAAAGTGGTGAAAGGTGGTAGAAACTTCAGCTTTAATGCTTCTATGGTCGTTGGAGATAAAAACGGGAAATTGGGATTTGCCAGTGGCAAAGCTAACGAAATTACCGACGCTATCAGCAAAGCTAAAGATAATGCTGCCGCTTCCATGTTTAGTGTGCCAATTGTGAACGGAACTATTCCTCACGAGATTATCGGTAGATTTAAGGCTAGCAAAGTGATGCTCAAGCCTGCTTCCGATGGTACTGGCATCATCGCTGGAGGTCCTGCACGTGCTATTTTGGAAGCTGCAGGAGTACAAAATATTTTGACCAAGTCTTTGGGTTCTAACACTGCCGTTAACGTGGCTAAGGCTACCATCGATGGCTTGAAGCAACTCAGAACTATTCAAGATGTACTTAAACTTCGTGGTAAGAGCATGGACGAGCTTGCCAAGGGGAGAGAATAATGGCTAAGAAATTGAAAGTAACTCAAATTCGTAGTACTATCGGTAGAAGAGAAGACGTAAAAGGGACTATTAAGGCTCTTGGTCTGGGCAAAATGAATAGAACTAAAGTGCATGAAGATAATGCTGTTATCCGTGGAATGATTAACAAAGTAAGTTATCTTTTGAATGTAGAAGAAGTTTAGGATAGGGGTGGAATGATGAATTTATCTAATCTAAATAAACCTGCCTTGAAGAACAAAAAAAGAAGAGGTAAAGGTTCCGGCTCTGGTCTTGGTAAAACAGGCGGTAGAGGATATAACGGACAAAAATCAAGAAGTGGTGGAAATATTCCAGCTTGGTTTGAAGGTGGTCAAATGCCTTTGCAACGTCGTTTGCCCAAGAGAGGTTTTACCAGCATTAATAGGAAAGAGTATCGCATTATCAATCTTGGTGCTTTGGTAGCTCTTGGAGAGGCTGATATAAATGTGGCGACTATGGAAGAAAAGGGACTTATCCCCAAGAAACTGTTGCCTGTGAAAGTTTTGGCTTCTGGTGTCGAAGATTTCAAAGCTGTTCTCAATGTTGAAGCTAATAAATTCTCTGCTAATGCAAAAAAACTTATCGAGTCTTGCGGCGGTAGTGTAAAGGAGATTTAAATTGCTTAAGAATTTATTAAATGTCTTCAAGATTGCCGAGCTAAAGAATAAAGTTCTTTTTACTGCTTTTATTTTGGTGCTTTACAGATTGGGCGGTTACATTCCAGTTCCGGGGATTGATACTGGTGCTTTGCAGGAATTTTTTGCCACCAGAGGTGGTGATGGCACTCTTTTTGGAATGTTTGATATGTTCGTTGGTGGCAACTTTCAGAGAGCATCTATTTTTGCTTTGGGAATTATGCCCTATATCACCGCTTCCATCGTGATGCAACTTTTGGGCGGAGTTTTTCCGTTCTTCGAGAAACTGAAGCATGAGGGAGCCGAAGGGCAACGCAAGATTACTCAATACACCAGATATGGAACTTTGATAGTCGGCGTGTTCAACTCTATTGGTATTACCATCTTTTTGCAAAATCTATACACCTCTACGGGACAAGCTGTTGTGCCGAATAGCGGGATTATGTTTACGGTTGCTGCCGTAACTACTTTGCTCACAGGTACTATGATTATCATGTGGCTCGGAGAGAGAATTACGGATAGAGGTATCGGAAACGGTATCTCCCTGATTATCTTTGCTGGTATCGTTGTTAACTATCCTGTCGGATTTTATAACATGGCAAAGATGGTCTATGCTGGTTCTATGCCGACACTGAACGTCGTGATTATTTTGGCTACCATCGTGATTGTAACAGGGCTGGTGGTGTATGTAACTCAAGGCGAGAGAAAGATAGTTGTTCAATACGCCAAGAGAATTGTCGGTCGCAAGATTTACGGTGGTCAGTCCTCGCACATTCCTCTCAAGGTGAATACTGCTGGTGTGATTCCGATAATCTTTGCTCAAGCCGTGATAATGTTCCCCAAGACGATAGCCTCTTTTTTCAAAGAGAGTGCTTTTATGAATGCTGTTTCAGCTTCTTTGTCGCCTGGAGCGTACACCTACACCATTTTGTATGTTGTGTTAATCGTGTTTTTTGCTTATTTCTACACAGCTATTGTGCTCAATCCTATCGAGATGGCGAACAATATGAAAAAGTATGGTGGTTTCATTCCTGGCAAAAAGCCTGGCAAGAGCACAGCCGAATACTTGAACAGCGTTATCGCTAGGATAACTTTGCCTGGTGCGGTATTTTTCGCTATGATAGCCGTGATTCCTCAATATCTGATAGACTACACAAACTCTCCGCTTTATTTCGGAGGTACCAGTCTCATCATTGTTGTGGGAGTTGCTTTGGATATTTTGCAACAGTTGGAAGGTCAGCTTATTTCTCGACACTACGACGGCTTTATGAAGCACGGAAAGATTAGAGGTAGAAGAGCTAAGTGATTTTCATAAAAAATTCCGTTGAGATAGAGAAGATGCGAGATGCGAACCGCATCGTTGGTGAATTGCTTGAGTATTTGGACGGAGTTATTAGACCTGGCATTACCACTTGGGAAATCAACGAAGAATCGAAGAAATTTATTTTGGATAGAGGTGCGAGACCAGCTTTTAAAGGATACAGCGTCCCTGGATTGCCACCTTTTCCTGGAGAGGTTTGCACTTCGGTAAATTCTGTGATTGTGCATGGAATTCCTTCCAAAAAAGTTGTTTTGGAAGACGGAGATATTGTAGGCGTTGACGTTGGTACGTATTTGAACGGTTACTATGGTGACGGAGCGAAAACTTATGCGGTTGGCGAAATTTCTGCTGAGGACAAACGCTTGATGAAAATTACCAAGGAAGCACTTGACACCGCTGTGGCTTTGGCAAGAAATGGTAATCGCGTGGGAGATTTGTCTGCTGCTATTGGAGCTGTTGCCAGAAAAAACGGGTTTTATCCTGCGGACAATCTGACAGGGCATGGAATAGGGAAAAATCTTCACGAAGATCCTGCGATTCCAAATGTCGGGAAAAAAGGTACTGGAGTTCGTTTGCGTTCGGGAATGACATTGGCGATAGAGCCGATGTTTAACCGAGGAACTAATAGGATTGTTGAAAACGGTTGGGAATGTATAGTGGCTGACAATAGTCGTTCGGCTCATTTTGAGTACACAGTGCTTGTTACTGAGGGTGAGGCGGAGATTTTGACGGTTGCTTAAGGTAAAGGCGATATTATGGCTAAAGTGGATAATATAGAAATTGACGGTGAAGTTGTTGAAATTTTGCCTGGGACTAAATTCAGAGTTAAGTTGGAGAATGGGCATGAGATTATAGCCCATTTGTCGGGAAAGATGAGAATGCACTATATTCGAATTTTGACGGGGGATAAATTGAAATTGGAAATTTCCCCTTACGACTTGTCCAAAGGCAGAATAATTTATAGGTATAAGTAGTTTGGAGTTAATGATGAAAGTTAAAGCATCTGTAAAGAAGATTTGTAAGGACTGCAAAATAGTGGTTCGTAAAGGTGTGGTTAGGGTTATCTGCTCTAATCCCAAACATAAACAAAGACAAGGTTAGGAGGAGATTTGGCTAATATTGTAGGAGTTGAACTCCCTAAAGACAAAAGATTAGAAATAGCGTTAACCTATATTTTTGGAATAGGCAAAACTCATTCCAAGAAGATTCTTAGTGATCTGGATATAGATGAGAACATAAGAGTGAAAGACCTTTCTATGGAAGATGAGAAAAAAATTAGAGAGGAAATTCAAAGTAACTATGTTGTGGAAGGTGAACTCAGAACCAGAAACGTTATGGACATAAAGAGATTGATGGGTAACGGTTCTTATCGCGGATTGCGACACAAAAGAGGTTTGCCTTGTAGAGGTCAAAACACTAAGAACAATGCTATGACTCGCAAAAAGAGAAGGAAAAAGAGGTAGTAGAAGATGGCTAAGAATGTGAAGAAAAAGAAAAAACTGAATATTAGTGAAGGAATGGTTAATATTCATTCTAGTTTTAATAATACGATTGTTACCTTGGCCGATAAGTCTGGAAATACTATCGATTGGTCTAGTGGCGGAGATATTGGCTATAAAGGTTCTAAGAAGAACACCTCTTTTGCTGCTCAGTTGGCAGGAAAAAAAATGGGTGAATTGGCTGTTGAGCTCGGTATTTCTAGAGTTGGTGTGATTGTGAAAGGTCCTGGTGGTGGCAGAGAAGCTGCTATCAGAGCTTTGAATGCTGCTGGATTGCAAATAACTATGATTAAAGATGTTACTCCGGTACCTCATAACGGTTGCAGACCACCTAAACAAAGAAGGATATAGGGAGAGATAGATGGCTAGATATACAGGTCCTAAAGCGAGAATTTGTAGAAAATTCGGGGAGAATATTTTTGAAGCTCCCAAATATGATAAAATTTTGAAGAAAAAAGGTTATGCTCCAGGTGAGCACAGCCAAGGTTTTAAGAAGAGAAAGAGTGACTACGGTTTGCACTTGGAAGAGAAGCAAAAAGCCAGAATGATGTATTGTCTTATGGAAAAACAGTTTCGCAACTATTTCAAAGAAGCTGCAAAGCAAAGTGGTGTAACGGGTGAAAATCTTTTTAGACTTTTGGAATTGAGATTGGACAGTGTTGTTTTCAGACTTGGATTGGCTGGTACTCGTATGCAGGCTCGTCAATTGGTTTCTCACGCTCACATCACAGTGAACGGCAAAAGAGTGAACATTCCTTCTTATCAATGCAAACAAGGTGACGTTATCCAAGTGAAGGACAAGAGCAAAAATATGCAAGTGTTCTTGGATAATATTGGCAACAGTGCTGTTGACAGTTTTTCTTGGTTGACTTTTGATAAGAAGAATTTGAAAGGTGAAGTTTTGGCTGTTCCGAATAGAGAGCAAATACCTGTGAATATTGATGATCGTTTGATTGTCGAGTTCTATTCTAAATAATATAGGGAAGGTGCGATGAGTTTAATAATTCCTATTCAAAATCCTACCAAGGTGGAAATAGACGAATCCACTTATAGTAGTACTTATGTAAAGGTAAGTGTTAGTCCTATGGAACCCGGATACGGAACGACCGTCGGGAACACTGTTCGTAGGGTGCTACTTTCTTCTATGCAAGGGGCTGCTGTTAAGTTTGTGATGATTGACGGCTTACACCACGAGTTTACTGGTATTCCTGGAACGAATACCGATTACGTTGATTTTATTCTCAGACTTAAGCGTTTGGCTATCAAATCTGAATCTTTGGAAGATGTTACTTTGGAATTGAATGTTAAAAAAGCTGGAATGGTAACTGCTAACGATATTTCCGTGAAATCAGGTATTGAGATCATCAACAAAGATTTGGAACTTTTTGAAATTACGCAAGATGGTCAGGAAATTAGATGCAAGATTATCGTTGGTGTTAATCGTGGCTATGTTCCTTCCGAAGAGCACGATAAAGCTGATTTGCCTGTTGGTTTCATTGCTGTTGATTCTTTGTTCAATCCTGTTAAAAATGTAGCTTTTTCTGTAGAAAACGAGAGAGTTGGCAAAAGAATTGATTATGATAAGCTGGTTTTGGAAGTCACAACTGACGGAAGTTTAGACCCCAAAGAAGCTTTTTATACAGCTAGCAAATTGCTCAGAGATTTTTACGATAAGATGGTTCGTTTTGAGGTTGAACCTGAATATGTGGAAAAACTGGAAATGGATCCTCGTCTTGAGAGAATTGAGAGACTTTTGGACACTAGTGTCAACGAGATGGAGCTTTCCGTTAGATCTAGTAATTGCTTGCTTGCAGCTAAAATTGAGACGGTTAGAGATTTGGTGAGCAAAACCGAAAATCAAATGCTTCGCTATCGTAATTTCGGTAAAAAATCTTTGGACGAAATTAAGAAACTTCTTCAGGATTTGGATATGTCTTTGGGCATGAATTTGGAAAAAGTGGAAGCTGAGATTGCGGAAGCAAGAAATAAAATTTTAAAAAGGTAGTAGGTAATATGAGACATAGAAAAGAAGGACGCAAGTTCGGTAGAGAAGCTGGACACCGTAAAGCGTTGCTGAGAAACTTGGTGAAGTCTTTGATAGTATCGGAGCGTATCACTACTACAGAGGCTAAAGCTAAAGAGATGAGGAGCTTGGCTGAGAGAGTTGTTACTTATGGCAAGAAGGGCGAGGTTCATCACCGTCGTTTGGCTTATAGCGTGTTGGGTGATCGTAGCTTGGTTAAAAAACTTTTTGATGAAATAGCTCCAAGATACAAAGATGTTCAGGGTGGATACACTAGAATTATAAAAGCTGGTTTCCGTAAGGGCGATGCTGCTCCTTTAGCGATTATCGAGTTTGTAGAGGAGAAAGAGGCATCTGCTGTTGCTACTCCAGAACCTGCCGAAAAAGAGGTTAAGCTCGAAGATTTAGTTAAAGAGGCTGAAGAAGTTGTAGAAGGTTAAAAATTCTGCAAATTACTTTGAATTATTTTACAGCCATTTCTAACGAAGTGGCTTTTTCTTTTTGAATTTTGTTGCTACTTAGGGGTTCATTTCTTTTTTAGGTTTATGATAAAAAAATTATCGATTTTGTTTATAATTGGTTTGGCGTTACTGGCTTTGAGTTTCAAATTTATTGACGTCTCGGAAACCTTGGCACATTACAATAATATAAATTATTGGTATTTGCCACTTTTCTTTTTGGTTACTTTTTTGGTCACGTGTATTCGTGGTACTCGTTGGAGCTTTTTGCTGAAGAGATTGGTGCCAGTGAAACGTTATGAAGTGCTGAAAACTTACGCGATGGCTTCGGTGATAGATTTTCTTATACCCATTAGAATTGCTGAAGTTGTGAAGTGCAATTATATTAAAAAGCGCTACAAAGTGCCGTTGTCAAAAGTGTTTCCCACAGCGTTTATCGACAAACTTTTCGATTTGATGCCGATTTTTGTTATATTGGCGATTTTGCCTTTTGTTAAGTACGAGGTGAGCAAGGAAGTTTATTACGTTATTTATTTTTTGGTTGGAATATTGGTAGTTGGGTTTTTGTTTTTGCTGTTTGTTACTTTCAGAGTGAAATTGGTTATTAAATTGAGAGGAAAATGGCGAAATGAAAAACTGCGGAAACTTTTGGGAATGTTTATTCATTTTGTGGTTGGCATCAAACAATTAAAGTTTACACCCCTTCTTTTTATTAAAATGTTTGTTTTTTCTGTTGCAGCTTTGGGTTTTAATTGTTTGGCGTTTTGTTTTGCTATCAAGGCACTTAACTATGCTATGCCGTTGGATGTTTTGTTCTTGGGGTATTCTCTGTTATTTTTGTCGTATGCGGTGCCGTCACCTCCTGGGCAAATCGGCTCTAACGAAATAACTGCTCTTATAATTTTTAGTGGGATGTTTGGATTGGCGACTAACTCCGTAGCTGCTTTGATACTTTTTACTCATACTTTGGTTGCAACTTATATGATATTATTGGGGCTTCTGATACTCAAAATTTTCAGAAAAGAGCTGATTATTTCTTTATCATTTTTCCGCAAGAAAAGTAGTTAGTATAGGTAATCTGTTACTTTTTTAATTCTCCCGCCAAGTATCCTGTAGAGAAAGCTATTTGCAGATTGTAACCTCCCGTGTAAGCATCCAAATTTATAACTTCCCCAGACAAATATAGATTTTCGATTACTTTTGAACGCATGCTTTTGCTGTCAATTTCCGAAGTGGAAATTCCGCCTTGAGTGATTATAGCTTGTTCAAAACCGCAATGCTCACTGATGGTGAAGACCAAATTTTTCAGAAGTAGGGCTAATTTCTTAGTGATATTCAGTGAAGATATTTTTGAAGACGGATTTGTATCTAACCTCTCTAACACAAACGGTATCAGCCTATTTGGCAGATAGCTTTTCAGAAATGTGCTTATTTGTTTGTCGGGAGAAGAGGAAATTTCGTGAGAGATTCTGTGTGAAAGTTGTTCCATTGAAAGAGATGGTTTCAGGTCAAGCGAGATAGAGATGCTTTCGCCTTGTTCCAGAAGGGTGCTTGCTTGACGACTGAGGGTGAGAATAGTTGGTCCTGAGAGACCAGTGTGTGTAAACAGCAATTCGCCAAACTCCTCTTGTATCTTCTTATTTCCATTTAATAGGGTTGCTGTTGTGTTTTTTAGTGATAGTCCTTGCAGGTTTTTCACGTTATAGCTGACAAGCGGAACAAGTGAAGGCAGACAGGGTTCGATGGTGTGTCCCATGGTTTTGGCTAAAGTGAATCCGTCGCCTGTGCTACCAGTTGCCGTATAGCTCATTCCACCTGTGGCGAATAGATAATTGTGTGCTTTGTAAATTGCAGTGGTGTCGTTTTGGGAGCAGACGATGTGGTTGATTTTGTTGGCAGTTGTTTGCACAGAGGCAACGGAGCAGTTGCAGATTATTTTGGCTTGCTTTGCCCATAAATCAAGAGCCTTTATGATGTCGGCGGACTTATCGGAGACGGGAAAAACTCTTTTGCCTTGTTCAACTTTGAGCGGGACATTCAACGTTTTTTCGAACAAATCGATGGTGCTAAAATTGTCGAAATTGAAAAAGGCTTTCTTGAAGAAGTTAGGCTTTGGGAAAATACTTTTCTCAAAATCTACCCACGATTTGGTGTTGGTGAGGTTGCATCTTCCTTTGCCTGTGATTTTCACTTTTCGGGCAATTTTGGGCATTTTTTCCAGTATCAGAACGGAGTATCCCAAGCGAGTTGCTCTTCCAGCAGCCATTAACCCAGAGGCTCCCGCACCGATAACGATTAAATCCCAAACTTTGTCTTCGGCTGTTAGCACAATAGGTTATTTTATAAGAGAATAGCTGCAAGCCCCAAAAAGCTTGCGAATCCGCCCATATCGGTGAGCATGGTGACGATGATATTTGAGCCGAGAGCGGGGTCTAATTTGAATTTTTTGAGGAGCAGGGGCACTAACGCTCCCACGATGCCAGCAATCATCATGTTGCAAATTAGTCCTCCACCGAGAACGACTCCGAGCATAATGTTGCTTTTGTAGAGCCAAGCTATCAGGGCTGCGACAGTGCCGATAGCGACGCCGTTGCAGATGCCAACGATGACCTCTTTGCGGAGAGCTTTAACGGAGTTGTTGGTGGTCAGCTCGCCCATGGCGATACCACGAATGATTACCGTTAGAGTTTGTGCTCCTGAGTTTCCGCCAAGTCCTGCGACTATGGGCATTAGCACAGCGAGGAAAGCCCAGCTTTTGATAACACCTTCAAAGATTCCCACTACACTGGAGACCAAAATGGCTGTGAAGAGGTTCAGCAAAAGCCATGGAACTCTTTTGCCGAATGAATTGAAAGGCGAAGAAAAGACTTTGTCTTCGTTGCCTAACCCCATCATTTTGTAAACGTCTTCCGAGGCTTCGTCGTCGATTACGTCGATGACATCATCAACTGTGATTCTTCCCAAGAGGCGATTTTTATCGTCAACCACGGGGATAGCATAGAGGTCGTATTTCCGGAAGAGGTGAGCAACTTTTTCTTGGTCGGTGCTGGTGGTGGTGGAGATAATGTCGGTCTGCATCGCTTGACCAATAGTTTGGTTGTCGTCCATGATGAAAAGTGCGTAGGTGTCCAACTTTCCTTCCAGTACTCCGTCCTTGCTGACAACGAAAATATAAGCCAAGTTGTCGATTTCGTCGTAGTTTTCCTTGATGTACTGAACGACTTGGGCTTTGGTGAAATTTTTGGGAACTTGGGCAACTTCCGACTGCATGATGCCACCAGCGGTGTTTTCGTCGTAGGTTAGGAGCTTTTTGATGGATTGCTTGTCGTCAAAGTCCAATCGCTCCAAAATAGATTTTTGCTCTTGCTCGTCCTCTATTCCGCTGAGGATGTCGGTCGCGTCGTCGCTATCCATCTCGCCGAGGATTCCAGCTAATTTGGCAGGATTGATTTTTTGCAGGAATTGCTCTTGAATTTCTTGGTGTAGCTCCGGCATAACGTTCGCTGCGATTTCCACCTTCAGTTGACTAAAGAGCTTATATTGTTCTTCGTTGGGTAGGTCGTTGATGATAGCGGCGATGTCCCCTGGGTGAGAATCTTGCAAGTAGGAATGTAGGCGAGTGATTTGCCCAGTTTCCAGGAGTTCGAGGATGGTTTGCCTATCGAGATTTTTTATCATGACGAGATGTTACCCAATTCAATATCGACTTTGTTGTCGGTTAGGTTTATCAGAGCGTAATTTCCAAGAGCCAAAGAGCCAGAGTTTACCACGAAAGTTTCGCCGATTTTGCTGACGGACTGTGCCTCGTGCATATGACCGCAGAGAGCCAACTTCGGCTGGTATGTGCCGATGTATTCTGTGATGCTTTTGCTCCCAACATGCTTTCCAGTGGGTAGCAAATCCGCCTTTGTGCCGTATGGTGGCTGATGAGTAACAAGGATGTCAACATCGGAAAAGGTATCCAAAACGTGCAAAAACTCTTCCTCGGGATGCATATTGGGTGTGTCAATCGGAGTAGGCAATGAGCCACCGTAACCGCAAATTTTGTAGCCAGCAACTTCTGTGCATTCTCCATCGATGGAGATGTTTGCTTGCCTAAGAGTTTTCAGCGTGGAGGGATAGTCGCAATTTCCCAATAGAGCCAAGGTTTTGTCCAATGGCAGAAAGCGAAGAGTGTTCGCCATAGCGTCCTCTCTGCCCATGTGAGTGAGGTCGCCACTGATGATTATGAGGTCGCTGTTTTGCAACAAATCTTCGATAAACTGGAAATTTTCCACTCTTCCGTGAATATCAGACAGATGTAGTATTTTCATATATTTACCTAACCGAAAGTTTAATAGTTGGCGACGAACACACCTCGTTCAATGGATTGAATTTTTGTTTGCAAGTCAAGGAATTAAAAGAAAGATGTGCAATTCAAAGAACTTGACAACCTTTTACAGACAAATGTTTTAAACCTATAATCTTGAATTGGAGAGAAAATTGGAAAATATTTTACAGGTGGGAGTGCATAGCTCCATCGCCAAAGGGTTTTTGGATGCTGTCGCCATTGTGGAAAATTTGGGCGGAAATGCTGTGCAGATTTTTTTGAAAAGTCCCAGAAGTTATCGCTATGTGAAAGATTTGACTAAAGACGAGGCTTTGGCTGTGAAGAGGCGATTGAACGAAAAGAATATTTTTCTAATTGGGCATTGCTCCTATCTTTTGAATTTTGCTAAGCCCTTAAGGGATTTTCGTTATGTAGCCGATAGCTTGATTGACGACATGAACAAGATTTTCGCTCTCGGTGGTGTTGGAATTGTGTTGCACATCGGGAAATATTTGGAGTTTACCAAAGAGGAAGCGTTCGCAAATATCAAAGAAAATCTGAGCTACGTTCTGCAAAATACTCATGAAGAAGCGAAGATTGTTCTAGAAAACACAGCTGGTCAGGGCAGTGAGATTGGATTTAGATTGGACGAGCTGGAAGAGCTGTTTCAGGCGTTGGATTGCCATAAGAGAACTGGATTTTGCTTGGATACTTGCCACGCTTTTGCAGCAGGTTACGATTTGCGAACGGAGCAAGGAGTCGATGACTGGTTGACTGACTTTGAGAAGCGATTTGGCTTGGACAGACTGGTTTGCTTTCACCTCAACGATGCCAAAAAGGACGTTGGTAGCAGAGTGGACAGACACGAGGATTTGGGCTTTGGGAAAATCGGTTTGGAAGGAATAGGAGCCGTGGTGAACTTCGCCCATAGGCACGGGAAACCGCTCATCCTGGAAACTCCTGCTAAGTCCAGCGACTATGCGGAGCAAATACGGATTGTGAAAGGAATGGTAAATGATTAAAGTTGCGATAGGTCAGGATAGTCATCGATTTGATTTTAAAGATACTGAAAAGGGTTTGTATCTGTGTGGAGTTTGCTTTAGCAAGGAAATGAGCTTTGTTGCTAACAGCGATGGTGATGTGGTGTTGCACGCCGTGACCAATGCGATTTCGGGGATTACAGGGCGGAATATTTTGGGCAAAGTCGCAGACAAGATGTGCAAGTTGGGAATTACCGATAGTGCGGAATATCTGAAAGTTGCTTTGGAGGATTTGGCAAATCTCAAGGGCAAAATCGTTCATCTGTCGATTTCTATCGAGGCTCTGAAGCCCAAGTTGGAGGGCAGAGTACGAGAGCTGAAGGAATCTTTGGCGAAGATTTTGAAAATCGAACTAAGCCAAATCGGTCTGACAGCTACCACTGGCGAGGGTTTGACGGAATTTGGTAAAGGTTTGGGAATGCAGGTGTTTTGCGTGTTGACGGTGGATGTTTCGCATGAAATAGGATAATTGTTTATTGCGTTATAAATCTGTACGTAGCCAAAGAACTTAAAATTTTAGTCTTTGTTTTTATAGGATTCTCAAATTATTAATCTTTACGAGCTAATAAGATGCCAAGAAGGATTAATCCAAAACAAACAAAATGGTAGAATGCAATTTTTTCGTTTAAAAAGGAAAAAGCCAAAATCGAGCTGAATATAGGGATAATATAGTAGATAATTCCTGCTTTAGTAGCTCCTAGCAGAGATATGGCGAAATTCCAAGAGATAAATGCTATTACAGAAGCAAAGATGCCTAAATAGGCATAAATTCCAAGCATATTAAGACTTAAAGGAATAACTAAGTTATCATCATTTTGCAAAAAGTAGATAGGAAGCAGAAGAATAGTCCCAATGATAAAAGTTATTAGTTGTAGCGGAATAAGTTCCAGTTCTTTTGGTTTGTTTTTCAGAAAAATACTATAGGTAGCGAAAACAATTGATGCTATCAGCATTATCAAATCTCCGATTACGGGCTTGTTTACAAAGATTGCTTGGAAATTTCCTTTGGTGGTCAGATAAATAGTGCCGACAATTACTAAAACGAGTCCAACAGTTCTTTGAGCATTTATTTTCTCATGGTAAAAAATGGCAGAGAACATCAGTATAAAAATGGGGAACGTGATGGAAATAATAGAAAGATTTATAGCTGTGGTGGTTTTAGCTGCCGTATATACTAAGGTGTTGAAAAAAGCAATTCCCAAAAAAGCGGTGGCAAACAGATAAAGAATGTTTTTCTTAATGTTTTCCCATTGTTTGAACAGAGGCTTGATACCAAAAGGTAATAAAGCTATGCTGGCGATGCTCCACCTAACCAAAGAGAGTGTAACAGGAGAAATATGGGCATTGATACCACGAGAAATAGTGAGATTTCCTGCCCACAGTAGGGTGGAAGTTATAGCAAAAAAAGACCCAAAAATCAAAGTTCTCTTGCTGTTGTTTTTTATCATATTGGCTCTGTGGAGCATAAATCTATAGATTACTTTTCTTCATCATCATTCTCACAGATGCGTAAGCTGCTTGATTATAAGGTGTTTTGATGCCAAGTTCACGACCGAATTTCACGACAGAGCCAGTTTGATACTCTATTTCCGAAGGTTTCCCTTCAAGAATATCACGAGCCAGAGATGAACGAACATCGTGAGGGTAAGAATCAACAGCTTTCATGCTTCGTTCCACAGTGTCGTCAGGCAGGTTGATGTTTTTTGCTTTGCCAATCGTGTAAATTTCCTGTAAAGTCTCTTTCAAAATAGCTCGCGTTTCGGAGAGTTCGCGAAGTTCGCCGTAAGTGGCGTTCATGGTGGCACCGTATACACCGAGGCAGATGACGACGAATTTGAGCCACAAATCTACATCGATATCGTTGCTGAGAGTAGCCTGTATATCGGCTTGCAAGAATATTTTTTCTATAGCTAACCCTCTTTCCGAACGTGTTTTATCCAATTCTCCGAATTTGATAATCGGTTCCAATCCCATATGGGTGATTTCACCCGAAGCGGTAATTTTGGAAAAAATCACACAAAGCCCGTTGAGGACGTTCTCCTTGGGGAAATGTCTGCAAATTTCTTCTGCCGCCAAAACACCGTTTTGCAGAGGTAGCAGCAGAGCGTTTTTGTTCAAAGTGGTTTTGAGCTCTTTGGAGAGAGGCTCGACTTGCCAAGATTTGCAAGCGAAAATAATGAGTTCGCAGTTGGCGAAATCTTGTAGCTTATCACTGGCATCAGCAGGATTGATGTGCATATCGCCTTTCACGCTTTTCACTATCAATCCGTTTTTTTGGATAGCGTTCAGATGTTGTCCTCTCGCCAAAAATTTGACTTGATGTCCTGCTGTGGATAGTTTTGCACCGAAATATCCTCCCACACCGCCAGTCCCCAATATTCCTATTTTCATTTTCTACCTCTTTGTGATATAAAATTAAACTGAGTTTGCTCGATTTGGTTTTTTCGTCAAGGAATTTAGGGATTGCTCTGAACTTTTTGAGGTGCTTATTTTAGAAAATTCATTTACATATTTGAGTGAATATTTTGAATTGCAAAAGTTTGGAGTGAAAGTAATTATGTATAATAGAAAGGTTTTTCAATGGATTTTGTTGTGGGTGGTAGTTGTGGTGATTGGTTTCGGTCATCTTTATCCGCTTTTAGGATTTTCCGTGCCAGTTGTGATGGTTTCGGCAATTTTGTTTAGCACTTTCAAGGGTCGATTTTTCTGTGGAAACTTCTGCCCACGAGGCTCTTTTTTCGATAGATTTTTTGATAAAATCAGTTTGAATAAAAAATCTGCTTTTACTTACACGCAAAACAAGTGGTTTCGCTGGACTATTTTTGTGCTATTGATGGGATTTATGGGATTTCGCCTGTCGCAGGACATCGGCAATATTTATCATTGGGGCAGAACTTTTTGGCTGATGTGCGTGGTAACAACGGCTCTGGGAATAGTTTTGGCTGTGTTTTTCGGACGCAGAACTTGGTGCAGTTTTTGCCCAATTGGCACTTTGAGCAGTTCAGTAAGACAGAGCAAAAAGATTTTGGTAATCGACCAAGATAAATGTGTGAAGTGCAAATTGTGTGAACGCAAGTGTCCGCTAAATTTGATAAATATTGACTCGTTTGAAATTAACAACAGCGATTGCCTCAAGTGTATGGAATGTGTAATTGCTTGTCCCAAGAGGGCGATAGGGTATAGAGAATATTTACAATGAGTGGTATTGATTTTTTTCAAGTTGTTTTATCAAGTTCTATAATTGCTAGTATATTTACTGCTGTTGTTTCTCTTAAGTTGAAGAATCTTGATTATAAAAATGAATATAGCAAGAAAATTTTGGATAAGCGACTTAAAGCTTATGATTGTATTGAAAATCAAATTGCATTGATGAAGACAATGGTTGTAAATTTTGATAGCAATGGTTATTATCTTGTTTTTGATGATAAGGAAAGAAATTCTACTAAAATACAACAAAATTTTTTTAATACGATGAAAAATAGTATATGGATTAATAAAAAAACTGTTTTACTTATGGAAGAACTTAGCGATTTGTTAGCTGAGATTTTGAAGAAAAAGAACAATGAAAACGAAATACTTTTGAATATATGTAAAGAAACCTATGAGTTGCTAATTCAGCTTACCGATGAATTAGAAAATTCTGTAAGAAAAGATTTATTAAATTTACATAATTTAAAAAAATTTGCAAAACAAAATTTTTATTAAGGAAAATATAAATGTCCCTCCTTTCCGTAAAAAATTTCTTTAAGCAACATAATCTTGATAATCGTATCGTGACTTTGCCGAGGGCAACTGCGACTGTGGAAGAAGCAGCCAGAGAGCATAAAGTGACAGCTGGTGAGATTTGCAAAACTTTGTCGTTTAAGCTGGATGAAAAGCCGATTCTTATCTTGGTGGCTGGTGACAAGAAAATTGATAACAAGAAGTACAAAGCATTTTTTGGCAAGAAGGCTAAGATGCTCACTCCTGATGAGGCTGTGCAGTTCACTGGACACGAGATTGGCGGAGTTTGTCCTTTCGGTTTGCCTGAGCCTATCGATGTTTACATGGATGAGTCGCTTCGCGAATATCAAGAGGTGTGGTCTGCTGCCGGTGATAAATTTTCCGCTATCAAGTTGACCGTTCAAGAGCTTGAAAAATATAGCAATTGCAAAGATTGGATAGATATTTGCAAGTAGATTGTGGTGTGTTTTTAGAGTCACAGAAATTCCAAAGTGCAATTTTTTTTCTTTACTATTTTTTAAAGGTAAAATTTGAATTTATCAATCATACTTTGTATGTATAGGTTTATAGTTGGATGTATTTTAGGAGGTTCTATGAAAAGGAAATTTCCCAAGCTGTCGTTACGCTTTGTTATTCAATTAGTTATCGTTGTCCTTATTTTCACTTTGGCTGCTCTGCACATCAGGTTTGGCATAGAAAAAGCTGCTCCGATAGACGCTTATTGCCCGTTTGGAGCTGTGGAAAGTTTTTTCACGCTTATCTTCAAAGGTGAATTTCTCAAGCGAATTTTTTCCAGTTCGTTTGTTTTGCTGGGAATATTTTTCATCGCTTCTTTCTTTCTGGGCAAAGTATTTTGTGGATACATTTGTCCACTGGGAGCTATTCAGGAGTGGCTTCGTCCTTTGGGCAAAAAACTCGGTTTCCGCCAAGATTATGAACTCCCCGAAAAAGCTGATAAATATCTAAGATACGCTAAATACTTGGTTCTTGTTGTGATTGTTTACTATTCCTTTTATCTCGGAGATTTGGTTTTTCGGCACTATGGTCCGTATAACGCCTTGATGCACTTGGGTCACGAGATAGATGAGAAGCCAGTTGGCTATGCGGTTTTGCTGATTGTCATCGTCGCTTCCCTATTTTCAAAAAATCTTTGGTGCAGGTATCTTTGTCCGCTTGGTGCATTTTTTGGAATTATTAGGAAAATCAGTTTTTTGAAGATTGATAGGAACGCTGAAACCTGTATTGATTGCGGAATGTGCGATAAGTCTTGTCCAGCAGGTCTTTCCATAATGACAGCAAGTTCGCTAAAAAAAGCTGATTGCATAAGTTGTGGGAAATGTATTGATGTTTGCCCGAAAAATAGCTTGGATTTTGTGCTTTTTGGGAAGAAGGTTTCCGGCAAGATTTTCTCCATCTTGGTTTTGCTTTTGGTGGTTTTGCCTCTCATTGTTATGCCATACACTCCGATTTGGAAGACGAAGCCTGAGTCCAACATCGTGAATAGCAGGGGCGAAATCAACACTGCTGACATCAGGGGAAGCAACACTTTGAAATATATTGTCGAAGTTACCAAAGTGCCGTTGCAGGAATTCAAGGACAAACTGAATTTGCCCAGCGATGTTGATGTTACTATCAAGATTAAGCTCATTGGGACGAAATACAATCTGAAAAATGCTGATGGCGAATTTTTGCAAACCGAAGATTTTCGCCAAGTGATTGACGATTATATAAGCAAAACACCTACGAGAGCTGTGGGTTCTTGTCCTTTTGGGGAAATCGATTGTGAATTTCCGGGCAAATGCGGTCGCTATGTCGATTGGGATGAGGACAAAGTTTGTGATTATTCGCAGCAATAAGTGAGATTTGAATGAGAATAATTTTTTGTTTATTAGTTGGCTTGATTTTGATGGGATGCCAAGGAGATGAGATGGTGCAGTTGTGAGTATTGGAAAGTAAGAGGAATAAATTTTTATGCGAAATCCTTTTGTAACAGATATAGATGGAGAAGTTTTTAAGATTAGGTTTGCTGACGAAAAAGATATAGAGGCAGTTCTGAACTTCATTCGAGAGCTTGCTGAGTATGAGGGGATGCTGGAGTTGGTTACGGCGACGAAAGAAATTTTGCATGATTCTTTATTTGTACGGAAATCAGCCGAGGTTATTATAGGTGAGTACAATGGTCAGCCTGTCGGTTTTGTGTTGTTTTTTCATAATTTCTCTACTTTTCTCGGTAAAGCAGGATTGTATTTAGAAGATTTGTACATCAAACAGGAGATGCGAGGCAAGGGTTTTGGGAAAATGATGTTTTCCTTTCTTGCTGAAATAGCTGAAGATCGAGGATGTGGGAGACTGGAATGGTGGTGTTTGAACTGGAATAAGCCTTCGATAAAGTTCTATGAAAATATGGGTGCAGAAGCTATGAAAGATTGGACTGTGTATCGACTGACTAAAGAAAGTTTTGCCACTTTGATTAAATAGTGGAGATGTACGAAGTGAAAGTTTGTGATTATTCGCAGTAGCTTTGACTAGAAAATATTGTATGGAATACCAAAATAGAGAATTTGAACGAAAAACATTTAGTAATGTAAATTTCACCAACAAATCTTTTAGAAATTCGCGTTTTATAGATTGCGTTTTTGAGGATTGTAATTTGTCGAATGTTGTGTTAGAGAAGGCTCAATTTCAAGATGTTCATTTTAAAAATTGCAAAATTATGGGATTGAATTTTTTGCAACTTAATAAATTTATCGTTAGTTTTGGGTTTCAAGATAGTAATATTTCTGTATCTGTTTTTTCTGATTTGGATTTGGAGAAGATAATTTTCAAAAATTGTCAAATCTACGATTGTGATTTTGTAGGAACCAATTTATCAAGAGCAAATTTTGAAAATTCAGATTTGCATAAAAGTCGTTTTCAAAATTCTAATTTAAGTTTTGCTTCTTTCAAATTTGCTCGAAATTATAGCATTAACCCTAATCAAAACATTCTTAAGAAAACAAAATTCTCTATTCCAGATGTGATTGGGTTGCTGGATAATCTGGATATAGAGGTTGAATAGCCTTGTAATTTATTGATTTTAGAGCTTGTTATAAATCTTGTTTCGGAAATGATAACACTTTACGCCTTGACAGAAAATTTATAATTCAGTTTATGGATGTATGAATTTGAGAAAAAAAATCAAAGTTAGAATAGGTTATAATCACATAGAGCCGTAGCTCTTCATATTATTTCTTTTTTCGGGATTTTTATAAGGAAAATCCCCAATCTGTTTTTCCCATTACCTTCTGTAAGTAAGTTAATTGTTACGTATTAGGAGGGTTTATGGAACGAAAAATCAAAATCAAGGTCGATGGACTTTGTAAGTTTTTTGGTGGTGAGAAGCAAAAAATCAGAAAACTTTTACTCGAAAATAAGACTAAGTCGGAAATTTTAAGCAAAACCGGTTGCAATGTTGGTGTCGCCAATGCATCTTTTGAGGTGTATGAGGGCGAAATTTTTGTGGTGATGGGATTGTCAGGCAGTGGTAAATCGACGCTTTTACGCTGTTTGAACAGATTGATAACGCCTACTTTCGGTTCAATTTTTTTGGACGATTACGATTTGACTAAGGCGGATAAACAAAAGCTGAGAGAAATTAGGCGGGAAGAGGTTGCTATGGTTTTTCAACATTTCGGATTGCTTCCGCATCGAGATGTTATTTCCAATATCGCTTTTGGGTTAGAAATAGCTAATGTGCCTTTGGAGGAGCGAGAGGCTAAAGCTGAGGAAATCTTGAAGACTGTTGGATTGCATGGCTATGGCAGGCAAATGTGCAAGGAGCTTTCGGGAGGTATGCAACAGCGTGTTGGCTTGGGCAGAGCTTTGGCTATGGGTACGGACATTCTGCTGATGGATGAGGCTTTTTCTGCTCTTGACCCGCTGATTCGCAACAATATGCAAGACGAGCTTTTGGATATGCAGGAGAAGTTGAACAAGACGATTGTTTTCATTACTCACGATTTGGATGAGGCTCTCAAGCTTGGTGATCGGATTGCGATTATGAAAGATGCCAAGATTGTGCAGATTGGTACGCCCGAGGAGATTTTGTCTGACCCTGCAAATAGCTATGTCCGCGACTTTGTGGAGCAGGTGGATTCGGCAAAGATTATCACTGTGTCTAAGGTGATGAGAAAGAATCCTGATAGGATTTTGAATCCCAAGGATGGTCCGAAAGTTGCTATTCGCCTGATGCGGAAGCATTCTTTGTCTTGGTTGCCAGTTACATCAAGGAATGGACATTTTGAAGGAATGGTTTCTCTGCATGATGCTATTTCTGCTGACAAAAAGGGTTTGAGTTCTTTGCAAGATTTTGTGAATAAATCTGCTCCAACAGTTAATTCCGAGACGTACATTCACGAGTTGATTCCTTTGTATATTAACGAGAATATGCCTATTAGTGTGGTGGATGAAGAGGGAAAATTCTTGGGGATTGTGCCTATGGCGATGGCGATTTCCATTGTGATGGGTGAAGAGTATGTGAGGCATAATGAAAATCTTGTGCCGAAGCAAGAATTGGAGGCGAAATGAAGATAATTAATATCGGCAAGGCTTTTGAGAAAAGCATAGATTGGATGGAGATTAATTTCAGCTGGATTTTTGACTCCATCACGTTCTTGGTGACTTCGTTCATCGGGGGAGTGGAAACTTTTCTTCTTATGATACCAGCTTTTGTGTTGATACTTTTGTTGGCTCTTTTGACTTATAAACTTTGTGGAAGGAATTTAGCGATATTTTCGTTGGTTGGATTTTTCATGATATGGGCTATGGGATATTGGACGCAAATGTTACAAACGCTCACTTTGATAGTAATTTCCACTTTTTTGGCGTTGGCAATAGGCATTCCCATTGGTGTAGCGTGTTCTCGTAGCGAACGAGTGGAAGCGGGTGTTCGTTTGATTTTGGACTTTATGCAGACTATGCCTGCGTTTGTTTATCTCATCCCTTCTGTGCTCTTTTTCCAATTGGGTCAGGTGCCTGGTGTGATTTCTACGATAATTTTTTCTATGCCACCTGCGGTACGCCTGACGACTTTGGGCATCAGAAATGTGTCCAAAGAGGTGGTGGAAGCTGGAATTTCGTTCGGCTGTTCTCCCAGTCAACTGCTTTTCAAAGTGCAGTTGCCCTTGGCGAAGAAGACGATTTTTTCTGGGATTAACCAGACGATAATGCTTTCGCTCTCCATGGTGGTAATCAGTGCGATGATTGGAGCAGGAGGACTCGGAGGCGAGATTTTGAAAGGTATAACCCAGTTGCGTATTGACATTGGGTTTGAGAGTGGATTGGCTGTGGTGATTTTGGCGATATTTTTGGACAGGATTACGCAGTCTTTCGGAACTGATGATAAAAATAAAAATTAGGAGAGAAAATGAAAAAGATTTTATTACTTTGTTGTTTGGTGGCAGTTTTTGCGTTCGGTTGCAAGGGCGAAGAGCAAAAGAAAACCGCCGATTTGGTGTATGTGAACTGGGCTGAAGGCGTTGCTTACACGCATCTTATTAAGCATATTTTGGAAAAAGATTTGGGCTACGAAGTGACTATAACCGCCGCTGATGTTGCACCTGGCTACGCTGCTGTGGCTAAGGGCAACAAGGATGTTTTCATGGAATGCTGGGCAGAGCTTCACAAAAATTACTTGGATAAATTCCAAGGGAAATTTGAGTTCATGGGTGATATTTACGAAGGTACAATTTGTGGTTTGGTGGTTCCAGATTACGTGACTATCGACAATATTTCCGAGTTGAAGGCGAATGCGGATAAGTTTGATGGCAGAATTGTGGGGATAGACGCTGGAGCAGGAATGATGAAAACAACTGAGACGATTATTTCAGAGTACGATTTGGGAATGGAGTTGATAGCCTCAAGTGGACCTGCGATGACTACGGCTCTGAAAAAGGCTATTACAGACAAAAAGTGGATTGTGGTTACTGGCTGGAAGCCTCACTGGATGTTCGGTCGCTGGAACCTGAAAGTCCTTAAACAAGACGGAGCGAAATATTGGAATCAAGGCGTGATTAAACTTGTTGGAAGGAAAGGATTGAGCGAAGAAAAGCCAGAATTGGCAAAATTCTTGAACGGATTTTTCATGACAGACGCTCAGATTTCCAGCCTTATGATAGATGTTAATGAGAACGACGACATCAACAAGGCTGTGGAGAAATGGGTTAGCGAGAACGAAGAAGCTGTGAAGAAGTGGGTTGCTAACGTGAAATAAGATTTGTTAATCAAAATTAAGGCTTATCGGACTTGCTGTTCGGTAAGTCTTTTTTTTATCCTATGGGCAATCCGTTCTCGGCTTGTCTTTCCGGTTGCAAGAGTGTGACGGCATCGCCATCTACTGCTCCCAAAACCAAGCATTCGCTTTGAATATTGGCGATTTGCTTGTTGGGGAAGTTGATAATTGCGACGATTTGCTTGCCGATGAGGTCTTCTGGTTGATATAGCTTGGTGATTTGAGCGGAAGTTTTCTTGATGCCGATTTCTTCCCCAAAATTGATGTGCAAGATGTAAGCTGGTTTGCGTGCTTTGGTAAATGGTTCGGCTTTCGTGATAGTGCCGACACGGATGTCTAAGTTGGCAAAACTTTGCCAGTCTGTTGTTTCTTTCATAAGACTTTTGAAGAGATTGGCGAGAGTTTGTCAATTCTTAATAAATTTATTTTGGGTTAAACAAGATAGTAAACACTTTCCCTTGACAGTAAAATTTGTATATGACAAAAATGGTGATGTGTTAAACTTGAATATTGTGAAAAATATAAAAAATAAGGAGTTGGGAAGATGAAAATGAAAAAAATTGTCAGTTTATTTATGATGGTGGCTTTGCTTTTTGTTTTTTTGCCGGGTTGCAAAGATAGTGGCAAAAAAGGAGCAAAGGAGAATAAAATTGCGGCTCTGTTTCCAGGGTCTATTCAAGATGCCGATTACAACACTATTGGGTATGTTGCTCTTGCGGAGGCTGCGAACAATTCGGGTATAAAGTCTGCGTATTCCGAGAAAGTTGCTGTGCCAGATGCCGAGCGTGTGCTCAATGAGTACATCAACGCTGATTTCAATATCATTTTTGTGCATGGTGCACAGTTCAACGGTGCTGTGGCGAAAGTTGCCCCCAAGTATCCTAATGTGACTTTTATCATCGAGGTGGATGCTCCTGCTGCGGAGCCTGCTCCAAATATTTGGTATTTGGAAAGAAATTACTACGTGGGCTTCTATGTGTTGGGTGCTTTGTCCTGCATGAAGACAGAAACTGGTAAAATCGGTTTTGTAGGTGGATTGGAGTTGCCTTTCGTTAGAGGCGAAATCAACGCTATCAACCAAGCTATTAAAGATTTGGGTTCGGATGCCAAATTGGAATACATCTTTGTTGGCGATTTCAACGACCCACTCAAGTCCAGACAAGCCGCAGAGAGTTTGATTTCTCAAGGTGCTGATATTCTGATTAGTGCTGTGAACCTTGGCAACTTCGGACTTTTCAACGCAGTGAAAGAAGCTGACAGACCTGTATTCATCACCACTACTTACACTGGCAAAGCAGATCAAGCACCTGAAAACTATCTCACTTCCGATATTTTCAACTATACTTTCCCGATTAAGGGCATTGTGCAAAAGATTATTGATGGTGAAAAAGGCGGATTTTGGAGCATGGAATATGGCGTGGATACAGAGAGATCTACTGAGTTTCCTATCAAAAACGTTAGCCAAGAAATCAACGACAAAGTTAAGCAAATTAGCACGGATATTATTTCCGGCAAGATTAAAGTTAATAAAGAGTTAAGCAAAATTCTTTAGAAGAGTTCTATTGGTCGAAGTAGGATTCCTTGAAATATTTCGGGGGATCCTACAATTTTGTTGAATAAAATTATGGAGAAACGATGTTATTAATAAAGAACGCAAAATTGAGAGGGAAAGAAGATTGTTTTGATCTTTTAATTGATGAGGGGAAATTTGTAAAAATCGAAAAGCAAATAGATGAGTCGCAGTTGGACAGTTCGGTGGAGAAAATAGATGCCGAGGGGAATTTGGTTACGCCTACTTTCGTCAATCCTCATTTGCACATAGATAAGGCTTACACAGCTCTCGGTGGCAGAAATTACAAAGTTGGCACGTTGGAAGAATCGATAGCTATAATGCATAAATCCAAACGAGAATACACTCCGCAAGAGGTGAAGGAGCGAGCTGTTCGTGCGATAAAGGCTTCCGTGAGATATGGCGTTACCAAGATTCGTGGGAACGTGGACATCGACACGATTTGCTCCCTGAGAGCACTTGAGGGTTGCCTTCTTGCCAAAGAGGAAACTAAGGACATCGCCGATGTGCAATTGGTGGCTTTTCCGCAAGAAGGAATTTTTCGGGACGAAGGTTGTAAAAAGTTGATGTTCGAGGCGATGGATATGGGATGCGATATTGCTGGAGGTATGCCTGCTGCCGAGTGGACGAGCAAGAAAGCTGAGGAGCATGTCGATTTGGTTTTTGAGATTGCTCAGAAGTACGATGTTGATATCGATATGCACATAGATCAGACGAAAGACCCGTTTGCTCAGGCTTTGGAATATACAGCTATGCGGAGCATCGAGCTTGGTTATCAGGGCAGAGTTGCTGGAGGACATTGCACGTCACTTGCTTATCAGAATAAGTCGCACGCCTTGAAAGTGATTGAATTGTTGAAACTGGCCGATTTCCACGTCTGTGTCAATCCGCAGGTTTTGGCTATAATGGGAATTGATGAAGAGCCGAGAACTCGTGGGATTACGAGGGTTCGCGAGCTTATAGACGGTGGAGTGAATTGTGCGACCGCTCAGGATACTATTTGTGACGGATTCCACCTGTATGGCACGGGCGACCCGCTCGATTATGGCTTGTTGATGGCTTATCAAGCTCAGTACAATTCCAGTGAGCACGCAGAAATTATCTTTGATATGCTCACCAGAAATCCTGCGAGGCTGATGCGACTTGACGGCTATGGGATTGAGGTTGGTTGCTTAGCAGATTTCAATATAATTTATGCCAAAAAGGAGTCTGAGGCTTTGCGGAAACGTTCTTCCAGACTTGTTTTCAAAAAAGGGAAGTTAATTGCTAAACACACAAACGAGGGCGAGATTGTTTAGTGTGAAAAAAATTGGAGAAATTTTATGTCAAATGAGCTTTTAAGGTGCGAAAACGTTTGCAAAACTTTTGGTAGCGTTAAGGCTTTGGACGATGTTAATTTTGCGGTGCAAAAAGGAGAGATACACGGTTTGCTTGGCGAGAATGGTGCTGGCAAATCGACCTTGATGAATATCTTGTACGGGTTGTACAATCCCGACAAAGGCAAGGTTTTTTTGTCGGGCGAAGCGATAACTATTTCGTCTCCTTTGGATTCCATAAAAAATAAAATTGGCATGGTTCATCAAGTTTCGACGCTTGTCCCAGAGTTCACGGCTTTGGAAAATATTATGTTAGGTTCCGAAGGTGGAAATTTTAGTTTGCCAGAAGCGAAAGTGAAAAAGAATGTGTTGAAATTGTCCGAAGAGTTCGGGCTTTCATTTCCGATAGATGAGAAGGTGAAGAACCTTTCTGCGGGAGTTAAGCAAAAGATTGAGATTATTCGTTCGCTGTATGGCGGTGCGAATTTGCTCATTTTGGATGAGCCAACGACGTCGCTCGTGGAGAGTGAGTTTCATCAATTGCTGAAGTCTCTGAAAATCTTTGTGGAAAAGGGCGTTACTGTCATTTTCATCACGCACAAGATTAAAGAGGTGATGGAGGCTTGCAACGCTGTGACGGTGATGCGGAAAGGCAAAATACAATCGACTGTGCAGGGAGAAGATTTGGGCGTGGAGAGTTTGGTGAAGTTGATGTTTATGGAGCAGGATATTGAGGTCAACGAGAGTGCTTTGCCCAAGGTCAATCTCCCCAAGAGTAAGGTCTCGTCCGAGCCAGTTTTGGAATTGAAAAACGTTTGTGTTCTGGGGTCAGATGAGCATCACAGCTTGGAAGATATTTCTTTCAAGATATACGGTGGTGAGATTTTGGGAGTAGCAGCTGTTTCTGGCAATGGCGAAAAGAGTATCGCCGAATGTGTTGTCAATCCGAGTATCGTCAACAAAGGAGAAATGCTGGTAGATGGCGAATCGATTATTTCCGATTCCATTTTGGATGTTTTCGACAAGGGCGTTTTTTACACTCCTGAGGACAGGATTCACGAGGGCATTTTGAATGAGGGCAGTGTGAAAGAGAACGTTCTGCTGGGTCATCACAGGCGAGACAAATTTTTGAAGAAGAAGATTTTTGTTAAATGGGACGAAGTTTCTCTTGCTGCCAAGAAGGTGATAAAAGAGTTCAATGTGGCTACTCCCGATGAGAATTTGTCTATTCGCAGGCTGTCGGGTGGCAACATTCAGAAAACCATTATGGGGCGTGCTTTCGTTTCTCCGCTTAAACTTCTGGTGACGCACAATCCGACTTCTGGGCTGGATATTTCCACTGTGGAATTTATTTTCAATAAGTTGGTGGAATTGCGTTCTGCGGGCAGCGGAGTGCTGTTTGTCAACGAGGATTTGGACGAGCTGATGATAGTTTGCGATAGGATTGCAGTTTTGCACGATGGAAAGCTGAAGGGAATTTTCAAGCGGTCTGAATTTGACAAATACAAAATCGGTCTATTGATGATAGGGAGCGAGTGATGAAAGAAAATACTATGGTTAATTCTATTTTGCGAGGCTTGTTGATTTACGGTTCGGCGGTTGTTCTCGCTTTGGGTGTGATGTCTATTTTTGTGGCTTGTTTGGGTTACAATGTTCTTGACGCCCTTGAGACGCTACTGACGACTTCTTTCAAGTCTTCTTTCGGATTTTCCGAGACAATAAAAAAGACAATTCCGCTTCTTTTTGCGACCTATGCTTTCACCATTCCGTTTATGATTAAGTTTTTCAATATTGGTGGATGGGGGCAGATGCTAATGGGTGGAGCGTTTGTGGCTGCTGCTGGGTTGAGCTTGGCTCCGCTTGGACTACCTGGATTTGTTACAATTCCTTTGCTCTTGATAATCGGTATGCTTGCAGGTGGATGTTTTGCTCTTTTGGCAGGTTTTGCCAAGGCGAAGTACGATGTCAACCCGATTATTTCCACGATTATGCTCAACTTTGTCGCCGTTCAGTTTGTGAATTTTATAGCGACTTCTCCTTTTTACAAAGACCCCATGGAAGGTCATCCCATCACTCGTTATTTGCCCGATTCATACATTTTGGGATTTATGGGTGGAGTTCCTGTTTCCATATTTTTGGTGTTTTTGGCGATTGTCTTGGTGTATTTGATGATGAAAAAAACGAAGTTGGGGTTTGAGATTACAGCTGTCGGTCACAATCTGAAAGCGTCCAAAACTTACGGAATAAATTTTAGCAAGACGATAATGTTGGCTTTCTTCATCGGTGGTGCTTTGGCAGGTTTAGGCGGAAGTTTGGAGGTGATAAATATTCACGGTCGTTTGATAGAAGGTTTTGCCAAGACCAGTGGAGCCCAATACGGAATTTTTGGGATTCTCACCAGCCTTGTGGTTGCGGGCAATCCTCTTGCTGCTCCGATAGCGGCTTTCTTTATGTCGGTTCTGCTTGTAGGTGCAGATTCCCTCCAACGGACGATGCAGATTCCAGTTGAGGTCGTTTTCTTATCCCAAGCGATTATCGTGATGTTTGTCGTCATCATCAGAAAAAAATTTGGTAAAGGAGGCATTTGATGGAATTTATTACAACTTTTCTCCACACGGTGATAGTCTATACCACTGTTTACACGTTGGCAAGCGTGGGCATCCTCATCTCAGGACGTGCCGGAATTTTTAACGTTGCTGGAGAAGGAATAATGTTGGCTGCCGCTTCTGCCGGATTTCTGGTCTCTTTCCTCAGTGGAAACGCCCTCTTCGGATTTTTCGCAGGAGCGTTAATGGGTGGGCTTTTCGGCTTGATTTTGGCGTTCATTCACGAGAAGTTCAAGGTGAACCAATTTATTTTGGGAATTTGCTTGGTAATCTTCGGTTCGGGACTGTCCGATTTGCTTTACAAGTTGGTAATAGGTGTGCGTTTATCCGCTCCTATGGCTCCCGATACTCCAACGATTTGCATTCCTCTTTTGTCCAAGATTCCCATAATCTCTGGGATTTTGAACCAAGACGTGATAGTTTATTTTATGTATGCAGTCACCGCGTTGTCGTGGTGGTTTTTTTATAAGACCAAAATGGGCTTGGAAACCAGAGCCATCGGAGAGAATCCGAAAGCTGCCGATGTGGTGGGCATCAACGTCTCTCGCAGGAGGTATCTTGCGACGATTATCGGTTCAGCTTTGATTGGCATTTCAGGTGCTTATCTCACCATCGCTATCACCAAGACCTATTCGCCTGACATCGCTGCAGGTCGCGGATTTGAGGCTGTCGGCATAGCTATCTTTGCCAGTTGGAAACCGCACAGAGCTATTTTGGGAGGCTTTATTTTCGCTCTCATCGAGTTGGTTGCGTTCCAACTACAATTGATTTCCTACAGCATTCCGTATCAGTTTTTCTTGATGTTGCCATTTTTGTCCGTGATAATTTTGATGATTATTTACAAGAAAAATATTGAGTTTCCTGCTTCCGTGGGCAATCCATACAGCAGAGAGTAATATTTGTTAGACATAAAGAAAATGCACTTCGAGAGTAAAATCTTGAAGTGCGTTTTTCTTTTTGATTGATTGTGTTAAAAAAGTCCGAACATTTTGGGTACAGCCATGGAAAGTGGTGGCCAAAAAGCAACTACGAAAAGAGCTATAACTTCAGCGATAATAAAGGGAAAAATCTCTTTTGCTACTTTTTCTAAAGGTAGTCCAGTAATTCCGCAAACCACAAATAGACAAGCTCCCAAAGGTGGAGTCATCAACCCAATGTTCAGCCCAACTACCATCACTATAGCAAAATGAAGAGGATGAATTCCCAATTCTATTACCAAAGGAGCTAAAATAGGTGCAAGGATTAGCAGGGCAGCTGTAATATCCATGAACATGCCGATTATTAGCAATAATATACAGATTAAAAAGAGGATAATGTATTTGTTAGTAGAAATGCTAAGCATAATTTCGGCTATCATCTCAGGAATACTTTCGCTTGCCATAAAGAAACTGAGAATAGAAGCGGTGGACATAAGCAAAAAGATAATCCCAGTGTTTTTGGCACAATTTAAGAAAATTTCAGGTAGGTCGCTAAGTTTTAGAGTCTTAGTAACAAAAAACCCGATTATAAAAGCATAAAATACCGAAACTGCTGCGGCTTCAGTTGGGGTAAAGTAACCAGACAAAATTCCTCCCAAAATGATAATTGGCAGGATTAAAGCTAGAATACTTTTCTTGAAAATCTTGTATTTGTAACTCCAAGTGGTACTTTTGGAAAACTTGGGGTAATTTCTTTTTTTGGCGATAAAGTAAGTCATCACCATAAGTAGCACACCAACCAAAATTCCCGGTAATACACCAGCGGCAAAAAGTCCAGCGATGGAAACCCCCATGATAGAGCCGTAAATAACCATAATGGTGCTCGGAGGAATTATTGGTCCGATGATAGAAGAAGCGGCGGTAATAGCTGCGGAAAAATCTTCGTCATAACCGTCTTTTTTCATAGCAGGTATTAGTACGGAGCCTAGAGCCGCAGAATCTGCTACGGCAGCACCAGTTATTCCAGCGAAGAAAATACTTGCTACAATGTTTGAGTGAGCCAGTCCTCCTCGAATGTGTCCCACAAGTGTATTAGAAAATTCAATGAGACTATCGGTAATTTTACAACGGTTCATCAAATCGCCTGCAATCATAAAAAAAGGCATTGCCATAATCGGAAACATGTCTACACCAGCAAAAAATCTTTGTGGAACTATGTTAAGCAAAACGTACATCTGAGATTTGAAAATGGCAAAAACGGAAGTTAACCCCAATGTAAAGCCGATGGGTACACTAATTATTAATAATATTGCAAACGATATTGCTAAAAATAAAGGCATTTTCCCCTCCTTAAGATTGAGGCTTAGTATTAGATTCAGTAAGTTGAAAAGATTCCCAAAGCAAAATCAATGAATGGTAGATGCTAATAGCTGAGGTGACGGGAACAACTACCAGCACGTAACTCATATGCATTTTTAGAGCTGGAGAGACTTGATTGTAGGCATTTTTTGTCATTTCCCAACCGTAGATGAGCATAATAGCGAAAAAGAAAATAATTAGAATATTTATGATTATCATCAGAATTTTACGGATTGAGGGATGTAATAGATTGAAGAAAAAGTTCACTCCGAGGTGAGAGTAACGTTTTACACCCATGCTGATAGCTAGCAGACCCATCCAAATCATAGCGTAGCGGGCAAATTCTTCTGTCCAACTGAGAGGATTGGAGGTTATATAGCGTAAGAAGATACCACAGAGAGTACTAATAGTCATGCCTATAGCAAAGCAGATGCATGTATATCCGACAATTTTATCTATTATGTCACCGATTTTTTTAAATATAATTAAATTCACTTTTTTAAGTTCCTTAAATCAAATTTGGTTAACTAAAAAAGGGCAAGCTTATAAAAAGCAAAAACTATATAATGCTTGCCCTATGGTTTAAATTTTCAAAAAAGCGTTATTTTTTTTCTGCTTCCTTGATAGCTTTTTGTAAATCGCTAATCCATTTTTCATTTTCAGGATTTTCGCTTTTCAACCATTCAATGTAATCGTCTTGTACCAAGTCTTTGAATTGTTTAACTTCTTTGGCTGTAGGTTTGTAAATTTTTAACCCTTTTTTTGTAAGTCCTTCTGTAGCTAAAGCATCCAGAATTCTTTGTGCTCCACGGTCGGCAACATTAGCTATAGTAGCACCGTCATCGACGATTTTTTTAAGGTCATCAGGCAGAGAGCTGTACCATTTGTCATTAACCATGAACCAGTCTGTGCCATAAAGGTGATTAGTAAGAGTAATATGCTTTTGGACTTCTTCTAATTTAGCGTTAAGCATGGTAGGCAGAGGATTCATTTGACCGTCAATTACGCCTGTTTGCAGAGAAGTATAAAGCTCTAACCAAGCGATAGGGACGGCAGAGGCACCGAGAAGTGAAATCATCTTGATGTGTCCGGCGTTTTCCATTGTGCGAAATTTAAGCCCCTTCATGTCCTTTGGAGAATGAATAGCCTTTTTGCTGTTGGTGAAAGCGAAGAAACCTCCAGTTTCTGTTGTTGCTAAGCAACGAACACCAGTTTTGGCATAAATGTCTGCACGCAACTTGTCTCCAAACCAACCATCATAAACATTCCAAGCCACAGCATTATTGGCAAATGCAAATGGAATGTCTACCACAGCAATCGGTGCATAGAATTGAGCAATTCCTCCTACTGAAGACAAAGTACCTTGAATAACGTTGTTTTTTACATTTTCAAAATTTTCTCTTTCTTTGCCGAGAACACCCCCTGGGAAGAGTTTAACTTTGATTCTTCCATTGGACATTGACTCTACGTAGGATTTGAAAACATTTGCAAAAGTTGCCTCGTTAGCCTCGTAAATGTCGTTTTTGAATTGGAAAGCGAATTTCATTTGGTAGGTTTTTGCTAATAGTCCACCCATCGAACAGATAAACAAAAACAAAACCGTCAATTTTTTAAAACTAATCACTTTCTTGCCTCCTTTAAAGATTATAGTTAACAAAATCTTATTGTATAGGAAGAAGTTGTCAAACACTTTCTTTTTATCTAAATTAAAATCTATGATGTAGGGCTTATTAAAGCTATGAAAATAGAAAAATCAGAATTTATTTGACTGCTGATTAACAGGTTTTTTTTTGATTTAATGTATCTTTCTCATCGGAGAGAGGAGAAGTCGGATTTAATTGAGGGATGGTTATTATGGAGAAAATTTGGGTTAACGATTTACACACACATTTGGGCGATGCCGATGTTGTTTCTTCGTTTTTGGTTTGTGAAAAAAATCTGCGTGAGGGCAAAAGAGGCAGTTATCTCAGGATGCGTCTGACGGATAAGACTGGCGAAGTCGTGGCGAATGTGTGGAATAACGCTCCTGCCATGGAGAAATTGTTTGAAAAAGGCGATGTGATAAAGGTGAAAGGCGTGATAGCCGAATATCGCGACCAGATACAGTTCACTGTGAATAAATTGCGGAAAATGGGCGAAGATGAGTACGAACTGAACGACTATATGCGGAGTTCGGAGAAAAATTCCAACGTACTTCTGGAGGAGTTGTATCAGTTTATAGAAAATGTGGGCGATGTTCAGATTAAAACTTTGCTTACCAATATTTTTGAAGACCAAGAATTTTTGGCAAAATTCAAAAAATGCCCTGCCGCCAAAAGTTGGCATCACAACTATCTTGGCGGACTTTTGGAGCATACCATCAGCGTTACCAAGATTTGTAATTTTGCTGGCGAGATGTATCCCGTGAACAAGGACGTGTTGATAGCTGGCTCGCTTCTGCACGACATCGGAAAGGTGTTTGAGTACGAGGTTACTTCCGTCATCGATTTTACGGACGAAGGCAGATTGGTTGGTCATCTCTGCATCGGAGACGATTTTGTGGTGCAGAAGTCGCAGGAGATAGCCGATTTTGACCCGAAAACATTGATGAAGATTCGTCACCTAATTTTGTCGCATCACGGCGAGATGGAAAAAGGTGCAGCTCGCTTGCCACAGACTTTGGAGGCGATGGTTTTGCACTATGCGGACAATATGGATGCACAGGCTGTGGGAATATCCCAACTGATAAATGCGGTGCAGAAATCGGACGCCAAATGGACGGAATACAACGCAATTCACAATAGGTATTTTTACATCGGATAGCAGTTTATGTTTCAAGTGGCGATGCTTTACTCTGGGAGCAAAGGCAATGCTTGTCTTGTCAAAACCGACAAAACGAAGCTCGTGGTGGATATAGGGTTTAGTGGAAAAAGGTTTTTGCAGTCGCTTTCGGATTTGTCTTTGGATTGTACGAAGTTGGACGCTGTGGTGGTGTCGCACGAACATACCGACCACATTTCGGCTGTGGGAATAGTTGCTCGGAAGTTGAATTTGCCAGTGTATTTAACGAAAAAAACTTATGAGTGTTGCAAGGGGAAATTGGGCAAATTGCCTCAAGGAGTACGGCACTTTGCTTCTGGCAAAAAGTTTGAGATTGGCGATTTGGAGATAGACCCATTTGCTAGCAGTCACGACGCTATAGACCCGTGCAACTTTGTTTTCACCAAGAAAGAAGATTTAGCGGAGAGGAAGCTGGCTCTTGCCACGGATAACGGCTACATTTCCAAGATTTTGCTTCACAAACTCAAGGATTGTACCACGGTTATTTTGGAGTCAAATCACGACAAAGATATTTTGCTCACTTCGGGGAATTATCCTTGGGAGTTGGTGCAGAGAATCAACAGCAGAGTTGGGCATTTGTCCAACGAAGAAGCTGCGGGAGTGTTGTCGCAGGTGGTTAATGCTAAATTGAAACGAGTGATTTTGGCACATCTATCTGCGGAAAACAATTTGCCAGAATTGGCACAGGCTACGGCTGAAAACGTCTTGAAAATTTTTGGCAATGGAGCCGATGTTGTTTTGGCAAGGCAAGAGAAATCAACGGAACTTTTGGATATATAATATGGAAATTTTGAGAGCGGAAAATATTTTTAAATCGTATGAGGACGGAAACTCGCGTTTGCAGGTGCTACGTGGGCTCGATTTGATTGTGCAACAAGGTCAAACGAATATCATCACTGGCGAATCTGGTTGCGGGAAATCGACTCTTTTGCATATTTTGGGCAATTTAGACAGTGTGGATAGTGGCGAAGTTTTGTACAAGGGCAGACCTGTGCAAGACGGAAATAAGTTACGCAACGAGTTTTTGGGATTTGTTTTCCAATCGCACTATCTTTTGCAGGAATTTACTGTCTTGGAAAATATTGCTATGCCGATGTTTATCAAAACTAAAAATATGCTTGAGAGCAAAAGAGAGGCTCTGGAAATCTTGAAGATTTTGGATTTGGAAGAGAAGCGAGACGTTTTCCCTGCGAATTTATCTGGCGGTCAGTCACAACGTGTTGCTGTCGGACGAGCGATAGTAAATCGACCGCATCTGATTTTGGCTGACGAGCCTTCTGGTAGCTTGGACAGCAAGAACAAGGACAATCTCGTTAGCATCTTTTTGGAACTGAGCAAGAAGTTTGAGCTGGCTTTTGTTATCGTGACGCACAATTTGGAGCTTGCGGACAAAATGGACAAGCATTATATCCTCGCTGACGGGAAGCTGAACTTACAGAAATGAAATCTAAAAAGTGGCTATTTATTGCCATAGCTATCTTGTTGGTGCTTAATGGAATATACTATTTAATTACCAATGTTATTGGAATTGATAATTTCATCAAAGATAGGCTTACGGCTTCTCTTTCCTATCGCACCAAATCCAAGGTAACTCTCAACAAAATCGACTACAACGACAAGCGGGTAACGATTTTTGGCATTAGCAGTGAGAATGCTGATTACTCTCTGGAAATAGAAAGCGTTACGCTCGAATACAACTTGTTTTTTTTGCCATTTTATAAGATTTTGCCACGACGAGCTTTCAACAAAATTTTGTTTTATCATCCGAATTTTGTCCTCAAAAAAGGAATTAGTCTTCAAGGTGGAAATCTAAGAAATGTGGATTTTGAGAAAACTTTGTTCTCGTTGCCCGATTTTTCCGTTGTGGAAGGCAGTTGCAGTTTTGAGTTGGAGAAGGCGAATCAACTAAAGTTTAAAGACAAGTTCGATGTTTTTTCTTGTAGCTTTTCCATGGATGAGAACGACAGAGCAAATTCCGAGCTTTACATAGCTTCCGATTCTCGTGAACTGACGTGCAATTTATCGTTTGCAAACAGCGTAATCGATTCTATCAACTTGCAGATAGATAGCTTCTCTTTGCCTGGCTTGGTTTTCCAAGATTTGGACTCTCTTCGGTTTATTTTGGACGGGAATTTGATTGGTAGCAGAGATAAATTTCAGTCGGATTTGCAGTTGAAAGATTTTTTCGCCAAGGGTGAGCATTTCAATCTTTCGTTACCAAGTTTGGAACTAAAAGGTAACGATGAATACCTGAATTTCAATCTTCATAATGGAGAGGTGTTCGACATTCCATTCGAATTTGCGACGGCATTTTCGCATTTTATGCAAAACGATGTGGAGGTTTTTGGTAGCATCAACGTGGGCAATGAGATAAAGATAGAGAAATTTTTGGCAAAGAGGAAGAAATTGCGGAATAAGAATGTTTGGGAGATAATGAATTTCTTGTGCTTGGAGAACGAATTTTACGGCAGTCTTATTTACGATTCTGACGATTTTTCTTTTGAATTGTATGACACTTCTTTTACTCTGAAGGAAGGAGATTTTTACCTCAATAGTTCGTTAAAATTTTTTGCTTCTTGGAACAGGGATTTGGGATTTAAAGCAAATTTCTCTGGAGATAGCCTTGTTGTTAATAGCAAAAATTTCGTTTTTGATGAAGCGAAGTTGACGGGGAGTTTGGTTCAAGACACTTTCGAAGTTCTTTTTATCAAGGGAGATAGCTTAATTGAGGTTGAATTTGATGGCTCCTTTTTTGCGGATAGTTGTTTAGTTTCTCTCAGGACAAAGGAGTTTGATCCTAATTTATTGCTGAAGAACAAAATAAAGAATTTGCCAATGTGCAGATTTAGTTCTGAGGGAGAGCTACGGAACAAGATTTTGCATTCGAATATAAACGTCTTTTTGGACGACCCATATTACGGACTTGTGAGTGGTTCGTTCGGTTCGGATTTTTCGTACGATTTTACTCAAGGGGAAATCAAGGCGAATTTTCGTAGTTACAAGGCGACTTTCAATTACAATCTCTTCGATTTGGATATGAATTTGCAAGGAAATTTCGACAGTTTGGAGATTTGCAACTTGGTAGTAAACGAAGGATTTACGGGGGATTTCTTATTGCTGAGCGGTGAGAATTATTCGTTGTCAGGCAGTCTTGTTGGAAACTCTTTAGAACTCTCGAATTGGCAAAAATACTTTAGCAAGCGACTTTTGTCTGAGGAATTAGGTGGAAAGCTGAACGCAAAATTCACTTTGGATGAGGCAGGAGAGATAAGCATTGATTTGCAAACCAACGGCTTTAGATATGGCAATTGGCAAGGGTTTGACAGCAAATTGTCACTAATTGGGAAAGCGGATTCTTTGCATATCAAAGAGGCTTTTGTGGTCAGTGGAGCTGACACGGTGGTTAGAGCGAGTGGAAATCTTCTTGTTGATTCTTTGGTGAAGGTTAGCGGACTTTTCGATGTGCATAATTTGGATTTGGCGAAATTGCAATTGGATAACAACGGAATTTGGAATGGGATTATGTCTGGCAAGATTGTTTTGGACGATTGGGGACAGTTTCCAACTTTTTCTGGAGAGTTACATTGCTTCGATTTTGCTTATAAAAACATAAAATTTTCCGAGGCTAATCTAAAGTTACGTCAAGACAAAAAGAAGCTGATTTTTGAGAAAGGGAGTTGCTTTTTTGAGTCCAAAAAAGAGAAATTGGAGTTGCAAGGGGAGCTTGGCTACAACCTTTTGAGTGGCTCGGTGTATCCTTCCAACAGCATTTTGCAGCTCTATTATCAGGGCGATTTTTTGAATATTTTGGCACATTTTATTCCTGGAATGAACAAGACTTCTTCCGATTCCCGCTTGGCACTGAATATGCGGATGTCGGATGACGGACTTACTATGGAAGATGGAATTCTTGTTCTAAAGAACGGCAAGGTTGAGATGTCTGGTCAGCAGGCGAAGCTCAAGAATTTGGAAGCTGAGATGAGGATTGCGAACGACAGCTTGTATATTGAGAAAGTCCAAGGCAGAATGGGTGACGGGAAAATAAATGTCAGTAACGATTTTGTGAATACGAAGAAAGATTTAGTCATCGGTAATCTCAATTTTGGGACTATCCGTTTTTGGACGAGCGACGGGGGCATCACTTTTCATTATCCCGACTATATGGATGACGATGCTGTTGGGAATGTGGTTATCAAGGGAATAAATTCTCCCAAGGGTTTTGTGCAGGGTCCTGCGGATGATATGTTGATAAGTTTTGAACTGATTGGCTCCGACTGGCAGGGAATGTTTCCCAAGAAGTCTAAAAACCTTTTGAAATTGGTTGAAGGGGTTATTGCGAAAAATTCTGAGCATGAAAGTAATAATTTGCCTTTTTCCATGGATTTGCTCCTGACGATAGGCGACAACGCTTATTACAAAACGTATCCGATGAATTTGCTGGTTGAAGCAGGAAGCTACATGCTGTTCCATTACGAAAAGGACGAGCATTGGGAATTGGTGGATGGAAATCTCACTTCGGTCAGTGGCGATATGGAGCTTTTTTCTGGAGTGTTTAACGCAAAATCGGTTAAGCTAAAACTTTCCATGGTTAATTCGTTTTTTGATTTGGCAGGCGAGTTTGAGGCTAGAGCTATCGATGGTAATACGGTTACGCTGAATGTGAAAACCATTGATAAAAACGTTTTCAGCATTATAGATAATTTGGATTACAAATTGCTTAGCACCGACAGAAATTTGACTTCGGACTTGCAGATTATATCTTCACTGAGTTATGACCTTTCCGAAGAAGAAAGCAGTCTCTCGGCAAAAACCAGTCCTGTAGTTGCCTCTCAGGCGATAGAGATTTTGGGAGGAACAGTGCAGTCGCAGGTTTTAGATCCATTTATTTCGCCTGTGGAGAATAGGTTACAGAGATTTTTGCGGCTGGATTTGTTTAGGATTAAGTTTAACATCGTGCAAAATATTTTGGAAGATTACGATGAACAGCAAAATCTTTCTGGCACAGAGGAGAACAATGGTAGTCGTAACATTCTGTTGAATAAAATGAAAATTTTGTTTGGCAAGAGTCTCACAAATCGTTTATTTTTTGTGTCGGAAATCAATTTGGAAGAGCCAGACGATCCGCTGGTGAAAGACAAAGATTTGTTCATGAACCAAAAAATCGGCTTCAAGTACATTTTTCCGCACAATTTCAGATTTCAATACGACTACAATTTTAGCGAGGACGCCGAGAAGAACAGCTACGAAATTAACTTGAAGAAATCGATAGATTTTTGAGAATGAAGGCTCCGTTATTTTTGCCTTTTTTGTTCCTGATTTTGGGAATATTTTTTGGGCAACTATTTTCTTGGGGGCTATACTTTGCAATTCCTCTTATAGGTTGTGTTCTACTTGGGCTTTTCACTCGAAGGGCGTTTTTCACCCTCTTGGCGATTTTTTGCTTAGGCTCGTTGCTAATTCAAAAAGAGAGCAATCCGAGGCAAATCGGCAATTATCTTGATGTCCCCATAGTTCAGCCAATTGTGGGCGAAATTGTCTCTGAAGTGGACTACAGCAAGGATAGAGAAGGCTATCGCTTTGTTCTGTCGTTGGATAGCGTTGCTGGTGTGGAAGCTGAGGGTTTAGTTCAATTTTGGACGGAGCAAGCAGGTCTAAAGTACGGGCAAGTTGTGAGATGCGTTGCTGAACTCCGAACTCCAGAAAGTGCTGTGAATCCCTACGGTTTTGACTATGCACAATATTTGGAACAGCGGAGCATTTACGCTTTGGGGAGCAACAAGACTTTGCTTGAGGTGGTTGAGCAGAAGGGAAATTTCTTTTGGCACGCTGTTTACAAAGGCAGACAATGGATGCTGGCGAGGATGGAAGCCCGCTTTGGAGAGTATTCCGCTTTTTTGCAAACGATTTTGCTTGGTAAGAGAATGGAAGATTCGGGATTGCGGGAAGATTTTACCAAGGCAGGTGTAGCACACATTTTGGCTATCAGCGGGCTACATATCGGCGTGATTTCTCTGATAATATTTTTATTGCTTCGCATATTTATTCCTCGGATTTGGTTGGTCAGAACGATAACAATCTCGGTTTTGCTCTTTTATGCGGCTTTGTGCGGGTTCACTCCGTCGGTTACCAGAGCGGTTTTGATGATTAGTTTGGGTTTGTGGGCGATGCACTTGGAAAGGATAATGGTTTTGGACAATATTGTGGCGACTGCGGGGATAATCATCTTGCTAATCAAGCCTGAGTTTGCTCTGTCCATCAGCTTTCAACTGTCGTTTTTGGCTGTGTTGGTGCTGGCAAATTTAGTTCCTCGGATAAATTTGAAGCTTGGAGGCTTAAATAATCAAAAGCAAACCTACTATTTGTGTAAAAAATTGCCTCTCTTCATTAATTCCATGTTGAGTTCTTTTGTAGTCAGTTTGGCGACGATACCCATAACGCTATATTATTTCAATCAAATAAATTTCAACGGTGTGTTCGCTAATTTGATTTGCGTTCCTTTGGCAGGGTTTATAGTTCCTTTGAGTTTTGTGTGCTTATTTACGCCGATTTTTCACTTGGAATACAGCATCGCCCTGAAAGCGTTGATAGATTTACTATTTTGGTTTGTGAAGGTGTTTGCTGACTTCCCCTTCCATTACGGGAGCATCAGCAGAACATTTTTCTTGCCTGTGGTTGTTAGTGCGATTTTTCTTTTGGCATCGGTGTATTTTGCGAGAAAGCGGAAAAGATTTAAGACAGTCATCGCTTTTTTGCTGATTGCGATTTTGCCGTGGGGCTATTTTCTCATTCCGCGAGATAGAAGCCTGCGAATTACTTTCTTCGACTGTGGTCTTGGTGATATGACGCTTATTTCCACTCCTGAGGGGAAAAATATTTTTGTGGATGTTGGCCCTCCAGATTTTGTGCGGAGCTTCAAGAAAACTGCAGTGCCGTATTTGGCGGAAAAGGGAATCCGAAGCATCGATTTTTTGGTGCTAACTCACGCTCACAACGACCACTTCGGCGGTGTGTGGCATGCTTTCGAGGAATTGAACATAAAGAGAGTTGTGGTGACGGAAAATTTTACGAAGAGCAAGATTTGGCAACGATTTTCGCAAGTGGTAAAAGACGAGGGCAGTGAGCTTGTGGTTTTGCAGGATACAGGACGATTGCTTCAGGAAGAAGATTTGTCAATTATGGTGGTGCATCCCGCCAAAGAGTTTTGGGATGCGGACATCAACAACATGTCCATAGTTTTGCGGTTGGATTTCAGGGAGTTCTCGGCACTTTTGACTGGAGATTTGGAAAAAGAGGGCGAGGAATTCATTTTGCCGTTGTTCGATTTGGACTGCGATTTGCTCAAAGTTGGGCATCACGGGAGCAAGTCGTCCAGCACGAAGCCTTTCATCAAGGAGGTTAGTCCTGAGTACGCCTTCATCTTTACATCGGTGAAAAACCGCTTTCATTTTCCGCACAATAAGACTTTGCAAGCGTACGAGTTTTTGGGAGAGAACCTCTTTGTCACTGGCGAAAGTGGTGCGATAGAGATTTTCACAGATGGGCATTCCGCACATTTCAAAACTTATAAAAGCAAAAGAGAGTTTACCGATTTTACGCTGGATGAGTGAGAAATAAACAAAGTAGTTTTGGATTTGAGAATTGTCGCCAGTTAATTATCTCGCACAGGTTTGTTGTATTCTCCTGCTTCTGCCATCTCTTCCACAAATTTATCCAGCCCGACATCTTTGATTCTATCGATGCAACCTTTTCTGTTGGATTTGAATAGCAGAGCAAAAGCCTTAGAAATCCAGTTGTTGAACTTCTTGCAATCGTTTGCGTTGGAATAGGTTTTACATTCGGCACAGGTAGCATAACTATTCTCGATACAACAAGTTCTGAGTTTGCACCAAGTCGCCTTCACAAAGTCGTGGCAACCAACACATTTCCCCTTTAGATAGCGTTTGCATGTTCCACAATACAAGCCACAATAAGCAACGAGCTCTTTATTTTTTTCAATAGATTTCATTTTTTCTCCTATTTGCTCTAATCTTCCAGAGCCAATTTCCCTGCAAATCCTATCAATACTGCACCAAAGCCTTGCTGAATGCGTTTGATTACTTTGGGCGAACTCAGCAATTTTTTGAACATATTCGCCAGCAAGCCGTATAGGCAAAACACCAAGAAAGTTAAAATCATAAAGATGAAGCTCAGGACTGTCATTTGCGTGCGGACACCCACAGAGCCGTGGCTGATGAACTGTGGCAAAAAGGAGAGGAAGAATAGAGTGAGCTTGGGATTGAGCAGGTTTATCAAGATTGCTTTGCCGATGATTTTGAGCGGATTTTCCTTACTTCCTTCCTCAATCACAATCTCATTTTTTGAGCGAATCATACCAATTCCGAGATAGAGCAGATAGAGGATGCCGATAATTTTAATGATTTGCATCACTTGTGCACTCGCGTGCATGATTGCCGAAAGTCCGAAAATAGCCGCCAATATGTGAGGCAAAATCCCCAAAGTGCAACCGAACGCTGCCAAAATTGCATTCCGCTTATTACTGGATAGACCCGTGGTGATGGTGTAGATAACGCCTGTTCCCGGCACGAGTATCACTATCAAGGATGTAACTATAAAACCAATGTTTATCATCTTTCCTCCTGAATTTAATTTACTCTATTTTTTTAATTTCTCTTTCAGAAACTTGCCTGTAAAACTGTTTTCACACTTCATCACTTGCTCCACAGTGCCGGCAACCACCAACTCACCTCCACCATCTCCGCCATCGGGACCGAGGTCGATGATGTAGTCGCTTGCCGCTATCACGTCCAGATTATGCTCGATAACAACAATCGTATTGCCCATATCCACCAAGCGATACAGCACTTGCAACAACTTGTTAATGTCCTCGAAGTGCAGTCCCGTGGTCGGTTCGTCCAAGAGATACAGCGTTTGTCCCGTGGAGACTTTGGATAGTTCCCGAGCCAATTTAATTCGCTGTGCCTCGCCACCAGAGAGAGTTGTGGAAGATTGACCGAGCTTGATGTAGTCCAAACCAACGTCCACAAGCGTCTGCAACTTCGTGCGAATGGACGGAATGTTGGCAAACAGCTCCAACGCCTTGGAAATCTCCAAATCCAAAACGTCAGCGATGTTGTGTTCTTTGTACTTCACTGTCAACGTCTGCTCGTTGTAACGCTTGCCGTGGCACACACTGCAAGGAACAAACACGTCAGGCAAAAAGTGCATTTCGATTTGGTTCACACCGTTGCCACCACAAGCCTCACAGCGTCCACCTTTCACATTAAAAGAAAATCTCCCTGCGTTAAATCCGTGCAACTTGGCAGATGGGAGCGACGCAAAGAGCTTGCGAATTTCGTCAAACACCTTGATGTAAGTTGCTGGATTGGAACGAGGCGTCCTCCCGATAGGCGACTGGTCGATGCTAATTACTTTGTCGAAATATTTTTCGCCTGTAATTTTCTCGAACTTGCCAATTGGATGTTTGCTACGGTTAATTTTGTTCGTTAGATACGGATAGACTATCTGATTAACCAGTGAAGACTTGCCTCCACCAGAAACTCCTGTAACACACGTGAACAAGCCCACAGGAAATTCGGCGTCGATTTTCTTCAAATTGTTCTGCTCAGCACCAAACACTTTGAGCAACCTCTGGTCTTTCTTGCGTTTGCGAGCAGGCACTTCTATAGATTTGGCACCGCTGAGATATTGCCCTGTGAGGGAAGCTGGGTTTTTCATTATCTCCTCGATGTTGCCCTGTGCCACCACTTCTCCGCCGTTGCAACCTGCCATAGGTCCAAAATCGACTATCTGGTCGGAACTTTCCATCATCTCTTGGTCATGCTCCACCACCAGCACAGTGTTGCCAAGATTTTTCAGCTTCTGCAACATCCTGATAAGTGAACGATTATCCCGCTGGTGCAGTCCGATGGAGGGCTCGTCCAAAATGTACATCACACCTACTAACCCGCTACCAATCTGACTGGCTAAGCGAATCCGCTGTGCCTCGCCACCAGAAAGAGTGGGGGCGGAGCGATTGAGGTTAAGATAGTGCAAACCGACTTCTCGCAAGAAAGTCAGTCGCTCTTTTATCTCCTTCAAAATCTCTTTGGCGATTTTTGCAACGTTGCCGATTAGGTTCAGATTTTCAAAATAGTCCAACGCTTTGGCGACTGACAATTGCACAATCTCGTCGATGTTGCGTCCCTCAAGCAACACAGCCAAACTCTTGGGATTGAGCTTCTTGCCATGGCAATGCGGACAAACTTCCTCGCCCATAAAACTGAGATAATACTTCCGCATATACGACGAACTCGTGTTTTTCAGTCGTCTTTTCATTGCACTGACCAAACCCTCAAATCCGCTGTCAAAATTGTATTCACCCCGTTTGCTATTCCACACAACGTTGACGTTGGTGTCGTGTCCGTAGAGGATAGCATTTTTGACATTCTCGGGCAAATCTTTCCACGGAGTTTTGAGGCTAAAGTTCAAATTCTCTGCCAAACCTTTTATCATCTGATAATCCAAATTGTTCGTTTTGTCTTTCAGCTCTTTCCAAGGCTTCACGGCTCCGTCCCACAGCGACAGATTTTCATCGGGAACAATTTTTTTCGGGTCAAAATCGTACAAGATGCCAAGTCCGTTGCAATGCTCACACATACCAATCGGGCTGTTGAAGGAGAACGACTGAGGCGACAATTCTTCAAATCCAATTCCGCAATCGGAACACGAATTTTTCTCGGAAAGCACCTCGCTTTCCTGCAAATCAGGGTAGTCAACCTTGATAAATCCACCGCTCATTCGCAAAGCTGTTTCTATGGAATCTGCCAATCGTGAACGAATTTCGGGCTTTAGCACGAGCCTATCTACCACCACATCAATCGTATGCTTGCTCTTTTTGTCCAAAACAATCTCTTCCGACAAATCACGTATCGTCCCGTTAATCATTATTCGGGAAAATCCCTCGTTGCGAGCTTCGTCTATCTCTTTGACGTGCGTACCCTTTCTGTTTTTGACCAACGGAGCCAAAATTTGCAATTTGGTGCTTTCGTCCCTCTCATAAATATGAGCTATCATCTGGTCAACCGACTGACTACCAACGGGTTTACCACAAACGTGACAATGCTGTTTGCCAACCCGTGCAAACAGAAGTCGCAGGTAGTCGTAAATCTCCGTGATAGTTCCCACAGTGGAACGCGGATTTTTGGAAGAGGTTTTTTGCTCAATGGAAATCGCAGGCGACAGACCCTCGATGTAATCGACGTTCGGCTTCTCCATCTGTCCCAAAAACTGCCGTGCATAGCTAGACAAACTCTCCATGTAGCGACGCTGTCCCTCCGCAAAAAGAGTGTCAAAAGCCAACGAAGATTTCCCCGAGCCAGACACTCCCGTGAACACCACCAAAGCGTCTCTGGGAATAGTCAAATCGACATTCTTCAGGTTATGCTCTCCAGCTCCCTTAATGATAATTTTATCTTTCATAAAACTTCTTCTTATCTCCTACAAATCTCTCCAACTGCCTCTAAATATAAACCGAATATTTCTTTTCCAATTTACCAAAAATATTCACTATCACTGATGTGAACACAAGGTACAAAGCTGCTGCCAAGATGAAGGGCAAGATGTTGAAATCTCGCGAAAATATCTCTTTAGCGGAGCGGAGCAAATCGCCCATTCCGATTATCGCTACCAGAGCTGTATCTTTCACCAAAGTGATAGCTTCGTTGCAGGTCGCTGGCAACACCCTTCTGACGGTTTGCGGTAAAATCACTCGCTTCATCATTTGCCAATAGTTCATTCCCAGAGCCTTGGAAACCTCGTATTGTCCTTTGTCAATTGACTGGATGCCACCACGATATATCTCCGTGAAATACGCCGCATAATTGAAAACGAATGTGATGACCGCTGCCGTGAACGGTGTGAGGCTAATTCCAAAGATGGATAGCCCAAAATAGACGAAAAACAGTTGCAAAAGCAAGGGAGTTCCTCGCACAACCCACGTGTAAAATCCCACAATTTTGGCAATCAGTGGTCCAAGCGACAGTTTGCTCAAAGCGAACAAAATTCCCAAGGGGATAGCCAACAAAATGGTGATGGCGTACAAACTGAGCGTGATGCCACACCCTTTGAGCAGATAGACAAAAGTGTCCAACAAATATTCCACAACTAACTCCTTAAACAGTAAACAAAACCGCCTATTCACTTCCGCAAAATCCAGAAATAAAATAGACGGTCGTAAATATCAAATAAATCTTATTTCAAGAGGACAGACTCTCCGAACCACTTTTTGGAAATGCCGTCAGCAGTACCGTCATTCTTGAGCTCATCTATCGCAGCACTGAGTTTTTTCACGAACTCTGCGTCGCTTTTACGCATACCTACGCCATATTCCTCATGACCGAGGTTCTCTTCCAACACGGTGTAAATGCCGGGTTTCTTGGCGATGTAGTATCTTCCCACTATCTCGTCCACCACCACGGCATCAATTCTGCCAGCTTCCAAATCCAACAAAGCCTCAGTGTTGTTGGAATATTTTCTGACGTTCTTCAAACTGCTACTCACAGCTTGATTACCGTCAAGAGCTTTTTGGCTGGAAGAACCCATTTGCAATCCGACAACTTTGCCTTGCAAATCGCTAAGAGTTTGCACTTCGGAATCTTTTTGCACCACCACAATTTGTCTGTTCGCCATATACGCAGGAGAAAAAGCTATCTTCTCCTTTCTCTCATCGGTGATAGTCAGTCCATTCCAAATCACATCAATATCGCCTTTGTTCAGCGACATCACGATGCCGTCCCAATCGACAGGCTTGAACTCAGCTTTCAGCCCGAGTTTAGCCGCAGCGGCGTTCGCCAAATCTATATCGAAGCCGACAATCTCGCCGTTTTCTCCACGGAAGCCCATTGGTGGGAAGTTGTCGTCAAGCCCAACTACGAACACGCCCTCTTTTTTAATTCTGCTCCAAGAATCGCTGTCTTCCTTGCATCCGAAAGCAAAAAGCAATCCCAAAGCCAAAAAAATTGTTAAAATCTTTTTCATTCTATTCACTCCTTTTAAATTAACTTCATCACATCTACTAATCGCAAAAAAAATACTAAACGAAAAAAGGTCAATCATAAGAATTTTTTTTTAATGAAGACTAAATTGGCTTAATTTTTCAGACTGGTTTTTCGCTTTTTAAATTATTCATTTTTATCCAAAAATGTCAAAAATTGTACAAAGGTATGCTATTAAAAAAAAACAAAATAAACAATTAAAAAAAATGTTGACTTTTTTACCCACCTTACCTCAGATGAGGATATAGTGCCTTTTTGTGCATAAGGAGACGCCCGTGAATATAAGAAAAATTTTCAGTTCGATATGTTTAGTTGTTAGTTTCTTCTTGGTTTATGCTGAGGAAATAGATATAGAAGCCATGATGCAGAGCAGTGCTTTGCCCACAGGCGGAGTACTCTTGGCTGCTGCCTATAATGGAGATGTCAAAACTGCCTCAGAGTTGCGAGAAGCAAGTTTTTGGCAAGGGGTATTTGGCACTGATAAAGTTAATACTAGTGGAACTGTGGGGAAACCGTGGCTTATCGAAGGCACTAACGCTCTGCCTACACAGCGTGACGGGCAACAAGAGAACTATATCCCCAGTGCCTCGGTGGAGGTCTCTATCGGAACTGCAACTGAGTTTAAAGCTCTATACGGCAAATACAAACCATATAAGATAAAATTAACCGATAATATAACCTTTGCTAGTGGAGATACCCTTTACCCTCTGCATGGCATCAAGGAGTTTGATGGTGGTGGTTACACACTGAATGACGTTGTTCTCGCCAAGCATCCCAATTTTACCCAAGTGGGTCTCTTTACGTCCATTGAGGATAGCGTATATAACCTCACTGTAAAGATAGATAGCTTTATTCCCACAGTATATAGCCAAGTGGGAGTTTTGATGGGACACCTGCCGAGCGGAGCCAAGATAAGGAACTGCCATGTGGTGAGTGGGGAATCAGGCAACATCACTGTAAAAGGTGTGGACAAGGTGGGTGGTTTGGTGGGAGAGTCCGATGGGACTATCTCAGGGTGTACAGTCTCAAAAATAGATGTTGTTGCTACAGCAAATACTGGTACCAGTTGTGCAGGTGGATTGGCAGGATTAACTACTGGGTTGATAAGCGATAGCAAGGTAAGCTATGGTTCTGTTACAGCCAATTTTGATGCAGGTGGCTTGGTGGGTAAGGGTGCGAATTTAACTAATGACACAGTTTATGAAGTAATTGTTACCGCTAATAGTGGTCAGGCTGGAGGTTTGACCTCATTTACTGGAGGAACTGTTAAAGATTGCAAGGTAAGTTCTAGTGAAATTAGATGTACAAATCAAGCAGGTGGATTTGTTGGATGGCTTGGTGGAACTATCAGTGGAGGCTATGCGGATAGCCTGACTGTTTCTACTTCCGGGAATAACGCAGGTGGTTTGGTAGGATGGGGAACGCCATCGGCTAACATTAATGGGTGCATTGTGGATAGTGTAAATGCTTCTGCTACAGGGAATTCTGCAGGAGGTATAGCTGGAGTATTTGAATCCAATATTGAGAATTGTAAGGTGTCGCGAGTAGTGGTTTCTTGCAAAACTTCTTCTGGAGGCTATGGTGCAGGAGGATTGGTTGGTAGAAGTTTGGCGGGAGAAATAAGGGACTGTAAGCTGACAACTGGGAAGATTGATGGTTATTCTTTTGTGGGGGGCATGGCGGGTTCGATAGCAGGGGATATGGTTAATGATACTGTCTTTGATGTAAAAGTTACCTCGAGTGTACAAGCAGGAGGATTGGTAGCGTCTACATCTACTGGAGGGATTAGTGAGTGTAGAGTAAGTGGTTCTACCATCAAAGGTGCTGATTCTGTCGGAGGATTGTTTGGGATAAGCAGAGGAGCCATACAGAATTGTTCCGTGGACACTTCGGTTGTAGAAGCTACAGGTTCTTATGCGGGAGGTCTTGTAGGATATACTACCGCGAATATTGACTTAAGTTCCGTGGATAGCTTAACCGTTACTTCCTCAAGCAGTCGTGCAGGTGGAATAGCGGGCTATTTTTCTTCTGGTACCATTAGTGGGTGCAAGGTTTATAGGTTAAAGGCTACCGCAACTTCAACTTACGGAGGTGGTATAGCTGGATATTTTGCTTATGGAGAGATAAAAACTTCCTCTGTGGACAGTGCCGTCATTACAGCTAATACTGATGGCGGAGGAATTACAGGACGTTCTTATGGAGGGACTGTTAACACGTGTAGGGTGAGCAATTCTGAGGTTAAAACCATCGAAAAATGGGCTGGAGGTATATATGGGTCTTGCAAAAGAGGAAAAATTAATAGCAGCTCTGTATATAATGTAAGAGTTTCTGGTTCGGCTAAAATAGGTGGTCTTAGTGGGGATGCTCTTAACGATGAAGCTATCCCTTCTGAATTTCTCAACGACACCGTATCTCGCACAACAGTTACTGCGAGCAATGCTAATAGTGAAAATAGTGCAGGTGGCTTGACAGCTGAACTTTTAGAATCGTCTGTCACAGGTTGCCGAGTGGACTCCACCACAGTAAGGGGCGGTGGATATGTTGCAGGTTTGGTAGGGATAAATAGAACATCAACTATTTCAGGCTGTTCTGTGGACAGTGTCAGAGTTTATGCGGAGGCGACAGGCGGAAGATATGCAGGTGGTTTGGTAGGCGATAATTTTAATGGTCTTTCCAATATACTAAGTAGCTCTGCATACAGAATAATTGTTGAGGCAAAAGATTCTTATGCAGGAGGTGTATCTGGAAGTAATTATGGAACGATAGATGCTTGCTCTGTGGACAGTGCCACCATCACCGTTGCTGGTTCGTTTGCAGGAGGGATAGACGGGATTACCTATAGTGGAAATATTAAGAACAGCTCTGTATATAGAGCAACAATTAGTGGCGAGAATATGATAGGTGGTCTTAGTGGGAAGGTTATGGGTACACCTCCTCCTGTGTTGCTCAACGACACCGTCTCTCGCTCCACAGTTACTGCGGGAATTGATGCTCCGGACAAAAGTGCTGGCGGCTTGACCTCCACTCTTGATGGAGGGACTGCCGAAGGTTGCCGAGTGGACTCCACCACAATAATTGGTGGAGGATATGTTGGAGGTTTGTTAGGAAACAATTATAAGTCAACTATTACAAGTTGTTCTGTGGACAGTGTCAGAGTTTATGCGAAAGCGGGAAGTTACGCAGGTGGTTTGGTCGGAATAAATTCTGATGCAACGTCCAAAATAGAGAGCAATTCTGCATATAGAATTATAGTTTCTGCTTCTACTGAGCATGCAGGAGGCATAGTGGGGCGGAATATCGGAAGCTTGAGTGAATGCACTGTGGATAGTGCCAAGATTTCTACTGGAACAAGTTTTGCAGGAGGTATAGCAGGATACACAAATAAATCTATCGAGAAGTGCTCTGTGAGCAATGCTATCATTACAGCGGGACTTGAATGTGCAGGTGGCATAGTTGGGAAAGCGGAAGAAGTCGGTACATTTCTCAATTTATGCTCTGTGAACAATGCTAACATTACAGCTATAAATCAATATGCAGGTGGCATAGTTGGCTATACAAAGCGACCTGTCTCTAGTAGCTCTGCACGCTATGTTGAGGTTACGGTTAGTAAACATGCAGGTGGCATAGCGGGGCTTTCTAGTTACCAAGATGGTTATGCTTTCCAATACGATACTTTAGTGCATGGCACTATCACCGCCAAAGGGGACATCTCAGGGTATGATTATGGTTGTTCTGGAGGAATAGCTGGTTACACTTGTTCTGGTTTTAGTGATTGCTTTGTAGATTCTTCTGATATAAAGGGTAATTCTTATGTAGGAGGCTTAGCTGGGAATGCTTATTTGGGAGATTTAAATACTTTAATTTCAGATAGTAAGGTGGATAGCGTAAGAATTACTTCCACCACAGATTATGCTGGTGGCATAGTTGGATCTACACAAATACCTATTAGCCAATGCACGGTTTCTCGAGCAATAATTAAAGCTGAGAGTTATATAGCTGGAGGAATAACAGGTGTTAATGATGCTAAGAATTATAATTTAAACACTAACTCTATCTACAGATGCACAGTGACCGCTTCTGAGATTGAAGCTAAGTATGCCGCAGCAGGCGGAATAGTAGGAGAAAACGTACCAAACGGAACTAACGGTACTGGTAATATTAGTGAAGCGAAAGTAGTAAACTGTACGATAACTCTTAGTGATGCGCTTACTGAAGTAGGATATAGATATTATGGATGCGGAGGTATAGCTGGAGTCCATTTCAAAGGTACTATCCAAAAATCCCTTGTCTCTGGCTCTAAGGTAGTTGTTTTAAAAACTGGCTCAGATTATAATATTGGAGTTGGAGGTATAGTCGGCAACACTTTAGGTTATAGCAGTAGTACCTCTGCCACTGTCTCTGAGTGTGCTGTTTTGGGAGGCACCTATATAGAAGGACACAAATATGTAGGGGGCATCTCTGGTGCACATTATAATCCATATGGTAGTAATCTTGTTGAAATTAATAACTGCCATGTTGACAATGCTACTATTTATTCAAATTTAAAAACCTCTCTGGCGTATATTGGTGGCATAGTGGGATATTCAACCAAAAAGATAGAAAGATGCTTGGTAACTAATGCCCAGATATTAGATTCCTGCACCGATGCTGATCTTCATTATATTGGAGGCATAGCTGGTGCTGTTGCTCATGGAAGTGAAACGGTGAAAAGTTCTATTAGTAACTGTGTCGCTCTGATAGACCATTATGACCTCAAGGCTAAATATACCAAGAATGGAACTTTTGGTAGAATTATTGGGAAAGTTTTGGCAACTAATACATTATATTATTCCTTGTCAGACAACTACGGCTGGGGAGAGACGTATATCAAATATGGTCACAAGTACTTCGGGGTAAACTGGCAAACCGATAATTATTATAAAGCTCCCGGCAATATAGCTAATGATAAGAAAAACGGATATACTTGCTATAGTGGAAATGTAGATAATGGATATGGTAGAATATTAAACAATTCTACAAGCCTCTGGTCTGAGAAGGGATATACTGCGAATGGTTGGACTGCATCCAATGTGTCCAGCAAACTATTTCCCGTATTAAGCTTTTTCTCAGGCGAAACTTACTCCTCTCTTTCCTCTCGCACGATTTGTGAAGCAGAGTGGATGTATGTGAAAACAGTTAGTGGTGTTGGTTTTAGTAGCATGAATATATCTTCTCCTGTGGTGTTTACTTCTTCTGGTCTATACAATCCTTCTATGTATTTTGGCAAACTACATAGTTTTAATCTTTACACAGACCTTCTCTTTGCAGAAGACGATGGAAGTGGAAATTCAGTATTTTGGGCTGTAGATTTGAATAGCAATACAACAGGTACTGCAAGTCAGAGTCCATTCATTCGCGAAGAAGCTCCAGCGGCTGTCACTACTATACCAGAATTTAATGGTAACGGATATAGCATAGACGGACTTTATATCAATAATGCTAACACTGCTGATTACTTGGGAGGTCTTTTCCGTTTACAAAAGGCGTGCCTAAAGATAAGTAAACTGGAGGTGAGCAACTTTAAATCAACTTACAATAACACAAGTAGTTCTACTATGGCTTTTATGGGCACTATGTTCTCTAGTAGATTTAATTGGCAAGATGATAGTGTGTATCTTGAGAATGTTTTTATCAAAAATCCTACTCTGGAAGTCACAGGTTTAGCTATGACTGGATATAATACTACCAATATTGATGCTCAGCATAAAGTTGGAGGTGTTGCAGGGCAAGCAAATTATGTTAATATAGACACGTTGGCTTTGTTTGTATCTTCTTCAAATTCTATTCAAGGGGAATATTCTAGTGTAGGTGGACTTTTTGGTAGGTCATATCAGAATAACCTGAATAATATTGCTTTGTACTTTGGAGGAACGTATAACAGTACTTATAATACTTGCCTCTATAGTTATTCAGGTAGTGGCTACCCACATGTTGGATATGTCTCTGGATATGGTTCAGATTATACTTTAAACAATCTTGCTCTTCGTGACAAAGCAAATTTTTTAGTACCAGTAACAAATTATGGAGTGAATAGTCTTCCGACAGGACTATTCCAACCTGGTGTTGGTGGAAATTATCCAAACCAAACAAGTTTTGCCGATGCCTTGACAGATGCAGGCATCACAAACGGAGCCACTTGGCATATCCCTGCTAGCTTTGCCGATACAGATATAGACAGCGTGTACCTCGTGCGAGACGTGTCGCACTGGCAATAGCACGGGCAGAGAAAATCATTTTAGAGCTCCATAATTTGGGGCTCTTTTTTTTGGTCATTCCCGTTTCTTTTCTTCCTCATTCCCGCTCCTTCTTCCCTCATTCCCGCGAACGCGGGAATCCATTTCATGTTCTTTCCCTCCTCATTCCCATTCATTCTCGCTCCTTCCCCCTCATTCCCGCTCCTTCTTCCCTCATTCCCGCGAACGCGGGAATCCATTCGGGTAGTGGCTGGGAACAACCCCAGACACAAAGAAAAGCCTCAAGAATGGATACCTGCTTCCGCAAGTATGAGGATTAGAAAAGCAAGAAGATGGATACCCACTTGCCAAGCACAAGAGTACTAAGAGACTGATTAACGTTGTGCTTGATAGACAGCGAGTATGAGGGCAGGAAGCCCAAGAGGTTATCATCCTTGTGTCTTTCCCTCCTCATTCCCATTCATTCCCGCTCCTTCTTCCCTCATTCCCGCTCCTTCCCCCTCATTCCCGCGAACGCGGGAATCCAGTTGGGTTAGGATTGGGAAATCCAGTGAAATCAAGAAACGTGGGAACCCACTTTTATGTTCTTTCCCTTTGTGTGACCAAAGCGAAAGAACCAAAGGTAAATTCAAAATCCAAAGCCTCACCTCTAAAATATTCAACTCCTTCGTATTATTGTAGGCTCAACCTGTGAAGTCAGATTAGAACTTTAGTAAGAGACGACAGGTATCGCACAATAATTGACTTCAGTCGTTTTCTATTTTCACGAGGCTCGACTTGATGGATTTGTAGCCACCTCGCCCCGAGCGAAGCATTCTTTGGGTTGGGCTGGGCTTGACTTTTGGCATAATTAAGCTAAACAACATAGCACCATTAGAGAATTGCAAAAGTGATTTATGAGAAGCAGATGATAGTCGTTCACTCGGAGATGCCTCTACTCAGAGTTAGCATCACTGCATCTCACGACACTGTTTTAGCGATTTTATGACAAAAGGAGGTTTTTTGGTTCGTTTTTTTCCGGCAAAAAAATGAACATCAAGAATGGATACCCGTTGTGTAATTGGGAATCCACAGTCTTCAATCACTCTCATTCCCGTGAAAACGGGAATCCAGCAAGGGCAGTGGTGGAAACAACCCCAGACACAAAGAAAAGCCTCAAGAATGGATACCTGCTTTCGCAAGTATGAGGATTAGAAAAGCAAGAAGATGGATACCCACTTGCCAAGCACAAGAGTACTAAGAGACTGATTAACGTTGTGCTTGATAGACAGCGAGTATGAGGGCAGGAAGCCCAAGAGGTTATCATCCTTGTGTCTTTCTCCCTAATTCCCGCTCCTTCTTCCCTCATTCCCGCTCCTTCTTCCCTCATTTCCGCTCCTTCCCCCTCATTCCCGCTCCTTCCCCCTCATTCCCGCTCCTTCCCCCCTCATTCCCGCGGACGCGGGAATCCAGTTGGGTTAGGATTGGGAAATCCAGCGAAATCAAGAAACGCGTGAACCCACTTTTATGTTCTTTCCCTTTGTGTGACCAAAGCGAAAGAACCAAAGGTAAATTCAAAATCCAAAGGCTCACCTCTAAAATATTCAACTCCTTCGTATTATTGTAGGCTCAACCTGTGAAGTCAGATTAGAACTTTAGTAAGAGACGACAGGTATCGCACAATAATTGACTTCAGTCGTTTTCTATTTTCACGAGGCTCGACTTGATGGATTTGAAGCCACCCCAAGCGAAGCACTCTTTGGGGTTTGGTGGTAACGGTAAATACATTAAAGCAAAAAGCGTGAAATTTATTAGCTGACCGAACTACGAGAATAGAACCGTTTCAAGCCTCTTGATAATTTTCTATATTGGCTATTTGAGACGGTGCTAATTATCGTGAGAGGGAGAGTTTAGAAATTTAGCTTTTTGATTTTGTATTTAGAGGTTTTTTGCTTCTTTTTTTACGGCGAAAAAAAGAAGGCACATTGCAATGGATACCTGCTTCCGCAGGCATGTTCTCTTACAGAGAGGTGTTCATCTTTTCGGACGGACGAAAAGACGAACCAGAAAAGTCCGCTCTGCCCACATAGTAGCAGTCGTTGCGAGTCGCCTGCAGAGAATAAAGTGTGGTCGATCCCGTGTACTCTACAAGTTCAGCTATTGCAATAAATTGGCTTTACATTTCATAGATAGATATTTAAGACTGCTCCTTTTTGGTGTTCAGAGTTGAGCCACCCCAAGCACAAAAGCAAGACGAATAAGTTAAAGAGTTGTGCTTGATAGACTCAAGAGCGAAGAAAAGACGAAAGAGAGTCTACCACCCCAAGCGAAGCTCTCTTTGGGTTGAGCTGGGCTTGACAAAAGGAGGTTTTTTGGTTCGTTTTTTTCCGGCAAAAAAATGAACATCAAAAATGGATACCTGCTTCCGCAAGTATGAGGATTAGAAAAGCAAGAAGATGGATACCCACTTGCGTGAGTAAGAGAGCAGTAAGCCCCAAGAGTCTCTTCTTCTCGTTTTCCTCCCCCTCCTCATTCCCGCGGACGCGGGAATCCAGCAAGGGCAGTGGTGGAAACAACCACAAAACCAAAGAAAAGCCTCAAGAATGGATACCTGCCTCCGCAGGCATGAGAATTAGAGAAGCAAGAAGCCCCAAGAGCTCCTTATTCTCATGCAAGCAGGAATCCAGCCCCCAACCAACCCTCATTTCCATGAGAGATGCTTCTTCCAACATAACGAACTAAAACGAAACAAAGAGTGGCACACCAAGAAGAAAAGTAACAACCACTAAATAATTGACACAATAAATCCAAAATCCAAATTGCTCTTATGAATAAAATCGTTTTTTATCTCATAAAGAATTTTTTCGGTTTGAAGCACAAGAAGTGGCTGAATTTCGACTTTGGCTTCATGATGGTGGGAATCCTGCTGTCCGTCACCGTGCTGACGTGTGCCATGAGCATCTTCGACGGCTACCAAAAAGCTCTCAAACAGCTATTTTCCAGCATAACCCCTGAAATCACTATCTACGAGAGCAACCTCGACCTTTCCGGATTTCCCGAGATAGCCAAATATTCCGAAGTCGGCTATGCAGGTGCATTGCTATCCTCGGGCGACAACAGCAAGTCGTGCTTGGTGCAGGGAATAATCCCCCACAATGTGCCGTTTGCTTATAGCGACTTCATTAAAGAGGGAACTGGCGAATTTACCGCATTCGACCAAATCGTAATCGGCAAATCTCTCGCTGACGAACTCCAAGTAAAGCTGGGCGACAAAATTTCCCTTAGCTCGTCGTTCACTCCCAAATTCACACCGATGGGAATCGTCTATGAAAAAAAGCTGTTTACCGTCATCGGGATTTACTCCAGTGGCTTCTCTCAGCACGACCAAAACACAGCTTTTCTACCAATGGAAAATTTCAAGCAAGTTTTTGCGGAAAGAGACCCTACCATCTGCACGGGAATCCGCCTGAAAAATCCACACGACTTGGACAAAATGGTGGAGAAGTTACAGCGGAAATTTTACGGAGTTGAGCCGTGGGACGCTTACAACAAGCAGTTTTTCAACTTCCTCCAGTTCCAAAAAATTATGCTTTTTCTCGTGCTATCGCTTTTGGTAGTGGTCGCCTCATTTGGCGTAATCAACAACGTGTTGGTCTTCATCATCTCGCGGAAAGAAGAAATCGGAATTTTTCGCTCATTCGGGCTGAGTCACCAAGCTATAAAGAAATTCTTTCTCCTCAAAATTTTGCTCATCGCGATTATGGGGATAGTTCTCGGTCAACTGTTCGGCTACGCGTGTGGCTACATTCTCTCCAAGCAGACGTTTTACCTTCTCGACCAAGACGTGTACCTCATCTCCAGCATCCAGTCGTCGTTCAATTGGCACTCGTTCCTGCTCATCTTCGTCATCAGCAATCTGATAATCTACTTGGCAATCAACTGGTCGCTGAGGAGAATAAAAAATATGGAAGTGAAAAATATCCTCACATGAAAAAAATAGTCATTACGCAGGGAGACCCAGCTGGAATTGGCTTGGAAGTCATCGAAAAGGCGTTCAAGTTTCGCAAGTTGCACCCTGACGCTGTTTACATCATCTACGGACAAACCCCAAATCTGAACACAGAAAAAATCACCAACATCTCCCAAGCAAACACATCGGGAAAGCTGTATCATTTGGATTTCGGGCAACCGCACTGCACCATGGGAGTTCCCAGTAAATCTTCTGGGGAATACAGTCTGCGGATTTTGCAACAAGTCATCGCCGACCAAAGCGAGATTGACGCCGTGGTTACAGCTCCCATCAGCAAAGAGGCTATCCAACTCACTGAGCCTGAGTTCATCGGACACACGGAATTTTTCGCTCAAGGCTCAAACGATTTTGTCATGAGCTTTTTCGGACCGTATTTCAATTTGGCTCTGCTGACCACACATCTGCCTCTATCCGCTGTTGAATCGACCATCAGCAAGGAGTTTTTCCAAGAAAAGATACGGATTATTTATCACGAAACGAACAAAATCTTGCCCAATCCTAAATTCGCTATGCTCGCCGTGAATCCGCACGCTGGAGAAAAAGGAGCTTTCGGGACGATAGACGAAGAGATAAAAACTTGGCTGACCGAACTGGAGAAAGCCGAAGGCATCAAAATAGATGGGGTTTTTCCAGCTGACACTTTCTTCGCTTATCATGCCCAAAAATATCAGATGATTATCTCCGCCTATCACGACCAAGGTTTGGTGCCGTTCAAGATGCTCTCCAAGGGGCAAGGCGTCAACACGACTTTGGGCTTGCCTTTCATCCGCACGTCCGTTGACCATGGCACTGGGTACGACATTGCAGGGAAAAATTTGGCAGATGCGGGCAGTATGGAATCCGCCTTGGATTTCGCCGAAAAATGCTTACACTTGGAGCAATCGCAACCGCAATCTTATTCGTATCTCGCTGAGATTTATGACGACTATATGCAACACGTGGATTATCCGAAGTGGGCGGATTTTATTTTGGATGCCTACAAAAAGTACACGGGAAAGTCGCCTGACAAAATATTGGAACTTGCTTGTGGCACAGGAAATATCGCTTGCGAGTTGGTTAAACTCGGCTACAATGTGACAGCGGAAGACCTAAACGAGCAAATGTTGAAAATCGCCAATTCCAAACCGAACGCACCTCAGCTTCGCCTTGCCAACATGTTGGATGCTTCTGACGAAAATATTTTTGACCTTGCTCTTTTGATTTTTGACAGCCTGAACTATCTGCAATCAACTGAAGAAATCTCTCGTTTGCTGACAACTGTTCATTCCCGAGTAACACCGAATGGAATTTTCATTTTCGACATCTCCACTCTCAAAAACTGCCACGAGAATTTTGATGGGTTATTGGATTATCAAAAAATCGCCGAAAACTTTATGGTGCAAGAATCTCTTCTGCAAGAAGATACGCAAATCACCAAATTTGACGTCTTCAAAAAAAACGGCTACCTCTACGATTTGCACCATGAGATACACAAGCAGAAAATCTATCCCGTGGAGACTTTGCTCTATCTCATAGAAAAATCTCCTTGGACGCTCTTGGGCATCTATTCAAACTGGAAATTGCTCACCGATTCCCAAAAAGCCGAAGCAGAAGACAGACTATTTTTTGTGTTGCAGAAATGAAAAACGGGAAACACGAGTTGCTGAAATTCCTTGACAGCTAATAGCTTAAATTTTTACAGAAGCCTCATAATGAACAAAGGATGAAAGTCTCTCATTGAGACGTCATACCAAGAAGTTAAATAAAAATCAAATCAAAAAAAGGACTTGATCTGTAGGTTAGGCAGGTACCTGAGAAAATGAACAAAAAACATTCGTACGGCATCGTCGGTGACGGGAGAATGGCAAATCACTTTTGCCATTACCTGAGCGTGAGCGGTGTTTCTTTCGTTAGATGGTCACGCAAAACTGGTGGCAATTCTGACCCTTCCGTGTTATTCCAAGGTTGTGACTTTGTGTTGCTACTGATTAGCGACGGTGCAATCTTGCCGTTTGTAGAAAAATTTCCCAATCTCCGAAAATTCAAGCTAATTCATTTTTCGGGCAGTTTGGTGCTGAACGGCATTCCGTCTTATCATCCGCTAATGACCTTTTCGCATGAGTTATATTCACTGGCGGAATATCAGGCAATTCCTTTTGTGAGTGAGCGAGGAGAGCTTTCTTTCTCGGAGATTTTCCCCGATTTGCCCAATGCGTCTTTTGCTATCAATCCCGAAGACAAGCCCTTGTATCACGCACTTTGTGTGCTTTCGGGCAATTTCACGGTGATGTTGTGGCAAAAAGCTTTTTCGGACTTTGAGCAGAAGTTGGGACTGAAAGCGGATTTGTTGAAGCCGTATATGCACAGAATTTGCAAGAATTTGGAGAAAGATTGGAAAAATTGTCTCACGGGGCCTTTGGCTCGTGGCGACGAAATTACGATAAAAAAAAATTTGGAATCGTTGAACGGAGATGTCTATCAAAAGGTTTATCAGGCATTTCGGGATACGTTAAAATTAAGGAGGAATGGTGAACGTTCTTGATTTCGCAAAAATGAAGAAAAAGCAGATACCGATTTCCATGGTGACGTCGTATGACAGCTGGAGTGCGGCGATAGTGGAGTCTTCGGATGTGGATTGCATTTTGGTTGGAGATTCACTGGCGATGACTATGCACGGGTTTGGTTCCACAATCCCTGCTACCATCGAGATGATGAGCATGCACGTGGCTGCTGTGCGTCGTGGTGCTCCCAACGCCTTTGTGGTTGGCGACTTGCCTTTTTTGAGCTATCGCAAAGGTTTGGCTACAGCTATGGACGCTGTGCAGAGCTTGATGCAGGCAGGAGCTAATGCTGTTAAGTTGGAAGGTGTGAAAGGTAGCGAGGAGATTATCTCGCACATCGTCGATTCTGGAGTGCCTGTGATGGGTCACTTGGGCTTGATACCGCAGTCCGTGAACGGCTTGGGCGGATATAAAGTGCAAGGCAAAACTCAAAGCAAGGAAGATATTTTGTTGGAAGAATCGCTCACTTTGCAAAAGCTCGGTTGCTTTGCTGTGGTGTTGGAGTGCGTCCCCAGTGCAGTTGGCAAGCGTATTAGCCAAGAACTCACGATGCCGACTATCGGCATTGGTGCAGGTTGCGACTGCGATGGTCAGGTGTTGGTGTTGCAGGATTTATTGGGGCTAAACTCCGATTTCAAGCCAAAATTTGTCCGCAAATATATGGAAGGTATCTCCTTGATAAAAGAAGCTTTGGACAGCTATGATGCAGATGTAAAGGCAAAGCGGTTTCCATCTGCCGAAGAGGAGTTTTGATGAAAATCATCAAATCCATCGCAGAATGGAGAAAGATTTTTCGAGATTTGCAGGGAACTGACGTTGGCTTTGTGCCGACAATGGGCTTTTTGCATCAGGGGCATATGAGCCTTGTCGAAAAGTCGGTTGCGGAGAATAAAATCACTGCTGTCTCTATTTTTGTCAATCCTACGCAGTTCAATAATCAAAGCGATTTGGACAGCTATCCGATAGATTTGGAACGAGATAGACAGATGCTGTTGGAAGCTGGAGTGGACTATCTGCTTGAGCCGACTTATGACGAGCTTTACAATGATGGATTTCGCTATCAGGTGTGTGAAAATCAGCAGTCTTTGGATTTGTGTGGTGCAAAGCGAGAGGGTCACTTCACGGGTGTGCTGACTGTCGTTATGAAGTTGCTCAACATCACCAAGGCGACCAAGGCGTATTTTGGCGAGAAAGATTGGCAACAGCTACAGCTCATCAGTGGGATGGCAGAAGCATTTTTTATGGATACGCAGATTGTGGGATGTCCGATTGTTCGCGAAGATAGTGGCTTGGCACTCAGCTCACGCAACAAGTTGATAGCTGAAGATCACAAGGCGATTGCTCCCTCTCTGCACGAGACGATAAGCTCTGGTTTGCCTGTGGATGAGATGAAAACTGCTCTTGAGGAAAAGGGCTTCAAAATAGATTACCTAAAGGAGAAAGACGGCAGGATTTTTGTGGCGGCTTTCTTGGGAAGTGTGAGGTTAATAGACAATGTCAAACTCTAATATTTTGGTATGCGTCAGCGGTTCGATAGCCGCTTACAAGTCGGTGGAATTGGTTTCGCTTCTGCGAAAAGAGGAATGCAATGTGAAAGTCGTTGCCACGGAAAATGCTTTGAAGTTCATCGCTCCTGCAGCGTTGGAGGCACTCAGCGGACATCCTGTTTACACAGATATGTTTTCGCAGTCGGAAAAGATTTTTCACATCAATTTGGCTGAATGGGCGGATGTGATAGTGGTTTATCCTGCGTCAGCTTCCACGTTGGCTCGCTTGCGGATAGGACTTGCCGAGGATTTGCTCACTGGATGCTTTGTAGCCAACAATTTCCGCAAGCCCTATTTGGTGTTCCCTGCGATGAACAGCAATATGTTGGAGCATCCAGCAGTGGAGGAAAATATGGAAGTTCTGGCGAAATGGGGTGCAGAGATAGTCGCTCCACAGTCGGGACTTTTGGCGTGTGGTACTCAGGGCAAAGGACGTGCACCCGAGCCGAAAGAGATTTTGGAAATCATCAAGGCGAAATTGTGAAATTGCTGATAACTTCGGGAGGCACTCGTCAGCCGATAGACGGAGTTCGCTACATCACGAACTTCTCCACGGGCAGCACAGGCAGCGTGATTGCCGAGAGGCTATCCGAGCTTGGCTGTGATGTCGTTTATCTTCACGGAGTTGATGCCAAGCTACCTCAGAGCAATTTGCGATTGGTAGATTTTTGCACTTTCTGCGATTTAAATTCGCAATTGCAAGAGCTATTGGGAAGCGAATCTTTTGATGCTGTCGTTCATTTGGCGGCTGTGAGTGATTTTTCTTTGGAGAAGATTGAGTTGGAAGATGGCAGTTTTTTGCTTCCAAGTGCTAAAGGCAAAATGGATTCTAGCGATAATATCAAATTGCATATGAAGAAAAATTTTAAGATTTTGCCGAGAATAAAAAGTTATGCAAATAATTGCAAAGCTCCACTTGTGGTTGGTTTCAAGCTGACAAACTCCGCTTCCGAGGACGAGAAAAATGCAAAAATTGAAAAACTTTTGCAAGCAGGTGGATTCGATTTTGTGGTGCATAACGATTTGCAGAATGTGACAGCGTTTTCTCATTTAGCGGAGATTTACTCCAGCACTGGAGAGCGTTTGACACAAACTTCGTCCAAAGTGGAGTTGGCGGAGAAACTATACGAACTTATTAAAGGAGAGTTAGATAGATGAAAATGTGTCTTGATTTTGGCAATTCACAGCTTTACGGCGGATTGTACAAAGACAAGTCGATGGCGGTGAGCTTTCGTAAGAGCATGAACAAGGGCATTTCGTCCGACGAGATGGGGATTTTTCTCAAGTCGGTCATCAAGGAAAACGGATTTCAACCAGAAGAGATTAAGAGCATCAATTTTTGCAGTGTTGTGCCAGAGTTCAATCATTCCATCAAAAACAGTTGTATGAACTATTTTGGCATCACGCCGTTGGCACTAGAGCCGGGAGTGAAAACGGGATTGCAGATTAAGTATATCAATCAGTCCGAGGTTGGTGCAGATAGGATTGCCAACGCTATTGCTGCCTGCGAGCTTCATCCCAATTGCGACATCATCGTGGTGGATATGGGCACAGCCACAACTTTTGACGTTGTCACAAAAAATAAAGAGTACTTGGGCGGAGCAATTATCCCCGGAATTTCTATCGGGATGGAATCTTTGGTGCAACGCACTGCCAAGTTGCCAATGGTGGAGATTATCAAGCCGAAAGACGTTTGTGGCAAGAGCACCGTACAGAGCATTCAGTCGGGATTGTACTTTGGGAATTTGGGAGCTATCAAGGAGATATGCCGAGAGATAACGGAAAGCTGTTTTGACGGAAATAAAGTTTTTGTTCTCGGCACTGGAGGAATTTCTGGCTTGTACGACGAACTGGGAGTCTTCGACGAGATAAATAAAGATTTGGTATTGGAAGGTTTAATTAAATTGGAGGAATTGAACAAATGTTAGTGGAAATGTTAAGAGCAAAATTACATAGAGCTACAGTGACGGATGCAGATTTGCATTATGAAGGGTCTATCTCTATCGACCCAAAATTGATAGAAGCTGCTGGTTTTTTCATCAATGAGAAAGTGGACATTTTGGATATCGACAACGGTGCGAGGTTTTCTACCTACGTCATCAAAGGTGGCGAAGGTCAGATTTGCCTCAATGGAGCAGCCGCCAGAATGGTGCAGAGAGGTGACAAAGTGATTATTCTCTCTTATTGTCAGATTGAAAAAGAGTTAGTCACTGAGCATAAACCACAAGTTATCCTTTTGGATGAGAATAATAAAATCAAGGGAAAGAGTTATTAGTTATTGTTATGTAGTACTACAAGATAGCATCAAACACTGTCATTAGTGAAAAAGAAAAGTGTAATTTATCATTGACGCTGTAAGGTCTTGTAATAGATATGAACCACAATTGAGCGAAGTTTTTGAGTCTGAATGCTAGGTCTTCAGTTGAGCAATATTGAGTATTAGAAATTGAAGGCAAAGTATTTTTATGCGTCAAAAAAAATAAGTTTGACACAAAAACCGCAAAAATAATTATCGCTCACGTTGAAAATGTAGATACTTGAAAAATTTATAGAAGTGTAGAGTAAACCTAAAAATAAGTCAATCAATCAAACTATTTATTATGATGGAGAGTTTGATCCTGGCTCAGGATGAACGCTGGCGGCGTGGATTAGGCATGCAAGTCGAACGAGAAAATCTTCCCTCGGGAAGGTGAGTACAGTGGCGAATGGGTGAGTAACGCGTAGATAACCTACCGTAAAGTGGGGGATAGCTCTGGGAAACCAGAATTAATACCGCATGTGTCAAGCACCATACTTTGGTACTTGATAAAGATGGCCTCTATTTATAAGCTATCGCTTTATGATGGGTCTGCGTACTATTAGCTAGTTGGTAAGGTAAAAGCTTACCAAGGCGATGATAGTTAGGCGGCTTTAACGAGTGGTCGCCCACACTGGGATTGAGATACGGCCCAGACTCCTACGGGAGGCAGCAGTCGAGAATAGTCTACAATGGGGGAAACCCTGATAGTGCGACGCCGCGTGGATGATGAAGTACTTCGGTGCGTAAAGTCCTTTTATAAGTGAAGAATACTCTTATGTATAAGATATATTAGAGGGAGACATTAGCTTTTGAATAAGCTCCGGCTAACTTCGTGCCAGCAGCCGCGGTAATACGAGGGGAGCAAGCGTTATCCGGATTTACTAGGCGTGAAGAGCAAGCAGGCGAACTTGCCAGTCAGATGTTAAAGGCACCGGCTCAACCGGTGTATGGCATTTGATACTGCAAGTTTAGAGTAATATATGGGAAGGCGGAATTCTTGGTGTAGCGGTGGAATGCGTAGATATCAAGAGGAATACCAGCGGCGAAGGCGGCCTTCTGGGTAATTACTGACGCTCATTTGCGAAGGTGTGGGTAGCAAACGGGATTAGATACCCCGGTAGTCCACACAGTAAACGATTTACACTAGATGTTGGTTGTTTTTAATGCAATCAGTGTCGTAGCTAACGCGTTAAGTGTAACGCCTGGGGAGTACGTTCGCAAGGATGAAACTCAAAGGAATTGACGGGGACCCGCACAAGCGGTGGATCATGTGGTTTAATTCGATGCAACGCGAAGAACCTTACCTAAACTTGACATCCTGGAAATCTCGGGTAATGCCGAGAGTGCCCTTCGGGGAATCCAGTGACAGGTGTTGCATGGCTGTCGTCAGCTCGTGTCGTGAGATGTAGGGTTAAGTCCCGTAACGAGCGCAACCCTTGTCCTTAGTTGCCAGCACGTAATGGTGGGGACTCTAGGGATACTGCCGGTATTAAACCGGAGGAAGGTGGGGATGACGTCAAGTCATCATGACCCTTATGTTTAGGGCTACACACGTGATACAATGGCTAGTATAATGAGATGCAATACCGCAAGGTGGAGCCAATCTATAAAGCTAGTCTCAGTTCGGATTGGAGTCTGCAACTCGACTCCATGAAGTTGGAATCGCTAGTAATCGCAAGTCAGCATATTGCGGTGAATACGTTCCCGGGTCTTGTACACACCGCCCGTCAAGTCAACCGAGTTTGTTGCACCCAAAGAGAGTGAGCTAACTGCTTTGCAGATGCAGCTTTTTAAGGTGTGGCCAGCGAGGGGGACTAAGTCGTAACAAGGTAGCCGTACCGGAAGGTGTGGCTGGATCACCTCCTTTTTTAAAGGAAAAAAATTAAGCCGATTGGCTTTGGTTTACTCTACATAATTTATTTTATTAAATCCTGATGGGCTTGTAGCTCAGTTGGTTAGAGCGCACGCCTGATAAGCGTGAGGTCGGCTGTTCAAGTCAGCCCAGGCCCACCATTTGTAATTGAAAATTGACAATGAATAATTGATAATTATGGATACGATGGACTTGGAAAGAGATGAAAGACAATGTTGTCTATGAAAAGGGTTTTCAGTTTGCTAAACGAATTGTTAAGCTCTACAAGTATTTGACAGCTACCAAAAAAGAGTATGTGCTCTCTAAGCAGGTTCTGAGAAGCGGAACGTCAATTGGTGCCAACATCAAGGAAAGCCAGAATGCTCAAAGTAAAAAAGACTTTATCTCGAAATTGTCAATAGCACTCAAAGAGGCTGGAGAAACTGAGTACTGGTTGGATTTGCTAACTGACATTTATTTGACAGAGGATGAAGTTGCTGGTCTCAAAAGTGATTTGATAGAGATAATTAAACTTCTGACTGCCATAATTAAGAAATCTAAGAGCAATTAGATGTTTTGGTGGGACGGGGCAGTAATTATCAACTATCAATTATAAATTATTAATTGCAAATTGTTTGCAATTTGCTTGGGGGATTAGCTCAGTTGGTAGAGCGTCTGCTTTGCAAGCAGGATGTCATCGGTTCGAGTCCGTTATCCTCCACCATTTTTTTATGTTGGGTTTACGGTTGGATTGATGATAAAGAATAATTTAGTAGCTCAATTTTGGGGCTAATAATTTATTTTTATAGTTCTTTAAAAAAGAAGTTTTATAGAAGTGGTGAGATTATTAAAGAGAATCGAAAATTAAGTAGAAAGGGCATACGGTGAATGCCTTGGCGCAAAATGGCGATGAAGGACGTGGTTTGCTGCGATAAGTCTCGGTTAGCTGTAAGCAAGCTTTGACCCGGGAATTTCCGAATGGGGCAACCCAATTGAGGTTATACTCAATTACCAAATACTTGTATTTGGGGCATACGTGGTGAATTGAAACATCTAAGGTAACCACAGGAAGAGAAAATAATAATGATTTCCTAAGTAGTGGCGAGCGAACGGGAAAGAGCCTAAACCAGCTGACTTGTTAGCTGGGGTTGTGGGACTGCGATATCGGACTGATAGAGGATAGTCGAAAACAGTTGGAAAGCTGTAGCGAAGAAGGTGATACTCCTGTAGACGAAATTCTGTATCTGCTGTAGCAGGATCCCAAGTAGGGCGGGGCACGTGAAACCCTGTCTGAATCTGCCGGGACCATCCGGTAAGGCTAAATACATTTTGCGACCGATAGTGAACTAGTACCGTGAGGGAAAGGTGAAAAGTACCCCGGAAGGGGAGTGAAATAGTATCTGAAACCGTATGTTTATAATCAGTCAGAGCCTGCTTGTCGGGCGATGGCGTGCCTTTTGTATAATGAGCTAGCGAGTTAATTTTGTCAGCAAGGTTAAATCATAAAGTGATGGAGCCGAAGCGAAAGCGAGTGTTAATAGCGCGTTTAGTTGGCAGGATTAGACCCGAAACCCGGTGATCTACCTATGGCCAGGTTGAAGTTTGGGTAAAACCAAATGGAGGACCGAACCAACTGATGTTGAAAAATCAGTGGATGAGCTGTGGGTAGGGGTGAAAGGCCAATCAAACCGGGCGATATCTGGTTCTCTCCGAAAACTGTTTAGGCAGTGCCTCTTATTAGAATTGCGGGGGTAGAGCACTAATTAGGCTAGGGGGCCTACAAGCCTACCGAACCTTAATAAACTCCGAATACCGTAATTTGATGTAAGGGAGACAGTCTGTGGGGGATAAGCTCCATGGGCGAGAGGGAAAGATCCCTAACCGACGATTAAGGTCCCTAAATTTATACTTAGTGAGAAAGGATGTTTTATTGCAAAGACAGCCAGGATGTTAGCTTAGAAGCAGCTATCATTTAAAGAGTGCGTAATAGCTCACTGGTTAAGTGGTAATGCACCGAAGATGATCGGGACTGATAAGTATAATACCGAAATCGCGGATTGACTATTTTATTATAGTTGATGGTAGGAGAGCATTGTAGTCGGCGTTGAAGGTGTCTTGTAAGAGATGTTGGAGTGGCTACAAGAGAGAATGCTAGCATGAGTAGCGATAATGCGGATGAGAAGTCCGCACACCGAAAACCCAAGGTTTCCTGAGTAAAGAAAATCTGCTCAGGGTTAGTCGGCCCCTAAGGCGAGTCTGGTTTCCAGGGTAGCTGATGGGAATCTGGTTAATATTCCAGAACCTGTTATGGGAAGTGATGGAGTGACGCAGCGTTGCAGTGGAGACACCGGCTGAAAGTGGTGTTGAATGTGCGTAAGAAGTTCGGTTGGCAAATCCGCCGAGCAATATTCTGAGACACAGGACGAGAGCTTAAGCTCGCAAAGTCCACCTATAGTGCTGCCAAGAAATAACTTCTAAGCGTTTATGTCATAACAGACCGTACCCCAAACCGACTCAGGTGGGTGAGGAGAGTATCCTCAGGTGTTCGAGAGAATTCTGGTTAAGGAACTCGGCAAATTGACCCCGTAACTTCGGGAGAAGGGGTGCCGGGGGAAGTGATTACCTTCGCGGTATGAGCATGCCCCCGGCCGCAGTGAAAAGATTCAAGCGACTGTTTATCAAAAACACAGGTCTATGCAAACAAGCAATTGAAAGTATATAGACTGACACCTGCCCGGTGCTGGAAGGTTAAGTGAGAGAGTGCAAGCTCTTGAGTGAAGCCCCAGTAAACGGCGGCCGTAACTATAACGGTCCTAAGGTAGCGAAATTCCTTGTCGGGTAAGTTCCGACCTGCACGAATGGTGTAACGACTTGAATACTGTCTCAACCAGGATCTCGGTGAAATTGTAGTGGCGGTGAAGATGCCGCCTACCCGCGAACGGACGGAAAGACCCCGTGAACCTTTACTATAGCTTGACATTGTGATTTGATGAGGTATGTGTAGGATAGGTGGGAGATTTTGAAGCGTGGACGCTAGTCTGCGTGGAGTCACCCTTGAAATACCACCCTTATGTTGTTGAATCACTAACGCTAGCAGTTACCCTGCTAGCAGACATTGTCTGGTGGGTAGTTTGACTGGGGCGGTCGCCTCCTAAATAGTAACGGAGGCTTACAAAGGTTCCCTCAGATTGGTCGGCAATCAATCGAAGAGCATAAAGGTATAAGGGAGCTTAACTGCGAGACTGACGGGTCGAGCAGATGCGAAAGCAGGTCTTAGTGATCCGGCGGCTCTGTATGGAAGGGCCGTTGCTCAAAGGATAAAAGGTACTCCGGGGATAACAGGCTGATACCGCCTAAGAGTTCATATCGACGGCGGTGTTTGGCACCTCGATGTCGGCTCAACTCATCCTGGGGCTGAAGAAGGTCCCAAGGGTTTGGCTGTTCGCCAATTAAAGAGTTACGCGAGCTGGGTTCAGAACGTCGTGAGACAGTTCGGTCCCTATCCTTCGTGGGAGTAGGAAATTTGAGAGGATTTGCATCTAGTACGAGAGGACCGGTGTGAACAAACCTCTGGTGTATCGGTTGTGGCGTCAGCTGCATTGCCGAGTAGCTAAGTTTGGAATGGATAACCGCTGAAAGCATCTAAGTGGGAAGCCAACCTCAAAATAGATTTCCCTATGAGAACCGTTGGAGACTACAACGTTGATAGGTCACAGGTGTAAGCGTAGTAATGCGCTCAGCCGAGTGATACTAATTGTTCCATTGGCTTATTTTTTTCTTTTTAATATCTCACCAACTTTTTTATCATAACGATTTGTTTATAAAGCTCTTTGTTATGGTGGTTATAGCGACAAGGTCACACCTGTTCCCATTCCGAACACAGAAGTTAAGCTTGTCCACGCCGATGGTACTGCACGGGCGACTGTGTGGGAGAGTAGGTCGCCGCCATAATAGAGAGCTTTTTTTTATTTCCAAAAAGTTTTATTATCAAAAAGATTTTGGAGAGGATAGATTAGAAATGTCTAACTTCTTTGTTATTTTCCCCTCGCAGTATGCCATATACAGCTTCGGGTCAAATAACTTCAAACTTGGACACTTTTTGGAAATAAGAGGAGCTGGTTTGTAAATTATTTTGATTGACAATATAAATGTTGGTTTTCCTTTTGGGAAGTATTTTGTTATTTTGAGAATAAAAGAGGGATGATGAAAGAGTATAAAATAAAAGTAGAAATTGATGATTTGGGGAAAATTTCTGCTGAAACATTTGGGATTGAGGGGATTGAGTGCGTTGATGAGTTGACAGAACTTTTACAAGAAGTGGGAGAAGTTGAAAAAATTAAGAAGAAACCAGAATATTATGTTAAGGTTGCTGTTAAAAATAAAATAAATCAAGGTGTTTAGTATGAGTTCTGTAATTAAAATTTCATCATTAATGCATGATTCCGAATGTTTAATTGATGCTTTAGAAGAAAATAACGAAATAGTAGAATTGCAGGGGGCGGTAATTGTCGTTACTTCACAAGAATATCATAGGGAAACAAAATTTGAATTAACAAATACTGGTTATCAATTAGTTACAGATAGTGATAATTGTGCTACTCGAAACCCTGAGTGGCTTAAAAAAATTAACAATTCTTACGAAAAATTTTATGCAAATAAATTAGCAATAATTGTAGAAGCTGAACGACAAAGATTAGAAGCTGAACGACAAAAATATGTGGCTGAGCAAGAAGCAAAAATAAAAGAGAAAGCAAAAAAACTTGGATATAAAATTGAAAAGCGTGTTGAAAAAAATAAAAAAATACAACTTGTAATGGTAAGGCGTACTTGTTGATGAAAGTAAATATAGCTCATATTGAGCCTGAAAGCTATATTTATGCACCAGGCAAGCAGTTTGTTGTTTGGATGCAAGGGTGTTCAATACGATGTAAGGGTTGTTGGAACAAGGGAATGTGGTCTTTTGGGGAAAAAAAATATGTTGAAATTGAAACTGTTATGGTGCAAATTAATAAAACTAAAGGTGTGAAAGGTGTAACATTTATTGGTGGAGAACCTTTTGATCAACCTGAAGAACTTTTAGATTTTGTTAAGAGGATTAAAAGAGAAAATTTGGGTGTTACTATTTATACTGGATATGGGAAAAAAGAGTTAATATCTAATATTGCTATTGAAGTTTTACAATTTACAGATTTATTAATTTCGGGAAGGTATATAGAAACATTAAGAAATGTTAATTTACAATGGATAGGTTCCGAAAATCAGAGAAAAGACTTCTTAACCAATTTTTATGCTGATTACCATTTTGATAATGCTAATTATTGCGAGATTAATATTTCAGAGACAGGTGCAATGACAATCGTTGGTTTTCCTGATGAAAATTTATTAAAGAGGTAAAAATGATACAAGAATTAGAAAAATTAATAAAAGCACATTATCCTATAATTTTTCTTCAATCTTTTGAATGGTACAGGATTAAAAACCTAATTACTGACAAATTCATGAATAGCCAGTACTTTGTTTCTACATGGAACAAGGTTACGGGTTTAGTTAGAAATGAATTTATTGAAGATAGTGAAGACCCTGTTAATGTTATTCGAGAAATATATAAATTATCAGTAGATGAAGATGAAAAGCAGGAAAAAGAAATATTTTTATTGTTTGATTTTCATGATTTTTTGTCAGGAGAAGGTACTGCAGAAATTAGAGCAATGTTAAGATTATTGTCAAATGAGTTGAAGTATTCTGCAAAACACATTGTATTGTTAGGTCCAATAGCAAATATTCCTACAGAGTTAGAAAAGGAAATTACTTTACTTGAAGTTCCATTGCCTACTAAAGCAGAATTAAAAGAAACTTTTAGAGTACTACTTAGTGAAATTAATCAAAATGCTAAGTTTAAAATTGATATTGATAAAGAGATTGAAGAAAAAATTGTTAGTGCTGCTGCTGGATTGACTATACATGAAGCTGATTTAGCTTTTAGTAAGGCTTTTATAGAGTCTAACGGTTTTAATGAAAATTCAATTTCTTATGTTATAAAAGAAAAAGAACAGGTTATAAAACGAAGCAAGATTTTAGAGTACTTTCATACCAACGAAAATTTTAAAAATATTGGTGGTATGGTTAATTTAAAGGTTTGGTTGGAATCGAGGGGAAGTGCTTTTTCTGTAAAAGCTCGTGAGTTTGGTCTTGCGGAACCAAAAGGGGTTTTATTAACCGGTGTTCCTGGTTGTGGGAAAAGTCTGATAGCCAAAGCAATTGCTTCAATATGGAATATGCCTTTATTAAGATTGGATATGGGAAAGGTTTTTGATGGGATTGTGGGAAGTAGTGAGCAAAATATTCGACAGGCTATTTTAACGGCAGAAAGTATAGCTCCAGCTGTATTATGGCTTGATGAAATAGAAAAAGGTTTGTCTGGTTTGCAAAGTAGTGGGTCAACTGATAGTGGAACTTCGTCTCGCGTTTTTTCAACATTTTTGACATGGATGCAAGAAAAAACAAAACCAGTATTTATAGTAGCTACTGCAAATAACATTGATAGTTTGCCACCTGAGTTGTTAAGAAAAGGACGATTTGATGAAATATTTTTTGTTGATTTACCTTCAAAAAATGAACGAAAAGATATTTTTAAAATTCATGTGGAGAAATTAAATAGAAAATTTAGCGATAGTGATTATGAATTTTTAAGTGGCATTACTTCTGGATTTAATGGTGCTGAAATTGAAGCTGTAGTAAAAGAAGCCATGTATTTTGCTTTTGATAAAAGACAGTCTAATCCAAATTTTGATTTATCTAAAGAAGAAATAGCACTTGCTATTCAGAAGACGATACCTCTGAGTGTTACTCGCAAATATGATATTGAAAATATGAGAGAAGTCGCGAAAAATCGTTTTGTATTTGCAAGTGCTGACCCATCTGAAAAATTGTTAGAAAATAAAAAAATTAAATTAACTGATTCTGAATTGAAATCTACGCGTTCGCGTAGTTTTGATATTGAGGAAGGAGAAAAATAGATGACAGAGTTTAAAAGGTCAAGAATAGAAGATGCAGAAAAACAAATTATTAACATTAAACATAGAATTGATGATAATACTGTGACTCCCAACGAGCTTTTAGTATTAGGTAATATCTATTTTGACAGGAAAGAATTTGATGAATCTTTAAAATATTATGAAAAATCTTTTAAATTGAAACCTATGGGTGAAGTAAGTTATAAAATAGCTAAAATTCTACTTGAGCAGAAAGAGTATAAATTTGCACTTTATTATTACGATAGAGCGATTGAATTGGGAGATTCTAGTGAGGGTATTTTTTCTGATAGAGGATGGATTAACTTAAAATTAGGTAATTATGATAAGGCTATTGATGATTTTACAACGGCAATAAGCTTATCTCCTCGCGATGCATTGAATTATTTCTATAGAGGTTTTTTGTATGAAAAGAAGGGGACTTTTGATAAAGTTCTTTCTGATTATTCTGAGAGTATTGGACTTGTTCCTAATAATGCAGAGGCATATTATGAAAGAGGGAAATTGTATTTGACTTTGAATCAAGAACAAAATGCAATTTCTGATTTTGAAAAAGCTGGGAAATTTAATCCTCAAATTAAGAAAGAAACAGATGTTGTCCTTCAAAAATATATGAAAGACAAACAAGTTAGGGAAGAAATAAAATTAAATGAAGAAAAAAGGAAAAAAGAGAAAGAACTTGAAATACAACGCAGACGAAGGGAAAAGGTTGAATTTGTTAGACTTTTGCAATTAGGAAAAGGACAACTTGAGCTTGGAGAGAATTTAAGAGCTGTTCATACTTTGAATGATGCGTTGAAATTAAATACAGAAAGTGCTGAAGCTTTTTTTAGAAGAGGAGAAGCTTGGTGGAATTTGGATGAAATCTCTAAAGCTTTGTCTGATTTTAATAGAGCAAGTAGTATTGATAAAAGGTATGTGTCTATGATGATAACAAGTGTAGGAGCTAGTGCTTTAAAATCAGTTGGAAGATTTGTAGGAGATTTATTTAAAAGTGATAATTAATTAGCTATTATTGTAATTTTATAAAGTACTTTTGTAGAGAATTTGTTATAATTTTGAAGGAGATTTTTTATGAGATTGATTTTAGCTATTTTGTTGTCGTGGTTGCAATTTTTTACTATTGGTAAACCGATAGCGGGCATTATTTGTTTAATTTTACAGCTTACTATTTTAGGTTGGCTTCCTGCTGCTATTTGGTCTGCCTATGCTTTATCACAATACAATACCGATAAAAAAATTCAGAAAGCAATATCGAATTAGGTTGAAAATTAGTTATTTTTCTTATCCACTTGCATTTTTTGTAAGTGGATTTTTTTTGAGAGAGAAATTCTAAATTTATGAATTTGGAGGAGAGAAATATGAAAGAAAGTAATTTTATAATTACAAACACCGTATGTTCCGCTGACATAGACGCCATTATCAAATTGCATGTTGAATATTACAGTAAAAATTATGGATATGATGAAACTTTTGAATCTTATGTTGCTTCTCCTTTGGAGGATTTTGCTTCACGGAGCGATTTGGACGAAAGGATTTGGGTTGTTAAGGTTGCGGATGAAGTCAAGGGTTGCATAGCAATGGTTAGAAAAGATGGAGTCATAGCTCAACTGAGATGGTTTATTTTGGACGGTTCTTTGCAAGGAATGGGAATTGGGAAGAAACTAATTGCTAATGCAATCGAATTTGCCAAAGACAAAAAGTATAGCAAAATCATTTTGTGGACAGAAGATGAATTAGAGCAAGCAATTCGTCTTTATAAGAAATTCGGATTTGTTTGGAAGAAAGACGTAGTTCATGAAATTTGGGGAAGGAATTTGACTGAGCAACTTTATGAAAAAATTTTGTAGACTTATTTTTTGACTTCGTGTTATAGGGAAATGGATGAGATTAATTAAATGAAATATTATTGTTTTGGATTTTTTATTAAGAGGCAATTATAATGAATGCAATAGAAGACATTAGATGGGAACAGAGGTTTACGAATTTTACAAAAGCGTTGAATAAACTTTCAGAGGCTATAGATTATGTCCAAAAAAAAGCAGGTATTCTCAACATAAATAGCGAAACAACTGTGTTGGATGAGATTGTGAAAGAGGGATTAATTCAGCGTTTTGAATATACTTATGAGATGGCTTGGAATGTGATGAAAGATTATGCAAAATTTCAGGGTAATTTGAATATCGGTGGTTCTCGGGATGCAATAAGGTACGCTTTTTCTGCAAATTTGATAGATGATGGAGAAATGTGGATGAGTATGATAAGGAGCAGGATAAGAACGGCACATACTTATAATGAAGAAACAGCTAATGAGATTTATACAAAGATAATTGATGAATATTATTTTGCTTTTTTAAAATTTCATCGGGTGATGGAGAGTAAGAGAGAAAATCAGAAAAGTTTATTGGATAGAGAATGATGTACGGATTGCGAAATAAGGATATAGAAAAGGTGAATAGTATTTTTGCAAATTATCCAAAAATTACTAAGGCGATTTTGTATGGTTCGCGTGCTATGGGAAATTATCAAAAAAGTTCTGATATTGATATTAGTTTGGTTGGTGATGGATTGAGTTTGGACATCCTTTTGGAAATTGAAACAAAGCTTGATGATTTATTGTTGCCGTATGAGTTCGATGTGTCTATTTTTAGCAGAATAGAAAATCAAGATTTGGTTGGGCATATCAAAAGAGTTGGGGAAAAATTTTATGAAAAAAAGGAATAGAATTGGAAATCAGCACGTAATAAATTTTGCATTTTTTTCAACTTACTTGCGTATTATAGTAATGCATTTTGATTGGCAAAATTGAAGGAGCAAATTGTGGCGATAAAATTCAGTTCGAGCGTGTTGATGGTGAAAGATTTAGATGTAATGAAAAAATTTTACCAAGATGTTTTGGGTCAGGAAGTCGAGGTTGATTTTGGAGGTTGCATCGGTTTCAAGTGCGGAATCGCTTTGTGGGAGTTGAATGAGAGTATGCCCATAGTTGCAAAGCTGGGCAGAACTTTTAGTGAGGCAGGGAATCAAAACTTGGAGATTTGTTTTGAGACTGAGAATTTTGATGAAGTTCTAAAAGGAATTGCCAAACACAATCCGAGATATTTGCATCGGGAAGAAGAGGAACCGTGGGGACAGAGGACGATTAGGTTTTATGACCCTGAAGGCAACTTGATGGAAGTAGGTGAAAGTGTCCCGTGCTTTGTGAAGAGGTTTTATGCTTCGGGAATGAGTTTGGAAGAAGTGTCCGAAAGAACTTCGGTTCCAATTGAGTTTGTGAGAAATATTTGTCTTTAACTTATTGGTAACTGAAGAAAATGAACGAGAAAATTTTGCGATTGAAGAAGATGATAGCTGATACCGACAACATCGTATTTTTTGGTGGAGCAGGAGTTTCCACTGAGAGCGGAATACCCGATTTTCGTAGTCCTGATGGCTTGTATAAGCAGAAATATAAGCACTCGCCTGAGTACATGCTCAGTCACACTTTTTTTGAGAAAGAGCCGAAAGAGTTTTTTATTTTCTACAAAGACAAAGTTTTATCTCTGGAAGCTAAGCCTAACGCAGCTCACTTGGCATTGGCGGAGCTGGAAAAACTGGGGAAACTGAGGGCTGTAGTTACGCAGAACATTGATGGTCTTCATCAAGCGGCTGGTAGCAAGGTGGTTTACGAATTGCACGGTTCGGTCTTGCGGAACTATTGTGAAAAATGTGGCAAGTTTTTTCCTGTGAAAGCTGTAGCCGATAGCGATGGTGTGCCTACATGCGAATGTGGTGGCATCATCAAGCCTGATGTGGTGCTGTACGAAGAAGGATTAGACGAAAGTGTCATCAAAAATTCTGTGGAAGCCATAGCGAACGCCGACATGCTGATTATCGGTGGAACGTCCTTGGTGGTCTATCCCGCAGCAGGTTTGGTGCAGTACTATCGAGGGAACAAACTGGTGCTAATCAACAAAGGCGAAACGCAAATCGATTCTCAAGCTAATTTGGTCATCAATTCCAAAATCGGTGAAGTCTTCACAAATATCGTATAACTATTCCCATTCGATAGTTGACGGAGGTTTGCTCGTGATGTCATAGACAACGCGGTTGATTTTATCGATTTCGTTGACTATGCGGGAAGAAATCTTTTCCAAAATCGGATAAGGAATCTGTGCCGCTTGACTGGTCATTCCGTCGCTACTGGTCACCGCTCTGATGGCGATTGTGTGGCAGTAAGTCCGTTGGTCTCCCATCACACCTACGCTTTTGATATTTGGTAGCACTGTGAAATATTGCCAGATGTCTCTGTCCAAACCTGCGATTTTTATCTCTTCGCGGAGGATAGCGTCCGATTTTTGTACGAGCAAGATTTTTTCTTCGGTAATCTCACCTAAAATTCTGATGCTGAGTCCAGGCCCTGGAAAAGGTTGTCTCCACACGACTTCTTCGGGAAGTCCCAATTCCAATCCTACTTGACGCACTTCGTCTTTGAAGAGTTCACGCAACGGCTCAATGAGTTGAAATTGCACGTCTTCTGGCAGTCCGCCTACGTTGTGGTGACTTTTGATGACGGAAGCAGTTTCTGTGCCACTTTCGATGACGTCGGGATAAACAGTTCCTTGCACCAAAAAGTCGATTTTGCCCAGTTTAGAGGCTTCTTCCTCAAAAACTCTGATGAACTCTTCCCCGATGATTTTTCGCTTTTGCTCGGGGTCGATAATCCCTTGCAATTTACTCAGAAAGCGTTCTTTCGCATTCACGCAGATTAGGTTCAGATGAAACTTTTTTTCGAATAATTCTTTTATCTCTTGTGCTTCGTTTTGGCGTAATAGTCCGTGGTCAACGAAGATGCAGGTCAGGTTGTCTTTGCACGCTTGGTGCACCAACACAGCCGCTACGGACGAATCAACACCACCAGAGAGGGCACAGAAAATTTTTTTGTCTTGCACAGTTTTTTTCACTTGTTCAATGGCGGTATGTGTGAAGTTGCTCATATTCCAGTCGCCAGTCAAGTTGCAAACCTCATAAAGAAAATTTTTGATAATTTGGCTTCCCATTTGAGTGTGTTCCACTTCGGGATGAAATTGCACTGCGTAAATTTTCTTTTCGCTATTTTGCAATGCAGCCACAGGACAATGCTTGGTGGAAGCAGTTACTTGGAAATCTTTGGGAGTAGATTCGATGAAATCAGTGTGGCTCATCCAAACGGTTAGAGGATTTGGCAAATCTTTGAAAAGAGAATTTTCAGGGTCGTGATTTAGCTCTATTTTGCCATATTCTCGTTGGTTAGCTTGCGTTACTGTTCCTCCGAAGTAGTGGGCTATTAGCTGTCCACCGTAGCAAATCCCCAAGATGGGAATGCCCAATTCGAAGATTTTTTTGTCAATTTGCGGGGCTTTATCTTCATAAACACTGGAAGGTCCTCCAGTGAAAATAAGCCCTTTTGGCTCAAAAGATAAAATCTTTTCCAGTGGTGTAGTGTATGGCAAAATTTGACAGTAAACGTTTGCTTCTCTTACTCTTCTGGCGATGAGTTGTTTGTATTGACCACCAAAATCTATGATGATTATTGTTTCGGTTTGTTTCATTTTTGATATTACCTCTTCGGGATTTGATTCCGCAACCTATAAATTGGATTATGTGTTGTTGTCAAACTTTATAAAATTTGGAAGTAGCAAAATAGGTTGGCATTTACAAAACAAATATTGTCTTGACAGTGGAATTCTCAAAAGCAAATTACGTTTTGTTTAAAAGTTTTGTTATTTTAAAGGGAAGTTTATGGAAGCAGTTATAGAAATGCGAAATGTTTCTAAGTACTTTGCTAAGGTGGTTGCAAATTACAAGGTTGATCTTGAATTACACAAGGGTGAAATTTTGGCTTTGCTGGGCGAAAATGGAGCAGGTAAAAGTACGATTATGAAAGTTCTCTTCGGATTATATAGTCAGGAAGAGGGGCAGATTTTCATTCATGGCAAAGAGACCAAGATTGGCTCTCCCAAGGATGCAATGAAACATGGAATTGCAATGATTCAACAACATTTTTCGTTGGTGGATTCTCATACCGTTACCGAGAATATTATTTTGGGTCAAGTTTCAGGAAAAATTGATTTGAAGAGCTATTCTCAAAAAGTGCAAGAATTAATTGATAAGTATGGATTTAAGTTAAATCCTAATGCTTTGATTAGAGATTTAGCTGTGGGCGACCGCCAAAAAGTGGAAATCTTAAAAGCGTTGTATCAAAAAGCGGAAATTTTGATAATGGATGAGCCTTCTGCAGTTCTTACACCTCAAGAAATAACGACCCTCATCAAGTTTATAAAAGACTATGTAAAAGATGGAAATTCTGTGGTTTTTATTTCTCATAAACTTAATGAGGTGATGGAAGTTTCTGACAATATTGTGATTATGAGAGCTGGCAGAGTAGTTGACAAAGTTGTTAAGACCAAGACGAATCAAAAAGAATTGGCGAAACTGATGGTAGGTAGAGAGCTTGATTTGGCTCCACAACGAACGGAAAATTATGTGCAAGAAAGTCAGTCTGTATTAGAAGTTTCAGGAGTTTCCAGTGTCGATAGAGAGGGAAGAAATGTGCTAGAAGATGTTAGTTTTCAGGTACATAGTGGAGAAATCTTTGGAATAGCAGGAGTTAGTGGTAATGGTCAGCAGGAGCTTTGTGAAGCTATTTATGGTATTCGCTCGATTTGTTCGGGAGATATTAAGGTTTGCGGTCAAGATTTGAGAGATATGTCTGTTTATCAAAGAATTCATTTCGGATTGGGATATGTTCCGTCAAATCGCCATCGAGATGCCATGGTACCCAGTATGTCTATACAGGAAAATATGTTTTTGAAAGCTAGTTTTGAGCAAAAATGGCAGAAACATGGTTTAATTGCTCAGAAGACACTTAAAGAGTATTCTGAAGGTAGAGTTAAAGAATTTAATGTTGTTACTCCGGATGTAGACACTTCGTTGCAAAATTTGTCGGGAGGTAATCAGCAAAAGGTTATTTTGGCACGCGAGGTTGATAATGGGCAGAAGTTGATTATTCTTGATCAGCCGACGAGAGGATTGGACTTGGGAGCTATTAATCAGGTTCACAATTTTGTGATACAAGAAGCCAAATTGGGGAAGGCGGTACTTTTGATTTCTACGGAACTTTCGGAAGTTTTTGGGTTGTGTGATAGAGTTGGTGTTATTTATGAGGGCAAAATTCAGGGGATTTATAATACAAGTGAGCTTACTTCCGAAAAAATCGGCTTGATGATGGCGGGTGGAGGGATGGATGAAAACTAAAAAATTTTTGGATTTTGATACCAGAGATATGATTTTGACCAATTTGGGAGCAATTTTAATTGGAATTGTTTGTAGTGGCTTGTTACTTCTATTTCTGAAAATTAATCCCATTCATGCTTTTTTTGTTTCCACGGTTTCGGTTTTTACCGATAGTTATATATTAGCAGAAATTTTTGTGAAATCCACACCTTTAATTTTGACTGGTTTAGCTTTTGCTTTTACCTACAAGGCTAATTTGTTTAATATTGGAGCTCAAGGGCAATTTTATTCGGGAGTTATGATTTCCGTGGCGGTTTCTTTGTGGTTAGGAGACGCTTTGGGAACATTTTTCGGATTGGGAGTTGTTTTTGTTTTCTGTTCACTAATGGGCTGTTTATACGGAGGATTAATAGGATTTTTCAAAGCTAAAAAGGGAGCTAACGAATTTTTGGTTAGTATGATGTCAACCTATGTGGCAGTAGCGGTGATGAATTATTTGTTGAGAGTTCATATGAGAGAGACACGAGGAGAATATCCGCAGACCGATGTCATTTGTGAAACAATTCGTTTGCCTTTGATTTGGAGCAATACGCGATTGCATTTTGGATTTTTGCTTGCTGTATTAATTGCGATTTTACTTTGGATTTTGTTATTCAAAACTCCTTTTGGATTCAGAGTACGTGCTGTTGGTAGCAATGCTCCTGCTGCAATACAGGCAGGAATTGATTCGGAAAAGATGACGATTTTCACCTTTGCTATTTCGGGAATGATGGGTGCTTTAGCAGGATTTGTTGTAGTTAATGGTGCACAGTTTATGGCAATACAAGGTTTTTATGCAGAGGTAGGAGCTTTGGGGATTGGCATTGCTATTTTGGCTAATGGAAATCCTTTGGGAGTGATTTTTGCAGCGATTTTGTTTGGTGCTATCCAGGTTGTGGGAGGAGAAATGTCAATGATGGCTCGAACTCCCGAAAGCTTTACATATCTAATGTTGGGTAGCGTCACTTTGTTTGTTATTATTGCTTATTATGTACGTAAGAGATTAAAACTTAGGCGTGAGAAACTCAAAATGGTGGAGGTAGTATGATAGAGATATTTTCTACAGCTTTGATGATGAGTACTCCTCTGATGCTCGGTGGGATTGTTGAGGTTTTTTCTGAGAGAACTGGCATGATGAACACTTCAATTGAGGGAGCTTTTTTGATGGGGGCATTTGGTGGATTTGTGGGAGCTTATCTCAGTGGCAGTCTGTTTGTTGGTTTTTTACTTGCTGCTCTCTGTGGCGTTTTTATCACCACTATTTATGCAGTTGTAACTGTCAGTTTTTCTCAGCATCAGGTAGTAACGGGAACTGCACTCAACATTTTTGCCGCTGGACTTTCAAGCTATTTTTTTAGGGTGATTTTCGGTGTACCGCTTATGCCTCTCAAGGTAGAACCTCTAAGAGCATTATCGATACCGCTACTGAGCAAAATTCCGTTTTTAGGTCCAATTTTATTTGAGCAAAATATTCTTACGTATGCAGTTTATTTTATTATCCCGCTGTCTTTTTTTGTTTTGTACAAAACTTCTTATGGATTAACGATTCGTTCGACTGGAGAGAGTCCAGAGGCAGTGGATACCGCAGGAATAGATGTGAAGAAGGTGCGAATAACGATGTTGGTGATTTCCGGGATTTTTTGTGGAATTGGCGGTGCTTTTTATTCGCTTACGGTTTTGGGAATGTTTACTTCTACTATTGTCGGTGGTAGAGGTTGGATTGCTTTTGCTATCTGCTTTTTGGGGAATTGGAAACCTTATGGCGTAGTGTATGGAGCACTTGCTTTTGGTTTAGCGGAAGCTATAGGTATCCGCTTTATGGTGAGCCAAAATGTAATTATCCCTAACGAAATTTTTATCGCTTTGCCGTATGTGTTGACCATATTGCTTACAATAACTAGAAAATCTTTTAGTGTACCCGCAAAGTTGGGTGTTTCTTATGAAAAAGAATAAAATATCAAAATTAGGAGGAGACAAATGAAAAGAAATTTGTTTAAATTGATTGTTCTGTTGATTATGGGGATGATGTTCTGCTCTTTGAGTGCCAAATCTCGCAAAATGGTGCTTATTTTGCCTGGACCGATTAATGACCAAAGTTGGAATGCAACCAACTATGCAGGTTTGTTGGCTGCCAATGAGCAATTGGGTGTGAACATAGAGTATGTTGAAAATGTGAAAGATGCTGATTTTGTATCTGTCTTCAGGAGATATGCTTCACGTGGTTATGAGTTGATTATGGGAGCTGGTAGTCAATTTGATGTAGCTGCCAACACAGTGGCAAAAGATTTTCCCAAAACCACTTTTGTGATGGTTAATGGGTCTATGTCCAATCATCCCAATGTTGCTCCCATTTTTCCAAAAGAGTATGAGGCCAGTTATTTGGCAGGAATAATTGCTGGTGAACTTAGTGAAAACGGTAAATTTGGTACAATTTCTGGCTCGATTAATGCACCCATGAATGACCTTTTGGACGTTTATGAAAAAGTGGCTGTAGAGGGTGCTAAGAAACGTGGCATCAAAGGGTCCAAAGCTTTCAGAGCAAATGCCGACAGCTGGAGCGATGTTAACAAGGGTAAGCAAATGGCAAAGTCGATGATTTCCAGTAACGATGTAGATGTTATGTTTGTTTATGCAAATCAAGTTGGGCTGGGATCTATTACCGCTTGTCAAGAAGCTGATCCACCAGTTAGTTTTGTGGGATTTTCCAGCAATCAAAATGGTATTTCGCCTGTGGTAAAAGCCTCTATTCTTTTTGATTTTAAAAATTTCTATGTTTGGGCTGTAGGGAAATATCTTAAAGGTGACTTACCTGGCAATACAGTGCATAAAGCAGGTATTAAAGAAAATATTTTCATTCCTGTTTATGATGATGGTGTTAGCAAAAATATAAAGAAAAAGGTAAGTGCTGGAATTAATAAGGTTAAAAAAGGCAAAATAGATTTAACCAAATATTTTTTCACAAATTAAAGAGCTATACCGTTCTAAAAGGCTACTAAGTTTTAGTAGCCTTTTTTTATAGGAAAAAGAGGACAATTTGTAGCATAATGTCTATTTTAGACATAACCAATTCCGAAATAGACAGATAGTTGTTGACAAAAGACATAGGCATGTATTTTATTTGACATAATAAAAATTTAGAGGAGATTATTTATGAGATTACCTTCTTCCAGTGTTACGGATTTGAACAAAAAGAATCTAACACACATGATAACAATGAACGATTTTAGTCGTGCTGAAATCGATGACATGCTTGAATTGATGAAGCTTTTAAAAGATGCTAGAAGAGATCAGGCTGTGCCCCAATTATTCAAAAATAAATCTTTGGCTATGATTTTTGAGGCTGGTTCCACCAGAACTAGAGTCTCTTTTGAGGTTGCCGCAGAACTTCTGGGAGGACATGCTTTATTTTTATCACCCAAAGATATTCACTTGGGTGGCAAGGAATCGATAGAAGACACTACCAGAGTGTTATCAAGAATGTGTGACATTATTATGGCTCGTACAAATAGTGGAGAGACGACTAAGGCTTTGCAAAAATATGCGACAGTCCCTGTGATTAACGGGTTGGATTGTGTGTATCATCCGACGCAAATGTTGGCGGATATTTTCACTATTCGGGAACATTTACCGAAAGGTATGAAATTGTCGGATGTTACTTTAGCATTTATGGGAGACGCTACAGATGTTTGCAGGTCCTTGCTTCTAACATGCACTAAGTATGGCATGAATTTTAAGCAGATAGGTCCTAAGAAGTATTTTTTAGAAGATGAGTGGTTAAAATTGGCGGATAATAATTGTGCTGAAACAGGAGCATCTTATGAAATAACAGAGGATGTAGACAAAGTTTCGGAATGCAATGTTATTTATGGTGACAGTTTTTATTGGTCTACTCAATTAGATGAAAAGGAAGAAAGGTTGGCTGCTTTTATGCCAGATTATGTTATTACAGATGAGTTGATGAAAAAGACTGCTCCAGGGGCACTTCTCTTGCATTGCCTGCCAGCTAATGATAAGGAAGAAATTACTCGAGAGGCTTTGGAAGGACCGTATTGTGTGGCTTTTGATGAAGCGGAAAATCGACTTACGGCTCAGATGGCAATTTTGGTTTATTTTACGCATAAATTTGATAAACATCCATCCCAGGAGACTATAAAAAAGCACGAGAATAGAATTTCAGAATTTTTGGAAAAAATTTAGAATAAATTTGGAGGAATTATGGCTAAGAGAATTGAGTCAACGCCGAAAAAAGACGGATTCAGAATGCCGGGAGAGTTCGAACCTCAGAAACAGATTTGGATGTTGTGGCCGGAACGTCCAGACAATTGGCGAAGTGGAGCTAAGCCTGTTCAAAAGGTTTTTGCGAATGTTGCTAAGGCGATTTACGAATTTGAGCCTGTGACGGTTTGTGTTTCCAGAGAGCAATTTCAAAATTGTCGTAGTGTGTTGCCAAGTGGAATAAGAGTGGTGGAGATTGCCAGTAATGATGCATGGATAAGAGATTGCGGTCCTACTTTTGTGGTAAACGACAATGGAGATGTACGTGGCATCGATTGGGAATTTAACGCTTGGGGTGGTCTGGTAGATGGTCTTTATTTCCCATGGGATCAAGATAATTTGGTAGCACAAAAAGTTTGTGAATTGGAAAATATTGATTCTTACCGTACGCCTGATTTTGTACTTGAGGGAGGTTCTTTTCACGTAGATGGTGAGGGAACTTTGTTAACTACAGAGATGTGTTTGCTTAGCGAAGGTCGCAACCCTCACATGAGCAAATCCGAGATTGAGGAGAAGCTCAAAGAGTATTTGAATATTGAGAAAATAATTTGGATAAAAGATGGTATTGACCCCGATGAAACTAACGGACACATTGATGACGTTGCTTGCTTCATTCGTCCTGGAGAAGTTGGATGTATATGGACAGATGACAAAAGCAGTCAATTTTATCAAGCCGCCAGAGATGCCTATGAAACTCTTTGTGCATCTACAGATGCCAAGGGGCGTAAATTAAAAGTGCATAAACTTTGTATGCCTAAAAAATATGTAACGATTAAGGGAGATTTTGATATTGATTGTGTGGAAGGGACATTGCCTCGTGAAGACGGTGAAGTTTCGATTGCTTCATATATGAATTTTTTGATTGTTAATGGCGGAGTGATCGTCCCACAGTATGACGACGAAAATGATGAATTAGCTCTGAAAACTATTCAGGAATGGTTTCCGGAAAGAAAGGTTGTTGGTGTAAAAACTTTCGAGGTGGCGTATGGTGGAGGAAATATTCACTGTATAACACAACAGCAACCTAAGTAAAGGAGAAAAGATGGAGAAAAAAGTTAGTTTGTTTAAGATGATATCTTTTACAGTATGTGGGATAGTGGTATTAGATACCTTTGTAGCTCCCGCTGCAATGGGAGTTTCTTCTATTTCTATTTGGATTTTGACTGCTTTGCTTTTTTTCATTCCCTACGGATTGATTAATGCTGAGTTGGGAGCTACTTACCCTGATGATGGAGGAATATATTCATGGGTAAAAAGAGCTTTCGGCGATTTTCAAGCTAGTTTGGTTGCTTGGTTTTATTGGGTAAATGTCGCTTTTTGGATGCCAGCTGTATTTATAGCTTTTGCTTCATGGTTTAGCATGGCGTTTGCTCCTGATTTGAATATGTGGATTCAAGCAATTTTGGCTATAGCGATGTGTTGGCTTATTGTTTACATTGGAATTCGTGGAGTAGATTTGAGCATTACGGTTACTAACATCGCTGCTATTGCTAAAGTTGCTGTATTGCTGATATTTGGTTTGCTGGGATTGATTTATTTTATAAAAAATGGTTCTGCTAACTCTTTTGCATGGAGTGAATTTCGCTTGTCGTGGAATTTTGATACGATAGCTTTCAGTTCGGCAATTGTTTATAATTTGTTAGGTTTTGAGTTGATAAGTTCTATAGCTTCCAAGGTGGAAAAGCCAGAGAGCAATATTCCCAAGATGACAATTTTGGCAGGTTTGCTAATTGCTGGTCTTTACATAGTAGGAACTTTTGGAGTACTTGTAGCAATTCCCGCAGATGCTATCGACCCGTTGGATGGATTTTTGGTTGCTATTCAGACTTTGACTTCTGTTTGTGGTTCGGCTCAACCTTTTGTTTTTTCCGTGATAGTTTTGGTTGCTTTGTTTACTTTGCTTTCTAACATGATTTCTTGGACTTTAGGTGGCGTGGAAGTTTTGGATGAAGCCGAATTTACTTCCAACACAAAATTGTTGGGACACCGTCATGCCAAATATAACACACCAGATTATTCTTATATCTTGATGGGAGTGATTTCCACGGTTTTGATAGTTCTCAATTTTGCTTTGAGTGGCAGTGCAAATGATGCTTTTTGGACAATTTTATCTTTCAGCTTTCTTGTTTTCTTTTTGCCTTATCTGTGGTTGTTCCCGACAGTTGTAAAGTTGCGATTTGTAGATGCTGACCGTCCTCGTCCATACAAAATTCCGTTTGGCAATTTTGGTTTGTATTTCTCGGCAATTGTAGGGTTTATTTTTATTGCAGGCGGTTGTATTTTGCTGTTTGTTACTGGAGAAGGGTGGGATCCGCTGTACCATCTGACTTTGATTATTGGTACAGTTTTAACTACAGTATATGGGATTTATTTGTATAGCAGCAGTAAAAATAAAAATTTAGAGAGTTAATCTTTTATAATTTAAGGCTTATCGGGATTTCTCGGTGAGCCTATTTTTTTATATGTGAACGATAAAGAATTAAGAAAAGTTGACTGATTTTAGAGTTTCTCCATTTTGTTCGCATATATGTAATTAAATAAAAGTGTAGGTAGTATATGAGGAAACTATTTGATAAGATAGATTATAAAATAATTAAAGAGTTGTCAAAAGATGCCAGAATGTCTGCTTCCAAAATTGCCAAAGAAATCAATGTGAACGAGCGAACTGTTAATAGGCGTATAAATAATCTTATACAGAGTAAAGCGATAAGGATTGCTACTATAGTTGACCCTGGAGTGTTTGAGTATCATTCGATTGCGGATATCAATCTGAAAGTTGATTTGTCGGTTTATGATGAATTTGTAGAAGATTGTAAAAAGAATCCCAATGTGTGTTATATTGCAACAGGTTGGGGAGAAGCGAATTTATCTATTGAAACAAGATTTTTGAATAATGAGCAAATGTACGATTTTATTCACTCTACTTTATCTGAGACCAAGGGCGTTAAAGTAACCAATTTTTTTATAATTCCAAAGATAATTTATAATATTGACAGCTGGATGCCTGTTGAGAGTGATTTTAAAGAGTAATTATAAATTGTTATCATAGAGTTCCGAGAGAGGTCTGCCCTGTTTGTTATTGGTAGTGAAATGAGATACTATCAAGATTACAAGCATGTTGGTTAGGGCTGGAACTAATGTGTAGAATTCCCATGGCTCAGGGATAACGGTTTTTTCTATAAAGGAGCCAATGAGATTAATACCTATGCCAGTTGCTATTCCAGCTATAATCCCTGTGGATGTAACGTTAGGTAGCTTGAGAGCAAAAATAAATGGGAAAAACAGTGCTCCGAAGAGTAGGGTGAAGGCGAAAATTGTTAGGTCATAGATATTGTTGCTTAATAGACCAAAAATTGCAGCCATTATTCCTACAATAAGGACGAAAATTTTGGTAGCTTTCAATATTTTTTCTTCTGAATTTTCGGAATTGTTTTTCTTTTTATTTGCGAAAAGTGGACGATAGATGTCATTGGAAAAAAGCACAGCTGTAGCAAAAAGAGAAGTGCTGGCACTGGAGAGAATAGCTGCCACTAATGAAGAAATGAAAATTCCCATTCCGATAGGTCCGAACATTTTTTTAGCTAATAGGGGTATTATGAGTTCGCTATCATTTGAGATTATTTCAGGAGAAAGGGCTCCTTGTTTTACTAAGACAAGGGCAACCAAAGCTAAAATGATAGGTATGAAACCTATTGTCCAATAAAGCATTCCAGCAATTATCATGCCCTTTTTAGCCGTTCTTTGATCTTTGGCTATGAAAGCTCTTTGTGCGATATCTGGACTTGGAATATTCCCAAGAGCCATACCAACCCACATAGCCAGATAGGTAATCCATGGCATAAGCCCACGTTCAGTCGGCAAGAATGCCCAAAAGTTTTTCGGGGTGTTTATTTGCAGTTGTTGCCAGCCTCCAATGGTATTTATTCCCACGAATAAAATGGCTATTAGTCCCACCAAAATGATAATCATTTGAATAAAATCTGTCCAAATCACAGCAACTATACCGCCCATATATGTGAAACAAACCACAACGGCTGTGGCTGTTAGAAAAGCCAAGGTAAAATTGATGCCTAATAAAACATTGAGAACTTTACCAATTGCCAAAAGTTGCACGCTCGTCCAGATAACATAAGTGGGTATCATGACGGCAGAAGCTATGTATCCTGTAGGTTTACCAAATCTGAAACTATATAATTCTCCCAATGATCTGATTTTCAGTTTCCTTAGTGTGCGAACGAAAAATATACCTATCAATATTAGCGAAAGACCAGCTGCGAAAGGATCTCCTATAACGCCGTAAATACCGTCTTGATATGCTGAGCCTGTTGCTCCGATGATAGTGCCACCACCCCAAAAAGTAGCAAAAAGTGTACCGACCAACAAAAATAGAGGAGCTTTGCGATTGGCTACAAGGTAGTCGTCTGCACTATTAATCTTGGTAGAGGCTATTTTGCCTACCAAAATTATTCCAATCAAAAATATGGCGATGATAATCAAAGATATGGTCATATTAGCATCCAAAATTTTCCTCCAATTATTACAGAATTCAGTGTAATTTGGTCGTTATCGTTTTCAATTGTCAAACATAATTTACTAATTTTCAATGTGGTTAATTGGCTAAAAAAGACGAATAAAATGGAGGAAATATTATTTTTTTGAAAACTGTGTAGAAATTCAACAGATTACTTTTGTCCAATCTGGACACGAATCTTTATAAGTAAACAAAAAGCTACCCTTATTCAGGATAGCTTTCAAAGTTTCTTATTATTTTAGAATTAGATAACTTTTACAGATGCAGCACGAGGACCTTTATCACTTTCCTCAACGTCGAAAGAGACACGTGCTCCCTCGGCAAGAGTTTTGAAACCCTCTGCAACAATGCTAGAATGATGGACGAAAAGATCGCCACCATTGTCTCTTTGGATAAAACCAAAGCCTTTGGTATCGTTAAACCATTTAACTGTTCCTTGTTCCATTTTTTTAGAACTCCTTAGAATAAATTTAACACAATACGTCTTTTTGAAAGGTTCTTAACTGATAAAATGAACTCAATTCTTATTCTAAGCAAGAATCAAATAGCGGATGATAAGGCAAAGATATTTTACTACAAAAACCGATGTTAAAAGCGACTGTATCACTATGGTAGACATATGCGGATTTTGGGTAACTATTGTCAAATTATAAATCAAAATAAATTATTTAAGATAGCTAATTGGGATTTGTGGTTGTTACGAAATCTTCAGTAAATTGGTTTTCCACAAGTGTTTCTAAGAGAGCAGTATTGCAATTATCGGTGTCGTCATTTTCGTTCGGTGTGGAGCGGTAATAATAGGTGGTGTTGCTGTTGGTTTTCTCCAAAATTTTTTTGGCTGTTTCCTGAGTGTTAATGCCTTTTTGTGTTTTTATTTCTTCCACGTGCCAGAAATTATTTTTGCGAATGTAATTTTCATAAGACTCAATATCTGTCTCTGTATTCAAAGCCCATGCACCTTCCGACGAGGGTAGTTTGCGAGTTGCACAAAAACTTAACGTTTTGAATTCGCCGTTTTCATTTAGAAAGACATAAAAGCTGTGAGTGGTGTCCTTTGTCTTTTTCACGTTGTAGGAAATTGCTGAGCGAGAGTACGCTTTTATGATATATAATTTTGCGTTTTTGATGACTTGTTCCAATTCTACTCTTACTTTTTGTTCTTTTTCGAGGACGGTGTCTCCGTTAAAATCTGCGGTCAGGACGTAATAGGAAGCCTGCAAAGAAGCACATCCAGAAAAGACAAAAAACAGTGCCAAAACAATTAAGTGGATTAGTGGCATAATTATCTTTTTTGTATACAATCTCTTCTCCTACTAAATTTATTGGGAATTCAAAATAGTGAATCTGTCCGAGAAAATGTGGAGAATAAAAGTTTGTCAAATAAATTTATTTCAATCGCTGTGTGGTGGAGAAGAGAATTTAGGAAATTAGGGAAACTTTTTTCAGTAGTTCTTATTGCTTCTTGGTCATCCAAAATCTTTGCAAGTGGCAAGTTGTAATGAGAAAGTTCATTTTTTTTGCAATAATTTAAGCCTTGATTTTGACAACGACTTTTCTGACTTTTGCGGAGTTTCCAATTCTGATGCAGGGCATATGCAAATCTTCTGGGAAGAAGAGAAAAAACTGCTTTTCCTCGATTTTTATCAAAGAGCTTTCCCCATCATAAAAAGCGTAATCTTCTTTTTCGTTTTCTTCGAGCAATGTTTGATTTGTGAATGGAGCAATGCCAATAAATTCGGTGCCTTTTACTATGTATTGCAAATCGATGTAGTTGAAATGCTTTTCCAATTTGCCTTCATCTTGGTTCTTGGTTTCGTATTCTTGCAGCAGAGCAAAAATCTCATCCCCATCGATTGTGTGTTTCCCTAACTCCATTTGAGACAAGTCGTTGTTTACGATGAAGTCGAAAGCCGTGCGTATTTTTTCATCAAGGTTGGTGTATCGCTTGTAGTTTTCAATTTTGTCGAATATCATTTTGTTCCACTCCTAATTTGTAAATTCGAGCAACGTCGTTCCAAAAATCTGAGGTCATTTTTTTTATTTTGATTTCGTTCATGATTAAATTTCTATTTAAGGTAAAAGGTACTTCCCTTCAATTCTGGTTATCGCTCCACCTCCGAAGCAAACCCTTACCTTTTGCTCATCATCTAATTGTTTTTGCAGTTTGACGATGTTGTAGTTTTCAAGTAAGCTGTTTTGTTCAATGGTGAGAGTATCAGTAGTCCATAGATTGTTGTCCATTAAATAGTAGCCGAAAGCGGAATTTCCCGAGCCAGTGGCAGGGTCTTCGATGTATCCGAAAGTTGGAGCGAACACCCTTGTTCTGTAATCGTTAGTTTTTTTTCGCACATCGGAGGTGAAAACTTCGATAATGTCGATTCCCACAGCGAAGCAATACTCTTTCAACTCCTCAAGGTCGGGTGTGATTGCCAAAATAGATGATAGATTTGCGATGGGAACTATCAAGGTTGTTAGCCCTGCATTTATCACGGAGATAGGCAGTTTGGTGTTTATGGATGTTTTGTCGATTCGCAATTTGTCGGCTAACTCTTCTACATTTATAGATATATTTTTTGCTTCGGGTTCAGGCGACATAATGAAAACGGAATCGGACTCTTTGATTTTGTTTGCCACTTGCAGAGTACCTCGGTTTGTGTTGATGGTCAGAGTAGGGAATTTATGCAAATTGCTATCGTTCTTCACCAAATCGTACATGATGGCAATGGTCGCGTGTCCGCAAAAGTCAACTTCACGCTCGGACGAGTAATATCGCAAATCGAATTCGCTATCTCCGACTTTGGCGACATAGCCGACTTCGTTCACAAATCCTTTTAGCTCTTTGGCTATTTGCAACATTTCGCTCTCGGAAATATCTTCCAGTTTTTCTAATTGGATGTAACCCGCAGGATTTCCAGTGGATTTGGCTGTGGCGAAAGCGTCGATTTTTTTGAAGTGATACTTTTTCATCTCTTCCTCCAAATTTGATTTGTTTTTTCGGTCGAATATAAAACCGTCAAGTCAAAAAATAGTGACGTTTGAATTAAAGAGTTCATTTTTCCTTGACACGAAAAACACAAATTTTTCAACTCGAATAAATTCTAAATCGTGCAAAGGAGATGAACTGATGAAAAAGCAATTTATTCTGTCGTTAAATTCAAATTTAAAAGCAAAATCTCTTTGGCAAACTCGTCTTTGGCAATAGCCTATCATTAGAATACATCACCTCAAAACCCCCATAAAATAGTCTTTAGTCTTAAAATTCTTTTGGGAATTTTAATCATACAATTTCCAAAAAAATAGTTTTATCAAAAAAATAATCGTAGGAGTAAATTATGAAATATAATATCAATTCGTATCCGCAAGACGGATATTTCGGTGAATTTGGTGGCGTTTTTGTGCCACCCGAATTGGAGAAAGTGCTAAAAGAGATAGAGGAAGCGTATTTGAAAATAAGGGAGGACGAATCCTTTTTGCAGGAGTTGGATGATTTAAACAAGCATTACACGGGACGCCCAAGCCCTGTATATTATGCCAAGTCTTTGAGCGAGAAATTGCAAGGTGCTCAGATTTATTTCAAAAGGGAAGATTTGAACCACACTGGAGCGCACAAAATTAATCATTGCTTAGGGGAAGTTTTGTTGGCTAAAAAAATGGGCAAGAAAAAGGTGATTGCCGAAACTGGAGCAGGTCAGCATGGAGTTGCTTTGGCTACGGCAGCGGCTTTGGTGGGAATGGAGTGCGACATTTATATGGGCGAAATTGACATTGAAAAAGAGCATCCCAATGTGATTAGAATGAAGATTTTGGGTGCTAATGTTATTCCAGTGAGCGAGGGCGGAAAGTCCTTGAAAGAGGCTGTGGATGTTGCTTTTATGGCATATTTGCAAGACCCTGTAACTCAATTGTACGCTATCGGTTCGGTGGTTGGACCTCATCCATTTCCGATGATGGTGCGAGATTTTCAGTCGATTGTGGGCAGAGAAGCCAATGTGCAGTTCAAGGAGATGACCAATTCGTTGCCTGATAATATTGTGGCTTGTGTCGGTGGAGGTAGCAACGCGATGGGGCTTTTTTCTGGTTTCTTGGAAGAAGAAAGTGTCAATTTCTACGGAGTGGAGCCTGCTGGAATTTCGTTCAAAGACGGAGAGCATGCGGCGACTATGACCAAAGGGAGCAAGGGAACGATTCACGGCTTTAAGTGTTATTTGCTTCAGGATAACCAAGGGAATCCGCTTCCCGTGCATTCGGTAGCCAGTGGTTTGGATTATCCGGGAGTTGGACCTGAGCATTGTCTTCTAAAAGATTTGAATAAGGTGAATTACGTGAGTGTGACTGATAAAGAAGCCATTAGTGCTTTCTTTGAGATTTCCAGAGAAGAGGGGATTATCCCTGCTTTGGAATCTTCGCATGCCATCGCTTACGCTCTTAAACTTGCTTCAACTTTGCCCAAAGACAAAACTATTTTGGTGAATTTGTCTGGCAGAGGTGACAAGGACATTGACTATGTAGCCAAAGTTTATGGGAAAGAATACGGAGTTATTTAGAAAACGATAGATAATTTAAGAGAGGCTTAATTCTTTAGGTCTCTCTTAAACTTTGGTTTTTTGTTACTGACCAAATTGTAACACTGATATGTTCATTAGAAAAGTTAGACATGAGTTTTAGGGAAGATTTTGTTATAGGATTTGAGTGTTTGTAAGTAATTATAGTCCTATTCCTTATCTCTTTTCTTTTTCACTTGACAATTAATTTTTTGTTTTGCCTTTTCGGTACGATGAAAATATTTAAAGGAGGTATTTAAAATGTCTAAATCGAAAAGCGGTATGTTTGATTGGTATTTTAAATCGAATTTGTTGGTAAGAATTTTGGTGGGGCTTATTCTAGGTGCTATTGTAGGTCTAATTGGAGGAGAGAGTATCTCATGGTTGAAACCACTTGGAGATATTTTTGTGAGACTTCTCAAAATGATAGTTATGCCTGTTGTCTTGAGTACTTTAGTAGTTGGAGCGGCTAGTATTAGTCCTGCAAAATTGGGAAAAGTTGGAATCAAGGCAGTGCTTTTCTACCTTATAACCAGTGCTTTTGCTGTAGCTGTTGGGCTTGTAATGGGGAATCTTTTTAAACCTGGCATAGGGCTTAATCTTGGCAATTTTGGTAGTGCTGCTGGTAAAGTTGTTAATGCTCCGAGTTTAGCAGATACTTTTTTGAATATTATTCCCAAAAATCCTCTCGACTGCATCGTGTCGGGGAAGATTTTGCCTTCAATCTTTTTTGCTATTATTTTCGGTATAGCTTTATCTTATCTTAAAGTTAGTAAAGATGCAAGAATCAAAAAAGCGGGTGATATTTTGTTCAACGTTTTTGATGCAACTGCGGAAGTTATGTATCTTATAGTTCGTTGGGTTATGCAATATGCTCCAATCGGAGTTTTTGCTCTTATCGCTGTTGTTTTTGGCAAGCAAGGTTTAAAAGCTGTTGGTCCTTTGGGAACTGTAACTTTGGCGGCGTTTATTGGCTATATATTGCAAGTTGTTATTGTTTATACTCTTCTCGCAAAAGTTGCTGGCATACAACCTTTCAAATTGTTGAGCAAAATTAAAGCTCCTATGATTACAGCTTTCGTTACTCGTAGCAGTAGTGGTACTTTGCCTGTTTCCATGAAGACAGCCGATGAAGAATTGGGAATTCATAAAGATGTTTACTCTTTCTCTTTGCCTCTTGGTGCCACCATCAATATGGATGGGACAGCTATTTACCAAGGTGTTTGTGCCATGTTTATCGGGTTTGCTGTTGGAATGCCGTTGAGTATAGGAGCTCAGATTACGGTTATTGTAACTGCTGTTTTGGCATCAATTGGTACTGCAGGTGTTCCCGGAGCAGGAGCTATTATGCTTATGTTGGTTTTGGAATCTATTGGAATGCCTCTTGAGGCAGGTTCGCCCGTGGCAGCTGCTTATGCTATGATTTTGGGAATTGACGCTATTTTGGATATGGGACGTACTTGTATTAACGTTACTGGAGATATGACTTGTTCTACGATTATTGCTAAGAGTGAAGGATTACTCGATTTGGATAAGTGGAAATAAGTTAAAGTTAAATTTTGAGTGTCGTTTTTGAGAAACTGAAAGCGACACTCTTTTTCGTAGTAATTTTAAGGAGAGGTTGTGAGCAAAATTGTTGGGATTGTTGGTGGAGTTGGACCTTTAGCTGGAGTTGATTTTCACAGAAAGATTGTTGAAGCTACCAAGGTTAGTAAAGATCAAGAGCATTTGGAGATTTATCATATTTCTGCTTCGGGTAAAATAGGAGATCGCAGTGCGTATTTGAAAGATAGGTCTTTGCCCAATCCAGCGTATGGTATAATTTATGCTATGAAAAAGCTATTGCAAATAGGAGCTGGTATTTTAACCATTCCTTGTAATACAGCTCATTCTACTCCAATATTGTCTATTGTTTTGGATTATCTTCAGGATAAAGATGTTAAGTTTATTAATCTTGTTGAGCAAACGTGTTTGAAGATTAATAATCTCAAATTGCGAAAAGTAGGCTTGTTATCAACTCTTGGAACTTATGGTAGTGGTGTTTATGCAGAATATTTTTCAGAGCTTGATTGTGGCGAATTGATTTGTCCTGATGAAGAAGATATGAATTTAGTCAGTTCTGCGATTTATGATTCTAAGAGAGGAATAAAAAGTGGTGGTGATTTTTCATGGGCAAAAGAGCGTTTGGATAGAGTTGCTCGTGAGTTGATTGGTAAAGGAGCAGAAGCTATTATCATGGGTTGTACTGAGATTCCTTTGGCAATGCAACAGAAAGATTTTGATGTAAAATTATTAGATCCATGTATGGTTCTTGCTCAAGAAGTTGTGAAGGAGGCAGGTAATTGGGATATTTAATTTGTGGTGAATGTGGGAAAAAATATGAGGAAACTCAAGCAGTTTGGTGTTGTGACTGTGGAGGGTTGTTAGATTATAAAGGCGATTCTATTTTTGATGTGGGGAAGGTTGATAAAAGTGAAAACAGCTTGTGGCGATATCATCATGTATTACCTGTTTCATTTGAAAATAGAGTTAGTTTTGGTGAGGGTTTTACTCCGTTGCAGAAAATTTGTGTGAAAGGCAAAGACGTTCTATTTAAATTTGATCATATTTTCCCCAGTGGTTCTTACAAGGACAGAGGGGCTACAGTTTTAGTTAGCAAAATAAAGGAGTTGGGTATTGAGCAAGTTGTGGAAGATTCTTCTGGCAATGCAGGAGCAGCGATAGCTGCTTATTGTGCTAAGGCAGGTATAAAGAGCAAAATTCTTGTACCTGCTAATAATTCTCTTAGTAAACTAAAGCAAATTTCACAAGTTGGTGCGGAATTAGTCACAATAGAAGGAAGTAGGCAGGATGTTGCTGATAAGGCTTTAGAGTTAGCCCATGATAGTTATTATGCCAGTCATAGTTATAATCCTTATTTCTTTGAAGGAACCAAGACTTTTGCTTTTGAGATTTGTGAACAATTGGGTTGGGATACACCTGATGTTGTAGTTTTGCCTGTTGGTAATGGTACTTTGCTTTTAGGTGCTTATATGGGATTTAAGCAATTGCTTGCAGGAGGAGTTATAAGCAAATTGCCGAAAATTATTGGTGTGCAGGCAGAGAATTGTTCTCCTTTGGCGAAGAGCTTTGAAAGTGGGAATTATGAGAAAATATTGGATGTTGTAGTTGGAGAGACTTTGGCAGAAGGAATAGCTATTAGTAAACCAATAAGGTTTCAACAAATTTTACAAGCTGTTAGAGATAGTGATGGTTTTTTTGTTACCGTCTCTGAGGATCATCTGAAAGATGCTTGGAGTCGGGTGCAAAGAATGGGAATCTATATTGAACCAACCGCCGTAGCTGCATATGTTGGTGTAGAAAAGTATTTAGAAAGTAGAGGCAAAAATAATGAGATTGTAGTTTCTGTTTTCACAGGACATGGGTTGAAAAAGTAGGAGAGACTATTTCTTCATCAGAATGTCGCTGATGTTCAGAACGATAACACCTACTACGATTAGCAAGATAGATACTATTTTCAGGGCGTTGCATGGCTCATTGAAGAAGAAAATCCCTATCAAAGACACACCCAATATTCCTAATCCTGCCCATATGGCGTAGGCGAAGCTTATGTCAAACTGCCTCAGGGCGAACATAAATACTGTGAGTCCGATTGCCCAAAAAACGAATGTGAAAATGGATGGGTACAGCTTTGTGAAGCCGAGCGACATTTTCATGCAGGTTGAGCCGAGCAATTCTGCGACTATTCCGATACTTAGCAAAAGCCATTTCATTCTTCCTCCTTAAGTTACAAATCAATTATTGTGAGAAAAATTGTCCTTTGAAGTTTGTAAAATCCACGTTATTTCCGTGCTCTTTGTCAATTAAAATGGATAGCTTTACGGTGCAAACCTTTTTTCTTGACTTTATTTTTACGAAAGCTAAGTTTTGTCTATTAATCTGATTCTGATTAAAGTCCAAGGAGGATAATGCGATGAAAATTTGTTTCCCTGTAGACAGCGGTAACGCTGAGAAAAGCAAGGTGCTGGACAGTTGTGTTGATGCACCTTTTTTTGTGGTTTATGATGACAGTACAAAAGAGTTTATAGCTGTTGAGAACAAGCATATAAATTCTGATCACGATGGATACGACCCGATGGCTTCGTTTATTGAGAACAAAATTGATGCCGTAATTGTGGGGGGTATTAGCACAAGTACACTGAAGAAATTCAACGGGGCGAAGATTAAAGTTTATAAAGGCGTTGTTGGGACGGTTGAGGAAAATATAGTTCAGTTCAATCAGGTTGGCTTGCATGAATTTACCTTTTAACACATCTAATGAAAGGTAGTTAGGAACATAAGTTAAATAAAAAAAAGCAGTTTTAATGGCTCTCTTATCGGAAACGGTGAGAGAGTTTTTTTGTGAAAAATTGCAACGACTATCTTTTCATTTATAACAAGATAGAGCAAGTTAAGGCAAGCCAATTTTCCATCAAGAAGACATAAAACCTACCTATTGGTTTGTTTCTGTTTTTTGTTTTCATTGGTTTTGACATTTGTTTCTGAAAAAAAAGTCTGACCCTGACGAAACTAAGTTGAAAATTGGTTCAACGCAATCGATAGGAGAAAAAATGAAAAAGATATTAATGTTGGTTTTGGGAATGATGGTAATGGGACAGTTGTTTGCTGGAGGAATAGATAATAAGCAAAATCTTGGTTCGCTCTATATGGGAGAGCCTACCAGAAACGTGGCGATAGACGCTGCTGATATTGCAGCATTCAACCCTGCAGGAATTATGTTGGGAGAAGACGGATTGGGCTTGAGGTTTGATTGTCAATATGTGAATAAGAAATACGAACACACTTATACAGATGCACGCGAAGGCAAAAAGGTTACCAAGGATCAAAATGCACCGTCGATTATCCCTAACGCTTTTGCTACATACAAAAAGAACAATTGGGGTCTATTCGGCAGTTTCACCATTAATGGTGGTGGTGGTACGGTTGACTACAAGGACGGTAATGCAACTACTTATGGGTTGTGTGCCTCTTTTGCCTCTTCATTAAAGACTAAAACTGGAGCAACTGCTGTTTCATTTGCGAACGATGCTGTTAAAGCAAGCAGTGTTTATTATACAATGACAACAGGTGGAGCTTATCAAGTGAATGAGCAGATTTCAGTAGCTCTAGGAGCAAGATATATCTATGCTGATAAAAGCATTGAAGCCAGTGCAGATTTCACTCCAGTAGGAGGGGTGTATAATGGTGTGGTGCAAGATTTAAAATTAGAATATTTGGAAACAGCTCATGGCTTTGGTGGAGTTGTTAGTGTTGATTATGTTCCAATTGATCCTTTACGTTTTGCTCTTCGTTATGAGAGTCAAGTGAACCTTGATTTTGAACTGGAAGATAAGTCTAATACTAATGGAACAAGTGTCTTGGCTGGTCAAGGCAAAAAAGATGGTGACAAAAATCGTCGTGATTTGCCTGCACTTCTTGGATTTGGTGCTAATTATGAAGTGAATGATAAATTGAGTTTCGCTACTTCTCTTACATACTACTTTGATGAAAATGCAACTTGGGATAGCTATAATACTACTACAAAAACATCATACAATCTTGCGGATAAAGTTTCTGACAACTCATACGATTGGGCATTGTCTGCTAAGTATATTTTTTCCGAGAAAATCTGGGGAACGATTGGTTACATGAGGACTGAAAACAATTTGTCAGCTTCCAACTATACCTTGGGTGAGCAAATGAGCCCTCCTTTGGATTGTAACTCTTATAGTATGGGTGGTGGTTACAAATTCACCAAAGAGATGAGTGTAAACCTTTCTTACATGGCGAATGTTTATGAAAGTGAATCAGGTTCTATTAGCAATAGTATTCCTGTTGAGTATAGTAAGCTGAATAATATTTTCGCACTTGGTTTTGAGTATAGGATGTAATAGGCTTTTAGAGAGAATTTGACCTTTTTTACCACCTATTTAACTTGACATATATTAGGGTGAGAAAAATTTGCAATCTTAGAGAATGTTAAATTTTTAGGAGATTTAAATGGCTGTACCAAAAAGAAAAACTTCCAAACAAAGGAAGAGAAAAAGAAGAACTCATTTCAAAGCTGTGTTGCCGGGTATTTCTGAATGTTCTAATTGTGGTGCTACCGTAAGACCTCATCACCTTTGTACAAGTTGTGGTTACTATGGTGGTAAAGAGGTTGTAGAGGTTTCTGACGCACAATAGAATTTATAATCTATGAAAATAGCTGTTGATGCTTTTGGTGGAGATTTTGCTCCTGCTTGTGAAGTAGCTGGTAGTGTTCGTGCCCTTGAGAGAGGATTTTGCGGAAAAATAGTGCTGGTTGGCAGGCAAGAAGAAATCGAGAGTGAGCTTAGTAAGTACACTTATGACAAGAGCAAAATAGAAGTAGTTGATGCCCGTGAGGTTATCACTATGGAAGACAAAGGTGCCAGAGCGGTTCGCAAGAAGAAAGATTCGTCGTTAGTTAGAGCTTTGGAACTGTATAAGCTGAAGAAGGTGGATGCTGTTTTTTCAGCGGGGAACACTGGAGCGGTGATGGCTGCTTCGTTGCTGACCTACGGTAGAATCAAGGGCATTTCACGTCCTGCGATAGCTACTTTGTTCCCTGGCATCGATAGAGCGAAAGTCGTTTTGGATGTTGGGGCGAACGCAGATTGCAAGCCAGATGTTTTGGTGCAATTCGCACAGATGGGTAGCTTGTATTCACATTTCTACTTCGACATAGATCGTCCCAAGGTTGGTTTGCTGAATATCGGCGAGGAAGACACCAAGGGTTCACAGTTGTACGTCAAAGCTCATGACGGATTGGCGAAAGAGCGGAGTGTGAACTTCATCGGGAACATCGAGCCGTCGGCTGTGTACGGAGATGTGGATGTAGTGGTATGCGATGGATTTACGGGGAATATCTTTCTGAAGTCTGTCGAAGGTGCGAGCAAGTTCATATTAAAGAAACTCAAGAGCGGAATCAAGAAGAGTTTGTGGGCTAAACTAGGCTCTTTGTTTATGAAATCCGTTTTTTCCTTATTCAAAAAAGAGATGGATCCATCTGTTTATGGCGGAGCTTTGCTGTTGGGTCTTAAGGGCATTACCGTGGTTGGTCATGGCTCCAGTAGCGAAGATGCTATTGCTGGAGGCATCAGCTTTGCGTCTCAAACTGCCAAATCGGGAATAGTTCGCTATTGCAGAGATTTTTTCGAGTATCGCGGAAGCAAGAACGACAAAATTTCAAGCAAGATAAAACGATATTGGTCGTTGTGTTCTTGAGGAGGGAATTTTATGTATAAAGATAAAAAAATAGCTTTTGTTTTCCCCGGTCAGGGTTCTCAGTATGTGGGAATGGCTGGGGATTTTATCGTGTCTGACGCTGAGATGAAAAAAGTTGCGGAAGATTTTTCGCAAGCGATGGGATTTGATTTGCTGGATGTGATGCAAAATGGACCAGAAGAGAAGTTGGCTCAAACGGAATTTACTCAGCCTTCTGTTTTGTTTCATTCTTACTTGGCTTTGCGAGCGTTTTTGAAAGAAGTGGATATTGCTCCAGATTTTGTTGCAGGGCACTCCTTGGGTGAATTTTCGGCTTTGGTAGCATCAGGTGTTTTGAATATCAACGATGCTTTGGCTCTTGTGCATAAGCGAGGGAAATTTATGGCTTCGGCTGGCGAAGGTAACAACGGTGGTATGTGTGCGATTGTGGGCTTGGGAATAGATGAAGTCGAAAAAATCTGTGCTGAGGCGAGTGCTGATGGACTCGTGGCTGTGGTTGCGAATTTCAACTCTCCTGTGCAAGTGGTTGCTTCTGGTCACGGTGAGGCTGTGCAAAAAGTGGCTGAATTGGCGAAATCTGCGGGAGCTAAAAGAGCTCTTCCTTTGGCTGTCAGTTGTGCGTTTCACAGTCCTTTGATGAAATCTGCGGCGGAAAATTTGGCAAAAGAGTTGGACAAAATTGAATTTAAAGAAGGATTTTGTTCGGTGGTCAGCAATGTAGATGCCGAATTGCATTCCAATGTGGCGGAGATAAAGAAAAATCTGATTAAACAAGTTGATGGTGCTGTGCTGTGGACGTCTTCCGTGGAGAAGATGTTGGCTGAGGGAGTTGAAGTTTTTATAGAGTTCGGTCCTGGCAAAGCTGTTAGCGGAATGATAAAGAAAACTGACAAAAAAGTTACAGTGATGAACGTTGCTAAGGTGGAAGATGTGGCGGAAGTTGTAGCTAAATTAAACGAATTATAAGTGATGATATTGAAAGACAAAGTAGCGGTGATTACTGGCAGTGCTAGGGGAATAGGTTTTGGGATTGCCAAACTTTTTGCTGAGAATGGGGCGAAGGTTTTTGTGGTGGATTTGGATGCTGATGCTGTGAATAAGGCAGTTGCTTCTCTAAAATCTTTTGGTACTGTGATTGGCGTGGAAGCGAATGTTACAGATGGCGAAAGCATGAGCAAGGTGTTTGACAGTGCTAAGGAGAATTTTGGTTCGGTTGACATTTTGATAAACAACGCTGGAATTACCCGAGATGGACTTTTGCTACGGATGAAAGAACAAGATTGGGATATGGTGATGGATGTGAACCTCAAGGGAGCTTTCGTTAGTACGCAGAGAGTCAGCAAAATCATGATGAAGCAAAAGTCGGGAGTCATCATCAATTTAGCCTCTGTGATAGGGCTTATGGGCAATGCGGGGCAAGCGAATTACGCTGCGAGCAAAGGTGGTCTTATCGCCTTTAGCAAGTCCGTGGCGAAGGAATTTGGGTCTCGTGGCATTAGGTGTAACGCTGTTGCTCCAGGGTTTATTAAAACTGAGATGACGGAAATTTTGCCTGAAGAAGTTGTGAAGAGTTACAAGTCGGAAATTCCTTTGGGAGAATTGGGGACTGTGGAAGATGTCGCCGAGTTGTGTTTGTTCTTGGCGAGTGATAAAGCAAAATATATTACCGGTCAAACCATCAATGTTGATGGTGGGATTGTAATGAGATAAAAAAAAATAAAAAGAAGTTATAACCATTTAGGAGGACTGGAAATGGATATTGAAGCTAAAGTAAGAGATATTATTGTGGAAGAATTGGATGTTGACGCTGCTGAGGTAGTTCCTTCTGCCAGTTATATTGACGATTTGGGTGCAGATTCTCTGGATACTGTTGAACTTATTATGAAATTTGAAGAAGAGTTTGATATTGAAATTCCTGATGAAGATGCAGGTAAGCTTAAAACTGTTGGAGAATCTATAGAGTATCTTAAAGAGAAATTAGGCTAACATTTTTAAAGTAGCTATTTTTTTGGAAATGAAAATGGTTTTTCGTACCAAAGGGGTAGCTACTATTTTTTTATTAAGGAGAATTAATGTATGAAAAAGAGAGTTGTTGTTACAGGACTTGGTACTATTAATTCTGTCGGTCACAGTGTGGCTGAGAGCTGGGAAGCTATGCTTAGTGGTACTAACGGCATAGACAAGATTAGCAAATTTGATGTTGAGAATTTTGCCTCGCATATGGCAGGCGAAATCAAAAATTTTGATCCGACTGAGAAGTTGGACAAGAAGTCTGCTCGGAAGCTGGATGCATATTCCATTTTTATGCTTGTTGCTGCCGAAGAGGCGATGAATGATGCTAATTTAATTGAAGGGAGTTTTGATTCCTTCAGAGCAGGTTGCATCATGGGATGTGGCATCGGAGGAATGGACACTTTTGAGCATGAGACGGGAGTTTTGTTAGAAAAAGGTCCCAGAAGAATTTCACCTCAGTTTATTCCCAAGATGATTATCAACGCTGCGGCTGCTGGAGTTGCGATTAAGTTCAATTTGAAAGGTCCAAATTTCACTTGTTCGTCAGCGTGTGCATCAGCGAACCATGCACTTGGAAATGCTTTTCGCACAGTGCAATACGGTGATGCTGACATTGTGGTTACTGGAGGTTCGGAGGCTGCCGTCACTCCGTTGTCGGTTGCTGGATTTTGTTCGATGAAGGCTCTATCCACTCGGAATGACGATGTGAAAACCGCTTGCAGACCTTTTGATGCTGAGCGTGATGGGTTTGTTATCGGTGAAGGTGCAGGTGTTTTGGTTTTTGAAGAGCTTGAGCATGCCAAAGCCAGAGGTGCGAAGATTTATGCTGAAGTGGTAGGCTATGGAGCTACTTGTGATGCCTATCATATCACCGCTCCATCTGAAGGTGGAGAAGGTGGAGTTCGAGCTATGCGTAGTGCTTTGTTGGATGCGGAGATAAATCCTGAGGAAGTGCAGTACATTAGTGCACACGGGACATCCACTCCATATAACGATCCTTCCGAGACACTATCTATCAAGACGGTTTTTGGTGACCACGCCAAGAATCTGAAGATAAATTCCACCAAATCTATGATTGGGCATACGTTGGGCGGAGCTGCTGCTATTGAGGGCATTGTTTGTTGCAAGTCGATTGAGACAGGAAAGGTTCATCCGACGATAAATATTTTCAATCCTGATCCTGCGTGTGATTTGGATTATGTGGCAGGTGGAGCAGAGGAGTTGACTATTGACGTTGCTCTGAGTAATTCCCTTGGTTTCGGAGGGCATAACGGAGTCGTGGTTTTTAAAAAGTACAAGGCTTAATATAAGTGAAGTTTAATCTTAATTTTTTTGGGAAAGGTAAAGAGAAATTTCCGCAGTCGGACGCTGTTTGGGACGAGAATGCGAGGATTTTGCAAAAGAAGATTGGTTATAGTTTTGAAGATATAAATTTTTTGAAAGTAGCCATGACGCATTTGTCTTATGTGCGTAAGTCCGACAGCAAGCTGGGTTCGTTCGAGAGAATGGAGTTTTTTGGTGATGCGATTTTGGGATTTTTGGTTGCGGAGTGCTTATTTAACAAATACCCGACCAAGAAAGAAGGTTATTTGTCGAAGCTGAAGTCTAAGGTTGAATCCGAGAAGTATTTGGCTCATGTCGCCAGAAATTTGAGCCTTGGAGATACGCTTTTCTTGTCGGATGACGAGAGTAAAAGCGGTGGCAGAGAGAGGGAATCAATTCTCTCCGACGCTGTGGAGGCTTTGGTTTGTGCGATTTATCTGGACGGTGGGATAGACGAAGCAAGGAAGTTTGTTCACAAAAAGTGCCTGAAAAACTTTGAGAAAGAGGTCACCAGAGATTATCTGCAAAACTACAAAAGTTTGGTGCAGGAGTATTATCAGGGTAAATTTAGGGCGTTGCCTGAGTATAAGGTGGTGGACGAAAAAGGTCCTGAGCATAACAAACGATTTTTTGTCGAAGTCCATTTTGGTGGCAAATTTATCGGAAAGGGTTCTGGTGTAAATAAAAAAGCGGCTCAGCAAAAAGCCGCCAAAGACGTATGGCGAAAGCTGAAAAAGAAAAAAGAAGACGAAAAATAAAGGGAGCTGTAAGGCTTCCTATTTTTTTGCCTTTTGCTGGCTGTCCGTTTCGCTGTATTTACTGCCAACAGCAGACTATCACCGCTCAGAGTGAGCCTTTGAGCTTTTCTCACATTTCCCAAATGGTCGAGGAGTTTGCCCATAATAATGCAGGTTCTCCGAAAGAAGTAGCTTTTTTTGGGGGAACTTTTTCGGCTTTGCCACTGCCTGAGCAGGAGCGATATTTGGAGATTGCACGGTCAAAATTGGGAGAAGATGACACGATTCGCTTGTCAACTCGCCCTGATTGTCTGAGTCGAGAGAGTTTGGATTTATTCAAAAAATATGGTGTGGACACTGTGGAATTGGGGGTTCAATCTTTTTCGGATGTGGTGCTGGAATGTTCTGGCAGAGGTTACGATGGCAAGCAGGCGATAGACGCTGTTCGGATGTTGCAAGGGGAAGGTTTCGGAGTGACTGTTCAACTGATGCCGTTTTTGCCTGGCTGGAGTGACGAGAGTTTGGCATTGACTTTGCGGACGACTTTGGAGTTGCAACCAGATGAGGCAAGGATTTATCCGACGATTGTGCTAAATGGAACGAAGTTGGCGGACGATTACAGTGCAGGAAAATATTCTCCACCTGATTTGCAAATAGCAGTGGATTTGTGCAGGCGTTGGTATGCGGAGTTGGAGGCTAATGGGATTCGTGTGATTAAGATTGGTTTGCATTCGGATGTTGGTCTGGAGGCGAGCCAAGTGATTGCAGGTCCATATCATCCGTCTTTTGGAGAGTTGGTTAAGATTGAGAATTTTTATCAAGAAATTTTGAAAAAGTATGATAACGAGATGTCTGTTTTGGAGGTAGAGAAAAATAAGCTTTCCTATATCTACGGGCATGGAAATTATTTATTGAAGAAGCTGGAAAATCGATACGGAGATTTTGAAGTAAGGGTAATAAAAAACAGTTGACAAGAAATATTTGTTGACTATTACGAATGACAGGAGGTTAGATATGTTAGTTCATATAGAAACACATCCGCTTATCAAACACAAATTGGGGCTTTTACGCGACAGAGATATTTCCACAAAAAAGTTTAGAGAGCTTTCTGCGGAAATAGCTCATTTTCTTACATATAAAGCTACTGCGAATTTGCCACTGGAAAATAAAGTTATTGATTCTTGGGCAGGAACCACAACGGTTCAGCAAATCAAGGGCAAGAAGATTACGATTGTTCCCATTCTGCGTGCAGGCATCGGGATGATGAATGGCGTGATTGATATCATTCCTTCTGCCAAGATAAGCGTGGTAGGGTTTTATCGGGATGAAAAAACGCTGAAAGCTGTGAAGTATTTTGAAAAATTTGCCAAATCTATGAGCGAGCGAGTTGCCTTGATTTTGGACCCTATGTTGGCGACTGGCTCTACGCTGATAGCCACTATTGACGCTTTGAAGACGGCAGGTTGCAAGCAAATCAAGGGCATCTTCTTGGTGGCAGCTCCAGAAGGAGTTGCAAAAGTGGAAGAGATTCATCCTGATGTTGAGATTTATGTGGCTTCCTTAGACGAAAAACTGAATGAGCTTGGTTATATTTTGCCAGGATTGGGTGATGCCGGAGATAAAATTTTCGGAACAAAATAGAAATTTCTGATGTATATCGTAACCAAAGACGAGATGAGGCGGTTGGATAGCTTGACGATGAGCGAGTATTTTTTGCCGTCGCGAGTTTTGATGGAAAATGCAGGCAAAGGCTGTGCTGACATTATTCATCAGCGGAATTTCGGTCAGCGTGTGATAGTGGTGTGTGGTGTGGGGAATAATGGTGGAGATGGCTTTGTAATAGCTCGTTGGCTTCACAAGTACGGTTACGATGTGGCGATTGTTGTTGTGGGCGATAAACAAAAGTTTTCTCCAGAAACTGCGGAAAATTTTAAAGCTTGTGAAAAGTTAGGCTTGGAAATTCTAGACGATTTCGATTTTTCTGCTGGGTTTGATTTAATTGTTGATGCTCTCTTTGGTATTGGGTTCAAAGGCAATATTGAAGGAGAGTTGAAAGAAATTGTTGATACAATTAACTTTTCTTTTGCGAAGGTTGTTTCTATCGATATTCCCAGTGGTTTGGACGCTGATAACGGATTGAGTGAGTGTTGTGTGCACGCAGATTTGACCTTGACGATGGCTGCAGTTAAGCCAGGGCATTTTTTGGGTAGAGGAAAAGAGGTTTGTGGAGAGTTGGTCGTTGTTCCGATTGGTATTCCAAAGAGTGAATTATTCAAATCTTTGGATGAATTTGAGTATTTGGATGAGCAGATTTTGCCGAAGAGAAGCCCAGTTGCTCACAAGGGAACTTACGGAAATCTCGCGATTGTTGCGGGTTCCCAAGGATATAGCGGTGCTGCTATTTTGTGTTCTCGGTCTGCTTTGCACAGTGGTGCGGGCTTGATTACGCTCTATCATCCGCAAGGGATGGAAGAAATTTTTGAGCAATCTCTGACTGAGGTGATGACCAAAAATTTTGATGCTCTGGAGAATAAGAAAGCTGACGTTGTTTTGCTTGGTCCAGGTCTTGGGACGCAAAATGTGGAAGTGGTGGAATATGTTTTGAACAATTTTGATGGCAAGTTGATAATCGATGCCGATGGTCTGAATATCTTGGCTGAGAACAGAGAGATGTTGCAAAAAATCAAGGGTGCTGTGCTCACTCCACACATCGGGGAATTTGCAAGGCTCTGTGGGATTACAGTTGAGGAAGTTTTGCAAAATCCGATGGAATTGCTCAAAGATTTTGTGGCGAAATTCGATTGTAAAGTTCTGTTGAAATCTCATGTTTCTTTGTTCTGCACAGGGCAGAAGATTTGGTTTATCAACAAGGGTAATGACGGATTGGCTACTGGAGGCAGTGGCGATGTTTTGGCTGGAGCGATTGCCTCTTTTGCGACTCAGGGGCTTGATTTGGTTTCTGCGTGTTTGGGAGCTTCGTATTTGGTTGGAGACACAGCGGAGAAGTTGGCTAGAGAGTTTGCCACGCCTGCTATCACTCCGAGTAGAATTATAGAAAATTTCTTTAAACTATAAAATATGATGCTGACTTCTGTATTGGAAAAGATGCCAGACAAGTTTTGGCAGTTGGTTCGGGAGAAAAATTTGTCTTCGCATTTTGTGGAAGAGATGAGTGCCGATTGCCAAATTGCTATCATCAGGACGAGTGTCCAGTTCGATAAAAATCTGTTCGATAAATTTCCCAATCTCAAATTGATTATTCGTGCCGGTAGTGGCTTTGACAACATTGATGTCAATGAGGCTCAACGGCGAAAAGTGGCTGTGTGTAACACTCCCGAGGCAAATTCGTTTTCCGCTTTTGAGCATAGTGTTTCTTTGATAATGGCGTTAACCAAGGGTCATCAATCTGGACGGGATGCAATAGCGAAAGGAAATTGGAAAAAAAAGTTGACTGAAAATTTGGAATTTTCAGACCTTAGAGTGCTGATTGTTGGGATTGGTAGAGTTGGTAGTCGTGTTGCAAGATTTTTGCTGAATATTGGTGCTGAGGTTCGATGCGTTGACCCGTTTATAGATGAGAAGTTGGGCGAGAGATTTGCGATGTGCTCTTACGAGGAAGGACTTGCTTGGTGCAATATGGTGAGCTTTCATTGTCCATTGTATGCGGGAACTCATCACTATTTCGACTTTGGCAGTTTGGATTTAGTGAGAAACCCCATTTATTTGCTGAATGTGGCACGAGGGGATGTGGTGAACGAGGAAGCTGTGGTTTGTGGGCTTGGCAATGGCAAGATACGAGGAGTGGCGTTGGATGTGTTTTCGCAGGAACCGACGACAGCAGAGAGGTTTCAGCGTTACGATAACGTTTATCTCACGCCTCACACAGGGGCATATACTGCCAAAGCCAAGGACAGAATGAGTGTGGAGACCTTGGAAGTTTGGCAAGAGTTTGTAGATAGCGGGAACTTGCTTGCTCCTGTGGATTTAAGGTTTATATAAGTCGATGAAGTTATGGAGGAATTTTTTGGATATGGTGTTTATTAAGAGAAGTATTTTGGTAGTTTTGTGTGTTGTGTTCGCATTCGGATGTGCCGTTAAACAGGTGGAGCAACCTTTGAGCAAGGAGTATTTTCAGGAAGTGAAAGAGGTGCTTGCGTCAACCAATGTTGACTTCAACCCCATCAAGGAGATTTCTATTGTTTTGGAGGACAAGGACAAGGAACTGGCGGAGAAGGACAAAACTATCGATATGCTAAACGATGAAATAGACGCGTTGTCCAAGCAGTTGGAAGAGACACTGGGCAAGAACGACAAGGTGCAGGAACAACTGGAAGTGGCTCTCAGCATTGCCCAGATTAACGCCGCTTTTCGTTTGCCAGATTCTGTGAATTTTGCAGGAAAGTGGTTAGATCTTTCTCGTCCCAGAGTTAGGGATAAATTCCAAAAAATCTTTAATAATGAGCTGAAATACGCTCACAAATACATTCCCAGAAGTGGATACTATTTTCCTCTATTTGAAAAGGTTTTCAAAGAAAAGGGCGTTCCCGATGACATCAAATATCTTGCTGTCGCAGAGAGTTGCCTTAATCCTATCGCTCATTCGTGGGCAGGTGCTGACGGGATTTGGCAGTTTATGCCTGCCACGGGAAGGATGTATAAGCTGAAGATTAACTCTTATGTTGACCAGCGAAGAGATATTTTGCTGTCCACTAATGCGGCTGCGGATTACTTGCTTCAGAGCTACAAGCTCCTGCAGAAATACGATTGCAACGACTGGCTGCTGGCGGCGTGTAGCTACAATGCAGGAGTGGGCAATGTTATTCGAGATATAAAAAGGCAAGGTTCGACCGATTTTGAAGAGTTGATAATGAAGACTGACGAGACCAATCAGTATGTGTGGAGAGCCATTGCCATCAAGTTGATTTTTGAGAATCAGGAAGAGCTTTTCAACGAAAAATTCGTTTTGCAACAATCTATTTTTGATAAGATGAAAATGGTTGAAGTGAATTTGAAAGGCTATCACACGCTGAACCAATGGGCGATTGCACAGGGGACGAACGTGCGTGATATTTGGCTGGATAACTATTGGATAAAGATGTACAAGATGCGTCGTAGTAGATATTCCAAGGTCAATAACGTTATTTTGCCTCCAGGGAGTTACACGATTTTGGTAAAAAAGAGTGCTCAGCCGAATATCGAGTTAGTTGCAGCAGCAGAAAAGAAATTGATGTCCAAAGGAAATATGCTAGTTACTTACCGTGTGCGAAAGGGCGATAATTTGGGGTCGATTGCTGTTAAATACAGAACTAGCGTGGCTGCGATTAAGGCGATAAACAACATTAGCGGAACGATGATAAGGGTTGGGCAGAAGCTGAAAATCCAAGTGGGGCAACGCTATGTGGCAGCGAAAGGCAATTATTATCGAGTTCGTTCTGGGGATTCTCTGTTGAAAATTGCCAAGAAATTCAGGACTTATGTTTCCACCTTAAAGCGTCTTAACGGGTTGAAATCCGATAACATTCAAGTGGGTCAGCTTCTGAGGGTGAGAAGTTAATAGAAAGTTACTTTGATGAAAAAAGAATTTCTTTTTGCAATTTGTTGCTTAGTTCTCTTTTTATCTGCGTGCAAACCAAATATAAAAGCACAATCTCCTTCGGTTAATTCTTCGGATTTATCAATTTCCGAAAAAGAGCTTTGCAATTTGCTAAAAGATTCTTTGAAAAATTTGCGAAGTCAGATGCAAGAGCGTGAAGCGGAAATTTCCGAATTGAACAACATCATAGATGAATACATTGCCACGCTCAATAGTGTCTATTTGGAAAAAGAGGCTCTGAGTCGTCAAATGAGTGAGGTCATCGGCAATAATGATTTCATTCTTCCCAAGGTTGTGATGTTTGCGGGCGAGCGGATTGACATTGCTTCGCCCAAAATCAAAGAGCGATTTAAAAAAATTTTCCAACAAGAATTAAAAAATGCTCGAACGTACACCTCCCGAAGTGGGTTGTATTTTCCACTATTTGAAAAAATTTTTGCCGAAGAGAATGTTCCTTTCGATTTAAAATATTTGGCTGTGGCGGAGAGTGCTTTGAACCCAATGGCTCGCTCGTGGGCAGGAGCTGAAGGGATTTGGCAATTTATGCCAGCTACGGCGAGGGACTATAACCTCAGGATAGACAATTTTGTGGACGAGCGTCGCGACCTGTATAAGTCCACAAGAGCGGCGATTAAGCTCTTGAAATTCAACAAAGGTTACTTTGCCAAAAGGGGTGCTGATAGTTGGCTTTTGGCGATGTGTGCGTATAATGCCGGTTTGCGAAGCATCAATAATGTGATAAAAAAGCAAGGTGGAAAATCTTTTTCCGAGCTGATAATGGCTGCTGAGGAGACCAACCGCTATGTGTGGCGAGCCGTGGCTATCAAGATAATTTTTGAGTACGAAAAAGAGATTTTTGGTGAACTCTTGAAGAGGGAACAGCCAATTGATGAGCAGTTTAAGCGGGTTAAGTTGACTTTGCGAGGCTATCACAATTTGGACAAGTGGGCTATCGCTCAGGGGACGAATATCAGTACGGTGTGGAAGTACAACTATTGGATAAAGATTTATAAGCGGCAACGAAGTCGCTATGCCAAGGTGAACAATATTATTCTGCCTTTTGGGGATTACGAATTTTGGATACCGCGGAGTGCTAAGCCGAACTTCAGTTTGCTGAAAGAAGTCGAGACTGAACTTGCCAAAAAGAACGACAAAATCAATATCTATTATCGGGTAGAGAAAGGTGACGATTTGGTAAAAATTGCCAAGAAATTCAAGACCTACACCAACATAATTCGCAAAGAAAATCGACTGAAGGGTGACAAGATTTTCCCAGGACAAATCCTGACGATTAACGGTCGGTATATCAAGGGAGATTATGTTTACGGAAGCAAAAAATCTTACCGAGTGCGAAAGGGCGAGAGCTTAAAGGACGTTGCTCAGAAGTTGAAGGTGTCGCCGAATTATCTGATAAATATAAATCGCTTGGAAAAAACTTACGTTTTGCACCCTGGGAAAAAGTTAATTTATTGATAGATATGAGTAGCAAGATTTTAAAAAAAGTCGGCTCTATGTCTGTGGCGGTGATGATTTCCCGAGTTTTAGGTTTGGTGCGTGACATCATTTTTACAGCTTTTTTCGGTGTGAGCTATTTGGCGGACGCTTTCAATTACGCTTATCGCATTCCCAATTTCTTGCGACTTCTCTTTGGAGAGGGAGCTTTGGCTGCGGCGTTCATTCCGCTATATGGCGAGGTGGAGCAAGCAGAAGGTCGCAAAGTTCAGATAAGGTTTGGGCTGTCGCTTCTGACGTTTTTGTCTTTGTTGCTCCTGATATTTTCTTTTGTGGGAATAGCTTTTGCACCGTATTTGGTGAAAATCATCGCTCCAGGTTTGGAGGAGAACACGGTGTTGCTGACGGTCAAGTTGACCAAAATTTTGATGCCCTATCTGTTCTTGATAGGCGTTGCCTCCATGCTGATAGCCATTTTGAACTATCACGATTATTTCTTTTGGCCAGCGTTGTCGGCGGCTTTTTTCAACTTGGGAACGATAGTTGTCATTGTGGGGTTTGTCTATTGGATAGGCGGAGACTCGATAGAGAAGGTGTCTGCGTATTCATGGGGAATTGTTGTTGGCGGAGTGTTGCAACTTTTGGTCAATTTCCCTTTTATGCGGAAGGTCGGTTACCGATTTCGTTTGGTGTGGGAAACCAAAAACTTGGACAAGGTTTGGCGAAGATTTTTGCCGGGAATAATGGGAATGGGAGTTCGCCAGATAAATGTGTATGTCGATTTGTTCTTGGCGTCGTTTTTGGTGGTGGGCAGTGCGTCCAGCTTGAGTTATTCGTATCGACTGATGCAGTTAGCTTTGGGTGTTTTGGGAGTGCCGATTTGGTCTGCGAGCTTGCCAGTTTTTTCCAAGTTGGTCGCCAAGAATGACGACGCAGAGTTGCAAAAAACTTTTTCAAATGTGTTGATTTTATCGGGATTTCTGATGATTCCCATCACCGCTCTGATGGTCAGTTTGGGCAGAGAGTACATCACCATTCTTTTTGCCAGAGGTGCGTTTGATGCCACGGCAGTCGGAATGACTTACTCGCCTTTCATTTTTTATTCTTTGGCGTTGTTTTTCTTCTGCTTCAATCACGTTTTGGTGAGCTTGTTCTATGCACACGGCGACACCAAATCTCCAGTGAAAGTGATGATTGTCGCACTCCTGTCGAATGTGGGGCTGAATATTTGGTTTATGCAATATTTCGGTGCAACTGGCTTGGCGATGGCGTCCATGTGTTCGGCGATTTTGCAAAGTGTGATTTTGTTTTGGTGGGTAAAACGCAGGTTCGAGTTTTTGAGCTTCCCCAAGTTGGAATTGCTGAAAATCTTGCTTGCTGGAATTGCAACGTGGATTTTGATACGCTACTTGAATATCTATTTTGTTGTGTCAGAAGGATTTTGGTATTTATTACTGAAGTTTGCTTTGCTCGGAATAGGCGGAGTATTGGTATTCTTGATGATGGCTTATTTATTGAGAGTAGAGCAGTTTATGAGATTTGTTCAAAGAAGAGCAAAAAAATCGATTTCGTAGTGTAGTCGTGAACGATAGATTGAAGCACAAACTCTCGATTTTGCCTGATCAAGCTGGTGTGTATCTGCTGAAGAACAAGGCTGGCAAGATTATTTATGTGGGCAAAGCGACCAGTCTGAAAAGCCGTGTTCGTAGTTATTTTTCTGGTGTGAAGGACGACCTGAAAACGCGGAAGCTCGTGGAGAATGTTGACGATTTGGACTACATCATGGTCTCCAACGCACACGAGGCACTCATTCTCGAAGACACGCTGATAAAGAAGCACAAGCCGAAATACAACATTTTGCTCAAGGATGACAAGCGTTATCCTTTTCTGAAAATTACAGCTGAACAGTTTCCCAAGTTGGTCGTTACTCGCGAGAAAATCCACGACAAAGGCGTCTATTTTGGACCATTCACGGATGGCAGTGCGATGCATCGTGTGAAAGAGTTGGCGGAAGAGATTTTCCCATTTCGCAAATGTAACACAGTGGGCAAGAAACGCTGTCTCAACTATCAAATCGGCAAATGCTCTGGTGTGTGCGAGGCTGATGAGGTTGGTCAGCAGGAATATTCCCAACTGATTGAACAGTTGAAGAAGTTTTTGACTGGGCAGAATAGACAGCTCATTGGCGATTTGCAGGAACGAATGGAAGCAGTGGCACAGGCGATGGATTACAAAAAGGCGGCTTTCTACAAGATGCAGTTGGATAGCTTGCAGAAGCTGTCGCAGAAGCAGACGGTTTATTTCGAGGACAGCAAGCGACGTGATGTGGTGGTCGGCTACTTGGAAGACGACTTGGGAGCTATCGCTGTGCTGAAGTTGATAGAGGGTAGGCTCATTAGCAAGGAAAGTTACCCGCTGAAGAACATCAAGGGCAAGGAGATGGCGGAGGTGATGGTGGCTTTCCTGAAGCAGTATTATTTGCCGAGGTTGGACGAATTGCCGTGGCAGATTTTGGTGGAATTGGATTTGAGTCAGGAGTTGGATGCGGATTTGCAAGAGCAGTTGAATCTATTTGTGCCACAGCGGGGCAACCTCTCGAAGTTGCTGTGGATGGCTCGACAGAACGCTTTTGATGTGGTGGAGCAGGAGAGACTGAAATACCTACGTCGCTCTGTGCGTACATCTGCTCCCGTGTTGGAGTTGAAGCAAGCACTGAATCTGTCCGTGCTTCCCACGAAAATCATCTGCATCGATATTTCCACAATTCAGGGGAGCGACACAGTGGCATCCTTGGTGTTTTTTGAAAATGGCAAACCCAAGAAGAAGAATTACATGCATTTCAAGATGGAAGAGGTCGTTGGGCAAGACGATTTTGCCAGTATGCAGGAGACATTGCGACGGTATTTGGGGAAATTAGACCAATACGAGAAGCCGGATTTGATAGTGGTTGATGGTGGAAAAGGGCAGTTGTCGTCTTCTGTGGAGATTTTGGAGGAGATGAGCGTGGACATTCCGATAGTCTCTTTGGCAAAACGCTTGGAAGAGGTGTTTTTGCCCAATCAGTCGGAATCGATTTTGCTACCACGCAAGTCGCTGGCACTCAAGATGATAGTCCATTTGCGGGACGAGGCTCATCGATTTGCCATCACGTATCATCGTAAGAGACGCTCGATGCGAACACTGACGAGCGAATTGGACAAAGTGGTGGGAGAGCAGACGAAATACAACTTGCTGTGTGAGTTTGGTTCTGTGCAAGGAGTGAGGGAAGCTACCGTGGATGAATTACAAAGAGTTAAGGGAGTGGGAGAAGCAGTGGCGAAGAAGGTGAAGGGAGAGTTGGGAGAGAAATGAATATTGATAAATTATGTTATGAGATAATATTGTCTTTGGCTTTTATTGGGGTTACTTTGATGACAATAGTTTATTCATTTTATGAGAAAAAATATCCTTCTAAGTCATTGTTTGAATTGTTAAATTTCAAGACACTCAATGATAGATTTTTTTGGATTTTGCTGATTTCTGTTTTTGTTTTGATATTGAAAGTTATTAATCTACCAATTATTTCTTTTTGTTCAGGATTTGCTTCATTCTATTATGTTAGAAATTTTGATTCTTGTATTATGTACGTTTCTACTGTTGTTTTGTTATTTACTTTTTTCCGATTATTATATAAACTTAAGACATTGTATTGGTATGAAGATGCTAGTAAATTTTTGATTAAGAAATATAAATCAAAGAAAGATGAAAAATTCTTATTTGGCTTGTTTGATCTTTTAATAATCTTAATAAAAAAGGAAAATAACAAAAATTTGATAAATGAAATTGTTATTGAAATTGATGTGATTTTTGAAAAAGATATTGAAGAAATAAGTAAGCTGTTTTATGATAAATTTTATGATATTGCCGTTGAATTAGTTATGCATGATCAAAGTTATTACACATTAGAAAATCGAATTATTGGTGGAATGAAATGGTTCCCAGAAACAACTAATGGACAAATTTGTGATGAAAGTTACCAATATTTTCGCAATACTGCAAAATTAATAGTTGAAAATAGAAATAAAAGATTATTTAATTTGTTTTTAGAAAAAATGTATTTTTTCGCAAACAATCATTTGAAAGATGATGAAAAAGAAAAATTTTGGATATTTTTTTCATGGTTGGGAGGATTTTTATATTATTCAGATTGCAAAGAGGTTTTGTTGATTTTACTTAAATTTTCTTTTCCATCTCCGAAAAAACTTCTTTTTTTGCCAAATTCTTTATCTGTTTTTTATGAGATGTTTTTATATAAATGGGAAAAGGCAGAGCATAGATTTACTGATTATGGAGATGGCTCCAAATATAATGAATTTGAATTTTATATTAAAAAATATTTGTGTATTTCTTTTGTTTTTGTTTCTTTAGAGACAGTGGGTATCCATAATTTCAGCTTTGATGGAACAGATAAAGAGAAAAAATATTTATTAAATGTTGTTTCAATTTGGATTAAAGAGATTTCTCCGTATATTACTGAATTGTTTGGTGATATTAACGAGAGATTTAAGTATTGCAAAAATTTAGATGAATTTATTAAAAATTTAATCAAACTGATTAAGGATTCAAAGTAAAAATCTATTGATAATTCAAATATTAAAACTAAATTTTGCCTTCTATAAAAGTATTTGACATTTTATGCCTCTATTTTTCCGTTGTTACTCATGGCTGTGCTGTATAGTCCCGAAAGGTATGGCTTGGAATTATTATGAAGACGATATAGAAATTTACAACGCGTTTTTTTAAGGAGAAAATAAAAGATGAAAACCGTATCACCAAAGATGAGTGACATCGAAAGAGCTTGGTTCAAGGTGGATGCAACGGATAAGGTTTTGGGTAGAATATCTACCAAAATTGCCTCTATTCTCAGAGGGAAACACAAACCTTATTTTATTCCGAATTTGGACACTGGCGATTTCGTTGTGGTAGTGAATGCCGAAAAGATCAGATTGACCGGAAGTAAGGCAGATAGCAAAGTTTACAAAACTTACAGTGGTTATCAAAGTGGTCTTAAAGAAAAGTCATTCAAGAGAATGCTTCAAGAGACACCGGAGCAAATTATTATTCATGCTGTAAAAGGGATGTTGCCCAAAGGACCTTTGGGCAGAAAAATGCTTACCAAATTGAAAGTTTACGCAGGAAGTGAGCATCCGCATTCAGCACAAAATCCGCAGGATTTAGAGGTTTAAGGAGATTTTATGCAATATTTTGATGCAGTCGGAAGACGCAAGACAGCTATTGGTAAGGTGAGAATTTCTCTGGGTACCGGCAAAAGAATGGTCAACGACCAAACTATGAAAGATTATTTTGAGAGAGACATTTTGTTACAAAAGATAGAGCAACCGTTGCAGTTGGTGGAGCTTGCCGAAAAGTTCGACATAAAAGCTACTGTGAAAGGTGGCGGAAAGTCCGCTCAAGCTGATGCTCTGAAATTGGCAGTAGCCAAAGCTCTTTTGGAATATGATGACGCTTTGCGTGGTTCTCTCAAAAAAGATGGCTTGTTGACTAGAGATTCCCGTATTGTAGAGAGAAAAATTGTTGGTAGACCGAAAGCTCGCAAAAAACCGCAATTTTCTAAGAGATAATATATTAAAAATATCTGTTTCGCTATTGGCAATGCACATCTTGAGCGGTGCTTTGAAGAAGGCTATTCAAAGTCAGCAGGATGTCGCCTGAAATGAAATGGAATGATAACCGCAAAATAAGGAGACAATGATATGTCAGTTGTATCTATGAAACAATTATTGGAGGCTGGAGTACACTTTGGTCACCAAACTCATAAGTGGAACCCTAAGATGAAAAAATACATTTTCATCAAAAGAAACGGGATTCACATTCTTGACCTCGGTCAAACAGTTAGCAAAATCGAAGAAGCTTACGAATTTGTAAAAGGCGTTGCTCAGAGAGGCGAGCCTGTTTTATTCGTGGGAACTAAAAAGCAAGCTAAAGATTCTGTGAAAGAGGCTGCCGACAAGTGCGGAGCTTTCTTCGTAAATTCCAGATGGCTTGGTGGTATGCTCACCAATATGAACACCATCAGAAAGAGCATCAGAGAGTTGGACAAATTCGACTCGATGATGGAAGATGGCTCTATCAATAACTACACCAAGTTTGAAGTTGGCAAGATGCAAAAGAAATACGACAAGAAGCTCAAGTCTTTGGGTGGAGTTCGCAAGATGGATCGTTTGCCGGGCGTAGTGGTGATTTCCGACACAAACAACGACGACATCGCTATCAAAGAGGCTTTGAAGAAGAACATTCCTATCGTGGCGTTGGTGGATACAAATTCCGACCCTGACATGATAGATTATCCTATCCCTTCCAACGACGACGCTATCAGAGCGGTGAGCTTGATTTTTGATACTTTGGCTAATGCTGTATTGGAAGGTGCGAAGATTTTGACAGAAGGTGTGGGTATAGAAGGCAAGGACGAAGTTCAAGATTCTCAAGATGAGGCTGAGGAAGTAGCTAAATCCGAAGAGAACGAAGAAGTTCAAAGCGAAGAACCTGTTAATGAAGAAAATGAAGTGGAAGCTAAGGAAAACGTTTCTGCTGAATAGTTTTTAGGAGTTATATAATGGCTATTAGTGCTAAAGAGGTGATGGACCTCAGAAAGAGAACTGGTGTGGGGATGATGGACTGCAAGAAGGCTTTGGCTCAGTGCAACGGCGACATGGATGCAGCGATCAAATATTTGCGTGAGAAAGGTATTGCGAAAGCTGAGAGCAAGGCGGAAAGAGATACCAACGAAGGTCTTGTTTATTCTTACATTCACTCCAACAATAAACTTGGTGTGCTTTTGGAAATGAGTTGCGAGACCGACTTCGTGGCTAAGACGGACGATTTTGTGAATTTGTGCAAAGATATTTGTATGCACATTGCAGCTTCCAATCCTTTGGCAGTTAGCTCTGAGGATTTAGACCAAGATTTGCTTGCCAAAGAAAGAGAGATTTACACTCAAAAAGCTCTCAACGAAGGCAAGCCTGAGAAAATAGTTGAGAAGATTGTTGACGGACAAATTTCCAAATATATCAAGCAAAACACTTTGTTGGAGCAAGATTTTGTGAAAGACCCTGACAAGAAAGTTTCTGATTTGATTACGGAAGTGATTGCCAAACTTGGCGAGAACATCAAAATCAGTAGATTTGTCAGATTTGCTTTGGGAGAATAATAGTTCTATTTTGACGATAGGAGAATTTTAATGCGAGTTCTACTCAAGCTTAGTGGAGAGTTTCTGGCAGGGAATGCCGGAAAAGGTTTCGACGAAGAAGTCTTAAATCGGATTTCTGACGAAATTATAGAAATTCACGAGGCAGGAGTAGAACTCGCTGTCGTTATAGGCGGAGGAAACCTCTTCCGTGGAATAGGTTCGGGGAATGTGGGCATCGATCAGCCGACAGGCGATAACATCGGAATGCTTGCCACTATCCAAAATGCCCTGATGCTTGGTGGTGTGATAAGAAACAAGGGCTATGCTAAGGTGAAGGTTTTTTCTATAATTCAGATGCCTTATGTGTGCGAATCTTATTCTCCGCTTTCTGCTGAAACCTCTCTTGCTGATGGGAATATTTGTTTTTTTGCAGGTGGAGTAGGCAATCCTTATTTTACCACGGACACAGCGGGAGTATTGCGAGCTATCGAGACGAAGTGCGATTTCCTGATAAAAGGCACGAACGTTGCAGGGGTGTATGACAAAGACCCGAATAAATTTGCCGATGCCAAACTTTATGCAGAATTGAGGTACGAAGAGGCTTTGCAGAAGAATTTGCGGATAATGGACGCCACGGCTTTTGCTCTCGCCAAAGAGCACAACAAGAAGATTGTGGTTTTTGACGTCAGCAAAAAGGGAAACCTCAAAAAAGTGGTGCTGGAACAAAGCGTTGGCACTATTGTTACAGATTAAGGAGTGAAAGATGATGAAAGAGACTTTGGACAATGCCTCCAAAAAGATGAACGATACTTTTAATAATTTGTTGGACGATTATAGCAGAATAGTTGCAGGCAAGGCGAATGCTGGCGTGCTGGATAAAGTGATGGTCGATTATTACGGGCAGCCTACACCACTTAAGCAAATGTGCAAGATTTCCGTGCCTGAAGCCAGGATGATAGTGTTGCAACCTTGGGACAAATCGACTCTCAAGGAGATAGAAAAAGCGATTTTGTCGTCCAACCTCGGCATAACTCCCGAAAACGACGGAGTAGTTGTCAGATTGCCTTTTCCTCCTCTTACGCAAGAGAAGAGAATGGAGATAGTTAAGGACGTGAAGAAGAAGGGTGAGAATTGTAAAATAGCTCTTCGCAATATCAGACGCGAGGCTAACGATACAGCCAAGAAGCTGGAGAAATCTAGTGATATTTCTGAGGACGATTGCAAATCTTTGCTTGCTGATGTGCAAACTTTGACTGACGATTGGGTGAAGAAAGTCGATGTTGCTGTCAAAAATAAAGAAAAAGATATTTTGACGGTCTAATTTATTTCAATTTATGTTTATAACTTTTGAAGGAGTAGAAGCTTGTGGTAAAAGTACTCAGGCTTCTCTTTTACATAAGTATTTCCAAGAAAAACAAATCAAGAGCTTTTTGACCAGAGAACCTGGTGGATTTGACTTCGGTGAAAAAATCAGAAACATTTTGCTTCATGATAGGGATATTGAGCTAAGCCATAAGAGTGCTTTGCTCTTGTTCAGTGCGGTGCGGAGCGAACATTGTGCCAAATATATCTTGCCCAAATTACAAGAAGATTATCAGGTGATTTGTGATCGCTTCACGGATTCGTCTATGGTGTACCAGAGTTTTGCGGGAGATTTGGCAAGAGATAGCGTACTTTGGCTAAACTCCTTTAGCACTGGCTGTTTGATTCCCGATGTCACGTTTTACTTGAGGATCGATTTTGCGGAATCCCAAAAAAGGTTGCAAGGTCAGGAAAAGGATAAAATTGAGCAGGAGAGTTCGGAATATCATCGCAAGTTGATAGACGGATTTGATAGATTGGCTGAGATTGAGCCGAAGCGTTTTGTGGTGTTGAATGGGACTTTGCCCATCGAAGAAATTCACCAAAATATTTTAAGGGTTTTAAAAAATAAAGAAGAAATTTCCTTAAAATTTGAGGAGGGAAATTGAAAAAAATACTGATTTTAATTTTGTTGGTGGTTACTCCACTATTTATTTTTGCCACAGAGGAAGAGAATTTCAGAGATATTCAGTCTTTGATGCAGGTGATTAAGCTCATCAGGCAAGATTATGATGGAGATATTTCTACCAAAGAGCTTGTGAATAGTGCGATTAAGGGGATGATAGAGAAACTTGATCCGCATACCGCTTTTTATACAGCCAAGGAGTTCAAAAGTTTCTTTGAGCAAACCAGTGGGCATTTTGGGGGATTGGGAATTGTCATTTCCACGATGGGCAAATATGTGACGGTGGTTGAGCCGATAGACGATTCTCCCGCTGCCAAAGCTGGTATGATGTCGGGGGACAAGATAGTGGAAGTGGATGGTGCGGATGTCGTTGGCATGGACATCAACGAGCTGATAAAACTGCTCAAGGGCAAGCCGGGGACTAAGGTTGAGGTTACTGTGTTGAGATTTGACAGTAAAAAGAAGTTTAAATTGGAAAGAGCTATCATTAACGTCTCCAGTGTACCAAACAAGATTTTATTATCTAACGATGTTGGGTATATCAAATTACGGCAATTCAACGGCAACACGACAACCGATTTCATCTCGGCTCTCAATGGGCTGAAAGAGCAAGGTGCAACGAAATATATTATCGACCTCAGAAGCAACCCTGGTGGTCTTTTGCAGGAGGCTCTGACGATTTTGGACGAGTTTGTGGACAAGAATATGCTTCTTCTCACCACTAAGGGGAAGAATGGTGGTTTTACCAAAAATTATTATTCTAACTACCCTGCTTCCATTAGCGATGTCCCGATAGTTGTTTTGGTCAATGGTGGTTCTGCCAGTGCTTCGGAGATTTTTGCTGGAGTTTTGCAAGACTATGACAAGGCTCTCATCGTTGGTACGCAGTCGTATGGAAAGGGTTCTGTTCAGCAGACTTACACGTTGCCAAATTCCGAGGGAATTAAGATGACGATTGCCAAATATTATGTTCCGTCTGGACGTTGCGTGCACAACACTTTCAACGATTCCATCATCAAAAACTACAAGGACAGCATTAGCAAGGAGTTCGTGGACGCTAAAATGAAGGAGTACAAGAAGCACAACAAAGATATAATTTTTAAAACTCTTGGTGGACGCAAGGTTTACGGTGGTGGCGGTATCACTCCCGACATTGAGGTGGAGCAAGATACTCTGAGTCAGTTGGAAAAGGACTTCATCATCAATAACTCTTACTTTGAGTTTTCCGTTAAGTATTTCAACGAGAATTCCGATAAGATTGACGAAGATTTTACGGCGGATTCCAGAACTATGGTCGATTTCCTGAAGTACGTGAAAAAAACTCAGAAGATTGATTTTGATAAATCTGGAGTGGACGCTATTTACGACAAGATAAGAGTGAATTTGGAGTCGAATATCTTACGAAGAAAGTTCTCGGCAAATGTATCTCAAAAGAGGATTTTTGAAATTGATAAAGATGTAGAAGTTGCGTTGGAATTGCTGAAAGACGCCGAGACTACAAATATGATGTTTGAGAAAGCCGAAGAATATTTGAAAACTCACAAGAAAGAGAAATGACCTCACTGGAGAATGCAGTAAACTCTGTTTTGGCGAAGGTTCAAAAGATTTCTGATATAGAATGTGTTCAAAAAAAAGCTATCCCGTACGGGGTAGCTTTATATTTTGCAAAAGGAACCGACAAAAATAATCTCAACATCTATTTTTCTCAGAAGAAAGGGGTTTCTTTCGTTTTGGGTGGACAGAAAAGTAGCGAATTGTCTGCGATTTTGCAAAAAATTTGTGGATTGAGTGTTGAGACTTCTGTAGCTACACACAAGTGGTCTAAGTGGCTTGGCACAGACGAATCGGGGAAAGGGGATTTCTTTGGTCCTTTGGTGATAGCCGGATTTGTGGTGGAAAAGGCTATGCTGTCGCACCTGCGAGAGATTGGTGTGGACGATTGCAAGAAACTTGAAGACGCTAAAATTTTGCAGATAGCCAAGATTTTGCACGAGGAGTATCCCGCCAATTGCAAGGTTTTCGGGCTTGCTCCTAAGAATTACAACAAAATCTATCAGCAGTTTCGTCAGAAGGGGCAAAAGCTCAACCAAATGATGATTTGGCTGCACACCAAGGCTGTTTTGGATTTGCGAGGTCAGATAGATTTTGAAGGCGTGGTCATCGATAAGTTCGCTTCTAATAAGGCTTTGGATACTTATGCACCTGCTGAATTCAAAGAAATTCCGTGTATCTTCAGGGAGAAGGCTGAGGACGACCCAGCGGTTGCGACTGCTTCTATTTTGGCGAGAGCCGAGTTTTTGCGACAAATGGATTTTCTGTCTTCCAAATGCGGTTTCACGTTGCACAAGGGAGCTTCGGCATTGGTGAAGAAAGATGCCAAGAAGTTCATTTCCAAGTTCTCTGTCGAGAAGTTGTCCTACATTTGCAAAACTCATTTCAAGACTTACAACGAAATTTTAAGTTAATTTTTTCACAACAAGTGTCATTATGTTAAATAAATATTTTTCACAAGGTTTGCTCTTCTTCACGGCTCTCATTTGGGGGAGTGCTTTTGTTGCTCAGAAGATAGGTGCTGAGAGTTTGCCGCCTTTTGCTTTTAACGGCATTCGCTTTATCATGGGAGTGCTTTTTCTTGGAACGGTTTATTATTTCTGGGGCAAGAAAGTGAATCTCTTCGGGAAATTGAATATAGTTTACGGCATGACAGGCGGATTTTTCTTGTTATGCGGTGCTACTTTGCAACAGATTGGCATCCGATATACCACCACAGGCAAGACGGGATTTATCACTGGGTTATACGTTGTGCTGGTGCCGATGATTGGGATTTTCACGGGGCAGAGAGCGAGGAAGGAAGTTTGGCTTGGTTGCTCCTTAGCATTTTTTGGGCTGTATTTTTTGAGTATGACAAGCTATGACGGAGATATAAATTTCGGAGATTTTTTGGTCTTTTGCAGTTCCATCTTCTTTGCTTTCCATGTGACGAGTGTGGATATTTTTTTGCGTAGAGTGGAACCTTTGGAGTTTTGCTTGGTGCAGTATTCTTTTTGTGCGATTTTCAGTTTGGTGCTGTCGTTGTTTTTGGAGAGCTTCACTATCAAAGCTGTTGGCGAATGCATTTTCCCATTGCTCTACGGAGGTATAATGTCCGTGGGAATCGCCTACACATTGCAGATAGTGGGACAGAAGAATGTTGGTCCTTCATCCGCTGCAATTATCCTCAGCTTTGAGACTATGTTTGCCGCTTTAGGAGGATTTTTGATTTTGGGCGAGATCATAACTTATAGAGAATTCATCGGTTGCGTTTTTATGTTGACAGGAATTATTGTTGCTCAGATTAGGTTCAGTTGTAAGAGATAATTTTATTTAAAATATTTATAAATTTAAGGAGATTTCAAAATGGCTAAAACTAAGAAAGAGGTTTATCAAACCGCCGTTGAGCAGTGTCGCAAAAGAAATGTGATATTGCCGACTTTGTCACAACAAATCAATCCTGAAACAGTTCCGCAAAGCATTAAGGATAAGTTGAAAGATTTGTCTATTTGGGATTTGAACCCTGCAAACTTGTTTCGTATTACTTGGAAGAATGAAGAGGTTGCCGATCCACAACACGAGGGTAAGGGATTTGGAGATGTAAATTACGTTGAAATTCCCAAAGCTATTTCTGGTGTGGATGCTAGGATTTTTGTTTTAGTGGGTAAATATTTCCCGACTGGAGCTCACAAAGTTGGTGCTACTTACGGTCCACTTATTCAAGCAATGACCATGGGCGAGTTCGACCCAACTACTCAAAAGGCTATTTGGCCTTCCACAGGTAACTATTGCCGTGGTGGTGCTTACGATTCGTATCTTTTGGGATATAGCTCTATCGCTATCCTTCCCGAAGAGATGAGCCAAGAGAGATTTGATTGGCTTCGCAAGATTGGTGCTGAAGTTTTTGCTACACCTGGTTGCGAATCTAACGTGAAAGAGATTTACGACAAGGCGAAAGAGTTAGTTGCCGAGAGAGGCGAAGCTGTTTTGAATTTCAACCAATTCGAGAATTTTGGTAACAGCATGTGGCACTACAACGTGACTGGTAGAGCGATGAAAGAGGTTTTTGATAAGAATGCCAAAGACGGTCAAAGATTGTCAGGCGTTTTTCTTACTCAAGGTTCTGCTGGTACACTTGCTTGTGCAGATTACCTCAAAAAATATCATTCACCGACTGTTAAATTGGCTGCTGGCGAGGCTTTGCAATGTCCGACTTTGTTGGAGAACGGTTTTGGTGGACACAAGATTGAGGGTATCGGCGACAAGCACGTTCCTTGGATTCACAACCTGAAGAGTACCGACATGGTTATCGGCATCGACGATGAAGCCAACATGGAGATTATGCGTCTGTTCAACGAGCCTGAAGGACAAAAACTTCTTGCTGCTAAGGGTGTGGACAAAAAGGTAATCGAGAAATTGCACCTTTTGGGAATTTCCAGCATCGCTAATATGATGGGTGCTATCAAGATGGCTAAGTACTATGAGATGAATGAGAACGATTGCGTTTTCACAGTTGCCACGGACTCTATGGAGATGTATCAGTCTCGCCTAAAAGAGCAAGCTGAGATGAAAGGCAAGTTTGACAATGTGGCTGCTGCTGTTGCTTATCAGGCTTCTTTGATGGGACTTAACACCGAATATGCCATGGAGCTTACCTACGCTGACCAAAGAAGAATGCACAATCTCAAGTATTTCACATGGGTAGAGCAACAAGGTAAAAGCGTGGAAGAAATCAACGATCAATGGTACGACGAGAATTATTGGGATGAGAGATTTGACTGCATGGAATTTTGGGATGAGAAGATTAAGCAATTCAATAAAGATGTAGGTCTTTTGGAAAATTAATTTTGACTGAATATTTTAAAGTGACTCTTTATAGAGTCGCTTTTTTTCTTTTAGTTGCTTCCATTTCACTTGATGATACTGCTAAAAGCAGATGTTATAACTATGAAAAATAAGGAGATAATATTTATGAAAGATATTTACGAAGTGAAAGATACTACTGCTAATCCAGCACCTTTGGGATTGATGGGATTTGGAATGACCACTGTCCTTTTGAACTTGCACAACGCAGGGCTTTTCCCTCTAGACGCAATGATTTTGGGAATGGGAATTTTTTATGGTGGCCTAGCACAGATGATAGCAGGTATTATGGAGTGGAAGAAAAATAATACTTTCGGCACTACCGCTTTTACCTCATATGGCATGTTTTGGCTATCGTTGGTGGGATTAATGATTATGCCAAAATTGGGATTGGCTGTGCCTTCTAGTAACGTTGCTATGTCAGCTTATTTGGGTATTTGGGGAGTGTTCACAGCAGTGATGTTTGTTGGCACTTTGCGACTGAATAGAGCTCTTCAAGTTGTGTTTGGTTCTTTGACCATTTTGTTTTTCTTGTTGGCTCTCGGTGACGCTAGCGGCTCGGCTACTATTAAGCATTTAGCTGGTTATGAAGGAATTTTTTGCGGATTGTCGGCTATTTATGCAGCTTTGGCACAAGTTTTGAACGAAGTTTACGGTAGAGTTGTATTGCCTATAGGAGCAGTTAAATAGATACTTGTTTTCTTTGAAGATTGATGTGAAAAAGGCTGAGCAATAAGCTCAGCCTTTTTAAATATAGCTTATAAAGTTTATGCAGAAATAATTGTTCCAGTTTTGCCAGCAAGAGCGTCTTCGGCTTTGTCCAAAGAGGTAATGATAGCTTTTTTGCCAGTTGCTCTCACGAAACGCATAGCAGCTTCCACTTTTGGTCCCATAGAACCACCGAGGAAGTGACCTTCATCGAAAAGTTTTTGCATCTCGTCAACAGTCACAGCACCAACAGCTTCTTGGTTAGGCTTGTTGTAGTTGATAAGAGCGTTTTCCACGTCTGTCAAAATCATCAAAACATCAGCATTAACAGATTGAGCAAGCACGTTGCCAGTTTTGTCTTTGTCGATAACACCCTCAATACCGATGATTTGCTTTCCGTCTTGTTTCACAGGAATGCCACCACCACCACAGGCGATAGTAACAACACCAGAAGCGATAAGAGCGTTGATAGCGTCTTTTTCTACGATATCTTTTGGCTCAGGAGACGGAACAACTCTTCTCCAGCTTTTCTCTACGCCTGGCTTAACCTCTTTTACGATGTAGCCTTTGTTATCTCTGAGGTCAGCAGCTTCTTCTTTTGTATAAAAAGGTCCGACTGGCTTTGATGGGTCTTGGAAATCAGGGTCGTCTTTGTCCACCAAAACTTGAGTTACCAAAGATACAGCAGAAACGTTTTTTCCTGCAAGACTAAAATTGTTTTGCAATCTGTTTTGGAACATATAACCGATTTGACCTTGTGTCATACCGCCTACAACGTTCAGAGGAAGAGCAGGAACTAAAGATTTCCCCTCTTCTTGCTGAATCAAAAGGTTACCTGCTTGAGGACCGTTTCCGTGTGTTACCACTAATTTGTAGCCAGCTTGGCTTAGTTTCACGATTTGCTTGGAGGCAATGTCAATGTTGATAAATTGTTGTTGGTCAGTGCCTTCTTCACCCGCTTGTTTGATGGCGTTGCCACCGAGAGCAATTACTACTAATTCTTTCATTATAATTCTCCTTTAAGTTATTTATATTATTAGGCGTTAAGCCTTGTAGAAAACTCTGTACCAGTCAATAAAATTGTTAATCCCAGCTTGAATATATGTATTCGGTTTATAATCAAAATCTTTTTCCAAATCTTTCGTGTCTGCCCAAGTAGAAGGAACATCGCCAGGTTGCATGGGTAAAAAATTTTTCTGTGCTTTTTTGTTTAGTTTGTTCTCTATCGCCGAAATAAAATCCATAAGATTCACGGGATTGCTATTGCCGATGTTGTAGATTTTGTACGGTGGAATAGAAGAAGAAAGATTTGAATTTTCGATAACTTTCATCACTCCTTCGATGACATCGTCGATGTAAGAGAAATCTCTATTCATATTTCCTTTGTTGTAAACATCTATGGCTTTATTTTCGATGATAGCTTTTGTGAACAAAAATGGAGCCATATCTGGTCTGCCCCAAGGTCCGTAAACTGTGAAAAATCGTAATCCTGTAGTTGGCAAATTATAGAGATGTGAATAGGTGTGTGCCATCAGTTCGTTAGCTTTTTTGCTGGCAGCGTACAAGGAGATGGGATGGTCAACGTTGTCGGAAGTGGAAAAAGGTTGCTTCTCATTCATTCCATAAACACTTGAGGAGCTTGCATAAATCAGCGATTTCACTTTGTGATGACGGCACGCTTCCAAGATATTCATAAATCCCACAATGTTGCTTTGGATGTAGGCATCGGGATTTATCAGGCTGTAGCGAACTCCAGCTTGAGCAGCCAAGTTACAGACTTTGTCGAAACTTTGCTCAGAAAAAATGCGGTTGATGGTCGGCTTGTCTTCCAAATTGGCTTGAATGAATTTGAGATTGGAGAAAGTCGCACTGGGAACGAATGCATTCCACTGGATTTTGTCTACTTCAATTCCTAATTCAGCCAGCCTCCCGTACTTCAGTTGCACATCGTAGTAGTCATTGATGTTGTCCAGTCCAGTCACATCGTAGCCATCTTTGGCAAGTCGCAAGCACAGGTGATAACCTATGAAGCCAGCGACTCCTGTGACTAATATTTTCTGTTTTTTTTTCTCTAAATTCATATACTGTTTTTTGATAAAATTCGCTTATAAAAAAATGGTCGGGGTGATAGGATTTGAACCTACGGCCCCAGCGTCCCGAACACTGTGCTCTACCTGACTGAGCCACACCCCGATTGGTGTGTTCCACATTTTTTTGGCTATAAGAAATAAGGCAAGGATTTTCCTTAATTTAGTGATAATTATTGGCAATTGTGTGAGTTAACGATATTTGTTATTTTGGTAATGATTTTGTTAATCAGCTAATTTTACTTGACCTAAAACGGATGATAAAAGAGATTTCTTTTGTTATGTTGGATACAAAGATTAATAAATATTTGGACTATATGCGGGCTAGGGAATTGGCAGAAAACACGATTATTTCTTACCAAAATGAGTTGAAAGATTTTGCTACTTTCCTCAAAGATGGATTTGGGGAGAAAGCCGATTTGGACAAGGTCACCAAGATTGTGCTGAAAACTTATTTCGCCAAGTCGATGCAAAAGGGGCTGAGTAATCGCTCTATGTCGCACAGAATGGTGGTGATAAAAGAGTTTTTTGCTTATATGTTCGAGGAAGGCTTGGTAAAAAGCAATCTTATGGCGGGAATGAAACTGCCGAAGTTCAGTTCGCATTTGCCAGTTTTTCTCGATAAGAATCAGATGGAGCGATTGCTGTCTATCCCATGTGTTGACGATAAGTTTGGGATTCGCAATCGGGCGATTTTGGAGCTGATGTACTCGTGCGGACTGCGGATTTCGGAGGTGGCTTCTTGCACCATCGGGCAGATAGATTTTAAGCGAGGCTTGATAGATTTGATAGGCAAAGGAAACAAGCAGAGAATTGTGCCAGTGGGGAAGATTGCGTTGTTGGCGGTTTCCGATTATTTGAAAATTCGCGACAGCTTTAATCCCAAAAATTCGGATACTTTGTTCGTTTCCAAGAGTGGGTTGCCCTTGGATGCTGACCAACTGAGGCAAATTATTGGCAGATATTTGGACTTGGTGGCTGACAGCAAAGGCTGTTCTCCGCACAGCATTAGGCACTCTTTTGCCACACATCTGTTGGATGCAGGTGCAGATTTGAAAGCTGTGCAAGAGATGTTGGGGCATTCCAATTTATCTACAACGGAAATTTATACGCACGTCAGCCTTAGCAAAATCAAAGAGGTTTACAAAAAAAATCATCCCAGGGACAGAATGAAAAAATGAGCAAAATCAACATATTATCCGAGCAGGTTTCGAACAAAATAGCCGCTGGCGAAGTCATCGAGCGACCGTATTCCATCGTGAAAGAACTTGTGGAAAATTCCATCGATGCCAAAGCCACGAGAATAGAGGTGCGGATTTTGATGGGTGGCAAGCGAGGCGTTACCGTTATCGATGACGGCGAAGGTATGGATTCGCAAGATATGATGCTCGCTTTCGAGAGGCACGCCACCAGCAAGATTGCGACGGAAGAAGATATTTTCAGGGTCAACTCTTTGGGATTCAGGGGCGAGGCTCTTCCGAGTATTGCTTCTGTGGCTCGTGTGGAGATGGTCAGCAAGACCGCCGATGAGATGTTGGCGAACAAGATTATTTTGAACTTCGGTGTGCTGAAAGCTATGGAAAAAAGCAGTGGCGTGGATGGAACAACCATCAAGGTTACCAGTTTGTTTCTAAAGTTGCCAGCTCGGAGAAAATTCCTGAAGTCCACGCAGGTGGAGTATCGCCACATTTTGAACTACCTCCATTGTCAGACAGTCGTTCATCCCGATATTCATTTCGTTCTCTTTCACAACGACCGCAAAGTTTTCGATTATCCGGCTATGAAAAATAGCTTGAAGCGAGTGGAGTTGGTTTTCGGGAAAAAGTTCATCGATGCTGAGTTCATTCCTGTCGATTCTTTTGAAAATTCGTCTGTGACAGTGAGTGGGTTTATCGGCAATTTCGAGAAATCGCCCGAGCTTTTCCCAAATATGAAATACCTATTTATCAATGGTCGGTTTGTGAAAAATCCTTTGATTTTTCATGCAATCGCCAAAGGGTATGAGCCTGCAATCAAGAAGTTCGGCAACAAAGTTCCTCCGTTTATTCTGTTTGTGCAGATTGATGCGGAGTTGGTGGATTTCAACGTTCATCCAGCCAAGCAGGAGGTCAGATTTACGGACACTTCCCTCGTGTATAACAGCGTAAATCGGGCTGTAAATTCGGCTTATTTGGCTTGGGAAAAAGAGAAGTTTGACGCTCTGGAAGAGCGAGTTAAGGAGAATTTGGCACCTTTGGTGGAGAGCGAAAAGCAGATGTATAACCGCTTGCAAAAGAAGTCGGATAAGTTGCAAAATGTCGCTTCGGAGCAGTTGGATATTTTTGGTGGAAACTTGGAAACGGACGATTTGGAAGACGATGGGAAAGATGTTTCTTCGGTCAATGTGTCTCTCGACTCGGAGCTCAGCATCATCAATCCGTGGCAGTTGCATCAGAGCTATATTTTCATTCAGGACGAAAGTGGTTTGTTGGTTATAGATCAGCACGCCGCACACGAAAGAGTGCTTTACGAACAAGTGCTACAGAGGCTAAACGGTGCTGCTGTGGTTACGCAGAAGTTGGCTTTTCCCATTGTGGTCGATTTGCCGACGTTTCTCTCGTCGAGTGTGAAGGATACCGTGCGGGAGAATATAGAAGATTTCGAAAAAGTGGGCATTTTTATCAAGGAATTTAGTGGTAACTCCGTGGTTATTCAGGAAGTTCCGTCTGAGCTTCGCGATTGGAATTCTGCCGATTTCTTTGTCGCGTTTTTTGAAGATTTGGAACAGCGTCTGAAAAAGAAAAACGATTTCCGAGAAAATCTGGCAGCCAGCATAGCTTGCAAAGCCGCTATTAAAGCAGGGGAGAAGCTCTCGGGAATTCAGATGCTTCACCTCATCAATGAGTTGTTTGCCACGCAAGTGCCATACTTTTGTCCGCACGGCAGACCCACTATCACCAAGATTACAATCGCTGATTTGGAAAAGAAATTCAAGAGAACTTAGGGAATTTTGGATAAAGCAAATAAACCGTTACTTATAGCCTTGCAAGGAGCTACGGCTGTGGGGAAGAGCGACTTGGCTCTTAAGTTGGCACAGTCGCTGAACGGCTATATCATTTCCGCTGATTCTCGGCAAATCTACAAAGAGATGAAGATTGGCACAGCCAAACCATCCGATGAAGAACTCAATCTTGTTAAACATTTTTTGATAGGTGAAATAGACCCAAAAGAGCGATTTAGTGCAGGTGAATTTGTACGGCGAGCCAAATCCATAGTAAAAGAAAATGAGGGCAAAGTCCCGTTGCTGGTAGGAGGAACTGGTTTTTACATCAAGGCGTTTTTGGAAGGATTGAACAATATCCCTGCGGTTACAGATGAAGCACGGATGACGTTGGCTGAGATAAAAAACCGCTACGAGAAGTTGCAGGAGGTTGACCCGATAGTTGCATTGAAGGTGCATCCCAACGACTTTTCACGAATTGAGAGAGCGTTGCTGGTTTATTTCAGTTGTGGAAAAACGTTGTCGTCTTTTTGGGAAGAGCAGATTGAGATTGCGAACGATTTTCGATGTGTAAATATTTTATTGGTCAGAGAGAGAGCGGAGCTTTATGCGAGGATTGACAAGCGATTTGACTTGATGCTGGATGCGGGATTGATGCAAGAAATCGAATCTTTGCTGAAGCAAGGCTATTCTTGGGACGCTCCAGGGCTGAACACTGTTGGCTATAAGGAGTTCAAATCGTTTTTTTTGGGCGAGGCGAATTTGCAGGAGTGTGTGGAAAAAGCCAAACAAGATTCCAGAAATTTTGCCAAAAGGCAACTTACTTGGTACAGAAAAATCAAGTTTGATTTGACATTATCTGCGGAAGAGGACAATTTGCCTACGATTCTGAATTATATTGACGACAAATTTGCTTTGTGATTTTGGATGTTAATTTGGTAAGAGGAAATTAGATGAAAAAAATTATTTTATTCTTCGCTCTTTGCTTTATTTTTATGAGTTTGAGTGCAAGAGAAATTAGAAAATTAGCTGGAATCCCCACAGCGGGAATTTTGCAAAAAGGTGAGGCAGAAATCACCTCCAAACTTTTCAAAAACGACGGGTTGATGATTGGAGCTAACGTTGGTTTGGTGCAATATTTTATGTTTGGAGTTAGTTTTTCTGGCGAGAATGTGGTTGGCGACAGAGAACCAGAGTGGCAAAAGATTATTGGATTTTCCGCCAAGTACAGAGTGATGGACGAAACCGAGAAAAACCCAGCTGTTGTCATCGGATTTGAAAATCAAGGTTCGGGACGCTATTGGAAAGACTATAAACGCTATGACTACAAATCCAAAGGCATCTATTTGGCATTTAGCAAAAACTATCTCTTTCTGGGAAATTTGGGATTGACAGCGGGAACTAACTACTCTTTGGAAAATGAGGAAGATAGCGATTTGGATATTTTCTTTGGCTTTGATAAATCTATTGGAAATAAGCTCAATTTGTTGGTTGATTACAGTGTTGGCATCAACGACTACGAGAACGACAAGGCTGATGAAGCAGACAAGAAAAAGCTCTTGGGCAAAGGCAGAGGCTATCTGAATGCTGGCTTGAAGCTTGAGGTGACTCCCAATTTGAGTTTGCAAGTCAATTTTAACGATATTTTAGTAAATGCTCCAGAATTTGACTCTAATGTGAGTTCCAAAGTGAATAGGGAGATTGTTTTAACTTATTCTATCGATTATAAATAATGCAGTTCAAAAAAATTTGCTTATCTTTTGTTTGTGTTTTGTTGTTTGCTTGTGCTCAGAAAGGAATTGTTAAACCGCAAAAGATAAAAGTTTCAGTTGATGAGGTCAAAATTCCCGAGTTACAGGAAAAAGCGGAGAATCTTTCTCATTCTGCTGAGTACTATTTCGGTTTGGGGGAGTACTCTTTTTACGAAGGTCGCTATAAAGATGCCTACTATTTCTACCTGAATGCGAGCTTATTTGATAATCACAGTGAATTGATAGAGCAGAAACTTATTCTGTCGATATTCAAGACTATATATTTGGATAAGAATTTTTTCCAAAAATGGAACAAAGTGTCTAGTCTTTACTCGTTGCCTCTCAATAGTAAAAGTTCTTTGAATTATCTGTCGGGAATTTTCAATTATTTGGACGATAACTACCATCTTGCTGCTCGCTATTTGGTGAGGGACATTGTGAGTGATGGGGATAAGTCCAAGGGTTTGTACAATTTTGTGCTTGCTCTTTTGCATGATGTGGAGATGCACGATCAGGAGATAGCCATCGCTCAGCAGGCTTATGAAAAGTATCCCGACAACGCTGACTTTGCCAATTGGTATGCTTATTCGATAGTTATTGATGATAGAATGGAGTATTTTCCGTTTGCACTTTCGCTATTGGAAAAGTGTGTGTTGGAAGCTCCAGAGAGCATTTACTATTGGGATTCAATGGTTTGGCTCTATTACAAATGGGGTAAACAGGGCAAAGCGTACGATTTGGCAAAGAAGAAATTGGTTGGCGAAGCTATTTCGCAGGAAGCCGAGATAATGCTTCATTTGGGATATGTTTATCTTGGACAAGGTCAACTTGATGAAGCTACTGAGTACTTTAAAAAAGTTTTGCATTTGGACAAGGGGAGATTTGCTGTGCAAGCAGAGGAAGAGTTGAGAAATTTGGAAACAGGAGATAGTGAGTAAGATGAAAAATTTTTATTTTGATAAAGTGAATTGGATATTGTTTGCGATTAGTTTGGTTCTTTTGGTGATAGGGTACATCTTGATGGGCTTAGAGCTTATTTCTGCTTCGAGTGTGGTTTTGGTTGTCGCTTATTTGGTGCTGATACCACTGTCTTTTTTGTATAGAAAGAAAGACAAAAAATAAAGCACCTACTCTAAATTCTTAAAATAGGTGCTTTGTTAAAATATAAATTATTGAGTGATAGCTTCGCATGGGCAAGAGCTCAAGCATGCTCCACAATCGATGCAAGTATCTTCGTTAACAACAGCTTTGTCGTCTACCATTTCTAAAGCTTCCACAGGACAAGTTCCCACGCATGCTCCACATCCTACACATTTTCCAGCGTCTATTTTTACAGCCATTTTTTCCTCCAGTTTTTATTATCAGTGGCAATTAGAAATCCTCAGTGATTAGTGTCAAGCCAAAATTAGGACAAATAATTGGCACACAGCAAGTTGAGAATGAGTTTCAAATTGATTTTATATCTTCTTGATTCCTTTGGTGGAAAAGGCGTTTAAATCGAGGGAAGCGAAGTTGTTGCTTTCGTACAAATCGATGGCGGCTGCCCCTATCATAGCGGCGTTGTCCGTGCAATATCGAAAGTCGGGGAAGAGGGCTTTGCCTTGGAATTTTTCGCGTAAGCGTGAGTTTGCCGAGACGCCTCCAGCAACAACGATTTGCTCGATTTTGTGGAATTTGGCACAGGCGATAGTTTTGTTGTATAGGCTATCGATGATGCTTTCCTGCACGCTGGCGACTATATCCGCAAGATGATTTTCCAAGTGTTCTGAAGTGGAGTTGTTGATGTAGTTCATTATGGCGGTTTTCAAGCCAGAAAAGCTGAAGTTGAAATTGTTTTTTTTGTTCAAAGCTCTGGTGAAATGGACGAATTTCGGGTTTCCTTTCTTGGAGAGTTCGTCCACAATTTTGCCTCCAGGGTAGCCGAGATTTAGGAGCTTGGCGGTTTTGTCGAACGCTTCTCCAGATGCATCATCCACAGTGCTTCCCACGATTGTGAAGTTATTTGCGTCCGTGAAGTGAACCAACTGCGTGTGTCCACCGCTGACGATGAGAGCGAGATAAGGTGGAGTTAACTTTGGGAAATTCAGCTTGATGGCGGAGATGTGTCCCAAGAGGTGGTTCACGGCGATGAGAGGCTTTCCGACGGAATAGGCGAGGGATTTGGCGAAGCTCACTCCAACCAAAAGAGCACCGATTAGTCCGGGATTGACGGAAACAGCGATTGCGTCGATTTCCGCAAGTGTGATGTTTGCTTGTTGCAACGCTTGCTGACAGACGCGGGTGATGTTTTTCAGGTGGTCTCTGCTTGCGAGTTCAGGGACAACGCCTCCGAATTTCTCGTGGACGAATTGGCTGGAAACGACGTTGGAGAGGACGTTGTAATCCGTATCAACTACCGCTACTCCCGTGTCGTCACACGAGGTTTCAAAGCTCAGAATTAGGTGTCTTTTTTGCATATGATTGAGATTTTAAAATCAGTTTTCTTTGTCAATAGGTAAGGCGATATAGCATGTAGTGACGTTTTCACGGGTCAAAATCCAAATTTTTCCATTCATTTTTTCTATGATGGTTTTGCATAAATTTAGCCCAATTCCTAATTCTTGATTATTGGACTCATGCACGGAGCGGCGGGAGTTTTGGGAGAACGGCTTTTGAAAGAAGCTTTGCAATTCTTCCAGATTTGGGATTTCCCCATCGTTATTGACATAAATAATCAAACTCTCTTGGTCGTTAATTCTCTCGTTGTTAAACTTGGATTTCCGCGAGCCAATCTCGATGTAGTTTTGAGCGTGTTGAATAGCGTTGAGGATGATATTATCCAAGGCTATGAGGAAAGATTTTTTGTTCACTTTGAGTTTGTCTATTCTAATGGAAAATTTGACTTCCAATTTTTCGGTTAGGTATTTGTAGTTATTCAGGACAGAGTTTGTCAGCTTTTCCAAACTGTAGTTCAAATGTCCAGTAGCTTTCAGGGCATCAGGATTGCTGAAATAGAAAGAGGAGTTGATGGAATGTTCCAAGTAGGAAAGATTGTACAAGGCTTTGTCCAAATCTGGCGTTGCTTGAGTCAATAGCGATTTCGTCTCTTCAATGGGAGACAAAAAGCTGTCTTTGATGATATTGATAGCGGTCGATTTGATTTGCGTAACTTTTTCCTGCTTCTCCATCTGAATTTTCAGTATCTGGTTTATCTTGAAAGTTTGCAACATTTTGTCCACGTAACTGGTGAAGGAGTGCAAAAATTCTTTGTTGAGACGCAATTTGTTAGGTTCATCTTGGGGCTGAAAAGTATCGATGTACAAAAAGGAGTTTATTCTGTTGTCTAAGACGATGGGGAAGAGGAATATTTCAAATTCGGGGATGGAAAATCTTTGCAATGTTTGCACGAAGCTTTTGTCCGAAACCAAGTGAGAGGAGATTTTGTAAAAGTTTTCTCTCTTGCCAAATGAGTCTATTAGGTGGTTGGAGACGAAGTTTTGTGTGTGTAGGTATTCGCCTTGGTCGCTCAGCCCCAGTTTCCATAGGTTCACTCCGTCGGCGTTATTCACGTAATCTTTTTCTATCCAAAATCCGCGTTTCGCTTCGGTGACTTCCAAAAGAAAAGCAAGAATGTTCGTCATAATTTGCTTGGGTTCCACGCAATCCAACATATTTAGCCCCATCATTTTTTGGAGCAACTTTTTCTCCGTTTGCACTTGGGAGACGTTGATTATCTGGAAAATCACGTACGAAAGATACGGCAACAGTTTTTTGAACAGATTAATCTCTTTGGCTTTGTAGGGGATTTCGGTGTCGTTTTCCAAAACTATCAAGCCTTTGGAAACCTTGTCGATTTCCAGAGGAGCAACGATAGAATTTTTGTTGACCTTGGTAGCAAATTGAGTTGAAATCAGTTTTTTGTAATTCTCTATCTCAGATTTTTCGATATTTTTTGCATAGAATGGCTCGTTTTCTATCAGCACCAAGAATCCAGATGGAGCGAAAAATCTTTTTATCATCTTCCAAATGAAGAACTTAATTCTCTCGATGTCGCGAATATCCAAGAGTTTTATCAGTTCGTTTTGTTCGGTAACAATATCGATTTTTGAGTTGGTATGAAACTTAAATTCTAATAATTCTGAAAAATCTTTGGTGGAATATTTGTAGATTTTTTTGATTTTCGTAGTCAGTTTAGCGGGAAGTCCTGAGGAAATTTGTGCAATAAGTTTTTTGTATTTCGAGAGGTAACTGACAGCTTGTTTGTTCAAATTGTAAAAATCAAGAACTTGGATTATGATTTTGTAATACTCCAAAACGTGCATAAAATAATTCTTTTCTTGGCAATAGGCAAGGGATTGCTTCGCCTCGAAGAACGCTTGTCTGTAGCTGATTTTTTTGTTGAAGATGTTGATTTTTAACTTTTCCAATTTTGCATGTTGATGCCAATAGTTGAAGTTGAAATTTTCGCTCATTTCTTCGAGTTGCTGGCAGATGATGGCGGCTTTTTCAAACTCTTTCTTGGACGTGTAAACTTTGCAAAGGTCGTAGAGCAGGGTGCAGTGTGCGTAATTGTGGATTCCTTTTACGATGTTGATAGCGTGTTCCAAATGAGAAATAGCTGAGTCGAAATCTTTTTTCAAAGAAGCTATGCGACCTAATAGGCTGTAATAAATTTCGTAGTGGTTTTTGTTTTTCAGGTAGAGAGCGGAATTTTCTTCCAGTTTTTGTTCCAAGCCATCTATTTGTTCCGTGGAGATGAGATAGATGAAAAACGCTCTCACCAATGGGTCAAAATCTTTGATTTCCCAGTTGAATATCTCGGGACGAAACTCCAAAACGTAGTTGTAGAATTCGCCGTATCCCTTGCATTTCATTATGCAGGAAGCGATGTGCATCTTGCACATGGAGTAGCGGAAATTGTTTTTGGTTTGCTTACAGATTTTTTTGGCTTCCTCAAAATATTCTATCGCTCTTTCAAACTCTCCCATTTTGATGTAGGTTTTGCCGTAGCTGTAGGAAATTCGCAATTGTCCTTGCGTGTAGTTCTTGGTTAGTTTTTGTGCTTGGGATAGGTACTCTAATGATTTGTTGGTGTTGCCCATGGTCAGATATAGACCGCCCAAATCGATGTAGTTGTTGCACAAGCCGATGGAATATTCGGTTTCTTTCAAAATCTGCTGTGCCTTCAAGTAGTATTTTTCTGCTTCCTCCAGATGCCTTTTTATGTGGAGGCAATTAGCTAGCACTTCGTAGAGTTTACTGAGAATGTAGTTGTTTTTCAGTTCATTCAAGCTGTGGTTTTCGATAAATTCCCTCAGAATAGTGGTGGCTTTGTCGGGATTTTTTCGCTTCAGGAGGAGTTCGGATTGCATTATGATTTTGTAAACTTCTTCTTTCGGAGACTCGGGAGTAAATTCGTCCAAGAGAACAGATGTTTGCTCTAACTTATTGAGTAGGAGTTTGTTCCTTATTTTGCGAATGCGAAGAACTTTATCGATGTTGCTTGAAGCGAGTTTAATCTCGTCGAAGATAGTTTCCGCTGATTTAATCTTCCCTGCATCTTGCAAGAGTACGGCTCTCATTTTTGTGGTTTTATCTTCGGGGAATTGAGATAGCAGTCGCAGGCTTTTTAGAGAGTTGAGCTTGGAGTTTAGCGTCAGAGTTTCCAAATCTTCCCACAAAAATTTTTGAGGTAATAGCCTTAGCGAATGGAGTTTGCCGATTTGGAAGTAGTGGAAGTGAGCCTCTTCAAACTGCTTATTGTCCAAGTGCAATTTGGCACAGATTAAGCTGTATTCTCTTGCTTTCACAAAGTTCCTGAGGATGAAAGAGTATTTGAGCAAGCCCTCGGCTGTCTTGAGATTATCGATAGGATTGCTTTGGTAGTAGTCAAAAACATTTTTGGCGATTTCTTCTTTTTCGGCTTTTGTCAGTTGCTGGCTGAGATACAGCTTGCTTTGCTGCGAATTGAAATGATAAGCCTCGTTTCCGTGAACAAAAATATGAGTTTCCAAAAGGTCAGAGAGGAGGAAGCACACTTTCTTTTGGGGAATTTTTAGGATTTCTTGGATACTTCTGCTGGTGATAGGAATGTAGAAGAAAGAAAGTTTTTTTATCAGTTCGTAGTTCGGTAGTTGGCTCAGTGAGTGGATGATGGTGTCTTTCACGTTTGAGCTGAAGGCGGAAGGCAGATGGTATTCTTTGGGGATTTCTTCGTTGTACAGTAGGTGGTCTTGGGCGAGCTGAAGTAGAATCTTTTTCACAAACTCGGGATTGCCTGCGGATTTATCAAAAATGAGATCAATAATTGGCTTTTTGATTTCTTTCCCTGGAATTATGTGGGAGATAAATTTTTCGGTTTTTTCGTAGTCAAGATTGGGCAGAAATACTTTGTTCTTGTGCATCACGGAATCTATGGTGTTGTGTTGGCAACCGCTCATCACAAAGAAGATGCTGTGCGTACTGATAGATTTGGAAATAATGTCAAGAGCCTGAATAGTGTTGGGTTTTAGGTAGTCGATGTTTTCGATGATAATCACAAGCGTTTTTTGTTCCGCCAAGGAGTAAAAAAATTCTTTTATAAATTCCGTATCGGCTTTTACATCTTCCGCAGAATCGGGCAGTTTCACCGCTTCTTCCTCAGATTTATAGAGGAATTTCTTGTATTTTTCGGAGATGTTTTCGCATTTTTGCGTTATTTGGTTTGAGTTATTTTTGTCCAAGCACTCTTTGACAATGGTGAACAGCGGGTCGCAATTGTTTTGGTTGCACCTGTAGTGGAAGATGGTGTAGTTTTCGTTGAGAATGGAGTAGCGGAAGTGCCTGAAAAGATTGGACTTCCCTGAGCCGTGGTCGCCTATAATGTACAAAATCCGCCCGTTCTTTTGCTGTTGCACTGTCTGCAAGTCGGCAAGTAGTTGGTTTAGAATTTTGTTGTGAATTGTGCCTTTCCCAAAAATGAGATTGTTCTCATTATTCTTGGGAATTTGGACTTTGTTGTTTTTGGAATACTGGTTGATATATCCCAGAATTTCCAGTGAATTGGCAAATCTTTCCTCTGGCAATCTGCTCAGCAATCGCAAAATTAGAGTGTCCAGCTCGGGAGTGATTTGCGGGTTGATTTTTGAGGGAGTTATGGGGTAGTAGCTTTCTGAACTTTTGAGGTTTTGTATCTGGCGTATGGTGAATGGAAATCTCCCACAGGTAAGGTAATAGAGGATTACTCCCAGCGAATAGAGGTCGCTCTGGACGATAGCAGGATCTCCGTCATAGACTTCCGGTGCCAAATAGGGCAAATATTCCACGACCAATTTTTGTTTGGAAACTTCGGTGTTCACGAAGTTGCAATCCAGTATTTTTGTTTGCATAGTCTCGGGGTCGTAGAGGATATTTTCAAGGCGTAGATTTTGGTGGACTAAACCTTCCTTGTGCAGTGCGTCCAAGCCGAGGCATATTCCGTTGATGATTTTGTAGATGTCATCAATTCGCACGAAGAAAAATTTGTTGAGGAAAGGCAAATTGTAATATGCGGAGAGGGAGTAAACGGCGTTGCCGAAAAGACCGAAGTCGTAGGTTCGGATGATGTTTGGGTGTTTTATTCGCGTAAGCAAGGTCAGTTCTTCGGCTGAGAAGCGGGAATAAAACTCTTCGCAGGTTAAACCAGAAAAGAGCTTGAGGGCAAACATTTCGCCATTTCGGATGTCTTCAACTTGGTAGATGGTAGCCCAAAATGTCTTGTCCATCTCACGGATAACTTTGTAACGGTTGTTAATAATCATAACGCTTTAAACTCTATTTTAGTGGTTATTTTTTGTGTGATGAAACGAAAACTGTTGACGAAAAGAGAGGTGTTTACACAAATTAGCAAGGCGATTGGAAGCAGTGCAGTTAACTTTTTTCGATTTCACTATTTCGATAGTAGTCAAGAATATGCACGATTTGCAGTCAAGAGAAAATAATTGCTTTTGTTGTAGATGTTAGCGGTTTTGCCACGAGGAATTATAATGAAAATGAACAAAAATATTTTTGGTTGGATTTTTTACGATTTTGCCAATTCTTCTTTCACCACGATAATAGTCACGGTGGTTTACAGTGTTTATTTCAAGGATGTTGTGGTAGGTGGAGGAGAATATGCGACAGCTCTTTGGGGTTGGGCTGTGAGCATTTCCATGATTTTGGTGGCTATATCTTCGCCGATATTGGGAGCTGTTGCCGACTATTCTCGCTCCAAAAAGAAATTCCTTTTCATCAATTGCTATTTATGTGTGATTTTCACGTCGCTTTTGTACTTCGTGCGGAAAGGCGACATTGCCATGGGAATGATTTTTTTCATCATTGCGAACTACGGATTTAGTTGTGGCAACGTTTTTTACAACGCCTTTTTACCTGAAATTTCCAACAAAAGCAATATAGGCAAAATCTCTGGACTTGGTTGGGGAATCGGCTATATGGGAGGCTTGGTTTCTCTATTTTTGGCGTTGTTTCTCCTCAAGATTGACGTCAAATTGGTGTTCCCCATGGTGGGAGCTTTTTTTGGCATTTTGTCCATCGTGACCTTTGTTTTGCTAAAAGAGGTGCAGATACCCTCCAAGCGTTCCAACTATTTCAGAACAGCTTTCCAGCGGATTAGCCACACTTTTGCGAATATTCGGAATTACAAAAACTTGCTGAAATTTTTGGTGAGCTACCTCATTTACAACGACGGAATTATTGTGGTGATTTCGTTTGCCTCCATATACGGTGCAACTCGCTTCGGGATGAGCAGTTCGCAGTTGATTTTCTATTTTATTTTGGCACAACTAACCTCGATGGCAGGAGCGTGGTTGTTTGGCTATGTTTTGGACTGGATAGGTGCGAAGAAAACGATTTTGATTACGTTAGTCATTTGGTCGATTGTGGTTTTGTGGGCTTTCTTTTGCAGAAGTTCTTTTGAATACTATTTTGTGGGATTGTTGGCTGGCATTGCCATCGGTTCGTCCCAATCTTCTTCACGAGTGATGCTGGCACGACTCACACCCAAGGAAAAGGTCAGCGAGTTTTTCGGATTTTACTCATTCACTGGCAAACTTACTTCGATTTTTGGTCCCATTATTTATGGGCAAATCGCTTACATCACAGGCTCTCAGCAGTATTCCATATTGTCTGTCTTGTGCTTTTTTGTCTTGGGTGCGGTAATATTGACAACTGTGAGGGATCAATAAAGTGTTGACAAATTTTAGCAAATTCTAAGAATTCTGTTTTGATTAAAATGTTGGAGGGAATGGAATGAAGAAGCTGTTCAAAAGTTTTTTTGTTGATGTTGTTTGCTTTGTTGTTTGGTTGTTTTTTTGATTTTGATGAAAAAACTGATGAAGCTGGTGGAGATTACGAATACATTTATTTAGTGGTTTGTGATGATAGCGTGACAACCTGTTCAGTAGATTTGAAATATGCTGATTTGGATGGAGTAAAATCTGGTAAAGTTACGACGTTGCCGTGGGTCACTAGGGTAAATATTAGGAACAGAGATGATGAGACTTTGTCGCCAAAATTGGAGATTACAACTGATGGCAAAGATTATGGAGTAAAGGTGATGCTTACCACTCTTTTCTCAAAGAATGGTGAGGTTACTATCAAAAGATTTCCAGAGAATATTTCTTATAAGAATATGACAGCTTTGGAAGTATATAAATATTTTATAAGTTTGGTTTTGTCGGTTGAAGAGAAAAGTCTTACAACTACAGAAAAGACGGAACTACTTGACATAGTCAATGCTTCTATTAGGGCAAATTATAAATATTCTGCTTCTTTGGGAGCAGATGAAACTTATAAAAAAATTAGTGATTAAGCGGAATTGATGCATCATCATCGGTGGTGATTGCAATCGTTATTTTGAATAAACAATAATATTTCAGCCAGTCACAAAAAGAATTTGACAAAAAATAGAGCCCTTTATCTTTGGTGAAAGTTACAGATGAATGGTGGCTGTAGTTCAATGGTAGAGCGCCAGATTGTGGTTCTGGTTGTTGTGGGTTCGAGTCCCATCAGTCACCCCATTTCTTTTATTTCAAAGCAAATTTAAATTTATATTTTGGAGGAAATTATGGATAGAGTTCATAATTTTAGTGCCGGACCTGCTGTACTTCCCATGGAAGTGTTGGAGGAAGTTCAAAAAGACCTTGTTTCCTATAAGGGCAAGGGCTTGTCTGTTATGGAGATGAGTCATCGTTCTCCAAACTATCAAGCTATCATTGATGATGCTATGGACAGAGCCAGAAGACTTATGGGCTTGGGCGACGATTACACTATTCTTTATTTGCAAGGTGGTGCGTCCACACAGTTTTTGATGACAGCTTTAAACTTTGGAAGCAAAGAAAAAGATTGTTGCTATGTTAACACTGGTGCATGGTCAACTGCTGCTATCAAAGAAGCAAAGATTTTGGATTTGAAATTGAACGTTGTTGCCAGTAGCGAAGACAAAGATTTCACCTATATTCCAAAAGATTTGAGCGGAGTTCCTGCTGATGCCAAATATTTGCACATCACGAGTAACAACACCATTAGAGGTTCTGAGTACTCTGAGCTTCCTAATGTGTCTGTTCCGTTGGTGGTAGATATGTCTTCCAATATGCTTTCCAGAGAGTATGACTTCAAGAAGTGTGATTTGATTTATGCTGGAGTTCAAAAGAACTTGGGACCTGCTGGAGCTGTGTTGGTGGCTATCAAAAACTCTTTCGCCGAAAGTGGCAACAAAGGTTTGTCCACGATGATGGATTACAGAACTCACATCAGCAAAGATTCTATGTTCAACACTCCTCCTGCATTCACTATTTACGTAGTTGGTTTGGTGTTGAAGTGGATTGAGAGCAACGGCGGACTTGCAGGCGTACACGAGATTAACAAAGAGAAAGCTGGCAAGTTGTACAATTTGTTGGATACTTCCGATTTCTACAGAGGTACTGTGGTTGCCGAAGATCGCTCTTTGATGAACATCCCTTTCAGATTGCCGTCTGAGGAGTTGGAGAAGCAATTTTTGGCAGAAGCTGGGAAAGTTAATATGTTGTCTCTCAAGGGTCACAGATCTGTTGGTGGATGTAGAGCTTCTTTCTACAACGCTATGCCGATGAAGAGTGTTGATTTCTTGATTGATTTCATGAAAAAATTCGAAAGTAATAATAAATAATTTAATTCTGGGTGGCAGTTTGCCCAAAATTGCAATATTGCCACCTTACTATTTTTTTTGCCGACTTGGTTTGATTGTAGTTCTTGTTGATGATTGATTTGTCTTGTTCACGGAAATATTGAGTAATCTTTTTGTCTGTCCCCTTACAGAGATTTTTCAATGTTTTTCTAATTTAATAAATAATTAAAATTTTAAGCAACTAATTTTTGGAGAAAGTGATATTATGAATATGGAGAGTTTGAAACAGCTGAAAGTGAAAGAGCTTTTGGAAAGAGCACAACTGCTGGGGATAGAAAAACCAGCTAAGAAAAAGGACGAACTTTTGGCTCAAATCGTGGAGGCGGAATCTCTTGCTCAAAAATCTTTGGAGAGTGACAACAATTCTAACAAAGAGAATGGCAAAAACGGGAAAAAGGAAAGCCAAGCGAAAGGCGAAGGTGAGCGTCACGTTTGTGGTTGCTTGGACATCATGAGTGATGGCTATGGGTTTTTGCGTTGGCAAGAGAACAACTATCTGCAAAGCGACACCGACGTGTATGTTTCACAATCTCAAATCCGCAAATACGGACTGAAAAAAGGGCATATGGTTTGTGGTGTTTGTCGTCCTAATAGGCAACGGGACAAATATTCCGCTCTTATTAGGATTGAAAATGTTAACGGATTTCCGCTTGATAAAATCAGGAATAATGTGAAGTTTGAGAAGCTTATTCCTCATTTCCCTAATGAAAGATTTGTTACCGATCAGCCTTTCAACAATGTTGCAGGAAGAATGATTTCTTTGTTTACACCTCTGGGCAAAGGGCAAAGAGGCTTGATAGTTGCTGCTCCGAAGACTGGTAAAACTGTGCTTTTGCAGAAAGTTGCCAACACCATTTTGCGTTATAACGATGCGTATATGATAATGCTTTTGATAGATGAGCGACCGGAAGAGGTTACCGACATGAAGGAAAATCTTATTCCAGAGAACTCGGAGGTTGTGGCTTCCACCTTCGATGAAAAAACCTCCAACCATATCAAAGTTGCCGAGATGGTGATAGAGAAAGCCAAGCGAATGGTGGAACTTGGGCAGGACGTGATAATTATGTTGGACAGCATTACGCGTCTGGCTCGGGCGTACAACAACGAGATTCCTTCCAGTGGCAAGACACTCTCGGGAGGTATTGATGTTGGAGCTCTTCACTATCCCAAAAAATTCTTCGGTGCGGCTCGTAATATTAGTGGCAAAGGCAGTCTCACAATTTTGGCTACAGCGTTGGTGGATACTGGTTCCAAGATGGATCAGGTGATTTTTGAGGAGTTCAAAGGCACTGGAAATATGGAGCTGACACTGGATAGGTCTTTGGCGGAAGCCAGAATTTTCCCGTCTATCGATTTGGTGAAATCCAGTACGAGAAGAGAAGAGTTGCTTTTGAGTGAAATCGAGAAAAATAAGACGTACATAATTCGCAGATATTTGGGAGCGAGCGATAATCTTGGCAAGGGCTTGCAGACTATTATGCAAAATATCGAGGCGACTCGTGACAACGAAGAATTTTTGGACAAGATGAACAGTTAGTTTGTTTTGCTTAATTGTTTGACGAGAAAACGCCAAGTTGTATTTGATTGTCACGAAGGAGACTTGAGATGAATATTTTGGGGAAAATTAAACAGATTGTAAGCACATCGCACGGATTTATTTCGTTGTATTTGCTGTTTGTTATCCCCACGTATATTTTGCCGATTTACGGTTCAAATTCCGTTTTCTCCTATATGATGTCTGGAACCAATTTTTATTTTTGGCTACATTTACTCATTTTGTTGATTTTGATTGTCTTGGCAAAAATTCGCGGTGATTTGCTTGGCAAAAGTTACTTGATTGTTTTTGCTCAGTTTGCTCTCTTTTTTGACATAGTTCCTTTCGTGAATTTTTTACCTTTAGCTCCTTCCATTATGCATTGTTTTGTGATTGTAAACGGCTTGGGAAGAAGCAGTTAACATTTGGAGTTTGCTATCAACCTTATTAAAATTAGAGAAAATTTGCACAAAATTCCCGAAGCGGGATTGAAAGAGTTTTCTACTCAAAAATATCTATTAAATATTCTGAAACAGTTTGATTGTCTGCAAGTTATGACCTTACAAACTGGAATTTTGGTGGAATATTCTGCTGGCTCGGGAGCTTACAAATTATTTCGTGCTGATATGGATGCGTTGCCTGTTGAGGAAAAAACTGGTGTCGAATTTACTTCGGTTAATAGCGGATGGATGCACGCCTGCGGACACGATATTCATATGAGCGTTCTTTTGGGTTTGATTGACAAAGTTGTGTCAAACAAAGTGAATGCGAATTTGCTTTTTCTGTTTCAGCCTGCTGAGGAGTTGGGTCTGGGTGCAAATCTTTTTGTGGATAGCGGACTTTTGGACAAGTACGAGATTGAGTCCGTGATAGCTTTGCACGTTAGTCCCGAATACGAAGTCGGGCAAGTTGCTTGCAAATCGGGGACTATCTTTGCCACGGCACAGGAGTTCGATTTTGAGATTGAGGGGAAAAGTTCGCACGCTGCCAAACCTCATCTTGGCAAGGACGCTTTGCTTGCTGGATGCGAACTGGTGAAGAAATTGCAACTGCTAAGGGAAGATGAGGACAGAGTTTGCGTTGGTGAGTTTAACTCGGGAGTTGCTCGTAACGTTGTTTCCGATTTCGCAGTGATAAAGGGAACTCATCGCTCTCTGACAAAAGATTGCAGGGAAGAACTCAATAAGCGGCTGAATGATGTTGCGACTACTATCGAGAGTGAGTTTGGAGTGAAAATCAATCTCAAATTTGGTGCGACTACGTGTGAAGTGATTAACAATCAAAAACTTTTTGACAAATTTGTCAGTAAACTACCTAAGGGAATAGAGTTTATAGAAGCGGGAATTGATTACACAGCCGAAGATTTTGGAGCGTTATCTTTGCTATATCCTGGGCTTTTATTTTGGCTTGGTGTCGGCAAACAGAAGTTTGGTTTGCACAATGGAAAATTCTTGCCAGATAGCCGAGCAATTGATGTGGGAGTGAGTAGTTTATACTGTTTGATATGAAAAAAAGTGTTTTAAGCTTTTTATTTTTGTTTTTGCTGATAGCTCATCTTTTTTCGGATGAGGTTTTGGTTCGAGTTGGTAAAAGTTTCATTACCAAAAGTCAATTGAACGAATATATGCGTGCGAAATCTTTGACTGACGAGGTCAAAGGTTTGGACGGCTTGATAAGACAGCAGCTTCTTTTGGACTATGCCAAAGAAAAAGAGATTGAGGTCGCCAATCAGGAAATCATCCAATATTATCAGGATGAGCTCAAGCAGTCATTGACTTTGGACGATATTAATAGGCTACGTTCGCAGAAGTCGAAAGAACTGGAAAGCATCAAAGTTCACTTGATGACGATGAAAGCGAGAGAGTTCATCAAGGAGAATTTGGAGGTTGATAAGAAGAAGATTCTCCAAAATTTTTTGTTTGAAAATTCTAGAATCGATATTTCGTATTTTATAGCGGATAGAGACCTTTTCGATTTACCCGAGCATTTCACTTTTTTGGATTTGCAAAATTTTGCTGGAGAGAAGTACGGTTTTTTTGACAAGTTGGAGAAAATCAAATTCAAATACACGCTCGTTTTTGAGAACGAAGAGACAATGAATTACGATTTGAGCTTTTTGTTCCCTGAAAATCAATTTGATTTGTTTGATTACAAGAAAAAAACTGCCAGACAATTAGCCGAAGATTTGCGAAACGCTTGGGAAGACGATATTCCCCCCGACAGAATTATTTTCGAGACAGGATATTTGAGAAAAGACCAAAAAATTGCACATTTTGACAAGATAGATTTGGAACCTATTTTCAACAGCAAGCAAAAGTGCTTCCTCTACGAGATTCCCAACGGATTTTTACTGATTAAAAAAGATGGCAAAGAGTACGTGAACTTTCTTTCCGAGGAAGGTGATTGTGCGAAGGTCATCAGGGAATATATCTCGTGGGTGAACTTGGAGAGCAAGGAAGAGACAAATCCTTACAAAGCGTATTTTAAAGACAGTTTGTTTTCGCTTACCGCCAAGCGTGTAGGAGTGAAAGTTGAGTTTTTTAATCCTGCGAGTCTTAATTATTTGCAAAAGCTTGATTTAGAAGCGGAGAACCTTAGTGCGGAGGTTCAGGCTAAGGTGCAAACAGATTCCGTTATTTATCTTTTTCTCGACCGCTATATTACTAACGAAGAAGATTTGGCGGTTACGCTAAGAGAGAGAATTAACAGAGGAACATTATTCGGAAGTTTTGAATTTGGGGAGAGGATTTGTCGTTATAAGGTGTTGACTTATGAGCCTACTTTTTTGCCAGACTTTGAGCAAGCTAAAAACTATCTTTATAGTAATTTGCAAGTGGACAAACTCAAGCAGAAAAAGTACGATTTGAAAAAATATTACGACAAGTATTACAGCAAGTTTCAGCGTCCCATGCAACTTGCTATCAGCGGTGTTTTCGTTAGGATTAGCGATTTTGACACATTGCAAATCACGGATGCGGAGATTGAAAACTATTATTTGGAGAATAAGGCGAAGTTTTCTACCGCTGGCAAGCAAAATTTTGAGTATATTTATTTGCATGATAAACTAAAAACCAAGCGTGAACTTGCCGATTATTTGGCTGAATTTTTGAACGAAGGCAATTTTTCTTACGTGAAAGATTGCTTTGGTAGTGAGTTTCCGAGTTTGAAAGATAAGTTTTTGAATTATTCCAATATAGACGAAATTTTCAAAAAGAGGCTTAATTCCTTGAATAGCGGAGAAATAGACAAGCCGTTTTATTATAAAACAGGTTGGTTCATTCTAAAGAAGGGGCAGATTTTAATAGATAATTATCTTAGCTTGGGAGAAGCCAAGGAGATAATTAAAACGAAGCTGAAAGTGATTAAGCAAGATGAAATCGCCAAGGCAAAGATAAATGAGCTTGATAGTAAACTTCAATGGTATGGCAATCTCAAAAGCTATACCGATTCTCCATTTTATTTCAAGACAGATTTCCAGCCAATTACTGAGCCTTTTGAGCCTGTGGGAAATTTGTTGCCATACGAGGGTGATTTTGTGAAAATGTATGCTCATAAGAAGTATAATAAAATTTTCAGTACAGATGACGGTTATGCGGTGTTCTTTTTGGATAAGCTCTACAAATCTTCTGTGTTGCCCTTTGAGGAAGTGAAATCTGGCATTGTGGAGCAAATAGAGAACGAGAAAAAAGAAGAAAACGCCGAACAGTTTTTGAAGGTTTTTGTGGAAAATCTGAACCAAGGAGACTTTTCTTCTCGGGAATTTTTGACATATTTGGGCGACTTGCAAACGATACAAAATTTTTCGCCTGATAACAAATTGCCATGGACTACGGATGAGGAAAATTTGCAGATTTTTCGACTGGCGATGCAGAATGAGTTAGGCTCCTTCAAACCAGCTATTTACCTTTCGTGTGGGAAATATTTGGTGTATAGAGTTGACTTAAAAGAAATTATTTCCAAAAAAGATTATAGTGAAAAAGTGGACGATTATTTGGCGGATGAATTGGATAAAATGTGTGACGCTTGGCTCGATAAGTATTGTCAGCAGGTGATGATTAAGTATTATTAGGGAAAGATGAAAAAATATTTTTATTTGATTTTTGTGCTTTTGGTTTTTGCTTGTTCTGAGGAAGAAGTGGAGGTCAGTAGCATTAAACCTGCTTTTATTTTCAAGGGTGAGGGTGTCGTTTTGGATAGTTGCCCATCGGAATATTTGCCCGCTGCTTATAGTGTTGATGAATTGGAATTTGTGGAAACGCCTGGCTTTGCTATAGTTTCTGATGACAAAAAAATGTACGAAATAGCGGGACAGATGGCGGTTGTCGGGTACAACCCCATTTTTTTGGTCGATGAGTTTCAGTTTTCTAAGAAATTGGTTGAACGCTTTGACAAGACCACTTTTGTCACAACAGGAAACTTCAGAGGAAATTCTGTTGTTGCGAAGTTCAATTCTCGGAAAATTAACTATCTAACTGGAGTTTTTGCTTGCATGGCAACAGAAAATCACAGATTTGCTTATGCAGGTTGCGACACACTTTCCAACGATGCTTATTTAAAAATCAACTCTTTTTTGCTTGGAGCGAAATCTATAGACAAAAATGCTTCTGTTAAGTGGATAAAAATTAACAAAGCATCTGAAGAACCTTTGTCGGAACAGATTAGCATGTTGGCAAAGGAGAATTTTAGTTTAATTGCTTTATGTGGGAAAGATAAAGAGTTGGAAGAGGCGATTAGTTCATTGAATTTGCCCTTTGTTGGATATTATCCTAGTGAAAACACGAGAAATCAGTTGGCGTATTTCTTCTGTGATAATGGGCAACTTTGGACTAAGGTTTTAAAAGATTTTTTTGCCGATTCTCTTGCTGTTATTTATGAGAGCGGATTTAGTGACAATAGTGTCAAATTTTTGGGATACAGCGACAAATTGTCTTATGATAACTTGCAAGTTATGGATAGTGTTGTGATGAATTTGGATTCATTGGATATTTTTGTCGGTCCGATTTTTGATACCGAAGGATTTTTACGTGTGTCAGAAGGCGAAAAAATTTCGGATGAAAATTTGGAATTGGTTAATTGGCTGATTTATGGGATTGAATAAATTGTTGAGGAAATCTAGATGAAAAAAGCTTTAATTACGGGCATTAATGGTCAAGACGGTTCTTATTTAGCTGAGTTTTTGTTGGATAAAGGTTATGAGGTTTACGGTATTATTCGTAGGTCTTCTTTTTTTAACACGGGCAGAATTGAGCATCTGTATATCGATGATTTAATAGAGGATATGCACAAAAAAAGGAAGATAACTTTATTCTATGGCGATATGACCGACTCTTCCAATTTGATTAGGGTAATTAAGCAGGTTGAGCCAGATGAGATTTATAACCTTGCTGCTCAGTCCCACGTGCAGGTTTCGTTTGAAGTTCCCGAATATACGGCGGATACTGATGGCATAGGCACTATTCGTATTTTGGAAGCTGTTCGTTTGCTTGGATTGGTGGAGAAAACCAAAATTTATCAGGCTTCCACGAGTGAACTATATGGCAAGGTGCAAGAAATTCCTCAGTCTGAGACTACGCCTTTTTATCCGAGAAGTCCTTACGCTGTCGCCAAGCAGTACGCTTTTTGGATAACTAAAAATTATCGCGAGGCTTATGGCATGTTTGCTTGCAATGGAATTTTGTTCAATCACGAATCCGAAAGACGCGGTGAGACTTTTGTGACCAGAAAAATAACTTTGGCTGCTTCGAGGATTTCCAAAGGTTTACAAAAGAAACTTTATCTTGGTAATTTGGATGCCAAACGCGATTGGGGTTACGCTGGAGATTATGTGGAATGTATGTGGCTTATGCTACAGCACGATAAACCAGACGATTTTGTGATAGCAACTGGAGAGCAGTATTCCGTGCGAACTTTTTGTGATTTGGCTTTTCGGGAAGTGGGGATTGAGTTGACTTGGGAAGCTAGTGGCATAAACGAAAAGGGCATAGACAAGACAACTGGGGAAATTTTAATAGAAGTTGACCCAAAATATTTTCGACCAACTGAGGTGGAAACATTGCTTGGCAATCCTTCGAAAGCTGTCAATGAGTTGGGCTGGAATCCCCGTAAAACAAGCTTTGAGGAGCTTGTAAAAAAAATGGTTAAATACGATTTGGAGTATGTGGAGAAGGTGGATAAGTCTCGGGTTGGTTTGAGCAATTAAATTTATGAGTGAGATATTCCAAACTTTCAAAGATAAATACATTTATTGGTCAAATCACCAAGGATTTAGAAAATACTTTGCTAATACTTCTTGGCTTTTTGCCGAAAAATTCGTAAAAATTTTTGTTAGTTTTTTTGTTGCGGTTTGGGTTGCTCGATATTTAGGTCCTAATCAATTTGGACTTTTGAATTATTCACAAAGTTTTGTAGCACTTTTTACTGCTGTTGCAACACTTGGTTTGGATGGTATTGTAGTACGTGAATTGGTGAAAGATGAAACTAAACAAAACGAAATATTGGGAACAAGTTTTGTTTTAAAGGTCATGGGCTCTTTATTAGCAATAATTTTTATTGCTGTTGCATTATTTTTTTCTTCAAATGATAAATTAACAAATATTTTAATTTTTATTATTGCTTTTTCTTTGTTTTTTCAAAGTTTTAATGTAGTTGATTACTATTTTCAAAGTCAAGTTTTGAGTAAATATGTAGTTTTTGCCAATATAATAACATTAATTTTATCTAATATTGTAAAAGTTGTTTTAATTTTGAATAATGCTTCACTTGTTTATTTTGCGTGGACTATTTTGTTTGATAGCATTATATTAGCTAGTGGATTAATATATTTTTTTTCAAAAAAAGCAAATTTGAAAATTCCCAATTTCACTTTTAACAAAACAATGATGGTTACTTTATTGCAAGACGCTTGGCCATTGATGTTTGCTGGTATAGCTTCTATGATAAATATGAGAGTTGATCAGGTGATGCTTGGCAAAATGACAGATTTTGAGGTTGTGGGAAATTATGCGGCTGCTGTTCGTATTTCCGAGTTGTGGCTTATATTACCAACTCTTATTGGCACCTCAATATATCCAGCTGTTATTTCTTCGAAAAAAAAAAGTCATGAACTGTATTTACAAAGAGTTAGAAGAATTATTTGCTATATGGCAAGTTTTGCTATTCCTTTTGCTATTTTGGTTACAATTCTATCTGAGCTTATTGTAACTACATTGTATGGCGATAAATACTTGTTTGCTCACACATATTTATCTATATATATATGGTCAGGCTTACCTTACGTTGTTTTTTTTGTGATGGGTCAGGTGGTAATGATAGAGAGGTTGACGAAGATAAGCTTATATAGTTCAGTAGGCATTGTTGTGATGAATTTTGTTCTAAATAGTATTTTTATTCCTCGATATGGGGGCACTGGAGCAGCAATGACTACACTTTTTGTAGCTTACTTAACACAAATTTTGATTATTTCTATTTTGTATAAGAAATTAAAAATTAAAAAATGGAGAATTAATGAAAGCAGTAAGGAAAATATGTAGGTTTTTAAAAAAAGTAATAAAAAGTGACAAAAAATTATTTCACATCAAGAGAAAATTCTGCTCTTGGTACTTTCTTTTGATAAATTTTGACAGTGTTAGTGAAAATATTATTTTACCAAGATACTTTTCCTCTGAACAGAGAAAATTTAACAATTGGACATTTAATCAAGTAAAAAATTATAGCAAAGATTTTAAAGATTTTTTTTATAGTAAAAATTTTCTCTCTGATTTGAGTGATTTGCTTGCAGGATTAGACGAAGAAGATGTAAATAAACTTAAATTTATTTTTGAAAGAATGTTTTTTTTCTCTTTTTTAGATAGAAAAAATATTTTTAGTGATGAGGAAGAAGAAATTTGGGGAATTAAAAAAAATATAATTAAATCTGTAAAAAAAAATGAAAAATATTATTCTTTATTTGGATATAAATTTTTAAATAATAATATAGCATATCATAATTTTGTAGATGATTTAGGGTTAAAAAAAATAAAAAATATAAAATTTCCGATTAGTGAAGATATTATTGATGCAGGAGCATATGTTGGAGATTCATCTTTAATACTTAGTAATTATACTAAAGGAAACGTTCATGCTTTTGAACCATTTAAAAAATGTTTTGATGAATTAAAGATAAATGTTGATTTAAATAATAGTAAGATTGTTCCAATAAATATGGGCTTATCAAATAAGAATGCAAGAGAAAAACTGTTTTTTGGGGAAAATAATTTGTCTATATCTGCAAATGATCCTGACAAAGCTCTTTCTAAGGGAGCATATAAAAATGTTATTGAAGTTGAAAATGTAACAATAGATAGCTATGTTAGAAAAAATAAGTTAAAGATTGGAGTTATAAAATTTGATACAGAGGGTGCTGAGCAAAAAATTTTAGAGGGTGCTAAACAAACAATACTTACTCAAAAACCTATACTTCTGATAAGTATATATCACAATATAAATGATTTTGTATATATCAAGCCATGGTTAGATAACTTAAATATTGGCTACAAGTATAAAATTACTAAATCTGAATCGGAAACCTTTATTGAAGAAACTATGCTGGTATGCTATTAAGATGAAAGTACTAATTGTTTTTGGAACTCGTCCAGAAGTAATCAAACTGGCACCTTTAATTCATGAGTTTAAAAAATATCCTGATCTTTTTGATATTCGTGTCTGTTCAACAGGGCAACATCAGGAAATGGTAAAATCTATAATTTCATTTTTTAATATTACTGTTGATTATAATCTTAATCTCATGAGGGAAAATCAATCTCTTACATTATTGATGGCAAATGTATTAATTGGTTTGAAAAAAGTTATTGATGAATTTAAACCTGAGAATATAATTGTGCAAGGAGATACAACGAGTGTTTTAGCAGGTTCTATTGTAGGGTATTATAATAAAATAACTATTACGCATCTTGAAGCTGGTTTGCGGTCAGGGAATAAGTTTTCACCTTTCCCTGAGGAAATCAATAGAAAAGTAGTTGGATCTATTGCAGATTATCATTTTGCTCCCTCAAATATTGCTGTGGATAATTTATTCAAAGAAAAAATAACTAAAAATGTATGGAATGTTGGAAATACCGTAATAGATGCTATTCATATGGCACTAAAATTCATTAATAATGTAGGGATTTATAAAAACTTTTTTTTATCTCGAAAGATAGATATGAGTAAACGAATAATTTTAGTAACTGCACATCGAAGAGAATCATTTGGTAATCATTTTGTAGATATGTGTGAAGCAATAAAAGTTATTGGTGAAAAATATGATGATGTAGTGATTGTTTATCCTGTTCATCTTAATCCAAATGTGCAAAGAGTTGCAAAAAAAATACTTTCTAATACGAACAATGTCTATCTTTTAGAACCCTTAGAATATCCATTTCTTGTATGGTTAATGAGCCAATCATATTTTGTGCTTACTGATTCTGGGGGGATTCAGGAAGAAGCTCCTTCTCTTAATAAGCCAGTTTTAGTGATGAGAGAAGTTACGGAAAGACAAGAAGGAATAAAGGCAGGTGTGTCAAAATTAGTAGGAACTAAAAAGGAAAACATAATTAAAGAAGCCTCTGCTCTTTTGGAAGATAATCAAATATATAAATCTATGATAGATGCAGGTAACCCTTATGGAGATGGGACAGCAAGTAAAAAGATTGTTGATATTTATAAAAAAATGAAGTTGGAGAGCTATAAATGAAAAAGAATGTCATAGCTTTTGGTTTAACAGCTGACCGTGTTTTTGCAGTTGCAAGTGTTTTAATGGATATTTCGCGATACTGTTCCAATTATGTTGATGAGGTTGTGATTTTCCATGATAACATTAAGGAAAAAGATCAAAATTTAATGAAAAATATTTTTTCTACAAAATTCATTGTATATCACTTTCCCAAAAGAATTAAATCAGAGTTGAGCTCATTTGTATTGCAAAGGTTTACTTATATGGTTTTTTCTAAATTTGAAAGTTTAAAATTACTTAGTAGATACAAAAAAGTGTTATGGTTAGATGATGATATTGTGATTAAGTCGGATATATCAGAACTCTTTGATGATGATGAATTAGGTATTAGATTTGTTCGTTTAGAAGGGGGTAAGGTTATTGATCAACTTTTTAGTCCTATAGATGGTTATGATATGGATGCACCAGCTAGTGGAGCTATGCCATTTATTGTGCAAGATAATTTACAAAATTATGAAAATTTATATAAGTTTTGTTATAAGAAAGTAGTAGAATATGCACTAAATCTGTATTTGCCTGAACAAGCAATTTTTGACATTATGATTCAAGAATTTAATCTTAAAAATTGTTACGCGAATTATTTTGATGCAAAAATTTATTGTGTACATCCTAATGACACAAAGCTTGAAGATAAAGCCAAAATACTTCATGCTTATGGACAACCGAAGTTTTGGAATGGCTTAAAAAATGAGCAGTGGGAGAAAAATTACAAAACTTGGCTTGAAATGGGTGGAAGTAAATATAAGAAAAAAAGCTTGTTGGTTAAAATTAAAAATAAAATACAAAGAACTATTAAAGGCAAGTTATGAAAGTCGTGATATTAGCTGGTGGATATGGGACTAGAATTAGTGAAGAGACAGATGTAAGACCAAAGCCTATGGTGGAAATAGGAGGGAAACCAATTTTGTGGCATATTTTGAAATTGTATAGCCATTATGGGTTTAACGATTTTTTGATTTTATTAGGATATAAAGGTTATTATATTAAGGAGTATTTTGCTAATTATTTTTTACATCAGAGTGATGTAATTTTTGATATGGTTACTGGAGAAATGAGTGTTCTTAACAATACCAGTGAACCTTGGAAAGTTACTCTTCTTGATACAGGAATGGATAGTATGACAGGAGGTAGAATTAAAAGAGCTCAAAAATATATAGGGGAGAATACTTTTATGCTTACTTATGGTGACGGATTATGTGATATTAATATTGAAGAGTTATTGAAATTCCATAGAAATTCTAATGCCAAGGCTACTATGACAGCCATTCAACCAGCAGGTAGATTTGGAGCAATTGATATTCATTCTAATATCGTTACTGATTTTATTGAAAAACCTGCGAATGGAGGTGCTTGGATAAACGGTGGTTTTATGGTTTGTGAGTCTGAGATTTTTGATTTGATAGAAGGCGATAGCACTGTTTTAGAACTAAATCCATTGCAAACTCTTGCTAAAAATGGTAAGCTGACAGCGTATAAACACACAGGGTTTTGGCATTGTATGGATACATTGCGAGATAAAATTCGTCTGAATGAACTTTGGAATAAAAATCAAGCGCCATGGAAGGTTTGGTAATGTTTGCAAATATTTATAAAGGTAGGAAAGTTTTAATTACCGGTCATGCTGGTTTTAAAGGTTCTTGGCTTTCTTTATGGCTTACAAAATTGGGTGCTGAAGTTACAGGATATTCTTTATCTGCTCCGACTAACCCCAATCATTTTGACTTACTTAATCTTGAGATGAACTCAATCATTGGAGATATTAGAGATAGAGATAAACTTAATAAAGTTTTTAAAGAATTTAAACCAGAAGTTGTTTTTCATCTTGCTGCTCAACCTTTAGTTAGGAAATCTTATTTAAATCCAATAGAAACTTATGAAACGAATGTTATTGGTACCTTGAATGTTTTTGAAGCTTGTCGTTTTTGTTCGTCGGTAAAGGCTATTGTAAATATAACCAGCGATAAATGCTATGAAAACAAAGAATGGGTTTGGGGTTATAGAGAAAACGACCCAATGGGCGGGTATGATATTTATAGCTCTTCAAAGGGTTGTGCGGAAATTTTGACCTCTTCTTATCGAAATTCTTTTTTTAATAAGCAGGATTTTGACAAAAAGCATCAAACTTTACTTGCATGTTGCCGTGCTGGGAATGTAATTGGTGGTGGAGATTGGGCAGAAGATAGATTAATTCCTGATATTATGAGAGCTACCAGTAAGGGTGAAAAAGTTATTTTGAGAAATCCAAATGCGACAAGACCATGGCAGCATGTGTTGGAACCTCTTGGAGCATATTTACTTTTAGGACAAAAATTGTTGCAAAAAGAAGTGGAATTTGCTGATGCTTGGAATTTTGGACCAAATGGTGACGAAGGTAATCTTTCTGTTTTGAATGTGGTTAAAAACATGAAAGAGTTTTGGACTAAAATTAACTATGAAGTTGAAGAAAATGCTAATAGTGTCCATGAAGCCTATTTGTTAAAGTTGGATTGTAGTAAAGCAAATAGTTATTTGAAGTGGAAAAGCATTTGGAACAGTAAAACTACTTTTGAAAAAACAGCTAATTGGTATAAGTCTTATTATGAAAAAAATGAGTGTTTATCTGAATTTGATTTGGAAAACTATTTAGAAGATGCAAAAACAAAAATTTAATTTTGAGTTAGGTAAGTCAAATTGTAAGGAGCAAATGATGAAAAAATGGGAAAAACTGATTTTAACAGCTGGTCCTTCTATCACAGATAAGGAAATATCTTATGTAACTGATGCTGTTACTAATGGATGGAATAGTCATTGGAATGATTATATAATTAAGTTTGAAGAAAAATTTGCAAAATATATAGGCGTAAAACATGCAATGTCTACATCTAGTTGTACAGGGGCATTACATCTAGCATTTGCCGCATTAAATTTAAAAGAAGGAGATGAAGTCATAGTTCCTGAAATTTCGTGGATTGCTACTGCTGCAACCGTTACTTACACTGGAGCCAAACCAATATTTGCTGATATTGACTATGATACATGGTGTATTGATTCAAAGTCAGCAAAAAAATTAATTACTTCTAAAACTAAGGCTATAATGCCTGTTCATCTTTATGGAAATCCAGCAAATATGGATGAGATTTCTGCTATTGCAAAAGAGTATAATTTATTTATCGTTGAAGATGCGGCACCTTCTTTAGGAGCAAGTTATAAAGGGAGAAAGACAGGTTCGTTTGGGAATGTTGCTGCTTTTAGTTTTCAAGGTGCTAAAATCATAACATCTGGTGAAGGTGGCATGTTTGTAACAAACGATACAGAGTTATTCGATAGAGTTAAAAAGTTAAATGACCATGGTAGAAGCTTAACAAAAGCCTTATGGAATGATGAAGTTGGATATAAATATAAAATGTCAAATATTCAGGCTGCATTAGGTTTGGCTCAACTTGAAAGAATAGAAGAATTGGTTGATAAAAAAAGAGAAATATTTTCATGGTACTATGAAAACCTAAAAAATGTCGATGGTATTAAATTAAATATTGAAAAAGAAAATACAAAAAATATATATTGGATGACATCAATTGTTTTAGATAAAGATTTTGAAATAACAAGAGAAAAATTTATTTCTAAGTTAAAAGAATGGAATATTGACTCAAGACCTATTTTTTATCCTATGAGTGGTTTTCCTATGTTTGAAACGAATTTTGAAAACAAAGTAGCACAAAAAGTTGGAGATTTTGGTATTAATTTACCAAGTGGACATGCAAGAACAAAAGAAGAAATTGATTACATTTGCAATGTAATTAAAATGGTATTAGGGGTATGAAATGTTTTTGCCATATGAAAAATTATATAAAATTAAAAACTCTGATTATAATATTAATTTACCTTTTTTAGATAAACAATTAGTGTTAAAACCTGTTTCTAATACTGAAGAAGAAGTATTTAAAATAGCTTGCTGGAGAGAAAAATTTTTTGATGCTTTTCCTGGGAAATTTTATGTAACTTATTCGGGTACTAAAAATTGGTTGCAAAAGCAGGTTATAGATAACAATGATAGATTTTTGTTTATGATATTTGATAATCAACAAATAATTGGACATTTAGGCTTTTTTAGATTTAATCAAAAAACAAATAGTTGTGAAATCGATAATGTTATTAAAGGGATTCACGGTTATAAGGGATTAATGACTAAAGCTTTAAATTTAGTGATAAAATTTGCTTTTAATGAATTAAAACTAGATTATTTAACATTAAGGGTTTTTGATGATAATAAAAAGGCAAAAAAATTATATGAAAGATGTGGTTTTAAAAATAAAGTTCTAATTCCTCTTAAAAAGAAAAATAATGGTAATACATTTTATGATTGGATAGAATGTGAAGCAAATGAAGCAGAAAGATATTTTTGTGAAATGATTTTGAAGAAATAAGATGGAAGAGATATCAAAGAATATAAGAAGATCTATAATTAAGGCTGTTTTTTCTTCTAATTCTTCACATTCTGGGTCTGCTTTGTCTATTGTGGATGTATTGACTATTTTATATTTTAAAGTTTTAAATATTGATCCTATAAATCCAAGTAAAATAGATAGAGATAAATTTATTCTTAGCAAAGGTCATGGAAGTATTGCTTTATATTCCACTTTGGCTGAAAGAGGTTTTTTCTCTAAAGAATTATTAAATAAATTCTATTGTAATGATGGTATTTTACCTGGGCACCTAGACAAAGAAGCTATTCCTGGGATAGAAGTTTCTTCGGGATCTTTAGGACATGGATTGTCTTTAGGAGTAGGAATGGCAATAGCTAACTTACTTAATTGTATCAATTCCAGAATTTATGTATTATGTGGCGATGGGGAGCTTAATGAAGGCTCTATGTGGGAGGCAATAATGTTTGCATCACACAAAATGCTAAAAAATTTAGTTTTGATCGTGGATTATAATAAACTTCAAGGATATGGAAAAACAAATGAAATTATAAACTTAGAACCTTTGGATGATAAGTTTAGAGCATTTAATTGGGAAGTTATGCAAATAGATGGACATAACTTTGAAGAAATTGAAAAAGCTTTGAGGGGAGAGACAAGTGCTCCAAAAGCTATAATAGCTCATACGATTAAAGGCAAAGGTGTAAGCTATATGGAAAATAAATTTATATGGCATTACAAGTCTCCTAACAAAGAACAATTAGAACAGGCCTTGAAAGAATTATCATGAGAGATATTTTTGTAAAAACATTAGTTGAGCTTGCCAAAAGGGATGAAAGGATCTTTTTAATTACTGCTGATTTGGGATTTTCAGTATTAGAAGAGTTTGAAGAAAAGTTTCCTAATAGATTTTTGAATGTAGGAATTGCAGAAGCTAATGCAGTTGGTATTGCTGCAGGACTAGCACTAAGTGGGAAAATTGTATATGTTTATAGCATAATTCCCTTTGTAACTATGCGTCCTTTTGAGCAAATTAGAGTTGATGTGGCATATATGAATGCCAATGTAAGACTTGTAGGGGTTGGAGCAGGTTTATCTTATGGAGCAGCTGGAGCTACGCATCATTCCATAGAAGATATAGCAATAATGAGGGCACTACCAAACATGAGTGTTTTTTCTCCTTGTAACCCTTTTGAAGTGGAAAATATAACAAGAGAATCTGTGACGTATAGAGGTCCAATTTATTTTAGACTTGCAAAAAATGGAGAACCAATAATAGTTTCCCAGAAAAAAAAAATGCAATTAGGTGAAGTGAATATTATTAAAGAAAATAAAGATTCTAATATAGTTGTTTTGTTTACAGGTAATTCTTCTGATATTGCTCTAAAAGTTGAGAAAGAACTTTTTGATTGCAGAGTTGATGTTGAATTAACGAGTATATATTCTTTAAAGCCGTTTGATGAAGAATATATAAATAAGATGATTGCCACAAAAAAATATATTTTCACAATTGAAGAACATAGTATTATTGGAGGACTTGGTAGCATTGTAGCAGAATATATTGCAGAATCAAAATTTAATCCAAAATTTAAGCGATTTGCTTTGCTTGATAAGTACTCACACTATGTAGGAGATCAAAAATTTATAAGAAAACAAATGAATCTAACATCAAAAAATATTGTAAAAAATATAAAAGAAATTTTAATAAATGAAATATAAATATGATTGAATCAAAAAAACTAAAACAAGAGATATTCGAACAAGTAATTAAATACTACAAATTTGTCCATAAAACTAAACAAGAAAAAGATTTCTTTCCTAATCAAAATAAGGTTAATTATGCTGGCCGGGTTTTCAATGAAAAAGAAATGATTAATCTTGTTGATAGCTCTTTAGACTTTTGGCTTACCTTTGGTAAATATTCAAAAGAGTTTGAAAAAAAATTAGCTGAGTATTTAGGAGTTAAATATGCTTTTTTTGTCAATTCTGGAAGCTCAGCTAATTTACTTGCCTTTTTCTCTTTGACCTCCCCTTTATTAAAGACAAGACAAATTAAAAGAGGGGATGAAGTTATAACTGTTGCAGCATGTTTTCCTACAACTGTTGCCCCTATCGTACAATATGGTGCTGTTCCTGTTTTTCTAGATGTTGAACTTGAAACATACAATATTGATATTCATGAATTAGAAAAAGCTATAAGCCCCAAAACAAAAGCTGTAATGATTGCTCATACTCTTGGCAATCCATTCAATATTAAAGCTGTAAAAAATTTTTGTGATAAATATAATCTTTGGCTTATTGAAGATAATTGTGATGCGCTTGGTTCCAAATATGATAATCAATTGACAGGAACTTTTGGTGATATTGGAACAAGCTCTTTTTATCCTCCTCATCATATAACAACAGGCGAGGGAGGAGCTGTCTACACTAATAATCCTACATTAAAAAAAATTATGCTTTCAATGAGAGATTGGGGACGAGATTGTTGGTGTGAAAGCGGTGTTGATAATACTTGCGGCAAAAGGTTTTCTAAACAATTTGGTTCTTTGCCAATGGGGTATGATCATAAATATGTATATTCGCACTTTGGTTTTAATCTAAAAGCAACCGATATGCAGGCAGCAATAGGATTAGCACAACTTGAAAAACTGCCTTCCTTTATAAAAAAAAGACAAGAAAACTTTGGTTTTCTAAAAAATGGACTAAAAAATTTTACAGACTATTTTATATTGCCTCAAGCTACCCAAAATAGCGACCCAAGTTGGTTTGGGTTTTTAATAACTTTAAAAAACAGTGTAAATTTTAGCAGAAACCAACTAGTAGAATATCTTGAAAAACACAACATTCAAACAAGAAATCTTTTTGCAGGCAATATTTTAAAGCATCCATTATTTGAATCCTTAGAAAAAAACAGAGATTACAGAACAGTTGGTGAATTAAAAAATACAGATAAAATTATGAAAGATGCTTTTTGGCTTGGAGTTTATCCTGGAATAAAAGATGAAGTGATTAGATATGTGATTGGGCAAATTAGAGGATTTTTGGAGAAGGTTTCGTAATACTTGAGGCTAACTTATATATTAAAGGATAAAAAATGAATAATGAAATTTTAATTTCTATTTGTATTCCAACGTATAATCGAGCTAATTATTTGGATAGATGTTTACAATCGATAATGCATTATACTAAAAATGATATTGAAGTATTAATTCAAGATAATGATTCCATAGATAACACTTCTGAAATTGTACAATGGTATGTTGACCCAAGGATTAAATATGAAAAAAATGAAACTAATATAGGTGCTGTTGAAAATATTTGGAAGCTAATCAACAAGGCTAAAGGTAGGTACATTTTTTGTCTTACTGATGATGACTATTTTTTGCCAGGAGCTATTCAGAAAATAGTGAATTTTATAACATCTATTAATCCCGTTTGTTTCAAAACATCATTAATCACCTTGCTTGAAAAATCAAAAAGGAGTTTTTATTATACGATAGAAGATATTTCAAAATCTTCTATTTTTTTTATTGCTCATATATTGACAGGACTTTGTTTCCAAAAAGAAAAATTATTAAAAAAAATAAATAGAGAATTTCTTTCAAATTATTATCCCTCAATGGTTATCATGGGACTTTTATTAGATGAAGCTACTTATTTGGATGAAGTAGTAGCTATACATGTTTGGGAAAATGAAATTTTTTGGGATGAAGGGATGGAACCAGGCAGTAAGAACTTAGAAAATGAGATAGTAGATTTGATTTTAATGCTTAAACCATATATATCACATAGTACTTATAAATCTATTTTTATTTGTTTTCCCCAAAAATATGGTTTTCTTCCTGCTAAATTTAGCAAGGAGCTAACGATTAGAAATAAATTATATATATATCGAAACATAATAAAGTTAAAAATAAAAAAAATAACTTTTCATGTTGGGAAAAAAATATTAGGGGAAAAATAATAGATAATGTTGTATGAAAATATTATTAAATTCGCACCCATTGTTTTATTTACTTACAATCGTCCATGGCACACTCGCCAAACTGTTGAAGCTCTTCAAAAAAATGAACTTGCCCAGGATAGTGAACTTTTTATCTATTCTGATGCCTCCAAAAATGAAAAAGATTATCTGAATGTTCAAGAAGTTAGGCAATATTTAAAAAACATTAAAGGTTTTAAATCTATAACTATTATTGAGCGAAAGAAAAATTTTGGACTTGCCGAAAATATTATAAGTGGTGTGACAAACATTGTTAACAAATATGGGAAAATAATTGTCTTGGAAGATGATTTGGTTACTAGTACATATTTTTTGCGATTTATGAATGAGGCTTTAGCTCTTTATGAGAAAGATAAAAAAGTTGCTTGTATAAGTGGTTATATTTACCCAATAGATAATTTGCCCCAAACTTTTTTCATTAAAGGTGCAGATTGTTGGGGATGGGCTACATGGAAGAGAGCTTGGAATATTTTTGAATCAGATGGGCAAAAATTGTTAGATGAGATTAAGGAGAAAAAAGTAAAAAGGGAATTTGATTTTAATAATAGTTATAATTTTTATAAAATGTTGAAAATGCAAATTAAAGGGAAAAATAATTCTTGGGCAGTTAGATGGTATGCTAGTGCTTTTATAAAAAATATGTTTACCTTATATCCTGGGGAAAGTTATGTTCGCAATATTGGATTTGGTGAAAATGCAACTCACTGTAAAACAGAAATTAATATTTTTGATGTAGATTTATGTAATCAAAAATTTTCTTTGAAAAAAACATCGATAGAAGAAAATAATAAAGCAAAAAAATTAATGGAAAAGTATTTTAAAAGATTGAATGCAAATTTGGTAAAAAAAGTGATATCAAGGATTAAAAATTCATTTTTATGAAAGATATAATAAAATCTTTTTAACCTTCTGTTTATTAAACTTGTTTTGTAATATAAAGAAAGTAGGTGAAAAGGCGATTATAAAAGTTGGGATGAAGCGGAACAAAATTCTATAGGTTATGAAGAAAGAGGAATTCTCAATAAAGTTAGAGAATCTTTACTAAAAGTAAAAAATGGCGAAGTAGTTTATGAAAGGGATAGTGTGATTTTTGATGAAATTCAATATTCTTGGCCACTTTTATCTGGGCTTTTATTTGTAGCAGCGAAAAATAGTGGAGTGCTCAATATTGTTGATTTTGGCGGAAGTTTAGAAAGCACTTATTTCCAAAACAGAAAATTTTTACAGAAACTGGATAATTTATCTTGGAATGTAATTGAACAAAAACATTTTGCTGATGTAGGGAAAAAAGAATTTGAAGATGGGAAATTAAGTTTTTTTTATGATGTTAAATCATGCAAAAAAGAAAAAAAATCTAATGCAATTTTATTTTCAAGTGTCTTACAGTATATTGAAAAACCATATGAATTGTTAAACGATATTTTGTCTTATGGTTTTGATTATGTGATTTTTGATAGAATGCCATTCAGCAAAGATAAAGAAAAAATAACCTTACAAAGGGTTCCAAGTAAAATTTATAAAGCAAGTTATCCTTGTTGGCTTTTTGACGAAATAAAGTTTTTACAATATTTTAAAGATAATGGATATAAAATTATTGAAGGCTTTCATGCACTTGATGGAGAAAGTAATGGTTATATTTTTAAAGGTTTTATTATGGTGAGAAATGTATAACTATTGTACTCTTTTTGATAGCAATTATTTGACTCGTGGCTTGGCGATGTACGAGTCGCTCAAAAAATATAGTAATGACTTTCATTTATTTATTTTCGCTTTTGATAATTATTCTTTTGCTCTTTTAAAAAGTCTGGATTTGGAATTTGTTACAATTACTTCGTTGAAAGAATTTGAAGATGAGGAACTTTTGCGAATAAAGAGTAGCAGAAGCAAGGGTGAGTATTGTTGGACATGCACACCATCAACAATTAAATATTCCATTGAAAAATTTAATCTTGAGATTTGTACATACCTTGATGCTGATTTGTATTTTTTTTCTAATCCCACTGTCTTGATAGATGAAATGGATATTAATGATTCTGTTTTAATAACTGAGCATAGATACTCTTCAGAATATGACCAAAGTTTAACAAGTGGAATATATTGTGTTCAATTTATGACTTTTAAAAATGATGAAAATGGGATGCGAGTATTAAATTGGTGGAGAAATGCTTGTATTGGCTGGTGCTATGCAAGATTTGAAAATGGGAAATTTGGAGATCAAAAATATCTTGATGATTGGACTTCTCGTTTTGAAGGTGTTCATGTTCTTCAAAATTTAGGTGGTGGTGTTGCTCCATGGAATATTCAACAATACGACTTAAGTAACGAGTCTTTTAAAGTAATTTTTTATCATTTTCATAACTTTAAGTTTTTAGAAAATAATAAGGTGGATTTTGGGAATTATAAATTGAATAAAATAAATATTGATAGACTTTATGTCCCTTACATTAAACATCTAAAAAAGATAAGCAAGTATTTGGGAGAAATTGATAAAAATCATAAGTATGATGGAATTGTAAAAAAGAAAATTTTTAATTTAAGAAAAATTTATTCAGTAGTAAAGAGAAAAATTAGAGGAACTTATAATGTTTACAAAATTGATGAGATAATAGGTAGGTGATATGGCATACTTAATAGAATTACCGACATTTACAAATGAAAGTGGTAGTTTGACTGTTGTTGAAAAAGTGCTTCCGTTTGAAGTAAAAAGATTTTATTATATTTATGATGTTGTTTCCAAGCGAGGCGGACATAGGCATAAAAAAAATATGCAAGCTCTTATTTGTTTGGGAGGCAATTGTGAAATTTATGTGAATAATGGGGGAAATGAGAAAATATTCAATCTTAATTCTCCTAGAAAATGTTTAGTTTTAGAAGCGAAAGATTGGCATACTATGGATAAATTTTCTAAAGGAGCTACATTATTAGTTTTTGCTTCGGAATTTTATGATGTTGATGATTATATTGATGAGGAATATTAGTGATAGAATATGAAAATTTGGCCAAGGTAAATAAATTTCTTTTTGAGAAGTATAAAAGCAATTTTGAAAATTTTTTAGAAAGTGGATGGTACATTCTTGGCAAGCAAGTAGAGCAATTTGAAAATGATTTTGCTATATTTTGTGGAGTTTCTCACTGTGTTGGTGTGGCTTCTGGGTTAGATGCTTTAATTTTGGCAATTGCTGCTTTTGATTTTCCAAAAGGAAGTGAAATCATTGTCCCTTCCAATACTTATATAGCTACTATTTTGGCAATTATAAGAAATGGATTTAAGCCCATATTGGTTGAACCAAATATCTCCACATATAATATAGATGCAACTAAAATAGAAGAAAAAATAACTAAAAAAACTAAAGCTATTTTAGTTGTGCATTTGTATGGGAAAGCTTGTGAAATGAACAAAATAGTCAATATTGCTAATATATATAATTTAAAGATAATTGAGGATTGTGCTCAAGCTCATGGGGCAGAATATAAGGGACAAAAAGTGGGAAGTTTTGGAATAGGTTGCTTTAGTTTTTATCCTACAAAAAATCTCGGTGGATTAGGGGATGGTGGAGCTATAACTTGTAACGATGAAGAATTTTTGTCCAAAGTAAAGTCTTTGAGAAATTATGGAAGTGTCAAAAAATATTATAATGAGTATTTAGGATATAATTCTAGATTAGATGAATTGCAAGCTGGTTTTTTATCTGTAAAGCTTAAGACATTAAATGGTATTATTAATCACAAAAGAGAGTTGGCAGAAATATATTTTGAAAATTTAAGTGATGATTTTATAAAACCAACAGTTCACAGTGATTATTTTGATGTATTTCATATTTTCAATATTCGCCATAGCAAAAGAGATCAGCTTAGAGAATATTTATTGAATAATGGAATAAAAACAGAAATACATTATCCAGTTGCTCCTCATAGGCAAAAAGCTATGAAAGAAATTTTAAAAGGAGATTACCCGATAGCTGATAAAATTCATAGAACTACTTTAAGTTTACCAATTTCTTATTTTCACACAAAAGAAGAAATTTTAAAGATTTGTATTATAATGAATAAATGGGGAAAAAATAATTGATATTTTTTTGAGCTTTAATTTATATTGACATCAAGATTTTGTTTTATTTTGAAGATGCGTAAAGAAATTAAGCTGAGATAGATTTATGAACAAAAATTCTAAGATATATGTAGCTGGTCATAGGGGCTTGGTCGGTAGTGCGATTGTCAGGAGACTGGAGTCGGAAGGCTATAACAATTTACTTTTGAAAACTCATCAGGAGTTGGATTTGCTTAATCAAGTTGCTGTTGCTGATTTTTTTGCAAAAGAAAAGCCTGAGTATGTTTTCTTGGCAGCTGCTAAAGTAGGTGGGATTGTCGCCAACAACACTTATCGTGCTGACTTCCTTTATGAGAATTTGCAAATTCAAAATAATGTAATTCATCAGAGTTATTTGCATCAGGTGAAAAAGCTACTTTTTTTGGGAAGTACTTGCATTTATCCTAAAAATGCTTCTCAACCGATGAAGGAAAATTCTCTTCTAACTTCCGAACTGGAATATACTAACGAGCCCTATGCCATTGCTAAGATTGCTGGAATGAAGATGTGTGAGGCTTATAATTTGCAATATGGGACGAATTTTGTTTCGGTAATGCCCACAAATTTGTATGGGGAGAATGATAATTTTGATTTGGAAAAATCTCATGTGTTGCCGGCACTTTTACGAAAAATTCATCTTGCCAAGCTTTTGAGTGAAAAGAAATATGCTGAAGTTGTGCAAGATTTGAGAGTCCCCAATATTGATGGAGCAAAAACTTATTTGGCGAAATTTGGAGTTGATGCAAATCAAGTGGAGATTTGGGGAACTGGCAAACCACGACGCGAGTTTTTACACAGTGATGATATGGCAGATGCCTGTGTTTTTGTGATGAAAAATATTGACTTCAATGACTGTTTTTCTTCTGATGGAAGACAGATTAGAAATACGCATTTGAATATCGGAACAGGAAAAGATTTATCAATAAAAGAGTTGGCAGAAATGATAGCTAAGATAGTTGGTTATAAGGGGAAATTATTTTTTAATACTGATAAACCTGATGGGACGATGCTGAAGTTGACAGATCCTTCAAAATTGGCTTCACTTGGTTGGAGATATAAGATTGAGTTGGAAGAAGGGTTGAGAAAGGTTTATGGTGAATATAGAAATTAAATTCTAATTTAATTTTGGTAAAGGAATTTTATGCTAAACGATAAAGTTATCTTAATTACAGGTGGAACAGGTTCATTTGGGAAAAAATTTGTTGAAGTTATTTTAAAATATTATCCTAAAGTAAAAAAAATAATTGTTTATTCTAGAGACGAATTGAAACAGTTTGAAATGAGGCAATTGTGGAATGAAAAAAAATATCCGCAAATTCGTTATTTTATAGGGGATGTAAGAGATGCTTTGAGGCTTAAGCGAGCCTGCATAGGTGTTGATGTTATTATCCATGCTGCCGCTATGAAGCAAGTTGATACTGCCGAATATAATCCTGAAGAATGTATTAAAACCAATGTTGATGGTGCACGTAATGTTATCAATTGTGCAATAGAATGCGGAGTAAAAAATATAGTTGCTCTTTCTACTGATAAAGCTTGTGCCCCTATTAATCTTTACGGTGCAACAAAACTTGTTTCTGATAAATTATTTATTGCAGCTAACAATATAACAGGAACTCGAAAGATTAAATTTTCCGTTGTTCGCTATGGGAACGTAATGGGTTCTAGAGGTTCAGTAATTCCATTTTTTATGAAAATGGCTAAAACGGGGAAATTGCCTATCACTGATATTAGAATGACGAGGTTTAATATTTCTTTGGATGATGGCGTTGCCATGGTGATGTTTGCTATCGAAAATGCTCTCGGAGGAGAAATTTTTGTTCCTAAGATTCCTTCTTATAAAATTTTGGATATTGCAAAAGCTATTGCTCCTGATTGTAAAATTGAAGAAATTGGGATACGACCAGGAGAAAAGTTGCATGAAGAAATGATTTCGGAAACGGATTCTATTAACACAATTGAGTTTGACCCTTATTATGCAATTTTACCCTCGGTTCCTATTTCTTATTCTAAAGAAGAATATCTTAAGCATTATAGCGCAGAATTTGTGCAAGATGGATTTAGTTATAATTCAGGCACAAATGACAAATGGGAAACAGTGGAGAGCTTGAGAAAATTGATCGTAAGGCATGTTGATTCTAAATTCGAGGTTTTATAAAAATGAATGCCATCCCTTATGGTAAACAAAATATTACCAGTCAAGATATTGAAGCTGTTGTTGAGATTCTTAAATCTGATTTTTTGACACAAGGTCCGAAAGTTTCGGAGTTTGAAGAGAAATTTGCCAAATATATAGGTAGCAAATATGCGGTTGCTGTATGTAATGGAACAGGAGCTTTGCATTTGAGTGTTTTAGCTTTGGGAGTCTCCAGTGGAGATAAGGTCATTACCACTCCTATTACTTTTGCTGCAAGTGCTAATTGTGTCAAATATTGTGGCGGAGAAGTTGATTTCGTAGATATTGATAGCAATAACTACACAATAGATTTGGATAAGTTAGAACAAAAAATAAAATCTGCTCCGAAAGGTGCATATAAGGGAATTATTCCTGTTGATTTTGCTGGTTATCCTTGTGATATGGAGAGAATAAGAGAACTTGCGGACGAATATGGTTTGTGGGTCATAGAAGATGCTTGTCATTCTCCAGGAGGATATTTCCAAAATAAATCGGGTGAAAAAGTAAATTGTGGAGATGGGCAATATGCTGATTTGTCTATTTTCTCTTTTCATCCAGTTAAGCATATTGCTACAGGTGAAGGTGGTATGATAACCACCAATAACCAGAAACTTTATGAGAAGTTATTACTCTTGAGAACTCATGGCATTACCAAGGATGCTAATTTGTTGCTTCAAAATGATGGTGGTTGGTATTATGAAATGCAAGAGTTGGGCTACAATTATAGATTGTCCGATATCCATGCTGCTTTGGGTTCTTCCCAGTTGGATAGAGCAAGGGAAGATTTATATAGAAGAAAAGAAATTGCAGTAAAATATAATGAGGCTTTTAGTGATTTGCCAATTACTCTTCCTTATGTTGCTGAGGGGATTTCGCATGCTTATCATTTGTATGTTATTCAAGTTGAAAATAGAAAAGGATTATACGATTATTTGAGAAAAAATAATATTTATTCGCAAGTACATTATGTTCCTGTTCATTTGCATCCGTACTATAGACAATTTGGGTGGACTTATGGAAATTTTCCAGTGGCTGAAGAATATTATAAACATTGTCTTAGCTTACCGATGTTTCCGAGTATGAGTTATGACGAACAAGAATTTGTAATTACTAAAGTTAAGGATTATTTTTTATGAATAAATTGGTATTAGGTACAGTCCAATTTGGTCTTAAATATGGTATCAACAACATAGTTGGCAAACCTTCTTTGTCAGATTCTTTGAGGATGTTGGAATATGCGTGGGAAAATGGAGTAAGGATTTTTGATACTGCTGAAGCCTATGGGAATGCCGAAGAAATTCTTGGAATTTTTATTAAAACCAATGGAATTGAAAAAGAAATTAAAGTAATTTCAAAACTCTTACCTAATTGTTTGGAAGATGACAATGGTTCTGTTGAAAAAATTGTTTATAATCATTTGAATTGTAGTTTAAAAAAATTGAACTTAGATAAATTGAATGGTTACTTATTTCATACTCCAGGTTATATTTATCGGAATGAGGTCTGGGAAATTTTTAAAAATTTGAAAAGTAAATCTTTAGTTGAAAATATAGGTGTTTCTGTTTATGAATATGAAGATGGTGTTTATGCAATCCAAAAAAAAGATTTAGATTATTTGCAAATTTCATACAGTATTTTGGATCAGAGATTTAATTCTTTGGAATTTAAAAACCTGAGAGACAAAAGCAATGCCAAGGTATTTGCTCGCAGTGCTTTTTTGCAAGGATTATTGTTTATGGATGATAAAGATGTAGAGAAAAAAATGCCTGAGGCTAAAATTTATCTTGAACAAATAAAAGATGTTGTAGGTAAAAACAAGATTTCTATGCCTGAGTGTTTTATGAAATTTTCATTAGAAGAAGAGTTTGTTGATTATTTGGTTTTTGGAGTTGATAATTTTAGGCAATTGAAAGAAGATATCGAGGTGACCAAGCAAAATAGTTTGTTGTCTTGTAAAAAAGAGTTGCAAAATAAATTTAAAGATATTCCTAACAGTATTATTTTTCCGAGTTTATGGAAAAGAGATTGAAATGAAAATTTTGGCTATTACTCAGGCACGAGTGGGATCTTCTCGCTTACCTGCAAAAATCTTGAAAACTGTTGATGGTTTGTCGTTATTGGAAATCCATTTGAGAAGAATTTTGCAATCTAAAAGGATTAGCAAATTAAAAGTTGCCACGACTAAAGAAATAGGTGTTGAAAAGATTTTAGCCATTGCCAAAGCATGTGGTGTGGATACATATCAAGGTAGTTTAGAGGATGTATTGGAAAGATTCTTTGAAGCTACTAAAGGTGAAAATCCTGATTATATAGTTAGGCTTACATCTGATTGTCCTCTTATTGATTCTTGTTTGATAGATGAAGTCATTAATTTTGCTATAGAATTTGGATTGGATTATTGTTCAAACACTTTTGATGAAATGTATCCCGATGGACAAGATGTTGAGGTCTTCAAGTTTAGTGCCCTTGAACGAGCTTTTTGTGAGGCGACTAGCAAGTTAGATAGAGAGCATGTGACTCCGTATATTTGGCGTAATTCCACATATAAAGGTGGAAATGTTTTTTTGTCAGATGTCTTTCCTGCGGTCACTAATTATCATGATGTCCGCTTGACTGTTGATGAAGAACAAGATTTTGAAGTTATCACTAAATTGATAAATTATTTTGGGACTGATGCTTCTTGGTTAGATTATACTAAAGCTTATTTGGCGAGTGATATTTCTAAAATTAACAGCAATATTAAAAGAAATGAAGGATTCGATAGAAGTTTGAAGGAAGAACAGAATGGGTAAAGGTCAAAATTTATACAAAAAAGCTAAAACCTTAATACCAGGTGGAACAATGCTCTTATCCAAAAGGCCAGAGATGTTTTTACCAGACAATTGGCCTGCTTATTATTCCAAAGCTAAGGGTTGTGAAATTTGGGATTTGGATGGTAAAAAATATATAGATATGTCTATTATGGGCATTGGAACAAATACTCTTGGCTATGGGCATCCTGATGTCGATAAAGCTGTTTTGGATGTGGTGGCAAATGGGAATATGTCAACCTTGAATTGTCCAGAAGAAGTTTTTTTGGCAGAAAGACTTATTGAACTTAATCCTTGGGCTGATATGGTCAGATTTGCCAGAAGTGGGGGTGAGGCAAATTCTATTGCTATCAGAATAGCAAGAGCTGCCAGTGGCAAAGATAAAGTTGCTATTTGTGGTTATCATGGGTGGCACGATTGGTATTTAGCAACGAATCTCAAGCGAAGTGATGGTTTAGATACTCATCTTTTGCCCGGCTTGGAGCCTGCTGGCGTCCCTCAAATTTTAAATGGCTCCACACTTCCTTTTACTTATAATAATTTTGAAGAACTAAAAAATATCGTTGATAATAATGAAGTTGGTGTCATCAAGATGGAAGTGATGCGTAATGTGGAGCCTAAAGACAATTTTTTACAAAAAGTTCGTGATTTAGCCACAGCCAAAGGAATTGTCCTTATTTTTGATGAATGCACTTCTGGTTTCAGACAAACTTTTGGTGGTTTATATTTGCAATATGGAGTTGAGCCTGATGTTACAATATTTGGTAAAACTTTGGGGAATGGATATGCCATTACGGCTGTTGTTGGCAAAAAAGAGGTGATGGAAGCTGCACAAAAAACATTTATTAGTAGTACTTTTTGGACTGAGAGAATTGGACCTTCGGCAGCTTTAGCTACATTAGAAGTAATGAAAAAAGAAAAATCATGGGAGAAGATAACTGTTATAGGTAAAGATGTTGTTAAAAATTGGCAAATGATAGCAGATGATTTTGATTTAGATATTTCAATTTTTGGCTTACCATCTTTGGCTACTTTTAGTTTTAATTGTGAAAACAGCTTGAAATATAAAACTTTGATAACTCAAGAGATGTTAAAACTTGAATATTTGGCTGGAACAGGTTTGTACTCTTCTATTTGTCATACAGAAGAACTCCTGAATCCATACTTTGATAAATTACATAGAATTTTTGGAATAATTAAAAAGTGTGAAGATGGCATTGAAAATATAGATAGCCTCTTAGATGGTCCTGTTTGCCATGGTGGTTTTAAGAGACTAAATTAATTTATGAATATACTTATAAGGGCAGATTCATCTTCAGATATTGGCACCGGCCATATAATGCGAGATTTAGTTTTAGCTGGTCAATATCCAAATGATAATATTATTTTTGCTTCTATGAATCTTCAAGGGAACATTAATAGTAAAATTTCTGATGCAGGATATGAAGTCAAAATTTTGAATTCAATTGATATTAGTGAGCTTGATGTTATTATCAAAGATTACAAGATAGATTTACTTGTTATTGATAATTATGAGATAGATTTTGACTATGAAACTCAGATAAAATTTATGAATCCAAATTTAAAAATTATGGTGCTTGATGATACTTACGAAAGGCATAATTGTGATATTCTTTTAAATCATAATTGTTATGCCGATGAGAGTAAATATAAAGGCTTAGTTCCAGAGCATTGTGAATTAAGATGTGGTAAAAAGTTTACTCTGCTTCGAGAAGAGTTTATTTTAGAAAAGAGGACTAAAAGAGAAAAAGTATCTGATAAATTTATTATTTTTCTTGCTATGGGTGGTGCGGATTCTTCCAATTTGAATGTAAAAATTTTAGAAACTCTAAGTGAGCTTAGAGAAAAAATAAGAGTTATAGTTGTTACTACTGATGCGAATAAACATTTTACGAAGTTATCAGAGTTTGTTAAGGATAGAGACTGGATAGATTTGCAAATAAATTCTGATAAAATTGCTTATTTGATGAATATTTCAGATTTGGCTATTGTTACTCCCAGCGTAATATTAAATGAAGTCATGTTTATGGATTTGCCTTTTATTGCTATTAAAACAGCGGGAAATCAAAATGAGATGGTAGATTATTTAATAAAGAACAATTTTAGGCAAATTAAAAATTTTGATGAGAATAAATTTAAAGAGTATTTTGTAGAGATCTTAAGTTTATGAAAATAGAAATTCAAAATTTGCTTTCTTTATCAGCAAAAGAACATAATGCCCTTCTTGAAATTAGAAATAGTGAATATGTTCGTTTAAAAATGCGAACTATGGAAATAATTGATTTAGAGAGCCATTTAAATTGGATAAAAGGCTTAAAAAGGAAAAATATTGAATATTATGCAATAAAAAATAATGGAGTTATTGTCGGCTCCATAAATCTTTCCTCAATAGACTATATAAAGTGTAGTTGTGAATTGGGGTTTTATTTTTTGGAAGATATTTGCTCTTTTATTGTTTTTTTGAGTGTTAGTAAATTAATAGATAGGGTATTTAATAGTTTGAGATTAAAGAAAATTGTTGGTGAGGTCAAAAAAAGTAATAAAGCAGCTTTTAGATTTGATAAAAGGATTGGATTCGAAGTTTGTGGTAAAATTGAAAGAAAAGGGGAAGAAGATATTTTGCTTGTAATGACTAAAGAGGGTTGGGTTAAAAAGATGGAATCTAGGTTTATGAAAAATATTCTCAAATACATATATGAAGTTGAAATTGAGTTTAAAGAGGAAGAATTACAAAATTTTAAGTAAAAAAATATAGATTCCTCAATTAATGACATAATAAGAAAAGTTGAAGGTTAAAAATTTGTAATTTGTTGTTATGCAAGAGTTTTGAAGTAATTAAATTAATGTTAAAATGAGGGTAAAATGGGAAAACAAGAATTTTTGAACGAACTGTTTGAAGAATTAGAAATTGAAAGTGTAGAAAAATTAACTGATGATGTAGTTTTGGATGATCTAGAAGAATTCGATTCTTTGGCGGCAATGACTATTATTGCTTTTGTTCATGAAAATTTTGATTTAAAACTGTCAGCTCAAGATATTAAAGGTCTTAAAACTGTTGGAGATTTAGTTAGCAAGGTAGGATTGTAGAATATATGGGTTCAAAAATAATTAAAACTGGGTATTATCTTCCTGAAAATATTCTTTCAAACGAAGACCTAGAAAAAATATTTGCTGATTTTGATTCTGCAAAGATAAGCAAGAAGATAGGAGTGAAAAATCGTCATATTGTGTCAGAAGATGAGACGGTTTTAGATTTGGCTTATCAGTCTGCATCTAATCTTTTGAACGATGAAGATAAACAAGAGATAGATTTTGTTCTTTTTTGTACGCAATCTCCTCATTATAAGTTACCTACTACCGCTTGTATTTTGCAAGACAAACTAGGGTTGAAGAAGAGTGTTGGTGCTCTTGATTTTAACCTAGGTTGTTCTGGTTATGTTTATGGTCTCAGTGTTGCTAAAGGTTTTATTGCTGGAGGAATAGCAAAATGTGTGCTTTTGGTAGTGGCAGAGACTTATAGTAAATATTTGCATCCTAAAGATAAAGCCAACAAGGCAATTTTTGGAGATGGAGCTGCTTGCTCTCTTATTCAAAAATCAGAAGAGGATGGTATAGGTGAGTTTGTGCTAGGCACAGATGGTGCGGGATATGACAAGCTGATAGTTAAAAATGGTGGTTCTAAAACTGTTTTTGATTTGAATGCAGAAGATTATGAGTATGGTACGGGTAATTTTAGCAATGACAATTGTCTTTTTATGAATGGTCCAGAAATTTTCAATTTTACGATAGAGAATATTCCTTCTACGATAAGTAGTTGTTTGAAGAAAAATGGTTTAACCATAGATGATGTTGATATGTTTATTTATCACCAAGCTAATAAATTTATGATTGATTATTTGCGAAAAGTACAAAAAATTCCTAAGAGCAAATGTTATGTTAATTTAGAGGAAACAGGGAATACAGTTTCATCTTCCATTCCTATTGCTTTGTCGCAATGTCTTGAGCAGGAGTTAATTAAAAAAGGTGATAAGGTTCTTGTTGTTGGTTTTGGGGTTGGTTTGTCTTTAGCCGCAACTGTAATTACTATTTAGATAAACTAATTATGGATTTAAAAAACAAGGTTGTTGTAGTAACGGGAGCTTCTTCGGGAATCGGCAAAGCCGTATCCATCAGAGTGGCAAAAGCTGGCGGTAAAGTAGTGATGTTGGCTAGAAACATAGAAAGGTTGGAGAAAACTTTAGCTATGTTAGATGGAGAGGAGCATCTTTTCTATTCCATTGATGTAACTCAATATGAAAAATTGGAAGGTATTATATCTGATGCGGTGACTAAATTAGGTCAAATTTCTGGATTTGTGCATTGTGCAGGAGTTGAGATGACCAAACCGCTTAAGTCTTTACGCAGCGGAGATTATGAAAAGATTTTTGCTTCTAATGTGGTTTCGGGTCTTGAATTGGTTAGGATTATAAGTAAAAAAAAGTATTTGTCTTCTTCGGCAAGTTTTATTTTTATCTCTTCTGTCATGGGGTTTTTGGGGCAAAAAGGTAATGTGGCTTATTGCACCAGTAAATCAGCTTTGGTGTCCGCTACTAAAGCTATGGCTTTGGAGTTGGCATCTAAGGGGGTAAGAGTTAATTGTGTTTCTCCGGCTTTTATAGAGACAGAGATGGTTAGAGACTTATTTTCAACTTTAACACAGGAAGCTGTTGAGGATATAGTAAATATGCATCCCCTTGGAATTGGTAAGCCTAAAGATGTTGCAAATTTATGCAAGTTTCTTTTATCTGATGAAGCCAGATGGATTACAGGTAGTAATATGGTGATTGATGGGGGATATAGTGCGAAATAGTAAGAGATTGTTATTGAATTTGGAGAATTTCAAACTAACAGAGTTATAGAATAAATTCATTTTTAAGAAAATTAAATAAAAAAAGTAAAGCGAGGGAAGTATTATGTTAGGGAGTCATTAAAAAATGAAAATTAGCAATTTTGATTTAATAAATGGTGTTTATATAATAGCCGAACTTAGTGCTAATCATAATGGTAGTTTGAAAGTTGCCAAAGAGTCAATCAAGGTGGCAAAAGAAATTGGAGCAAATGCTATCAAACTTCAAACTTACACAGCTGATACTATGACTTTAAATTGTGGTAAAGATGATTTTATGGTCAATGGTGGGACACTATGGGACGGCAAATCTCTTTATGACTTGTATGAGAAAGTACATACTCCTTGGAAATGGCACGAAGAGTTGTTTAACTTTGCTCGAGAAGTAGGAATTGATATTTTTTCTACTCCTTTCGACAAAACAGCAGTTGATTTCTTAGAAAAATTTAATCCGTGTGCCTATAAAATAGCATCGTTTGAAATTACAGATTATGAACTTATAAGATATACAGCATCTAAAGGTAAGCCAATCATAATTTCTACAGGAGTTGCTACTATTCAAGAGATACAAGATGTGGTAGATATTTGCCGTCAAGAAGGCAATAATGATATTATTCTTTTGAAGTGCACCTCTGCTTATCCTGCACATTTGGATGATGCTAATTTAAGTATGATTCCTAATTTAGCTCAAACTTTCGGAGTAGTTAGTGGATTTTCCGATCATACTATCGGCTCTACAGCTGCTATTGTAGCCGTTAGTTTGGGAGCAAAAGTAATTGAAAAACATTTTATTTTGGATAAAGCTATAGGTGGACCTGATGCAGAATTTAGTGCAGACAAGCAAGAGTTTGCAAAATACGTAAAAGATATTCGAGATGCAGAAAAACTCTTGGGCAAAATTGACTATTCTTTGAATGAAAGCAGAAAGAATAATAGAAGGTTTTCCAGAAGTTTATATGTAGCTAAAGACATTAAAAAAGGCGAAATTTTCACTGAAGAAAACATTAGAAGTGTAAGACCTGGATATGGTATGCATCCGAAATATTTAAAAGATGTTTTAGGGAGAAAAGCGAGTAAAAATATTGCGTATGGTTCTCAATTATGCTGGAATATGATAGTCAAATAAGGAATTTATGAAAAATTTTGAAAGAATTGAATGGATTGATGTTGCTAAAGGTATAGGTATATTGTTTATTATATTTGCTCATTGTTATATCCCAAATACTTTACCAAAAAAAATATTTTATTCTTTTCATATTCCATTATTTTTTTTCATTTCTGGATATTTACATAAAGTTAGAGCCAATAACCAATTTTTTATTAGGAAAGTAAGATTTTTATTAAAACCTTATTTCTTTTTTTCTATTATTTCAAATTTGATTTTATTTTTACATGTAAATTTTTGGAATTCTTTTTCTGTTCCTTTATTTATCCCTTATAATAAAATAGTGGGTATTTTTTATGGAATTGGGAATGATTTATGGATGTTTAATATTACATTGTGGTTTTTGCCTTGTTTATTTTTGGTTTCAGTAGGTTTTAATTCGTTGTTACTACACATGGAAGAAAAAAAAATTTACTTTCTACTTTTGGGTAGTTCAATTGTAGGGTATATAGGTTCGAAATATTTGTATTTCTCACTGCCTTGGGGAATAGAGACAGGATTTTCTGGTATTGTTTTTTATGGGATAGGATTTTTTGCTAAAAAAAGGAATATTAAGGTCTTAGAGGTTGATAAATTATTTATTGTTTTAATACTATTTTTTTTAAATTTTGTAACTGCTTATTTTAATTCAGAAGTTGATATGAATCTTAATAAGTTAGGCAATTATTTTCTATTTTATATTTCGGCGTTTTGTGGAGCTTTTGGAGTATTGGGAATTTCAAAGATTTTTGTTAAGAAATTGTCATTTTTGTCTTTTTTTGGTAAAAACTCTTTAATTATTTTAGGGACACACACGGTTTTTTTAATGTTACTTCCATATTACTATGCTTATTTCACAGGAATATCTATATTTTATACAGAGAATATATTGGTTAACGGAACATACATATTTTGCATTACTTTAATTTTAGAGTTGCCTATAATTTTTTTCTTAAACAAATTTAATTATTGGTGGCGATGAAATTAAGATTATTAAGGATTTTTTTTATATGAATTATACTGACCTTATTTTTACTCCTGGTCCTGTGAGGATGTTTGATTACACACTAGAGCTTGGTGCTAAACAAACACCGTATTTTAGAACGGGAGAGTTTTCTAAAGTCATTTTGGAATGCGAAAAAAATTTAATTGAAATTTTTAATGCTCCCAAAGGTTCAAGAGTGATTTTTTTAGCAGGTTCAGGGACAGCAGCTATGGAGGCATCTATCTGTAATTTTTTAAATTTTAATGATAAAGCCTTTGTTGTTAATGGAGGAGGTTTTGGTCAAAGATTTGTTGATATTTGTAAACTAAAAAAAATTAACTTTCAAGAGTATAAGGTAGTCAATAATTCCAATCGCTTTGATGATGTCATTATTGATAAAAATATTACATCTTTTTTAATTAATGGTCATGAAACTTCGATAGGGCTATTATACGATTTGTATTCTGTAGGAAAATTATGCAGGGAAAATGGTTTGTTGAATATTGTAGATGGGATTTCTATGGTAATTACTGACGAAATTGACATGATAGAGCAAAAAATAGATGTTTTGATTGCCAGTTCTAATAAAGGATTAGCTTTACCACCTGGACTTGCAATAATAGTTATGAATGAAAGAGCAATAGGTAGGTTAAAAGAAGCTGACTCTCTTTATTTTAATTTTAGAAACTATTTATCCAATGGCTTAAGAGGGCAAACTCCTTTTACTCCACCCGTTACTATTATTTTACAATTGCATGAAAGATTGCGTAAAATAATGGTAACTTCTGTAAAAGAAGAAATAAAAAGAACGAAAATAATTGCTGAATATTTTAGGAATAAAATCTCTAATTTGCCATTAAAATTTTATGTTGAAAATATGCCTAATGCTATGACTACATTGGAAGTTGAGAAAAATATAGAAGTTGAAGAACTGATAGATTATCTTTGGGTAAAACATAAAATATCTGTTTGTCCCAATGGAGGAGAATTGAAAAATAGAATTTTTAGGGTATCGCACATGGGCAATATGGATAAGAAATGTATTGATATACTTGTTGATGCTCTTAGTGATTTTTACAAGGAAAAAAAATGAAAGTATTAATAATGGCAGCTGGCGTTGGAAGTAGAATTTCCAGACATCTGCACGGACAACCTAAATGCTGTGTGGATATTGGAGGGGAGCCTTTGATTGCAAGAACATTTGAAATATTGAATAAAAAAGGGATAAATGATATTACTATTGTAACAGGCTATTCTCATGAATATATTAATAAAGCATTGCAAAAGTTTACTTACAATACAGTATTCAATCCTTTTTTTAATATTACTAATTCAGTAGCTTCAGTTTGGTTTGCAAGAGATTTTATAGAGAATTGTCAAAATTTGGTTGTTTTAAATGGTGATCTTTTTTTAGAAGAAAAAATATTGGATGTTTTATTGGAAGAAAAAAAATCACCAATACTCTTAGCTGATAGTTCTAGAATTGAAGATGCTGATTATCGCTTTACTTGGGTAAATGGTAAACTTATTAAATACGGTAAAGGGTTAACCAATGAAGAAACTACTGGTGAATATGTTGGGATTGGGAAAATTTCTGGAAGCGATATAACTTTGTTTAAGAATAGGGTTGAGGAATTTATTAATTCTGGAAACTATGGTTGTTGGTGGGAGGATGTATTATATACTTTGATAGGGGAGAAAGATATTTATATAAAGGATATTGCGGGTGAATTTTGGGCGGAAGTTGACTATATTGAAGATTACGAAAGAATTTTAAAATACATAAAGAGTAATCATGTTTTATAACTTAAGGAGATTCAAAAGTAATTTAAAGTTTTATAGAGATAAGTTATTAAAGAGGGATTTTATCGAATATCATTATTTTCCTTTCAATTCAGATAAACCTATGCCTAAGGATGGGGACAAAGTAATGGCAAAATTTTGCACTTTATTGGAAGAATTGAATGTTAAATATCGTATTACGGATGGGACTGTTTTAGGATTATATCGTGAAGGGAAATTTATTTCTCACGATAATGATATAGATATTGATGTGTTAGGGATTGATAAATGGAAAATAATAGATAGGACATTTAAGAAAGAAGGAATGACTTTAGGCAGAAAAGCTATCTATAAGGGTAAAATTCAGCAACTTGTTTATTATACAAAAAGTGAAATTATTTTTGATATTCTATTTTGGTATGAGAAGAGAGGGAAAGTTTTTAATTATTCGGAAAGAAATTTTGAACGTAGCCAGAATATTAAATTTTTTGATAATTTGGGAAAAATTGAATTTAAAAATAAAAACTATCCTGTACCAGCGCCAATTGAACCATGGTTAGAGTTACGTTATGGATTGGATTGGAAGATTCCTAAAACTTTCAAAGGTGATTGGAAAGAAGAGTGTTTTGATTTGAAGAAAATGGAAGAATAATTATATAAAGGTATATTTGCAGAAGGAATGAAAAAAAATATAATTATTTATACAGTTGCAGCAATAATTACTTCTGTTTTTTCTTTTTTGTCTGTTACCATTCTGTCCCATATGTTGTCTAAATCTGATTTTGGCATAATTGAAAATTTTACAGCTCTTTCTGCTCTTGTTACGGCTTTGATGATGTGGGGATCCAGTGTTCCATTAGTTAATTATTATTCTGGTAAATCCCATGAGCAAGAGTTTGTGATGGCTTTCAGGGGCATCTTATTGCAATCATGTTTGTTTTTTTTATTTGTTCCTTTTTGTGAGAACATTTTTTTTGGATTAAATAGACAAATAATAGTTTTGATAATAATTTTTTCCAGTATAAGTGCTTTTTCAACTATTTTCACTACGGCTTTTCAATTAGAGAAAAAATCAATAAAATATGCATTTTTTACTTCATTAATAGCTTTTTTTAGTGCCAGTTTGGGAGTAGTTTGGGTTTATTATACAAGGAGTTTTTATGGTAGAATTTTGGCTCCAACTATTATAGCCTTTTTTGGGTTGTTTTTTTTGTATTACGACTTTGACAAACAAAAAATTATTACTTCATCATCATTTAAAAAATCTATAAAAGATTTTTATAAAATTGGTTTCCCTTTGGTTGTGGGTTTGGTTCTTTCTTGGGTTTTGGAAAAAATTGACCGAATTATGATTTCCGAAATGATTTCTATTGAGGATTTAGGTGTTTATGGAGTAGGGTATAAGTTTGGAATGATTATTTTGTTTATTCAATCTGCTATTTCTAGAACTTGGCTTCCTTTTCTAATTGATAATGTAAATAACAAAGAGTATGTAAAAAAAACTATTTTTAAACTTTCAATTTTTCTTTTAGTAGTTACAATTATTTTTTCGTTTGTTTCTTTTTTCTATATTCAATTTTTTATAGATAAAAAGTTTGTTGCATCATGTTGGATTGCCGTTATTGTCTCTTTTGGCTATTGTTTTGATGGGATTTGGAAATTATTTAATGGAATTTTAATTTTTGAAAATAGGTATAAATACTATACAATGCTTGTGGGTATTGCAGGTGCATGCAATGTTGTGGTAAATTATTTTGCTATACCAAAATGGGGTATTAATGGTGCAGCAGTAGCTACTCTAATTGCTTTTATTGCGGGCATGTTTTTTAATTGGTATTATGTTAAGTTTAAGTTGAATTGGTTTAAGGTGAATAATGAAAAATAAATTATTTAATGAAGTTTTAGAAAGTAATAAAAATTTTTGGGAAAGAGAAAATGAACAAGATAGTCGTCGAGAGTATTTACTTTATGAAAGTTTTTATTCTGAATTGCCTTTAATATACGGGATATCGAAAACAGCTTTAACCATAGCTAAGATAAAAGCTTTGCAACCAATTTGTATAGTAGGATTAAGAGGTGAAAAAGAAAAATTTTCACTAATTAATTCAATGTGCAAAAATATAGTTGGAAAATTTTTTGATTTTGGTTTTTCGTGCTTAAAGAATGTTTTATCTATTTTTATAAATTTTCTTCGTATACAAAACAGAAACGATTTACTTAAGTTGAAAATTGAAAAATATAATATTGGGTATCATATTTATGATGCTGTTTTGAGGAGTTTGAATTTAGCAGAAATAAGAGAAATATCTTTTTCTGTAAAAAAGATTGTTTTTTTAGAGATTTGCTATTTCTATTTTTTTAAAGGACTTTTAGAAAAATACAATGTGAAAGTAATGGTGTTGGGTGATAATGTATATAGATGTGGTTTGTTGTTTGAAATCGCTAAACATAATAACATTGAATGTGTTACTCCTATTAACTTAAATGGTTTTTCAATGAGAAAATATCAAAACTATGATGAATTTAATCTTCATGATAGAAAGCCCAAAAAAATTTTTTTGGACAATTTGGACAGTAAAAAAATTCATAGTTTTATTGATGAATATTTTTTAAAGCGTTTCAGTGCGAATTTGGAGCAACATGATGTTTTAAATGCATTTTCGATGAATAAAAAAAAATATAGTAAAAAGGAAATTATAGAAAAGTATGAATTGAAAGGGAAATTGCCGATTGTTGCAGTAATGAGTCATATTTTTTGTGATGCCCCTCATGCTTATCCAGATGTATTGTACGATGATTACAAAGAATGGCTAGTTCAGACAGTAAAAAGTTTAAAAAGAAATAGAAATATTAATTTTTTAATCAAGGAGCACCCTTCTGCAGACCTATATAATGAAAAAGGGGTTATAAACTCAATTTTAAAAGAATTAGATTGCGAAAAGTGTTTGTTAAGCGATGATGTTCATAATTTAACTGTTTTAGATGAATTTGATGTTGTTGTTACTTGTGGTGGAACTATTGGGCAGGAATTTGCTTATAAAGGCAAACCTGTAGTGTTGGCTGCCAAGCCTCCTTATAGTGGTTTTGGATTTACAGTAGAACCTTCATCGAGAGATGAATATGAAAAACTATTACTAAATGGTATAGAAAATTTATCAATGCTGAATGAAAAGCAAAAAGAAGATGTTTATAAAGTTATTTATCATGATTTCATTTTATTAAATAATTACAGCGATGATTTAGAAATAGGAGGCCAGAGGCATTATATGGGGCGTGAAATTGATTGCGATAACTTTTATAAACAAATTTTGAATTATAACAAAATTTTACTTGATAAGCAATTGATATATAAAAAACTTAAAAAATTCATTCATTCTGATAATAAGCATATGTTTATGGATTTAGATAAATAAGTTTAGGCTCAAGATAACTTGACAAGTGGATTATACTAGTTAAGTTATTGATAGGACAATAAAAAACAAGTATGTAAAGAACGCCAAAATTTCTGAAGATAAATTTAGAGAAATAATTAGGTATTTTTCTTTGGATATTGAGGCTAGCAAAATTGCAATTTTGACCAAAATTAGTAGAAAAACAATCAACAATTATTTACTTAAAATTAGAGAAAGAATTGCTGAGTTTTGTTGTGAAGGTTCACACCTTTCTGGGATAATTGAAGTTGATGAATCAGTCAAGTCTCATTTGTGGTGTAAATTCTCTCATGTTTTAATTATTCTTAAAAATTTTCTGCTAACTTAAGTTTTTTCTGTAAGTTGACTCTTTCTGTTTTTATTATATTCATATAGGTTCGACCCTCTGTCCAGTCCTCATTTTGCTGAACCAAAATTGCTCCAATCAGAAGATTGCAACTTTCACAATTAGGAAAAATCCTGATGCTTTTTTCTCGGCGTCTAATCTCTTCATTCAGTCGTTCTATCGGATTAGTGCTTTTAATTTTCGCCCAATGTTGTTCTGGTAAGGCAATAAAATTGCTGACTTCAGGCAAGGTCTCCTCAAGCCAATCAAAAAGTCGTTCACTCCCTTTATCTTCAACATTTGACAACAATTTATCCTTGTGATATTTAAACTCTTCCAAGTTTGCTGATTTCACAAAATTGCTACTCAGAGGAGCTAGCCAGCCCAAATCTTTCTTCGGAACTTTATCCAACAAATTTCTTTGCCAATGCACAATACATCGCTGCTGAATCAGGCTTAGGAAAGTACTTAGTTAAAGCGGCTTTCAGCCCATCATGGTCGTCTCTTATCCACATATTTGTTTCTCTTAAACCTCTGTGTTTTAGGCTCAAAAAGAACTCTTCCCAGGAACTTTCGGCTTCTTTCAGGTGCATCTCAAATCCCAAAATTTCTCGCTTTCCATCTTCCGTTAAGCCAAGAGCAATCATAATTGCTTGCGGTCTAACTTGCCCATTTTCTCGCACTTTAGTATAAATGGCATCAATCCAGATGTATTCATATTTTGAAGCCAATTTGCGAGATTTCCATTTATTAACCTCTTGTTGAATCGGCTGAATATACCTGCTAACAGTGCTTTTGTCCAAATTTTTTATCCCAAGTCTGTCGAACAATTTTTTCATTTTCCGAGTAGAAACTCCATTGATGTAAGCCTGCTGAACTATGCTAATCAGCTACCTATCGATTCGTTGGTATTTCTCCATTACGGAAGATGTGAAAGTGCCCTTTCTTATTTTGGGAAAATCAATTTCTAACTCGCCTAAACTAGTGGCAAGTTTTCTGGCTCTAAATCCACTTCTATAAGTTGTTCGCTCCTGATTTCTCTCATATTTTTTAGCATTCAAATATGACTCTAATTCTGCTTGAAACAGTTGATTTACAGCTGTTTTCAAAATTTTTGCTAAATTATTACTCGTTTCGTCCTTGACAAAATTTGTAAATTCTTCAAGTTTTTTGTCATGGTTGTTGGTCATTTTTGCCTCCTCGTGTTAACTTTTTGTAACATGAGAACAAAAGTGACCATTTTTTACTTTTTAAATTTACACCAACTTTGAGACGTTATCAAATTCTGCAATGAAGCAAGATGACCTTTGGCAAGGTCAACCACATGAAACCTTTGCACATAAATTTCCACAAAAAGAAAGTTTAATATATTCATTTACAATACTTTAAGGCTAACTTTATTTGTTTAAAAATTATTGAGCATTGGAGGATTTAAATGCATACTGGAATATCTTTTGGGGATTTGGCAATGAAGACGAAACTGAAGAAGATGGAAAATCATTTTCTTTTCAAAGTGGAGAAACTACTTGATTGGAAAAGGATTGGCAAAATTTTAAACAGAATTCCTCGAAAACGTGACAACGTGGCAGGTTGCATTCCCTACAGAAGATCCACGATGTTCAAAGTTTACCTATTGCTGTCTTGGTATAATCTCAACGAAGTGAAGTGTGCCGAGCGGTTGGCGTGCGATTTGTTGTTTATGAAATTTTGTGGATTCAGTATGGACGACGATACTCCTGACCATTCCACGATTAGCAGGTTTAAGAATTTACTTATTCAGCGAAATCTGTTGGAAAAGTTGCTGAACGAGGTGAATTACCAATTCGCGAAGTTGGGAATTAACTTAAAAACTGGTGCCGTAGTGGATGCGACACTTGTGAGTTCTGCGGCACGCCCCAAAAAGCAAGTGACAATAGAAACAGAGCCAGTGGCAGATGCTGAGAGCGAAGAGCAAGAATTTGTTTCGACCGAAGTTAATATTCAGGAGAGCAAAGACCCCGATGCCAAGTGGGTGAGCAAGCGAGGTCGCTTTGTGTATGGATACAAAGGCAATATTTCAGTTGACCCCCAGTATGGTTTGGTTCAGGAAATTATCACAACCCGATAACGTCTCAAAGTTGGTGTAAATTTAAAAAGTAAAAAATGGTCACTTTTGTTCTCATGTTACAAAAAGTTAACACGAGGAGGCAAAAATGACCAACAATCATGACAAAAAACTTGAAGAATTTACAAATATTGTCAAGGACGAAACGAGTAATAATTTAGCAAAAATTTTGAAAACAGCTGTAAATCAACTGTTTCAGGCAGAATTAGAGTCATATTTGAATGCTAAAAAATATGAGAGAAATCAGGAGCGAACAACTTATAGAAGTGGATTTAGAACTAGAAAACTTGCCACTAGTTTAGGCGAATTAGAAATTGATTTTCCCAAAATAAGAAAGGGTACTTTCACATCTTCCGTAATGGAGAAATACCAACGAATCGATAGGTCGCTGATTAGCATAGTTCAGCAGGCTTACATCAATGGAGTTTCTACTCGGAAAATGAAAAAATTGTTCGACAGACTTGGGATAAAAAATTTGGACAAAAGCACTGTTAGCAGGTATATTCAGCCGATTCAACAAGAGGTTAATAAATGGAAATCTCGCAAATTGGCTTCAAGATATGAATACATTTGGATTGATGCCATTTACACTAAAGTGCGAGAAAATGGGCAAGTTAGGCCGCAAGCAATTATGATTGCTCTTGGCTTAACGGAAGATGGGAAGCGAGAAATTTTGGGATTTGAAATGCACCTGAAAGAAGCCGAAAGTTCTTGGGAAGAGTTCTTTTTGAGCCTAAAACATAGAGGTTTAAGAGAAACAAATATGTGGATAAGAGATGACCATGATGGGCTGAAAGCCGCTTTAACTAAGTGCTTTCCGTGCCAAATTCAGTAGCGATGTATTGTGCATTGGCAAAGAAATTTGTTGGATAAAGTTCCGAAGAAAGATTTGGGCTGGTTAACTCCTCTGAGTAGCAATTTTGTGAAATCAGCAAACTTGGAAGAGTTTAAATATCACAAGGATAAATTGTTGTCAAATGTTGAAGATAAAGGGAGTGAACGACTTTTTGACTGGCTTGAGGAGACCCTGCCTGAAGTCAGCATTTTTATTGCCTTACCAGAACAACATTGGGCGAAAATTAAAAGTACTAATCCGATAGAACGACTGAATGAAGAGATTAGACGACGAGAAAAAAGCATTAGGATTTTTCCTAATTGTGAAAGTTGTAATCTTCTGATTGGAGCAATTTTAGTTCAGCAAAATGAGGATTGGATCGAGGGACGAACCTATATGAGTATAATAAAAACAGAAAGAGCCAACTTACAGAAAAAACTTAAGTTAGCAGAAAATTTTTAAGAATAATTAAAACATGAGAGAATTTACACCACAAATGTGGAAAGTTCACACTAAAAGTATCCACCCTAAATTGACGATTTGTAACAGGAAAGTTTATAAAAAAATGGGGAGATTGCTTAGAACTTTCACGTAAATTGTGAAAAAAATGGTCAAATCAGCTCGTGAAAGCTCAATCTGACCACTATGAATAATTACGAAAGCAATAAGAATTTTATGGATAAAAAGTACAAGGTTTATTACCGAAAAAAGTTGGTAAAGTACGCCAAAGAGACATCCATTTCGGAGGCTACACGTGAGTTCAATACCACTAGAAAAACTGTGAGAAAGTGGGTAAAGTCCTATAATTTAAAGGGAGAGGAGGGGTTGAATAACAAGTCCCGAAAAAATCAATATTTCCCGAATCGTATAAATTCTAAAGTGGTTGACGAAATTAGAGAGTGCCGAAATAAATCCAAAAACCTGTGGGGTTCACGACGAATTATTGACCATCTTCAGCTGAATTGCTCGCATTCCACTGTTCACAAAAAGCTGTGCGACGAAGGTTTAATTAAGAAAAAAAAGCGAAGATACCAACGCAGAAAAGACCTGAGCTTGATGCGAAAAAAAGCAAAAGTTTACGAGAAATTTCAGGTTGATATTAAGTATCTGACCGACTTGCCAGAGCTGTTTGAGGGGATTAAATACAAAAATTTCCCGAAGTATCAAATAACTGCTCGCGACTATAAATCGGGGATGCAGTTCATTGGATTTTGCTACGAAAAAACGAGCGTTAACACAGGGATTTATATCGACTATTTGTGCAAAAAATTGGCAAAATGTGGCGTCGATATTTCCAAAATTGCTTTTCAGACGGACAATGGCACAGAGTTTACGCATGTTAACAAGAAGAAAGGCGTTACATATTTTGAAAAAATGGTAGCCAAAAATGGTGCGAAGCATTTGCTTATTCCAAAAGCTAGTCCGACTTTTAATTCAGATGTCGAGAGTTGTCACCGCTTGATTGAAGATGAGTTTTATAGGATTGAGGATTTTGGGAGTTGCGAGGATTTTCTGTGCAAAACCCACTGCTACACACTGTATTTTAATCATTTCCGTGGCAATCGAGGACGAGATGGGAAATCGCCAAAACAGATTTTGAAAGAAAATTTTTCAAAGCCTAATTATAAGGTCATGAACATAAATCCCATCATTGCAGATTTTTATTCGAGAGACGTAGAAAAAATTAACAAGGGTGGATACTTTTACTGCATACCGCCCATTTACACCACAAATGAGACTTGACTATAAACTATTCCTAATTCATTTTATTCAAACTTCTTCTTCCCATCCACAAATTTCATCACACCAAACAACAAAATTATACTAATCAAAAAACTTACCCAAATATTCTCCACAAAAAGCACAATCACAAAAAGCAAAATATTTGTCAACATCGCAAAAGTGCAAACTTTGGCATGAGACCAACCTGATTGATTAAGCCTTTGATAAGCGTGTTTTTTGTGAGCTTGGCTGAGTTTTTCTCCGTTCAACTTTCTTCTGATAAGCGTTAAAGTAGCATCAAACCAAAAAATAGAACTCAAAACCAGTGAATTTACAAGCGAAAAATTTTCATTGTTTTGGAAATGAATAAATAGGACAATAATCGTATAGCCAAGCAAAGTGCTACCTACATCTCCCATAAAGATTTTTGCTTTTTGCCAATTCCAAAATAGGAAGCCTAAGCAAACAACGGCTAGCAACAAAGTTGCAGGATTTTTGGTAAAATAAAATAAAGCCAAAGAAATGAAAATAACTTCCGAAGCTTCGTAACCGTCAATACCATCAAGAAAATTGAAGAGATTGATAAACCAAATTATTCCGAAAAATGCAAATAAACTAAGAATGTAAACATTATCAAAAACGAAAAATCCCAAATCTATTTTTTGCAATCCACCCAAAAAGAACAATGCCAAAACACTCATCAAAGCTTGAAAAAACAATCTAACTTTTGGAGACAAACCAAAAATATCATCACAAAACCCGATTGCTGCAATTATAATTCCCGGCAATAAGGCAAAATATAGTTCTTGCGAAATATAACTCTCGAAGTAGAAAAAACTAAGAGCAACATACCAAACTATGACTATTGCTAATCCGCCACCTGTCGGAGTGGGAACGCTGTGGGAACTACGCTCATTAGGAATATCCAAAAGGGATTTTTTCAGAGTTATCTTCCTCACAATGAAAGTGAGAACAAAAGTTGAAATGAAAGCTAGAGCGTATATCATATGAACTTAATATTTTCCGAAATTTCTAGCGATTCTCCAAAAGAGTAAACGCAATATTCGTTGTTGAAATAGTTGCTGATTTGCTTATCGTAAACCAGATTACCAAAAACTTTATTTACCAATTTTGAAAAGCTAAAAAAATTGGTTGAAATCCAAGTATTTACCCAAAACTGCTTTTTTAAAATACCCATATTCAATAAATATTCAGTACTACCATCAAAAAAAGAAAAAGCTTCTCTTTATATTTTCTTCTAAAATAAAAAACATACCTTAACAAAAGCAAATTATTATAATAATTTTTACATAAAATCAAATTTGAAAAATTTATTTTACTTTCTAAATTAAATAAAATGATCATTTTTTTAGTCTCACTTCTATACCAAGAAGAAAAAATCAAACAAGTTCTTTTAAATATCGCATTTACACCATAATTTGCCCCAACTTGATTTTTTTGATGTTGCCTATATTTTATTTTGGGAATATTATCAATATGCCACTTATAATCACATACTCTGCTAAAAGCATAAATTAACCAATCATGCGATAAAATTTCGTTTACTTTTTCAAAATTAGCTTTCAAAAATTTTTGAAACTCCAAAGCTAAATTTAGAGTTAACACATAAGTACAACCAGGACCAGCAGCTTCAAACAGATAATCAAATTTAATTTGCTTCTGAGCTTTATTGATAAGTTTTTCTTCCCCATTTTCCCAAAAAGCAAGCACATTTCCAGAATATCCGCTAACATTCTTGTCTTTAATTACATTAATCGCTCTAATAAGTTTATCTTCAAACCAAATATCGTCTTGGTCAGCTAAAGCAACATAATCGAAGTTTGTAAAATCTACATCATTTATTAATCTATAAAAATTTTTAGCAGCCCCACCAAATTTTTCTTTGCTTTCTAAAAAAAACAATCTCTTTTCTTCTTTGTATAATTCTTTTAGGTATTCCAAAGTATTATCGGTAGAAAAATCATCACTCACAAAAATGCTAAGATTTACTTCTTTTTGATTTAAAATAGAATCAATTTGTTCTTTTATCCATTTTTTGCCGTTATAGGAGGCTAAAAGGATGGCAATATTTTTATTCATATTATCTTAGTTTAAAAAAAATCCCTTTATTATCTGTTTTGCACCAAGTTTTACTCTTTTCATCATATCCTTTAACAATTTTTGCAGGAGCTCCTACAATCCACACAATAATCGGGGAAAACACACCTAACAACAGAATTTGCTCCCACAATACATTGTTTACCTAAAATAGTTCCTGCTTGAATAATAACACCATAACCTATAAAGCAATTTTCGCCTATACTAGTATTAGGATAGATTAATTTTTGGTTCATTATGTGAATATATATGTTTTTATACTCATAATCTATATTAGTAATAAGAACATTAGCAGAACAATTTATATTTTAGCCAATTCTAAGTTCTTGACCTCCACCAGAAGCAATATGCAAATTTCGACCAATAGAAATATTTTCTTCAAAAACTATGGAAGAAAATTTATATTCAACAGCAAGCCTCGCTCCAGGATAAATGCGTACCCTTTTATTGATAAAAATTCTTTTGAAATTACTAACAAAAATAGGTCCTCCTACATAAGAAGGAAGAACAAATTTACCAAAAACGGTTTATAGATTAAAACTCTTAAAAACCAAAAAAAATTGAAACTCATTTTGCTCTCTTTATAATTAGAATTCTTCTATAATACTTAAAAGTTAGCCAAAGATAAAAAAATATACATTCAAAAATATTTATTTGTTTTCTATTTTTTGCATCTTTGAGAGCCAATATTTCTCCTTGAAACATTTTTGGCATATTTGCCGAAAGACCAGATTCTCCGAAACTTCTTTTCCCTCCACCTGTATAAACCAAATCTTCGTTCAATATATATATATTACAAAATTGAATGATTTTCAACCACAAATCTCCATCTTCACCACGAGTTTTTCTTTCATCATAAAGATTTGTTTTTAGCAAAATTTCTTTATTTATAAGTGCAGTTGAAGTATGTGGATACCACTTAACAATAATTTGCTTTGCATTAAGAGTATAAATCCTATTTTTAAATTTATTAAAAAATGGATAAATTTCTCCATTTCTATTCGTCCCTATGAATTTTATTTTGGGGTTTTTTTCTATTTCATCAATTTGTAGTTGAAGTTTTTCAGGAAACCAAACATCATCTGCATCAAGCAAAGCTATCCAATCTCCATTAGACTCTTTTATTCCTTTATTTCTAGCACTAGAAACTCCACCATTTGACTTGTTTATAAGTTTAATAATTCTATTTGTTTTGTTATTTGTAATTATTTCTTTTACTATTTTTTCGCAACCATCATCAGAGCCATCATTTACAACAATTATTTCTATTGGTTCACTATAAGTTTGATTGATTACAGATTCAATAGTATCTTTTATGAAATTTTTTGCATTATACATCGGTATAACTACCGAAATTTTTATATTCATCATATTTTATACCAATCTTCTAGTATAATGTCTTTAGCAACATTTCCTCTTATCCAAACCTTAGGAGCTATGACAATTTTATTTTTATTTGGATTTAAATAAGCTCCCCACCAACTAAAACTGCTATTAGCAATAATATTGTGATCACACAAGCTCATTAATTGCATATCGCGAAACGAGGATTGTTTTTTATTCCAATCTACAAACTTAGCATTCGATAGATTAAAATTAATTCTACACCACTCAATATCATCAGAAAAAATAATATAAATTGGATTTTTTATTTTTTTTTCAATCATCAATATAGCTCTGTTATAATATTCTAAATTGCATATACCTCCCAAAGAACTATGTTGTGAATAGTCTCCTAATCGAACGTGAATTGAAACAGTTCTATCTTTATTGTTTCTAATATATAAGTTCATCTTTAGATTGTTTTTTTCATAAAAAGGAGGAAATCTAAAACTACTTTTTATTAACGCTGAAATAGAATCGAAATATTTATAACTTTGCCAATAACCACGATAATATTTATCTTCATTAGCATTGCCAAAGAGATTTTTATGAAAATGAAATTGCTGTTCTTTTGACTCAACAATTTCACTTTTTTTTTTAGGCAATAATCTTCTTTTGATTCTACTTAAAAAACTATATCCTGCTCTGGATAAAGCAGAATTTTCCTTATCATCAGAAAAGCAACAATCAATATCAAAAATTTTTTTTAATTCAAAACCATTATGAAATTCATCATTATCAAACCACGAAATGTCAATTTTTACTTTTTCGTTTTCAAATTTATTTCTAAGTGATAAGTAAAAAGCAAATTGGAACATTTGATTGCCTAATCCACTATTAATATTTACAATTTTCACATTACACCCCGACAATTCCCTTCTGATTATTAATTTTTTTTAATTCAAACGAAAAAGATTTTTTACTAAAATAATATGCAACAAGTATAATCATTGCCATAATACCAATTACAGATTCAAGATACGGATTTGTAAGTGAAGATAGAAGCACAGATAAATGCATATAAAAGACAACATTCAAACTATAATTCTTCTTATATTTATAAAATATGAAAAAAGGGAAAACCACAAAAAAGAAAATCATAAAAATTATCCCTATAACGCCATAAACTAAAAACCAATAAATAAGAACATTTTCTAACATAGAATCTACTCTTCCATATATATTAATCGGTGTTCCTAATCCTTTTCCAAAAAGACTTAAATTATTGCATAAATATATAATTTGATTCCACTTAACATCAATAGAAACACTTTTTTCAACCACAATAATCTCATACAAATCAAATAATTGCTCATAATATAGGATATAAATAGCACTTATAATAACAAAGCATCCTAGTCTAATAAATCTATATCTGATAAGCATTACTACAATGTAAGCAAAAAGTATCCCAAAAGACATCGCCGATAACATATTAAAAAGTAATAATAAATGGATTATTATCTTAAGATATTTTTTTTTATCTTTTATATAAATAAGAAGCAAAGGAAATAAAAAAAGATACACATCAAAAACTCTATATCTGCCAAATAATATATGAACATTTAAATCAATAACATTTAAAAGATAATTAATAAATCTTGCTTCTCCGAAATTCATATTTAAACTAATTAGAGCAACTACAATCAATTTAATTATAAAAATTTTTGACATACTATACAAAAGAGTTTCTAAAGAAATATATTTTAAAATATTGATTAAACCAAAAATAAATATAAAATACATGGCATATTTAGTATTTGTAACTGAATATGTCAAATATGCATCATTAGTTAGTAAAGGGTACAGAATATATAAACCTAAGAAAATATAAAGCATTATGACATAAAGAAAACCCTTGATATTATTTAATAAAAGTAAAGATAAAAGACTTGTAGGAATTACAAATAGTCTTGTTATCACAACCAATTCCGATGGAATTAAGTTACTAAAAATAATAACCGTAAAAGTTGCTAAAAAAATATAATAATATAAACTTCTTAAATTAATTATCACAAAAAACCTACAATAAATATCATTTTAACTTATCTTTAATCAAATTAACATATGAGATCAAATGTTCAACATTTAATCCTAGTAACTTTCTAACCTTTATTTTCAAATTATTTAATTTAATTTCTATTTTTAAAAATTTGTCGAAACTTAAATTATATTTGTTTAAGTAATAGTGAGTACTATTAAACCATTCATTAAATCGCGAACTCTCTAAAGCCGTTGTATGACCCTCCAAATGTATAATTGATTTATTGAAAATTCTTACCTTACAAAACTTAAGTCGCTTCATTAAATCTGGTTCTTCATTACACAAAAACATTTTTTCATCGAACATTCCTGCTTCCATAAAATCTTTTCTCCTTACAATTAAATCTGCTCCCCATGGAAAAATGAATTTTGAAAACATACCTAATTTTATGACTAAAAAATTTATTAATTTTATAGGAAGAAAAAAATAAACAAAATTAAACTCTGGAAAAAAAGCAAAAGAATTATTTATATTACCCTCCTTGCTAAGTAATTTAAATCCTGCAGCAGTCAATTTTCTACTTTCAAATTTTTTTAAAAGATAACTAAAAATATATTCAATTAATATAGTATCTGGATTTAAGAAAAACAGCAATTCGCCGTTAGCAACTTCAACTCCTACATTATTACCTTGCCCAAAACCGCCATTTTGGGGATTGTGAATTGCTTTGATATCCAAATCTAAATTTAAACTTTTAATTAAATTTTTTATTTCAAATTTTGGAGAATTATCCACAATAATGATTTCAAGCTCATCGCCAATATCATTAAATTTTTGAATAGATTGCAGACAATCTACTATAACCGCTTGGCTATTGTAAGTAACAATAATTATAGAAAGCCTTTTTTTCATTTAAGATTACCATAATATTTTTTATTAACTACTCCAAACATAATCAACATAAATAACCCCATGGAAGATAATATTAGAGAAGCATCAATTCCCTTAGGAATATATTTCAAAATTATTTCATGTTCTCCGATATCTATCATAACACCTGTAAAACCAATATTTGCTCTTACCAATTTCTCCTCTATCCCGTCAATATATAACTTCCAATTGTCATCATATAATATAGGAAAAAACAACATCCCCTTTTCTTTGATTTTAATAGTTCCTGAAATTAAATCATCATTAAAAGTTTCTATTTTTATACTTTGATAGTCATTATATATCGATGAATCTTTTTTAGATTTAAAATAACTAAAATCTATATTTTTTAATACCATCCCCTCGGTTAATTTATCAATGGGGTCAAGCCTTAGTCCTTTTATTTGCAAATTATGAGAAACAAGAAAAGTATAATTATTCCATCCTTTAACAGTAGAAAACCTTTCAACATAGTTATTATCAAATACACCAATTTCTTTCCCATTACGGAGTATAACTCTTTCTTTTTCAACCCACCTAATTTCGCCTTTTCCCTCGAATTTTGAATACAAATCAAAACTAAGTTTGAAACTAATCAAATGAGTACTATCAGTCAAGTCTCATTTGTGGTGTAAATTCTCTCATGTTTTAATTATTCTTAAAAATTTTCTGCTAACTTAAGTTTTTTCTGTAAGTTGGCTCTTTCTGTTTTTATTATACTCATATAGGTTCGTCCCTCGATCCAATCCTCATTTTGCTGAACTAAAATTGCTCCAATCAGAAGATTACAACTTTCACAATTAGGAAAAATCCTAATGCTTTTTTCTCGTCGTCTAATCTCTTCATTCAGTCGTTCTATCGGATTAGTACTTTTAATTTTCGCCCAATGTTGTTCTGGTAAGGCAATAAAATTGCTAACTTCAGGCAGGGTCTCCTCAAGCCAGTCAAAAAGTCGTTCACTCCCTTTATTTTCATGGAAAGTTCACACTAAAAGTATCCACCCTAAATTGAAGATTTGTAACAGGAAAGTTTATAAAAAAATGGGGAGATTGCTTAGAACTTTCACGTAAATTGTGAAAAAAAATGGTCAAATCAGCTCGCGAAAGCTCAATCTGACCACTATGAATAATTACGAAAGCAATAAGAATTTTATGGATAAAAAGTACAAGGTTTATTACCGAAAAAAGTTGGTAAAGTACGCCAAAGAGACATCCATTTCGGAGGCTGCACGTGAATTCAACACCACCAGAAAAACTGTGCGAAAGTGGGTAAAAGCTTATAATTTAAAGGGTGAGGAAGGGTTGAAGAACAAGTCCCGAAAGAATCAACATTTTCCGAATCGTATAAATTCTAAAGTGGTTGACGAGATTGTAACGTGCCGAAATAAATCCAAAAACCTGTGGGGTTCTCGAAGAATTATCGATCATCTTCAGCTGAAGTGCTCGCATTCCACTGTTCACAAAAAGCTGTGTGATGAGGGTTTGATTAAGAAGAAAAGAAGACGATACCAACGCAGAAAAGACCTGAGCTTGATGCGAAAAAAAGCAAAAGTTTACGAGAAATTTCAGGTTGATATTAAGTATCTGACCGACTTGCCAGAGCTGTTTGAGGGGATTAAATACAAAAATTTCCCGAAGTATCAAATAACTGCTCGCGACTATAAATCGGGGATGCAGTTCATTGGATTTTGTTACGAAAAAACGAGCGTTAACACAGGGATTTATATCGACTATTTGTGCAAAAATTTGGCAAAATGTGGCGTCGATATTTCCAAAGTTGCTTTTCAGACGGACAATGGCACAGAGTTTACGCATGTTAACAAGAAGAAAGGCGTTACATATTTTGAAAAAATGGTAGCCAAAAATGGTGCGAAGCATTTGCTTATTCCAAAAGCTAGTCCGACTTTTAATTCAGATGTCGAGAGTTGTCACCGCTTGATTGAAGATGAGTTTTATAGGATTGAGGATTTTGGGAGTTGCGAGGATTTTCTGTGCAAAACCCACTGCTACACACTGTATTTTAATCATTTCCGTGGCAATCGAGGACGAGATGGGAAATCGCCAAAACAGATTTTGAGAGAAAATTTTTCAAAGCCTAATTATAAGGTCATAAACATAAATCCCATCATCGCAGATTTTTATTCGAGAGACATAGAAAAAATTAACAAGGGTGGATACTTTTACTGCATACCGCCCACCATTTTTTACTTTTTAAATTTACACCAACTTTGAGACGTTATCAAAAAGCCGTTCACTCCCTTTATTTTCAACATTTGACAACAACTTATTTTTGTGATATTTAAACTCTTCCAAGTTTGCTGATTTCACAAAATTGCTACTCAGAGGAGTTAGCCATCCCAAATCTTTCTTCGGAACTTTATCCAACAAATTTCTTTGCCAATGCACAATACATCGCTGCTGAATTTGGCACGGAAAGCACTTAGTTAAAGCGGCTTTCAGCCCATCATGGTCATCCCTTATCCACATATTTGTTTCTCTTAAACCTCTGTGTTTTAGGCTCAAAAAGAACTCTTCCCAAGAACTTTCGGCTTCCTTCAGGTGCATCTCAAATCCCAAAATTTCTCGCTTTCCATCTTCCGTTAAGCCAAGAGCAATCATAATTGCCTGTGGTCTAACCTGCCATTTTCTCGCACTTTAGTGTAAATGGCATCAATCCAGATGTATTCATATTTTGAAGCCAATTTGCGAGATTTCCACTTGTTAACCTCTTGTTGAATCGGTTGAACATACCTGCTAACAGTGCTTTTGTCCAAATTTTTTATCCCAAGTCTGTCGAACAATTTTTTCATTTTCCGAGTAGAAACTCCATTGATGTAAGCCTGCTGAACTATGCTAATCAGCGACCTATCGATTCGCTGGTATTTCTCCATTACGGAAGATGTGAAAGAGCCCTTCCTTATTTTGGGAAAATCAATTTCTAATTCGCCTAAACTAGTGGCAAGTTTTCTAGCTCTAAACCCACTTCTATAAGTTGTTCGCTCCCGATTTCTCTCATATTTTTTAGCATTCAAATATGACTCTAATTCTGCCTGAAACAGTTGATTTACAGCTGTTTTCAAAATTTTTGCTAAATTATTACTCGTTTCGTCCTTGACAAAATTTGTAAATTTTTCAAGTTTTTTATCATGGTTGTTGGTCATTTTTGCCTCCTCGTGTTAACTTTTTGTAACATGAGAACAAAAGTGACCATTTTTTACTTTTTAAATTTACACCAACTTTGAGACGTTATCGATGAATCTTATTTCGAAGCAAAAAGAGTTAAGGGAAAAAGAGGTCGTGGAGCTGGAGGCAAAATAAAAGTTTTTGGATTGCTTAAGAGAGGCGACAAGATATATACACAAATGGTTGATAATTGTAGTAGAAAGACATTACAAGCGATAATAAAAGAAAGGATAGGAAAAGGCAGTGAAATTCTGATATGCACCCATTTTTTTGGACTTTTTAATTAAGTTTACTAAAATATTGTTCTCGATATTCAATCGGTGACAATCCGTCTAACTTGACAGAAACTCGATTAGAATTGTAATAATCAAGAAACTTTTTTAATTTATCAACAAAATCATTAACTGAAGCAAATTTTTCGCCATAAAACATTTCAACTTTCAATCTTCCGAAAAAACTCTCCATAATGCTGTTATCCAAGCAATTTCCTTTGCGTGACATACTTTGTGTGATGTTATGGGATTTCAATATTTTTTGATAATTATCCATTGAATATTGCCAACCTTGGTCTGAATGCAAAATTGGAGTAACATTTATAGGTAATTTTACAAACATTTTTTTTAGCATAGAAATTATTTGCTTAAAATTAGGCGATTTAGAAATGTCATATGAAATTATTTCCCGACTATACATGTCAAGAATTGGAGACAAATAAACTTTTTGACCTAAAATATTGAATTGCGTTACATCCGTGGTCAACTTTTCATAAGGATTTGTAGCAACAAAGTTTCTGTTTATTATATCAGGAGCAACTTTCCCTGTGGCTCCTCTAAAAGAGTTGTATTTTTTCTTAATTGCTTTACCTTTTATTCCCATATTTTTCATCAACTTAAGTACAGTTTTGTGATTGATTTTTATTCCTTGTTTCCTCAGCATTATCTCTACTCTTCGATAACCAAGAGCTTTATCATTTTTGTGAATATCTTTAATTTTTTCTTTTATTTTTGAGTATTTGTCAGGTTTGTCTTTTTTATACAAACACCAAAAATAGGAGCTCTTAGATATTTCCGCTATTTTCAAAAGTAATTGTAATCGGTATTTATGCCTTAGTCCCGCAATTACTTGGACTTTTTCGCAGTTTTTGAGCTGTTTTTCTTCAAGACTAAGATAACGTCTCAAAGTTGGTGTAAATTTAAAAAGTAAAAAATGGTCACTTTTGTTCTCATGTTACAAAAAGTTAACACGAGGAGGCAAAAATGACCAACAATCATGACAAAAAACTTGAAGAATTTACAAATTTTGTCAAGAACGAAATGAGTAATAATTGGGCGGTATGCAGTAAAAGTATCCACCCTTGTTAATTTTTTCTACGTCTCTCGAATAAAAATCTGCAATGATGGGATTTATGTTCATGACCTTATAATTAGGCTTTGAAAAATTTTCTTTCAAAATCTGTTTTGGCGATTTCCCATCTCGTCCTCGATTGCCACGGAAATGATTAAAATACAGCGTGTAGCAGTGGGTTTTGCACAGAAAATCCTCGCAACTCCCAAAATCCTCAATCCTGTAAAACTCATCTTCAATCAAGCGATGACAACTCTCGACATCTGAATTAAAAGTCGGACTAGCTTTTGGAATAAGCAAATGCTTCGCACCATTTTTGGCTACCATTTTTTCAAAATATGTAACGCCTTTCTTCTTGTTAACATGCGTAAACTCTGTGCCATTGTCCGTTTGAAAAGCAACTTTGGAAATATCGACGCCACATTCTGCCAAATTTTTGCACAAATAGTCGATATAAATCCCTGTGTTAACGCTCGTTTTTTCGTAACAAAATCCAATGAACGGCATCCCCGATTTATAGTCGCGAGCAGTTATTTGATACTTCGGGAAATTTTTGTATTTAATCCCCTCAAACAGCTCAGGTAAGTCGGTCAAGTATTTAATATCAACCTGAAATTTCTCGTAAGTTTTCGCTTTTTTCCGCATCAAACTCAGGTCTTTTCTCCGTTGGTATCTTCGCTTTTTTTCTTAATCAAACCTTCGTCGCACAGCTTTTTGTGAACAGTGGAATGCGAGCAATTCAGCTGAAGATGGTCAATAATTCGTCGTGAACCCCACAGGTTTTTGGATTTATTTCGGCACTCTCTAATTTCGTCAACCACTTTAGAATTTATACGATTCGGGAAATATTGATTTTTTCGGGACTTGTTATTCAACCCCTCCTCTCCCTTTAAATTATAGGACTTTACCCACTTTCTCACAGTTTTTCTAGTGGTATTGAACTCACGTGCAGCCTCCGAAATGGATGTCTCTTTGGCGTACTTTACCAACTTTTTTCGGTAATAAACCTTGTACTTTTTATCCATAAAATTCTTATTGCTTTCGTAATTATTCATAGTGGTCAGATTGAGCTTTCACGAGCTGATTTGACCATTTTTTTTCACAATTTACGTGAAAGTTCTAAGCAATCTCCCCATTTTTTTATAAACTTTCCTGTTACAAATCGTCAATTTAGGGTGGATACTTTTAGTGTGAACTTTCCAAAAAGTAAAAAATGGTCACTTTTGTTCTCATGTTACAAAAAGTTAACACGAGGAGGCAAAAATGACCAACAATCATGACAAAAAACTTGAAGAATTTACTAATTTTGTCAAGAACGAAACGAGTAATAATTTAGCAAAAATTTTGAAAACAGCTGTAAATCAACTGTTTCAGGCAGAATTAGAGTCATATTTGAATGCTAAAAAATATGAGAGAAATCAGGAGCGAACAACTTATAGAAGTGGATTTAGAGCCAGAAAACTTGCCACTAGTTTAGGCGAGTTAGAAATTGATTTTCCCAAAATAAGAAAGGGCACTTTCACATCTTCCGTAATGGAGAAATACCAACGAATCGATAGGTCGCTGATTAGCATAGTTCAGCAGGCTTACATCAATGGAGTTTCTACTCGGAAAATGAAAAAATTGTTCGACAGACTTGGGATAAAAAATTTGGATAAAAGCACTGTTAGCAGGTATATTCAGCCGATTCAACAAGAGGTTAACAAGTGGAAATCTCGCAAATTGGCTTCAAAATATGAATACATCTGGATTGATGCCATTTACACTAAAGTGCGAGAAAATGGGCAAGTTAGACCGCAAGCAATTATGATTGCTCTTGGCTTAACGGAAGATGGAAAGCGAGAAATTTTGGGATTTGAGATGCACCTGAAGGAAGCCGAAAGTTCTTGGGAAGAGTTCTTTTTGAGCCTAAAACATAGAGGTTTAAGAGAAACAAATATGTGGATAAGGGATGACCATGATGGGCTGAAAGCCGCTTTAACTAAGTGCTTTCCGTGCCAAATTCAGCAGCGATGTATTGTGCATTGGCAAAGAAATTTGTTGGATAAAGTTCCGAAGAAAGATTTGGGCTGGCTAACTCCTCTGAGTAGCAATTTTGTGAAATCAGCAAACTTGGAAGAGTTTAAATATCACAAAAATAAGTTGTTGTCAAATGTTGAAAATAAAGGGAGTGAACGCAGGATTTAGGGAAAGGAGTTCATCTTTTCAATCTCGGCACAGGTCATGGCTTTTCAGTTTTGCAGATGGTGAAAACTTTTCAAGAGGTTTCAGGCGTGGAAATTCCCTACAAAATTGTTAGCAGAAGAGCTGGAGATATTGCAACTTGCTATGCCAATGCGGACAAGGCGAAAAATATTCTCGGCTGGGTTGCAGAGAAGAAAATCACGGATATGTGTGCGGACACTTGGCGGTTTGCACAACTTCAAAAAAACAATTGAACGATAACGCATTGATATTGTTCAAAATTATTTTCTAAAGTTATTTCTCGAAAGAAAATTTATTAAAAGAGATTGACTAAAAGTTGGTTCAATAATTTGTGAACTAAATGAATTTTTTATGGGAGAGAAATTGAAAATTGAATTAACGCAAAATCAGAAGATGTTGATTCAGAAGGTAGTGAAGGTGGAGGAAATGGTTGGCTCCACAACTTCTGCTTCGACGATACTCGGTTTGATTCTTGTTACGGGTAATGCCGGATTGACTTTTGAGGACATCAGGGAGACTCTCAATCTAAGTAAGGGTGCTGTGAGCCTCGGGATAAATCTTTTGATTGGCATAGGTGAGTTGGAAAGTTTCAAAAAAATAGGTGAGCGGAAAAGGTACTTTCGTCTGCCAAATCTTTCTTTAAAGCATTATATTGGCAAGGTTGTAGCTCTTTGCTATGGTTATAAAGACTTGGCAACTGATTTACTGAAGGATGAGACTATAGAGTTTACTGTGGAAACAAGGAATAAGATGAAAGAAAATTTGGAACTTATGAGTTTTGTTATTCAGGAGATTAATAATTCTATCAAAAAATTGAAGGAATTGGATGGTTATGAGAAGTAAAATTAGTTTGTTGTGTTTGGTTTTTGCTTTTTCGGGGTTGTTTTCTTTGTCGTTGCAGGAGGCAAAAAGTTTGGCTCTGAAGAACAACTTGTCTTTGAGTTCTTCCGATTATGAAAGGCAAAAATCGAAGAAGCAATATAGACAAGCCTTGGGAGAGGCTTTTTTGCAGGTGAATTTGGTTGGAGGCTATTCCTACACCGAATATGAATATCCCGACACTTATACTAACTATGTTAATTCTATGAACGCATTTAAATCGCAAGTTGCAACTATGACTGGTAACGATTTGACATTGGGCAAAGGGATTTTGGCACTTAACTCGGCAACTCTCTCTTCGGAGAAGCAAACCGATTTTGCTTACGGGATAGAGGCTACACAAATATTGTCGCAAAAAGTTCCTTTCAGTGTGAGTATGGTTGGTGATGCTGCGGATTTGAGCCAAAAGCAGTATGAACTGAAGAAGCAAGAAATTTTGTTTAATGCGAGCAAATATTATTACGCTTTGCTCTTGGCGAAGGAGAGATTGCAGGTGCAAGAGCAGGCTTTGGATATTGCCGAAAAGAATTTTTCTCGCGTGAAGAGTATGTATAGTCAAGGGTTGGTTTCGCAATACGATTACCTTCGGGCTCGTTTGGAGGTTACCAAGCAAAAGCCACAAATGGAAGCTGCTGATAAAGATTTGGTGTTGGCGACGCAGAACTTTAAAAATTACATTCGTTGGGATGAAGGTGCGAACCTTGAAATTACGGACTCCTTGGTAGCTCCGAGTATGCAAGGCGAAGATTTGAATGGAAGTGTGAAGAAAGGATTGGAAGCTCGGAAAGAGATTGAGATTGCCGGGATTGCCACGAAAATCAAGAAGAAAGATTATCGTATGGAGCAACTTTCGTTTCTGCCAGATTTCCAGCTTGGATTTGCTTACAAAATATTTTCCCAATCCAGCGACAGAAGCGTGGAAACCAGTGATATGGGGAATTATTGGCAGGTGACTCTCGGTGCGTCAATGCCTTTGTTCACCAGTTTCGCAAGGTTCAACAAAGTTTCCGTGAAAGAGTATGCGTGGAGACAGGCGAGAGAAGATGAACTGAACGCTAGAGATTTGGTGAAGTTGGATATTCAGAACAGCTATCACAGTTTGCAACAGGCTAAAAAGAGTTGGCTTTCTCAGACGGAGAATTTGGGTTTGGCACAAAAGGCGTTTAGCATTGCACAAGGACGCTACCAAAACGGAGTTTCTACGCAATTGGAATTTTTGGACGCAACGTTGCAGCAGAATGTGGCGAAGTTAGGATATTTGAATAGTATTTATGAATATATTATAGCCTGTGAGAGTTATAAGTTGGCTATTGGGGAGGAATTATGAAAAAGTTTTTTTTAATTGGATTGGCAGTTTGCTCTTTGTGGGCTTGTTCGGATAAAAAGCAAGAGAGTTTGTCGGACATTCACAAAAATGAGGGAATCCCTGTAAAAGTGAAGGAAGTGGCGAACGAAGAGTTTGTGAAAGAGATTTACTTCACGGGTAAGATGAAGGGCTATAAGCAAACGAACGAGTACAGTCCGATAGCTGCTGACGTTTCTAGCATTGAGGCTAAAGTTGGTCAAAGGGTTAAGAAAGATCAGGTTATCATTCGATTCCCCAGTGACAAGCCATCGGCAAATTATTTGCAGGCTAAGTCTGCGTATGAGAACAGCGAAAAGATTTACAAGAGGATGAAGACAGTTTACGACAAGGGTGGGATTTCCAAGCAAGAGATGGATAATATTTCCACTCAATATCAGGTGGATAAGGCGAATTATGAGTCAGCTTCCAAGTTGGTGGCGATTACTAGCCCGATAGATGGTGTGGTGACGGCAATGAATGTGAGCCTCACGGACAATATTGGAGGAGATGATTTCTTGTTTACCGTGTCGGATTTGAGCAAACTCAAGGTCAAATTGTCAGCTTCCGAAGAGCAAATCGCCCAGATGAAGCAAGGTCAGGAAGTCAGAGCTGTGTGGAACGATATTACGCTCAACGGGAAACTTACGGAGCTCTCTATGTCCAAAGACCCTGTGACACAAAGTTTTATCTGTTTTGCCGAATTTGACAATAATGATATGCAGGTTCTTTCGGGAGTTTTGGCTGATATTTATGTTAAAGTTATTAGTTTGCCAGAGGAAAAAGTGATTTCTTCCAAGATAATCCAAAGCGATGACGATGGGAACTATGTGTATGTTGTTGAGAATGGGAAAGCCGAAAAAAGATATGTTCAGGTGGAGCATCAAAATGCGACCCAGTCTTGCGTGAGAGGACTTTTGAGCGGAGACAAAGTGGTAACGATTGGTTACAGCGTGGTTTATGCTGGTAGCAAAGTAAAAGTAGTTGATTAGTTAGCTGAAGAGGTAAATACGATGTTTTTATCAAATATTTCGATTAAACGCCCGATAATGATGACCATGATTTTGATGGTTTCTATCCTTTTCGGAGCGATGGCTTACTTTGGTTTGCCGATGAACCTTTTCCCTGAAGCCGATATTCCGTATGTGACTGTGCAAACGATTTATCCCGGAGCAGGTCCTCAGGAAGTGGCAAGTGGTGTTTCCAGTATTTTGGAAGATGAGATTGCCACGGTTTCCAAGATAGAAGAGTTGAAGTCTTTTTCCATGGACAATGTTTCCTTGATTATGATAAGATTTGAGTTGGATAAGGATGTGGACATTGCCAAGGACGAGGTGAAGAGCAAAGTTGATGCTGTGATTAACGATTTGGCCGATGGTGCGGAAATTCCAGTAGTTGCCAAATTTGATCCCACATCAGAGCCAATCTTGAACCTTGCTTTGACGACCGATAAACTGTCTCCGTTGGAGTTGTACGATTTGGCAGATAATAGAATAAAAGACCAGTTTAATCAGGTGGAAGGTGTGGCTACAGTGAACCTCGTTGGAGGTGTGCAACGTGAAATTAAGGTGGAGATGACGCCGAAAGAGTCCAGACAGGACTTGTTTACTCCGCTTCAGCTTGCTCAGGCTTTGGGCAGTGCCAACGTTGATGTGCCGTCTGGTAGCTATAAATTGGATGGTCGCCAGATTTCGGTGAAGAGCAAAGGGCTTTTTGCCAATTTGGATGAAGTGTCGCGTTCCAGAGTGGCTACTCCCGTTGGTGTGAAGCAAGTTGGACAGATAGCAACTGTGAGCGAGGGCGAAAAGGAGATGGACACCAAGGCGATTTTTTATGACAATGTTAACAAAAAATTGTATAAAAATGTTGTTACGCTGGAGATAGTTAAGTCTTCGGAGGGCAATCCAGTTGAGATTGCTGCTTTGATAAAAGAAAAAATTGAAGCATTGAAAACCGAATTGCCCAGCGGAGTTAATTTGGACATCGTGAAAAATGATGCCCATTTCGTGGAAAGTTCCGTAAACGATACCATCAGTACACTATTTTTGGGGGTGCTCTTTACAGCGTTTGTGCTTTTGCTTTTCCTTCACGATTTGCGTTCTACACTGATAGTTGCCCTCACGATGCCAGCTTCGTTGGTTTCCACTTTTATGGTGATGAGTTGGCTTGGATACAGCCTGAATGTGATGTCTCTTATGGGTTTGAGTACTTCTGTGGGTGTTTTGGTTTCAAACTCCGTGGTGGTGATAGAAAATATTTTTAGGCATATGCACAAAGGCGATGGTAGAAAAAATGCTTCTGCCAAGGGAACTTCGGAAGTGGTTGTGGCTGTTATGGCGTCCACGCTCACCAATATTGTGGTGTTTGTTCCCATCGGTAGCATGAGTTCTCTTGTCGGGGTTTTCTTCGAAGAGTTTGCTTATACCGTGGTGATTGCCACAGTGTTTTCGCTGATTTATTCGTTTACTCTCACTCCGATGTTGGCGTCTTTGATATTGCCTGAAAATCAGAAAAAGAGCAAATTGGGTGAATCTATCGAAAAGTTTTTGGATAAAGTTGATGGTTGGTATGGTGTCCTTTTGGAAAAGATAATTCACAACAAAGTCAGAGCGATTATGACGGTTGTTTTGCCGTTTATATTACTGGTTGTTACTTTCTTTTTTGCCAAATATTTAGGTTCAAACTTTGTTCCGTATATGGACGATGGTGTGATGGTTTTGGATGTAACTATGCCTGCAGGTTCTAGCATGGAGGTTACGGAAAAAACTTACATCGATTTGCAAAAGAGAGTGGCGGCTTTCCCCGAGGTTAAGTTGATTTTGACCAAAATTGGTAATCAAGGAGAGGTGGATCAAGGGAGCAATATTGGAACTGCGTACATCAAATTGGTGGATGCGAAAGATAGAGATTTGAGTACTCCTGAATTGATGTCCAAGCTTTCCAGAGAGTTAGCCGATTATCCCGGAGCGGAAATTAATGTTAAGGTCAACTCCGAAGGTATGGGCTCTGATGTCCAATTCGATTTGCGAGGTCCAAATCAAGAAATTTTGTCTAAGTACAAAGATGAGATAATGGAAAAATCTCGCGACATAGAGGGACTTTTGAATTTCAAAAATTCTGTGGGTGATGCGAAACCACAAGTTGAGTTGAAGCCAAAGCGGAAGATGTTGCAGGAAGCTGGCATAGATATTGCTACTTTGGGAATGATGGTTAGAGCTTCGTTGGAAGGATTAACTCCCACGCAATATGACGTTAATGGTGATAAATACGATATTCGAGTGAAATATTTTGATGATGCTACCGATAATTTGGATAAAATCAAGAACATTCCCATTGTTACTGCCAAAGGCGTGTTCGCTCTGTCGCAATTGGCTGAGGTGAGCTTCAAGGAAGTGGCGAATAAGGTTATTCATGACAATAGAATAAATTCCATCCAATTCTCGGGTGGCTACGCTGACGGAAAGTCTCTGTCCGATGTGGTGAACGACGTGAAGGCGATGGTAAAAGAGTTGAACTTGCCACCCGAATACACCGTGTCTTGGGGTGGAAATGCCAAAGAGATGGAGAGCACTATCTCGGAGATGCTGAAAGCTGCTATGCTTGCCATCATTCTCACTTATATGCTATTGGCGGCTATTTTGGAGAGCTTCGTTCAGCCTTTTTATATTTTGGCGACTTTGCCACTTGCACTCATAGGAGTTATTTGGTCTCTTTTGATTACAGGCTTGGAACTTGATATTATTACGATGATGGCGATGATTATGCTTATAGGTATTGTGGTGAATGCGGCGATTTTGCTACTGGACTATACAAATCAGCTGAAGAATGATGGTGCTACTCCACGCGAGGCTTTGTTGGAGGCTTGCCCTACCAAACTCAGACCAGTGATGATGTCGGCCATAGCTATTATGTTAGGAATGTTTCCGATGGCTTTGGGCATTGGAGATGCGGGATCAGAGCTACGTATGGGAATGGGTGTGGTGAGCATAGGTGGGATTTTGGTCGCAACATTTTTGACACTATTTGTGATACCAGCCATTTACTATTTACTAGCCCACAAAGTGAAATAGCTTCTCACAGTTCCAAGGGTCGTATGAAAAAACATTGACACAATGTTGGCGTCCAATTTACTTGGCACGATTATTGATTTTATATTTAATGAAACTTTGTAAAACTCGGCTCTGCAAATGGGCTGCTTTGCAAAGTTTCATTTGTTAATATGGAGAAGATTATGAGTATGATATCTATCATAAACGAGTTGGCGAATTTGAAACAACTTGACAGAGAAGACCTTTTGGTGGTGCTAAAGGAAAGTTTGTATGCAGCTATTTCCAAGAGATTGAAGCATCCTGCTTCTTTGGAGATTGTGGTTGACCAGAGCAAAAACGAAGTTTATGCGAAGGTGAACAAAGAGGTTGTAGAAAACGACATCTATTTTGATGAAATCTCTTTGGAAGATGCTCAACTTAGCAAATCGAAAGTCAGTATAGGCGACAAATTGGATTGCATCGTGATGGTTTCCGAGTTTGAGCCCAAGACTATCAAAATCGCCAAAAAGCTGATTCAAGATAGGATTAAGGAACTCGAAAACGACAGGGTTATGTTTGATTATAACAAGCAGAAAAATCAGGTTGTTACGGGGAAAATCCGCGAACTCAAGTTTAACGATTATATAGTGGATATTGGTTATACAGATGCGATTTTGCCAGCAGATGAGCAGATTTCCAGTGAATACTACAGAGTCGGCAACATCGTGCAGGCGTATATAGTGGATGTGCGTAAAATCCGCAACAGAGTGCGAATTGTTCTTTCCAGAACGCATCCCGAATACATCAAGAAACTTTTGGAAAATGAAGTTCCTGAGGTAGCCAGTGGCGAAGTGGAAGTGAAGAAAATCGTGCGTGACCCGGGTGTGGAGACCAAAATAGCTCTCTATGCTGAAAATCCGAATATCGACCCAGTTAGTTCCTGCTATGGTCCCAAGGGTTTGCGAATTAAAGAGATTTGCAAAAATCTTGGTGATGAGAGCATCAGCTTGGTTTATTGGAGTGATAGTTTGGAGCAGTTTATCGCTAACGCTGTTGGTATCGATTTTGTGGAGAAGGTTTATTTGGCTGAACACGGTAAGTTCGCGAGGATTATCACCAATCAGAAGAACAAAGCTATCGGCAAAGGTGGCATCAATGTTAAACTTGCTGCGAAGTTGACTGGGTACAAGATTGATATTTTCACTCAGGAAGAGTTCCAATCTCAGTTGGAGAGAGAGCGTAGAGTTGTTAGCCACATTGACGATTTGGACGGAGTTACCGAAAGAGCTTTGGAGGTTCTCAAGAGTAATGGCTACACTTCTGTTGAGGATATTTACAGAGCGTCTGTTGAGGAGCTTTCCAACTTGCCAGGCATCGGCTTGAAGATGATTGAAAAATTGAAAACTTCTGCAGAGAATTTTTAGTGTTTCAACGTTGTGAAAATAAAGCACTTAAGAACTTGTGTGGTATGCAGAAAGAGATTTAAACAGGACGATTTGCTCAGATTTGTTTTGATAGAGGGAAGACCTGTTTTTGATTTTGAAAGAAATTTTTTTGGCAGAGGGAGATACGTTTGCAACGATTGTCTTGCCCTGTTGGAGAAGAAAATAAAGAAGTTTTGTGCCGTTGAGAAATGACGGCGATGGAGGAGTTTTGAGTATTAAAGTAAAAGATTTGGCTAAGGAAATGAAGATAGCCTCGGGAGCTTTGAAATCTTATTTGAAGATTGTCGGAGTTGAGGTGAAAAATCATTTGAGTGTGGTTAGCGATGAAGATGCTCAGAAGGTTAAGCAATTCTTAAAGAAGCACATGAGCAAGGTTCAAGATACTCACAGGAAAACCAAGAAAATTCATCAAAAGGACGATAAGAGTCCGCGAACTTCTTCTCCTACGGAACACAAAAAGAAAACTTTTGGCGAGAATAGAGGTAAGCCTTTCGGGCAATGGAGTTCTTCTGGAGAATTGGACAGAAGTAAGTCTCCTGTTGGATTTAGTGCAAAGCCAGACGCAAATCAAAAGCGTGCAAGTGGTGGCGGCAAGGTGAATGTGGATGACGATGCTTATAGAAGTAAATCCAAGAAGGCAAGAGTTTTTAAAGACAGCAAACCTGTTGGCAGTAACGCCAGTTTTAACAAGGCGAAAAAGAAGAAGAAAGACGAAGAAGCAGCTAAAAATATCAAGCAGATTTTGGTCGGTCCGGCTAAGAAAAAGAAATATAAGAAAGAAATCAAGAGTTTTGATGGCGAGAGTTTGAAGATTGTTGTCAGCGAATTTACATCCGTTGGCGAACTTTCCAAGTTGATGGATGTTGACCCATCTGAAATTGTTTCTCATTTGTTCAAGCAAGGTCAAATGGTGACCATCAATCAGCGGTTGGACAAAGACACTTTGGAGTTTATTTGTTCAGAATTTAATTTTGAAGTTGAGTTCGAGGAAGAGTTTGGTGCTCAGCTTTTGGAACAAGAAACGGCGATTGAATCGGCTGATGCTCCTCTTGTTGCCAGACCTCCGATTGTTACTGTGATGGGTCATGTTGACCATGGTAAGACGTCTATTTTGGACTACATTAGAAACACTAAGGTGACTGCTGGTGAGTCGGGAGGCATCACCCAACACATTGGTGCATATCAGGTTAAGTCTAAAAAAGGATTGATTACATTTTTGGATACTCCGGGGCATGAGGCGTTCACGGCGATGCGTGCCAGAGGTGCGAATGTGACCGATGTGGCTATCATTGTGGTGGCTGCCAACGACGGAGTGAAGCCGCAAACTGTTGAGGCTATTGATCATGCCAAAGCTGCTGGAGTGGATATCGTGATTGCGGTGAACAAGATTGACCTGCCAGAAGCGAATTTGGACAAAACCATTGGTGATTTAGCAAATCAAAGTTTATTTTTGGAAGGTTATGGTGGTGATGTTGTTTGGACAGCTTGTTCTGCCAAAACTGGCGAAGGAATAGACGACCTTTTGGATTCTGTGGCTTTGGTTGCTCAGATGAAGGAACTGCAAGCGAAGGTAGATTGCAACGCAAAAGGTGTGGTGATAGAGGCTCAAAAAGATCAACAAGTCGGGACTAAGACTACCGTATTGATACAAGAGGGAACATTAAAGAAAGGCGACATTATCGTTTGTGGTTCGACTTACGGCAGAATTAGGAAGATGGAGAGCGAGAATGGGAAAGAGTTGAAAGTGCTTCATCCATCAGGTGTTGCTGTTATTTTTGGACTAAAGGAAGTGAGTAAAGCAGGTGACGTTCTGAACAAAATGGACAGTGAGAAACTTGCTTATCAGATTGCTCAGGAAAGATTTAACGTTCGCAAAAAGCAAAAGAGTTTCATGACTCACACCAATACTGACAACTTGTTTAAGCGGATAAATCAAGAAAATTCTAATAAAATAAACATTCTGCTCAAGGCTGACAGCGACGGTTCTATCGAGGCTTTGAAGGACTCTTTCCAAAAATTGTCCACGGATGAAGTCGGCGTAAAGATTATTCACGCTGCTGTGGGTGGTGTGTTGGAATCTGATGTTTCTTTGGCTGCGGCTTCCGATGCTACCATTGTGGGTTTCCACGTCCGTGCAGGGAATGAAGCGAAAGTTATGGCTGACAACGATAACGTGCATATTAGGCTCTATTCGATTATTTACGATGCCATTGACGATTTGAAAGACGCGATGTCGGGAATGCTGTCGCCAGAAATTGTGGAGGTTGCTGGTGGAATGGCGAGGCTGAAGCAGGTTTTCAAAATCAAAGGTGTTGGCTCTGTTGCTGGTTGTGTTGTGGAGAAAGGTGTGATTAGGGCGGACGCTTTGGTTAGGCTATATCGCGACAATATCCAAATTTACGAAGGGCAGCTTTCCAGTCTGAAGCACTACAAGGAAGAGGTGAAAGAAGTAAAGTCAGGAACCGATTGTGGACTCAGCATCGAAGGGTTCAACGACATCAAAGAAGGCGATGTAATCGAGACATTCTCCAAGGAAGAAAAAGCTCGCCGAATAGATTAAGTTTATATTTTAAAATACGATAAGGCTTTGTGATTTTCGCAGAGCCTTTTTTATTGTACGATTTTGTTTTCGTTCTCCGTGATGAACAGCGTAAAAGGTAGGCAAAACAAATTCACGATTGCGGCGATGACGAAGGTTGTATTAAAGCCGTAAATATCGAAAAGAACTCCTGCGAAATAAGCCATCAGGGAGTTTATCCCCAAGTTCAAGGACATAAACACAGCGTTCAGAAAAGCGGGGTTGTTTTTGTCGGAGCTGTTGATGGTTGCCAGCAGGATTGGTCCATTGGCGAAAGTGCTTAAGCCTATACCAATCAAGCAGATAATGGTTAAGATGTTGTTAGAATGGAATTGGTTTAGCCCTAACAAAAATATAGACGACAAGATTATGGTTATGCCAAGAAGTTTGCGACGAGGGAATTTGTCCGAAAGAGTGCCGAAGCACAACACTCCCAGTGCTCCAAAGAACTGGACGATTGCCAAAGCCGTGCCACCTATGACCAAACTTTTGCCCAACGAAGAGTAGTAGGTAGGGAGGAAAATCGTTACGGAAGCTTTCAAAATTCCTGCTGTCACGTAGATTCCCGATATGCCGACAATTAGCTTGGAATGTTTTCTTAATGTATGCAGTGCGTTGATTTTTTTAGATTCGGTGTGCGATTTTTCTATTTTTTCTTCTTTAAGTTTGAAGAAAAAATAGATTGTCGAGATTACGACTGGTATGAGCAGATAGTAGAGTTTGTGTTCGCCCAAGGTTGAAATTCCCCAAACAAATAGCACAGGACCAGCAAAGCGTGCGGTTTCTCCGCCCAGCATGTAGAAGCTCATTCCTTTGCCTATCAGATCCCCCGACAAGTGTTTGATCATAACTGGTGCTGGAATGTGGAACAAAAGCACGTTGGTTCCGCAAAAGAGGAGTACAAGGATTAGTGCCAGATAGTTTGGACATTCTGTTAGAAAGCACATGCACACGGCAGTGACTAACGGTCCAAAAATCACGAAAAAGCGTAAACTTATTCTGTCTGCCAATATTCCCAAAAGAGGTGTAAAGATGGAAGGAGCACGAAAAGCGACGTTGAGCATAGCTGCTTGGGAATAGGACAGAGATAGGTTTTTTATCAGTACTGGTAGCACGGGAGAGATGAACGAGGAGTAAACATCGTGCATAAAGTGTCCAAACGACACTAAGACTATTTTTGAGGTTTTGAACATTAAAGATGGTTAAAATTGATTGGGGATTTCAAGGAGATGTTAAGTTTTGCTATTGTAATTGCTTTTATGAGCAATCGCTTTGATAACTGATTTCGGAACGAACTCTTCCAACTCTCCACCGAGCATCATCACTTGCCTCACAATAGAGGACGAAAGATAGAGATTTTTGAAATCTGGCATGAAGAAAATGGTTTCCAAATTGGACGAAAGTTTTTTATTTGTGAGGCATTGTTGTAATTCGTATTCAAAATCGCCCATCGCTCTCAGACCTCTGATGAGAAAATTAGCATTTTTTTTGTGGGCAAAATCGACTATTAATCCTTTAAAACTATCAACTTCTACGTATGGAAAAACTTTTAGAGCTTCTTTGCAAATTTCAGTTCTTTCTTCCAGAGAGAATAAAGAGTTTTTGCAAGTATCGTAAGCGACCGCGATAATAACTTTTTCAAAAAGTTTGCCAGCTTTTTCGATGACATTGATGTGTCCGTTGGTAATGGGGTCAAAAGTCCCCGGATAAATTGCGATTTTATTCATTTTGGTCTTTGGGATTTGGATTTGATAAAAAGCTCGGTTTAAAATTTTTGGCATTTTGAATGCTTTTGATTTTGCGAAATGCGATGGATTGTTCTTCGGAATTTTTATCTGCTTCTCTTTTAATAAATCCCAATTTAGTTTTGTCGTCTTTATCATCAGTTTTTATATAATCGTTGGAAATATGCAGACCAGTTGCAATCAAGATAATTTTGATAGAGCCAGAGAGGTTGTTGTCGATTACCAATCCTTTGATAACATCAACATTGGAGTGAATTTTGTTGGCGATGATTCCTGTTGACTGTTCAAACTCGGACATTTGCAAATCAGTTCCTCCGATTACGTTGATGATAACGGAGTCGCAGGAATCCAACTTCATATTAGTGGTAATGATATTCTCAAAAATTTCGTTGAATGCATCCTCAATCCTGTTGTCGCCTCTCCCAGTGCCACTGCAAATGATGGCGTAGCCTTTGTCTTTGATAACCTTTTTAATATCAGCAAAATCGACATTTATGTAACCAGTTTCGTTCATGGTGAGGCAGATGCTGTCGATGATGTCCAAGAAAATTCCGTTGCCTTTGGCGAAAGCATCAAAAACGGAAAGGTTGTTGAATTTCTCCAAAATTTTTTGATTGGGGAAGATGATTAGCACGTCGGCACTTTCTTTAATTTTCAAAAGACCTTCGTTGGCGTTTTCCAAACGAACTTTCCCCTCAGAGTTGAAAGGCATGGTGACCGCAGCAATGGTGAGGATGTTCATATTGCGGGCAGTCTCCACGATGAATGGAGTTGCTCCTGTGCCAGTGCCACCGCCCAGTCCTGCCAAGCAAAAGAGTATATCTGTTCCTTCCAGAGCGTCTATTATCATTTGTTTGGACTCTTTGGCAGATTCCAGACCGATTTTTGGTTCTGAGCCTGCTCCCAAGCCTGAGGTTATTTCTGGACCGATATTAAGAGTGTTGGTCAACTCTTTGCTATTCAAGTCGTTACAGTCTGTATTGATTGCCAAAGGATAAAAGGAGCTTTTGGAATTTTTGATGACATAAGACAAAATATTGGAGCCAGCTCCACCAATTCCGAATATTTTTATGTTGCCTTTGTAGATTTGTGGCTGTTTTGCGAGTTCGATTTCCATATTTGTTTATATAAAGTCTTTAAAAAATTTTGTTACTTTTGATAAAAAATCGTCTTTCAGAAATTTTTTGTTCATTTGTGGGGTGCTTTCTTTGTCCATCCAATGCAGAAGGAGTCCCACGGTTGAGGCGTATTCCACATCTTGCAGGCGAGTAATTTTCTCTCCGCAAAATTTATCAAGGTTTGGCTTCTTGGAGCAAACGAACATCTGATTTTGGAAAGCCTCTTCCAAGAGGTTTCGCAATGCGGGCAATTTGGAACAGCCACCGCAGAGAACGATGCCCACGGAAATATTTTTGAGGATGTTGTTGTTCAAAAAATTGCTGTAAATTGCATCAACGATTTCTTTGGTTTGGTAGATGATGATTTCGTTTATGGTTTCTGTGGATACGGTTTTGATGCGTTGTCCATTCAACTCGGTGATTTCCACATCTTTTTCCGTGCTCAAATCCGCCAATTTTATTGTTTCGGCTGTTGCCAACTTGGTGTTCAATCCAATAGCCAGTGCTTCGGTGATGTTTTTGCCTCCGAGCGGAATAACCTTGGTGTAATAGAGTGTGCCACCAGAATAGATGCTGATGTCCGAAGTGCCAGAGCCGATGTCCAAGCAGATTGCTCCGTAAAGCTTTTCTTCTTCTTCCAAAACAGCCATTGAGGAGGCAAGTCCGCTGTAAATGAAGCGGATTACTTTGCAGCCTGCCAATTCCACGCATTTGTTGATGTCGCGGAGGTTGGAGCGTTTGGCGAAGATGATATGAACTTCAGATTTCAATTCGCATCCGTATTTTCCCACTGGATTTTCTATCAGAGTTGGGTCGTTATCGATGGCGTAGTTGCGAGGAATGGCGTGAATGATGCTGAGGTTTTCTTTGTCTTTGTTCTCCAGCAGAGCCTTGTTTTTGGCGTTGTCGATAACGTCCTTGATGTTCTTCTCTTTGATTTCTGTCTCTTCGTAGTTGCTGATGGTAATAGTTCCGCCAACGTTGCTGTGCTCGATATAATCGCCAGAGATTCCGACCAAAACAGATTCAATTTTGATGCCAGCTTCTTCTTCGGCAATCAACATAGCAGAGCGGATGCTGTCTTTGGTGCGGTAAATATCGCTTACTATTCCGCCTTTCAGACCTTCCGATGGGCTTTCGCCACTTCCCAAAATTTCCAGTTTGTTATCTTGGGAAAAACAGGCTATGACGGCATAGATTTTACTGGTACCTATATCGATGACGGCGAAGTTATTGGAACGACTCATTTGCTATCCAGCTCCTTGTAAATCAGTTGTTTCTTGAAAGATAAGTCTATCATTTTGTTTTTGAGGTCAATACTTTTCTCCAAACTTTTGAGTTTCTTTATTTTGCTCAAAATATCTCCTGAACCCAAGCAAATATAGTTGATAGGATTGGATTTTATGAAGTATAATTTTCCATTATCGTAGAAAAATTCCGAGATTAACTTTGCAAATTCTGGGTCATTGGAGAGGATTTCTGCATAGAGGGAATAGATTTCGTCTATTTTGGGATTGTCAATTGTGTCGCCCAAGCTGTATCGGGGTAAATTTACATTGATGATGGGTACTGGAGAGTAGTTTTGAAATTCCAGCACAACTTTGTTCTTGCTCAGTGGAGTGTAATAATTTTTTGTTTTCAGGAGAAAATAGTCTTCCAGATACAAAGGAGTAACAACGATGGTATTGGGATAAGTTTTCTTTAACTTGCAGTCGTAAATTCTGGGAGAGCTTAGTTCACCGAGAATTTGTTCCTTGGAGATGGAAAAGATGTTTTTCCCCAAAAAACCGTCGAAGCGAGGGTCACTTTGCTCACTTTTGCTGAGGCGAATAGATGTAACGTTGAAATAGGACGATTGGATAAAAAAAATAGTTCCGCAAATCAGCAAAATAATTATCGCCAGTAGCGTAAGTTTCTTTTTCATAAAATTTTTATCTCCGTTGTTAGGTTTATGTTGAATTGCTTTTTTACTTCGGCTTGCACGTGCTTGATTAAGTTTATTACGTCTTCGGATGTAGCGTTGCCTGTGTTTACGATGAAGTTTGCATGCTTTTCGCTTATCTTCGCTCCACCGATGCTAAATCCTTTCAGATTGGCTTTGTCAATCAATTCTCCCGCACTGACGTTTTCGGGGTTCGTGAAAATGCACCCCAAGTTAGGTAATTTGAGAGGTTGAGTTTCCAATCTTTGTGCAATATTTTTTTTGGTTTTTTCTTGTATGTTTTCTAGCGAATCGGACTGAAGATTTAATTTCACCTCGTAAATGTATCCGTCAATATCCGTGGAGCGATAGGAGTAAGGGAAGTTAGTGATGAGGTGTTTCTCATTCTGCGAATCGATGGTTTTTATGGAGCTAACCATGGGGCAGATTGATTGCCCGTAAGCACCTGCGTTCATCTTCACCAGTCCGCCGATATTTGCTGGAATGCCTGCGAGAAATTCCAGTCCTCCCAGATTTTTCTTTGCTGCTTCGTGTATGAGGAAGTTGATATTGGTGTTGCCGGAGACGGAGACAGTGTTCCCCGCGAAAGCAATTTTTTTTGGCAATTGGCTATCGCAGAAGATTTTTTGCTTTCCCGTTAACAAAGAGTTGGAGCCTCCGCTGACGACAGAGTAGCCTTCCTTGAGCAATTGTGCAATTTCGTCTAAATTTTGCGGATAGCGTCCTTGGGAATTTATTCTGATGTGGGAGAAGATTGTTCCAGTTTTGATAGTATCTCCTTGCCGTATTTGTAGATGTCGCCAGCTCCAAAAGTGATGAGAATGTCTTCTGGCTGCAAAAGCTCCAGTGTGGTCTTGACGATATCCTGATCGAGACCCACGGTGTGAACGCCGTTGTGGTTGCACTTGATGGCGGCTTCGCTGATGAGTAGGTTTGTGACGCCTTCAAGTTTTTGTTCTCTAGCAGGATAAATTGGCGAGATTATCACCAAATCTGCGTCCATAAAAGATTTCCCAAATTCGTCCGCAAATTCTTTGGTTCGTGAATAGAGGTGTGGCTGGAATAGAGCGACAATTCTTCCTTCCGTGGTTTTCCTCACGCCCTTTAAAGTGGTTTTTATTTCTGTTGGGTGATGAGCGTAATCGTCAAAGATGGTGATATTGTTAGCGATGCCGATTTTTTCCAAACGCCTTTTTACTCCGCTAAAGTTTTCCAAAGCGGTTTTGATGGTCTCAAAATCCAAATCAAGTTCCAAGCCGATGGAAATTGCCAAAAGTGTGTTTAGGATGTTGTGTTCACCAACCAAATTTATTTTAATTTTGCCCAACAAATTGTTGTTATGGTAGAGGTCGAAGTTGGAAACGCCGTTTTCGAACTCAATATTTTTCGCCTGCAAATTTGCTTGCCTGGAAAAGCCGTAGGTGATAATTTTTTTGTCTATTTTGGGTAAAATGTCTTTGATGTTTTCGTCTTCCAAGCATACGGTTACCGATCCGAAAAACGGGACACTGTTGGCATATTGAACGAAAGCTTTTTTCACGTCATCCAAATCTTTGTAGCAGTCGGTGTGGTCGAGCTCAATATTTGTAATTCCCGCTAAAACAGGAGTTAGCGTTAGGAAAGAGCGGTCGTATTCGTCAGCTTCCACCACCAAGTAGTCGCTGTCGCCCATTTGCGAGTTGCTTCCGATGTTTTTGACGATTCCACCCACAATGATAGTCGGAGAGAGTTTGGCAAAATTCAACAAATGTCCTACCATGGAGGTTGTGGTGGTTTTGCCGTGAGTCCCCGCTATGCCGATGCCAAATCGCATTCTCATAAGTTCTGAGAGCATTTCGGCACGTTTGATGACAGGGATATTCAGATTTTTCGCCGTTATCACTTCGGGGTTGTCTTGCTTCACAGCGGAAGAAATCACGACCACATCCACATTTTTGTCAATTAGTGAAGCGTCGTGCCCTTGTGTGATTTTCGCACCTTTTTCTATTAGTTCTTGGCAATTCTCGTTCAGATGCATATCCGAGCCAGTTATGGAGAAGCCTTGGTTTAGCAGAATACCAGCTATTCCACTCATCCCAATACCGCCGATACCGACCATGTGTATTCTTTTTGTTTTACGTAACATGTTTTATTTCCTTTGGAAAAACTATTGATTTTATAAATTAAGCAAGAGATAAATTGACAAGATATTTTTGATAACGTCTCAAAGTTGGTGTAAATTTAAAAAGTAAAAAATGGTCACTTTTGTTCTCATGTTACAAAAAGTTAACACGAGGAGGCAAAAATGACCAACAACCATGATAAAAAACTTGAAGAGTTTAC